>NZ_JACXAB010000006.1 GCF_014699075.1 Microvirga sp. | reverse complement strand
GTCATCCGGGTCCGGCCAAGGCCCTGATGCGGCAGAACCAATCCTACATCTTCTTCCGCGAGGCCGCGGAGTTGGCGGCCGCCGATGGGCCCATCGGCGGGGCCGGCCACCCGCTCGTGCCCGGCCGGAGCCTCGCCGTCGACCGCTCTCTCTGGGTCTATGGCCTGCCGGTCTGGCTCGACGGGCAATTGCCGCTGACGCTCAACGAGGCGGAGCCGCTCCAACGGCTCATGATCGCGCAGGATACGGGCTCGGCCATCGTCGGACCGGCCAGGGGCGACTTCTTCTTCGGCAGCGGCGAGGAGGCGGGCCGACGCGCCGGGCTTCTGCGCCATCTCGTGCGCTTCGTGGTTCTGCAGCCCAAACCCCGTTCATGACCCGCAAAAGCCGCACCCGCCAGCTCAGCCCCGAGGAGAAGCGGCTCTGGTCCCATGTGGCCCGGCATGTGAAGCCCATGCAGGGCAAGGCCCTGCCGCCCGAGCCGGAGCCCGACGACAAACCCGCCACGGCCCCTAGCCCGGTGACGGCGAAGCTCCCGCCTGCCCTGCCCCCTCTCCAGCCCGCGAAACCTGCCCTGCCCCCTATGGCTCCCGTGGAGCGCAAGACGCTCCAGGCCTTGCGTCGGGGCCGCAAGGACGTGGACAGCGTCATCGACCTGCATGGGATGCGCCAGGAGGAAGCGCATTTCGCCCTGCTCGGCTTCCTGCATCGCGCGCAGGGCTCCGGCCATGCCCTCGTTCTGGTGATCACCGGCAAGGGCGGTGCGGCGGTCAGCAGCGGCCTGTTCGAGGAGCGCGGCGTGTTGCGCCGTATGGTGCCGCACTGGCTGCGCCTGCCCGACCTGCGCCACCTGGTGATCGGCTTCGAGGAGGCCTCTCCCCAGCATGGCGGATCCGGTGCACTGTATGTCAGGCTCCGCCGGCGGCGGAGTGTGGGATGACGAACGGATGACTCCCTTCGGTGAACGGGTGCGGCAGCTGCGCCAGGAGCGCGGGCGCATGTTGAAGGACATGGCGGCTCACTTGGGCGTATCGAGCGCCTATCTGTCGGCCCTGGAGCGCGGCGAGCGCGGCAAGCCCACCTGGACGCTCATTCAGGGCGTGCTGCAGTATTTCCACATCATCTGGGACGAGGCCGACGAACTCACGCGGCTGGCCGACCTCTCCGACCCCCGGGTGAAGATCGACACGGCCAACACCGACTCGAAGGCGACGCTGCTGGCCAACCGCCTGGCGCGGGAGATCCGCGGCCTGACCCCGGACGAACTCGACCGGATGATGGTGGTGCTCGATGAAGCGCAGGAGCGGGAGCGGAAGGTTGCCACGGAGCCTCCCCTCTCCCGGGCGGGAGAGGGGCAGGGGTGAGGGCGTGCGGCTTCACCCGCCTAGCGCAGTCATCTCCGCTGCAGCACGCCACGCGCAGCATCGTCTCCGGCACCGGCCTTCCCTCACCCCGACCCTCTCCCGTACGGGAGAGGGAGAATGGCCCCAGCCCTTGACCTCCCCTGCCCCGGATGCGAAAGCCCCCCGTCTTTCACAAACCCGGTGGCCTATGTCCCAGACCCGCATCGACGTTCTCACCCTCGGCAACGCCATCGTTGACGTGCTCGCCCATACGGACGAGGCCTTCCTGCTGCAGAAGAAGGTGCACAAGGGCGCCATGCAGCTCATCGACGAGGCGCGCGCCGAGGAGCTCTATGGCGATATGGGACCGGCCATCATCGTGTCAGGTGGCTCCGGGGCCAACACGGCTGCGGGCGTCGCCTCCTTTGGGGTGAAGGCCGGCTTCATCGGCAAGGTGAAGAACGACGAGACGGGCAAGCTCTTCGCTCACGATCTCAAGGCCATCGACGTGCATTATGACGTGACGCCGGCGCAGGACGGACCGGCTACCGCCCGCAGCTTCATCCTGGTGACGCCGGACGGCGAGCGCACCATGAACACCTATCTCGGCGCCTGCCAGAACCTCACCCCGGACGACGTGAACCCGGACACGGTGCGCGCGTCCTCGATCGTTTATCTCGAAGGCTATCTCTGGGATCCGCCGGCCGCCAAGGAAGCCTTCCGCAAGGCCGTGAAGATCGCTCACGAGGCCGGCAACAAGGTGGCGCTGACCCTGTCCGACGCCTTCTGCGTCGACCGCTACCGCGACGAGTTTTTGGGCCTCATGCGCGACGGCAGCCTCGACATCCTCTTCGCCAACATCCACGAATTGCAGAGCCTTTACGGCACCTCGGATGCCGACACCGCGCTTGCGGCGCTACGTGAAGAAAACGTGCTCGGCGCCATCACCCGCTCGGCGGACGGCGCGCTGATCGTCAGCGGCGGCGAGACCAGGGCCGTGCCGGCCTTCCCCGTGGAGCGCGTGGTCGACACCACCGGCGCGGGCGACCTCTTCGCCTCCGGCTTCCTGGCCGGCCTCGTGAAGAACCTGGATCTCACCGACTGCGCCCGCCTCGGGGGATTGGCCGCCGCCGAGATCATCAGCCACCTCGGCGCCCGCCCGCAGGTAAGCCTCAAGGAAATGGCCGAGCAGCAGGGTTTGCTGAGGTAAGGGGCCACCCTCCCCGTCATGGCCGCGCTTGTCCCGGCCATCACGTCTTGAATGCATCGAGACTCCCTCCGCCCTCATCCTGAGGAGAATTGCGCCAGCAATCCGTCTCGAAGGAGCTTCCAGTGCTCTCTGGATCCCTCCTTCGAGACGCAGACTGCGTCTGCTCCTCAGGATGAGGTAAGAGCTTGCGGCAAAAGGCTCTAACCCCCACCCGTCCGCCCGAACCACAGCCCAAACAGGGCCGCGAGCGAGACGAGCGCAAGAAACCCGTTGAACAGCACGAGCAGGAACGGCGGGATGCGCTGCACGTCCGGGTGCGGCGGCTGGGAGCCGGTGAAAATCTGACGCCAGACGGCGGAGGCGAAGCAGAAGGCGCTGAACAGGATCAGCACCGAGCCGGTGGAGATGATCATCCAGTCCGGCACCACGCCCGCGAGCAGCTTCTGCGCGCCGATGCCGGAGGCGAGCGCGGCAAGGCCGGTGCGCACCCAGGCCGCATAGGTGCGCTCGGCGGCGAACACCGTGCGGTTGGCGGCCAGTTCCGTGCGCCGGTCGGCGCTGTCCTTCATCTGCACGCTGGCAACGGCGGTGGTCTTAGCCGCAGCCTGCGTGTGCTCCGCCGCTTCCTGCGTGCTCTCTGCGGCCTCCTGGGTCTGCTCGGCCGCTTCCTGCGCGTGCTCGGCGCTGCGTTTAAGTTTCTCGTCGACGGGCTGCGTGGCCATGCATCCTCCGAACTTTCGAAGGCTCAACGCTTAAGATTGCGAAATGGTTGGCTTCAGGTGGCTGTGCCGGCCAGCATGGCAAGCAGCCACGCGATTGCGAGCCAGCTGATGCTGCCGAGAACGAACAGGGCTCCTGTCGAGATAGCCGAGGTTCTATCTCCCCAAAGCGCGTCCATGATCCGGCTCGGTTGATCCGCGACACTGGCGGCGATCCCCATGGATGCACTCGAACCGGTGGTCGAGCCGAAGAACATGAGGGCTCCGAGCCCACCCATGCCCAATCCCACATAGGTTGCGACATCGAACATCTCGACGGCAGAGCGCCGTTCGAGGAGCCAAATGGCCAGAGCCGTCTCGACAAAGGCCAGGATATTGAGAACGGCCAGCCCCTTGGCAAAGGGTTTCATGCCGGGCTCACAGCCGTCGCAGCGCCACCGTCTCGATCCGGTGGCTCGCACCCTTCTTCAGGATCAGGCTCGCGCGCTGGCGCGTTGGCACGATGTTCTCCTGCAGGTTCAGCAGGTTGATGCGGTTCCACAGGCCCTCGGCGATGCCGATCGCCTCCGCCTCGGGCAGTTCCGCATAGCGCCGGAAATAGGAGAGCGGATCGCGGAATGCGGTGTGGCGCAGGCGCAGGAACCGGTTCACGTACCAGCGGTGCAGGTCGGCCTCGTCGGCGTCGATATAGACCGAGAAGTCGAAAAAGTCGGACACGAAGGGAATGGCCGTGCCGTCCTTGGGCATGCGCGCCGGCTGGAGCACGTTGAGCCCCTCGACGATGAGGATGTCAGGCCGGTCGACAGTGGTTTCCTCGCCGGGCACCACGTCGTAGACGAGGTGGGAATAGAGCGGCGCCTTCACGTTGCGCTTGCCGGCCTTGATGTCGGCCAGGAAGTGCAGGAGCTTGCCGGTGTCGTAGCTCTCCGGGAAGCCTTTGCGCTCCATGAGGCCAAGCCGGGTCAGCTCGGCGTTGGGCAGGAGAAAGCCGTCCGTGGTGACGAGGTCCACCTTCGGGGTGTTGGGCCAGCGGGCGAGCAAAGCTTTCAGCACGCGGGCCGTGGTGGACTTGCCCACCGCCACCGAGCCCGCCACGCCGATGATGTAGGGCACCTTGGCGTCCTTCTCGGCGAGCAGGAAGCGCTGGGTCGCCTTGAACAGGCCTTGCGTGGCTGCAACGTAAAGGGAGAGCAGGCGCGAGAGCGGCAGGTAGATCGCCGCCACCTCGTCCAGCGAGATCGGATCGTTGAGGGATTGCAGCTGCACCACCTCGTCGGCGGTGAGCGTCATGGGCGCGTCTGCCCGCAGCTTGGCCCATTCGTCGCGGGAGAAGACCCGGTAGGGCGACAGCCCGTCATCGTTTTCGACGGCGGAAACCACGTTGGGCTGGTCCATGCGAACCACCTCTCGTTTTAGGGTTTGCGCGCGGCCTTTTCCGCAAGCCCCGATTGCGCCGTGCGGCGCTCCAGTTCGGCCATCACGTCACTTAGAGGAATATCCGCGCCCTGCAACACGACCAAAAGATGATACAGCACGTCAGCGGCCTCGGCCGTGAGGTTTTCGCGATTGCCCTGCACGGCCGCGATCACCGCTTCCACCGCCTCCTCGCCGAGCTTCTTGGCGGCTTTCGCCGGGCCACCGCCGATGAGCTTGGCCGTATAGGACTCGGTTTCGGGCGCCGCAGCACGTTCGGCCACGATGCGGGCGAGATCGTTGAGCGTGAAGGAGGTCATGGGTGAACTAGCCCGGCAGGGTGACGACAAGGGGGCCGTTGCGGGTGGCAACGACGGTGTGCTCGTACTGGACGGTCGGCGCGCGCGGCTCGCTGAACAGGGTCCAGGGATCGTCGCCGTCCTCGGCCCATTCCGCCCCCAGGGACAGGAAGGGCTCGACGGTGAAGACCAAGCCCTCGTTCATGATCCGGCGCTCCGAGCGGTCGGGCCAAGTCGAAATTTCCTTCGGCTCCTCGTGCAGGGAATGGCCGATGCCGTGGCTCGCGAGATTCCGCACCAGGGTATAGCCGTTCTTCTCCGCAAATTGTCCGATGGCCTGGCCGATCCCCGCAATCGGCTTGTTGGCCCCTACTTGGCGCAACCCGATCCATAGGGCGCGCTTGCCGTCCCGGCACAGGCGCTTGGTAGCATTCGTGATCGGCGGAACCGCGAAGGACGCGCCGGTATCGGCGAACAGGCCGTTCTTTTCCGCCGAGATGTCGATGTTGACGAGATCGCCCGCCTCGATCCGTCGGGAACCGGGAATGCCGTGGGCCACCTCCTCGTTCACGCTGATGCAGGTGGCGCCGGGAAAATCATAGACGAGCTCCGGGCCGGATCGCGCGCCGGCCTTTTCGAGAAGCTTGCGCCCGATCAGGTCGAGCTCCGCCGTCGTCATGCCCGGCTCGAGCGCCGCAGCCATGGCCTCAAGGGTATTGGCCACGATCCTGCCGATCTCCTGGAGCTTGTTGAGATCATCCTCGTTGGAGACCGTCATGGGCTGAGTTCTTTCATGCTGCGCGGTTTGAAGCGCTGTGCGCCGGCTCATCCAGCCGCATCTTCAGGCCCTTCTCGGCCATATAGCTCTTCGCCTCGCTGATCGTATGCGTGCCGAAGTGGAAAATCGAAGCGGCGAGCACCGCGCTGGCATGGCCCTTCTCGACGCCATCAACCAAGTGATCGAGGTTGCCGACGCCGCCCGACGCGATCACCGGCACGGAGACCGCGTCCGCGATGGCGCGCACGAGCGCGAGGTCATAGCCGCCCTTGGTGCCGTCCCGGTCCATGGAGGTGACGAGCAGCTCCCCTGCCCCAAGCGCCGCCACCTGCTTGGCGAACGCGATGGCGTCGATGCCAGTGGCGTTGCGGCCGCCATGGGTGAAGATCTCCCAAGCCGTGGGTTCGCCCTCCCCTGAGACCTTCTTGGCATCGATGGCGACGACAATGCATTGGTTGCCGAATTTTTCCGAAGCCTCGCGCACGAAATCCGGATTCTTCACCGCAGCCGTGTTGATCGACACCTTGTCGGCGCCGGCGAGCAGCAGATTGCGGATGTCCTCGACGGTCCGCACGCCGCCACCAACGGTCAGCGGCATGAAGCAGGCTTCCGCCGTGCGCCGCACCACGTCGAGCAGGATCCCCCTCGCCTCGTGGCTGGCCGTGATGTCGAGGAAGCAGAGCTCGTCGGCGCCCGCCGCGTCATAGGCCTTGGCGGCTTCCACCGGATCGCCCGCGTCGACCAGATCGACGAACTGCACGCCCTTCACGACGCGCCCGTCCTTCACGTCGAGGCAGGGAATGAGACGCACTTTCAGCATGGTTCACTCTTAATCACCTTCCCCTTGAGGGGGAAGGTCGGACCGCGAGGTCCGGGATGGGGTGGATGCACGAGGCTTGCAGATGCTCGCGCAGCGTCCACCCTCCCCCTCAAGGGGAGGATGAGACAGGCACATTTTTCAGCAGCGTCAGCGCCTCAACCGGGTCGATGCGCCCGTCATAAAGCGCACGGCCGGAGATGGCGCCGTTGAGCACGGCGCAGTCGGGTTGGGTGAGGCGCTCGATATCGGCCATGGAGGCGAGGCCCCCCGAGGCGATCACCGGGATCGAGACGGCGCGGGCCAATCCTAAGGTCATCGGGAAGTTGAGGCCCTTGAGGATGCCGTCGCGGGCGATGTCCGTGTAGATGATGGCAGCGACGCCTGCATCCTCGAAGCGGCGCCCGAGTTCTTCCGCCGACAGGGTCGAGGTCTGGGCCCAGCCCTCCACGGCCACGAGCCCGTCCTTGGCGTCGATGCCCACCGCGATCTTGCCCGGATGGAGGCGCGCCGCCTCGCGCACGAAATCGGGATCGCGCACGGCCGCTGTGCCGATGATCACGCGGGACACGCCCTTCGACAGCCAGCCCTCGACGGTCTTCATGTCGCGAATGCCGCCGCCGAGCTGCACGGGAATTTTGATGCGCTTGAGGATATTTTCGACCGCCGCCGCATTCATCGGCTTGCCGGCGAACGCTCCGTCGAGATCGACCACGTGCAGCCATTCGAAGCCCTGGCGCTCGAAGGTGGCGGCCTGATCGGCGGGATCGTCGTTGAACACGGTGGCCTGGTCCATGTCGCCCTGGATCAGGCGCACGCACAGGCCCTCTTTGAGGTCGATGGCAGGATAGAGGATCACGGGCGCCACCTCAGGAAATTGGCGATGAGCCTGAGGCCGAGGGCCTGGCTCTTCTCGGGATGGAATTGCGCGCCGACGAGGTTGTCGCGCCCGACGATGGCCGTCACCGGCCCGCCGTAATCGGTGGTGGCGACCACATCGGCCGGGTCGGCCGGGGTCAGGGCATAGGAATGCACGAAATAGGCGTGCAGCCCGTCCGGTCCGGTGGGGATGCCGTCGAGGAGCGGATGCGGCTTCGCCAGCTCAAGCGTGTTCCAGCCCATATGCGGGATCTTCAGGCTCGGGTCGCTCGGCTCGATGGCTTTCACGTCGCCGTGGATCCAGTCGAGACCATAGCTGGTCGTATGCTCAAGGCCGCGCGTGGCCATGAGCTGCATGCCCACACAGATGCCGAAGAAAGGGCGCTTGTCCTCATGGACGCGCCGCTGCAGCACCTCCACCATGCCGGGCACGGAATCGAGGCCGCGACGGCAATCGGCGAAGGCGCCGACGCCCGGCAGCACAATCCGGTCGGCCTTGGCGACCATATTCGGGTCGGACGAGACCGTGATGGAGAGATCAAGCTCTGCCTCCCTGGCTGCCCGCTCGAAAGCCTTAGCGGCGGAGTGCAGGTTGCCGGACCCATAGTCGATGATGACGACGCTCACCGGGGACGCTCCGCATCGGGGAAGAGGCCGATCACAGGCTCGGCCCGCCTCGGGGTGGACAGGATCGGCGAAGGCGCCGGGCTGCGGGGCAGGGGTGCCGACTTCACATCGAGCCAGCGGGCGAAGGCCTTGGCCTCAGCTTCATCCTGGTCGGCGGCTGTGACCGCATCGACGGCCGGGCGGCCACGGCGCGAAAGCGTCCAGCGCCGCAGGCTGTTGGCCTCCAGGCCGATCAGGCTCTGCAGCAGGAGCTGGGCAATGGAGCCGGCGAGCGGATGCACGTCGAGCACGGCCATGAGGCCGCCGAAGGCCAGCACCAGAAGCAGCACCGCAAGGCCGGCGAGCCACAGGCGATGGACGAAGAACCACAGGAAGGTGAAGAAGAAGGCGCCCCAGGAGAAGGCATCCTTCACCAGCTCGGATTCGTCCAAAGCGCTCGGATCACCCGGCCGCGCATCGCGCGGGAGGTGCAGGGTATAGGTGGTCATGGCGACGTTTCCTCAAGCCATGTCCGGTGAGGCGGCGATAGTCGTCTCGTCCGAACAGGCGTCTCTCGATGGATCTAGAGCGTACCCTTGGTGGAGGGAACGCGGCCCTCTTCCCTTGGGTCCAGTGCCACGGCCTGACGCAAGGCCCGTGCCAAGCCTTTGAAGCAGCTCTCGGCAATATGGTGGCTGTTCTCGCCGTAGAGAGTTTCCACGTGGAGCGTCAGCCCCGACTGGATGGCGAAGGCCTGGAAGAACTCGCGCACCAGCTCGGTGTCGAACACGCCGATCTTCTCCGTCGGGAAGGTGGTGCGGAACACCAGGAAGGGACGGCCCGAAATGTCGAGGGCGATGCGCGTCAGGGTCTCGTCCATCGGCAGATGGATATCGGCATAGCGTGTGATGCCCTTTCTATCGCCAAGCGCCTTCAGGATGGCCTGGCCGAGCGCAATCCCGGTGTCCTCGGTGGTATGATGCTGGTCCACATGCAGGTCGCCGGTCACCTTCACGGAGAGGTCGAAGTGACCGTGTCGGGCGAACAGTTCGAGCATGTGGTCGAGAAAGCCGACGCCGGTGGAGATCTCGGCCTTGCCGGTGCCATCGAGGGCGATCGACAGGGCGATATCGGTCTCGGCGGTACGACGGCTGACGCTCGCGGAGCGCATCATCACAATCCTTTGCGGAACAAGAGACGAGGCGTTCTAGCAAGGAGCGCGGAGAATTGCCACCCGCGTTGCTTTTGGCCGATCAATGATTAAGTCAGGGCTCAGGCGTCTACCAAACACCCCCTCATCCTGAGGAGCCGCGAAAGCGGCGTCTCGAAGGAGGGTCCAGAGCGCACTGGAGACGCCTCGTCCTTCGAGACGGCCTGACGGCCTCCTCAGGATGAGGCTTATGGTGGGCTTGTCAGGCGCGAGTTGCTTATGACCGTCCTTTCCCGCCGGAGCCCTGCCTTGTCCGAAGACGCCACCCCCCGCATGCATGCCACCACGATCCTCATGGTCCGCAAGGGCGGCCGCACCGTCATCGGCGGAGACGGGCAGGTGAGCCTCGGCCAGACCGTGGTGAAGGGCAATGCGAAGAAGGTCCGGCGCCTCGCCAAGGGCGGGGTGATCGGCGGCTTTGCCGGCTCGACGGCCGATGCCTTCACCCTGTTCGAGCGCCTCGAGGCCAAGCTCGAGCAATATCCCGGCCAGCTCACCCGCGCCTGCGTCGAACTCACCAAGGATTGGCGCACCGACCGGTATCTGCGCCGCCTGGAAGCCATGATGCTGGTAGCCGACAAGGAGGTGGGCCTGCTGCTCTCCGGCGCCGGCGACGTGCTGGAGCCGGAAAACGGCATCATGGCCATCGGGTCCGGCGGCAACTACGCGCTCGCGGCAGCAAGAGCGCTCGCCGAATACGAGATGGACCCGGAGACAATCGTGCGCCGGTCGCTCGGCATTGCGGCCGAAATCTGCGTCTACACGAACGCGAACATCGTCATTGAGACCCTGGACAGCTAATGACCACCTTTTCCCCCCGCGAAATCGTTTCCGAACTCGACCGCTACATCGTCGGCCAGAACGACGCCAAGCGCGCGGTCGCCATTGCGTTGCGCAACCGCTGGCGCCGGCAGCAGCTGGAGGGCTCGTTGCGCGAGGAAGTGGCGCCCAAGAACATCCTGATGATCGGCCCAACCGGCTGCGGCAAGACCGAGATCTCCCGCCGTCTCGCCAAGCTCGCGGGAGCGCCGTTCCTCAAGGTCGAGGCCACCAAGTTCACGGAAGTGGGCTATGTGGGCCGCGACGTGGAGCAGATCGTGCGCGACCTCGTGGAGATCGGCATCGGCCTCGTGAAGGAGGAGCGCCGCCGTCAGGTGCAGGCGAAGGCGCATATCGCCGCGGAGGAGCGCGTGCTCGATGCGCTCGTGGGCTCGACCGCGAGCGCCGTCACGCGCGATTCCTTCCGCCGCAAGCTGCGCGCCAACGAGCTCGACGACAAGGAGATCGAGATCGAGCTGCAATCGGGCGGAGGGCAGGGGATGCCGATGTTCGAGATTCCCGGAATGCCCGGCGCATCGGTGGGCGCAATCAATCTCTCCGACATGTTCGGCAAGGCCTTCGGCGGCCAGCGCAAGACGCGCCGCACCACCGTGCGCGAGGCTTATGACCCGCTGGTCACGGAAGAGGCCGACAAGATGCTCGACCAGGACGCCATCGTGCAGGAGGCCCTGCGTCAGGTGGAGAACAACGGCATCGTGTTCCTCGACGAGATCGACAAGATCGCCGGCCGCGAGGGCCGCACCGGCGCTGACGTGTCGCGTGAAGGCGTGCAGCGCGATCTGCTGCCGCTGATCGAGGGCACGACGGTGTCGACGAAATATGGATCGGTGAAGACGGACCACATCCTGTTCATCGCGTCCGGCGCGTTCCACGTGTCGAAGCCGTCCGACCTGCTGCCCGAGCTGCAGGGCCGCCTGCCGATCCGCGTGGAGCTCTCGCCGCTCACCGTCGAGGATTTCCGCCGCATCCTGACAGAGACGGAAGCGAGCCTCATCAAGCAATCCGTCGCGCTGATGAAGACGGAAGGCGTCGACCTCGTCTTCACGGACGATGCCATCGATGCGCTGGCTGAAGTGGCCGTGGAGGTGAACAACACCGTCGAGAACATCGGCGCACGCCGCCTGCAGACCGTGCTGGAGCGCGTGCTCGATGATGTGTCCTACACGGCGCCCGACCGCTCCGGCGAAACGGTGAAAATCGACTCCGCTTACGTGCGCCGCGAGGTTGAGGAGCTGGCGAAGAACACGGATTTGAGCCGGTTTATTTTGTGATCCTTTGATCAACCTCAAATGTCATTCCGGGGCCGCGCAGCGGAGCCCGGAATCCATAACCGCTGACGTTCCAAGAAGAAGCGTGTAGGTGCCCGCCCTTTCCTGAGGTGCCGTGTTTATGGATTCCGGGCTCGGCCTTTGGCCGCCCCGGAATGACAGTGAGGTGGGGTATGGAACCACCCCGCTGATTCGCGACTTGCTTCGGGATGAATCCGGACCTCCAGGACCTGAAGGCCAAGGCGCTCGTCATCCATGAGCGACTGTGCGCGGTCTATGGCTGCCCGATTCCCTACTTCCATACCCTCGATCCGGTGAGCGAGCTGGTCTCCTCGCTCCTGTCCCACCGCACCCGCAATGCGGATTCCGGTCGGGCGTTCAAGGCGCTGCGCGCGCGCTATCCCGACTGGCACGCGATGATGCATGCGCCGACAGACGAGGTTGAGGCGACGATCCAAGGCGTGACCTGGCCCGAGCAGAAGGCGCCGCGCCTGCAGGCGGTGCTGCACGCTATTCAAGAGCGGCACGGCAGCCTGTCGCTCGATTTCCTGAAGGACATGCCGGTCGAGGAGGCCCGGGCCTGGCTCGAGAGCATTCCGGGTGTCGGCCCGAAGACCAGCGCGGCTGTGCTGTCCTTCTCGGTGCTGCGCAAGGCGGCCCTTCCCGTGGACAGCCACCATCACCGGGTCGCGCAGCGCACCGCTCTCATCCCGCAATCGACAGCGGTCGGGCCATCCCATGCGGTGTTGGCCGCCCTTCTGCCGGAGGATTGGGATGCGCAACAGGTCTACGACAACCACGAAGTCATGATGCTGCACGGCCAGCGCTGCTGCTTCTTCAAGAACCCGGCCTGCCACCGCTGCGCGATCCTGGATCTCTGCCCGACCGGGCAGGGGAGGGTGGAGGGAAAGCGGGTTTCACCGGCCAGATCCGAGGCCGCGTCCGACGCGCTTGGCTCCTCACGTTCGCGCGAGAGATAGCCTGAAATTCCCATATAACGGAACGACCGTGCGCCTTGAGCGTTCGCCTCCCAACATCGGAGGAGATCCCATGCGTAAATTCTTCATGGCTGTAGCCGCCACGGCTGCTCTTGGCGCCTTCGGTCTTGCCGCTCCGGCTTCCGCCGCCGAGACGCGGACCGCGCCGGTCAACGAACTCGTCGCCGCCCTCAAAACCGGCGATGTGAATGCCGATTATGTGCAGTATCGCCGTTATTACGGCGGCAGCCCGCGTTATGTGGAGCGGCGCTATTATGGCGATCGCCGCTACTACGGGGATCGTCGCTATTATGGTGACCGCCGCTACTACCGTCGCGACCGCGGCAATGCTCTTGCGGCCGGTGCTCTCGGTCTTGCCACCGGCGCCATCATCGGCGGCGCCATCGCCCAGTCGCAGGCTCAGGCCGCTCCGGTCTACGGCGGCAATGCTGCCTACTGCGCCCAGCGTTACCGGTCCTATGACCCGGCCTCGGGCACCTATCTCGGCTATGATGGCATGCGCCATCCCTGCCCGTAACTTCGAGCAAGCGTGAATGAACGAAGCGGGCCATTCGGCCCGCTTCTTTTTTGCTGAACTTACTTTGCCGCGATGACGGCGATCTCGACCTTGAAGGCGGGGGTTGCGAGCTTCGCCTCGACGGTGGCGCGGGCCGGGGTGTTACCGGGAGACACCCAGGCATCCCACACGGCGTTCATCTCCTGGAACGTGCCCATGTCGGTGATCCAGATATTGGCCATCAGGATCTTCGACTTGTCGGTGCCGGCCTCGGCCAGCAGACTGTCGATGATCGAGAGGATTTCCTTCGTCTGCTCGGTGACGCTCTTGCCTGCGCTCTCCTGAGCGACCTGGCCTGCGAGATAGACGGTGTTGCCGTGAACGACGGCGCCGCTCATGCGCGGGCCGGGCTTGATGCGCTGGATCGTCATGGATTGTCCTTGAGCCTCACTGGTGAAAACGAGACCTGCCTTTTCGGGGGCAGAACGTACTTGGTCAAGTCATCAATAGAGCGTGGTGCGCTGCCGCTCGGGCAGAGCCTTGTCGTACGCCTCGCCGCCCGCCTCGTTGTTCGTGAGCGCGGCCAGGATCTGGCCGGCGCTCGGCAGGCTCCCGCGCGGCACGTGACGGGCCGGGTTCCACAGCTCCGAGCGCAGGATCGCGCGGGCGCATTGGAAGAACACCGTCTCGACGGTGATCACCACCACGGATTTCGGCGCCTTGCCGTCGACGGCAAAACTCTCCAGCAGGCTCGGCTCGATGGAGATCACCGCGCGCCCGTTCACCCTCAAGGTCTCGCCGATGCCGGGGATCAGGAAGAGCAGGGCGACCGCCGGGTCCTGCACGATGTTGCGCAGCGAATCGATCCGGTTGTTGCCGCGCCGGTCGGGCAGGAGCAGGGTCTTCTCGTCCCGGATGCGCACGAAGCCCGGCCCGTCGCCGCGGGGCGAGCAGTCGAGCCCCTCCGGACCGCGCGTGGCGAGCGCCGCGAAGGGCGAGGCCTCGATCAGGGCGCGGTATTCCGGAACGAGCCGGTTCGCCTCCTTCAGGAGCGAGGCCTTGTTGACCTCGCCATAGAGCGCTTCGAGGTCGGGCAGGCTGGTGATGGTGTGGGGCATGATTCGGGTTCTTCGCGTGCGGCGCCCAGGAATATATGGTTCGCCGCCTTGGTCCAGCGACTGTGATTTGACATTGGCCCGTGCGGCTGCACCTGCATAGCCTCAAGCCAAGCCCCCGATGCAGGATCGAGACCGGTCATCCGCCCATGAAGCAAACCGAGACAAGACCTGCCGCCGAGGCGGCTTTGCTTAAGGGTCCCGTCCCCTGGCGGGAGATCCGCCTCGTTTCGGGTCTCGTGCTCGCAACCTTTCTCCTCACCCATTTCAGCAACCATGCCCTGGGCCTCGTCTCCATCGACGCGATGGAGGCCGGGCGCGCCTGGTTCAACCGCCTGTGGCGCAACCCGGTCGGCACGATCCTCCTCTACGGCTCCCTGCTCCTGCACTTCCTGCTGGCGCTGCAGGCCCTCTATCGCCGCCGCACCCTGCGCATGCCCGTCCGCGAGGCCGCGCAGCTGGCCTTGGGCCTGAGCCTGCCCTTCCTCCTGATCGGGCATGTGACGGGCACACGGGTCGAATGGGCCCTGACCGGCCACGATTCCGGCTACCCCGAGGTGGTCAGGAGCATCTGGCTGCTGAGCCCCGAGATCGGCGCGCGCCAGGCGATTGCGCTCATCATCGCGTGGCTGCACGGGTGCCTCGGGGTCTATTTCTGGCTGCGTCCGAAGCCCTGGTTTCCAAGGTGGGCGATGCTGCTCTACACGGGAGCCATTCTCGTTCCCATCCTGGCCCTGCTCGGTTTCGCAGGGGCAGGCCGGGAGATCGCCGAGGCGCCGGAGCGGTTTGCCGTGCGCGCAGCCCCCACGTCCGATCTCCTGCCCCTGGTTGGCCCCGCCCTCTATGCCTTCTTCGGCGGTCTTCTGGCCCTGACGATTGCCAGTCGGATCGTTCGCAGCGCCAATCTGTGGTCCCGCCGGGTCCGCATCCGCTACCCCAACGATCAGGTCGTCACCGTGCCGGCCGGGTTCAGCGTGCTGGAGGCCAGCCGCACGGCCGGGATCCCGCACATCTCGGTCTGCGGCGGACGCGGCCGCTGCTCCACCTGCCGGGTGAGGGTGATTGACGGATTGCAGGACCAGCCGCCGCCCGCCGCCCAGGAGCGGGGCACGCTCGCGCGCATCAAGGCGGGTCCCAATGTGAGGCTCGCCTGCCAGTTCAGGCCGCACGGCGAGATCGCCGTCGTGCCGATCCTGTCCACGGGCCGCAACGGCGTGACGGCCTTGGTGCGCGCCGGACGGGCCCAGGGGCAGGAGCAGGAGGTCGCGGTGCTGTTCTGCGATCTGCGCGGCTTCACGAGCCTCACCGAGACGCGCCTGCCCTTCGACACGGTGTTCATCCTCAACCGCTATTTCGAGGCGGTGGGCGAGGCGGTGGAGGATGCGGGCGGCTATATCGACAAATTCATCGGCGACGGGGTTCTGGCCCTCTTCGGCCTGAGCACCACACCGCAGGAGGCCGCCCGTCAGGCCCTCGATGCCGCGCTCCGGATCAAGGCGGCGCTCGCCCGCCTCAACGAGGACTACGCCAGCGAGTTCGAGCATCCCCTGCGCATCGCCATGAGCCTGCATGCGGGCCCGGCCATCGTGGGCCAGATGGGCTACGGCCAGGCCACCAGCCTCACAGCCGTGGGCGACACCATCAACGCGGCGAGCCGCCTGGAGGGGCTCGCCAAGGAACTCGATGTGGAACTGGTGATCTCCGAGGACCTCGCCACCCGTGCCGGCCTCGACCTCTCCAGCCGCAACCGCCAGATCGTCTCTATTCGTGGCCGAGCGGCGCCGTTGGGGAGCTGGATCATCCCTCAGGTGGAGAGCCTAGGGCGATGATATAAAACAGCAGGATTTATCAAAGGCATCTCGCATAGGGTTGAATTAACAACCTGAAGCAAGAGTGCCGCACGATGGAACAAGCGACTTTGGAGAGTTATGCGAGCCGCCTTACACGCGTCTCCGCCTACATCCACGATCACTTGGATGAGGAACTCAGCCTCGATGTGCTGGCCGAGATCGCATGCCTTTCGCCCTATCACTGGCATCGAATCTATCATGGCCATTTCAATGAAACAGTTATGGCCACGGTCCGACGGCTGAGGCTGCAGCGCGCTGCAGCCGATCTGGCACATACCAATATGCCGGTGGCGAAAGTGGCGGCCAGGGCCCACTACGACAGCCAGGCCTCGTTTACCCGCGCCTTCAACACGGCTTTCGGTCTCCCTCCTGCCAAGTATCGCAAGGTCGGTGGCCACTCGGTCTTCAAAAATCCTAAGCCTCAAGGAGCCCAGACCATGTACGAAACCACCACGACACAGATTCCTTCGACCACTCTGGTTGCTGTCGAGCACCGCGGCTCATACCTGAAAATCGGCAAGAGCTTCGACATGCTCTTCACCGGACTGGCCCGGCGCGGCAAGATCCAGCCTGATCAGCGCATGATCGGCTTGTATTTCGATGATCCAACGAGCATTCCCGAGCCTGAACTGAGATCCCAGGCCGCAGTGACCGTGAATGAGGAGGTCGACGTCGATGCGCCTCTTTTCACCACGCAGCTTCGGGGCGGGGACTACGCGGTTCTCAGGTACAAGGGTCCTTACAGCGACATGCGGGCGGCTTATGATTGGCTCTTCGGCCAATGGCTTCCCTCATCAGGGCGCGAAGCCGCCGATGCGCCGGTTTTTGAGGACTATCTCAACAGCCCGCGCGACACGCCGCCAACCGAACTGCGGACGGATATTTATCTGCCCCTGAAGTGAAACTTCTCCTGTGAGGCTGGTCATACACTCAGCCTCATCCTGAGGAGCCTGCGCAGCAGGCGTCTTGAAGGAGGTTCCAGAATGCGCTGGAGACACCCTGACCCTTCGAGACGGTGACTGAAGTGAACTCCTCAGGATGAGCGCTTAGGTTTGTGTAAATGATAAGCCGGCCCTGCGGCCAAAGAAAAAGGCGCGGTTCAAAACCGCGCCTTTTCTGTTCTTCGTCAGCCTTAATGCAATTACTCGCCGGCAGCCTTCTGCTGGTCGCGCTGGCTGCGCTCGGCGTCGCGTTCGGCCTTGAGCTGCTCGGTGATGTCCTCGCCGGTCTCCTGGTTAACCACCTTCATGGAGAGACGGACCTTGCCGCGCTCGTCCATGCCGAGGAACTTCACCTTCACCTTATCGCCTTCCTTGACCACATCGGTGACCTTGCCGACGCGGTTCTTGGCGAGCTCCGAGATGTGCACGAGGCCGTCGCGGGAACCGAAGAAGTTCACGAAGGCGCCGAACTCCATCACCTTCACGACCGTGCCCTCGTAGATCGTGTTGATCTCGGGCTCGGCCACGATGGAGCGGATCCAGTTATAGGCCGCCTTGATCGACTTGCCGTCGGCGGACGCGATCTTGATCAGGCCGTCGTCGTTGATGTCGATCTTCGCGCCGGTCTTCTCCACGATCTCGCGGATGACCTTGCCGCCCGAACCGATGACTTCGCGGATCTTGTCGACCGGGATCTGCATGGTCTCGATGCGCGGAGCATGCTCGCCGAGCTCGGCGCGCGGGGCGGTCAGCGCCTTGTTCATCTCGGCGAGGATGTGCGTGCGGCCGGCCTGAGCCTGGTCCAGCGCCACGCGCATGATCTCTTCCGTGATGCCGGCGATCTTGATGTCCATCTGGAGCGAGGTGATGCCCTGCTCCGTGCCGGCCACCTTGAAGTCCATGTCGCCGAGGTGATCCTCGTCGCCGAGAATGTCGGACAGGACCGCATAGCGCTCACCCTCGAGGATGAGGCCCATGGCGATGCCCGCCACCGGACGGCGCAGGGGCACGCCCGCATCCATCAGGGCAAGCGAAGCGCCGCAGACGGAGGCCATGGACGAGGAGCCGTTGGACTCGGTGATCTCGCTGACGACGCGGATCGTGTAGGGGAAGTCGTGAGCGGCCGGCAGCATCGGGTGGATGGCGCGCCAGGCGAGCTTCCCGTGGCCGATTTCGCGGCGGCCGGGCGAGCCCATGCGGCCCGTCTCACCGACGGAGTAGGGCGGGAAGTTGTAGTGCAGCAGGAAGGTTTCCTTGCGGGTGCCCTCCAACTGGTCGATAAACTGCTCGTCTTCGCCGGTGCCGAGGGTGGCGACCACGAGGGCCTGCGTTTCGCCGCGGGTGAACACGGCCGAGCCGTGGGTGCGGGGCAGAACGCCGACCTCGGACACGATCTGGCGAACGGTCTTCAGGTCGCGGCCGTCGATGCGCGAGCCGGTGTCGAGGATGTTCCAGCGCACGACCTTGGCCTGCACTTCCTTGAAGGCCGCCTTGACCTTCTCGGGCTCGAACTTGGGCTCACCGTCGGCGGGAAGCAGCTCGGCCATCACCTTCGCCTTCACGGCGTCGACGGCGGTGTAGCGGTCCTGCTTCTTGGTGATCTTGTAGGCCTCGCGCAGATCGGTCTCGGTGATGGCGAGAACGGCCTGCTCAACCTCGGACGTGTCGGCCGGCTGGTAGTCGCGCGGCTCCTTGGCGGCCTTCTCGGCAAGCCGGATGATGGCTTCGATCACCGGCTGGAAGTGCTTGTGGCCGAACATCACGGCGCCGAGCATCACGTCTTCCGCCAGTTCCTTCGCCTCGGACTCGACCATGAGCACGGCGTCGGCCGTGCCGGCGACCACGAGGTCGAGGGAGGTCTGGTCCATTTCCTGCAGCGGCGGGTTCAGCTTGTACTGACCGCCGATATAGCCGACGCGGGCAGCACCCACGGGACCCATGAAGGGAACGCCCGAGAGGGTGAGAGCGGCGGACGCCGCCACCATGCCGACGATGTCGGGGTCGTTCTCAAGATCGTGCGACAGCACGGTCACGACCACCTGGGTGTCGTTCTTGTAGCCCTCGACGAAGAGGGGGCGGATCGGGCGGTCGATGAGGCGGGAGACCAGGGTCTCCTTCTCGGTCGGACGGCCTTCGCGCTTGAAGTAGCCGCCCGGAATGCGACCGGCGGCATAGGTGCGCTCCTGGTAGTTCACAGTGAGCGGGAAGAAGTCGAAACCGGGCTTCGGCTCCTTGGCCGACACGACGGTGGCGAGAACGGTGGTCTCACCGTAGGTGGCGACGACGGCGCCGTCGGCCTGGCGGGCCATCTTGCCCGTTTCGAGCACGAGCTTGCGGCCGGCCCAGATCAGTTCTTCGCGTTGAGTATCGAACATGCTTTTTCGTCTTTCATGACAGCAGGAGCGGGGGCTCGATGCCATGAGCAAGACGGCAAGAGGCTCGCGTCGATGGGCAAGCCCACCTCATAAGCCCCTTGCGATCCTGCCATGGTCATCGTGTCGGCCGTCTCCTCGGAGGACACCGGGACCCTGTGGTCCTAACCGGTGTAGAAACCGTCCGGAGCCGGGCTCCGGACGGAAGTCTTGTGAAGAAGCTTAGCGGCGGATGCCGAGCTTCTCGATCAGCGTGCGGTAGCGGCTCTCGTCCTTCTTCTTCAGATAGTCGAGAAGCGAACGGCGCGACGACACCATCTTCAGGAGGCCACGACGGGAGTGGTTGTCCTTGTTGTGGCTCTTGAAGTGACCGGTCAGGTTGTTGATCCGCTCGGTCAGAATGGCGACCTGCACCTCGGGGGAGCCGGTATCGCCAGCTTTCTGGGCGAATTCCTTGACAAGCGCGTTCTTGCGCTCAGCCGTAATCGACATCGTGTGTCCTTTCAGGTTGGTTTTATAAGGAGACCTTGGCCTTCAGGGCTTCGGGTCCGGGACATCCGGAAGGGCCGGGCCGGGATGTCGTCCAGCGCGGTCCGAACTCGGACGCGTCTTTCGGGGCATGACCCTCGAAAAGATGGCGCAACATACACGAAATGCGCCGGAGTGCCAGAGAAATCGTTTTTCTCAAGCGGGGCAATAAGATGCGCCGATTAGGCCGATCCCCGGCGGAACAAGTTTTCCAGGTTACGGTTGGTGAACCAGAGACCCCCAATAGAGGAAGATGACATCATGAGTGCCACGACCGGCATGGCCGACCTTACGTCTTCGGAAGACATCCGCAACATCTTCATCACCGGCCTCGAAAACGCCCACGCCCTCGAAAAGCAGGCCATCCAGCTCATGGAGCGGCAGGTCGAGCGGTTCGAGAATTATCCGGAGATGTCCGACCTCCTGCGCCGGCACATCGTCGAAACCGAAGGCCAGATCCGCCGCCTCGACGAGGCCCTGCACAGCTTCGGTGCGGATCGCTCGATCCTGAAGGACATGGCCACCCAGTTCATGGCCAATCTGGCCGCCGCCGGCCACATGCCGATGGCCGACGAGGTTCTGAAGAACACCTTCGCCAACCACGCCTTCGAGAATTTCGAGATCGCGTCCTACAAGTCCCTCATCGCCATGGCCGAGGCCTCCGGGAACCAGAAGTTCATCCCGGCACTCCAGGAGTCGTTGCGCGAAGAGGAAAGGACCGCCCAGGCAGTTTACGACATGATCGAGCCGATCACCCAAAAGTTCCTGAGCCGTTCGGCGCAGGGCTTGAAGGCCGACCGGTAAAGCCCGATGCAGTCATCCCGGACGGCGCAAGCCGATCCGGGATCGCGTGAAGGATGGAGCACTGAACTCCCTCTCCCTGAGGGAGAGGGTTGGGGTGAGGGGTTACAGCCTCATCCGGAGAGGACGCTAACCCCTCACCCGCGCCTGAAGGCGCGACCGCTCCCACCGGGAGAGGTGTTCCCGCGCCACACTCGTCTGACGATCCCGGGTTCCGCTGACGCGGCGCCGGGATGACGCGTTTCAAACGCCCAAGTTGAACACCCGGTGCGGCACAAGCTCGCCGCGCTCCACGTCGCCCACGGCGATGAGCACGCCGTTGCAGGTGGCATAGACCTTCCCCGACAGGGGCGCCTCGCGCCCGCGCAGGATGATGGACTGGCCGCGCATGAGGCGGCCGGCCATGTCGCGGCTGACTGCGATCGAGGGGATCTCGTTGAGGGCGGTCTCCACCGGGCGCAGGGCCGCCGGATCGGTGGCGACGTCGTCCACGGTGACGGCGTCATGCTCCGTGAAGGGGCCGACGCGGGTGCGCCTGAGCGCCGCGATATGACCGAGGCAGCCGAGCGCCCGGCCGAGGTCGCGGGCGATGGCGCGCACATAAGTGCCCTTGCCGCAATCGGCCTCGATCACCGAGCGGTTGCCGTCATGGTGGACGAGGGCCAACCGGTCGATCTCGACCGTGCGCGCTTGAAGCTCCACCACCTCGCCGTCGCGGGCGAGATCGTAGGCGCGCTCGCCGGCGATCTTGATGGCAGAAAAGCGTGGCGGCACCTGCTGCACGGAGCCCGTGAAGCGGGGCAGGAGCGCCTCGATCTCGGACGGGTCGGGCAACCTGTCGGTGCGCTCGACAATCTCGCCCTCGGTGTCGTCCGTATTCGTCTCCGCGCCCCAGGCCACGGTGAATACGTAGGATTTACGCCCGTCCATGACGAACGGCACGGTCTTGGTCGCCTCGCCCAGCGCGATCGGCAGGATGCCGGAGGCCAGCGGATCGAGGGTGCCGGCGTGTCCGGCCTTCTTGGCCGAGAGGCCGCGCTTGACCACCGCGACCGCGTGCGTCGAGGTCATGCCGACGCCCTTATCGAGGATGATCCATCCATTGACGTCGCGCTTCTTCGGTCGGTCCCCGTGGGGCCTCCGCTGCGGGCGTTCGTCGCTCATGAATCCTGCTCGTCGCTGTCGTCGGAGAGGTCGATGCCGGTTCTGCCCGTGTCGCGGGCCACCCGCTCCGTGCGCAGGAGCGCGTCAATGCGGGCCGCCTCGTCGAAGCTCTCGTCGCGCAGGAAGCGCAGATCGGGGGCGAATTTCAGGTTCACCCGGCGGGCGACCTCCTGGCGCAGGATCTTCTTGTTCTTGTCCAGGGCCTTGATCACGGCGGCCTCGTCGCGGCCGCCGAGCGGCATGACATAGGCCGTGGCGAGCTTGAGGTCCGGCGACATGCGCACTTCCGGAATTGTGATGACGTTCTTCGTCAGCACGTCGTCCTGCAGGTCGCCGCGGGAGAGGACCTCGGCGAGCGCATGGCGCACGAGCTCGGCCACGCGCTGCTGGCGCTGGGAGGGTCCTGTGGTTTGTTCGAAACGTTTGGCCATTGTTATATCTCCGGGGTTGGACCGGATCGTTCAAAAGGGATCATGGCCGGGAATGACCCGGCCATGAGAGATGTTCCAGACAGTGAAAAGATCGGAAGCGGCTTAGAGCGACCGCTTCACCTCTTCCACGCGGTAGCATTCGATCTGGTCGCCGACGCGCATGTCCTGATAGCTCTCGAAGGACATACCGCATTCCTGACCCGAGGTGACCTCGCGGGCATCGTCCTTGAAGCGCTTGAGCTGGCTCAGGCGGCCTTCGTGGATCACCACGTTGTCGCGGATCAGGCGCACATGGGCGCCGCGCTGGACCACGCCGTCGAGGACGCGGCAGCCGGCGATCTTGCCGACCTTCGACACGTTGAACACCTCAAGGATCTGCGCCTCGCCGAGCCGCTCTTCGCGCAGCGTCGGAGCGAGCAGTCCGGACATCGCCGCCTTCACGTCATCCACGAGGTCGTAGATGATGTTGTAGTAGCGGATCTCGATTCCGGCACGCTCGGCCGCCTCGCGCGCTTCCTTGTGGGCACGCACGTTGAAGGCCAGGATGATGGCGTTCGAGGCTTCGGCCAGGGTCACGTCCGATTCCGAGATGCCGCCGACGCCGGCCTGGACGATCCGGGCAGCCACTTCCTCGTTGCCGACCTTCTCCAGGGCACCCACGATGGCTTCCGCCGAGCCCTGCACGTCCGCGCGAACCACGAGCGGGAATTCCTTGCGGCCCGCTCCGGCCTTGAGGTCGTGCATCATGTCGGCGAGCGTGCGCCCGGCCGAACCCATGCGGGCCGCCTGACGTTCGCGCTTCTGGCGGGTCCGGTACTCGGTGACTTCGCGGGCGCGGGCCTCGGACTCGACCACCGCCACGCGGTCGCCGGCCTCGGGCGTGCCGCTGAAGCCCAGAACCTCGACCGGAACCGAGGGACCGGCCTCCTTCACGTTGGCGCCGAGATCGTTGATCAGGGCACGCACGCGGCCCCATTCGGCGCCGGCCACCACGATGTCGCCGGTGCGCAGCGTTCCGCGCTGCACGAGCACGGTGGCCACGGGACCGCGGCCGCGATCGAGCTTCGCCTCGATGACGGTGCCTTCCGCCGAGCGCTCGGCATTGGCCTTGAGCTCGAGGATTTCGGCCTGGAGCTGGAGACCTTCGAGCAGTGTCTCGAGACCGTCGCCCGTCTTGGCGGAGACCTCGAACTCGAGGGTCTCACCACCCATGGATTCCACCACGATGGAGTGCTGCAGCAGCTCGGTACGGACCCGCTGCGGGTTCGCGTCGGGCTTGTCGATCTTGTTGATCGCCACGATCAGCGGCACGCCGGCCGCCTGCGCGTGGTTGATCGCCTCGACGGTCTGCGGCATGACGCCGTCATCGGCCGCCACCACCAGCACGACGATATCCGTCACCTTGGCGCCGCGGGCGCGCATGGCCGTGAAGGCCGCGTGGCCGGGCGTGTCGATGAAGGTGATCCTGCCGCCGAGCGGCGAGGTCACCTGATAGGCGCCGATATGCTGCGTGATGCCGCCGGCTTCGCCGGACACCACGTTGGTCTTGCGGATCGCGTCGAGCAGCGAGGTCTTGCCGTGGTCGACGTGGCCCATGATGGTCACGACCGGCGGACGGGTGACGAGGTTCTCGTCCACATCCGGGGTGTCGAACAGGCCTTCCTCGACGTCCGATTCCGCAACGCGCTTCACGGTGTGGCCGAGCTCTTCCGCGATCAGCTGGGCCGAGTCGGAGTCGATCACATCCGTGATCTTGTGCATCTGGCCTTGCTTCATCAGCATCTTGATCACGTCCACGGCGCGCTCCGACATGCGGTTGGCGAGCTCCTGGATGGTGATCGTCTCGGGAATGATCACCTCGCGGGCGATCTTTTCCTTCTGCTCCACCTGGCGGTGGCCCATGAGACGCTGGTTGCGGCGCCGGAAGGCGGCAAGCGAGCGGGTGCGCTCGTCCTCGCCCGAGGTCGCGTTGGCGAGCGTCAGGCGGCCACGGCGCTTCTCTTCGCCGGGAGCGGCCTTCGGGGTCTTCGGCAGGGCTGCGGGCTTCGCCGCAACGCCGGGACGACGGATGGTGCGTGCACCCTCCTCGTCATCCACCAGGGCAGCACGGGCTGCCACGGGAGGAGCCGTGCGGGCATGGGGCTTTGCCGTTTCCGGATCGGGAACGACCGGGGCGGCCGGACGGGCCATGTGGTTCAGGCTCGGCGGACGGCCGCCCATGGTGCCACCGCCGCTGCGGGGACCACCAAAGCCACCCGGACGGGGACCATCCTGGCGCGGGCCGCCGGGACGCGGCCCGTCGGAACGGGCGCTGGCAGGACGCGGTCCATCCGAACGGGGACGATCCGGGCGCGGACCCTCGAAGCGGCCACCTTCCGGGCGCGGGGCGCCGGTGCGGGCTGCCGGCGCGGAGCCTGCAGCCTGACGGGGGGCCTCTTCGCCGAGACGGCGGCGGGCCTCGTCCTCGGCGCGGCGCTTGCGCTCCTCGTCCTGGCGGCGGCGGTCCTCTTCCTCGCGCTTGCGGGCTTCGGCCGCTTCGCGGTCCTTGGCCTCTTCAGCCTCGCGCTCGGCGCGGCGGGCAGCCTCTTCGGCCTGTCTCTTGCGGTCTTCCTCGTCGCGGCGGCGCGCATCGACGAGCGCGTTCATGCGCGCATCGCGCTCCTGCTCGGAGAGCGTCTGCAGCACCATGCCGCCGGAACGGGGCGTGTTGGGAGCGGACCGCTGCGGGCGCGCTCCTTGAGCGGGCGCTGCCGGCTTCGGGGTCGGAGCCGGTGCGGCAGGCTTGGGCGCAGCCGCGGGGGCCGCTGCCTGTTGCGGCGCGGGTCTGTCTTCCTTGCCCCCGGTGGGGCCGACGGCAGGGCGACGCTTGACCGTCTCGACCACAACCGACTTGGATCGGCCATGGGAGAAGCTTTGGCGCACCACGCCCTGTTCGACGGGGCGCTTCAGAGAAAGCGTCTTGGACGACACATGAAGAGTCTTGTCGCCCTGGTTTTTCGTATCGGTCATTCCGCCTCAGTTCCTGCGGGTTTCATAGTCGTGGGTTCGCCGGTCTCGTTTCCGAGGCCAGTTTGATCGGCGTCGATGCCGCGAAAGATGCGGTAACGATGCCATCGGTTCAGAAAGCCGTCGCTCCCAGCGCCCGCGACGAGGGCAGCATGTATCACATTTGACCGGCCTAATGCCAAATCCAATTCGTCATTCGACAATTCTTGGATGACCGGAAAGCTAGATATTGCCTCGCCGAAGCGTTTTCGCAACTGGTTTGCCAATTTTCTTCGCCCATCTTCGGCCGCTTCTGCGGCATGAATAAGGGCAACGATGGGCTTATCCGTGATGGTCGACTCGACCTTATGGAAGCCGGTGATCACCGATCCGGCCTTGTTGGCGAGTGCCAGACCCTGACGGAGGTCGTCCCGGAGAAGGCGCTCGATATCCTGGGCCAAGCTCTCCGAAGCCTTGGCCTCGGCCTTGAAGGCGCGGGCGAAGAGGCGACGTTTGGCCGCCTCTTCCACCATGCTGGCGCGGGCCGTGACCCAGACGCCGCGGCCCGGCAGCTTTTGCCGGAGGTCGGGCACGACCTGATGGTCGGGCCCCAGGACAAAGCGGATCAGTCCCGCGGGGCTGTGAGCCTCGCGGGTGACGATGCAGGTGCGCTCCGGTTCATGCCGCGGCACGAATGCTGACCTCGCTTTGCCATTGCCGTTAAGAAGGTTGAGCCTCGGTCTCGGCCTCTTCGGCCGATCCCTCGGTCTCAACGATCTCTTCCGGCTGCTCGATCCAGCCCGCTTTGACACGGGCGGCCATGATCATGTTCTCGGCGTCCGCACGGGACACGTCGAAGCCGTCGAGCGCCCCCTTGTAGCGGGTGGCCTCGGGGCCGCGGCCCTCCGTCCAGCCGACGAGATCGTCGGTGGCGCAGCCGGCCAGATCCTCGACATTCTTGATGTCGTTCTCGCCGAGAGCCACCATCATGGCGGTGGTGACGCCGTCGATCTCCTTCAGGTCGTCGGAGACCCCGAGTTCCTGGCGGCGGGCGTCGTTCTCGGCCTCGATGCGGGCGAGGTATTCCTGCGCGCGGCTCTGGATCTCGGCGGCGGTGTCCTCATCGAAGCCCTCGATGGCGGCCACTTCACCGGATTCCACATAGGCGATTTCCTCGACGGAACGGAAGCCTTCCGAGGCCAGCAGCTGGCCCACGACCTCGTCCACGTCGAGCGCGTTCATGAACAGCTCGGTGCGCTCGGCGAATTCCTTCTGGCGGCGCTCGGACTCTTCAGCCTCGGTCAGGATATCGATGTCCCAGCCGGTGAGCTGCGAGGCCAGACGCACGTTCTGGCCGCGGCGGCCGATGGCGAGCGAGAGCTGGTCGTCGGGCACCACCACCTCGATGCGGTCGGCCTCCTCGTCGAGCACCACCTTGACCACCTCGGCCGGCTGGAGCGCGTTGACGATGAAGGTCGCCTGGTCGGGAGACCACGGAATGATGTCGATCTTCTCGCCCTGGAGCTCGCCCACCACCGCCTGGACGCGGGAGCCGCGCATGCCGACGCAGGCGCCGACCGGGTCGATGGAGGAATCGCGCGAGATGACGGCGATCTTGGCCCGCGAGCCCGGATCGCGGGCAACGGCCTGAACCGTAACGATGCCGTCGTAGATCTCCGGCACCTCGGACGCGAAGAGCTTCGCCATGAACTGCGGGTGCGTGCGCGACAGGAAGATCTGCGGCCCACGGGCCTCGCGGCGCACGTCGAAGAGATAGGCGCGGATGCGGTCGCCGGGACGGAAGGTCTCGCGGGGAATGAGCTCGTCGCGGCGGATGATCGCCTCGCCGCGGCCGAGATCGACGATCACGTTGCCGTACTCGACGCGCTTAACGGCGCCGTTCACGATCTCGCCGATCCGATCCTTGTATTCCTGGTACTGGCGGTCGCGCTCGGCGTCGCGCACCTTCTGCACGATCACCTGCTTGGCCGACTGCGCCGCGATGCGGCCGAAATCGAAGGGCGGCAGGGTGTCGGCGATCACGTCGCCCACCTGGGCGGCCGGGTTATGGCGGGTGCGGGCCTCGGCCAGCGTAATCTCGCGGGAGTCGTTCTCCACCGCACCGTCCTCGACCACCAGCAGGTGCCGGGCCAGGCGCAGCTCGCCGGTCTTCGAGTTGATCTCGGCATGAATGTCGGTCTCGGCGCCGTAGCGCGACCGGGCCGCCTTGGCGATGGCATCCGCCATGGCGTCGAGAACGATCTGCTTGTCGATCACCTTCTCGCGGGCGACCGCATCGGCGATCTGCAAGAGTTCAAGCCTGTTGGCACTGATAGCCATCGAGGTCGCTCCTTAATTCGGTTTCGTCTGATCGGATGGGTCCTGCGCCTCATCGGGCGCTTCGACCACATCCGTGTCTTCATCAAGGTCGTCCGTGGTCGGCGCCGTTCCCCGGCGCAGCGATTCACGGATCAGGTCGTCGGTCAAAACGAGGTGAGCCTCGCCCAGATCCGTCAGGGGCAGGCGCGCGATGGGATCGAGGCCTTCCTTTACGTCCGGCAACTCGACAACGAGCTTTCCGTTCTCGACGCCCCGGAGAAAACCCCGGAAACGCTTGCGGCCTTCGAGCGGCACGGCCATCTCGATCTTGGCGTCGTAGCCGGTCCAGCGCACGAAATCGCTCTCCCGCACGAGCGGCCGGTCGATCCCCGGAGAGGAGATCTCGAGGTAATAGGCCGTGTCGATCGGATCCTCGAGGTCGAGCACCGGCGAAATCGCCCGGCTCACGGTCTCGCAATCGCTCACCGACATGGTGCCGTTCGGCCTTTCGGCCATGATCTGCACGGTGCATCCGTTCGTGGGGGTGACCCGCACCCGCACGAGATTGAAGCCCAGATCCTCGATCACAGGCTCGACGATTGCCGCCACTCGGGCGGCCACGCCGTTTTCGGTAATCAGCCGCTTGTCGCGTTCGTTTGTCATGGCTCTCCGCACGCTCCGGCATTCAGGCAATAAAAAAGAGCGGACCCGGCGGGGCCCACTCTTGACCAGCAGCTTGACGCTGCAACCAGAGCTGACGTGCAACTTATAGCGATTCAAGCCCAAAAACGCAAGGGTCCTGCACGAAGTCCGCCGGACACACGCTCATCGCCCTTCAGTTGCCGTCGGCAGGCGCTTCCCGAGGGCTCCCGAGCGCGGCTTAGATTCGTGTGAGGGTCAGGTAGCTCGGCACGCGGCCTTCGCGGATGGCTTTGGCCTCGTAGCGGGTGCCCGGCCAGCCCTCGTAGGGCTTGCGCCAGTCGTCGGGCCGGGTGGCGGTCCATCGGAAAGCCTGAGAGCGCATGGCGCGGGCGAGCACCCAGCCGATGTAGTCGTCGATGTCGCTGGCAAAGCGCAGCTCGGCGCCCGGCTTCATCACGCGGGCGAGCATCTCCAGGTTCTCGTCGGAGACCAGACGCCGCTTGCGCTGCCGGCGCTTGGGCCAGGGATCGGGATAGAGGATGTAGACCCGGTCGAATGCGGCGTCGGGCAAGGTCGGCAGCAGGTCCGTGACGTCGTCGTCCCAGACGCGGACATTGTCGAGATTCTCCTGCTCGACCACGGCCAAAAGCTTGGCCATCCCGTTCACGAAAGGCTCGCAGCCGACGATGTTGACGTCGCGATGGGCGCGGGCCTGGGCGGCAAGATGCTCGCCGCCGCCGAAGCCGATCTCAAGCCAGGTTTCGCGCGCCTGAAGGTTCGGAAACTGGCTCGAAGGGTCGCTCCCTGGGACCACACGGATTGCAGGCAGGAGCTTCTGGACGAGGTCGTCCTGTCCGGCACGCAGCTTCTTGCCCTTCCGGCGCCCGAAGAAGGCGCCGGCGCGTTCGGAGGCCTCGCTCATGGGACAAATGCTCCTGAAGACGGCATGGTCTGGCTGGACCCGGCTTCTTGATGCCGGTCGATGCATTGAGAGCCGATTCCTCTCGCGGGGAACCGGCTCTTGTCAGTAGGGCTGATGTAGCCGAGAGTCGCTCGGCGTGCCGAATGGCTCTTAGCGGAACGCTGCCTTCAGGCGGTCGGCGAGGTCCGTGCGCTCCCAGGAGAAGCCGCCGTCCGTGTCCGGCTTGCGGCCGAAATGGCCATAGGCCGAGGTGCGGGCATAGATCGGCCGGTTGAGGCCAAGATGCGTGCGAATGCCGCGGGGCGAGAGGTCCATGGCGTCCATGAGCACGGCCTCGAGCTTGCCCTCGTCCACCTTGCCGGTGCCGTGCAGGTCCACATAGATCGACAGAGGCTTGGCCACGCCGATGGCATAGGAGAGCTGCAGTGTGCAGTTGTCGGCAAGACCTGCGGCGACCACGTTCTTGGCGAGATACCGGGCGGCATAGGCGGCCGAACGGTCCACCTTGGTCGGGTCCTTGCCCGAGAAGGCGCCGCCGCCGTGGGGCGCCGCGCCGCCATAGGTGTCGACGATGATCTTGCGGCCGGTGAGGCCGCAGTCGCCGTCCGGGCCGCCGATCACGAACTTGCCGGTGGGATTCACGTGCCAGATGGTGTCGGGTGAGATCCAGCCCTCGGGCAGGGTCTGGCGGATATGCGGCTCGACGATGGCGCGCACGTCCTCGGAGGACAGGCTCTCGTCCAAGTGCTGGGTCGAAAGAACGATCTGGGTGGCCGAGACGGGCCGGCCGTTCTCGTAGCGCACCGTGACCTGGCTCTTGGCATCGGGGCCGAGCTTGGCGGCATCGCCCACCTTGCCCTTGCGGGCGGCGGTGAGGTTCTCGAGGATTTTGTGCGCGTAGTAGATCGGCGCCGGCATCAGGTCGGGCGTCTCGGTGCAGGCATAACCGAACATGATGCCCTGGTCGCCTGCGCCCTCGTCCTTGTTGCCGGAGGCATCGACGCCCTGGGCAATGTGGGCCGACTGGGCGTGGAGGTAGACGGCCACGTCCGCGTTTTTCCAGTGGAAGCCGTCCTGCTCGTAGCCGATGTCCTTGATGGCATCGCGGGCAAGCTCGATCACCTTGTCCTTGGTGATGGACTCAGGACCGCGCACCTCGCCGGCAATGACCACGCGATTGGTGGTGGCGAGCGTCTCGCAGGCCACGCGGGCCTCCGGCTCAGCGGCCAGATAGGCATCGACGACGGCATCGGAGATCCGGTCGCAGACCTTGTCCGGATGCCCCTCGGACACCGATTCACTGGTGAAAAGATAGCTTGAACGCCGCACGACGGAATTCCTTCAGGCCATGGAAAATTGGCGCCTGCGGATCCCCCGCAGGCTTGAAGCCATGCTCATGCCGCATGCTTTAGGAAAGGTCAAGCGAACGTGTTCGTTATGACGAACGTTCCGTATCGTCTTGAGCGGCCACCGAGGACACGAGCTGGACGATGCTTTTTCGCACCTTGGGGTTCTTGATCCCGGCAAAATGCCGCACGAGCTGCAAGCCCTCCGGAGTCGACATCATGTCCGCCACGTAAGTGGGCGGGTTCTCTTCCGCGAAGCCAGGAGCGGATTTGGTGCTCGTGACACCGTCGAGAAAGAAGTGCACGTCGACGCCAAGGATCTTGGTGATCTCGATCAGACGAGCCACGCTGATCCGGTTCATGCCCTTTTCGTATTTCTGAACCTGCTGAAAGGTCAGGCCGAGCATATCGCCGAGCTTTTCCTGGCTCATGCCGATGGACATCCGGCGCATGCGCACGCGGCTTCCGACTTCCTTATCGATAGAGCCCGTCGACTTCTTCATGTGGCCCCACTTCCTTACCGGATTTATTGTAACGCGAAGTCATGGGTTACTTATGGAAAAGTTGAGCGTCCCCCACGACGTACAACCAGCAGCATTAAGCAGATCACAAGCGTAACCGTCAAAGAAAACTTGCCCCATTTGCTGTAAACAGTGGCAGTTTCCGCAACTGGAAGATTGGGATCTATGATCGATTCAACTGAGAGTGGCATTTGATCCACTATGCGGCCGAACGGATCGACAATGGCGGAAATCCCCGTATTGGCGGCCCGCACCAGGGGCAGCCCTTCTTCGACCGCTCGCAGGCGCGCCTGCGCGAAGTGCTGATACGGCCCCGGTGTCTCACCGAACCAGGCATCGTTGGTCACGTTCAGGATGAGGTCGGGCCGCGGGCCGTCGCCGAGAATTTCGCCCGGAAAGATCGCCTCGTAGCAGATCGTCGCTGCGACCGGCGGCAGGCCCGGGATCGCAAGCGTCATGCGCTTCTCCGCGGGCTCGAACCCGCCCGGAATGTGCACGAACTGGCGCAGGCCCACCGCCCGGATCACCGCATCGAGGAAATGCGGCACGTACTCGCCGAACGGCACCAGATGCGCTTTATCGTAGGAGCCGAGGATCGTGCCCCGGTCGTCGATCACCTGGATGGCGTTGTAGAACTTGCCCACCGCCTCACCGGGCAACGGTTCGTCCATGCGGGCCGCCCCCGTGATCAGGACAGACCCGGGCTCAAGAAGAGCTCCGATCTGAGCCAACGAGGCGGGATCGCGATCGAGCAGGAACGGAAAGGCCGATTCCGGCCAGATGATATGCGTCGGTGCGGCGCCATCCTGAACCGGTCTCGCGCTCAAGGACAGGTAGTGCCGCATGATGGCATCGCGGTTGCGCGGGTTGAACTTGGCATCCTGAGGCAGGTTGGGCTGCATGATGCGCAGGCGAACGTCGGGAACCGTCGCAGAGGCCTGGGCCGGCACCCGCCAGAAGCCGAATCCTGCAAGGCCGACGAGCATTGCCGCCGCAAGGGCTGGCGCCATCCAGCGGGCGCGAGCGGTCCGCCCGGTGAGCAGGACGGCCGGTGCGGCGCCGATGCACAGGCTCAAGAAAGTCAGGCCGTAGAGGCCGACCAGGGAGGCGGACTGCATCAGCCAGAGGTTCTGGCCGAGCGCCATGCCCGGGCTGTTCCAGGGAAAACCGGTGAAGAGGTGGCCGCGCAGGACTTCGCTGATCGTCAGGCCAAACGCGAAGGCCAGGATGCGCCGGGCACCGGGGAGCCAGAGCAGGCAGGCGAGCGCAAAGCCGAAAGCTGGGAAGAAGGCGAGAAGTGCCGGCAGGCCCAGGACCCCGAAGGGCATGGCCCAGGCGAACTGGTCGGCTTCCACGAGAAACGCGGCGCCGAGCCACCAGAGGCCGGCGACGAAATAACCGAAGCCCCAGAACCAGCCCAGAAAGGCCGCGGTCTTCAAAGGAGCCCAGCGTGATGGACCAACGCCAGCCGTGCCATCGAGGAGCCAGATGGCCGGCATGAGGGACAGGACAAGCGCCGGCAGGAACCCGAAAGGCGGCATGGCCAGAGCGCCAACGGCCCCGGCCGCGAATGCCGTGAGCCAGCGGCGCCAGCCACGCACGCGGGATCCGAAGGCGGCAAATGCCGGCAGGATCCCAGCGATGCCGGATGTTTCGGTTGAGGCATCATGCCCCGCCAGCAGGCTCATTCGGCGGCAGCGCTTTCAGGGCGCGGGGCGACCGGTTGGCCCTCGGTGATTTCCACTTCTGTCGAGGCCACGGTGCGGCGATGGATGCGAAGCCGCTTCACGCGCCGGGGATCGGCGTCCAGAACCTCGAATTCGAGGCCGGCCGGACCGACGATCACCTCGCTGCGGGACGGCACGCGGCCGGCGAGCGTCACGATGAAGCCGCCGATGGTGTCGATGTCCTCGGCGCCCTCCTCCTCGGTGAGGTCGACGCCGAGCATCTCCTTCACCTCGTCGAGGCTCGCGCGGGCATCGGCGATGGTGGTGCCGTCGGCCGCCTGCGTGATCGTGAGGGTCGCATCCTCGTCGTGCTCGTCCTCGATATCGCCCACCACCATCTCGACGAGATCCTCGATGGACACGAGCCCATCGGTGCCGCCGTATTCGTCGATCACCAGGGCCATATGGGTGCGCGTGGCCTGCATCCGCACCAGAAGGTCGATGGCCGGCATGGAGCGCGGCACGAACAGCACCGGGCGCAGGATGTTGGCCGACGCCAGCGTCATCGACAGGTCGATCTGGCCGAGGCTCGGCGGAGACGTCTCGTCGCCGGCACCCGCCTCAGAGGCACCGCCATCGGCCCGCATGGCGATGAAATCCAGGAAGTCCCGGATGTGGACCATGCCCTTGGGGTCGTCGAGGGTCTCGCCATAGACCGGCAGGCGGGAATGGCCGGCCGTGCGGAAGAGGTTCAGGAGTTCGCCGAGATTGGTCTCGGCCGCCACTGCCACGATATCGGCGCGGGGCACCATCACGTCCTCCACCCGGATGCGGTGGAAGGAGAGCACGTTCTTGAGCATCGCCCGTTCCTGGGGCGAGAAGTCCGTGTCTTCGACGGTTTCCGCGAGAACATCCTCAAGATCGTGGCGGATGGATTCGCGGGGTTTCAGGCCGAGACGGGTCAGAACCCGGTCGTACCAGTGGTCGCGTGTGTCGTCTGTCTCGGTGAGGGTTCGGACAGGGCGTTCGCTACGACTTCGATCTTCGTTCATTGCCGTGGGTTGTCAGCCGTTATGCTGCCATATCGCGATAGGGGTCGGCGATGCCAAGGGTGGCGAGCGCCTTGACCTCGAGAGCTTCCATGATGTCCGCCTCGGCCTCGACCTCGTGGTCGTAGCCGAGGAGATGCAGAACGCCATGAACGATCAAATGGGCGAAATGATGCGCAAGCTCCTTGGATTCCTCCTCGGATTCGCGCACCAGCGTCTCGTACGCTAGAGCAATATCGCCCAAATGGCGAGGCCCATCCTGGCCCGGCTGCTCCGGCGCTGGGAAGGAGAGCACGTTGGTCGGCTTGTCCTTGGCCCGCCAGGTGCGGTTCAATTCCCGGATCTGCGCATCGTCGGTGAGCATCACGCTCGCCTCGAAATCCCCGTCCGCCTCATAGGTGACGGCGAGCGCCGCTTGCGCCGCCTTCTGGGCCAGAGCGTCCGCGTCCTTGAGGCGGCTCCAGTCGCCCGCCTCGATCATGATGTCGAGGGTGATCACGGTCGGCGGTCCCGGTAATCCTGGCGCGGGGGCTCCGGCGGCGCTTCGCGGGCAGCCTTGTCGTAGGCGGTCACGATGCGGCGCACGAGGTCGTGGCGCACCACGTCCACTTCCTTGAAGGTCACCCGGGTGATGCCTTCCACCCCGTCCAGGATGCGCACGGCCTCGACGAGACCCGATTTCTGGCCCGGCGGCAGGTCGATCTGTGAGGGGTCGCCGGTGATGATCATGCGCGAGCCCTCGCCGAGGCGGGTCAGGAACATCTTCATCTGCATCGTGGTGGTGTTCTGCGCTTCATCCAGCAGCACCAGGGCATTGGTGAGCGTGCGTCCGCGCATGAAAGCCAGCGGCGCGATCTCGATCATGCCGGTCTGCAGGCCCCGGTCTACGTGGCGGGCCTCCATGAAGTCATAGAGCGCGTCATAGATAGGGCGCAGATAGGGATCGACCTTCTCGCGCATGTCGCCGGGCAGGAAGCCGAGGCGCTCGCCTGCTTCCACGGCGGGACGGGAGATGATCAGCCGGTCCACCTGTCCGGCTTCGAGCAGGGAGACCGCATAACCCACCGCCAACCAGGTCTTGCCGGTGCCGGCTGGGCCTTCGGCGAAGACGAGCTCGTTGGTCTTGAGTGCCTTGATATAGGTGTTCTGCGCGGCGTTGCGGGCGCGCACCGCCCCGCGCCGGCGCGTGGAGATCTGGTCGAAGGCGGTGAGGCCCTGGGACGGCTGTTCCTCGGCCGCCGGGAAGAGGCTGCCCTGGAGGGTGCTCTCCTGGATGGCGCCGTCCACATCGCCGGTGCCGAGGGCTCCGCCCTGACGGGCGCGCTCGTAGAGTCCTTCCAGCACGCGCCGGGCCATCTCGGAGGCTTCCGGCGTGCCCTTCACGGTAACCCGGTTGCCGTTGGCGATGGCCGTCACGTCGAGGCGCCGCTCGAGATGGGCGAGGTTCTGGTCGTATTGTCCGAAAACGAGGCTGGCGAGGCGGTTGTCCTCGAAGGTGAGGATGATCTCGGCCTCTTCGACGACACCCGGATGCAAGCCGCTGGGGTTCCGTCCCTTTTGTGCACGTGCGGTCGCGTTGTCCGCTGGGCTCAAATGCCTCTCCTCTGATGATCCGCTGCCGATGTGGCGACGGACGAATATGGGGCCTCGTTGGGCAACGGACTAGGCCGCGGCCTGGCTGTCGGGTCCGATCCATTCCCCGAACAGGCTGTTCGAGCCTGCTCGCATGATCCGCACCGTCACGATCTCGCCGATGGCATGGCGGTCGCTCTCGAACTGCACGGGCTGCAGGTAGGGCGACTTGCCGGCCATCTGGCCCGGGTGACGACCCGGCTTCTCCAAGAGAACGTCGAGAGTCTGCCCGACGGTTCCGTGATTGAAGGCCTGCCGCTGCATTTCGAGCAGATTCTGCAGGCGGCCTAAGCGCTCTGCCTTCACGGCCTCGGAGACCTGGGCCTCGATATCGGCCGCAGGCGTGCCGGGGCGGGGGCTGTACTTGAACGAGAACGAGCTGGCAAAGCCCACATCGGCGATAAGCCGCATGGTGTCCTCGAACTCCGCATCCGTCTCGCCGGGAAAGCCGACGATGAAATCGGACGAGAGCGCCAGGTTCGGCTGGACGTGGCGGATGCGCTCGATCAGGCGGCGGTACTCGTCGCCCGTATGCCGGCGGTTCATGGCGTCGAGGATGCGGTCGGAGCCCGATTGCACCGGCAGGTGCAGGTAGGGCATCAGGGCCGGCAGATCGCGATGGGCGGCGATCAGCTCGTCGTCCATGTCGCGCGGGTGGCTGGTGGTGTAGCGCAGCCGCACGATGCCGGGGATCTCGGCCAGGCGATGCAGCAGGCGCCCGAGCGACCAAACGGCACCGTCAGGCCCCTCGCCGTGATAGGCGTTGACGTTCTGGCCGATCAGGGTCAGCTCGCGCACGCCCGCGTCCGCAAGGCGCAGGGCCTCGTCCAGGATCTTGGCCACCGGGCGCGAGACCTCGGCCCCGCGGGTATAGGGCACCACGCAGAAGGTGCAGAACTTGTCGCAGCCTTCCTGGATCGTCAGGAACGCCGACACGCCCCGGTTCCGGATCGCCGCCTTCGAGGGCTTGGGCAGATGGTCGAACTTGTCCTCGACCGGGAATTCCGTATCCACCACGCGCTCGGAGCGCGGCTTCTTTAAGAGGCTTGGCAGGTTGTGGTAGTTCTGGGGTCCCACCACCACGTCGACGGCAGGCGCCCGGCGCAGGATCTCCTTGCCTTCGGCCTGGGCGACGCAGCCTGCGACCACGACCTTTGTCTCCCGGCCGGCCGCCTCGCGCTCCTGCTTCAGCTCGCGCACGCGGCCGAGCTCGGAATAGACCTTCTCGGCGGCCTTCTCGCGGATGTGGCAGGTGTTGAGGATGACGAGGTCCGCCTCCTCCATGGCTTTGGTTTCGCTGTAGCCCTCGGACGCCAGCATGTCGGCCATACGCTCGGCGTCATAGACGTTCATCTGGCAGCCATAGGATTTGACGAAGACTTTTTTCACGAGGTCGGCCTGTTCTGCTTGCAATCGGGCGGGCGAAGATCAGCGCCTTTTAAGCCTTTTCATCACGCAAGAGAATAGCGGCTGTTTGGCTCAAGGATTTTACGCTGTGGCGGTCATTCCGGACGGAGCGCAGCGAATATCCGGGATCGGATGCAGAAAGAGACACTGGTCTCCCTCTCCCTGAGAGAGAGGGTTGGGGTGAGGGGTTACAGGTCTATCCGGAGAGGACGCCAACCCCTCACCCGGACCTCCGGTCCGACCTCTCCCTCAGGGAGAGGTAAAGGGAGCCACACTTGTCCAGCAATCCCGGATCGGCTGCGCCGTCCGGGATGACCATTGCCCGTGGTCGGCTTCACTCGCGGAACGCACCCTCGACCGGCGCGGACAATTCCGCATCGGCGGCCAGAATTTCAGCAACGACCTTCGCGAAAGCAGGACGCGCGCTGAGCCGCTCATACCAGCCGGCCAAGTTCTCATGTCCTCTCAGGGACGCCCCACCCAGACGGCGGGTCCAGAAGACGGTCATGAACACGGCAATGTCGGCTGCCGAGAAGGCACCGCAGAGATAATCCTGGTTTTGGAGCTGGCGGTCGAGGGTAGCGAAATGGCCGGCGAGCGCAGGCTCGGCCTCTCTCGCCTTGAGCTCCTTCGCCTCCCAGCGCTCCAGGTCCTCCGGCTTCGGCTCGGTCCGGTGCATGAGGAAGCGCAAGGGCGCCAGCATGATCTCGTCGGCGAAGACGTCGAGCAGGCGGCAGCGGGCGCGCTCGCGCGGATCTCTCGGGTAGAGCGCCGGCTCTGGGTAAGCGTCTTCCAGATATTCGAGGATCACGGTCGAATCGTAGAGGGACAGATCCCCGTCGGTGAAAACCGGGACCTGTCCCTTGGGATTGAGCGCCAGCACGTCCGGGTGCTTGGGGGCGTAACCCTTCGTCTGGCTGAAGATGACTCCGATGCGCTCGAAGGCGAGCCCCTTCTCGTAAAGGGCGATCTCCACTTTACGGGAGAAGAGGCTGACGGGGCCGGAATAGAGCTTCATCGGGAGCCTTTCAGAAGATCAGCGTCTGATCGACGGCGGCAGGTGGTCCTGCCAAGAGGCCTCATTCAAGCCCTCCACGTCGGCCCGCGACAACCCGATATCATGCAGCGCGTGATCGTCGAGCTCGTACAGGATCTTGGAGGTCCTGCGGCGGTCGAGCCAAGCCTCATAGCGCAAAAGCAGGTTCATGAGCGTGCTCCCATGGTTGCGGTGAGTGGTGTGGAACCCAAGATTTGCTGTGGCATATCCGGTCGCCATGACGGTTCTCCTTCGATGGCGTTTCTCTGGAGATGAATGTGCTCCTGTGATAGGCTCCAAGCAAACGAGAAGTTCTTCAGCTCTGCCCAAGGAAAACTTGGGAAGAGTACCTCAAAGGTGCCGATGTCCCGCCGCCGTCTCCCGCCCCTCAATGCCCTGCGCGCCTTCGAGGCCGCAGCCCGCCACCTCAGCTTCGAAAAGGCCGGCGACGAGATCGCCGTGACAGCGAGCGCCGTTGGCCAGCAGGTGAAAGCCCTGGAAGCCTGGATTGGGAGGCCCCTTTTCGTGCGCCAGCCGAGCCGGGGCGTGGCGCTGACGCCGTTGGGCGAGCGCTATGCGGTGTCCGTCACCGAGGCCCTCAACCGGCTCGATGAGGCCACCGCGCGCGCCTTAAGGCCGGAGGCGTCCAACGTCATCACCGTCAGCGCCATGCCGAGCCTTGCCTCGAACTGGCTCATCCCGCGGCTCGGCGCCTTTCGGGAGCGCCATCCGGAGCTGGATGTCCGCGTCTCGGTGTCGGGTCACCTCACCGACTTCGATCGCGAGGACGTGGACGTGGCAATCCGCTTCGGGCGCGGCAACTATCCGGGTCTGCGTACGGACCTGCTGATGGAGGAGTTCTTCTTCGCCGTGTGCAGCGCGGCCCTGCTCAACAATCCGGACCGGCCTTTGCGCGAGCCCGCCGATCTGCTGCGTCACACCCTGATCTACGAGGCCGTCGATGGGGTCCCGGACTACACCACCTGGGACCGGTGGCTGGCAGAGGTCGGCGTCTCGGGGATCGACACCTCGCGCAGCCCCCGCTTCACCCATACCTACCTCTGCCTGCAGGCCGCCGCGTCCGGGCAGGGCGTGGCGCTCGCCACCAATGTGCTCATCGGCGATTACCTGAAGGCCGGCCGTCTCGTCCGGCCCTTCCCGCATCAGGTGAAGGGCGCCTACCAGTATTACATCGTCTGCCCGGAGGCGACGGCGGATCGGCCGGCCCTGGCAGCCTTCCGCGCCTGGCTGCTCGACGAGGCGAGGGCACAGGCTGCGGAGGCCGATGGGGCGCGGTGATGAAACCCTCATCGTCATGGCCGGACTTGTTCCGGCCATCCACGTCTTCAAAACCCCTCATTACATCCTCTCCCTCATCCTGAGGAGCCGCTGCAAGCGGCGTATCGAAGGAGCGTCCAGAGGGTACTGGAGCCTCCTTCGAGACGGTCGCTCCGCGACCTCCTCAGGATGAGGTTGAGTGGGAGATGAAGACGTGGATGGCCGGGACGAGCCCAGGGATGACGGATGTGCTGGTGACTTTAAGCCGCCCTCAATGCCCGCCGCACCTCGGCCTCGGCGAAGGCGGTGGCCTGCTTGCGGCTGCCGTTGAACGGCATCGGCTCGCCCCAGGTCACCACCACGTCGATGGGAATGCCCTGGATGAACAGCTTGAGGTGGGGCGCCAGGTCCATGTCGCCGTACCAGGCGATGAAGGGGCGGTCGCGCCGGGTCACAGGCATGCCGTGGCGGCGCGTGTAGGTGATGGCGAGTGGCTGCAGGAGCACGCGCTCGACGCTGTCATGCATGAGCGCCGTCTGGGCGGCGCCCACCAGGGAGGAGCGGAAGGGCAGGAGCCGGTTGCCGTCGCTCGTAGTGCCCTCGGCAAACAGCACGACCACCTCGCCCTTCACCAGCCGGTGGGCCAGCGCGTCGTTGACCTCTGCCGTCGCCTTGCGGCGCTGCCGGTCGATGAACACGGAGCGCTGGAGCGTCGCCATGAAGCCCACCACCGGCCAGCCCTCGATCTCGGATTTCGCGATGAAGGAGAGTGGGTGCAGCGAGCCGATCACCGGAATGTCGAGCCAGGATACGTGGTTCGACACCACGATGGTGGGCGCCTTACCGGGCGGTGTGCCGCGCTCGATCACGCGCACGTTGAAGATTTTGAGAAGCGCCCGGTGAAACCACATCGGCAGCACGTGCAGGGTGGCCGACCAACCGAGGCGCAGCGCGAGCATCTGCAGCGGCACGAGCACGAGGCTGCACAGGCCGAGCAGCCCCAGCTGGAAGGCGACGGCGAGTGTTGTCACGCGTCGTCCTTGTCCAGCGGGACCGCGTAGAGTTCGAGCCGGTGATACACCACCTTGTAGCCGAGCCGCCGGGCGATCTCGTTCTGCAGCGCCTCGATCTCCTCGGAGCGGAACTCGATCACGTCGCCCGTCTCGAGATTGATCAGGTGGTCGTGGTGCTCGCGGGCGGCCTGCTCGTAGCGCGAGCGCCCGTCGCGGAAATCGAGCCGCTCGAGAATGCCCTCCGTCTCGAATAGCTTCACCGTGCGATAGACGGTGGAGAGCGAAATGCGGTCGTCCACCTGCACGGCGCGGCGATGCAGCTCCACCACGTCGGGATGGTCCTCGGCCGAATCGAGCACCTGCGCGATGATCTTGCGCTGGCCCGTCATGCGCAGGCCCTTGTCGCGGCAGGCACGCTCGATGGCGTCCGACCGGCGCGTTCTGGCGGATGTGCTGTTGCGTGTGGCCAAGGCTGAAACATCTCCTTCCGCATCGGACCCAAAAGTGGCTTCCACTTTTGGGACCCATCCGATGCTCATCTATTAAGCTGCGCATCGTTGATGCGGAAAACCGGGTCCACTTTTCCGCACGATGCGCTTGCGGAGGCTTATAAGGGACAGAGGCGAACGGGGCTATAGGTCGAGCGCCATGGTGAGCGCCGAAGCCTTCGTGCCGTCGGCCTTGTGGTAATAGCCCTCCCGCCGACCGATCTCGCCAAACCCGGCGCGGCGGTAGAGGGCGATGGCAGGCGTATTCCCCTCCTCGACCTCCAGATGCACGCGGGCGACGCCCCGGCGGGACAGAGCATCGAGATGGGGGATGAGCAAGGTACGCGCATGGCCTTTTCCACGCGCCTCGGCTGCGATCGCCACCGTGATGATCTCCGCCTCGTCGAGCACGATCCGCGACAGGACGAAGCCTGCTGGCCTGGTGGTGCGGCCGAGGAAAAGCCCGTCCGCCATGACGCCGCGCTCCCCAAGCAGGCGTTCGAAATCAAGCGTACTCCACGGGCGCGGGAAGGCCGAGGCGTGGATCGCGGCAAGCCGCGCGGCGGCATCGGTGCCGACAGGCTCCACATGGGGCGCAGGCGGGTGGAGGAAGCGGTCGAGAATGCTCATCGCGCGGCTTCTACTGCGGGAGTTCCTATTGCCTGGCGATTCGCGCCCCGTCCTGCGGCTTGGCGTCGGGCTCGCGGAGGTAGAGCGGCTTCGGCAGGGCCTGGGCCGGGTCGGCCAGCGCCCCGAGGCGCGCCACCCAGCCGATGTCGGGAAACGCCGACACGTCGCTCACATGAGCATCGACGCCCTGGATCCGGGCCTCGGCGGCCAGCATGGCGGCGGCCGATCCGGCCACGATGATGGGCCCGGAACCGAGAAGCCGGATCGCGTCGCGATAGGTCATGAGCCCCGGCGGGATGATGCTGCGCCCACCGGGCGCAATGGCCTGGATGTAGAGGTGGCCGTGCTTGGCATCGATGGCGGCGGTGAAGAGCCCGCGCTTGTCGCCCACCATGAGCGGCGCCAGGAAGGCCGACAGGGTGGCAACGCCCACGACGGGGATGCCGGCCGCCAGACCGATGCCGCGGGCCGCGCTGATGCCGACCCTGAGGCCCGTATAGCTGCCGGGCCCCACCGTCACGGCGACCCGGTCGAGGCTCTCGAACCCGCCGTCCACCTGTGCGGAGAGCCGGTCGAGGAGCGGCATCAGGGCCTCCGCGTGGCCGCGCTCCATGGGGATGGTTTCGGCGGCCAGCGGCACATTCTCTCCGGCCTCGACGATGCAGGCCGAGCAGGCGCCGAGGGCGGTATCGATGGCAAGGACGCGCAAGGGTTGTCTCCGTGGGGTCTGTGCGTTTCTTTAGAGCATGAAGCCGACCAGAGGAAACCCGGTTTCATGCTTCCGTCGCGCGACCAAAGGGTTTCAGCTTGAGCAGGCTAGATAGCCAATGCCATGATCGGCCCATGACAACCAGATCAGACCCTTCTTCCACTGAGCCCAAGCCCTGGACCGTGAAAACCTCGCGCGACGTGATTCGCGACCGCTGGATCGGACTTCGCGCCGACGATTGCGTGACTGCCGACGGCGTGGAGGTGGCGCCCTATTACGTGCTCGAATATCCCGATTGGGTTCATGTGGTGGCCCTTGATGATGAGGATCACATCATCTTGGTCGAGCAGTATCGCCACGGCTATGGGGGCATGTCTCTCGAGCTGCCGGCGGGGGCGATCGACGGGGACGATTCATCCCCGGTCGCGGCGGCGGCCCGCGAGCTCGAGGAGGAGACAGGATATGTTGCGGAGCGCTGGCGCTCTTTCGGCAAGCACTCGCCCAATCCCGCGACCCACACGAATTTCTGCCATACCGTGCTGGCGCAGGGGGTGCGCCTGTGCGGCAAGACGCTGAACGACCCAGCCGAGCAGATCAAGGTGGTGCGGATCCCGGTTCAGGAAGCCATCCGGCTTGCTGCCGATGGTACGATCACGAATGCGATGCAGATCGCCTCCCTGGCCATTGCGCTGGGCGCTATCGGCAAGTGGAGCCTGTGAACCTCACGCGGCTTATTAGAAGTCCTTTAAGAAAAAGCGCGGCTTTTTCAGCCGCGCTTCGATACCCAAGCTTCCGGTCCTTGTATCGAACAGGCGTCAGACGGCCTGCACCTCGCGCACGTCCGGCAGGAAGTGGCGCAGCAGGTTCTGGATGCCGTGGCGGAGCGTAGCCGTCGAGGACGGGCAGCCGGAGCAGGCGCCCTTCATGACGAGGTAAACCGTGCCGTCCTTGAAGCCGCGGAAGGTGATGTCGCCACCGTCGCCCGCCACCGCCGGGCGGATGCGGGTCTCGAGCAGCTCCTTGATGGTCTCGACGGTTGCAGCGTCCGCATCGTCGAAGAACTCTTCACCGTCCTCTTGGCTGACGCCATAGCCGTTGGCGAAGAGCGGCGCGCCAGTCATGAAATGCTCCATGATCGCGCCGAGGATCGCCGGCTTCAGATGCTGCCACTCGCCATCGGCTTTCGTCACGGTGACGAAGTCGTAGCCGAAGAACACGCCGGTGACGCCCGGCACGGCAAAGAGGCGCTCGGCCAGCGGGGAGACTTCACCCTGCTCAGGATTCTTGGCCTCGAAGGTGCCTTCGGGCATGACCACGCGGCCGGGCAGGAACTTCAGGGTGGCGGGATTGGGGGTCGCTTCAGTCTGAATAAACATCGTCGTTCGTCCTCTGCGCCGGTTCAAGGCCGGCCGAGTGGTGGATTTAGAATTGTTCTAACAGATTCCTCTCCCAATGTGGATCGAATCGGGACGGATTCCAAGGGGAGAAGCCATACTCAGACGTCATCCTGGGGCTGCGCAGCAGAACCTGGGATCACGGAACGAGAATAGAGCGTGCTCTGTGGGCGATCCCGGATCTTCGCCGCGGTTCGTCCGGGATGACAGAACCGCTACCCCGCGAGCGCGTCGATCTGCTCGTCCGACAGGCCGCCGGGCACGATCACGATGGGGACTGGAAAGGAGGCGGCGGCGCGGCCGCCCAGCGTCGACACCAAGGGGCCGGGACCCTCCTTGCTGCTGCCGGCACCGAGCACCAGGAAGGAGATGTCCTCGTCCTCCTGGATCAGCTTCATGATCTCGTCCGCCCGGGTGCCGACGCGGATGATCTGCTCGGGTTCGACGCCCGCGGCGCTGCGGGCCTCGCGGGCGGCGGCATCGAGAAGCTTCTGGGCTTCCTCGCTCGCCTCCTCGATCATGGCCTCGCCCACGCCGATCCATTCGAAATTGTCGGGCGGGTCGACGACGGCCAGCATCACCATGCTGGCACCGGTGCGGGCCGCGCGGCGGGAGGCGAAGTGCACCGCCCGGGCGCATTCCGGGGTCTTGTCGACCACCACCATGAATTTCGGCCTGTGGCCCGATTCGTAAGATCGACGCTTGTCGCTCACGGAACGCTCTCCTGATAACCCCGGATGCTGCCCTGCCTTTGGGGCAAGGGCAAGCCGGTCGCATGCCGCTCTTTTAAGCAGCGCATGGGGTCAGCGAGCGCGCACGAATCCGAGGATGTCCTTGACCGCATCCATGGTCACGGAGGCGAGCGCCCGCGCCCGCGCGGAGCCGTCCGCCAGCACCGCATCGATGTGACCGGGATCGGCCATGAGGCGGCGCATCTCGTCGGCGACCGGCGAGAGCTTCGTCACCGCCACGTCGACCAGCGACGCCTTGAAGCCAGAGAACTGCGCGCCGCCATGCTGGCGCAGCACCTCTTCCGGCGTGGTGTCCATGAGCGCCGCGTAGATCGCCACGAGGTTCTCGGCTTCGGGCCGAGCCTTCAGGCCCTCGACCTCGGAGGGCAGGGGCTCGGGATCGGTCTTCGCCTTGCGCACCTTTTGGGCGATGGTGTCCTGGTCGTCCGTGAGGTTGATGCGCGAGTAGTCGGACGGATCCGACTTCGACATCTTCTTCGATCCGTCGCGCAGGGACATGACCCGGGTGGCCGGGCCCTGGATCATGGGCTCGGTGAGCGGGAAGAAGGCCTCGCCGAAGCCGTGGGCGGCGATCGACTCGGCCCAGTCGTTGTTGAACTTCTGGGCGATGTCGCGGGTGAGCTCCAGATGCTGCTTCTGGTCCTCGCCCACCGGCACATGGGTGGCGCGGTAGACCAGGATGTCGGCCGCCATCAGGCTCGGATAGGCGTAGAGGCCCACAGAGGCGTTCTCGCGGTCCTTGCCGGCCTTGTCCTTGAACTGGGTCATGCGGTTGAGCCAGCCAAGGCGGGCGACGCAGTTGAACACCCAGGCGAGCTCCGCGTGCTGGGGCACCTGGGACTGGTTGAAGACGATGTGGCGCTTGGGGTCGATGCCGGCGGCGAGGAACGCGGCGGTCACCTCCCGGATCTGCCGGGTGAGGTCGGCCGGGTTCTGCGGCACCGTGATCGCGTGCATGTCCACGACGCAGTAGATGCAGTCGTAGTTCTCCTGCATGGCCACGAAGCGCTTGATGGCGCCGAGATAATTCCCGAGATGAAGGTTTCCCGTGGGCTGAACGCCCGAGAACACCAGCTCCTTGAACTGCGCCATCGCCTTGAACTCCCGCGGGACGCTTATGCGAGCCAGATAACCCGCGCGCTGCCCCGAACTCTTTTCCAATGCATCGTCCTGACGGAAGGCGGAAGAACCGCCTTCCCGGAACATGCTTCTCTGCGGCGCGGGTTATGACAGGCCCGCGTCGGGACGCAAGGGTTCTGACGATTTTTTCGTGAGAGAGGCCCAATCGTCGCGGGTCACCGCGCCGGTCGCGAGAGCGGCAAGCGCATAAAGGGTGAAGCCGCCGAGGCACAGGGCCGCCAGCATGAGAGGCCCCGGCTCGGGAAACGTGCTTCTGGCGCCGAGAAGCCCAAGGCTCATGACGATGGTGGCCGTTACCGTTCGCACCAAGCGGCTCAGGCTCTGGCGGTCGGGCGACCAGAGGCCGAATCGGTGCAGCCCCAGGGTCACCGCGCCCGCATGTCCAAGGCAGCCGAGGCTGACTCCGAGCGCGATCCCCGTCGGGCCGAGCGCCCAGGCGAGGAGAAGGGAGGCGGTCACGGTCACCACGAGGCCCATGCCGGCGGCCATGAAGGCCATCCTTAAGGAGCCCAGGGCGAAAAGGGTCTGGCTCAGGACTTTCCCCACCGTGGCGAACGGCAGGCCGAGGCTCAGGGCCATGAGCACCAGGGCGGTGCCCTCCGTGTCGGCGGATCCGAAGGCGCCGCGCTCGAAGAGAACCGTGCTGATGGGACGGGCGAGGATGATCAGGGCTGCGCTGGCGGGCAGGGCGAGCAACAGCGCTACCTCGAGTGCGCGGTTCTGCGCTGTTATGAGAGCCTGCCGCTCACCCGCCTGATACCGCCGGGCGAGCTCCGGCAGGAGCAGGCCCGCGCTCAAGCCCGCCATGAGCCCAAGCGGCAGCTGCATGACGCGCTCGGCGTAGTAGAGCCAGGAGACGCCGGAAGGCCAGAAGGAGGCGATCTGTGTGGCGGCCAGAAAGTAGATCTGCACCGCGCCGCTGGCGGCGAGCACGGGCAGTCCTGCCAGAAGGAGGCTCTTCAGGAGGGGCGACCAGCGCGGTCGGCGAAAACGGACGAGGCGCGACCTGCCTTTGAGGAGAGCGGCTGCCACGATGGCTAGCTGGATCAGGCCGGCGAGGGTTGAGGCGGCGGCAAGCCATGCGGCCTTCTCCACGAGAGGAAGATCGAATCCGCTCTCCAGCACCACGAGTGTCAGGATGAGACCGCCGTTGACCGCCAGCGGCGCAAGCGCCGTTGCCGCGAAGCGCCCGCGCCCGTTGAGAACGGCCGCCGCGATGGAGGCGAGCGTCACGCAGAGCACGATGGGAAAGGACAGGCGGGTATAGAGCGCGACCAGCGCCAGCGTCTCGCCATCGTCGTGCAGGCCCGGCGCAAGGAGAAGGGCGATGAGGCCCGCGCCGATCTCTACGAGGCCGGTGAGCGCCAGCAGCGCAAGGGCGAAGACGCTGAGCGCATCGCCTGCCACTGTCGCGCCTTCGTCCGGACCCGCACGGCTCAAGGCCGGCACGATCACCGGATTGAGCCCGCCCTCGCCGACGATGCGGCGCACGAGGTTGGGCAGGCGCAAAGCCGCGAGAAACGCATCCGCCACCGGACCGGCGCCCAGGGCCTGCGCGAACAGCACGTCGCGCGCGAAGCCGAGGACACGCGAGGCGACCGAGCCGAGGCCGACCAGAAGGGAGGAGCGGAAGAGCGACATGCGCTCTGAGGCTTAGCGAGTCCGAAGGGAAAGTCCAAGGCAGGTGTACCGACGTGACCACTGTCATTCCGGGGCCGCGCAGCGGAGCCCGGAATCCACAAACGCTGACGGTGCAAAGGGAAGTGTGGCGCTGATCGCCCTTCTTGGAATGTCGTAATTATGGATTCCGGGCTCGACCTATGGTCGCCCCGGAATGACAGTGGGAGATTACCCCCGCGCCTGCGCAATCGCCTCCCGCTTCTGGGCGAGCGTCATGCCGCCCGCGTAGGATTGCGTGGCGACCAGGAAGGACGGGGTAGCGACGAAACCGAGGGAGTCGCCGAGTTTGAGGGTGTCCTTCATCCACTGCGTCGTGCGCTCGGCATTGGCTGTCTCTTCCAGGCGCGTGCGGCTGCCGCCGAGGCGCTCGGCCTCAGCGAGCACCCGGTTTCCATCCACCGTGCCGCGCAGGCGGAACAGGGCGAGGTGCAGGTCGAGGTAGCGCTCGGAGCCGTGGAGCTGGAGATAGGCGAGCGCCGCCTTCGTCGCCGTCACCGACGGGATGCCGAGCACGGCGAAATTCACCAGCACGTAGGAGAGATCCGGCTCAGCCTTCAGCAGCGCCGGCAGATCCCCGGCCGAGCGTTTGCACCAAGGGCAGTTGTAGTCGAAGTATTCGACCATGATCACGTCGCCATGCTTGTGACCGAGGCGCACGGCGGACGGCAGGGCCAGCGTATCCTCCACCAGCTCGATGGGAACAAGCTGCGGCTCCGGCCCGGATTGTGCGAAGGCGGGAAGGCCGGTGCCGGATGCGGCAAGGCCGGCGAGAAGAGCACGGCGGGACAGGATCATGACGAAGCAACTCGACTGAGGGGAAGCCCCTCGTGCCGTCCGATCATGGCGATGGCAAGGCCAAGGTTTGCCGTCTCGCACACTCGTGAAGGATGAAGCTTGATTGGCGTGTCGAGCTACTCAGTTGCACTTGGCGCTGCTTGCGCGGACAATCGCTGCAACAGATGGGGGATGCCCGATGAATTCCGTTTTCAGCCATGACGAACTGGCCGTGATCCGGCGCGCCTATGCCAAGCAGATTCTCGCGCTCTCCGGCATCGCAGACGATTCCAGGCTCGAAGAGGCGTTCGCCGCCGTTGCGCGCGAGCGCTTCCTCGGCGCGCCGCCCTGGCTGATGTCACGCGGGCTGAGAGGTTACGAGGCGGTCGCATCGCACGACCCGGTTGTGCTCTATCAGGATGCGCTCTTCGCCCTCGCGTCGGAAAACGGCGTCAACAACGGCAGCCCGTCGCTGCATGCCCGCTGCCTGCATTCTCTGCGCCTGCGCGAGGGCGAGCGCGTGGCTCACATCGGCGCGGGAACGGGCTATTACACGGCGCTGCTCGCGCATCTCGTCGGCGCACACGGGCATGTGCTCGCCGTCGAGTTCGATCCCGATCTGGCCGAGCGTGCCCGGGACAATCTGGCGGACCTGCCCAACTTCACCGTCATCCAGGGTGACGGTGCCGAATGGCCGCGCGAGGATGTGGATGCGATTTACGTGAATTTTGCCGTCGAACGTCCGGCCGAGGCCTGGATCGATCACCTCAACCCGAATGGCCGGCTCATCTTCCCCCTCGGCGTTCCGCGGCCGAAGGCGAGCCCGCAGGGCGGGACGCACTCCCTTTACGGTGCGGGGTTGTGCGTGACGCGGAAAAGCGCCGGCCTTGCCGTGCGATGGCTCGGCCATGTGTCCTTCGTCTGCGCGGAAGGGCAACTGTCGCAGCCGGGAGCGGACAGGCAGGCGCTTCAGGCCGCCTTCGAGAGCGGCGGGATGGAGTTCGTGCGCAGCCTGGTCTGGCGGGAGAGTGCACCACCCGGACGGTGCTGCTTCACCGGAGCGGGCTGGGCTTTGTCCTATGACGCGGTGCCGGAATAATCGAGAGCATCGTGCGGACCCAGCGGGCCGCGCCAGCGAAGAGTGGACCCGGTTTTCACTGACGTGGCCCTCCGGGTCCGCTCCGAACGATGCTCTCATCTATGGAGGAAGCATCGGATGGACCCAAAAGTGCAAATCCACTTTTGAGTCCGATGCTTTAGGCTACATCCCCTGCCATGATGCGAGGAAGGACGGCACGTCGCCGGCCGGCATCGGGCGCCCGAAATGATAGCCCTGGACCAGGTCGCAGCTCATGCGCTGCAGGAGAGAAGCCTGGAACGCCGTCTCGACCCCCTCGGCGACGATCTCGATTCCGAGATTGTGTCCGAGGCTCAGCACGGCTTTCACGATGGCCGTATCCCCGGCGTCGGATTCCAGGCCGCTCACGAAGCTGCGGTCGATCTTGAGCGTGTTCACCGGAAAGCGCTTGAGATGGGACAGGGAGGCATAGCCCGTGCCGAAATCGTCGAGCGCGATGGTGACGCCCTCGGCGCTCAAGGTTCGCAGGGCCCGTTCCACCAGCTCGGTGCTGGATCCCAGGAACACGCTCTCGGTGACCTCCACCTCGAGGCACCGGGCCGGCACGCCCGCGTGCCTCAGGTCGTCGAGCACGCGCTCGGCGTAATCGCCGCGCCGGAACTCGGCGGCCGACGCGTTGATGGCGATGCGCCCGAGGCTGAGCCCGGCATCGAGCCAGCCGCGCATGTCGGACAAGACGCAGGCACGCATGCGCTCGCCGATCGCGGTGCCGAGTTCGGTATCGTTGAACGCCGGGGCGATCTTTTCCGGCGCTTGGATGCCCCCGCGCGGGTGTTGCCAGCGCAGCAGGGCTTCGAAACCCCCGATGGCTCCGGAGGCCAGCACCACCTTGGGCTGGTAGAACGGCATGATCCAGCCGGACTCCACCGCTTTCGCCGCCACCTCCAGGGCCGAGGCTGTCCGCTGCGCCTCCTGGCGCAGGGCCGGAACGAACATCTTGAACGCGCCGCGCCCGGAACTCTTGCTGTGGTAGAGCGCGAGATCCGCCTGCTTCTGAAGCTCCTCGGGGCTGGTGTCGATCCCGATCGTGATCGCACCGCCGATGCTGGTGCGGCAGTCCAGCGCCTTCCCGCTGCGCCTCAGCGGTTCCTGCATCCGGGACAGGATCGATCGGGCGGCCTCGGCAACGTCGTCCTCGCTGGCGACGTCAGGCAGGATCACGGCGAATTCATCGCCGCCTAAGCGGGCCACGATATCGGTGGCTTTCACCGCCTGCCGCAGGCGCTGGGTAAACTCTTTCAGGAGATCGTCGCCGGCGTCGTGACCGAACCGGTCGTTGACCTGTTTGAGATGATCGAGATCCATGACGAGGAGGCCGATGGCCTGTGACTCCTCTGAGACCTCGTCCAGGGCCAGCTTGAGGCGCTCGCGAAAAAACCGCCGGTTGGCGAGGCCGGTGAGGTCGTCGTGATAGGCGGCCCGGTGCAGTTGGTCCTCGGCAAGCTTGCGGTCGTGGATGTCCTCGACTGTCCCGTACCAGCGGATCACCGAGCCGTCCTCGGCAAAGCGCGGGATCGCCCGGCTCCGGAACCAGCGATAGTTTCCATCCGCGAGACGCCCGCGGCATTCAACGTCGAGCGGCCGGTTCGTGCGGACGGCCTCGATCCATTTGTCTCGAACCAGAGGCAGATTGTCAGGATGCACGACACGAGCCCAGCCGGAGCCCACAGTATCGTCGGATGGGATCCCCATCAGATGGTTCCAGCGCGTGGAGGTGCTGAGGATGTTGCCCTGGCTGTCCGCCGTCCAGGGAATCTGCGGGTTCAACTCGACCGAGTAGCGGTAGTGTTCCTCGCTCTCACGCAGGGCGGCCTCGCTCCGCTGGCGTTCAATCGCCAGGGCCGCCAGATGCGACACGGCATCGATGCCTGCCATCTCACTTCGGGTCGGGGACCGTGGCTCGGCATAGTAGAAGCCGAAGGTGCCGAGCACATCGCCGGATTGCGAAAGGATAGGCTTCGACCAGCAGGCCTGGAGGCCATTCTCGAATGCGAGATCGCGCCACCGGGCCCAGAGTGGATCGCTCGCGATATCCGACACGATCACGGTGCTGCGCCGGTAGGCGGCTGTGCCGCACGATCCGATGTCCGGTCCGATCGGAAGGGGGTCGATCGCCGCGTTGTAGGCTGCAGGCAGCCTGGGTGCCGCTCCATGGCGGAGCACTTGGCCCGCTTGGTCGAAGAGAAGGATCGAGCAGCGTGCCCCGGCAATCTGGTCCTCGGCCAAGTGGCAGAGCGCGGTCAGGACCTCGCCCAAGGGCCGCCCGGCCGCAACCATCTCAAGAACCCTGGTATGCCCGAGATGGGTCAGCTCGGCGAGCTTGCGGTCATGGATGTCCTGGGTGGTGCCGTACCAGAGGCTCCACGCACCGCCTGCATCGCGGCGGGCGCCGGCGCTGGAGCGGACCCAGCGGTAGCTCCCGTCGGCAATCCGCAACCGGTATTCGCATTCGTAGGACCCGGAGGCCATGGAATTGCGGCGGGCCTGCTGCAGGTGCGTCAGGTCGTCGGGATGCACGATCTGGATCCAGCCGCTTCCCATCAGGTCCTCCAGAGGAAGCCCGATGGTCTCAACCCAGCCGTATCCGGCGTAGAGAATGTTGCCGTCCGAATCCGAGGCCCAAGGGATCTGGCGGCTCAGGTCGATTACGTAACGGTATAAACTTTCTGTCTCTTCAAATGAGTTGCCGGCAATCGAAAAGATTGGCTCGCGATAAAATCTCGTCCTTGGCAAAGGCGGGCTGGGTTTGTTGCGGTACATGTAACGAGCTTGAAAATACTATCGCCAGAAGCCTGAAAATCTTGGCCGACATTGAGGCTGCTGTCTATCCAACGTGATGATCCATTTGGTCACCAAGGTAAATCGGGCAGATCGCTGCGCTTTGATTGAGGCTCCGCTAGGGATGATGGTGCCTTAATTTGCCCGAGCATTCGGAAAGAAGGCCTTAACGGCGCTCGCGGTCGATCCCGAAGGATGGCCGGATGCAAAGAGGCCGGCGGCTTGCGCCGACCGGCCTCGAAGGTGAAGCAGTCGTTTCAGGGTCAGGGATGACGGCCTGGTGCTAGCCTTCTTCGCCGGTCACGCCGGCGGCGTCCTGGGCCTTCAGCACCTCGGGGCGCGGCATGGAAATGATGTTGTAGCCGGAATCCACGTAGTGGATCTCGCCGGTCACCCCGCGGGAGAGATCGGACAGCATGTAGAGGGCGGCACCTCCCACATCCTCGATGGTGATGTTCTGGCGCAGGGGCGAATGGGCCTTCTGGTAGGTGAACATCAGGCGCGCATCGGCGATCCCCGCGCCCGCGAGCGTGCGCACCGGGCCCGCCGAGATGGCGTTGCAGCGGACGCCCTGGGGGCCGAGATCGTTCGCGATGTAGCGCACGCTGGCCTCGAGCGCCGCCTTCGCCACGCCCATCACGTTGTAGTTCGGCATGACCCGGGTCGAGCCGCCATAGGTCAGCGTCAGGAGCGAACCGCCGTTCCTCATGCGCTTGGCGGCGCGCTGGGCGATCTCCGTGAAGGAGAAGCAGGAGATCACCATGGTGCGGGAAAAGTTCTCGCGGGTGGTGACGTCCACGTAAGGGCCCTTGAGCTGCGACTTGTCGGAGAAGCCGATGGCGTGAACCACGAAGTCCAGCCCGTCCCAAGCCTTGTCGAGGGTGTCGAACACCGCGTCCACGGAGGCGAGATCCTCCACGTCGCAGGGGACCACGAGGTTGGAGCCGAGGGACTGCGCCAGCGGGGCCACGCGCTTGCCCAGCGCCTCGCCCTGGTAGGTGAAGGCGAGCTCCGCCCCTTGCCCGGCCACGGCCTTGGCGATTCCCCAGGCGATGGAGTGGTCGTTCGCGACGCCCATGATGAGGCCGCGCTTTCCTTGCATCAGACCGGTCACGTGGGTTCCCCTCTGCATCGGCTCCAGGGTGCGACGCCAATTGTTATGAAAGTGTGCATCGCGGGCCGGAAATTATGGTGTCGGTGAGCGTGTCCATGCGAAGCCCTCTTAGATGAGCGGGGCATCGCATGGCTCTGTCTCAGGTTTATGATGAGGTCTTACCCGTTGTGGCGGCTGAAGACGAGTGTGGCATTGGTGCCGCCGAAGCCGAAGGAGTTCGACAGAACCGTGTCGATCCGGGCATCGTCGATCCGCTTGCGCACGATGTTCATGTCGGCGAATTCCGGATCGATCTCGTCGATATGGGCGCTCTCGCAGATGAAGCCGTTCTGCATCATCAGCAGCGAATAGATCGCCTCCTGGACGCCGGTGGCGCCGAGCGAGTGGCCGGTGAGCGATTTCGTCGCGGAGATGGGCGGGCACTTATCGCCCGAGCCGAAGACCGTGCGGATCGCCTCGATCTCCTTCTGGTCGCCCACGGGGGTCGAGGTGGCGTGCGGGTTGATGTAGTCGACCGGGTTGTGCACGTCCTTGAGCGCCATGCGCATGCAGCGGATCGCGCCCTCGCCGGACGGGGCCACCATGTCGTACCCGTCCGAGGTCATGCCGTAGCCGATGATCTCGCCGTAGATCTTGGCGCCGCGGGCCTTGGCATGCTCCAGCTCTTCGAGCACCAGCACGCCTGCGCCGCCGGCGATCACGAAGCCGTCACGGTTGACGTCATAGGCGCGCGAGGCGCGGGCAGGGGTGTCGTTGTACTTGGTGGACATGGCCCCCATGGCGTCGAAGAGGTTGGACATGGACCAGTCCAGATCCTCGCAGCCGCCGGCGAACATCACGTCCTGCTTGCCGTACTGGATCATCTCGTAGGCATTGCCGACGCAATGGTTCGAGGTCGCGCAGGCCGACGAGATCGAATAGTTCACGCCCTTGATCTTGAACCAGGTGGCCAGCGTCGCCGAGGCCGTGGACGACATGGCCTTGGGCACTGCGAACGGCCCGATGCGCTTGGGACCCTTCTCGCGGGTGATGTCGCCCGCTTCGAGGATGATGCGGGTGGAGGGACCGCCCGAGCCCATGATGATGCCGGTGCGCTCGTTGGAGATCTCGTTCTCCTCCAGGCCGGAATCCCGGATCGCCTGGTCCATGGCCACATGGTTCCAGGCCGTGCCCTTGGCGTGGAAGCGCATGGCGCGCCGGTCGACGATCTCCTCCGGGTTCAGGGTCGGGGCGCCCTGCACCTGGCAGCGGAAGCCGTATTTCGCGAAATCCTCGGCCTTGCTGATGCCGGATCTCGCTTCCCGCAGAGAGGCCAGCACCTCCTGCGTGTTGTTGCCGATGGACGACACGATGCCCATTCCGGTGACGACGACGCGCCTCATAGCCTACCTCTTCTAAGGACCTTCACTGCCGGTCTCAACGCTTCAACACGTAAGGCCGACGATGCGCATTCTCAACAGTGAGCCATGCGAATGGGATAAAGCGTGATCCCAAGAACGAAGGCCCTGTCGTGGAACGACAGGGCCGGTTCTTTAAAAAAGATTGCGCTTTGTCAACAGTTTGGATCGAAACTACCCGCCGGCGGGTGTTTCGGCCTGGAACAGCCCGACGCGCATGTCCTTGGCCTCGTAGATCCGGCGCCCATCGGCCTCGAGCCAGCCATCGGCGATGCCGAGCACCAGCTTGGAGCGGAAAACGCGCTTGAGATCGACGCCGTAGACCACCTTCTTGACGGTGGGCAGCACCTGGTCGGAGAACTTCACCTCGCCGACGCCGAGCGCCCGGCCGCGGCCCGGGGAGCCGCCCCAGCCGAGGAAGAAGCCGGTCATCTGCCAGAGGGCATCGAGGCCGAGGCAGCCCGGCATCACCGGGTCGCCCTTGAAGTGGCAGGGGAAGAACCACAGGTCCGGCCGCACGTCGAGTTCCGCCACCACATGGCCCTTGCCGTAGGCGCCGCCATCCTCGCCGATGGAGGTGATGCGGTCGAACATCAGCATGGGGGGAAGCGGCAATTGCGCGTTGCCGGGACCGAACAACTCTCCGCGCCCGCAGGCAAGGAGCTCTTCATAATTAAAGCTGGACTGGCGGGCCATGCCGGATGCCGATCCTTTCCCTAGGGTCTCAAAAGGGGCCTCAAGAAAGCCTCGGGGCCATGATGCGGCTCTGGTAGCACAGGCTTGGCCGTCCATCAAAGGGACCCGCGTCGGGATTCTTTGCGGCCGCGACCATCGTCCCAAGAACCTCGCCAAGAACCTTGCCAAGAACCCTGCTGTCCCATGACCCATCCGGGGGGCAGCCTTGCGGCAACCCTCTCGCTTTCTTATTATCGTGATGTTAGAAGCGCGCATTCGTCCATTCAGTTCCGTGACATGACCGATCCTTTGTCCGCCTACATCGCGTCCACCACCGCTCCGGCTCACCGGAAGGGCTGTCCTGTGTCCGAGTTGCGGGACAAGCTGCGGCGCGTGGGCCTGCGCCCGACCCGTCAGCGCGTGTCCCTGGGCTGGCTCCTGTTCGGCAAGGGCGATCGGCACATCACGGCCGAAATGCTCTTCGACGAGGCGTCCCGCGCCCGCGTGCCGGTGTCGCTGGCGACCGTTTACAACACCCTGCACCAGTTCACGGAAGCCGGTCTCCTGCGCCAGCTCGCGGTGGACGGCGCCAAGGCCTATTTCGACACCAACCCCACCGAGCACCACCACTTCTTCCTGGAGGAAGAGGGCGAGATCGTGGACATGCCGGCTTCGGGCATCAGCGTCGCCGACCTTCCGCAGCCGCCGGAAGGCATGGAAGTGGCGGGCGTCGAGGTGATCGTGCGCCTGCGCCGCAAGAGCGCCTAAGACCCTCCATCCTTTCCGGGAGAGCGGCGTTCCCGTTTCTCGCATCGTGCGCGGAAAAGTGGCCCCGGTTTTCACTATCGTGGCCCTTCGGGTTGCTGGCGCGGCCCGCTGGGTCCGTCTCGAACGATGCGCAGCTTAAGGGATTGAGCATCGGATCAATCCCAAAAGTGCCTTCCACTTTTGGGTCCGACGCTCCAGATGCCGCTCAGCCACAGCCTCTTCGCCCTTCTCGTCACGGTCATCTGGGGCCTGAGCTTCGTCGTCATCAAGCTCGGTGTTGGCACCACGCCGCCCCTGCTGCTGGCGGCCCTTCGCTTCCTCTTGGCCGCAATCCCGGCGGTGTTCTTCGTGCCGCGCCCGAAGACCCGTTGGACGAACGTGGTGGCCTACGGCTTCTTTCTCGGCGTTGCCCAGTTCGGCCTGCTCTTTGCCGCCATCGCGTTCGGCATGCCGGCAAGCCTCGCCTCCGTGGTCATGCAGGCGCAGGTGTTCTTCACGATCCTCTTCGCCGCTGTCCTGATGAACGAACGGCCCGGGCCGCATCAGGTCGCCGGCGGCGTTGTTGCCGGCTTCGGCCTCGTTCTCATCGCGTGGCCCCGCATGACCGGCGGAGGCGCCGGACCCTTCGTCATGACGGTGATCGCCGCCGCCTGCTGGGGCGTGGCCAACATCGTGTCCAAGCGGGCCGGTCGGGTCGACATGCTGGGCTATATCGTCTGGTCGAGCCTTGTCGCGCCGCTGCCGCTGCTGGGGCTGTCCCTGTGGCTCGATGGCGCGGATCAGGTGCTCGCCGCGCTGACCCGCATGGATGGCGGCACCCTCGCGGCCGTGGCCTATCTTGCCTATCCCACCACGATCTTCGCCTTCGGGATCTGGGCCTATCTGCTCTCCCGCCACCCGGCCGCCACGGTGACGCCCTTCGCGCTCTTCGTGCCCGTTGCCGGGATCCTGGGCTCAGTCCTGATCCTCGGCGAGGCCATGCACCCGATCGAGGCCGTCGGCGGGGCGATCATTGTGCTGGGCCTCGCCTTCAATGTCTTCGGACCGCGGCTGATGAAGGCGTTCCGGTAAGGCAAAAGGTTCTTTGAACCCAGTAGAACCGGGTTTTATCCTTCTCCTGTAACCCTATGGTTGATCGATGGCGATTATTCGCAATCTAAGGTTGGTCAAATTCATGCTACGAACCTGACCGGGGGGGTTAAACGAGGAGGCCGATCATGGACTCACGAATCCACAGCGTCGATGAAGTTCACGTCTCAACCTTGGATCCCGTCGCCAATGCGCCTTTGGCTATCAGCGTCATGGCTCGTGGGAAGGTCAATTCAACGGGCTGGACCAATCCACGTTTGAGCCATTGGATCTATATCCAGCCGCCCAAGGACGGGATTCTGGATCTCGATTTCATCGCGACGGCTCCGGCCGGTTACGCTCTCTACGTCATGTGTCCGGTTTGCGTCTGTTTCGCTTTCCCTGTCCCGTCCTGGGTGCGCGGCGTTCGCATTCGGAGTTCGACGAATGAGAAGGAAGCCACGTTCAAGCGACCCAAGGAAGCGCCGGATAAGGACTTCGAAGGCTTGCCCCTACCTTGGCCATTCCCATGGTTTGCGCCCGTGGCGAAGACGTAAAATCCTTCTCGGGCTGCCGTGCTAGCGCAGCAGCCCGAAGCCCACCAGAGCATAGGCGATCAGGAATATCGCCACGAAGATGTTGAGAAAGCGCGGCGCTACGATGGAGGCGACTCCAAGAACCAGCGCAAGGATCGGGAGGATGTTCTTCAGGCTGAGGGAGAGTGTCATCGGGCCGGGCTTTCAGAGGGAAACTCTGTTTCCTTCTAGAACTGAAAAGCTTGAAAAATCGGTAAAGCCTTATTCGACCGTCTCATTGGGATAGACGCCCCACAGCTTCTCCTGCTGGATGTAGCCGTCCACGTCGCGGGCGCCCTCCATGGTGATCATCACCCGGCACCACCGCCCGTCGCAGCCCTTGACGTTGGTGATCACGCCGGGCTGGAGATGGGCCACCACGCCGCTCTTCTCGTCGGCCCGGTCGAACAGGTTGATCGGGGGCTGGTTGCCCTTGGCCCAGGGCATGGCGAGGGCGGTGCGGCGCCCCGACAGAAGCGAATGGAGAACCCAGCCCTCGGTGCCCTCCGAATCGCGGATGCGCCGCCAGGTCTCGTACTCGGCGATGATCTCCACGGGGAGCCCCGCGCGCTGGAACACCCAGGCGGTCCGGTGGTCCTTGGACGGGCCCTCGCGCAGGTTCACCCGGTCGGTCTTGAGACTGACATAGCGGGGCACCGGCAGGCCGGTGCCGAGGCGTCCGCCCGGAGGCTGCTGCGCAAGGGCCGCGCCAGTGCTCAGGCTCACGACAGCAAGGGCAAGGATGATCTTGCGCATGGTTCTTCCGATCATGACTTTGTCTTGGATGGCAGGCTCTGGTAGATAAGCTTGACGGATGCCGCCACGCGGCGGGTCGTTACCTTTGATGACTGAGCCAGGGTTAAGAGAGCGTGAAACTCGTTACAGTTCGCGGTTTTTTCGGTGTGAGGGGCATTTGAGCCGATGAAGAAAAGACCCTTGGTCGTCGTCACCCGCCGCCTGCCCGACGTGATCGAGACGCGCCTGCGCGAATTGTTCGACACGCGCCTCAACCTCGAGGATAGGCCCCTGTCGCCGGAAGAGCTCGCGGAAGCGGTCAAGGCGGCCGACGTGGTCGTGCCCACCATCACCGACGAGATCGATGCGTCCGTCATTGGGCAGGCGGGACCCAACCTGAAGCTCATCGCCAATTTCGGCAACGGCGTCGACAACATCGATGTGGCGGCCGCCGTGGCCAAGGGCATCACCGTCACCAACACCCCCGGGGTCCTCACCGAGGACACGGCCGACATGACCATGGCGCTGATCCTGGCGGTGGCCCGACGCCTTCCGGAGGGAACCCGCGTGATCCCGGACGGCGAATGGGCCGGCTGGTCGCCCACCTGGATGCTGGGGCGGCGCATCACGGGCAAACGCCTCGGCATCGTCGGCATGGGCCGCATCGGCCAGGCGCTGGCCCGCCGTGCCAAGGCCTTCGGCCTGTCGATCCATTATCATAACCGCCGCCACGTGCCGCCGAAGATCGAGGCGGAGCTCGAGGCGACCTACTGGGAATCCCTCGACCAAATGCTGGCCCGCATGGACATCGTGTCCGTGAACTGCCCGCACACGCCGGCCACCTACCATCTGCTCTCGGCCCGGCGCCTGAAGCTCATGAAGCCCGACGCGATCCTGGTGAACACCGCCCGCGGCGAGATCATCGACGAGGGTGCGCTGACCAAGCTCATCGAAGCCGGTGCCATCGCGGGCGCGGGCCTCGACGTGTTCGAGGAAGAGCCCGCGGTCAACCCGCGCCTCGTGCGGCTGGCCAAGCAGGGCAAGGTGGTGCTCCTGCCGCATATGGGCTCCGCGACGCACGAGGGACGCGTCGCCATGGGCGAGAAGGTGATCGTCAACATCCGCGCCTTCGTGGACGGCCACAAGCCGCCGGACCGGGTGCTGCCCAGCATGCTCTGAATCATCTTCAGGGCGATTGAAAATCAACGGATCCGTTGATTTTCCGGACCAGCGCCCTTGCTCTAACGTTGCTCTAACATATGTTAATCGAGACGAATCGGGTGAGCCGACCCACGTCACTCCGACCCAGCACCCCTGTCGCGAGCAAATCAGTTTTGATGAACGGCCATTCGATCCCCTCACGGCCTGTGGTGCTTCTTGTCGAAGACGAGCTCTTCGTTCGCATGGCAACGGCCGATGCTCTCATGGATGCCGGGTTCGAGGTCATCGAAACCGCCAGCGCCCAGGCCGCCCAGGAGGCCCTTAAGCATCGCACCGACATCCGTGTTGTTTTCACGGACGTGCAGATGCCGGGCTCCATGGATGGGCTGGAACTCGCATGCCTCGTGCGCCGTGAGTGGCCCCACATTTCAGTGGTCATCACGTCAGCTCATTGGCATCCGGAAAGCGGCCACCTGCCAGAGGAGGCGGTTTTCATCGCCAAGCCCTATGGCGAGCAGGCTCCCGTGAAAGTGATTCAATCCTTGCTGGATTATACCCGTTAGAGGCTGCAGCCTCCGCCCACTTCATGATCAATTCGCATGATCGACCTCACCATCCCACGAGGACGTGAAGGTGTGGGCCGCGACATTGTGAAACCAAAATCAAACTCAAGCATAAACATATGTGAGTGCGGCTAAGAACGGAGTTTGGCCAGAACAGGTCTATTCGTACCCCCCAGCAATGACCCGTATGACGACCCCCCTTATTCTAAAGCTCGAACAGCGTGATCAGCTCTCGGACGATGAAAAGAGAGCACTGGACAATGCTATTTCCCGCGTCAGGGTCGTCGAGGCCGATGAGGACATCGTGCGCGAGGGGGATCGCCCGAACGAGAGCTCCCTGCTCCTCGACGGCTTTGCGGCCCGTTACAAGCTCGTGTCGAACGGACGACGGCAGATTTCCGCGCTCCACGTTGCAGGCGATTTCCTCGATCTGCATAGTTTCCTTCTGAAGACGATGGACTACGGCGTTCTGGCGCTGACCACCTGCCGCATCGCCACCGTTCCGCATGCGACGCTGGAAAAGATCACCGACGAGTTTCCCCACCTCACCCGGATGCTGTGGCTCAACACCCTTATCGACGGCGCCATTCACCGGGAGTGGTTGACCGCCATGGGCCGCCTCTCGGCAACCGCCCACATGGCGCACCTGATCTGTGAGCTTTATCTGCGCCTCAAAGTGGTCGGCCGTGCCGAGGGCGATTCGGTCCAGCTCCCCATTACGCAGGCCGAACTCGGCGACACGCTGGGGCTCTCGACCGTTCACGTGAACCGGGTGCTGCAGGAACTGCGCAAGGAAGGGCTGATCCGTTTCCAGGGTGATGCGTTGACCATCCTCGACTGGGAGCGGCTGAAGAAAGTAGGCGAGTTCACCCCCACCTATCTCAGCCTTCAGAACGAAGACCGGTAGTCGGACACCTCCGAACGCACGATGCCCGAAATCACCCTGCAGCCCATATCCGTGATGACCGATGGCGGCGGTCATGAAGGACAGCTCGTTCTCGCCGCCGGGCATCTCGTGGCCGTTCTCTCCCGTGTGACGGCAGAGGAAACCCTTGGCGAGCGGGAGCAGATCGAAGGCTGGTTTCTGGAGGCCGGCTTCGGCCCCTGCGGTCCCCTGATGAGCGTCACGCCTCCGGTCTTCACGGATCTGGACCAGGCCTTGGCATGGGTTCGCACGCGGCTGGAAGCGGGGTTCGATCCCAGCTGATCGGATCAGCCGACCAGCTGCCTGACGATCTCCCCGGCGGCCCGTTCGCCTTCCTCCCAGGCGCCGCCCGCCGTGCCCCACTGCGCCCGTGACAGCGCCTCGCCGGCAAACCAGATCCGCTCGCCGACCGGTGCCTTCAGGATGTCGCGGACAGGGTAGAGCCCCGGCGGCACCACCGCCCAGGAGGCGCGCGACCACGGATCGTTGCGCCAGGCGGTGCTGTGCAGGGTGGTCAGATTGCGGATGGCCCGGTGGCCGAAATGCTCCGCCAGCACCGCGCGGGCAAACCGGAACGGCGCATGAGCATCGCGCCGGTCGAAGCCTGCGGCTGCGGGCTGGTCGAGCTCGAAGAAATGGAACGGGGTGTTGTCGATGCAGGTGAGAAGCCCCGGCGGCTCCCGGTGCGTGCCGGTGAGGCTCGCCAGGCGGTCGCCGCCGCGGAACGGCGAGTCAGGCCAGTGCAGCACCACGTGCTCGTAGACGCCCTGGGTGAACCCGTGGATCGCTTGCTGGACGGCGTCCGGCAGGGCAGGCGCGAAGCGGATCGCGTCCTGCTGCAGCACCGCCATAGGCGTGGTCACGATGACGGCTTTCCCGCGCAGCGCTCCGGCGCTGCTCTCGACCTGCACGCCCTCTGCCGACCAGTCGATGGCGTGAACGGCGGTCCCGAGACGGATCGGCAGGCCTCGCGCCAGGCGGCTCACATAGGCGCCGAGACCGCCTGCGATGAAGAGGTTGTCGGCATATTCCATGCTCGGGAAATCATGCAGGCTGACCTCCTCGAGAGGCCTCCCTGAGACCAGCCCATGGATGGCCGCCACCCGCCGCCCTTGCGGCCCCATCGGGGGCAGGGCCCTCGCGGCGGCCTGATCCTCGCGGGCCTTTGCTTCTTGAGTCATGGCCCGGTCCGCCATGGCGAAGGCACGGTCGAGAGCCGCGCTCTCGGCCCGGCTTCCCCGACGGCCGCGCACGAAAAAATGCCCGTCCACGGGAGCCCGGCGCAGGGGTTCGCGGCGCTTGCGACCGAGCTTCACCAGCGGATTGATCGGACCCGCATGGAGCCAATGGGCGCCGAGGTCGAGGGGGTGGCCCTTGAAGCTGCGCGTAAGCGTGCGCCCGCCGATGCGGTCTCTGGCCTCCAGGACCGTGACCGTCAGCCTCTGGGCCAGGAGATGCCGCGCCGCCGCGATGCCGGCGCTGCCCGCGCCGACGACGATCACGTCTGGATCCGCCACAGGGGCGATCGACAATCCGGTTTTCAACGGCACAGGCTTCCCCACCCCTCGCTTTGCGGCGGCTTCGTTCATAAGTAAGCTCCGCACCCCGCATCAAGCGTGGCCTTAAAGTTTCGAGGGGACGAAGGACAGATGCTCATCCAATCGGTTTTCGCCGCGGCCCGAGAGGTCTTCTCGCCCGCGCTGCGGCGCGTCCTCTGGAAATCGATCGGATTGACCCTGGCGCTGCTCGTGCTGGTCTGGCTCGGCCTGACGAAGCTGTTCGACATCTTCCTCACGGATCACGATCTCAGCGCCAGCTACCCGATCATCGACAGCTTTGCGTTCTTCCTCGCGGGCTTCGGACTCTTCGTGGCGCTGATCTATCTGCTGCCGGCGGTCTCGGCCATCGTGGCGGGGTACTTTCTCGACGACGTGGCCGAAGTGATCGAGCACAAGGATTATCCGGCCGATGCGCCGGGCCGGGCTTTGCCTTTCGGCAAGGCCATTCTCTACGGCATCCGCTTTGCCGGCCTGTCGCTGCTGGTGAACCTCGTCGCCCTGCTGCTGTTCTTCATCCCCGGCATCAACATCGGGGCGTTCTTCGTGGCCAACGCCTATCTGCTCGGGCGCGAATATTTCGAGCTGGCGGCCGGCCGCTTCTGGCCGGCAGAGGACGTGGTGCGCCTGCGCACGGAGCACCGGGGCACGGTGCTCGCCGCCGGTGCCGTGCTGGCAGGGCTCGTGCTCGTGCCGGTGGTGAACCTCATCACGCCGGTCTTCGGCGCCGTGATGATGGTGCACCTGCACAAGAGGCTCACCCGCGGCCGGGCGGCGATCCCGGACCGCCGGGAGGGCCAAGCCTCCCTCGGAAACCGTTAAAGGGCTAAGCCTCTCAGCGGCTCGCCTGCTGGCCGATGGCCGGACCGGAGGCGCGCTCCGGGTGGAAGTCGGACGAGGCTCCTCCCGAGCGGGGAGCGAGCAGGTCCGGCATCGTTTGCGTCGCATTGCGCTTGAGGTCGAACTGGCCGGTCTTGCGGAAACGCACCAGATAGCTCGGCACGATCGCCTCGATGGTGGTGGGGGTGATGCCCAAGCCCTGGAGCGTGCGGCCCTCGGCCACGGCGCTGCTGGAGACCACGTTGTCGCTTTCCAGCAGGATCGCCTGGTCGCGGGTGGTGACGAGTTCGTTCGGCATGAGACCAAGGGTCAGCCAGTCGAGGGTGCCCATGACGCTGCCCATGGCCCGGGCGGCACTGGCCGGCACGGGCACGATGGCACGCTTGCGCTTGGTAACCTCGAAGACGAGCTCCATCATCTGGCGCAGGGTGCGGATCTCGGGGCCGCCGAGCTCATACGTGCGGCCGGCCGGCACCCGGCCGTCCACCGCCGCCACGATGGCCGCCGCCACATCGCCCGCATAGATCGGCTGGAAGCGAGTGTCGGCGCCTGGCAGGGGCAGCACGGGCAGCATGCGGGCCAGCGTTGCGAAGCGGTTGAAGGAGCCGTCGCCGGGCCCGAACAGCAGGGAGGGACGCAGGATCACCGCATCGGGCCGCGCCTGGAGCAGAGCAGCCTCGCCCTCGGCCTTGGAGCGGGCATAGGCCGATTCCGAGTTCGCATCCGCCCCGATGGCCGAGATATGGGTGAAGGAGACCGCCTTCTTGGCCAGCCGTGAGATCATAGCCGGCGCCTGGGCCTGCAGCGTGTCGAAGCGCTGCCGACCGGTCTCCTGCAGGATGCCCACCAGATTGATCACATGATCGGCTCGGGCCACCGCATGGGCCACCGAGTCCTCGTTGCGCAGGTTGGCGTGGATCGGGTGGATTTGCCCAACCTTCCCGAGGGGGAGGAAATTCGCCATGTTCGGCTGCCGGGTCGGCACGAGCACCCGGTAGCCGCGCTGGGCGAGAAGGCTCACCACATAGCGGCCCAGGAAGCCCGACCCGCCGAAGACGGTGACGATTTGCTGCTCAGGCGTGCGAAGGGCACCGATCATGAAACTCTCCTGCCCGGCAAGGGACTTGCATGGAGCTTAGGTGGGAAATGTAGAACGTCTCTAGTCAAACGCTGTCGCCCTGTGAAGAGGTGCATCGGGAAGAAAGCGCATCTGCCGCATTTTCGGTGATTGACGCGCCGTCCGATCCACCGTAAACGAAGCCTCGCCGAACAGGCAGGCCCAGGTGGCGGAATTGGTAGACGCACTGCTTTCAGGTAGCAGCGGGTAACACCGTGGAGGTTCGAGTCCTCTCCTGGGCACCAACAATCCCTTAAGGGATTGATCCGCAAAGAAATCCCGTAAGATCATAGGCTGAGAGACTGCCCGAGTGGCACGTACGGGTAGTCCGCATGGCCGTTTCGATGGCGCCCTCCTGACGACCTCCAGCCTCTGGAAAGTCCCAGCGTTGGATTGCACCAAGCCGCTTTGGCTGAGATCAATCCAGTTCCCTGCTGGATGCTCTGATTTGCGCTTACTCGCGAGCGCGCTTCTGAGAAATCCGCCAGCCTCGCCTCGAAGGCATTGCGAAGGTCGAGGGGATCGATTGCATGAAGATCGATCACTGCTCGCTGCACCGGAACGGCAATGGAGGGGATTAAAAATGGCGCCCATTCGTCCAGCCGTGTTGGTGATGCGCGATCCGAGCTCGCGGCGCCTCTTGTCTGGGGTGCAATGATAGCCAATAGCGGGCCTTGAGAGGGAAGGGACGCGAGGCGTCAGGGAACGATCCAGCCCCAAACCGATTGTTCAACTGCGAAGCTTCACCTCGGGCCTAAGCCCGACACAACGAAGGGTGCGCGGCACAGCCGATGGCGCAGCTTTTCACACCGGCGGCAACCACCCTGTTCCGTGTGGTCATCGTGCTCACGGGGCTTGGGCTCGCGGGCGCGGGTGTGACCGCCTATCTGTGGGCCCGCGCGGACAGCACCTGGAATGTGGGAAAACCCGCACCGCAGCCGGTCCCGTTCCGGCACGATCTTCATACAGGGCAACTCAACATCGATTGCCGCTACTGCCATTCGACGGTCGAGCGCGTCGCCGATGCGGGCATGCCCTCGGCCCAGACCTGCATGTCCTGCCATTCGCAGGTGTGGGTAGGGGCGAGCGTTCTCGAGCCTGTGCGTTCGAGTTTCGCGCTCAGGCACCCGATCCATTGGACCTCCGTTCACCGTCTGCCGGACTACGCCTATTTCCATCACGCAGCGCATGTGACGAAGGGGGTCGCGTGCGAGACCTGTCACGGCCGCGTGGATCAGATGCCGAAGACAGTAAAAGTCGAAACCCTTTCCATGGGCTGGTGCCTGGACTGCCATCGCGATCCGGCGCCGAACCTTCGCCCGCGCGAGGCGGTATTCGCCATGGGCTACGAGCCTCATGGCGATGAACTGCCTGAGGACATTCGCGCGTTCTACCGGGAGGCTTCCCGGCGGCTCACCAGCTGCAACACGTGTCACCGGTAGGTTCCATGGGCGAGAGAACGACGATCGATCTCGAAGCCCTGAGGGCTCGCCTCGCAACCGAGGAGGGGCCGCGTCTCTGGCGCAGCCTTGAGGAACTCGCGGATGTGCCGGAGGTGCGCCGGCACATCGAGGCTGAGTTCCCCGACATCATGCAGGCCGCACAGATCGACCGGCGCACCTTGCTGAGGCTGATGAGTGCCTCCCTGGCGTTAGGAGGGCTGGCGGCTTGCAACGGCAGCGATGCCGGACCAGGAGCGCCGCTCCTGTCGCAGAGCCACAATAGGCCGGGCCATGTGCCGGGCGTGCCGGTAACGATCGCCACTTCCCTGGCTCTCAACGGCTATGGCCGGGGCGTTCTCGTCAAGGCGCAGGAAGGGCGCCCGATCAAGATCGAAGGCAACCGGCTTCATCCCGCAAGCCTCGGCGCCACCGACGTGTTCGCCCAGGCTGAGATCCTCTCGCTCTACGATCCCGACCGGTCCGATGCTCCACTGCAGAATGGCGTGCCGGGGTCCTGGGAGGAACTCACGAGCTTCATCCGCCCCGTGCGCAACGAACTCGTGTTCGACGAGGGCAGGGGGCTCCATGTCCTGATGCCGCCGACTTCCTCACCGACCTTGCACAGGCTGATCGGGCAGGCGCGGCAGCTTTTCCCGCATGCGCAATGGCATGTGTTCACGCCCATCGACGAGGACAATCGTCGTGCTGCGGCAATGTCGGTTTTCGGACGCGACGTGGAGCTGGTCTACGACCTCGCCCAGGCCGATGTCATCGTGACCCTTGGAGGCGATCTCTTTGCCGAGGAGCCGGGCCACATCCGCTACGCGGCCGATTATCAGGCGCGACGGCGGGCGCCTGACCGAAGCCTTCCCCGGCTGTTTGCTGTTGAAACACGCATGAGCCTCGTGGGCGCTCGGGCGGACGAGCGGATCCCGCTTCGCCCGCGGGACTTCGAGGGTTTCGTCGAGGCGCTCGCGGCGGCTCTTCAGAGTGGGGCTGTGCCGTCCGGCTCACATCCGGCCATTTCTCGTCTGGCCGATGCCCTGCGCCGCGCCGGCCCTCGGAGTCTCGTCGCGGCTGGCCGCGAGCAGCCCGCCCGCGTTCACGCGCTGGCCCTTGCCATCAATGCGCGGCTCGGCGCTTTCGGCACGACGATGCGCGCCATCGAGCCTGTGAACGCTCTGCCGGGCGAGGTTCGCACGCTTGCCAACCTGGCGGAAACCATAGAGGCCGGACAGGTCTCGCGCCTTGTCATCCTCGGCGGCAATCCCGTCTACACGGCACCGGCCGGCATCGATCTCGGCGCGCTTGTGCGGCGCGTGCCGCTGTCCCTGCATCTCGGTCAATACCGGGACGAGACGGCTTCCGTTTGCACGTGGCATATCCCTGAGAGCCACCCGCTCGAAAGCTGGGGAGACCTGCGGGCCTTCGACGGAACGGTGGGGCTGCGCCAGCCGGCGACGATGCGGCTGAAGCCGGGCTTGAGCGCGGAAGAATTCCTCGGCCTCATGGCGGGGCAGAATACGGACGGGCGCGGACTGGTTCAGGCCGCATGGCGCGAGGCCTGGGGCGACGCCTTCGACCAGCGCTGGGCACGATCCCTGGAGGACGGCACGGTCGAAGGCTCGGCGGCGCCGAGGGTCGATGTCGCTGTCCAACCGGATTGGCGACCGGAACCCGCTGCACCAGCCTCTTCAGCGGGGATCGATGTTCTGTTCGCGCCTGATCCATCGGTCTGGGATGGATCGTATGCCAACAATGGCTGGCTGCAGGAACTCCCTAAGCCGCTCACGAAGCAGGTCTGGGGCAATGCCGCCCTGATCGCTCCGGAAACGGCGGAGATGTTCGGGCTCGCGTCGGGTGATGCCGTCGACCTGTCCGTCAACGGGCGCGTGGTGCGTGCGCCTGTGTGGCTGCTGCCCGGCCATGCTCCAGGTGCCGTAACGCTGACCCTCGGCTATGGCCGCCAACGGGCCGGGCGGATCGGCAATGGGATTGGTTTCGACGCCTATGCCGTCCGCGCATCCGACGCCCGATGGATGGCAACCGGCGAGATGCGGCGCGTTGGTGAGAAGATCCCGGTCATTTCCACGCAGCAGCACCATTCGATGCAGGGGCGGGACATCGTGCGCGTGGTGGCGCCCGGAGAAGCCGTGCCTCCCGAGCCTGCGCATCCATCCATTTATCCGGAATGGCCCTACAAGGAGCATGCCTGGGGCATGGCCATCGATCTCGATGCCTGCATCGGCTGCAATGCCTGCGTGATCGCCTGCCAGGCCGAGAACAACATCGCCGTCGTCGGCCCCGAGGAGGTGGCGAAGGGGCGCGAGATGCACTGGCTGCGAGTCGACCGCTATTATGCCGGCGATCCGGCCGCACCTGACACCTATTTCCAGCCGGTTCCCTGCATGCATTGCGAGAAGGCGCCCTGCGAGGTCGTCTGCCCGGTCAACGCGACGGTGCATTCCTCAGAAGGCCTCAACGACATGGTCTACAACCGCTGCGTCGGCACGCGGACCTGCTCGAACAACTGCCCCTACAAAGTGCGCCGCTTCAACTTCGTCGACTATCAGGGCACCGATGTCTCGGCTCCGTCCGAGGCCATGAACCCGCAGGTCACGGTGCGCGACCGTGGCGTGATGGAAAAGTGCACCTTCTGCGTCCAGCGCATCGGGGCAGCTCGCGCGAATGCCCGTGTCGAGGATCGGCGGGTTGCCGACGGCGAGGTGATGACCGCCTGCCAGCAGGCCTGCCCGACGCAGGCCATCGTGTTCGGTGACATCAACGATCCCGACAGCTCTGTCAGTCGGCTCAAGGGGAGCCCGCGCAACTATGCGCTGTTGGGATCGCTGAACACGCGGCCGCGCACCACCTATCTCGCGCGTGTCGAAGCCCCGAAGAAGAACGGATAGGCACATGACCAGCGACGCCCATGCAGTGACGAGCCGGGTGGCCGACGTTCCGCTCTCCCCGCATTTCGGCTGGGCATGGTGGCTCGCGCTCCTGGCCTCCGGCGGGCTCGTCGCGCTCCTCGGCTACACGCTGATCTCCGTCACGATCATCGGCGTCGGCGTCTGGGGTGTGAACATTCCTTATGTCTGGGGTTTCGATCTCATCAACTATGCCTGGTGGATCGGCATCGCCAATGGCGCGAGCCTCTTTGCCGCCACCCTGGTCCTGCGCCGGCACGATCTGCGCACAGCCGTGAACCGCTTCGCGGAAGGCGTTGCGCTCTTCGCGGTCATCTGCGCCGGAATCTTCCCCATCTTCCATCTCGGACGCCCCTGGCTGTTCTACTGGACGTTCCCCTATCCTGCGACCTTCCAGGTCTGGCCCCAGTTCCGCAGCACCCTGACCTGGGATTTCTGGGCCATCAGCACCCATGTGATCGTCACGAGCGTTTTGTGGTACGTGGGCCTGATCCCCGATCTGGCGACGCTGCGGGATCGCGCGAGGCGTCCGATCGTGCAGCGGATCTATGGTGTCTTCGCCCTCGGCTGGCGCGGCTCCGTGCGCCATTGGGCCTATCATCAGCGCGCCTATCGCCTCGTCGCCATCCTGGTGCTGCCCCTGATCCTCATCATGCAGAGCACGGTGGCCTTCGAATTCGCCGTGACCCTGGTGCCAGACTGGCACGAAACGCGCCAGCCGCTCCACTTCGTGGCAACGGGCTTGGCACAAGGCTTGTCAATCGTGCTCCTCGTCGCGGTGCTCCTCCGCTGGGGTCTGCGGCTCGGGCGCTACATCGACGAGGGAGACGTCGATCTGTTGGGCAAACTGGTGCTCGCAAGTGCCCTGGTGTCCGGATATCTCTACATCGATGAAATCGCCGCAGCCCTCCTGTCGGGAGGTTTAGCCCAGGAGGCGACCTTCGCCCGCATGACGGGCGAGTACGCAGGCCTCTACTGGACAGCCATCGTCTACTCCGTCGTGATCCCGCAGCTGTTCTGGTTCAGGGCCGCCCGGTTGAGCACCGTCGGTGGGGTCTTCGTCGGAATAGCAATCGGCGTCGGCATCTGGTTCGACCGTTTCTCGATCATCGTCGGCGGCCTGCAGACCGATTATCTTCCCTCCATCGGACGCGGCTACAGCCCGACGCTGCCGGAAACAGGTCTCTTCCTGGGAACGATCGGGCTGTTCGCAGCTCTGCTGCTGCTCTTCGTCCGCTTTCTGCCTGTGATCTCCATGTTCGAGACGCGCCATGACGAGCATGAGGAGAAGTCCTCATGACCGAGCGGCCCTATGGCATCATGGCGGAGTTCAGGACCCCTGAGGCCCTCATAGAAGCCGTCAGGGCGGCGAAGCACGCCGGCTATACGCGGCTCGATGCGTTCAGCCCTTTCCCTCTCTCCGATCTCGCCAGGGAACTCGGCGTTCGCACGTCGGTGATCCCCTGGATTGCAACGGTCGCCGGGTTGGTCGGTGCAGCCATTCAGTACGGCTCGCAGTATTGGATGAACGCCGTCGATTACCCGTTGAACGTCGGCGGACGGCCGCTTCACAGCTGGCCCGCCTTCATTCCCGCCTCCATGATCGTCGCGATCCTCTGGGCGGGCGCCGCAACCCTGATCGGTCTGCTCCTGATCCTGCGGCTGCCGCGCCTGCATCACCCCGTCTTTGCGGTGCCGGGTTTCGAGCGTGCGTCGCAGGATCGTTTCTTCCTGTGCATCCTGCAGGACGATCCCAAATTCGACAGTGCCGCGATCCGTGAGGTTCTGGGAGCCCACTCGCCCCTGGCCATTCGGGAGATTCCGGCGTGCGAGTAGCGGCAGCCATCGTGAGCTTCCTCCTGCTCGCCGCCTGCGATACGGGAACGGAGCAGCGTGACGCGGTCGCTTCGACACGCACCGTTCAACGGGGCTATGAGCCTGTGCCTCCCGGTACGGTGCCAAGAGGAGCGTCTGCGCAAGCCGCGGCCCTTGCACCTCCGGGGCCGGAGCGAACGCCGGCTCTGCTCGCCCGCGGCGAGGAGCGGTTCCGGGCCTTCTGCACGCCCTGTCATGGTGTAAGCGGCCGTGGTGACGGCCCTGTTGTTTCCCGTGGCTTTGCCCCGCCGCCTTCCTACCACGATGAGCGCGTGCGAGCGTTGGCGCCCGAGCAGATCGTGCAGGTGATCACCCAGGGCAAGGGACGAATGTTCCCGTATGACGACCGCGTGCTCCCTGAGGATCGCTGGGCCATCGCGCACCACGTGAAGGAACTGCAGGCGCGTGGTGTTGCGGACACGCCAAGGCAGGGGAGCGCGACCCCATGACTGCAATGGAGGCCCTCTACATCGCCTTCGTGACCCTTGCAGGAATTGCGATGGGCAGTCTCGTGGTGCTGATGGTCGGGCATCTCATGAGCGAGGGCTGGCTCGCGCCGGTGCGTGCTGAAGCGGAGGCCGCCGCTCTGACGCTGCCATTCTTCCTGCTCCTGGGTCCCGTGCTCGCCTTTGGTCTCGGTGAGCTTTTCCCGTGGGCCGGACATCCGCTGGACCTACCTCCGGCACGGGCAGATTTTCTGAGCCCCGGATTCTTCATGATCCGGAGCGCCTTCTATCTGCTGATCTGCACAGGGCTGGCCTACTGGCTGACGCATACCCGCCACCTGCGCCGCGCCAGCGCTATCGGTCTCGCGCTGCTGACACCGGTCATGACCTTCTCGGCCTATGATTGGGTGCTGTCGCGGGAGCCGCATTGGTGGTCGAGCCTGTTCGGGTTTGCGTTCGGGCTGGGGCAGGTTCTCGCGGCTCTCGCGAGCGCCATCCTGATCACGCTTCTCAAGAAGGAACCTGCCTCACCTCGGCGCATGGCGAGCCTTGAGCGCGCATTGCTGACCCTGCTGCTGCTGACCGCCTGGACGTGGTTCGCGCAGTTCCTGATCGTCTGGCTCACGAATCTGCCGCATGAAGTTGCTTGGTACCTCAAGCGCTCGGACGACGGCAATCTGGCCCTTATAGGAATGTCCTATGCGCTGATGCTGGCCGCGGTCGTCATCCTCGTGCCCTCCGGTGTGAGCCGCATGGCGATGCTGATCGGTAGCGCGCTGGCGCTCCTGCATCACACCACGCACATGCTGTGGGTGTTGCAGCCCCGCAGTGGCCTGTCCTGGCTCGCGCTCGGATTGATTCTCGCAATTGCCGCTCTTTGGATCGGTATCTATGCGGCCGTGATGCGGGCGCGGCCGACCTATACCGAGGAAGCGGTGGAAGAGCCTTAGCTCTTCGGCGCGCTTCCATCAGGTTTGGGAACGATGCGGCGGGTGCGAACATCGGTCCCTGAGGGAACAGACGGAGGATTCGGGATGTCTGCGGCCGCTTCATTCTCGGGGCGGAGCGGAAGCGGTGGATCGGGCGGATAGACGCGCCTGTCGTCGCGTCCCAGGGAGTAGAGATAGGCCGCCATGTGCCGCGCCTGCGCCTCGGTCACGCCTTGCGCGGGCATGCCGGTGGTGGGCTTCAGGGCAACGGGGTCCATCAGCCAGGCAATCAGGTTCGGCGGCGTGTTCGGCAGGAAGCCGGCGAGAAGATGCTGCTGCGCGTAATTCTCCAGGCGCGGCCCCACCTTGCCCCTCGCACCGCGAACATCCTCGATCGTATGGCAGGTGCCGCAACCATAGGCCCGAATGAGCGCATGGCCTTGTTCCGGCTCTCCGCCTGGGATTGCGAGGCGCGAGGATTGATCCTGCGTGTCGCTGCAGGCAGCAGGGACAATCAGCATCAAGGTCAGGAGGAGTGGGCGAAGGATCATCGGCTCGGCTTCAGGGCGTCTGTCGGGGCAACCGGCGAGCGCCGCGTCCGTTCCACGCCAGGCGTGAGGAGCCGAAGGGCCATGATGAGTCCTGCCGCGAGATAGATTGCGCACATGGGAAGGGACATGATAGCCCCTGCCAATTGCTGATCTTCCAGAGCCGTCAAACCCCAATTTATCGTATTCGGCGCATGATACAGCGCCTCGCGCGCAAAGCTGAGAAGGGCGCTGAGCAGTCCGCTTTGCAGCAGGGTGATGAAGCACGCGATGAGGGCAGCGGCTGCCGCCTCGCGACCGGAGTGAGCCTTGATCACGGCCCGCCAGAACAGCAGGGCCGTGCCGAAGAACAGGACGTGCTCCAGCCAGTGCAGTGCGTCGGAGGCGACCGCTGCATCGAACAACATCGGGCTGTGCCAGACCCACAGGGCCGCCATGTGGATCAGGGCTGCCGGGATCGGCCTTGCGCAGGGCGACAGGAAGGCGAGCGCGGACCGCAAGAGGCCATGGCGCGCCATGCCGCGCCGCCAATGCGCCGGCAGTGCCCAAAGCCATGCGACCTCAGGCTTGCCGAGGACGAGGAGCGGCGGCGCGACGGCGATCAGCAGGATGTGCTGCACCATGTGAGCCGAGAGGAGAGTTGAGGCCAGCGCCTCGAGCGGCGACAGCAGCGCGATGACGAGAAGCGCCGTTCCCAAGGCGAAGCAGGCGATCTGCCGGGGAGCGAAGCCGGGAGGAAACCGCCCAAGATCCTGCCGCAGGCGATAGACGCCCCGAAGGAAGAGCAGACATGATGCCAGCAGCGGCACCGAAATCAGCGGATCCGCATGCCACGCATGCGGGAGATCGCCCTCACCATGAGGCGCTGTCCCATGGGCGAAAGCAGGGATCTCGAACAGGATGGTGGCCAATCCCGCCGTGAGACCTAGTTCGATCCTGAGGGACCTGTTCGGGAATGGCATTCGGGAACCAAGTCTCACGGCCAAGCTTTTCCGTTCAATGCATGCAGAAATGACCTAGGGCGGATGGACTTTGAAACGACCCTGACGCGCCCCCGATGGCGGCTGGCTTCCGCTGCGAGGTGCGCAGGCGGATTTGTGTGGGCTGTTCCGGTGGCAGGCTGCAGCGGCGTCCAGTCGGCCCTCGATCCGGCCGGGGGCGATGCGTGGGATCTCTACTGGCTCACCATTGTCATGACGGTGGGGGCGACCCTCATCTTCATCCTCGTGACGGCCCTTCTGCTTTATGCGATCTTCTCCCCTCCGGAGCGTCGCGCCTGGCTCGGGACCCGCAGGACCATCATCTACGGGGGGCTTGCCTTCCCGATCGTGATCCTCTCCCTGCTTCTGCCCTACGGTCTCATCGGCATGCGGGATGTCGATGTCCCGCAATCCGGCGCGCTGCAGATCGAGGCGATCGGCGAGCAGTACTGGTGGCGGGTGCGCTACCCGGCCGAGGGCGAGCAGGCGGATTTCTCGACAGCAAACGAACTTGTCGTTCCCATCGGCAGGCCGATCACCGTGTCGGTGACGGCGGCCGACGTGATCCACAGTTTCTGGATTCCGAATTTCGGCGGCAAGATCGACATGATCCCGGGGCGGATCAACCGGTTCAACTTCACGGCGGAACGTCCCGGCGTTTATCGCGGCGTCTGCGCCGAGTTCTGCGGCGCCCAGCATGCGCGCATGGCCTTCGATGTTGTGGCGCTGGAGCCCGCTGAGTTCGACGCTTGGCGAAGGATGCAGGCGCAGCCGGCTCAGGAGCCGGCGATCCCGCTCCTGGCGCGAGGCCGTGATCTTTTCCGCGCCGGAGGCTGCGGCTCCTGCCATGTGGTGCGCGGCACGGAGGCCGATGGGCAGTTCGGACCCGACCTGACCCATGTGGGCAGCAGGCGCACTATCGGAGCGGGCCAATTCCCGAACAATATCGGCACGCTGGCCGGCTGGATCGCCAATGTGCAGCATATCAAGCCGGGAGCGAAGATGCCCTCCTACGGCTCGCTCACCGGCGAGGATCTGCGGGCGATGGCCGGATATCTGGAGAGCTTGAAATGAACGCGCCCGAGCTCCCGAAATCCTTCGAGCGCCGGGAGGCCGAGCTCCCCAACCCGCTGCCACGCCCTGAGGGGGAGTTCGAGGCCCTCAAAAAGGCCTGGGAGCCACCGGGCTGGATCAGCTTCGTCACGGCCGTCAACAACACCTATGTGGGCCTGTGGTATGTGGCCACGGCCTTCCTGTTCTTCATCCTGGCCGGGATTCTCGCGCTGATCATGCGGGTCCAGCTGGCGGCGCCGGAAAGCGATTTCGTCAGCCACGATCTCTACAACCAGCTCTTCACCATGCACGGCACGGTGATGATGTTCCTCTTCGCCGTTCCGGCCGTGGAGGCGGCGAGCGTCTATCTGCTGCCGAACATGCAGGCAGCGCGCGACCTGCCGTTCCCGCGTCTGTCGGCCTATGCGTTCTGGGCTTACTTCGTCGGCGGCCTCGTGTTCTTCGGCACGATCTTCTTCGGCCTGTCGCCGGATGGCGGCTGGTTCATGTATCCGCCGCTCACCAGCACCAAATACTCGCCGGCAGAGAATGCCGATTGGTGGCTCCTCGGCATCGGCTTCATTGAGATCTCCGCCATCGCGGGGGCCATCGAGATCATCGTCGGCGTCATGAAGACCCGCGCGGTCGGCATGAGCCTCGACAAGCTGCCGGTCTATTCCTGGGCCATGCTGGTCTTTGCCGTCATGATCGTCATCGGCTTCCCGGCCATCATCCTGGGCACGCTGCTGCTCGAGATGGAGCGCGCCTTCGACTGGCCGTTCTTCATCGCCGAGAGAGGTGGGGACCCGCTCCTGTGGCAGCACCTGTTCTGGTTCTTCGGCCACCCGGAGGTTTACATCATCTTCCTGCCGGCCACCGGCATGGTGTCGATGATCGTGCCGGCCATGGCCCAGACGCCGCTCGTGGGCTACCGCCTCGTGGTGCTCGCCCTGATTGCAACGGGCTTCCTTTCCTTCGGGCTTTGGGTGCACCACATGTTCGCCACGGGCCTGCCGAAGATGTCCCTGAGCTTCTTCTCGGCCGCCAGCACGGCGGTGGCGGTGCCGAGCGGCATCCAGGTCTTTGCCTGGATCGCCACCATCGCGTCCGGGCGTATGAAGCTCACGACGCCGTCGCTCTTCGTGATCGGCTTCCTGTTCATCTTCACCCTCGGCGGCCTCACCGGCGTGATGGTCGCCATGGCGCCCTTCGACTGGCAGGCCCATGACAGCTATTTCGTCGTGGCGCACCTGCACTACGTGCTCATCGGCGGCATGGTGTTCCCGCTGTTTGCCGCCATCTACTACTGGGTTCCCGTGGCGAGCAAACGGGCGCTCTCCGAGCGTCTCGGGCGCTGGGTCTTCGGCCTCATGTTCCTGGGCGTCAACGTGACCTTCCTGCCCATGCACATCACCGGCCTCATCGGCATGCCGCGGCGGGTCTACACCTATCCGATCGGCATGGGATGGGACGCGCTCAATCTCGTCTCCACCATCGGGGCCTTCATGATTGCCGCGGGCGTTGCAGTCTTCCTGTACGACATGGCCCGCAACTTCCGATTCGCCGGTGAGGACAATGCCGGAAACGTCTGGAACGCCGGCACGCTCGAATGGCTGCCGAACGGCAACTATGCCACGCGCAGCATTCCCTCCGTGGTCAGTCGCGATCCCCTGTGGGATCAGCCCAACCTATCGAAGGATGTGGAGGACGGCCGCTATTATCTCCCTGGATCCGCCACAGGTGGACGCGAGGCGCTGGTGACGAGCCCCTTCGATGCGCGGCCCCAGTACATTCTCCAGATCCCCGGACCCGGTTGGCAGCCCGTGCTCGCTGCAGGGTTCACGGCGGCCTTCTTCCTGCTCCTGACCGTGAAGTTCGTGTTCACGGCGGTGATCTGCGGCATCCTTGCACTCGGATGCGTGATCTGGTGGCTGTGGGAGACCGATCCCGGTCCGGTCCGCCCTCCAGCCGACATCGGCGGAGGCATCGTGGTGCCGGTCTACGTCACGGGCCCGATGAATCATTCCTGGTGGGCGATGATCGTCCTCATGGTGGTCTCCTGCATGGTCTTCACCTGCCTGATCTTCTCCTATCTGTTCCTGTGGCTGGTGAACCCCGGTGCATGGCCGCCCCAGGACGTGAGGCTCCCCGGCTGGTTATGGCCCGCTCTTTCCGCCTTTCTTTACTGCGCCAGCGCAGTGCTGATTGCTGTCGCCAGCCGGCAGTTGCGCGGCGAGGATCGGCGCAAGCCGCGCTCGGCGCCAGTCCTGATCGGTGTGTCTCTCCCGCTCGTGAGCGCTGCATCGGCCGTGGATCTCTGGACCCAATGGCAGACGGGTTTGAGCCCGTCGGCTCATGCCTATGGGGCCGCGGTCTACGCGATCATGTCCCTGCAGATCTTCTTTGTTCTGACAACCCTCATCATGGGGCTCTACACCATCGCCCGCTGGCTCGCCGGCAAGCTCGACAGCGTGCGGCGGACAACCTTCGATAACACCATGCTGTTCTGGTACTACACGGTCGGCCAAGGACTGGTCGGGCTCCTGGTGGTGCATGGCTTCCCGCGCCTGACCGGGGGAATCTAGCATGACCGGACGGCGGACAGGGCAGGTTCTTCTGACGCTTGGCGGGATGATTGCCTGGGCGGTGCAGTTCACCATCATCTACGCAGCAACATCGACCCTGTGCGGCCGGGGATGGGCGGATGCGACGCTTCTCGGCATAGGCGTCGTTCAATTCACGATCCTCTCAACCACCCTCGTAACGTTGGCGGCCGCTGCCATCCTGCTGGTCGTCTCGCTTCGCGCCGAGCGGCAAGGGCGGCATCAGCCGGTCTCGGCGACGGACAGCTTTTTGTGCCAGACCAGCGTGCTCATCAACGGCCTCTCGCTGATCGTAATCCTCTGGCATGGAATCCCGGGCATCATTCTTCCGGCCTGCGCATAGGCCCACCCAAGATAGCTTCCGGAATATTCGACGGGCAGGCACCGTTATCTGCAAGCCGCAGGTCACATAGGCTTGCTCCTTCATATCGTCCCTAAGCCAGAACCTCCTCGGCTGGCGTGTAGGAGAGGCCATGCGCCTCCGCTACAGGTCGGCAGACGACCTTACCCGCATGGACATTGAGGCCGTCACGCAGAAAGCGGTCATCCTGCAGCGCCTGGCGCCAGCCCTTGTTTGCGAGGGCAAGGGTGAAAGGCAGAGTGACGTTGTTGAGTGCGAAGGTGGAGGTTCGGGCCACGGCTCCCGGCATGTTGGTCACGCAGTAATGGACCACATCGTCCACAATGTAGGTTGGGTTGGAATGGGTGGTCGGCCGCGACGTCTCGGAGCATCCGCCCTGGTCGATGGCGATATCGACGATGACGGAACCCGGCCTCATCGTTTTCACCATCTCGGATGTAATCAGCTTCGGAGCGGCGGCGCCGGGCACGAGCACGGCGCCAATGAGAAGATCCGCTTGCTTCACAGCTTGCGCTATGGCGTCTCGCGTGGAGAAGACCGTGCGCACGGACGACCCGAACTGCGAGGAGAGGCGGCGTAGCACCTCGGCGGAGCGGTCGATGACTGTCACATGGGCTCCCATGCCGAGCGCGATGGTGGCCGCATGCGTTCCGGATACGCCGCCGCCGAGGATCACCACGTCGGCCCCGGGCACGCCGGGCACTCCGCCGAGGAGGACGCCACGGCCGCCCTGGGCCTTTTCAAGGCAATGTGCGCCCACCTGAGGCGCAAGACGCCCTGCCACTTCCGACATCGGAGTCAGAAGCGAAAGAGCACCGGAAGGCGAGGTCACCGTCTCATAGGCGATGCAGGTGGCGCCACTCTCCATGAGATCCCTGGTCTGCTCGAGATCCGGAGCAAGGTGGAGGTAGGTAAAGAGAATCTGCCCCGGACGAAGGCGCTTACGCTCCTCCGCCAGAGGCTCCTTGACTTTCACGATCATCTCCCCGCGCTCGAAGATGGCATCGGGTCCATCGACGATGATGGCGCCTGCCGACTGATATTCCTCATCCGCGAGCCCTGCGCCGAGACCCGCACCGCGCTCGATGAGTACCTCATGACCGTGATGAACGAGTTCTGCGACGGAGGAAGGCACGAGACCGACGCGGTACTCGTGGTTCTTGATTTCTTTCGGGACACCGATGCGCATGGCTCTTCTCACGGTTGAGCGTCTGACAGATATCGTCTTGCTCCAGCCAAGGGAGGAGCTTGGAGGCTATTGCAGCTAGTGAATGCGGCCGAGAGTTTCCGATAATGTGGCTACCATAGTATCGATATGCTCCCGCTCGACAAGCAGGGGAGGTGACAAGGCTATGATAGCTGGATGTCACCACCCAGGCCCAGGTGCTCGATCGGCTCTAAAAGCTGAAGGCGGAGCAGGAGCTCACCCTCATCTACATTTCGCATGATCGTGCAGGGGTGAACGCCATCTGCGTGCGCGTGACGGTCTTGTCCTCTCGTGAGATGCTCTGGGTGTCAGGAGCCCTGTACGGGCACTTGTAAGAACGCTCCCGGCGTTAGGCTTTCGGCGATTTCGAGTTGGAAGCTGTCTCCGGTGTGGCGGGCGCCTTTTTCCTCGACCGGCTCACCGGGCGCTTCGGCTCTTGTGCAACCGGTGCAGGCTCTGGCGCCTGCTTCTTGCGCGCAGGAGCTTTCGCCGTTTCCGGAGGAAGCGGCCGCCCGACCTTCTTGGCTTCCTTCTTGAATTTCTTGAGGCTCTGCTGAACGGATTTCAGAAACTCCTCAGCAACGGAGCCAGGATCGCTTTGAGCAACAAGCTTGAGCAGCGACTTCTCGAGTTTCTTACCGCGCCTGAGAACCTTCTCGGTATGGGACGCCAGCTCCTGAAGAGTCACCTGTTTGTCTGCAGCCACGGCCTTCTCCTGTGATCGAGGGCCCACCGTTATCAGCCGTCACAGAACGGTAACAGTGAAGTTTCGATGACAGTTTCATGACACTGGGTAGAGTGGGGAAGGGCTGAGGGGCTCGGATTTCTTTCCCTCGCCATTCCCCGTCACGATGGCGTTGCTTTGTGCGCCCACTGCACCTCAGGCTGCAGAGTGCTCTTGGGCCCTGACAAGCGACCATGGACTTGCTGGAAGCGCATCTGCGTTCAGGGCGATCCCGAAAACATTGGCCAGGGTGGCGGGTGTGAGCACCGCATCGGGCGTCCCACGGGTCACGAGGCTGCCCCGGTGCAGGAGAACCAGTTCGTCGGCGAGGCCAGAGGCCAGCTGCAGGTCGTGCAGCACGGCGATGACGGCGAGGCCCTGCCGCGCGAGACCTCGCGCGGTGTTGAGCAGCGCGAGCTGGTGCTTCAGGTCGAGGCTCGCAATGGGTTCGTCGAGGAACAGGGCCTGCTGCGACTCAAGCGTTCGGCCCGCCGCGAGCTGCGCCAGCACCCGGGCGAAATGGACCCGCTGCCGCTCTCCGCCCGAAAGGGTCTGGTAGTTGCGCGGCGCCAGATGGGCGACGTCCGCCTGTTCCAAGGCCTCAAACGCAAGACGCTGCCGGTCGCTCCTGGATAAGCCTCGGCCGATTCCTTCAGTGCCGAGGCTTGCCACCTCGAAGACCGTGAAGGGGAAATTGAGGTCGGAGGCCTGAGGCATCACCGCCCTGCGATGGGCCAGACGCCAGGCCGGAATCGCGTGCAGCGTCTCCCCGTTCCAGCGCACCGCGCCACGCGCAGGCGCAAGCTCGCCGCACAGGAGGCGCAGCAGCGTCGACTTGCCGGCACCGTTGGGGCCGATGATGATTGTGAAGGAGCCGCCGGCGAACGCGAGATCGACTCCGTCGACCAGCACCCTGCCTCCGCTGTGATAGGCGAGATCCGTGGCTTCCAGAAGCGCGCTCATAGGGCCATGCCTCCCGGGCGGCGCAGCAGGAGCCAGAGAAAGAACGGCGCGCCGATGGCCGCGGTGAGGATGCCGATCGGCAGCTCCGCCGGCGCTACCATGGTGCGCGCCACCGTGTCGGCGGTCACAAGCAGGGCTGCGCCCAGCAGCGCCGATGCAGGTAGCAGCATCCGGTGATCGGCGCCCGCCATCAGGCGCAGCACATGCGGCACGACGATGCCGACGAAGCCGATCATGCCAGAGGCGGCAACGGAGGCGCCCACAGCAACCGCCACGAGCAGGATCGCAAGGGCTTTGACGCGCTGCACCGGCACACCGAGATGAAAGGCCTCTGCCTCGCCGAGCGCGAGGGCGTTCAGGCCGCGCGCCAGAAAGGGCATGGCGAGAAGAGTGAGCAGGATGAAGGGCGCGACCGTCATGGTCTTCGTCCAGGTGGCGCCGCTCAAGGAGCCGAGGGACCAGAAGGAGAGATCGCGCAGCTGCCGGTCGTCGCTCACATACGAGAACAGGCCCATGACCGCGCCGGACAGCGCCCCGAAGGCAACGCCGGCGAGCAGCATGGTGGCGATCGAGGTGCGGCCGCTGCGCGTTGCGACGACATAGAGCGCCAGCGTCGTCAGCAGCCCGCCGGTGAAGGCGCCGACAGGCAGGGCCGTGAACGGCAGAGGCCCGATCAGCGGCGCCAGCAGCGCGTCCCCGAGAACGATCGTCGTGGCGGCCGCCAGGGCCGCGCCTGCCGAGACGCCGATGAGGCCCGGATCGGCGAGGGGATTGCGGAAAAGGCCCTGCATCAGGGCGCCGGACGCGGCGAGCGCCGCGCCGATGAGCAGACCGAGCAGAAGACGCGGCAGGCGCACCTGCAGGATGATGAGCCCGTCGCCGCCGAGCGCCGTGCGGCCCATGACGGCATCCGTGACGATGGACAGCGTCCGCGACAGCGGAACGCCCGTGGCCCCGAGGCCGAGCGCCACGAGGCTCACCAGCAGCACCAACGCTGCAAGCAGCGTCAGCAGCAAAGCCCTGGATTCGCGAAACCCTGTCCGGACGCGACCCTGCTGAAGCGCAACCGACGTCATCGCTTCGCCTGGGCGATCTGATCGGGATGGAGCGCCGCCATCAGGTCGCGGGCCGCTTCGGGTGTGCGCGGGCCGAAGCCGAGGAGATAGAGCGAATCCATCACTACGAGGCGCCGGCCCTCGGCGGCGGGTGTTGCGGCAAAAGCCGGATAGGCGAAGGGGTCGTAGGCCGCGCCACCGGGGCCGTGGTTCATCATGACGATGGCCTCGGGCGCGGCTGCGATCAGGCCTTCGTCCGACAGGGGCTTCCAGCCGCTGAGAGACGATGCCGCATTGGTGGCTCCGGCCAGCGCGAGCATGGCATCGGCCGTTGTTCCCTGCCCGCCGACGAGCGGCCGTCCGTTCTGGAGCGACAGGACGAAGAGCGTGCGGGTCGCGCGCTTGACCCCGGCCCTCGCCTCGGAAAGCCCTGCAAAGCTTGCCTCGATCTCCTTCACGAGCGCCAAGCCCTGACCGGAGGCACCGAGAGCCTGCGCGATCACCGCGACACGCTTCACGATGCCCGCCGGGCTCGGTTCGTCCGGCACACGGACGATGGGGACGCCAGCCTGCTCGATCAGCTTCAGGGCATCGGGTGGGCCGGCCCCCTCCGAGGCGACCACAAGGCTCGGGTTGAGCGAGAGCACGCCCTCTGCGCCGAGCGCGCGGACATAGCCCACATTGGCTTTCGTCTTGAGCGCATCGGCGGGGTGCAGGCTCGTGGAGTCCACGCCGACGATGTCGCCGGCATAGCCGAGGCGATAAAGGATTTCCGTCACCGCGCCGCCGACACTGACGATCCGGCGCGTGGTTTCGGCGCGTAAGGGTGGCGCACAGAACAGGAGCGGCGATGCGAGAAGCAGTGTGCGGCGTGACAGCATCGGGGACAGCCTTCTACTTGGTGAGGATCAGCTTGCCGCTGGCTGTGACGCGCAGGCGGTAGCGTTCGCCCCGGTGGAGGAGCACCACCTCGCGCCCGGCCCCGATCAGGCTTGCCACATCGATCTCTTTCGCCGGGGGCGCCCTGTCAGGCTTGATGTCCGATGGTGAAGGCGGATTGTGCACGATGATCCCCAGATTTTACTTGCTCTAAACTGCATATTAGAATTTTCATCATGTATTCGCAGTTTAGAACCATGTAAAACTGCGAGTACGCGAGTCCGTATTGACGCAGTTACTTGATTTGGCTATCGGATGTAAACCCTTCTCCCGCAGGAGACGGGCAAGTAGCCAGCCAGCGTGAATTCGATTTCTGCGCGAGCCAGCCAGTCCTCAAGAAAAGCACTATGAAAGACTGGGATCGTCAGGATGATTACCTTCCTGCGCGAATGCCTTCGCGCGTCCACTTCACCCCTCGCCCTTCTCGTTCTCGCCCCTCTCACGGGCGCGACGCTGGCCACCGGCGCGCAGGCGCAAGCACAGGGGCAGGCTCCGATGCCGGAAGCGCCCCTGTTCACCACGCTCGACGCCATCACGGTTACGGCCGAGCGTGCACCAACGCCCGTCTATGACAGCCCCTCGACAGTCAGCGTCACGTCGCAGCAGGAGATCGACCGGAAGAACATCAACTCCCCGCGCGATCTTGCCCGCGAGGAGCCTGGTGTCTCGGTGGGCAACCAGCCCTCGCGTGGCGGCGCCACCAATTACGTGATCCGCGGCATCGGCGAGAACCGCGTGCGCGTGCAGGTGGATGGGGTCAAGATCCCGGACTTTCCCGAGACCAATATCGGCGCGGGCACCTACACCCGCGACTTTGTCGATTTCGACAGCCTGAAGCAGGTCGAGATCATCCGCGGTCCGTCGTCGGCTCTTTATGGCAGCGACGCCATCGGCGGCGTGGTCTCCTATGTCACCAAGGATCCGTCCGATTACCTCAATCTCGTCGGCAAGGATTGGTATCTCTCGGCCAAGACGGGCTACGACACCGAGGACAGAAGCTTCCTGCAGACCTATACCGGAGCCTGGCGCTTCGGGCCGTGGGAGTCGCTCATCCTCTACACCCATCGCCAGGGCCACGAGGTGCGGCCGAACCTCGACGACGATTCCACGCTGCGGCCCAACCCGCAGGATTTTTCCGCCGACAACGTGCTCGCCAAGCTGCTCTACAATGCAGGCGATTGGGGGCAGTTCAAGCTCACCGGCGAGTTCCTGCGCAAGGAGGTCGGCACGGAGCTTCTCAGCGACCGCTCGAACATGCCCGGCGGTGGCGGCATGCCGTTTACCCGCGTGTTCGACTCTGACGCGGACGACACCACCACCCGTCCGCGCCTGAGCTTCGACTGGATGCTGCCTGTGACCTGGTCCGTCGCCGACACGGTGCGCACCAGCGTGTACTGGACGAAGGTGGACCGCGAGGAGAAGACGCTGCAGCAGCGCGGCACATCGTTTTCGGGCCCACCGGCCGAGCCCAACCGCATCCGCCTCTCGGATTTCGGCTTCAACCAGGAGATCTACGGCGCCGAGGTTCAGTTCTCGGGCACCCGCCAATGGGGCGAGTGGGAGCACAGCTTCATCTACGGCGCGTCCATCGACTCGACCTCCACGTCGCGTCCGCGCAACCGGATCGAGCGGAACCTCGACACGGGGGTCGAGACGCCCACGATCTCCGGCGAGTCCTTCCCCAACAAGAATTTTCCCGACACCGAGACGGTGCAGGCCGGCCTCTACGTGCAGGACACCGCGCGCTACGGAAGGCTGCGGATCATTCCTGCCATCCGCTTCGACACGTACTATCTCGATCCGAACCCGGATGCAGATTTCGACCGCTCGAACCAGCGCGACTTTGCCGTCGAGGCGCAGAACGAGTTCGCCGTCTCGCCCAAGTTCGGCATCACCTACGACCTGACGGATCAGCTGCGCGTCTTCGGTCAGTATGCCCGCGGCTTCCGCGCACCGCCCTACGACACGGCGAATTTCGGCTTCTCGAATCCGGTCTTCTTCTATGAGATCCTGCCGAACGGCAATCTCAAGCCGGAGACCAGCGACGGCTTCGAGGTGGGCCTGCGCGGACGCTTCGACAACGGCTCCAGCTTCCAGGTGTCGGGCTTCTACAATCTCTACAACGACTTCATCGAGACGGTAACGGTCGGCACGTCGCCGGCGGGCCTCACCCAGTTCCAGTACCAGAACCTGTCGAACGTGCGGATCTGGGGCGTCGAGGCCAAGGGCGACTGGCGCCTGACGCCGAACTGGTCGATCTTCGGAGCGCTGGCCTATGCGCAGGGTGAGGACGAGGAGACGGGGCTGCCGCTCGACTCCGTCGATCCGTTCACGGCTCATGCAGGCATCCGCTACCAGCACGAAGCCGGCTGGGGCGCCGAGGTCAGGGCGCGCGGCGCTGCGGGGAGAAACCGGGTCAGCGATGCGACCTATTTCCGGCCCGATTCCTATGTGACCATGGATGCCCTGGTGTTCTACGACCCGACGCCAAACCTCTCGCTCAACCTGAGCGCCTACAACCTTCTGGATGCCGAGTACCACAATGCCCAGGATGTGGCAGGCGTGCTGGCCACCAACCGCAACCTCGATCTGTTGCGCGCATCGGGCCGCACCTTCGCGCTCAACGCGACGATCCGCTGGTGATTTTTGGACGCGCGGGAGATCGCCGGTCTCCCGCGCGTCCGCTTTGCTGACAATGGAGACACCCATGTTCATTGCCATGAATCGCTTCAAGGTTTTGAAGGACGCCACGCAGGAATTCGAGCAGCGCTGGCTCACGCGGGAGAGCTACCTGCATGAGCTCGACGGCTTCATCGCGTTCCACATGCTGCGCGGCCCTGAGCGCGAGGATCATGTGCTGTATTCCTCGCACACCGTCTGGGCCTCGAAGGCGCAGTTCGAAGCCTGGACGCGCTCCGAGCAGTTCCGTGCCTCGCATACGCGCGCCAGCACAGGATCCAACAAGCCGCTGACCCTGGGCCACCCGGAGTTCGAGGGTTTCGATGTGATTCAAACCATCGGCCGAACAGCGAAAGCGGCGGAGTGAGAGCATGACCCTTCCCGTGGACGAACTGATCCGACAGGATCTCGCGGCAAAGCCGGACGGCATCCTCGAGCAGGTTGCGGAAAGCCGCGGTGTGCCGATGCAGGCGGTGCTCGATTGCCTTCCACCCGAGGCCGCCATGCGGGTGCCAGGCGACCTCTACCAGGAGATCTGGCAGGATCTGACCGAGTGGGGCGTGATCACCCTCGTGGTGCATACCCGTGACGGCGTGTTTGAATGCGAGGGGGGCATTCCGGCCGGAACCCTGGGCCATGGCTATTTCAACATCCATGGGGAGACGCCCATCGGCGGGCACTTGAGGATGGAGCGCTGCCGGTCCATCTATTTCATCGACCGACCCTTCTTCGGCAAGAGGTCCTGCTCGGTGCAGTTCGTCAACCTGGAGGGCGGTGTGATGTTCAAGATCTTCGTGGGCCGCCACGAGGACCGCGCTCTCAGGCCGGACCAGGTCGCCCGGTTCGAGGCCCTGCGCGCGAAATACCAAAAGACGCCGTGAGCGGCTATGCAGGGAGCATTGAGGCCAATGGCAAAGGATCCATTCCTGCCCGTTGATGACGAGGCCCGCGGGCTTGCAAAGAAGCTCATGCGCACGGTGCGGTCCGGCGCGCTCGCCACCAATGACGGGGAGAGCGGCATGCCGTTTGCAAGCCTCGTGCAGGTGGGAACGGATCTCGACGGTTCGCCCGTCATCCTCACGTCCCAGCTCTCGGCTCATACGCAACTGTTGGAGGCCGATCCGCGCTGCTCGCTGCTCCTGTCATCCGTGGGCAAGGGCGACCCGCTGGCCCATCCGCGCTTGACTCTCCTGGCAACGGCTCAAAGGCTCGACCGGGAAAGCCCTGAGGCACAGCAGATCCGCCGCCGCTACCTGCTGCAGCATCCCAAGGCCGAGCTCTACGTGGACTTTCCGGATTTCGCCTTCTGGCGTCTGGCAATCGTGTCAGGCAGCCTCAACGGCGGCTTCGGCCGGGCCTATCGCATGACCAAGGAGGATCTGCTGGCGGACCTCTCCGGGTTCTTCGACTTCTACGATTTCGAGGCGCAGGCCGTGGAGCACATGAACGAGGATCATGCCGACGCGGTGGCGCTTTATGCCACGCAGCTCTGCGGCGCCCGCGAGGGTACCTGGCGCCTGATCGGCATCGATCCAGACGGTGTTCAGATGGCGCTCGGCGATGAGATCCTGCGGCTGCCCTTCCCAAGGGCGCTCACCGGTCCGCACGAGGTGCGGCCGATGCTGATCCGGCTGGCAAACGAGGCGCGGGGCCGGATTTCATAGGCGAGCGTTGGCCAACCTGTGGCAGAATGGACCTTGCCTTGAGCGCTGAGGGATCGCATCAAGAGGCTGGATCGCGCACCATCATCGCCCGATCTGCCGGTCCAGGACTCCTCAGTCGACAATGCGCCTTCCTTCCGTTCCTCCCCAAGCCCGCTCGATCTTCGCGGCCCTTGCCGATGCCGGCACACGGTTTTCGCGCAACGACGGCCTTGCCATGGCAAGCCACGTGGCGCTCTCCCTGGTGATCGCGCTCTTTCCCTTCCTGATCTGTGTCGCGGCGCTGGCAGCCCTTTTCGGCGCCGGGCGTATCTCCACCCATATCATCCATCTGCTCTTCGACTTCTGGCCCGAGGGTGTCGCAGGTCCGTTGGCGCGGGAGGCCGACAAGGTTCTCATCCCCCGCAGGAACGTTCTGACGATCAGCGTCGTGCTGACGCTGCTCGTTGCCACGAACGGCGTGGAGAGCCTGCGGATCGCCCTGTGCCGGGCTTATGGAGTCGAACGGTTCCGACCCTGGTGGCAGGCCCGGCTGATCGGCGTGGGCTTCGTGCTGATCGGTGCGGGGGCGCTGGTGGCCTCGGCAGTCCTCGTGGTGCTGTGGCCGTCCTTCTGGCGCGCCGCGGTGCTGTCGATGCCCGACCTGAAGGCTCTGGGTCTGACCTACGACGCGGTACGCTACGGGCTCGCGTCCATCGTTCTGGTGGCGGGCCTCGCCGCCGCCCATCTCTGGCTGCCGGATGCCCGGCCCCGCGCATGGAACGTGCTGCCCGGCATCGCCGCGACCCTGATCCTGTGGCTTGCGGGAGCCAGCCTCTACGGCGAGTTCCTGGCCAACATGACCCACCTGAAGACAACCTATGCGGGCCTTGCCGGAATCCTGACCGCGCTGATCTTCCTGCAGATTTCTGCGGCGATCTTCATCTTCGGGGCCGAACTCAACGCCGCCCTGCGACGGCGGACGCGGCCGGCTGAGGATCAAGCCTCGTTCATCGTCGAAGCGGAAACCGCCTCTGCGGTGCAGCTCTAGCTCACGCCCTCGTCCTGCTTCCTCTCGCAATCCCGCTTCGGGCTTTGCTGCGGAGGCCGCTGCTCTTGAGCAACGACAGTGCTGTCTGCAGGTGTTTCCGTCGCAGACGCCGGAGCGGCGAAGATCGTCAACAAGGCGAGGGAGAGAATGCGAAGCATGTCGGTCGTTCCCTGGTCGAAGCAGGCCGATGCTAGGACCAACCGGACTCGATGGCCAGCCCGTCTCACAGGCAAGTGATCAGGCCCATTCGTGCCTCTTGAAAACCATAAAAACTGTTCCTAAAATCAGGATTGCCAAGGCCTTTCAGAGGCTTGGCCATACGGGCGCCGGCGGGTGTCCGGCGCTCTCGGATCCATGTTGCTCAATGGAGGATGTGGTTATGAGATCAGCTTTCGACTTCTCTCCCCTGTACCGCTCCACGGTCGGCTTCGATCGGCTGTTCGACATGCTCGATCAGTCCACGCAGGTCGAGTCCATGGCCAACTGGCCGCCCTACAACATCGAGAAACTCGGTGAGGACCAGTACCTCATCACCATGGCCGTTGCGGGCTTTTCTCCCGAGGAGATCGAGCTCACGCAAAAGGAAGGCCAGCTTCTCGTGATCGGCCAGAAGAAGGGCTCCGACGAGGGCAAGCAGTATCTGCACCGGGGCATCGCGACCCGCGCGTTCAAGCAGATCTTCAACCTCGCAGATCATGTGAAGGTGGTGGGTGCGAACCTCGAGAACGGCCTGCTGACCGTCGAGCTCAAGCGCGAGGTGCCCGAGGCTCTGAAGCCGCGCCGCATCGAGATCGCTTCCGGCAATGGTGTGAAAAGCTTGGGGCAGGACACTAGGTCGGTGCAGATCGAGCACGGCAAGGCCGCATAACGCGTCTCTTCAACGGCGCCGGCACTCCGCCGGCGCCACCTTAAGACGAGGCATGCATGAACCGGGCGGCCCTGACGAGGCGATCGGGGCCAAAATCGTCGTTCACGTTGAACTTCATCAACTCCGCCACCGTGGGGCTTTTCTCATCCGTTGAAGCCGCCGCCAAGACAGGCTAGACCCAAAGCAGGCTAGACCCTTGTCGGGTGCACTTTTGGGATCTCCCATGACAACACGCTTTCATCGCGGCGACCTGCCGGCGAATTACCAGCCCGGCTCCGCCATCGCGATCGACACGGAGACGCTGGGCCTCAACCCGCACCGGGACAGGCTCTGCGTGGTGCAGATCTCCACCGGGGACGGCACGGCGGATGTGGTGCAGATCCTCAAGGACGGGCCCCTGCCGGAGAACCTGATCCGCGTCCTGTCCGACGAGAGCGTGCTCAAGATCTTCCATTATGCCCGCTTCGATCTCGCCGTGCTCTTCCATAGCTTCGGGGTCATGCCGCGCCCGGTCTATTGCACCAAGGTCGCCTCGCGGCTCGTGCGCACCTATACGGACCGGCACGGCCTCAAGGATCTGGCGCGGGAGCAGCTCGGCGTGGAGCTGTCGAAGCAGCAGCAATCCTCCGATTGGGGCGCCGACACGCTCACCCCGGCCCAGCTCGACTATGCGGCCTCCGACGTGCTGCACCTGCATGCCTTGAGGGAGAAGCTCGACCGCATGCTGGAGCGGGAGAACCGTCTCGGCATTGCCCACCAATGCTTCAGCTTCCTGCCGACCCGGTCGCAGCTGGACCTTCTCGGCTGGTCCGAGACCGATATTTTCGCCCATTCTTGACGGGCGCTTAAACTTTCCCCCATAAAACCCATATCCGTCATAACATCGCCATGACCGTCAGGCATGGCGCGGGGCCGATTGTGAGGCGGAAGGGGTTCAGTAGTGGCGGTAATCGAGGGCACCACGATGCGTGACGGCCCGGCCTTGAGGCCGGCCGGCCGGTCGACGCGCGCCTATACCAAGGCCCGCCGCCACTCCCACTGGGTGCGCTTCGCCAAGATCGCCATTCCTCTCGGGTCCCTGATCGGCATGGCGGCCGTGGGCTTCGTGGCCTATTACGATCCGTTCCGGAACATCGAGAACCTGAGCTTCGGCTCGATCGGCGTGAGCGGCAGCAACGTCACCATGGCGAGCCCGAAGCTGACCGGCTTCAAGAACGACAACCGCCCCTACGAGGTGACCGCCACCGAGGCCACGCAGGATGTGCGCAAGCCCGACCTGGTGCAGCTCAAAGGTCTTAAGGCCCGCATCGTCACGGATGATCGCGGCAGCGTCGCTCTGCTCCAGGCCGCGAACGGTACCCTGGATACCAAGCGGGAGCAGATGCGGCTGCGCGACAACATCGTGGTCACCACGGATGCGGGCCACGAGGTCAAGCTCCGGTCGGCCTTTGTCCAGTTCAAGTCCGGCAACGTCACGTCCAACGAACCTGTCGAGGTCTCGTTCGGCAACGGCTCCATCGAGGCCGAAAAGCTGAAAGTAACGGACAACGGCAAGGTCATGAGCTTCGAAGGCCGCGTGCGCACCGTTTTCGAACCTACCCGCTCTGCCCCATCGTCCAAGGACGCCGCCGGCACAGGCTCCACGATGCCTGCATCAGTCACAGCGCCCCAACAGACAAGTACCCGTCCATGATGAGTTTCTCACGCGCCGTCCTCGCCATCGCGCTTCTCGCCTCCATTCCGATGCAGGCCGCCTGGGCTCAGGCCGGCAAGGAGCGCGCCGTCGGCTTCGGCAATTTCGGCTCCAGCAAGGAGCCGATCAAGATCGATGCCAACAAGCTCGACGTGTTCGACAAGGAGGGGCGCGCCGTCTTCACCGGAGACGTGGTGGCGGTTCAGGGCGAGAGCACCATGAAGTGCACGATCATGACCGTGTTCTACGAGCAGCGCGACCAGAACGGCGGACAGGCGGCCCCTGCCGCTGCCACGCAGGGTGCCGACGACAGCGCGATCAAGAAGATCGACTGCAAGGGCCCGGTCACCATCGTGTCCCGGACCCAGGTGGCGACCGGCGAGAACGCCACCTTCGACCGCGGCTCCAACAAGATCATGCTCACCGGCAATGCCACCCTGAGCGACGGGCCGAACGTCACCAAAGGCGAGCGGGTGCTCTATGACATCAACACCGGCGTGGCCAACATCGAAACCACCCCCGGCGGCCGCGTGAGGGCGCTGTTCGTGCCCGGCAACGGCGGTCCGGCTCCCACCGGCGCCGGCGGAGCGAACGCCCCCGCCAACGCCGCCAAGCCGAAGCCGGCTCAAAGGCCGGCGACGAACTAAGGCGGGAAGAAACCTTCCCGACCCATCCCTTCCATCACCAGCGATGATCCTGTGAAACCGCTTTTCAACCGTTCTCAACCCGGTCCTTCGGACGTGAGCCTCCTGGAGCCCTATGCGGCCGGGCCGGTCCCGCATGGCTCCTCCCGGACCGAGGGCGAGGGTGCCTTCGGCGGCGCAGGCATCCTGGCCGTGAAGGGCCTGCAGAAGAGCTATCGCGGCCGCACCGTGGTGCAGGATGCGGGCCTGCAGGTGCGGGCCGGCGAGGCCGTCGGCCTGCTCGGACCGAATGGCGCGGGCAAGACCACGATCTTCTACATGATCACCGGCCTCGTCGGGGCGGATCGCGGCGTCATCAGCCTCGACGGCCATGACGTGACGGGCCTGCCCATGTACCGCCGCGCCCGCCTCGGCATCGGCTATCTTCCGCAGGAAGCCTCGATCTTCCGCGGCCTCAACGTGGAAGACAACATCCGCGCCGTGCTCGAGATCGTGGAGCCCAGCCGCAAGGAGCGCGAGCGCAAGCTCGACGCGCTCCTCGAGGAGTTCAACATCACGCGCCTGCGCAAGTCGCCGTCCATCGCGCTCTCGGGCGGCGAGCGCCGCCGCTGCGAGATTGCCCGGGCGCTTGCGGGCGAGCCGACCTTCATGCTCCTCGACGAGCCCTTCGCAGGCATCGATCCCATCGCCGTGGGCGACATCCAGAACCTCGTGCGGCACCTGACCCGCCGCGGCATCGGCGTGCTCATCACGGACCATAACGTCCGCGAGACCCTGGGGCTGATCGACCGCGCCTACATCATCCATTCCGGCCGCGTTCTGACAGAGGGCACGCCGGACGCCATCGTGGCAAACGAGGAAGTGCGACGCCTGTATCTGGGCGAGGATTTCCGCCTCTACTAAAGCATCGGGCCCAAAAGTGGACTTGCACTTTTGGGATTGATCCGATGCTCTAAGACGTATCCCTTTTGACGGATCGCTCCCGATCCCGTTAAAAATCGAAGGGCATGCAGGAAGCATGCCTTTTCGGGTGCGGTCATGAGTGCGATGCAACGACTGGAGCTGCGCCAGGGCCAGTCCCTGACCATGACCCCCCAGCTCGTGCAATCCATCAAGCTGCTGCAACTCTCCCATGCGGAACTCGCCGCCTATGTGGCGGCCGAACTCGAGCGCAATCCCCTGCTGCAGGAAGGCGAGATCCGGGCCGATGCGCCTGGCCTGAGCCTCGCCGATTTTCTGCGCGCCAAGCAGAAGGCGCAAGCTGCAGGCTCCCGGATCGTCCCCGGTCCGCCGCCCTTGCGCGGCCAAGCCGCGTCAGGAGCGTCCGGCCCGGCTCACGGGGAGATCAGGCCGGAGCTTGAGGAGACGTTGGCCCGCACGGCCAGCCTGGCCGAACACCTGGAGGCGCAGCTCGATCTTGCCACCTCCGACCCCCACCTTCGCACAATCGGCGAGCACCTGATTCATAGCCTCGACGAGGCCGGCTACCTCAGGGATGACCCGGCGGACATCGCCGCACATTTGGACGTGCCGTGCGTCGATGTCGAAGCCGCCTTGCAGCTGGTCCAGACCTTCGAGCCGGCAGGCGTCGGCGCACGCAACCTTGCCGAGTGCTTAGGCATTCAGTTGAAGGAGCATGGCCGTCTCGATCCGGCCATGCAGGCGCTGCTCCAGCATCTCCATCTCGCCGCGCGGCAGGATTTCGCCGCCCTGCGGAAGGTGTGCGGTGTTGACGGGGAGGACCTCGCCGCCATGCTGGCCGAGATCCGCCGCTTGGAGCCGAAGCCCGGCCTTGCCTTCACGCCAGCCAGGGTCGACGTGCTCGTACCGGACGTGCTGGTCCGGCCTGCGCCCGACGGCAGCCTGGCGGTGGAGCTCAATCCCGAGACCCTGCCCCGCATCCTCCTCGACCGCACCTATTACGCCGAGGTGGCAAAGGTCCTGAACAAGGAGGAGGACAAGAGCTTCCTGTCCGAGTGCGTCCAGACCGCGAGCTGGCTCACCCGCAGCCTGGAGCAGCGCGCCAAGACCATCCTGAAGGTCGCGGCCGAGATCGCACGCCAGCAGGAGGACTTCTTCCGCACCGGCATGGCCGGGTTGCGCCCGCTCACGCTGAAAAGCGTGGCGGAAGCCATCGGCATGCACGAATCCACAATCTCCCGGGTGGCGGCGAACAAGGCCATCGGCACCGAACGCGGCACCTACCCGATGAAGTTCTTCTTCGGCGCCGCCACGGGGGAGGGCGAGCATGCCGCCAAGGCCGTGCGCCATCGCATCGGCCAGATGATTGGCACGGAGAAGCCGGACGATGTGCTGTCGGATGAGGCAATTGCCCACAAACTGAAACAGGAAGGCATTCAGGTTGCCCGCCGCACAGTGGCGAAGTACCGGGAGGCTCTGCGCATCCCGCCCTCGGCGGATCGCCGCCGCCGGCACAGTCACAAAGCTTGACCGCTTGAACCCAAGATTTCAAGACTTGCATTGGCTCCCATTCGGATCATCATCTCCAAGCGTCACCCCTGAAGGTTCGCGGCAAAAGCGAAGGCGCAAGCGGAGGAGAATGCGATGACATTGAGAGTGTCGGGGAAGAATCTCGATATCGGCGAAGCTCTCAGGTCTCAGGTCCAGGCCCGAATGGCCGGTGCGCTGGCGAAGTATTTCGACGGCGGCTATTCCGGCCATGTGACCGTCACCCGCGACGGCGGCGGGTTTCGCACCGACTGCGTGCTGCACCTCACCTCCGGCATGACCTTGGAGGCCTCCGGGGCCGCCGGCGATGCCTATGCCAGCTTCGACCAGACCGCAGGCCGGATCGAGAATCGCCTGCGCCGCTACAAGCAGCGGCTCAAGGGCAAGTCAGGCGCGGGTGTGCGCACCGTCGGCATCGAGGTGCCCTATGCGGTGTTCGAGGCGCCGAGCGATGAAGTCGAGGAAGAAGGCTTTCATCCTATCGTCGTAGCCGAGACCACGAAGCCGCTTCACACGCTCTCCGTCAGCGACGCCGTGATGCAGCTCGACCTCACGGGAGCGGCCGCTCTCGTGTTCATCCACGCTAGCACCCGACGCGTGAACGTCGTATATCGCCGCGGCGACGGAGCGATCGGTTGGGTCGATCCGCCGCTTGCACAGGCTTGAGAGGGTCTACCTCTTTTGGCCCAGTTCTTGCGTGGAACGGTGAGAGGCCTTCCAGGCTTCACATCAAGAATGCAGCGTGATCGATGCCCTTGCTGGACTTTCTAGACCCTCAGGCCGTCCTGCCCGCCTTGCGCGTCAACGGCAAGAAGCAGGCTCTTCAGGAACTGGCTTCCCAGGCGGCCCGGCTCACGGGCCTTCCCGACAGCGCCATCTATGAGGCTCTCCTCCAGCGCGAGCGGCTCGGCTCCACCGGGATCGGCGAAGGCATCGCCATTCCCCATGGCAAGCTGCCGGGCCTGACGCGGATCTTCGGTCTCGTGGCCCGCCTCGACAAGCCGGTGAACTTCGAGGCTCTCGACAGCCAGCCGGTGGACGTGCTCTTCCTGCTCCTGGCTCCTGAGGGCGCCGGCGCGGATCACCTCAAGGCCCTGGCGCGGGTTGCCCGCGTTCTGCGTGAGCCCGGCCTCATCGAGCGGGTGCGCGCCACCCGGGATGCGGCTGCCCTCTACGCCATCATGACCGAGCTGCCGAAAGCCGCCTGAACCCGGCAGGGTCGGGCTTCTGACGTAACGTAAAGATATCTTTAAGACGTCCTCCGCAATCTTGCCGCAACGGTACAAGAAGGATTCGGGGGCAATGGCGTTTCTGGCTCGGTTGAAGCAGCCGTCGGTGCGGATGCGCGTCGCGACGTTGAGCGGCGTGATGGTGCTTGGTTTTGCGGTCATCGGTGCGGTGTTCCAGACAGGCCGCTCCGAGGTGGAGCAAGCGCTCTCGGCGCAGCAGACCTATTCGGCGCTGGCCGAGAAGGCCAACGGGTTTCGCGGCCGGGCCGATGGCCTGAAGGTTGTGGCCGGTGAGTGGACCACGAGCCGCCTCAGCCATCACGGCCAGGCTTTCATCGAGCAGCACAAGGCGCTGGCCGCCCAGCTCGACGAGATGAGCGCGGCACCGGGCTCAAGCCTGATCGAGCCCGAGATCGCCGCCCTGAAGCAGCACGCCTCCGCCCTGCTGAGCCAGGGCAAGAGCCTCGACAAGCTCTACACCGGCATCGGCACCAAGCCGGACGAAGGCGCCCAGGGGCGTCTGCTCAAGGCCGAAGCCAATCTCGAAAAGCTGGTGCGGCCCCTGACGGGCAGCGGCGAGACCATCGCCTGGCGCCTGTGGGCCGCCATGCTCGGCATGTTCAACCAGGAGGCCCGCGCCCGGATCCTGCTCGAGGAGAGCATCCTGGGTGCCTTCGAGGTCGAGCAGGGACGTTTTACCCGCGCCCTGGCCCAGCTTTCCAGTGACTTGGCCAAGGAGAAGGCCGCCGTCGAGAGCGCCAGCGTGTCGTTCCAGGAGGCCTTCAATGCCTGGGGCGAGCTGGAGCGGGAGGTCTCGGGCCAGAGCGAGAAGCTCATGGGGCAGTTCGACCTGCTCGTGCCGGTGCTCGACCAGTTGCTTGCCAAGGTCCGAACCGAGGCTCACAAGACGGATGAGCAGCTCACCGCCTCGCAGCAGCGCACCTTCACCCTGATTCTCTGGGCCATGGGCGCGACGCTTCTCTTCGGTCTGGTCCTGAACTTCATTGTCGGGCGCTCGATCTCCCTGCCGCTCACCCGGCTGCAGCAGGCCATGCGCCGGCTCGCCGACGGCGATGCGTCCGTCGAGATTCCCTCCACCAAGGGCACTGACGAGATCGGCGCCATGGCCCGCACCGTGCTGGTCTTCCGCGACAATGCCCGGGAGCGCGAGCGGCTCACCCACGAGCGTGAGGGCATGGCGGCGCTCGATGCCGAGCGCGCCCATGCGATCTCCAACGCCATCACGTCATTCGACACGACGGTCGAGCAAATCCTGGCAGAGGTCCGCGAGGTCACGGGCGATCTCGCCAAGGCCTCCGGCCAGTTGGAGGGCTCGGCGAACCACGTGACCCAGCAGGCGCAGATCGCGGGCGCCGCATCCTTAAGGACGGCGCATAACATGTCGGCGGTGGCGAGCGCCGCCGAGGAGCTCGATGCCTCCCTGTCCGAGGTCGCCGCCCAGACCAACGCCTCGGCGAAAGCCTCCGAGCGCGCCGTGGCGGAGGCCCGGGGCGCTTCGAGCAGCATGACAACCCTGTCTGCCGCGACATCCCAGATCGGCGAAGTGGCAGGCCTCATTCGCACCATCGCGGCGCAAACCAACCTGCTGGCGCTCAACGCCACCATCGAGGCGGCCCGCGCCGGCGAGGCCGGCAAGGGCTTTGCCGTGGTGGCCAGCGAGGTGAAGGACCTGGCCGGCCAGACCGCCAAGGCCACCGAGGAGATCGCCCGGCAGATCGAGGCAGTGCAGGCTGCCTCGCGGGAAACCCTGGTGGCGCTCGGCACCGTGCAGGCCTCCGTCGAGGATCTGGCCGGGGTGGTGTCCACGGTGGCCGGAACCGTAAGCCAGCAGACGGCAGCCGTGTCGGAGATCGCCCAGTCGGTGGCACAGGTTTCCACGGAAGCACAGGCCGGCACCTCAGCGATCGAGACTACCCAGGGCGTTGCCGTGCAGTCTCTCGATGCGGCCCGAACGGTCGCGGACCTCTCGGTGGCTCTGGAACATCAGGCGAAGCGGCTCGGAGCCGAAATCCACCAGTTCCTCAACAGCGTGAAGGCCGCCTAGGAACGTTATCCTATACGAGGAGGGGCAGGAATAGGAGTGGTCTGACCGGGTGAGACCTTTCCGTCATGGCCGGGCCTGTCCCGGCCATCCCGATCCTGAAAAGAACCGTGCCTCACCGCATCGGGATCACCGGCACAAGGCCGGTGATGACGCGGTAGGGAGAGCGGCGCCAAACTCGGTCGGCCAGCGCTTTGACTGTACGACCCCCGCCCCGGTCGCTGCGCGACCACCCCTCCCCGCAAGGGGGAGGGAAGTACACCTCTTAAGGCTGCCCGGCCATTTCCCAGACGAGTTGGACATTGGCCGTGTAGCGGATCGTCGCCGGCGGCACGATCGGCACCGATTCGGCTCCCTTGGCCATCGCCATGGACATGCGCATGTCGGGCTGCGGCTCGAAGGGCTGGGCCGAGCCGTCCCGGATCTCCAGCAGGCGACCGAGCGAGACGCCCGCGGCGGCGGCATAGATTTCAGCCTGCCGCTTGGCGTCGCGAACCGCAGCCTCGCGCGCCTGGTCAGCGCCCTGCTCCTGCCGGTCGAGGCCGAAGGAGACCGCCTGGAAGGTCATGTCGCCGCTTGCCAGGATCTCGCCCGCGAGGCGTCCGACGCCCTCGAGATCGCGGGTGGTGATCCGCAGCTGATGATGCGCCGAGAATTTCGGCGTCTTCACCTCTTTGCCGTCGGGGCCGACCTGCTGCGGCGTCTGGAAGACTTGGAAGTTCGCGGTGCGGATATCCTCGCGCTTGATGCCGAGACCCTGAATGCGGGCGAGCACCCGCTCCGTGGCCGTATTGTTGGCGGTGCTCGCCTGCGCCACCGTCTCAGCCTGCGTTGCCACCGTCACGTGGATGCGCGCGAAATCCGGCTTCAGCTCCGCCTCGCCGGTCCCCATCACGCTGATTGTGGGCTGGCGCGGCGACGGGGCCTGAGCGAGGACTGGTGAGGCAAGGCTCAAGCAGACAAGAGCGGCGAGGGCGGAACGCATGACGTAATATCCTGTTCGAACGAAAAAGCCCCGCCCTGAGGCGAGGCTTGGCGGGCGCTCGAGAACATGCGCGCCCGAATCTGAGCGGCGGATTAACGGCCGGTTTTCACGCGGGTCCAGAGCCGCGTGACGGTGCGCTGAGAGCGCTCGTCATAGGCCGTGTTGGTGAAAAGCCGCTTCATGGTGGCGTCGTCCGGATAGATGCCGGGATTGTCCAGGATCGCCTTGTCGATGTTCTGCTTCGCGGCGAGATTTCCGGAAGCATAGGACACGAAATTCGTGTTCATCGCGGCGATCTCGGGACGGAGCATGAAGTTGATGAACTCATGCGCTTCCGTGACGTTCTTCGCGTCCGCTGGGATCACGAAGCTGTCGAACCACATCAGCGCTCCCTCGCGCGGAATGACATAGCCGACCTCGACGTTGTTCTTGGCTTCCTCGGCGCGGCTCTTGGCCTGGATCATGTCGCCCGAATAGCCCACCGCCACGCAGATATCGCCGTTGGCTAGCGCGTTGATGTACTCGGAGGAGTGGAACTTCTGGATGTTGCCGCGCACGCGGAACAGGGCATCGCCCGCCTTGTTCAGGTCCTCGATGCGCTTGGAATCGGGATTGAGCCCGAGATAGGCCAGCACGCCGGGAAAGAGGTCTTCGGGGCTGTCCAGCATGTAGATGCCGCAGGCCTTCAGCTTGGAGGACACTTCCGGCTTCATCACCAGATCCCAGGTGTTGAGCGGCACGTCGCCCAGGATCTCCTTGACCTTCTTGACGTTCACGCCGATGCCCGTGGTACCCCACATGTAGTTGACGGCAAACTGGTTGCCGGGATCGAACACGGCTAGGCGCTGCGTCACCTCCGGCCATTGGTTGGCGAGGTTCGGCAGCTTCGCCTTGTCGAGCTTCTGGAACACCTTGGCGCCGATCAGGCGCTGCACGAAGGGGCCCGACGGCACCACGATGTCGTAGCCCGACTTGCCGGCCAAGAGCTTGGTCTCGACGATCTCGTTATTGTCGTAGGTGTCGTAGACCACCTTGATGCCGGTCTGTTTCGTGAACTCGTCCAGCGCCTTCGGGTCCACGTAATCGGACCAGTTATAGACGTTGACCACGCGCTGCTGCTGCGCGGCGGCGCCGGTCACGAGCCCTAGGGTAAGGGCAACGGAAGCGAGAAGACGGAACATCAGGGGTGGGAACTCCTGCAAAAGGTGTGACAACGGGGGCAGGCTAGGAAATTCTGGCACAAGAAACAATGTCCAAGTTGCCGGCGGGGCTGCCGGGTTTCAGGCAGCCCGTTTGATCGCCTTCGCCAGCCGCTCCAATCCGGCATCCAGCGTCGAATCCTTCTTGGCGAAGCAGAAGCGCACCACGGTCTTCACCGCACCCTCCGCATAGAAGGCCGAGACCGGGATCGCCGCGATCCCATGCTCCATCACGAGGCGGCGGCAGAAGCCGACGTCGTCTGTCTCGCCGAGGGCTGAGATGTCGATGTTGACGAAATAGGTGCCCTGGCTTGGGATCACATCGAAGCCCAGTGTCCGCAAGCCGTCGGTGAAGCGGTCGCGGCTGCGGGCGAAGTTTTTGCGCATGCCCTCGAAATAGTCATCGTCCTTGGCAAGCCCGTAAGCCACCGCGGCTTGCAGGTTCGGCGCCGTGGTGAAGGTGAGGAACTGGTGGGATTTCGCCAGCACCTTCATGATGGCCGGCGCGGCGCACACGAAGCCCACCTTCCAGCCCGTGAGGCTGAAGATTTTTCCCGCCGAGCCGATCTTCACCGAGCGCTCGCGCAGGCCGTCGAGCGACAGGATCGGCCGGTGCTGCCTGCCGTCGAACACCACGTGCTCCCAGACCTCGTCGGAGATCGCGATCGCATCATACCTTCGGCAGAAATCGGCCAGCAGATTCAGGTCCTCGTCCGAGAAGGTCGTGGCCGTCGGATTGAGCGGGTTGTTGAACACCACCGCCTTGGTCTTCGGCGAGAAGGCCTGCGCCAGCGCTTCCTCCGTCAGGCGGAAATGCGGCGGCTGCAGGGTGACGAATTTCGGCACGCCGCCGGCGAGGCGCACGAGGGGAAGATACGCGTCGTACATGGGCTCGAACAGCACCACCTCGTCGCCGGGCTCCACGATGCCGAGGATCGCGCCCGCTAGCGCCTCCGTGGCGCCGGAGGTCACCATCACCTCGGTGTTCGCGTCGAGATCGACGCCCTGCCAGTGCTTGTAGTGCGCAGCGATGGCCGAACGCAGTTCCGGGATGCCCATCATCGACGGATACTGGTTGTAGCCGTTGAGCACCGCGTCGGCGGCCGCCCGCCGCACGTCCTCCGGTCCCGGATCGTCCGGAAAGCCCTGGCCGAGGTTGATGGCGCCGGTCTCGCGGGCGAGGCTCGACATCACTTCGAAGACGGTGGTGGGCAGGTTGGCGAACAGACGATTCATGCCGCTCTCTCGATGAATGTTTGCTGAGGTGCTGAACTGCTTCGTATCACGGAGCCGCGGGAGATCGAACCGGGTTTCTCATGACGTCATAGCCAGCACCTGTGGGCCCGCAGCTTGCGCTGCGAGCCTGTGGCATGTCGAGGATGGCGCGTTGGGCAGCCCGGCTCGATGGCGGTGTATGGAAGGTGAGAGCCGAACTGCTCGTCACGCGCGGTTTGTTTCAGCGGACCTGGTCAGTGCCAGGATCGGCCACCCGCGATCACAGGCTTGCGAGACCTGCGGCGGGACCGCTCCTTACCCCGCATCTGCGACGCCTCGCGAGCGCGCCCCTCGAAGGGAAAGGATGCACAACGATATAGCCGAGCTTAGGCGAAGTGTCAAGAACAAAGTAAGAACATGTATGCTGCTCCACCCTGGCTGGTCCCCTCCACAGGATGAGGACAGAGGGAGACAGGCTGGGGGATCACACCGGCACAAGGGCTGCCATGGCGGCGAGCGTCATCCCGGGGCTGCGCAGCAGAACCCGGGATCGCCGGACGAGAATGGCTCCCCTTCACCTCTCCTTGTGGGAGAGGTCGGACCGGAGGTCCGAGTGAGGGGTTACACCCTAGCCGGAGAAGCCTGTAACCCCTCACCCCGGCCCTCTCCCATCCCAAGTCGGGTGTTCCTGACTTGGGCGAGCAAGAACAGATCTCGGGAACACCCGAGATCCGGGAGAGGGAGACCCGCGCCTTATCCTGCACGCGATCCCGGCTCGCCTGCGGCGTCCGGGATGGGGATGATGCAGCGTGATGCCCGGTGTCATTCCTGGCCGGAGCAGCAGCGGATGGGAAGGGAATTCACCCACACTCTCAGCCCCATGGATCTCCCTCCCTCGCTCCGCTTGGCCTGAGGATCACAGGGGCAGGCCCTGTCCCTGCCGTGCCGCGGAACCCCCGCCCGATGCCTAAGGGGCTTGCGCTGAGGGCATCCCTGATGGGACAAGGTTGCATTGACAAAGAGATGAGCCCATCCGATACCCCGGGGCAGCAGACGGCAGGGCCATGAATCGGCAGGACTTCAAGAAAACTCTCATCGTTATGCACGATCTCGTGGTGACCGGCGTGGCCGTCCTCGCGACGTTCTTCGTGCGCTTCGAGGGGACGCTTCTGAGCGAGCGGCTCGTCCACCTGCCGCTCTTCCTGCCGCCCTTCATCGCCTTCGCCGGGGTGGTCTACTGGTTTTCCCAGCTCTACCGCTCCAAATGGCGCTTCGCCTCCCTGCCGGACCTGTTCAACATCTTCCGGGCCTCGAGCATCCTGGCTCTGACCCTGCTGGTGGTGGACTACATTCTCGTTTCGCCGCAATTCCTGGGAACGTTCTACTTCGGCAAGATCTCGATCGCCCTCTACTGGCTGATCCAGATGTTCCTGCTGGGCGGCCCGCGGCTTGCCTTCCGCTACCTGAAATACGCCCGGTCCCGGAACAGCCTGCAGCGCGATGCCAGCACGCCGACCCTGCTGCTCGGGCGAGTCGCCGATGTCGAGGTGATCCTGCGGGCCATTGAAGCGGGAACAGTCCGCAAGATCCAGCCCAGGGGCATTCTCTCCTACCGCAGCGACGATCTCGGCCAGTCCATGCGCGGCGTTCCAGTGCTCGGCACGTTCGGCGACCTGGACCAGGTGGTGCAGGACTTCCAGGAACGGGGCGTGCCCATCCGCCGGCTGGTCGCGACCCCGAGCGCGCTCACGCCGGAAGCCAACCCGGACATGCTCCTCGCCCGCGCCCGCCGCCTCGGCCTGCCGCTGGTGCGGGTGACGAGCCTCGGCGAGGGCATGCGCAACGCCGAGCTCGCGCCGCTGGAGATCGAGGACCTGCTCCTGCGCCCCACCGTGCAGATCGACCGGCAGCGGCTCGAGACCTTTATCCGCGGCAAGCGCGTGCTGGTCACGGGCGGCGGCGGCTCCATCGGGTCCGAGATCTGCACCCGCGCGGTGGCCTTCGGGGCGAGCGATCTTCTGATTTTGGAAAGCTCCGAGCCGTCCCTCCACCACATCCTCGAGAACCCGACGCTCCTGTCCAGCGACACCAATGTGGACGGCGTCATTGCCGACGTGCGCGACCGGGAGCGGGTGCGCGAGGTCATGAGCGCGTTCAAGCCGGAGGTGGTCTTCCACGCGGCCGCCCTCAAGCACGTGCCCTATCTCGAAAAGAACTGGACGGAAGGCATCAAGACCAATGTGTTCGGCTCGGTGAACGTGGCCGATGCGGCGGTGGAGGCCGGCGCCGACACCATCGTGATGATCTCCACCGACAAGGCCATCGATCCGGTCTCGATGCTGGGCGCCACCAAGCGCTTCGCCGAGATGTACGGGCAGGCGCTCGATGCCGAGTTCATGGGCCGCAACGGCGCCACCCGCACCATCGCGGTGCGCTTCGGCAACGTGCTGGGCTCGGTCGGCTCCGTGGTCCCCAAGTTCAAGGCGCAGATCGCCCGCGGCGGCCCCGTGACCGTCACCCATCCGGACATGGTGCGCTATTTCATGACCACCCGCGAGGCGGCCGACCTAGTGCTCACCTCCGCGTCCCATGCGGAGGAAAGCCGGTCCCTGACCGAGCGCACCAACGGCGACGAGCGCGCCTCGGTCTATGTGCTGAAGATGGGCCAGCCCGTGCGCATCTACGAGCTCGCCGAGCGCATGATCCGGCTTGCCGGCTACGAGCCGGGCGAGGATATCGAGATCGCCGTCACCGGTGCGCGCGCCGGCGAGCGCCTGCACGAGATTCTCTTCGCCCGCGAGGAGCCGCGCACGGAGATCGGCATCGACGGTGTGATGGCGGCAAAGCCCATCTTCGCCGACCGCGAGCGGGTCGAGCAATGGCTCAAGATCCTGGACCGCGCCCTCGTGGAAGGCGACCGGGCCCTGGCCGAGCGGGTGTTCGAGGAGGCGATCCCGGAATTCAAGCGCCGGACGCCTGCCCCCCCGCTTGTCGCGCCAGTTCCGCAAGCGCGTCTCGCGTCGAACTGACCGGCTGCCAGCCTAAGCGCCTCAAGGCCTCCGGGCTTGCCACCAGCGAGCCCGCCAGCCGCTCATAGGCCTCGCCTTTTCCTGCCAATGCCGCTGCCGCTTTGAGAATGAAGGACGGAACGGGTACCAGCCCGGGCCCGCGGCCCTGGCCTTCGCGCAGGGCGCTCACCATCTCGGGAATCGTCACCGGTTCCGGATCCGCCACGATGAGCGGGCGCCTCAAGGGTCCGTCCGCCTTCAGGGCCGTGTCCACTGCTGCAGTCAAATTGTCGAGTGAGACGAGCGAGCGCTTGGCTCTCAATCCGCCGAGCGGCAGGGGCCAGGGCGATTGCGCGAGACCGAGCAGGGCGGCCATGTTGCCCTTCACGCCGGGGCCGTAGACGAGGACCGGGCGAAGCGCCACCCAGTCGAGGCCGAGTTCGGCCAAGCCCCGCTCGGCTTCGAGCTTCGAGCGGCCGTAGGCGTCCGTAGGCTCAGGCGCCATGCTCTCCGTCAGCACGCGATCAGTGGAGGGGCCGCTCTGCGCCCGGATCGATGAGAGGAAGACGAAGCGCTTCACGCCGGCCCGCTCGGCGGACTGAGCGAGCTTCACGGTCGCCTCCGTGTTGATGCTGCGGTAATCGTCCTCCGGGCGGCCCGACATGGCGTGCGCCAGGCCCGCCGAGTGGATCACCATGTCCACGTCGCGCAGGGCCGCCGCCATATTGTGCGGGGAGGCGATGTCGCCGATCACGGCGCTCGTGGCGCCCGCCGGCACCTCGGAGGGGCGGCGCAGCAGCACCCGGACCCGGTAGCCCCGTTTGGGAAGCTCGGAGAGGAGGTGCCGTCCGATGAAACCCGTTGCGCCGGTGAGGGCAATCAGGGGTGCGTTCATCGGGAAACCTCCAAAGGCGTTGTCTGGCGTGGTGTGGAAAAGCGCCTGAGGACCAGGCCAACGAGGATGATCCCCGAGACAAGCGCCGCGATCTGCACGGCGCCCGAGGACCAGATCAATGTCATAGCGGCGAGACCGGCCAGGACAAGGTTGAGCCCGAACACATGGGCGCTGACGTCGAGCGCCGAGAAGCCGTTGTCGGTGGCCTTCTGGTAGAAATGGCTGCGATGCGCCTCCCATACCTTTTCACGGCGGTGTAAGCGGCGCAGCAGGGTGATGGTGGCATCCATGAGATAGTAGAGGGGCAGCAGGAGAGCGGCGGCGAGCGCCCCGGTTCCGGCGAGTTCCAGCAGCATCCAGCCGACGAGAAGGCCGATGGGCAGTGAGCCGACATCGCCGAGGAAGAGCTTTGCAACGGGCTTGTTGAAGGGGGCGAAGCCGAGAAGGGCGCCGCAGAGAAGAGCCGCCATGATCGTTGCATCGGTTGGCAAAAATCCCAGGAACGGGATCAATCCAATGAACGCTGTGACGGGCACCATCTCGGCGACGGTGATCCAATCAAGCCCGTCCATGAAATTGACGAGGTTCACAAACCATACGCCACCGAGGATCAGAAGGACTCGCTCTGCTCCAAGAGGAAGCCACTCCGGAAAAACGCGTGCGTCACCGACCAGAATGACAGCGCCGACGGCGACTATCTGGAGAACAAGGCGCACAATTGCAGGCAGAGGTCTGATGTCGTCCAAGGCCCCAATGAGCGCAAGACCGGCAACGGATAGGCCCAGCACCTGCAGTTGAATGGATTCGCCGATCGGAAGAAAAAACAGACAGCCGAGCAGGAAGCATGCGCCGATCACGGCAATCCCACCGCCTTGTGGCGTCGGGATCTTATGACTCGAGCGCGCATTCGGACGCGCTAGCGCATAGCGAATGAGCAGGGGCTTCAGAAGAAAGATCAGAAGAGCCGAGACCACGGCTCCGGCCAACAGGGCGGCCGACAGGCCCATGAGCAACAGGATTGAGTCCTCTGCCATCTCAAGCCCCGTGATACTCGCGATACCACGCGACGAAGCGCCGGATGCCCTCCTCCAGGGATGTGGCGGGCGCAAAGCCCACGTCGCGGCGAAGATCCGTCACATCCGCGCGAGTCTCCAGCACGTCGCCGGGCGGCAGGGGCACGTCGACCCGGTTCGCTTGTCTGCCCAAGGCCTGCTCGATGAGGGCGATCAGCCGGTTCACCTCTTCGGGCGAGTCGTTGCCGATGTTGTAGACCCGGTGCGGCGCAGCGCTGGTGGCTGGATCGGGAGCTTCCGCGTTCCAGGCCGGATCACCTGAGGGCGCGCGCTCGACCAGGCGCACGATGCCCTCCACGATATCGTCCACATAGGTGAAGTCGCGCCAGACATTGCCGGCATTGGCCACCTGGATCTCGCGGCCTTGCGCGATGGCGTGGGTGAACTTGTACACCGCCATGTCGGGCCGGCCCCAGGGGCCGTAGACGGTGAAGAAGCGCAGGCCCGTCGAGGGGAGGCCGAACAGGGAGGCGTAGGAATGCGCCATCATCTCGTTGGCCTTCTTGGTGGCGGCATAGAGGCTGATGGGGTGATCCGTGGTGTCGTGCTCGGAGAACGGCAGCTTGCGGTTGGCGCCGTAGACCGAACTCGACGAGGCATAGACGAGATGCTGCACGTCTCCATGCCGGCAGGCCTCCAGCATGCTCATGAAGCCCATGAGGTTGGAGGCAGCATAGGGCTGCGGATCGACGAAGCGCACGCCCGGCTGGGCGGCCAGATGAATGACCCGCTCGAAGCGGTGGTGCTGGAACAGGTCACGGGTGGCTTGCGCATCGGAAAGATCCAGGCGCTCGCCCAGAAAAGTGTTGTGGGGCTTAAGTCTGGCGAAGCGGGCCTCTTTCAGGCCGATGTCGTAATAGGGCGTGAAGCTGTCGACGCCCACCACCTGGTATCCGTCGGCCAGAAGCCGCTCGACCACGTGATAACCAATGAACCCGGCCGCACCGGTGACGAGTATGGGGGAGGTCATGAAGGGCCCGCCGCGTGAATTGGCGGGCACCATAGTGGATTTTTTGGCAAAGGGGAGACTGTTCGCAAGGAACAGCCCTCGTCTGCACGAGGGCTGTCGGTCACGTGGTCAATCGCCCCCTGCCTGATCCGGATCAGATGACGAAGAAATCCTTGTAGGTCATGGCAAGATCCTTGGACAACGTGGCGATCTCCACGGCCTTGATCTTTGAGCCTGACCCGTCGGCGTCGTAGAACAGCTTCCCCTTGGCCTTGTCGTAGATGACGAAGTCGTTCTTGTCCTTGGCCTTGGAACCCGTGACGAAATAGCTGCTCTTCAGCTGACCCGGCTTGCTCTCGGTGCCCTGGGTGCCAAGGCTGCTGAAGAAGGCATTGTCGAGCCAGATGCTGTCGTCCCGCACGGAGAAGTCGGTGATCGCGTCCTTGTTGGTTCTCGCGTTCGCCTTGGTGTCGAACACGAAGGCATCCTTGCCAGAGCCGCCCGTGAGCTTGTCGTTGCCGGAGCCGCCCCAGATCTTGTCGTTCCCGCCCTTGCCGTCGATCGTATCCTTGCCGCCATGGCCGTAGAGCTTCTCGCTGCTGGCCTTGCCGTTGAGCTTGTCGGCCTTGTTGGGACGGAAGTCGGCCGCCATGGTTTTGGTCGTGTACGACCAGCCGTCGCCCACCGAAATCTCGAACGAGACCGCAGCTTTGGAGGAACGAGACCCGTCCAGGCCCGCTCCTTGCGTGAAGATGAGCTTGCGGACGGCCTCCTGCACCTGAGCAGGGGTGCCGGTCACGGTATAGATACCGGTTTCCGGATCATAGGTGCCGCCGCTCAGGCTGGAGGCCAGGAAGCTGCCCTTGCTCTGATCATTGACCCTGACGACGACAGTCAGTCTGTCGGTGGGCGAGTCGGTAATCGACACCCCTGAGAACGGCCGGCCCCCGTCGGAGATCGTCTTAGGTCCAAGGTCCCCGGTGATCTCAGGGGAAAGATCCTTGCCGCCCGTACCGCCCCAATTGCCACTGCTGCCTACGTCATAATTGAGAAAACTGGTGTAGATCTCGGCTTCCTCACGCGGCTCGGAGCCGTCGCCAAGATTGATCCGCATAAAGATGGTCTTGCTGTAGACAGCGGGGAGTTGCCCGAGAGAATTGTACCGCAGCGCGTGGATCAGCTTAGAAATTGCGGCACCGGAGGCCGGATTGTCGTGCTTGAATGTAACGCCCCAGGCATAGTTGGTTCCGTAGATTGTGCCTGTTGCTCCATCGATCGAGATGGTCTTCTGACCGTTCGTTCCAGTGGTAACAGTAATCCCGCTCGATGGATCGATGAAGATATGATCGAGGTTCGGGTCTGCGAGCTGTACACCAATTGAAAAGCCCACAACCCCGGTGTTGCCTGTGACGGTAACCTGTGCATCGGAGTTCCAATCAATTGGAGAAGGAGCATAGGGACCCCTTACTACGAAGAAGTCATTCTCGATCCCTGTAACCCGAAGTCCCATGAGTATGTCCTTGCAATAATCTCCATACTGACCGGCTCAATAGGCAAGTCAGTTGGAATAGCCACAACAATGATACATCATTACCTATGGGGATGATCTGTGACAAGCACCCTGATGTGCTCGAAGGAGCATGCGGAGTGATAACGAGCAAAGGTGAAAGGTAGAGAAAAGCCTCAGATCCTGCTCAACTCTTTACGGCTTCCGCAAACACAGACTCAGACCGCTCAGCCACCACTTCTTGAATAACCGGCTCGAACGCCATGAACTGCCGCTCCCGCGCCATGAAGGCGGTGGGCATCACGGCCTGCATCTCGGCCTCGGCGTTCTTCAGGAAGGCGTCGTCGTGGCCGGGGTAGAGGTGAAAGATGGCCAGCGCCTTGACGCCGGCAGCCTTCGAGAGTTCTACGCCCTTCTGCCAGGTGGAATGGCCCCAGCCCCGGCAATAGGAATATTCGGCATCGGAGAACATGCCGTCGAAAATCATCAGATCGGTGTCGCGCACGAAGGCGGCGAGGTCCGGATCGGGCCAGGGGTCGCTGTGCTCCACGTCGCTGATGTAGCAGACGCTGCGGCCGCCGTGGCTGAGGCGGTAGCCGGTGGCGCCGCCGGGGTGGTTCAGAAGGTGGGTTTCGATCCGGGTCCCATCGTCGAAGGTGATCGGCTCGCCGGCCCTGAAGCCGTGATACTCGAACCGGGCCGGTAGTTGTCCGAGGCGCACCGGAAACAGGGGCGGGGCGAAGAGGCGGCCGAGAGGCTCCATGGCGCTCTCGCCCTCCAGATGACCGCAATAGGTGCGGATCACGCGCTCGGCGGAGAGCAGGGCGGGCTTGAAGAAGGGCAGGCCGCTGATGTGGTCGAGGTGGAGGTGGCTGAGGAGGATGTCGATCTTGTCGGGAGCGCTCTGGCCGAGTTCCATGCCCAGTGCCGAGAGGCCGGTGCCCGCATCGAGAATGAAGAGACGCTCGCCGCATCGCACTTCGACGCAGGGCGTGTGCGATCCGAATTCGACGAACTGAGGTCCGGATGCGCAGGTGGAGCCGCGTGTGCCCCAAAATCGGACCTGCAACGCCTCGGAGGATGCAACACGCCTTACCATGGCAGGATCATGATGGATCGAAAACCCCACTTATGTGCGCTGGCGCACATGGACCGCGGTAAGCTGCCCACGACTAGGATGACCGGTCAAGACCAAAGATGTCACGCACTTAACGCCTCCAGGCGCCGGGTGCGGCGCTCCATCACGGGCTCGCCCCGCTCGAAATGGATAACAGCATCGAAGGGCGGTTGATCCATGGCAGGCGAGATCTCGGGCGTGACCAGGATCAGGCCGCGGCCCACGAGCGCCCGGCGCAGGTTCATCACCAGCTTGTCGGCAGCCGGTCCCGGCAGGCCGTCGAGCGCCCGCTGCACCACCAGAATGCTCGGCCGGCGCACGAGGCCGCGCACGAGATCGACGGCAGCCAACTCGGTCAGGGTCAGATCGTCCCCTTGCGGATCGATCGGCGTGTCGAGCCCGATGCGCGACACCTCGCCGTCGAGGCCGCGCTGGGTCAGCACCCGGCGGGCCACCTCCTGCACCGCCTCAAGGGCGCCGGCCTGATCGGTCGCGATACGGCCGAAGAGCAGGTTGTCCTGGATGCTCGCCGCCGCGCAGAACCGCGCCTCGTCGTAGAACTCGATGGCCGATTTCAGGCTCACCGGCAGCATGCGGGCGAAATCGGCCCGGGCCACGAGGATGCGCTCCTCCAGGCCCGGCTCGAGCAACCCCAAGCGGTGCCGGCTCTCGTTGTAGCGAAGCGCCAGGCCGATGAGGCGCTCCTGATCGCGGGAGGTCTTGTCGCTGCGGCGCTGCTCGTTCTTCCGGTCGACGAGATCCTGAAAGTAGGGCCGGTCCGCCGCCGAGAAGAAGGAGAAGCGGTCGAAGAGCGGGGACCCGTCCGGGATCTCGGAAAAAATCTCGATCATGCTGGTGGCGATGGACAGGCCCATGCGGGCGAGCGGCTTGGTGAGCTCGTTGGCTTCAAGAATGGCGCGCACGAAGGGGTGGCCGGACAGGCGATCCTCGTGGAAGGCATCGCCGATGGGTTTGCCGAAGAGCAGGTTCTCGCCGATCGTGGCGTAGCGGTTGTAGCGCGTGGCGCTGAAGGGATCGACGAAGCGGTCGAGGTTCTCCGCCGCGAGCGCCGCCTCGACGAAGCGCCGCGCTGCCACCACGGCGTCCGCAAACTTCGGCTCCCTGGCCGGATCGATGGTGCCGGACAGGCCGCGGGCATGGGTCAGGCGGTCGAGCCCAGCAATGGCGATGGCCTCGGACAGGCGGTGGCTGAGCTCGCCCGCCGGTGCGGAGCAGCCATAGAGCAGGTTGTCCTTGAGGCTGCCCTCGATCAGCACCGTCTGGCCCGTGAAGGCGACGCGCTGGCTGCGCTCCACGGGGCTGGCGGCTGAAAGATCCACGCCGCCATAGGTCAGGCGGCCCATGGAGGGCGGCAGCTGGCCGCTCATGAGCGCCGCGAGGAGCCGCGGGCCTGCATCGCCGTCGCCCACCAGGGCCACATGCGACGGGAAGGCGAGGGTGAGATTGACGGAGGCAACGCGCGCTCCGCTCCCGGGATCGTAGGCCGAAACGCCTTGGGCCACGAGCGCGCCGTTTTCCGGCAGGCTGGCCTTGCCTTTGAGCGCTGCGCGCAGCTTCAGCGGCGCCAGGCCCTTGCCGAGGTCGATGAGCAGTGCCCTGGTGCGCATGATCAGCCGGTGCCACTGCACCACCTCGCGGGTGCCGTAGGCGGCAAGCGCTGCCGCGAGGACGCTGGCCGCGACCGTGCCAGAGGTCAGGGGGCGCGACTGCGAGAACCAGGCGCCGAGGGCCAGAACCGCCAAGGGGGCGATCATGAGCATGGCCGCGGAGGCGGCTTCCATGATGGCCAGGCGATACTCCTCCCGCATCACCGGGCGATGGCCGCTCATGAGGGCTTGGCGTACCCGGTCACGCTCGAAAGGCCCGGTGCCGTGGGCGCGCAGGGCCGGCAGGCGCTGCTCCAGGCCCGCGAACACCCCTTCGGCCTCGTCGCCCTCCCGGTTGCGGGCCGCAGCAGCGTCGAAGCGCAGGAGCGCGCGGCGTGCGCTCACGACCATGGCCAGGGCCAGCGCCACGGCCAGTACCGCGCCCAGGTACCAGTCCATGACGAACACATAGGCGCAGGCCAGCCCGATCATGCCACCGAGCTTCACCGGGATCAGGAGGCTCGATCCCAGCACACCGTTTTCGCGGGCGAGCCCTCGGGAGGCGAGCGTCGAGATCATGGCGATCTCGTCATGGGAGGCGGAGGGGACTTTCAGGATGATGTCGACGGCCGCCGACTGGGTCCGCGTGAGCATGCGCATCCCGATGCCGACCGCCACCCATTCGAGCGCCACCAGGATCAACCCGAGAGCCAGGGGAATGACCAGCACGCCGATGACCGCCGCGAGGGCAAAGGCCTCAGGACTGACGGCAAAGCCGGGAAACAGAACCAGCGATCCCGGCCACAGGTTGGCCGGCGGCGTGAGGGCGATGCGCAGGAAGCTTGCCGGCGCATTCCAGGCCTCGGGGCCGCCGGTCGCCCGGTCGACGATCTGCCGGACCAGATCGAACCCGATCAGGATCAGAAGGCCCGCCAGCACCAGGAGGCCGAAGCCCGCAACATGGCGTACGGGCGAGGTTTTCCAGGCCAGGCGCAGCGGGTCGCGCTCGATGACGGCTCCCAAGAGCAGCTCCAATGATCGTTCGGGTTCGATGACGTTGGCGGAACCTAGTGCATCGGGCTCAAAAGTGGAAACCACTTTTGGGATTTGTCCGAAACTCGATTCTTCAAATAGCGCATCATGTTGAGAGGAAAACCGGGGCCCCTTTCGCCGATGCGGCTCTTTGGGACGGCACGCGGTACGCCTTGTTTGGGCATCAGCGCCGATTTGACCTCTCGCCGCGCTGCGCTTCGACTCTATGTCCCCTGCCTTGGCTGTCTGCCACGGAGGATCGGTGAGCCCGCCCATGACGTCCCCCTTGCCGTCCCCCCTGCCGATCGATCCGGTCTTCCAACTCGTTCTCGAGGTTCCGGCCCATTCCCCACGCCCGGACCTGCCGCGCCGCCTCACAGGGCTCTTCCAGGAACTCGCCATGGACGAGCCGCCCCGGCCCGTGGAGGAGATCGAGGACCAGATCTGGGCCCTGTGGAGCTCGCACGAGGACCGGATCGCCGAGGAGACCATGGCGGCGGCCGTGGAGTCCCTCAGCTCGGGATCGCTCAAGAAGGCCCGGCCGCTGCTCGACCACCTGGTTGCCCTATATCCCGACTGGCCGGAGGCCTGGAACAAGCGGGCGACGCTCGCCTCCATCGAGAAGCGCGACGCGGACAGCCTGCTCGACATCGCCCAGACCCTGCGCCTCGAGCCGCGCCATTTCGGCGCGATCGCAGGGTTCGGCAACATCTGCCTGCGCCACGGCCATCTCAACGAGGCGCGCGCCGCCTTCCAGATCGCGCTCGGCATCAATCCGCACATGGAGGACCTGCGCGACATGCTGGAGAACCTGTCGCCGCATCATCTCATGCTGCATTAGAGCATCGTCATCCGTCTTGGCGATCATGCCAGCCCCTCGCTCCCGGCATTTGCAACCACCCGCACAGCCGAGCTATGCAACATCATGGCCTTTCGCGATCTCTTCCTGATGTTTCTCGTCTGCTTCCTGTGGGCGGCCCATACCATCGTCAGCAAGATCGTCGTCTCAGACATGCAAATCCCGCCCCTGTTCTATGCGGCCATACGCTTCGGCATCGTGGCGGTGCTCGCTCTTCCATGGCTGCTGCCGGCTCCGCGACCGCGATGGCGCATTCTCCTGGTCGGTTTCCTGATGGGCGGCGGCGGCTTTGCATTGTTCTTTCTCGGCATCAGAAGCGCGAGCCCGTCGAGTGCCGCAGTGGTCAGCCAGCTCGGAATCCCGATCACGGCCATCCTCTCTCTTCTGATCCTAAGGGAGCGGATCGACGGCAAGCGGGCGCTCGGCATCGTGCTGACCTTCGCCGGCGGCGTGCTCGTGATGTGGGACCCGGACGGCGGCTTTCCGCTTTCCGCGGGCCTTCTCCTGGTTCTGGCCTCCACGGCCGTCGGGTCGCTGGCCGCCGTGATGATGAAGCAGATCGAGGGCGTGAAGCCGCTGCAGTTCCAAGCCTGGATCGGGCTGTCCTCGGTGGCGCCCATGATCCTCCTGGCGACCACGCTCGAGACGGGCCAAGTGGACAAGGCGCTTGCAGCCGGCTGGGGCTTCGTGGCGGCCCTGCTGTTTTCCGCCCTCGTCGTGTCGCTGATCGCTCACACGATCTACTATGGCCTCATCAGGAAATATCCCGCCAACATGATTGCCCCTCTGCTGATCATGAACCCTCTGCTGACGGTGACCTTGGGCATTCTCGTGACGGGCGACCGCTTCGACGCACGGATGGCCCTTGGGACGGGGCTTGCGCTTTGCGGCGTCCTGATCATCGTGCTCAGGCGCAGCCACGTCATGCCGCTGGCCGCGGCGCTGCGGGGTCGCTTTCGATAACCAGCCGTGGCGGCCTCACATGGTTGCCGCGCGTGCCCCTTGTTTCACGCCGTTCGTGCGCATCTGCACGCTGTCCAGGTAGGGATCGACAACACCGGCAGCGCGGAAGGCCCGGATCGTTTCATCCAGATAGGCCTGGTTGGTGCCTGTCGGTCCGGAGCGCCCTGCAATGATGTCGGCGGTCTGGGCTTCATCGGGCTCGGGCCGATAGAAAGGTCCGTTCCGGTTGGCCTCGAACGCCAGGATTGTGCGGCTGCTGTCTGGGAGCGAAGCCTCCCGCCAGATCGGCTCGTAACAGGGGAAGCGCATTTCCTGCCGCCAGACGGCGCTCAAACCCTCGCGCAGCTCCGTCTTGGCGATCCGATAGGCAAGCCCATCGCAACCGTCTCCCGGTTCCAGGCCGAGCACGAGGCCAGGCGCACGCGCCGTGCCGCGGTTGAAGGTATCGTGAAGGCAAAAGGAGCGCCGAAAGCCGGGCAAGGTTGCCTTGGCACGATCCTGGTACGCGAAAGGAGGATCGGCCGCGAGAACCCCATAGACGAACAGCCAGACGTCGCCCGTACCATCGGGACGCGCAGTCAAAGCCGCATCGAGAGAAGCTTGCAAGGCCGCTTCATCGCGGGCCTGAACGGAAAATGTCATGGAGAGCCTGATAGCGATTGTGGGGATCATTCAGCAGATTGGCCGAAAGACTGTCGGCTTCCGCCGAGCGTCTGGAAACGCGACCTTGTCTGCGCCGTTCCAGCACTCCGTTCACGATTCCGAGGCTGCCGAGCCAACCGCAAACGCGACAACGGAACCGTTGCGGGACGCCTACGAGCGGCTACCCTGAACCCATGTCCGATTCGCCTGCACTCATGTCCCGTCCCATTCTCCTGCCCGTCGACGGGCGCCAGTCGCCGGTGGCGGCCGGCGTTCAGCGCGGTGTGCGTCGCCTGTTCTCACAGCTCGGCCACGTGACCCTGCCTGAATTCACGCTTGCCAATGGCCGGCGCGCCGACCTCATCGCGCTCGCGCCCGACGGGGCGCTCACCATCATCGAGATCAAGTCGAGCGTGGCCGATTTCCGGGCCGACCGGAAATGGCCCGATTACGAGGATTTCTGCGACCGGTTCTACTTCGCGGTGCCGGAGACGGTGCCGTTCGATATCCTGCCGGAGGATCGCGGCGTGATCATCGCCGACAGCTTCGGGGCGGCGATCCTGCGCGAGGCGTCCCGTCACCCGCTGGCGGGTGCGCGCCGCAAGGCCGTGACCCTGCGCTTCGCGCACGCGGCTGCATCCCTGCTGCACGCATTGGCCGATCCCGACAGGATCGCGGACGGACGGCTTTGATTCTCTAACTTGTCATTCCGGGGCCGCGTAGCGGAGCCCGGAATCCATAACCGCTAACGTTGTAGAAATGGTCGCAACGCCGGTCGCTCTCACCTGAAGCGTTGTGTTTATGGATTCCGGGCTCGGCCCATGGCCGCCCCGGAATGACAGCTGCGGGGATGGTTTAGCGCGGTGCGCGCTTGGCGAGGATGCGTTGCAACGTCCGGCGGTGCATGTTGAGGCGCCGGGCCGTCTCCGACACGTTGCGGCCGCAGAGCTCGTAGACCCGCTGGATATGCTCCCAGCGCACCCGGTCGGCTGACATGGGGTTTTCCGGCGGCAGGGCCCGTTCGCCCGGCTGGGCCATGAGGGCCGCGTGGATCTCATCCGCATCGGCGGGTTTTGCGAGATAGTCGAAGGCCCCCATCTTCACGGCCGTCACCGCGGTGGCGATGTTGCCGTAGCCGGTGAGGACGACACCGCGGGCATCCGGGCGGCGGTGCTTCAGACGCTCGATCACGTCAAGGCCGTTGCCGTCGCCGAGGCGCATGTCGATCACTGCAAAGGCCGGCGGTTCGTTTTCGACGGCCGCAATGCCGTCCGCCACGCTCTCGGCCACGCGCACCTGGTAGCCGCGGCCTTCCATGGCACGGGCCAGACGCGTCGAGAACGGCCGGTCGTCGTCGACGATCAAGAGACTCTTGTCGGCGCGATCTTCGAATGCGGCAGGCGCATCGGCCATCAGAATATCTCCTTGCATCTTAAGGACATTCCTTCATGAGGCGAGCCCGATCAGCTCCTTTCTCATATGGGAATTCATCCCCTAATCTTTGAGAGGCTCCAGCGAACCTCCCTGCGGCGAAATTGCCGCACTTCGTTCAAACGCCTGACGCGGCCAAACGATCCGCGCGATGGCGCCCGAGGCCGGCGGAGCGGCGTTCGTCAGGGTCAGTTCGGCCCCCGATCGCTCCACCAAAGTCTTGGCGATAAACAGGCCTAAGCCCAGTCCGCCGCCCTCCTCGCTGTCCTCCGTCCGCTCGGCGGCGCTTCGTGTTGTCACGTAGGGCTCGCCGACCCTGAGCAAGATATCGGGCGCGTAACCGGGGCCGTCATCCCGGATCTCGATGAAAACCTCGTGAGGAGACCAGGAGGCCTCGATCGTCACCTGGCTTTCGGCAAAGTCCGTGGCGTTGTCGAGGATGTTGGACAGTCCGTAGACCACTCCCGGATTGCGGCGGCACAGGGGTTCGGGGCCGTCGCCCTTCGTGATCACCTTCACGTCGAAGCCCACCGCCCGCTGCGGCTCGACGATATCCTCCACCAGATGGCTGAGCGTGACGGTCTCCAGGAACTCTCCTCCGTCTTCTTCGTCCATGGAGGTGAGCTTCGTCAGGATCGTGCGGCAGCGCTCCACCTGCTCCTGCAGGAGGCGCAGATCCTCGCCCACCGGGCCATCCTTGGGCATGGCATGGCTCAGCTCCTTGGTGACCAGCGCGATGGTGGCGAGCGGCGTGCCGAGTTCATGCGCCGCCGCCGCCGCCAGGCCGTCGAGCTGGGACAGGTGCTGCTCGCGGGCCAGCACCAGTTCGGTGGCGGCGAGCGCCTGGGCGAGCTGGCGGGCCTCCTCGGCCACCCGCCAGGCATAGATGCCGGTGAATGTCGTGCCGAGCAGGATCGCGGTCCAGATTCCGCTCACATAAAGGAAGGGCAGGGAGAAGGTCTGCCCCGGAAACCAGGGCAGGGGCCGGTGGGCGAGCACCAGAAAGGTCGCGCAGCCCACGGCAAGAAGCCCGAGCCCGAGGGTCCGTTCCGGCGTGAGCGCCGTGGCCGAGATGAGCACCGGCGCCAGGAACAGCATGGCGAAGGGGTTCTCCAATCCCCCGGTGAGGTAGAGGAGGCCGGCGAGCTGAAGGATGTCGAAGGCGAGCAGCGCCGTGGCCACGTTGTCGCTGAGCCGGTGGCTTGCCGGATACTGGATGCGCAGCAGCAGGTTGACCCAGACCGAGGCGACGATCACCAGAAGGCACAGAGCGAAGGGCAGGGGAAATCCGAGGCCGAAGCGGACCCCGATCACCGCCGCGGACTGCCCCGCGACCGCGAGCCAGCGCAGGCGGACCAGGGTGTCCAGGCGCAAGTGCCGGGCGTGGTGCGTCAGGTTCTTCGGCTCGATCTTGGACATCATCGAACAGAATAGGGCCGCCCCCCTGTTCGCCAAGCAGCAGGCTTTAGCCTATTTTCCTACCCATGACTTGGGATATGGCCTGCAAGCTCCAGGCAATGCACCGAAACCAAAGTATGGTGCCCGTTTTCGCAGTGGACGGACAAGGTTGTTGCAATAGGCTCAAGGAACTTTAATCTTAAAATTACGGTTGAGGATAAAGCCTACCGCATTGGGCGAGAACCAGGCACCCGGCCCTTGGGGATACAGATGAACTTTTCTTATGTTTGGTACGACACGGCGCATTGGCTCTTGAGCCCTGCCCGTGCAGCCTCCGATTTGACGAAGCATTTTTTCGATAATCCCGACAATCCGCTCAACAACACTCCTTACGGCCGCACCGTTTCCGCCGCCTGCGAATTGTTCGAACGCACCACCCGCCGCTACGGCAAGCCCGCGTTCGACCTGCCCACCACCGTGATCGACGGGGCCGAGGTGGCGGTCATGGAGCGGATCGTGTGGGAGCGCCCGTTCTGCCGAATCATCTCCTTCGAGCGGGATCATCCCGCGGCCAAGAGCCAGCCGAAGCTCCTGATCGTGGCGCCCATGTCCGGCCACTACGCCACGCTCCTGCGCGGCACGGTGGAGACCTTCCTGCCCACGCATCAGGTCATGATCACCGACTGGACCGATGCCCGCATGGTGCCCCTGGCCGAGGGGCGCTTCGATCTCGACGACTATATCGACTATATCAAGGACCTGTGCCGGGCCTTCGGTCCGGACCTGCACCTGATGGCCGTGTGCCAGCCGGCCGTCCCGGTGATCGCGGCAGTCGCCCGCCTCGAGGCCGAGAACGATCCGTTCATCCCGCGCTCCATGACCCTCATGGGCGGCCCCATCGACACCCGCCGTTCCCCCACGGCCGTGAACAGGCTGGCCGAGGAGCGCGGCATCGACTGGTTCGAGCGCCACTGCATCACCAAGGTGCCGCCGTCCCATCCGGGCTTCTGGCGCGATGTCTATCCGGGCTTCCAGCAGCTCTCCGGCTTCATGGCCATGAACATCGACCGGCACCTGACGGCCCATTACGACATGTTCAACCACCTGGTGGAGGGCGACGGCGATTCGGCCGAGAAGCACCGGGAATTCTACGATGAGTACCTCGCCGTCATGGACCTGACCGCCGAGTTCTACCTCCAGACCGTCGAGAAGGTGTTCGTGAACCACGAGCTGCCCAAGGGCGAGATGATGCACCGGGACCAGCCCGTGGACCTCATGTCCATCCGGCGCTGCGCCATCATGGCGGTCGAAGGCGAGCGTGACGACATCTCGGGCGTGGGCCAGACGCTCGCCGCCCTCGAGCTGACCCCCAACCTGTCCTCCGACAAGAAGCTCTATCATCTGCAGGCCAAGGTCGGTCATTATGGTGTCTTCAACGGTTCTCGGTTCCGGTCTCAGATCGCTCCTCGAATCGCTGAATTCATTGAGGCTCACGATCGAGAACCAGCCCGGAAGAAGGCGTCAAGAGCCTGAGCCTGTTCTTGATACGTTCCTAGGAGCGGCAAACGGCTGCGCTGACAGAATCAGCGTGACAGGGCAGATTGCGGACATGAAATCCGCCCTGTTCCGCCGCGTCCCTGCGGACCCGCCTCATCTCAAGGTTCTGCATGAGGGCCACGCCTTTAAGGTGGCCCTCAAACGCCGTCCCACGGCCAAACGGATCACGCTGCGCGTCTCCAACGCGACCGGCGAGGTCGTGCTGTCGATCCCCGAGCGCACCGATGTGGGCCTGGCCCAGAAATTCGCCGACAGCCACAGCCAATGGATCGCCACCCGCCTCGCCAAGGTGCCCGAGCGGGTGATCTTCGAGCCGGGCGCGCTGGTGCCCGTTCGCGGCGTCCTGCACCGGATCGTCCATTGGTCCTCGATTCGCGGCGTCACTCAGGCCACGAAGGGCGGCGCCGGCGAGCCGATCATCGCGGTCGCGGGCGAGGCGGCCCATGTGGCCCGCCGGGTGCGGGATTTCCTCGAGGCGGAAGCCAAGAAGGATTTCACCATCGCGGTGAGGAAGCATACGGCCCAGCTCGGGGTTTCGGCCAAGCGCATCACCGTGCGCGACACCAAGAGCCGCTGGGGCTCCTGCTCGGCCAACGGAGCGCTCAACTTCTCCTGGCGCCTGATCATGGCCCCGCCCTTCGTGCTGGACTATCTCGCCGCCCACGAGGTGGCCCACCTGCGCGAGCTCAACCATTCCCACCGCTTCTGGAAGATCACCCACCAGCTCTGCCCCCGCACCGACGAGGCGGAGGCCTGGCTCAAAACCTACGGCAGCGCCCTGCACCGGATTGGGTGAAATCCCACATCATTCCTCTTTGAACCACTGACCTCATCCTGAGGAGCAGACGCAGTCTGCGTCTCGAAGGATCGTCCAGTGTTCTCTGGATCCTCCTTCGAGACGGCGCTTGCGCGCCTCCTCAGGATGAGGTCGGAGGGAAACGAGACGGAGTGAAGGGGCGAGGCCGGCGATAACGAGAGCAGCGTCTTAACGGGTGACAGGTCCTCCGTTTCGGCTTAGTCCGATCTGTCATTCACGCATCTGTCCCAAAAGAATGCTCAAGCCCGACACGCTCGCCCTCACCATCGTCCTGGCGCTGCTCACTGCACTCGGGCCGCTCTCGACGGACATGTACCTGCCGTCGCTGCCCGCGATCGCGGCAGGCCTTGGGGCGACGACGGGCCAGACGCAGCTCACGCTCTCCGCCTTTCTCCTCGGCTTTGCCGCCGGGCAGTTCTTCTATGGGCCGATCTCCGACCGGATCGGGAGAAAGCCCGTGCTGCTCTTCGGGCTCGGGCTGTTCACCCTGGCAAGCCTCATCTGCGCCTTCGCGCCCAATATCGAGACCCTGATCGGCGCGCGCTTCCTCCAGGCTTTGGGCGCGTCCGGTCCCATCGTGCTCGGGCGCGCCATCGTGCGCGACTTCTACGAGGGACCAAGGGCCGGACGGGAATTATCACGCATGGGCACGATCATGGGCGTGGTGCCGGCCGCAGCCCCGATCCTCGGCGGCGTCATCGAGCGCGTCTCGGGATGGCGCGTGACCTTCGCGGTCATGATCCTGTTCGGCATCGCCATGGCGGCCGTCATCAGCCTGCGCATGCCCGAGAGCATACGGAAAAAGTCGGAGGTGCCGATCTCCTTCGGGGCGATCCTGCGCGGCTTCAAGCTGCTGCTCGGTCACCCAGGCTACCGGACCTATGTGGGCCTCTCCATGCTCACTTATGGCGGACTCTTCGCCTTCATCTCCGGCTCGTCCTTCGTGCTGCAGAAGATCTACGGGCTGGATGAACTGTCCTTTGCCTTTTCCTTCACCTTCGTGGTGGTGGGCTTCATGAGCGGCACCTTTCTCGCGCAGCATCTCGTGGGACGGCGCGGGCTCGACGGCACCATCCAGCTCGGCGTCACGTGCCTTGCCGTCGGCGGCGCCACCATGCTGACGCTCGTGTTAATGGGCGTGCCCTCGTCGCTCGGCATCAGCGCCCCCATGGCGATCTACGGCATCGGCGTCGGGCTCACCATGCCGCAATCCATGGCCTCGGCGCTGATGCCCTTTCCGGAGCGGGCCGGCGCGGCCTCGTCGCTGCTCGGCATCTGCCAGATGACGTTCGCGGCCATCGTGGGCATCGCCCTTGGGCGCAACCTCGATGCCTCGGCCATTCCGCTGCCTGCGACGATCGCCGCCACCGGTGTGCTGGCGCTTGTGCTGTTCCTCATGACAGGCCGTGCACGAGGGCATCAGCCCAAGGGTTGATCCGCCGGGAGTCCTGCGAGCACATCCGTCGCCTTGTGATCGGCCGGCACTCCGTTGGTGAGAAAGACGACGCTGCTGGCGTTCTCGCTGCGCAGCGGCAGGATGTGCCGATAGGCGGGAGAGGCATACCACGCACGGGCGCTCTCCTTGTCGGGAAATTCGATCACGACCAGATCTCCCGACCACGATCCTTCCAGCACCTCCACGGGTTCGCCATGAAGCAGGAAGCGGCCGCCAAAGGGTTCAAGCGTCGCGTCGATGCGCTGGAGATACGCGACGATGCCGGGACCGATAGTTACATCGTGCAGATGACCGACAGCATAGGCAGGCATGACAGGCTCCTTCTTGTGATGAAGGGAGCATGCCGTGTGGCGAGAGGGCTGGCGATTACGTGCGGGGTAATTTCTTACGGGTTTGTTCAACCTCACCGCTGTCATTCCGGGGCGGCTCTTCAGAGCCGAACCCGGAATCCATAACCGCTAACATTGCAGAATAAGGTGCAACGCTGGTTGCACTTCTTTGAGCCGTCGTGATTATGGATTCCGGGCTCCGCTTTCGCGGCCCCGGAATGACAGCGTCAGGGTGACAACGACAGCGCCTTAAAGCCCGAACAGCTTCTCCAAGAAGTTCTTCTCGCGGCTGGCGCGCCGCTGGGGCGCGGGCGCGACCCAGCTGCCTTCGCCGTCCGCGTTGGCGTAGCGCGGAGCGCCTCCAGCGCCGGCCACGGGAATGTCGGACGGTGCGCGCATGCGCTCGAGGCCGGGCAGGGGCACGGGCTGCTGGTCTTTGAGGGCTACCGTCATGAAGTTGTGCCAGACCTCGGTAGGCAGGTTGCCGCCGGTCACGCGCTTGGTGAGCGCGCCGTCGTCGTTGCCGAGCCACACGCCGGCCACGAGGTTGCCGGAGAAGCCCACGAACCAGGCATCCTTGTAATCGTCGGTGGTTCCCGTCTTGCCGGCGAGAGTCCAGCCGGGAATCTGCGCCTTCTGGGCGGTGCCGATGACGAAGACGTTGTGCATCATCTCGTTCATCTGGGCCACGACGCCAGGGTCGATGACGCGTCCGAGGCCGCCTGAGCCAGGGCGCTTGTAGATGAGCTTGCCGTCGGTGGTCTTCACCTGGGTGATCACGTAGGGCGTCACGCCGATGCCGCCATTGGCGAAGGCCGCGTAGGCGGAGACCAGCTCCAGCGGCGTCACCTCGGAGGTGCCCAGCGCCAGCGAGCCGTTGGCTTGGAGCGGCGACGAGATGCCGAGGCGCTGCGCGGTCTGCACCACGGTTTTGGGGCCCACCTCCATGTTGAGCTTCACCGCCACGGTGTTGAGTGAGAGCGCCAGCGCATCGCGGATCGTGATCGGCCCGCGGTATTTGCGGTCGTAGTTTTTCGGCGCCCAGCCCTTATAGGCCACGGGCGCATCCTCCATCACCATGTCGGGCGTGTAGCCCCGCTCCATGGCGGCAAGATAGACGAAGGGCTTGAAGGACGAGCCCGGCTGGCGGCGGGCCGCGATGGCCCGGTTGAACTGGCTCGTCTCGTAGTTGCGGCCGCCGACCAGGGCCTTCACGGCCCCGTCCGGCTGCATCGCGACGACCGCGCCCTGGCTCACGTTGAACTTCTGGCCCTTGGCGTTGAGCTCGTCCACGAGCACGCGTTCGGCTGCGGATTGCAGGGCAGGCTCGACGGTGGTCGAGACCATGATGTCGGACTCCACCGTGCCGACGAAATCGTCGAGCACGTCCATCACGTAATCGGCCGCGTAATTGGCCGATCCCGCGCCGTTCGGGCGCACGGGCTCGGCCGGCGCGCCAAGCGCCGTCTTGGTCATGCCCGGGGTGATGAAGCCGAGGTCGTTCATGGCCGCGATCACGAGTTCGGCGCGGGCCTGCGCCCGCTCCGGATAGCGGTTGGGGGCAAGCCGCGAGGGCGACTGGACGAGGCCCGCCAGCACGGCGGCTTCCGCCAGCGACACGCTGCGCGCGGACTTGCCGTAATAGCGCTGGGCGGCCGCCTCGACGCCATAGGCACCGGCGCCGAAATAGACCCGGTTGAGATAGAGTTCGAGGAGCTGGTCCTTCGAGTAGTTGCGCTCGAGCCAGAGCGCCAGGATCGCCTCCTGGATCTTGCGCGAGGCGGTGCGCTCCTGGGTCAGGAACAGGTTCTTGGCGAGCTGCTGCGTCAGGGTCGAGCCGCCCTGCAGGCCGCCGCTGTTGCTCAGGTTTCGGTAGATCGCGCGGCCGATGCCGATCGGGTCGATGCCGTAATGGTCGTAGAAGCGCCGGTCCTCGATGGCGATGAACGCCTTGGGCAGGTAGGGCGGCAGTTCCTTCAGCGTCATCGTGCGCCCGCCCGTCTCGCCGCGATTGGCGAGAAACGAGCCGTCGCTCGCCAGGATGGCGATGTTCGGCGGGCGCTTGGGAACGGCAAGCTGGTCGATGGGGGGAAGCTGCGAGGCATAATAGGCCACGATGCCGCCGACGCCGATCACGCCCCAGAGGCAGAGCACGAGCCCGGCATAGATCAGCTTACGGAACAGGGAGCGGCCGCTGCGGCGCTTCACCTTCCTGGGACGGGAAGGCCTGCCGCCGCTTGGTCCAGAAGCTCGCCTGCGCGCCATTGTTCCCCCTGCCCGGTCCTCGGGCGAGAGGTGAAAATCAAGCTCCCCCGCCTGCCCAGCGGGCGCATCGAACACCGGCTCGCGCCGGTCACGTCCGTTCGCCACGTCTTAAAACCCCGCATTGATTGAGCCGGTATAGGGTCCGACCTTCATGCTCTGAGGCACCCTAATTGTGGCGGTTTAAGGGGCAGTTAACGGGGATTAACCCCTCGTCGGGCGGAACTGCCGAGTCTGGCCCGCGTTCGCTGCCTTATGAGCGCTTACATCGTCGTGCTGGCCGGGTTCGGGGTGGTTGTCCTTTTGACCGCCTGGCTTCCCATGGTCCTGAAGGAACTGCCCCTGTCCCTGCCGATCTTCTGCGTTGGGCTCGGTGCGCTCATCTTCGCCTTTCCCGATCTGCCGGGTGTGATCCCCCATCCCAACGAGGAACTCGCCATCGTCGAGCGGATGAGCGAGTTCGTGGTCATCGTTTCGCTCATGGGTGCGGGCCTGAAGATCGACCGGCCCTTCGGCTGGAAGCGGTGGCGGCTCACCTGGCGGCTTCTCGGCATCGCCATGCCGCTCACGATCCTCGCCCTTGCCTGGCTCGGCACCAGCCTTCTGGGCTTGAGCCTTGCGGCTGCATTGCTGCTTGGAGCTGCGCTTGCCCCGACCGATCCGGTGCTCGCCAGCGACGTGCAGGTGGGGCCGCCCGGCGACAGCGAGGAGGATGAGGTCCGCTTCACCCTCACCTCGGAGGCGGGCCTCAACGACGGCCTCGCCTTCCCGTTCGTTCTGCTCGCCATCGCCTTCGCGCAGGAGGGAAGTCTCGCCAACGTGGCGGAATGGTTCGCCTATGCGGTCGTCTGGAAAATCGCAGCGGGCATCGGCATGGGCTACGCAATCGGGCGGGCGCTCGGCTGGCTGACCTTCCACCTGCCGAACCGGGCCAAGCTCTCCCGCACGGGTGCCGGCTTCGTGGCGCTGGGCATCACCTGCATTGCCTATGGCCTGACCGAGATGGTCAGAGGCTACGGCTTCCTGGCGGTTTTCGTGGCGGCGCTGGCCCTGCGGGCGACGAAGCCCGAACATGAGTATCACAACAAGCTTCACGACTTCGCCGAGGAACTCGAGCGCCTCATGATGATGGTGCTGCTCGTCCTGCTCGGGGGCGCCATGACGGGCGGGGACCTGTTCTCCGCCCTTACATGGCAGGCTGCCGTCTTCGGCCTGCTGGCGCTGTTCGTGGTGCGGCCGCTCGCCGGATGGATCGGGCTGATCGGCACCGATCCGCCACCGGATGAGAAGGCGGCCATCAGCTTCTTCGGAATCCGCGGGCTCGGCTCGATCTATTATCTCGCCTATGCCCTGCATCACGCGAAATTCGACAACGCCAACTTGCTCTGGAGCACGGCGGGATTCATCATCCTGGTGTCGATCGTGCTGCACGGCATTACGGTCACGCCGGCGATGCGGCACCTCGATCGCCGACGAAAGCTCATGATGCGTGCGTCTCGACGGAAAGAAGCCGCTCAGGCGGAAGCCTGAATGAGAGCATCGTGCGGCCCTCCGGGTCCGGACCACACGATGCTCTCATCCAAGAAGAAATCATCGGATCTGATCCCAAAAGGGCAAGTCCGCTTTTGGGTCCGATGCTTTAGTCCGCCGTGGTCGGATCGATCACTGCGCGGACCTGCGAGATGCTGTCGGCCGGGAAGCCTGCCTTCTGGGCATGCTCGCGGATCATTCCCTCATCCGGCGCCCGGTACACGCAGTAGATCTTGTCGTCCGTGACGTAGCTGTGAACCCATTGGATCTCGGGTCCCAGCTCGCGCAGGGTATCGCACGAGGTTCTCGATGCCTGCTGCAGATCCACAGCAGACAGATTGCCCACGTTCGGCATGTCTCGCTCGATTACGAATTGCGGCATGGCTCTTCCGCCGGTTTTCCGGCGCCTCCCTGTGCCGAACCAAAGCGGCTCCGGCGCGGCCAGGGTCTGCTCTTGTCGCTAGGCTGGCAATTCCCCTGGAGGGGTAGGCCGCGCCCCTGCCTATTCCGCCGCCAGCCGCAGCTCGCCCGTTTCCAGATCCGCCTGTGCCAAATCGTGGATGCGGCGCAGATCGCCCAGGAACGCCTCGTAGGCCTCGCGCTTCGTTGCCTCGTCGGGCAGCCGCAGCAGATAGCTCGGATGCACGGTGATGTAGCCCTGGTAAGGGCCGAACGTGGCGCGTCCGCGCGAGCGGGTGATCGGCGTCGCCTTGCCGGACAGTGCCAGAACGGCGGTGGCTCCCAGAGCGACGATGAGCTTCGGCCGCACCAGCTCCAGCTCCTTCATCAGCCAGGGCCGGTAGTGCTTCACCTCGCCGGTGGTGGGCTTGGCGTGGATGCGCCGGTGGCCGCGCTGCTCGAACTTGAAATGCTTCACCGCATTGGTGAGATAGACCTGTTCGCGCTCGATTCCGGCTTCCCGCATGGCCTGGGTGAGAAGCTTGCCGGCGGGCCCCACGAAGGGCCGCCCCTGCAGGTCCTCCTGGTCGCCCGGCTGCTCGCCGACGAAGACGATTTCCGCATGATGCGGGCCTTCGCCGAACACCGCCTGGGTGGCGCCGGGCACCAGCGGTCCCGCCTTGGCGATGATGGCGTTGAGCTCTTCAAGCGTCTTCGGTTCCTGATCCCACATAGCTTCAATGGCGCGTTCAGGCGTGCGTTTGGCGGGCATCGTCGCCTCCTGTTCGATCATCCGTTCAACGCGCTGGGCGGCGGTTTGGATCAAGCCGGGGATTGCGGCGGTCTCCGGCATGTTGCGCCAATACTTTTTGGGCATCTCCGCCCGCATGGCCGTGGGGTTCACCCTGGCCGGGTTGAATATGCTCTCGTAATAGCCGCGCCACCCCTCCTCGAAGCTGTCCTCATCCGGGGCATCCTCGCGCCGCCTGGGAGGCCCGAAGGCGAGCTCATGCCGGTCCCAGCGCGCCGAGCCGATGGGCGTGAGGATCGTCCAATCCATCGAACGGAAGCGGTCGACGAAGAAGGGCGCTGCCGCCTCCAGAATGAAATGCTCCGGCTCGAACCAGGCCGCGAAGCGCTCAAGCTCATGGCCTCCCATCCGGCGGAAGCGCACGAAGGCGTGCATCTTGTGCAGGTCGCGGCGCACGGAGCGAGCCATCAGGTCGATGCGGTGGACGAGCGGATCGCTCGCGACCTCCAACAGCTCGCGCTCACCATTCTGGACGCGCCAGACGAGGCTGTAGAGCAGGGCGTAGCGCTCGGGATCGCTGTGGCAGACCACCTGCTCGATCAGCCGCGACACACCCTTCGGGATCGCGACCGGCGGAGCGATGGCGACCGTCTCGTCGCCGAAGAGTCCCGGCGCATCGTCGACGGCAAACATCACATGCTGCGGCGCCAACTCCTCGGCAATCAGCCAGCGCACGGCCTTGCGGAAACCGTGGAGATCCGCGCCGGTTTTCAAGGTGATGCGGTGGAGGGTCATGGGGTTCCTCCACTGTCATTCCGGGGCGAGTGAAACGAGGGCCCGGAATCCATAACCGCTGACGGTGCAAGAAGAGATGCGACGCTGATCGCCCCATCTTGATACGTCGAGTTTATGGATTCCGGGCTCCGCTGCGCGGCCCCGGAATGACAGTTGAATGGACGGTTCATACGAACAAGCTCAGCTGCTCCGGCTTCTCGATCAGCCGTTCGCGCAGGTCGAGCTTGTCGAGCCGTGCTTTCGGATGGTGATCGGCCGTGATGAGGAAGGGCTTGGCGCGCTTGAGCCCGGAGGTCAGGCGGGCGACATCCTCTAGGCGCAAGGTCGTGTGCTTGCGCGCCACCACGATCTTGTCGACTGCGCGGGCACCGAGGCCCGGCACGCGCAGCAGCATCTCGCGCTCGGCCCGGTTCACGTCCACCGGAAAGCGGTGGCGGTTCTTGAGCGCCCAGGCGAGCTTCGGGTCGACATCGAGGTCGAGCATGCCTTTCTCGGCCGACGAGGCGATCTCGTCCACGTCGAAGCCGTAATAGCGCAGCAGCCAATCGGCTTGGTACAGCCTGTTCTCGCGCATGAGCGGCGGAGATTTGAGCGGCAGGATCGCGCTCGAATCCGGAATCGGGCTGAAAGCCGAGTAATACACGCGCTTCATGGCGTAGTGGCCGTAGAGCGTGGCGGATTTGCGCAAGACATCCGCGTCCGTCGTCTCGTCGGCGCCGACGATCATCTGCGTGGTCTGTCCGGCGGGCGAGAAATGCCGGCGCTCCTCGCGTGCCTCCTCGATGCGCTCGGACATCTGCGCCATGGCGGTCTCGATGGAGGCACCGTCCTTCTCGGGCGCCAGCTGCTCCAGGCTCTTTTCTGTGGGCAGTTCGAGGTTGATCGACAGGCGGTCGGCCCACAGGCCCGCCTCCTCGATGAGCCAGGGGCTCGCCTCAGGGATGGTCTTCAGGTGGATGTAGCCGCGAAAGCCGTGATCGCGCCGCAGCTTCTTCGCCACCAGGATCATCTGCTCCATCGTGTAGTCGGGCGAGCGGATGATGCCGGAGGACAGGAACAGCCCCTCGATGTAGTTGCGCTTGTAGAACTCGACCGTGAGGGTCACCACCTCGTCGACCGAGAACTTCGCCCGCTTCACGTTGGACGAGCGCCGGTTTACGCAATAGGCGCAGTCGAACAGGCAGTAGTTCGTCAGCAGGATCTTGAGCAGCGACACGCAACGCCCATCCGGCGTGTAGGCGTGACAGATCCCAGTCCCCACCGTGGAGCCGAGGCCGTCGGGATCCGACTTGCGCTTGGGCGCTCCGGAGGAGGAGCAGGAGGCGTCATACTTGGCCGCGTCCGCCAGGATGCGCAGCTTCTTCGAAAGCTTCTCGTCCATGGGTCTTTCGCTGAATTGTTCGCTTTTTGTTCTAGCATGAAGATAGGGTGCTGGCGAGGGTTCCTGGAGAGGGCGGGAGGTCGCACGGGAGGTTGCTTTCCAAGGTCATCCGGGACCAAGTCTGCGGAACCCGAGATCGCGTGAGGAATGTAGCGCGGGAGCCCTCCTCCCCCTTGTGCAGAGGAGTTGGAATTGGGGGTGCCGGCGCCGGACCTGAATAGGCTATCGCTCACACCCCCCAGCCGCTGCGCAGCACCCGCTCTCCACACGGGGAAGGGAAACATGGGCTCTATTGTGCGTCCGATCCCGGATCTTCGCTGCGCTTCGTCCGGGATGACATCCGGTCTGACGCTCATCCCTGCCCACACCTTGCGCAGCAAAGACGGAAAGCTTGTGCATTCAGTCCCATTGAAGCCCTTGCCCCCGCCTGCCGTCGGGTTAAGCTCTGGCTCGCGCATCGGGCGCGAAAGAAAACAGACTGCATGCTCCGTTCCGCTCTCGACGGCCTCTATCTCTTCGCCGGCTATCTCGCTGGCCTGTTTCTGATCGTGATCTTCCTGCTGATGATGGGCCTCTCCCTCGGGCGCGGCATCGGGATCAACATCCCGGCCGGGGACGACCTCGCCTCCTGGTCGATGGCCGCGATGGCGTTCCTGGGGCTGGCCCACACCTTCCGGTCCGGCGAGATGATCCGGGTGGGGTTGCTCACCGATCGCGTGCAGGGGCGCACCCGCTGGTGGTTCGAGATGTTCTCCCTCGTGATCGGGCTCGGCTTCGTGGGCTTCTTCGCCTGGCATGCGGTGCAACTGACCTTTGACAGCTGGCGCTTCAACGACATGGCTCAGGGGGTGCTGGCGATTCCGCTCTGGATCCCCCAGATCGGCTATGCCACCGGCCTCGTGATCCTGTTCATCGCCTTTCTCGACGAGTTCATCCATGTGCTGCGCGGCGGCGACCCGCGCTATGAGAAGCCGCCCGCCACCACGGCCGAAGAGGTGGTGGAGCGCGCGATCCAGAGCGGAGTGTAGGGCGACATGGAACTCATCGAGATTTCCGGCCTGCTGCTCCTGCTGCTCGCGGTGCTGCTCGCGGGCGGCGTGTGGATCGCCATTGCGCTCATGGCCTGCGGCTGGGTCGGCATGCAGTTCGTGGGTGGCGGCATTCCGGCAGGCTCCGTGCTCGCCACCACGATCTGGGGCAATTCCGCCTCCTGGACGCTTGCGGCGCTGCCGCTCTTCATCTGGATGGGCGAGATCCTGTTCCGCACCCGGCTGTCGGAGGAGATGTTCCGCGGCCTCGCGCCCTGGCTCAACTGGCTCCCTGGGCGGCTGATGCACGTGAATGTGCTCGCCTGCGGCATCTTCGGCTCGGTCTCCGGCTCGTCCGCCGCCACCTGCGCGACGGTGGCCAAGATCGCCCTGCCGGAGCTGAAGAAGCGCGGCTACGACGACATGGTGAGCTTGGGGTCGCTCGCCGGCGCCGGCACGCTCGGCATCCTCATCCCGCCCTCGATCACGATGGTGGTCTATGCGGTGGCGGCGAACGTCTCGATCATCCAGATCTTTCTCGCCGGCTTCCTGCCGGGCCTTCTCGTGATGGCGCTCTATTCCGGCTACATCGCCGTGTGGTCGATGCTCAACCCGAAGAAGGCGCCCCCGCCCGAACCGACCATGAGCTTTCGCGAGAAGCTGCGGGAATCGGCCAACCTCATCCCCGTGGCCCTCCTGATCACGCTCGTGTTCCTCACCCTGCTGCTCGGCTGGGCCACGGCCACCGAATGCGCCGCCTGGGGCGTGCTCGGCTCGCTCGCCATTGCCTGGTGGTCGGGCTCGTTGTCGTGGGACTCGTTCTGGAAAAGCGTCATGGGCACGACGCGGATCACCTGCATGATCATGCTGATCCTGGCCGGCGCCTCGTTCATGTCGACCTCCATGGCCTATACGGGCATTCCCCAGGCGCTCGCCTCGTGGGTCGACGGTCTGCACCTCTCGCCCTACGCGCTCATCGCAGCGCTCACGATCATGTACATCCTGCTCGGCACCGCGCTCGACGGCATCTCCATGATCGTGCTCACCACCGCGGTGGTGATCCCCATGGTGAAGACGGCAGGCTTCGACCTGATCTGGTTCGGCATCTTCCTCATTCTCGTGGTCGAGATGGCCGAGGTCTCGCCGCCGGTCGGCTTCAACCTCTTCGTGCTGCAAACCATGTCGGGCAAGGATTCGAACACGGTGGCCCTGGCCTCGCTGCCGTTCTTCTTCCTGCTCGTGGTGGCGGTGGCGATCATCACGGTGTTCCCGAGCATTGTCATGCTGCTGCCGCAGATGGCCTTTCCGAATTAAGCTCGTTCACAACAAAGAGGGAGACAAACCGATGAAACACATGACGCGCTTCTCTTTAAGCCTCGCCGGTGTTCTGCTGATGGCAGCACCCGCCCTAGCGCAGACCAAATGGAACCTGCCTGCGGCCTATCCGCCGGACAACTTCCACACCGAGAACCTGAACGCCTTCTCCAAGGATGTGGCGGATGCCACCGGCGGCAAGCTGCAGATCACGGTCCACGGCAACGCCTCGCTGTTCAAGGCGCCCGAGATCAAGCGCGCGGTGCAGACCGGACAGGCCCAGGCCGGCGAGGTGCTGATGTCGCTGCACGAGAACGAGGACCCGGTTTACGGCCTCGACGTGGTGCCTTTCCTCGCCACCTCGTTCGACCAGGCGAAGAAGCTCCTGGACGTGCAGCGTCCGGCGCTCGAGAAGAAGCTGTCGAGCCAGGGCCTGATGCTGCTCTTCGCGGTGCCGTGGCCGCCGCAAGGCATCTTCGCCAAGAAGGACATCAACACCGTCGAAGACCTGAAGGGCGTGAAGTGGCGCTCCTACAATCCCGGCACCGCCCGCATCGCCGAACTCGTCGGCGCGCAACCGGTGACGGTGCAGGCCGCCGACCTGCCGCAGGCGCTCGCCACCGGCGTGGTCAACACCTTCATGACCTCGGGCGCGACAGGCTATGACTCGAAAGTGTGGGAATCGCTCACCCACTTCTACGACGCGCAGGCCTGGATTCCGAAGAACATCACCTTCGTGAACAAGGCGGCGTTCGATGCTCTCGACAAGCCAACCCAGGAGGCCGTGCTGAAGGCTGCCAAGACGGCCGAGGAGCGGGGCTGGAAGACCGCGCAGGAAAAGACCAAGTGGTACGTGGAGCAGATGACCGCGAAGGGCATGAAGGTGCAGCCTCCAGGACCCGAGCTGAAGGCAGGCCTCCTGAAGGTCGGCGAGCAGCTGACGGCCGATTGGCTGAAGAAGGCCGGCCCTGACGGGCAGGCCATCGTCGATGCCTACAAGAAGGCGGGGTCATAGTAGGCAGAAAATTCAAGCGTCATCCCGGACGGCGTCAGCCGATCCGGGATCGCTTTCAGGATGCGTCGCCATTCTTGTCCGCCGATCCCGGGTTCTGCTCCGCAGCCCCGGGATGACGCGTTCTGAAAGCGAGACTTACGCCAGCGTGAAATCCATCGTGATTTCAGCGTTGAGCACCTTCGACACGGGGCAGTTCTTCTCGGCCGCGCGGGCGAGTTCCTCGAACTTGGCGCGGTCGATGCCCGGCACGTTGGCGTTCAGCGTCAGGGCCGATTTCTTGATCGCAAATCCGCCGCCCTCCTGTTCGAGGGAGACCACCGCTTCCGTGGCCAGCTCGTTCGGCGTGAAGCCTGCGCCTTGAAGTTGGAAAGCGAGCGCCATGGTGAAGCAGCCTGCATGGGCGGCGGCGATCAGTTCTTCCGGGTTCGTGCCCTTCTCGTTCTCGAAGCGCGTCTTGAAGGAATAGGGCGTCGAGGACAGAACGCCGGAATCCGAGGTGAGGTGGCCGGTGCCTTCCTTGCCCGTGCCCTGCCAGACGGCTCTTGCCTTGCGGTTCATTCCTGATCTCCTTGTGCGGTGAGGTTGGTGATCTAGGACAGGAGGCGTCAGCCTCCAGGCCTTCTTCTGCAAAGCCGTTCGTCAGCGTGCCTCTTGAGCCCTGAAACGCTGACCTGTATGCCGGCCGCTATAATGAAACGATCAGAGTAACCCATGTCGAAGCTCTTCTCCGCCACCGCCGTTCCGGTCATCGAGACTGAGCGCCTCGTCCTGCGCGGGCATCGGCTCGATGATTTCGCCGATTCCCTTGCCCTCTGGACCGATCCGGGAAGCGTTCGGTTCATCGGCGGCAAGCCCTCCACCCGGGAGGAGGTTTGGGCCAGGATGCTCCGCTATGCCGGTCACTGGTCGCTTCTGGGCTTCGGCTACTGGGTTGTGACCGACAGGGAGACGGGCCGGTTCGTGGGCGAGGTCGGGTTCGGCAACTTCAAGCGCGATATCGACCCCTCCCTCGACGGCATGCCGGAAATCGGCTGGGTGCTCGCCGGTGACCAGCATGGGCGGGGCTATGCCACGGAGGCCGCACGCGCTGCCATCGCCTGGGGCGAGGCGCATTTCGGCCCCGTGCGCACCGCCTGCATCATCGCTCCCGAGAACGAGCCGTCCATCCGCGTGGCGGAGAAATGCGGCTACCGGGAGTTCTGCCGCACAGCCTACAAGGACAATCCCACGATCATGTTCGTGCGGGACAGCGTTTAAACCTCGTCCTCCTCCCGCTCGCCCTCGATGATGCTCCGCGCAACGTCGAAGCGAAAGCCTGCACGGGCCATGGCGGCGAGATCCTTGTCGCGATAGGGCGCCCGCTCGCCCGGGCGAAAAGGTCCCAGCTTGCGGCGGCGGGCAAAGGCGCGGGCCGCCTGCGCCTCGTCGCCTTCCTCGCCTTCGAGCGCCGCCGCGATGGTACCCCGGTCGACCCCTTTGGCCGAGAGTTTCGCCTGGATGGCGCGGGCCGAGCCGCCCCGGCGGCGCAAGGTGGCGACGCGAGCCTCGGCGTAGCGGGTGTCGTCGATAAGGCCGATTTTCAAGCTTCTCGCCACCACCTCGTCGATCATCTCGTGGAACTCGGCCGGATCCTCGCCGCGCAGGCGGCAGCGCTTGTCGACCTTACGCCGCAGCACCCGGCGCAGGTTCTCGGCCGAGGAGGCATAGCGTTCGAGATAGGACATGGCCGCCCGCTGCAGGTAGGCCGCCGTCACCTTGCGCGGCGGCTTGCGGACGGGCTTTTCGCTCTCGTCCGTCATTCCAACTTATCGTCGGATGAGCGCGAGGTTTCGCCCGGCTTCTCCACCTGTCCGCGCCGCTGCAGCTGGAGGGCCACGAACCAGCACAGGGCCGCCCAGGCTGCGCCCACCGACCAGCCGGCGACCACATCGCTCGGCCAGTGGACGCCGAGATAGACGCGGCTCACGCCGACCAGCAGGGTCATGATGATGGCCAGCCCCATGATGAAGGCGCTGGCGCGCCTGCTTTTCTCCACGCGGGCGAGCAGGGCGCCGAGGGTCAGGTAGGTGATCGCCGACATCATGGCATGACCGCTGGGGAAGCTGGCCGTGTAGATCCGGGTGGCATGGGGCACCAGGTCCGGCCGCGGCCGCTCGAAGCCCATCTTGAGGCCGGTTGAGATCAGTGTGCCCCCGACGATGGCGACAATCACCAGAAGTGCTGCGCCCTGCCGACGGGTCATCATCAGATAAACCCACGTGGCCAGGGTAATGATCGACAGAATGGCGTAGCCGCCAAGCCCCGTGATGTCCCGGGCCGCTTCCTCCATCCAGGAGGGGCCGAGGGGGTTGGCCGGGTTCTGCGGATCGCGGAGCGCCAGCAGAAGCTCGCTGTCGAGCGCATGGGTCTCCCCCTCCTGCACCTCGTCGGCAAGCGTGATGAAGGCCCAGACGAAGAAGCCGCAGGCGGATACGGAGAGCAGCGGGCCGATCTCGTTGAGCCGCAGGCGGAACCACAGGCGGGTGGCAGGGGTGAGAAGCGTGTTCATGGCCTCATGACATAGGGAGGTCGGGACGTCTGGCGAGCCTTGTGCGCGGTTTCGTGGGGCTCAAACCTGCAACGGCTTCCGCCATCCCTTCGGCGCCGTGATGGAGCCGAGATTGAGCCATTCTGCCATGAGACGCAGCTCGTCCCCGAGGGCGGGGGCGATTTCCTCGGGTGCAACCGAGGCTTCCGGGTGGATGGAGTGGACGATGAGATTGCCCGCAGCCCGGTCGGCCTTGAGATCCACGCGGGCGACGATCCGCTCGCCCAGCACGAAGGGCAGGCAGTAATAGCCGAACTCGCGTTTTTCGGCCGGGGTGTAGATTTCGATCCGGTAGCGGAAATCGAATAGCCGCTCCGTGCGCGTGCGCTCCCAGACGATGGGATCGAAGGGTGACACCAGCGCCCGCGCCTCGACCCGGCGCGGGATCTTGGCCTGCGGGTCGAGATAGACCGGACCCCAGCCCTCGACGGTGATGGGGATGAGGTCGCCCGCTTCCACCAGTTCGGGAATGCGCGCCTTGGCGTCCTGCGGCTCCAGGCGGAAATAGTCGCGCAGGCAGCGTTCCGACGCGATGCCGAGCGCCCGGATGGACAGCCGCAGCAGTTCCCGCTGCGCCTCCTCGGCCGAGGGAGTCGGCATGTTGAGGATCTCGGAGGGCAGCACCCGCTCCGGCAGGTCGTAGACCCGTTCGAAACCCCGTCGTGTGGCGGTGGTGACCTGGCCTGCCCAGAACAGCCATTCGAGCGCCCGCTTGCCGTCGCTCCAGCCCCACCAGGAGCCCTGCCCCTTGCCGCCGATGGAGAGCTCGCCCGCGCCGATCGGCCCGCGCGCCTCGATCTCGCGGCGCACCTCCTCGATGAAGGCGCGCTTCTCGCGCCCGAATCTGGCAAGGCCGCCATAGGTGCCTTCGCCCCGCGCCGCGCGCTCCATGCGCCAGCGGAAGAGCGGTTGCAGGTCGAGCCGGATCAGGGAGGCCTCGTGCCCCCAATACTCGAACGCCTCACGCTTCTTGGGATGATAGGCGGTCTTTTCGAGCAGGCCGCGATCGTAGGAGCCAAGCCGTGAGAACAGCGGCATGTAATGGGCGCGCACCAGCACGTTGACCGAATCGATCTGGAGCAGGTGCGAGCGCTGCAGCACGCGGCTCACGTGGCGCTTCGTTGCCGCATTGGGGCGGCCTTCATGAAGACCTTGGGCGGCCAGCGCGATCCGCCGGGCCTGGGCGCGTGTAATGTGGGTGCGGGACGGCATGGTGCGAACAATAGAGGAACAGGATCGACCCTTGCCAGAGGCAGGACCTCGAAACCGTCAGCGAAAAGGCGGAACCTGTGGATGGAGCCGCCACTTAGCTCAGTCTTGAGCCGGTACGCATAGCAGCCCTGCAGGCGGAGGTTCGACACAGCCTCGGCTTGTCCCCTAGATGAGCCTGCCGGAACACGATGGACACGATGGACCAGTCACCCTCAGCACAAGCGCATGCGGGCCAGAGCAAAGCCCTGACTCACGGCGAAATTCGCACCATCATCACCGGCGTGCTGCTCGCCATGTTCCTGGCGGCCCTCGACCAGACCATTATTGCAACGGCCTTGCCTACCATCGGTCATGAACTCGGCGACCTGGAGCACCTGTCCTGGATCGTGACGGTCTATCTCCTGACCTCCACGGCCGTGACGCCTCTTTACGGCAAGCTCAGCGATTCTTATGGCCGGCGGGTCATCATGCTGGTTGGCATCGTGATCTTCATCATCGGCTCCATCGCCTGCGCGCTGGCGCCCAGCATGGTCTTCCTCATCTTGGCCCGCGGCCTGCAGGGCATCGGCGGGGGCGGATTGATCGCCGTGGCGCAGACCATCATCGCCGACATCGTGCCGCCGAAGGAGCGCGGGCGCTACCAAGTCTATTTCGCCAGCGTCTTCATGTCCTCGAGCCTGCTCGGGCCTGTGCTCGGCGGCTTCTTTGCCGAGAAACTGCACTGGTCGGTGATCTTCTGGATCAACATCCCGCTGGGTCTCGTCGCTTTTGGAATTGCCTATCGCAGCCTGAAGAAGCTGCCGCGGTTCGAGCGTCCGCATCGGCTCGATCTTCTCGGCGCCGCCCTGCTCGTGACGGCCACCGTCGTCCTGCTCCTGGCCCTGAGCTGGGGCGGCATCCGCTTTCCCTGGGGCTCTCTGCCGATCATCGGCCTCATCGCCGGCTCCCTCGGGCTCTGGGTTCTGTTTGCGCTGCGGATGAAGCTTGCGCCCGAACCCCTGATCCCGCCCGGGGTGCTGCACAATCCCGTGGTCCGCATGGCGACCCTCTCGGCCTGCTTCGGCATGGGCACCTATATCGGGCTCACCATCTATCTGCCGGTCTATTTCGAGACGGTGCGCGGCCTCTCCGCAAGCCTGTCGGGCCTCGCGCTCATTCCCCTCATGGCCGGCACGGTGGTCGGGGCGACGCTCTCCGGCCGCACGATGGCGAAGGTGAAGCACTACAAGCGCCTTCCCACCGGCGGTCTTCTGGTGGCCATGGTCGCCACGGGCGTGCTTGTTCTCTATGGGCAGTCCCTGTCCATCCTGGCCGTCGAGATCCTGCTCGGCATCATCAGCATCGGCCTGGGAACGGTTCTGCCCGTCACCATGGTCACGACCCAGAACGCCGTGGCGCCGCACGAGATGGGCACCGCCACGGGCACGGCCAATTTCTTCCGCTCGCTCGGCGGGGCCTTCATCGTGGCGATCTTCGGCGCCATCGTGCTCAGCGGCTCAGGCGTAACGGGGGCAGCCAGCTTCGAGGCCCTGGGCGAGGCGGCAGCCCGGAGCGGGGTCAATCTCGCCGACGTGTTCAGCTACGTGTTCCTGGCAGCCATCGTCGGCTTCGGCCTCTCCCTCGCGTTTCTCCTCGCCCTGGAGGAGAAGCCTCTGCGCGGGAACACCGTGAAGGCAGCGGAAGCCGTAATCGCCGATTGATCAGCGTCGATTGCGCGAGCGCATGTAGAGCAGCACGATGGCAAAGATGATGATCAGGCCCGAGATCATCATCCCGAGGATGCCGAAGGCTCCTTCCGTCTCCGCTGCGCCGGGTGGCGTGGTCTGCGACCCTGGCGTCTCCGTGCCGGGGGTCGTGCTCTGGGCTTGGACAACCGGGGCGTTATCGGTGATTCGGTAAGCGGGGATAGGCATCATCCATCCTGGGCGGAGCTTTGGACCGGATTAATGATCCTCAAGCCCAAGTGTTTCCGTCCCTAGTGTTTCCCTTCATCCTGCGGCGTCGTGGCTGGGGATACGGCATCTCGCCTGTGGAGAGCTTGCCTGCGACCGGCACTTCCTTAAGCCTTGCCGTGTTAGGACCGTGCCGGATTGTTCTGAACTGGCACGAGGGAGGCTGATGAAGGCTGGCATCGACATGGGACAGGTCTCTTCGGGAATGGCGTCCTCCGCCCCCGGGGGACAATCGGCCTTGCTCGATCTTGAGGAGCTTCTGGCGACGCGTCTGCTCGTCCAGGGCAATTCGGGCTCCGGCAAGTCGCATCTCCTGCGCCGCCTTCTCGAGCAGAGCGCCAACCTCGTCCAGCAGGCCATCATCGACCCCGAGGGCGATTTCGTCACCCTCGCCGACAAGTTCGGCCATGTGGTGGTGGATGCCTCCCGGTCCGAGGGCGACCTGCAGCGCATCGCCGCCCGCGTGCGCCAGCACCGGGTCTCGGTGGTGCTGAGCCTGGAGGGCCTCGACACGGAGGCACAGATGCGCTGCGCGGCGGCCTTCCTCGGCGGCCTCTTCGATGCGGAGCGCGACTACTGGTATCCGATGCTCGTGGTGGTGGACGAGGCGCAGCTCTTTGCCCCCGCCGCCGCAGGCGAGGTCTCGGACGAAGCCCGAAAAGTCTCGCTCGGCGCCATGACCAACCTCATGTGCCGCGGCCGCAAGCGCGGACTGGCCGGCATCATCGCCACCCAGCGCCTCGCCAAGCTCGCCAAGAACGTGGCGGCGGAAGCCTCGAACTTCCTCATGGGCCGCACCTTCCTCGACATCGACATGGCCCGCGCCGCCGATCTTCTGGGCATGGAGCGCCGCCAGGCCGAGATGTTCCGCGACCTCGAGCGCGGTCATTTCGTAGCGCTGGGCCCCGCCCTGTCGCGCCGCCCGCTGCCGATCCGCATCGGCGCAGTGGAGACCTCCACCCGCACGGGCACCTTCACGCTCATGCCGCTGCCTGAGCAGCCGAAGGAAGACGCCCGCGACCTCATCTTCAAGGCGGGCGAGGACGAGGTGGCGGCCCGCCCCGTCATGCCGCGACGCGCACCTCCGCCCCCGCCGGCTCCTTCCACGAACGATCTTCTCGCTCAGCTCGCCCGCACAAGGCCTGCCGCAGCACCCGAGCCGCAGGCGGAGGAGACCGAGCAGTCCAAAGCCGAGCGCGAGGCCACCCTCGACGCGATCCTGCGCGAGATCCTCGACGACTCGGAGGCGGCCTTCCGCTCCGTGGCCGTGCTGTATCAGGATTTTCTCGTCCGCTGCCGCATCCGTCGGGTTGCCGGCGAGCCGTTGAACCTCAACGCCTTCCGCCGCCGCCTGGCGGTCGCCCGTGCCGGCGTCGATATGGCCACCGCTCAAGGAACCGAATGGGACCGCGCCGTCGCCTTCGCGGCCGATCTCACGGAGGACATCCAGGGCATCTACCTGCTCATCGCCCGCGCGGCGATGGAAAGCTCACCCTGCCCGCCGGACGGCGAGATTGCCCGCGCCTGCGGCAGCCGCTCGCCCGGCCGGGCGCGGCGCCTCATCGCCTATATGGAAAGCCGCAACATCGTCGTGACCCGCAACGACCCGCGCGGCCTGCGCATCATCGCGCTCCCCGATCTCGGCTGGGAAACCGCCCCCGGCGACCCGAACGCCTTCGAGGAGCCGCAAGGACCGGAGACGCGGGATCTGTTCGCGGTGGGGTAGGGTTCGTTACGCCAGGCGTTGCAGCACGAGAACGGCTCCCGCCGCTCGGCGCACGGCTTGCCGCATAAGGCTGTCGGTGCCTGGCAATTCGGCCAGGGCAGAGCCGCGCTTGAGGAGCGGATGGCGCTCGATCCGGTAGCGAGCCCATGCCGGCTCATCCTCGGCGAGCAGCCGGAAATGCTTGCTGAACGCGGAAACGTACTCACTGACCGGACGGTGGAACACCTCCCCGCGCAGGATCGCGTCTGCCCTGCTGAGCCATTCATCGTCGGATGCCTGCCGTGCCGAAGCCCATTCGGCGAAAAGCTTTCATGAGCATGCGCTGCCGTTCCGACCCGACGGGAAGACGATGCACCCACGGCATCTTCAGGTGATCCTCCCATAAGACTTCCGAGGTCGGCATTAGCGCCAGCAGGAGTCCGCCAGCACGTGTGACACGAGCAATCTCGCTGCAGATGCCGTCCAGCTCGGACACATGCTCGAAGACCTGATTGGAAGCCACAATATCGAAGGAGCCATCCTCGAAGGGCATCGGCTGATCCGGATCAATGGCCAAGGCACGAGAGCCAATCCTTCCAGTGGCGATCTTCAGGTTTTCCGAGCTGTCGCCCACACCCAGGAACGTATCCACGCCGTAGGCATCATACCCATGAGCGAGGGCGAGAGCAGCCAGATCGGCAGTCCCACAGCCGAAGTCGAGGAACCTGCCCGGAGGAGGAAGGTAACGACCTGCAAGATCAATAATGAAAGGAGTGGTTCAGCGACATTCGTTTACTGGCCTTCAAGGCGCCTCAGATCTGATGAGCACCGCCCACCGGGGGAGGCTTCCTCATAGGAGCATGGAATCGGTGAGGCAACCATGCCGCTAGGAAACTCCAGCCTACTAGTACAGGTCTTCAACTTACTGCGACTGCCACCCTCAAGCCAAAGAATGTTGCACTATTCCGGCCCGCGGCCCGTTGATTCGGGCTCAAACACACGCAGGCCCTGATGTTCCGTTTTTTCGAGACCCGCATCGATTTCCGAAAGAAGCCGCCGGAGGAATCGCCTCCGGATACGTTGTGGGGCTTCTACTGGCACTTCATCCGGCAGGCGAAGGGCCTGTTCATTGCCCTGTTCGCGCTCGGCTTCGTGCTTGCCGTGTTCGAGGCGCTGATTCCCTGGCTCATCGGGCGCCTGGTGAACGCCCTCTCGACCACCTCGCCGGAAGGCATTTTCGACGAGGCCGGGCCGCTGCTCATCGCCATGGCGGCGATCATCCTGCTGGTGCGGCCGGTGGGCACGATCCTGTTCCGGCTGCTGGTCAACCACTCGCTTGCCGTCTCCTTCACCACCATGGTGCATTGGCAGAACTACTGGCACGTGGTGCGCCAGCCTCTCGGCTTCTTCCAGGAGGATTTTGCCGGGCGCATCGCCAACCGGGTGCTGCAGACGGGCCGGCCCCTGCGCGAGACGGTCCTGTCGGTGGCACGCGCGGTCTGGCAGATCCTGATCTTCGGCGCGGCCTCCATCGGTCTCTTGGGCACGCAGGACTGGCGCCTCGCCATTCCGATGGCCGGATGGTTCGTGCTCTATGCCACGCTGCTCGGCGTTTCCGTGCCGCGCATCCAGACCCGCTCGCGCGTGTCGAGCGAGGCGCGCTCCGCCGTCACCGGCAAGGTGGTGGACAGCTTCACCAACATCATGACGGTCAAACTGTTCGGGCGCCGCAAGGACGAGGACGAGTACATCAGCGAGGGCTATCATAGGCTCAACGATGCCTTCATGAGCCAGCAGCGCATCAACACCCTCTACGTGGCGGGGCTGACCATTCTCAACGCGATTTTCCTGGTCGCCACCGGGACTGTGGCGGTGTGGCTGTTCAGCGCCAACCGGGTCGATGCCGGCACCATGACCACGGCGCTGCTGCTCTCCACGCAGATCGTCTCCATGTCCGGCTGGGTGGCCTTCGAGGTCATGGGCATCTTCGAGAATCTCGGCACGGTGCAAGAGGGCATGAAGACGATCTCGCGCCCGCTCACCATGCAGGACAAGCCCAATGCGAGGCCGCTTACAGTGCCGCGCGGCGAGATCCGCTTCGAGAATGTCAGCTTCTCCTACGGCGAGGGCGACACGGTCATCGAGCGGCTCGATCTCACCTTGCGGCCCGGCGAGAAGATCGGCCTCGTCGGCCGCTCCGGCGTCGGCAAGACCACGCTGGTCAACCTGCTGCTGCGCTTCTTCGAGCCGCAAGAGGGCCGCATCCTCATCGACGGGCATGACATTGCCGACGCGCAGGAGGAGAGCCTGCGCGGAAAAATTTCCGTGGTGACGCAAGACACGTCGCTCCTGCACCGCTCGATCCGCGAGAACATCCTCTACGGGCGGCCCGATGCCAGCGAGGAGGCGATGCGCGAGGCCGCGCGCCAGGCTCATGCCACCGACTTCATCGAGCGCCTCGTCAACGGGCGCGGGCGGCGCGGCTTCGATGCCCATGTGGGCGAGCGCGGCGTGAAACTTTCCGGCGGCCAGCGCCAGCGCATTGCGATTGCCCGCGTGATCCTGAAGGACGCGCCGATCCTGATCCTGGACGAGGCGACCTCGGCGCTCGATTCCGAGGTCGAGGCGGCGATCCAGGAATCGCTTGCCACGCTCATGGAGGGCAAAACGGTGATCGCCATCGCGCACCGCCTCTCGACCCTGCAGCTCATGGACCGCCTCATCGTCATGGACGAGGCCCGGATCGTGGAAGAGGGAACGCATGAGGAGCTGCTGGAGAATAACGGCCTCTATGCGGGCCTCTGGTCGCGCCAGTCGGGCGGGTTCTTGGCGCCACGCAGGGAGAGCAAGGGCGAGAGGGTTTGAGGGATAGATGGTCTGACTGGATGGCTGAGTAAACCAACCAGCGTATCTCCCTCTCCCGGGTGGGAGAGGGTTGGGGTGAGGGCAGGCCGATGAAGAATGAGGGGCTGTGGGATCCGTGCTGCAACGGAGACGACAGTGCCTTGCTGTTGAAGTGTCATTCCCTCACCCCTGCCCCTCTCCCACATGGGAGAGGGAATGCGAGCAACCTGCATCCTCTCCCTTTCACCCTAACCCGATCCTGGGTAAGGTCGCACCATTCCCACCATCCCGAGATTTCATCACACCATGCATAACGACCGCCTGAGCCTTGATGTCATTGCCCGCCACGTCGATGCCAAAGCCGAGGATTACTGCGCCTTGAGCGACCGCATCTGGGCCATGCCGGAACTTGCCTTCGAAGAGCACCGGTCGGTCGCTGAGCAGATCACTATCCTGGAACGCGAGGGATTCCGCATCACGCCAAATGTTGGCGGCATGGCCACGGCCTTCGTGGCCGAATGGGGCTTGGGCGGTCCCGTCGTCGGGATCCTCGGCGAGTTCGATGCCCTGCCTGATCTGGCACAGGTGTCCGGCTTCGCCGAGCACAAGCCGACGGTGAGAGGCGCGCCGGGCCATGGCTGCGGCCACAACCTCCTCGGAGCGGGATCCGCGCTCGCCGCCGTCGCCCTCAAGGATGCGCTTCAAGCGGAGGGCATCGCCGGCACCGTGCGTTATTACGGCTGCCCGGCCGAGGAGAGCGGATCGGGCAAAACCTTCATGGCCCGCGCCGGCCTGTTCGACGATCTCGATGCCGCCTTCTGCTGGCACCCGAACGTGATCAACGAGGTCTCGACCACCTCGTCGCTCGCCTGCATCCAGGCCTATTTCCGCTTCAGGGGCCGGGCCGCGCATGCGGCCGTCTCGCCCCATGTGGGCCGCTCGGCGCTCGATGCGGTGGAGCTCATGAATGTGGGCGTGAACTACATGCGCGAGCACATGCCCTCCGACGCCCGCGTGCATTACGCCATCACCAACACCGGCGGTGATGCGCCCAACGTGGTGCAGGCTTACGCCGAGTCGCTCTACCTCGTACGCTCGCCGCACCTGCCCGACGCCGAGCGCCTGTTCGAGCGCGTGAAGAAGATCGCGGAAGGCGCGGCGCTGATGACGGAGACTTCCGTTTCCGTGCAGATCACGGACGCGACCTCCAACGTCGTGCCGAACAAGGCGCTGCAGGAGGCCATGTTCGAGAACATGCGCCGCCTCGGCCCGCCCGCGTTCGATGAATCGGATGTCGCCTTCGCGGAGAAGCTCCAGAAGTCAGCGCTGACCGAAGAGGAGATCCTTGCGAGCGTGAAGCCGTATGACATGTCCCTGAAGACCAAGGTGCTGCATGACGGCGTTCTCTCCATGCCAGCCCGCGAGGAGGTGATGATGGGCACCACCGATGTGGGCGACGTGAGCTGGATCGTGCCGACCGTGCAGTGCCACACGGCCTGCTTTGCCATCGGCACCCCGTTCCACACCTGGCAGCTCGTCACGCAGGGCAACCTGCCGGCCGCGCATAAGGGCATGGTGCTCGCCGCCAAAGCCATGGCGGCCACCGCCGCCGATTGCCTTCGCAATCCGGACCTCATCGCCCGCGCCAAGGCGGAGCTGCGGGAGCGCACCGGCGGGCGCGCCTATCGCTGCCCGATCCCGGACGATGTCACGCCGGACGATCTCCGCGCGAAGGCAGCCTAAATCCCTCGTCGTCATCCCCGGGCTTGTCCCGGGGCTCCACGTCTTCTGCGACGTTGAGGTTCTAAGACGTGGATGGCCGGATCAAGTCCGGCCATGACGAAGCGGATGTGGTCTCTGGCTCTCAAAAAATGAGTTCACAACCTCAGCATTTGCATTTCAGCAAAGTCAGCTTGGCGGTCGATGGTCTCGCCGCCGCAGCAGTGCCGGCTTATCTATCCGTCACAGGAATGGAGAGCGCCATGAAGCTGACCGGAATTCATCATCTGACTGCCGTCACGGCGGATGCGCGCGGCAATCACGCCTTCTACACCCAGACCCTGGGCCTGCGGCTCGTGAAGAAGACCGTCAACCAGGACGACGTGAGCGCCTACCACCTGTTCTATGCGGATGCGAAGGCGTCTCCCGGTACGGACATCACCTTCTTCGACTGGCCGGTGGACCGCGAGCGGCGCGGCACCCACAGCATTGCCCAGACGGCCTTGCGGGTGAATGGCGAGAAAGCTCTTGCCTGGTGGAAGGACCGCTTCGACAGCCTCAATGTGCGCAGCGACGAGGTTGTCGAGCGCGACGGCCGCCTTTCCCTCGATTTCGAGGATTTCGAAGGCCAGCGCCTGAGCCTCGTCGACGATGGCGGGCAGGGGGAGGCTCATCCGTGGGAGCACAGCCCCGTGCCGGTCGAGCACCAGATCCGCGGCCTCGGCCCGATCCGGATCAGCGTTCCGAAGCTGGAGCGCACGGCCCGCGTGCTTACCGAGGCCATGGATATGCGGGCGGCTCGAGAGTATCGCGTCGGCGATACGCCGGTGCATGTGTTCGCCATGGGCGAAGGCGGCGCCGGCGCAGAGCTGCATGTGGCCGTGGAGCCGGGCCTCGCGCCGGCTCGTCAGGGTGCGGGCGGCGTGCACCACGTGGCCTTCCGCACGCCGAACGAGCAAACCTACCAGGAATGCTGGGAGCGCCTGCAATCGTTGCGGGCGCCGTCGAGCGGCCCGGTGGATCGCTATTACTTCCGCAGTCTCTATTTCCGCGAGCCCAACGGCATCCTGTTCGAGATCGCCACCGACGGGCCAGGCTTTGCCACCGACGAGCCCATGGACAAGCTCGGCGAGCGCCTCGCCCTTCCGCCCTTCCTGGAGCCGCGCCGGGCTGAGATCGAGGCAGGACTCAAGCCGCTTTAGAGCCTGGGTTCCACCAGTTTCATCGAATGCTGCGAGCCGCCCTGGCCTTCTCAGGGCGGCTCTCTTTTTGAGGGAGGCAACCGCCTTTTGCGGCGTTGCGTCTCAAGCGATCGGCTGCGGATGCGTGTACAAGGTCAGGGCTTCCGGAAGTAAGACTTCATCAATCGTAATATTGTTATCATTGTTTTTTTGCTTCCGTTGTAGAGTTGTGTAAGACTTTGCTTAAGTTAATCCGTTTCATGTGTTTACATTACTTCTTGTGTAGGGGTTTCCCATGTTTCGCGCCAAGGTGAAGACCGGCTTGGTGGCAGCGCTGCTTGCTCTGACCGCCTTCGTGGGCGCCGCATATGCGGCTTCTCTGGCCATGCCGACCGACAGGCCGATCCTGACGATCTCGGGCAAGATCTCCGTGACCAACAAGGACAACACGGCGCAGTTTGACCGTCAGATGCTGGAATCCATGGGCTTGGTGACGATCGAGACCACGACGCCCTGGCATGAGGGCAAGGTGAAGTTCGAGGGCGTCCCCATGGACAAGCTGATGAAGCTTGTCGGCGCGAACGGCCAGCGGGTCGTGGTGGTGGCGCTCAACGATTACAGCACCGAGATCCCGATGGCGGATTTCGGGAAGTATAATGCGATCCTCGCCATCAAGCGTAACGGAGAGTACATGCCCGTGCGCGACAAGGGCCCCCTGTTCATCATCTATCCATACGACAGCAATCCCGACCTGCAGACCCAGACCTATTACGCGCGGTCTGCCTGGCAGGTCGCGAAGATCGACGTGAGATAGCAGGGCCTGGCAGGGTCCGGAGGTCGCCTTTGTCGCTGCGCACATTCAAAACGGTCATTGCTGTCGTCATCGGTGCATTCCTGGTCGCCGCTGTCTACATCTCCGTGCTCGTCGTGCAGCGCCAGGGAACCCTTCGACAGATCTCTCTCTATAACCCTGCCTGGGAAGCCGGCCAGGCGACCTCCGAGTTCATGAGGCTCGAACATCGCTTGGCCGATTTCACCAATTCCGGCAGCGGGGTCGGCAGGGAAGAGGTGGAACTGCGCTACGAGATTCTTCGTGGCAGAGCGCAGATCCTGAACGAGGGCAGCTTCAAGGACCTCCTCCAGAGCAATCCGGAACACAGAGCCACCCTTCGCGAGTTCCAGGACAAGATCGCTGCCGTGCAGCCTCTGATCGACGATCTCGATCAACGTCCGCAGGGCGCACAAGAGGCGCTCCAGATCCTGGCTCCGCTTGAGGCTCCGCTTTCACAATTGGCATCGGCTGCGCACAACCACGGCGCCGCGCTTGTCCAGAAGGATCAGCACGAACTCATCCGCCTGCATTGGGCCTTCTCCGGCATTGCCGCAAGCCTGATCCTGGTGGGCGTCATCCTGATCCTGCTTCTCGACAGGCACAACCGCCTGCTGGCGAGCGCTCATCAGGAGCTCCATGCCCTTGCTCATCAGGATGCATTGACGGGCCTTCCCAACCGCGTGGTGCTCCGCAACCAGCTGGAGCAGGCCCTCGCCGGCTTGAAACCGCAGGGGCGCACCATTGCCGTTTCCTATCTGGATCTGGATCACTTCAAGGACGTCAACGACTCCTTCGGCCACGAGACGGGAGACGAACTGCTCAAGGCGGTCGCCGAGCGCCTGCGGGACTGCATCCCTGCGCATGAAGGTCAGGTGAGAAACCTCATCTCCCGTTTCGGCGGCGACGAGTTCGCAATCCTGCAGACCGGGATCAGCAAGCCGGGCGAGAGCGCGGCTCTCGCGGCCCGCATCGTGGAAGCAATGCGTGCGCCGTTCAGCGTCAACGGCCAGGAGATCTTCATCGGCACCAGCATCGGAATCGCGCTGGCTCAAGGCCATGTCACCCCAAGCCAGATCCTGAAGCATGCGGACATGGCTCTCTATCACGCCAAGGCCGACGGGCGCGGCACGTTCCGCTTCTTCGAGCAGGAGATGGACGTGCAGCTTCAGGCCCGCCGCGTGCTCGAGGTCGATCTGCGCAAGGCCGCGACCAACGGTGAGTTCGAATTGTTCTACCAGCCGCAGATCAACATCAGCGACAATGAGATCGGAGGCTACGAGGCACTCCTGCGCTGGCACCATCCGGAGCGCGGACTCGTTCCGCCCGCCGAGTTCATCCCGGTGATCGAGGACACGGGTCTCATCGTGCCCCTGGGCGACTGGATCCTCGAGCAGGCCTGCCGAGAAGCGATAAAGTGGCCGCGTAACATCCATGTGGCGGTCAACCTTTCACCCGTGCAGTTCCGCAGCCGGGGATTGGTGCAGAGCGTCAGCCGTGCCCTGGCATCATCGGGTCTCGCCCCGAGCCGGCTGGAGCTGGAGATCACCGAATCGGTGCTGCTGCAGGACAACGAGGCAACCGTCTCGATGCTGCATGATCTGCGCCGCCTCGGCGTGCGCATCGCCATGGACGATTTCGGCACCGGCTATTCGTCGCTGAGCTACCTGCGCAGCTTCCCGTTCGACAAGATCAAGATCGACCAGTCCTTCGTACGGGAAATGTCCCAGCGGGCGGATTGTCTCGCTATCGTGCAGTCCGTGGCTAATCTGGGCAGCAGCCTCGGCATGCCGACCGTGGCCGAAGGCATCGAGACGGAAGAGCAGCTGCGCCAGATCCAAGCGGCCGGCTGCACCGATGCTCAAGGCTATTATTTCGGCCGCCCGATGCCAGCACGGGACCTGGTGCATACACTGGCCGCGCTCAAGCACGCGGTGAAGGTAGCCTGAGATCGCCCGGTCTTGTTGGTGAGCCCCTCGAACTATGTTAGGTATGATTTCATCATGATCTGCATGCAGGTGGTGCTCTTGAGAGAGCGCCCTGACCGACCATCGCTGGAGCAAGTTGAATGAAGACATATTGTGAGTTCACATTCGAAGCTGCTCATTCGGTAGCTCCGTATTCCGGGCTGCATGGCCATACCTTCATCGTCAAGCTCACCTTCGGTGGACCTGTCGATGACGTGTATGGGTGGCCGGTGAATCTCTACGACGTAGAGAACTACATCGAGGAGATCAAAGGCAAGCATGGATCGGGCCTCGATCACGGCAACCTTGATCTCAATCCTGCCATCGGCATCGCCTCGCTGGAGAACGTCACCACGTATATCTGGAAGCTGGTGAAGGAACGCTTCCCAGGGCTGGAAGAGGTCGAGCTCAAGCGCGGCATGGCGGGCTCCTCGGAAGGCTGCATCTACCGCGGCGAAACCGCCGCATCCCGAGAGAGTATCGCGGCCTGAGAGCTGTCGATCAACGAGCAAAAAAGCCGCCCCTCGGGCGGCTTTTTTATCTGCGGGCAGTTCTGGAGCATTTTTCGGCGAAGTGGCTCCGGTTCGCCGTCAAAAACTCGGCAAACCAAAGAAGAGAGATGATTCCACGCAAGTGGAAACATCTCCAGACGATCAGGGCGTGTAGCCGAACGAGTACGACACGGTGAGCCCCACGCCGACCTGATGCTCGGAACCGAAGCGCTCGACGATGGGGCTGTCGGCGGCATCGCTCACGAGATGCTTATAGGTGACGAAGGCGGTGGTCGACCATTGCGGCGACCAGTCGTAGCTGACGGCGCCGGTCGCGCCGACGGACGTGATGCCACCGGAAGGACGGTAGGCCGTCACCTGGCCGTTGAGCGCCGCCTCCTCGGGCGTCACGCCGAAATAGGTGCGGGTGAATTCGCCGTCGCCCAGCGACAGCCTGGGACCGAGGGACAAGGTAACGGCGCCGAAACGCTGCACCGCGTCGAGACCGAAATCGGCCACGAAGCCCTCATGCCCGCCAAAGCCACGCCGGATCTCGGCGCGGGCGCGCAGGAACTCCAGGGGCCAGTATTCCACGAACACGCCGGGCTCCACCGCCCAGTCGATCTTGTCGAGGCCGACGAGTTCCCGGTTGTCCTCGTAGTAGCGTCCGCCCACGAAGCGACCGACCACGCCGACGCGGAAAGCCGAGTCGTCGAGCAACGAGAAGCTCAGGCCGTCGTCGGGAGCGCTGAAGCGCTCGACCGTTCCCGCCCGGCGGAAGCTCAAGGACGGATAGCCAATGAAGCTGAAATCATCCGAGCCGGGATAGGACGGCCCTGCCCGCAGGTTGCCCTTGACCGTGACGATCCAGCCCGAGGAGCTCTGGATGGGTTCAGGCGAGAACACGGGGTCCGCTGCCTGGGCCAGGGTCGACCCAGTGGCGAGGAAGGCGAGGAAGGCAAGGGATCGGGCTGTGCGCATGATTCTTCCGGCTCGTTGTTCCACCTAGCCGTCGTGGCCTCAAATGGACGTAAGGTCAAGCCAAGGGCTTGCCTATGGTTTCGCAAGTCTGACCGGCCACGCGGGTTTGGACCGGTCCGCAGGAGAACCTTTGTCCGAGCTGAACGGTTGTCAGAAGCAGATCCAGGGAGAGCGTCTTGGCCCCACACCGCATCAGCAGCCATCCGCAGCCGGACGAGTTCTATCCCAAGCCGCCCCCGACGGAGCCTTTGCCCGTGATGCCGATCCCGCCGGAGACGCCGGCACCATCCACTCCGACCGGCGTTCCCTCATCCCTGCCGGAACAGCCGCCTGAGTCGGACAGGCCGGCCATTCACCCGATGCCTCAGCCTGAGGTGCCGTGAGGAGCGGCTGGCCCGCCTCAACGGGGAGTGCAGTTCTCCGGCACTTGGAGAAATGATGATCAAAGCAGCTATCTTCGACATCGACGGCACGCTCATCGACACCGTCGACCTTCACGCGGAAGCCTGGGTGAGAGCTCTCAAGCATTTTGGATTCGAGATTGCGTTTCAGGATTTGCGCTCGCAGATCGGCAAGGGCGGCGATCAGATCCTGCACGGGCTTCTGCCGCCTGAGGTGATCGAGCAGCGGGGCGACGCCATCAAGGGCTTCCGCGCGGAACTCTTCAAGCGCGAGTACCTGCATCAGGTGCGCGCCTTTCCCGCTGTCCGGGAGCTTTTTGAGCGCGTCCGCGCGGCAGGGCAGAAAGCGGTGCTGGCGTCGTCGGGCAGTGCGGATGAGGTCGAGCAATACAAGGGGATTGCCGGCATCGCCGATCTTATCGACTCGGCGACCTCGTCGGACGATGCGGAGCGCTCGAAACCGTTTCCGGACATCTTCGAGGCTGCGCTCGCGAAGCTTGCACCGCTCACGCCTGAAGAGGCCGTGGTGATCGGCGATACGCCCTATGATGCGGAGGCTGCGCGCAAGGCGGGGATGAAATCCATCGGAGTTTTGTCCGGCGGCTTTTCGGAGCAGGCCCTGAAGGATGCAGGCTGCATCGCGGTCTATCGCGACGTCGAGAGCCTGCTGCACCGCTACGACAGCTCGCCGTTTGCGTCATGACACGAAAATGGCAGCCCTGATGAAGCAGGGCTGCCACGGGGTTCAGACACCCTGCACGCGAAGATTGTTCTGAACGTGCGAAACGCCGGAGGCGAGCTCGACCAGATCCTCGGCGCGGCGCTTGAGGCCACGGCTCATGACGGTGCCGTTGAGGGTGATCTCGCCGTCCTTCACGAGAACTTCGATGTTCGAGGCGTCGATCAACGGATCCTCCGTCAGGCGCTCGCATACATCCTCGTGGATGCGCTCGTCCGACCGCCGGTAGCCCTTGGGGCCGCGGCCGCGATGCCGGCCTGCGCCGGCCTGGCCCTCATTCCGACCGGAGCGGACATCGGCATCGTTGGGATCGCGGTCGCCGAAGGCGCCATACCCGGAGCGGGACCGGCTGTAGCCTGGGTCGAAGCCCTCGTCATCGCGCGGGCCACCCCGCCCGTCGTCGATCACGCCTCCGGAAAACGCGTTGGCATCGCTGCCGTAGCCGCCCGGATACTCTCGGCCCTCGCCGCGGAAACCCACGGCGCCCTGGGGCACGTCACCGTAGCCGTTGTCGTCGTCGAAGGGGTTCCGGTTCCTGCGGCGGGTGTCTACCATGGTGGTTGCTCCTGTGATTGCAGGAGCAACCACCCGGCTTGCGCGTGGTTCCACACGACAATCGCAACACAACGAAGAGTACTCCAACCCCATGAAAGCCGCGCAGCGCCTCAAGCTCTTCGAGGATGTTTATGCCCGCGACGGAGGGTGCTGCGTCTATTGCGGTATCCCGGCGCGCCGTCCCGGTCCGGGGGTGAAACGCGCCCCGGATCTTGCGACCCTCGACCATGTGTTCCCAAGATCCTACGGCGGCCCGCTCACCCGCGACAACCTCGTCCTGGCCTGCTCCGCCTGCAACAACGAGCGCGGCACCATGGAGGCCGAGGCATTCAAAATGCTCAAGGCGAACAAGGCCACAGACTGAGCACCGGCAGCCGATGTGGAACAGGGCTGTCAGCGCCGACGTTCGACAGCCGGATGATGTCATTCGAACGGAGACTGCGATGAACATCGAGGATCACGTGCGCGAGGCCATTATCGCGGAGCTGAAGCGCCAGTCCGAGGCCGGCGAGCAGGGCCTGCGTGTCAGGACGGGCGAAGACGAGACGATCACCATCGAGGGCCGGGTCAATCTCGACGAACTCACCATGGCGGTGGTGGGGTCGCTCGCCGGCGGACCCTGACCGTTCACGCTCGGGCTGCGACTGCCCCGGCTTCGGCCGAAGCGGCCTCCTGCTCCGGGCTCAGAGCCAGGTAGCGGAAGCGGTGCCGCTCAGCGGGAGCGCTATCCAGGAGGGCGAGGCTCTTGTCCATGTCGCGCTGTCCGGCAGCCCAGCGGTCACGGATCGAGGACGGCGAGTAGTCGAAGGTTTTTCCCGCCCGCTCGTCGCTTCCCGCAAAGTAGGCCAAGTGCAACAGCGTGGCCTGGGGACCGTCAGGCTCCAGCTGTTCACGCAAGGCGTACTCCCGCTTGAGCCCCTTCAGGGCCCGGTGCGTGGGACTTGCGAAGATCATGTCGTTGGCCCGCTCCGCGGCCGAATCGAGCGAAGCCGGACGCGAGGCGTGCAGGCTGAACAGCTCGACGGCGATGCAGGTGAAATCTTCACCTCGCGGCTCCGCGAATGGCACCTCGATGGGCAGGTTGTTGGTGTAGCCCGGATCGCAGAGCAGACGCCCGCCGATCTCGACCGGCGGGAAGACCGGCGTGATGGCGGCGCTCGCCAGAAAGTGCTCGGGCGTGAGCGTGTCGCGGGTGTTGTCGAAGAGAACATCCTCGCCGCTTTCGAGATCGACGCAGCCGATGGTCAGGCGAATGTCCGCCCGGTTCAGCCGGTCGAAATCGACGAGCCGCTCCAGCGTCTGCTGAAGAGGTCTATGATCGTAGAGCGCCACATCGCCCGGCATCCAGGGCAGCATGGACAGCATGCCGGGAAAACGGTGCCCGAACAGGCCGGGCCGGCCGAACAGGAGCGCCGTGATCGTGTGCAGCTCGTTGTAGGTGTGCCGGATCTTCGTGCCGCGCCCGAGCAGGCCCGGCGTGCTGATCATCGCCTCGTCCCAGAATTCTTTGAGCCGCGGCAGGCGGTCCTCCGGCGCGTTGCCGGCGATGATGGCTCCTGTAACGGCCCCGATGGACCCGCCGACAATCCATTGCGGCTCGATCCGCCGTTGCTGCAGCTGTTCGTAGGCGCCCGCGAGGTAGGAGCCCAGCGCGTTGCCGCCGCCGAGCACGAGAACGAGCGGCTGATCCTGTCCGAGCTTTGACGACGCAGTCATGTGATTGCCCTGGTAAGAAAAGCCCGCCGGCGCTGCCGGATTTGAAAGTGTGCTCCCATGCGGGCATAGGAGAGGGCAGGGAACGCATGCAGGCGGCAGCGGTTCCGCGACAGGCTCGATGGGAGACGGACATGGCGAAGCAGGACATCGCGATCAAGACCCAGGATGGAACCGCCAAGGCCGGCCTGTTTCACCCGAGCCGCCGGCCCGCGTCGGAGATTCCCGGCGTGATCCTCTATATGGATGCCTTCGGGCCTCGTCCTGCGCTCGATGCCATGGCCGAGCGCTTGGCGGGTGAGGGCTATGTGGTTCTGCTGCCCGATCTCTTCTACCGCTACGGCGATTATGGCCCCCTTGATGCCAAGACCGCCTTCAGCGAAGAGCCCACCCGCACAAAGCTGCGGAGCATGATCAGCGACACGACCCAGGACATGACCCGGCGCGACAGCGCAGCCTTCCTGGAGGCGTTGACGCGAGGCGGAGCCTCGGGTCGGATCGGCACCGTCGGCTATTGCATGGGCGGCAGCCGCGCCATCAACGCGGCGGCGGCCTATCCGGACCGCATCGCCGCTGCGGCGAGCTTCCACGGCGGGCGTCTTGCCAGCGAGGCGCCCGACAGCCCGCACCTGAACGTGGCGACGATCAAGGGCCGGGTTTATGTGGGCAGTGCCGGCGTTGACGAGAGTTTCCCGCCCGAGCAGTCGGCGCGCCTGGCCGAGGCCCTGCGCCGGGCCGAGATCGACCACGTGATCGAGAACTATGTCGGCATGGCCCATGGCTGGGCCGTTCCGGACAACAGGGTCTATGACGAGCGCGGCGCCGAGCGCCATTGGAAGCGCCTGCTTACCCTGTTCGACGAGACGCTGCGCTAGGCCGGGATTGAAGCTTTCGGAGGCAAAGGGAACAGGCCGATGAAGTGCCGAGCAAGGGCGCGGTCGCCCTCGATCTGCAAGGCCCCTGCCTTCTCAAGCGCCTCCAGCGGCTGACCTCCGTAGATCGCACCTGCCAGCACCGGCGGTGTGCCGGTTAAAATCAGGTCGGCACCCTGAAGAGCGCTGCGGCTGATCTCGATTCTTCCACCCGCTAGCTGCGCCAGAAATGTCTCCTCGCCGAGGCGGAAGCCCACCCGCGCCTCCAGGCCCTCCGCTCGCTTGGAATCGAGCATCGTTCTCAGCGACAGCAGGAAGGATGCGGTGCTGAACGGCAGGGTCGGGTCATGCCGGGGTGAGCGCGCCGCCCACCGGCCGAGCGCCTGAAAGATCGGCTCGCTCTCGTAGCCCCATTCCGTGAGTTCATAGACCTGGGTGGAAGCGGGCGGCGGCAGCTTGCGCCGTACCAGAACCCCTGCGGCCTCAAGGCCTTCGAGCCGCTGGGTGAGCACATTGGCGCTGATCCCCGGCAGGCTCTCGCGCAGGTCGCTGAAACGTTTCGGCCCCATCATGAGCTCGCGGATCACCAGAAGCGCCCAGCGCTCGCCCACAAGGTCGAGGGCGTGAGCCGCCGCGCAAGCGTCCTCGTAGTGGCGCTTGGAGCGGGTGTTCGGCAATTGAGTTATTTTTTCTAACTTCATAGTTGCTATTTATAACTGAACGTGGAATCAATGTCAAAACACCCAAGGGAGAGACCCATGTCCAAGCTGATCTTCATCAACCTGCCTGTCAGCGACCTGCCGAAATCCATCGCCTTCTACGAGGCCCTGGGTGCGGTGAAGAATGAACAGTTCACCGACCACACCGCCGCCTGCATGGTCTTTTCCGAGACCATCCACGTGATGCTCCTGACCCACGACAAGTTCCGCCAGTTCACGCCGAAGACAATCGCGAATGCGCGGGAGACCACGGAGGTTCTGATCTGCATGTCCGCCGACAGCCGCGATGATGTCGATGGGACACTCGCCAAAGCCGAAGCAGCCGGCGGCGCAGTCGATATCGGCCCGAAGCAGGATTACGGCTTCATGTATGGCCGCAGCTTCGAGGATCTCGATGGTCACATCTGGGAAGTGATGTGGATGGACCTTGAGGCGGCCAAGGAAGCCATGGGCGAGATGGCACCGGCCTGACGGTCAACGGACTAAGGCAAAAACCGGCAGGCCGAAGGGACCTGCGTGGAACACAAGGGAGACGACGATGCGCGTGATGGTTCTGGTGAAGGCGACGAAGGACAGCGAGGCGGGCATCATGCCCTCGACCGAGCTATTCGAGGCTATGGGCAAGTTCAACGAGGAGCTGGTCAATGCCGGCATCATGCGGGCTGGCGACGGGCTGAAGCCTTCATCTCAAGGCAAGCGAGTGGCCTTCGACGGCCCGGACCGCAGGGTCATCGACGGACCCTTCGCCCAGACCAATGAGCTGGTTGCCGGCTACTGGCTCTGGGAGGTCAAGGACATGGCCGAAGCAGTCGAGTGGGTGAAGCGCTGCCCTAATCCCATGCCCGGCCCGAGCGAGATCGAGATCCGCCCGTTCTATGAAATGGCGGATTTTGCAGAGGCCATGACGCCCGAGGTCTCCGAACTGCACGATCGGACAAGCGAAAAGCTGGCAAGCCGCTGACATCCCGTCGGCTGCTGCCGGGTAAAAGGGAAGAGGAACGAATGACCACGATCTCACACGCAGCAACGGCAGGGGCCGCTCCCACGAGCAGCGGCCTTGTCTGGACCGGACGAGCCTTGAGCGGCCTTGTCGTTCTCTTCCTGCTGTTCGACGGTACCATCAAGCTGGTGCCGCTTCAGGTGGCGATCGACACGGTGATCCCGCTTGGCTGGCCGACGGATCCCGTGACCTGGCGTGCTCTCGGCATCGTGCTCATCGTCTCCACCCTTCTCTATGCTTATCCGCGAACGGCATTCCTGGGCGCGCTCCTGATCACCGCCTATCTCGGCGGCGCGGTCGCCACCCATGTGCGGGTCGGCTCTCCGCTGTTCAGCCACAGCCTGTTCGGCGTCTATATGGGCATCGCCCTGTGGACCGGGCTCTGGTTGCGCGATCCGCGTATCCGAGCGCTGCTGCGCTAGCGTTCGATCATCTCACCAATCACGTGGAAGGATCATTCCGTGTCCAAGATTGCCCCTTGCCTGTGGTTTGATGGAAAAGCCGAGGAGGCCGCGCGGTTCTACGTTTCGCTGCTTCCGGATTCACGCATCGATGCCGTGCTGCCCTACACCGTCGAGGCCCCTGGCGGAAAGCCTGGGGACACGATGCTGGTGGAGTTCACGCTGGCAGGCGAGAGCTACATGGCGCTGAACGGCGGTCCGTATTTTCAGTTCACGCCGGCCATGTCGCTGTTCGTGAGCTGCAACGATCAGGCGGAGATTGACCGGCTCTGGGATGCGCTCTGCGACGGCGGCACGCCGATGCAATGCGGCTGGGTTACGGACCGCTACGGCGTCTCCTGGCAGATCGTGCCGGCGGTGCTCGGCGTCATGATGAAGGACAAGAACCCCGCAAAGGTGCAGCGCGTCACGGAGGCGATGCTGCTGATGATCAAGCTCGACGTCGACCAGCTGGAGAAAGCCTACAACGATGCCTGAAATCTGCGTCCGGCGACGCAAGCCTGAACGCTCGCAGGATCCCGTCAGGCGACGGCCGTGGCAAGCTGGATCTGCATGCCGTCGATGACCACGCGGTTGCGGCCGGCCGCCTTGGCCCGGTAGAGCGCCGAGTCCGCTCTCTCGATTACCTCCTGAACGTCCTCGTCGCTGCGGCGGGCCATGGCGCCACCGACGCTCACCGTCACGGCAATCCGATGGTCCTGATGCTCGATGGTGAGCGCCTCGACGGCCCGGCGCAGATTCTGCGCGACCGTGATGATCCCGGCCGCATCCACCTCATGCACGAGAACGACGAATTCTTCGCCGCCGAACCGGGCCACCTTGTCGGAGGTGCGAAGGGCTTTGGTCAAAGCCGTTGCCACCGACCGGATCACTGTGTCTCCGGCGACATGGCCATAGGTATCGTTGACGCTCTTGAAGAGATCGATGTCGAGGATCAGCACGGCAAGAGGACGCTCATAGCGCCGGTAGAGGCTGAACGCGTCATCGGCGAGAAGGCTGAAGCCCCGGCGGTTGAGGAGCCCGGATAGCGCGTCCGTTTCAGCCAGATGACGAAGCGTGGAGACGTCCTTTGCATGCTGGGACGAGGTTTCGATCACCTGCTGTTCCGCTGCGCCGGCTCTGCGCAGGAGGGAGCGCAGCGCCGAGGAGAGCTGCACGATCTCCAGCGATCCCGTCACGCGCGGCAGCTGGGTGATGGCCGGATCGCGGCCGATGCGGTTGGCGGCTGCGATGATCGTCTGCAGGGGACGAACCACGCCTCTGGCGATGAAGAGGGCGCAGACCAGCCCGATGGCCGCGATGGCGCAGCCCAGCCCCATGATCATCCAGACGATCCCTCTCGTTGCCGCAAACGCGATGCTGTCCGGCTGGCGCGACACGACGATCCAGCCGAGCCCCGGATAGTCCCGGTAGCCTTCCGCCGCGGCAAAGCCCGTGAGCATGGGCTCTGTGCCCGCTTCATCCTCGAAAGCGCCGGTCTTTGCCCGGCGCATGAGCAGCACCTGCTGCTCCGGGAAGGGCTTGCTGCCGATCTGTGGTCCGAGAAGCATCGTTCCATCGGAGGAGAGAATCCAGAGTGATCTCCCACCGGCCTCGGACTGGCTGCCGAGGAGCGACTGGCGTGTCTCGTCGGCCCATGTCCAGCTCAGATGAACGCCGATCACCCCGATGACACGACCTGCATCGTCGCGAACCGGAGCGGCGACATCGACGAAACGGAAAGGCTCGTTGTTCGGCGCAGGGCCGAGGAGCTTGGCCAGGAGCTTCGCCTCGTGCACGTCGCCGACGGCAGGCCCTTTGAGCCCGTCCTGGAACCAGGGCCGCGCCTGCACGGACTGGCCTTCCAGCATGCCCTGCGTTGCGGCCTGCACCGTTCCATCGGGCGTGACATATCCGATCCAGGCATAATCCGGGTAGGAGGCCTGGATCCGCTCGAGCGTTTGGCGGATGCCTGTGGGCTCTCCGGTCCAGATCGCCTTCAGAGCCGGCATCGCGGCGAGGTTGCGGGCCTCCCGGTAGCGCTCGAACATGCCCCGGTCCAGGATGTTCGCGATTACGGCAGCCTGTTGCGCCTCATGGGCCATGACAATGCCGCGGACCCGGCCTTGCGCGATATAGGCAGCGCCGGCCGCAACGATGCAGACGAGCGCGAAGCACAGGAGGCCGACCAGCAGGGTCACCTGCTGCCGGAGCGATCGATGGCGCATGGCCAGCATCGCGGCTGTTCGCCGAACATACATCATGGGCGTCGAGCCTTACCCTGTCCTGCCGTGTCCCACGACATCTTTCGGACAGATCAGTTAAGGGATTCCTTCCGCAACGGCATTTACGTTGAAACCTAAGCGAAATTTTTGCCGAGGCACTTTGGCGCAAAACGAAAAAGGCGGAGCAGCTTTCGACTGCTCCGCCTTTCATGATTGGCATTGGAATAGGATCAGACGTCCAGGTTCGCCACCGACAGGGCGTTCTCCTGGATGAACTCGCGGCGGGGCTCCACCACGTCGCCCATGAGCTTGACGAAAAGGTCGTCGGCGTCGGTGGTGTCCTTCACCTTCACCTGCAGCAGCGAACGCACGTCACGGTCCAGCGTCGTCTCCCAGAGCTGCTGGGCGGTCATCTCGCCGAGGCCCTTGTAGCGCTGGAGCTGAAGGCCCTTGCGGCCATAGGCGATCACCGCATTGAACAGCGAGAGCGGACCGTCGATCTGCATCTCGTCGTTCTTGCGCACCAGCTTCGCGGGCTTGGCGTAGACATCCTGCAGGGAGGTGGCGCGCTCGTCGAGCTTCTTGGCCTCCTGGCTTGCGATCAGGGCCTGGTCGAGAACGGCGTGCTGCGTCACGCCGCGCACCGTGCGGGAGAAGACATAACCGCCTTCGCGCACCTCGCCGGTCCAGCCGCGCTCCAGGTCTTCCGAAATCGCGTCGAGGCGCTGCGCGATATAGGCGGCAGCGGCCGGACCCTTGTCGGGATCCTCCACCACGTCGGGACGCAGCGCGCCGGCGATCGCCGCCTGCTCGACGGCCTTGCGGTTGTAGCGCGTATGCAGGTTGTTCAGGACCTGCCGCACGAGACGGGCCTCGTCGATCAGACCCTTCAACTGGTCGCCATGGAACTCCACGCCGGTCTCAAGCCGCAGGGATGCGCCCTCGATGCCGGCGTCGATGAGGAAGTCCTCCAGCGCGCGCTCGTCCTTCAGGTAGATGGACTGCTTGCCGCGGGTCGCCTTGTAGAGCGGCGGCTGCGCGATGTAGAGGTGCCCGCGCTCGATCAGCTCCGGCATCTGCCGGAAGAAGAAGGTGAGCAGCAGGGTGCGGATGTGCGAGCCGTCCACGTCCGCGTCCGTCATGATGATGATGCGGTGGTAGCGCAGCTTGTCGAGGTTGAACTCCTCGCGGCCGATGCCGGTACCGAGCGCGGTGATCAGCGTGCCGATCTCCTGGCTGCCCAACATCTTGTCGAAGCGCGCGCGCTCCACGTTGAGGATTTTTCCGCGCAAGGGCAGCACCGCCTGGAAGGAGCGGTCGCGGCCCTGCTTAGCGGAGCCGCCGGCCGAGTCGCCCTCGACGAGGAGGATTTCGCACTTCGACGGGTCGCGCTCCTGGCAGTCGGCGAGCTTGCCGGGCAGAGACGCGATGTCGAGCGCTCCTTTCCGGCGGGTGAGCTCACGCGCCTTGCGGGCGGCCTCGCGGGCGGCGGCGGCTTCCACCACCTTGCCGACGAGAGTGCGGGCCTCCTGAGGATGCTCCTCAAGCCAGTTGTTCAGGGCCTCGTTGACCACGTTCTCGACGGCGGGACGCACCTCGGACGAGACGAGCTTGTCCTTGGTCTGCGAGGAGAACTTCGGATCCGGCACCTTCACGGACACGACGGCGGTCAGGCCCTCGCGGCAATCGTCGCCGGTGAGCGAAACCTTTTCCTTCTTCGTGAGGCCCGAGGATTCCGCATAGCCGTTCACCTGGCGGGTGAGCGCCGCGCGGAAGCCCGCGAGATGCGTGCCGCCATCCCGCTGCGGGATGTTGTTGGTGAAGCAGAGCACGTTCTCGTGGTAGGAGTCGTTCCACCACAGGGCCACCTCGACGCCGATATTGTCCCTCTCGGCACGGATCATCACCGGCTGCTGGATCAGCGGGGTCTTGGCGCGGTCGAGATAGCGCACGAAGGCTTCGACGCCGCCCTCGTACATCAGCTCCTCGCGCTTGTGCTCCGCATGGCGCTTATCGGTGAGGATGATGCGCACGCCGGAGTTCAGGAACGCCAGTTCGCGCAGGCGGTGCTCCAGGGTGTTGTAATCGTACTCCACCATGGTGAAGGTTTCCGTGGAGGCCAGGAAGGTCACTTCCGTGCCGCGCTTGCCTTCGGCGTCGCCGACGACCGCGAGGGGCGCGACCGCATTGCCGTGCTTGAACTCGATTTCGTGGGCCTTGCCGTTGCGGTAGATGCGCAGCTTGAGCCAGCTCGAGAGCGCGTTCACCACCGAGACGCCCACGCCGTGCAGACCGCCGGAGACCTTGTAGGAGTTCTGGTCGAACTTACCGCCCGCATGCAGCTGGGTCATGATGACCTCGGCCGCCGAGATGCCTTCGCCCTTGTGGATGTCGGTGGGGATACCACGGCCGTTGTCGGTGACGGTCACCGAGCCGTCGGCGTTGAGCGTGACCGTGACTTCCGTTGCGTGACCGGCGAGCGCCTCGTCGATGGCGTTGTCCACCACCTCGTAGACCATGTGGTGGAGGCCCGAGCCGTCGTCGGTATCGCCGATATACATGCCCGGCCGCTTGCGCACCGCATCAAGGCCCTTGAGCACCTTGATCGATTCAGCGCCATAAGCGTCGGCATTCACGTTGATAGCAGGTTCGGCCATTTGGGATCCTTCGGAGCGCAGCAAAAAGGGGGGAGGCGTGCGCTCAGGGTTTGATTCGTCAGATCAGTTATTTAGGTGCGAATGGTTGAAATTTCACCCCCACGCGCATACGCGCGCGTGAAAACAGGCGGAAAATCCACCAAAAACTGCCGAATCAGGGTGCCTGGAGGGGCGGTTCCTTGCCTCAGGCGCTGATGGCGCTCAGCGCGCCGCAACAGCCGCCGCCGCTCCCGCCATGACGGTGCCCGTGGTCCGGTTGAGGATGCGGATCGCCCGCGGGCTGGTGAAGAGCCGGCGGGCGCGGGCGGCGAGCGCGATGTAGCCGGCGAAAACCACGCCGAGCACCGTCAGGGTCGCCAGGACAAGTTCGGTGAAGCCCAGGAGCGTAATCCGGGTCAGGTCGAGGAAGGTGGGCAGGAGCGCCAGGTAGAACACCATGACCTTCGGGTTGCCCAGGGTGAGGGCAATCCCGCCGATAAGAAGCTTCAACGGGTGCTCCGCACGCGCATCGGTCTTGATGTCCTGGGCCACCACGGGAGCGGTCCAAATCTTATAGGCGATGTACAGGAGATAGGCCGCTCCCAAATATTTGATGGCCAGGAACACTCCGTGGAAGGTCTGCGCGAGGGCGGCGAGCCCCAGGATGGCAAAGGACAGCCAGACCACGTCGCCCAAAGCGACGCCGATGCTGAACGCCACCGCACCCTTCGGCCCACGTCCCAGCACCCGGGCCACGATGGCGGCGATGCCCGGACCCGGCGAGGCCGCGGCGATGAACAGGGCTGAGGAGAAGAGCAGAAGGCCTGCGAGATCCATGAGGCTTACCCGAAGACAGGAGCGGCAATGGCGCTCAGCATAGAACGATCGGGCACGCGGTACTACTCAGCTCTTGTGATGGGTTCGATCACGCCGGGGGAGACCTGCAGCACGTCGGCGCGGCCTTGGAGTTCGGCGAAGAGGCTCGGGTCTGCTCCCGTCATCCAGACCTGCCCGCCAAGCGACTCCAGCGCCGCGAAGAGGCCGGCCCGGCGCCGCGGGTCGAGATGGGCCGCCACCTCGTCCAGCAGCACGAAGGGCGCGATGCCGCTCATGCTGGCCACCAGCTGCGCATGGGCCAGCACGAGGCCGATGAGCAACGCCTTCTGCTCACCCGTCGAGGCCGTATTGGCCGGAATGTCCTTGGGCCCGTGGCGAACGACCAGGTCGGAGGCTTGAGGTCCCACGAGGGTGCGACCGGCGGCCCGGTCGCGCGGCCGGTACTCGCGCAGGATGGCCCGATAGCGGTCCTCGGCATCGACCGCCGGCAGGGTGGACACCAGGGTGTCGAGATCGCCTTCCAGGCCCATCGTGGCGAAGGGGAAGGGGGAATCCTCCGCGCGGGTCTCCAGGATGAGGCTTGCCAGACGCTCCACGGTCTCGCGGCGAGCGGCCGCGACCGCGATGGCGAGTTCCGCCACCTCGCGCTCCAGGGCATCGAGCCAGAGGCGGTCGTCGGGGTTCTCCTCCAGCACGCGATTGCGCGAGCGCAGCGCCCGCTCGAGCGCATTCACCCGCGTGCCATGCTCCGCGTCAACCGCGAGCACGAGCCGGTCGAGAAACCGGCGCCGGTCGCCGGCCGGACCGCGGAACAGGGCGTCGAGATCGGGCGTCAGCCAAACGATGCGCAGGTACTCGGCAAAGGCGGTCGGCGAGGACGCCGGCATGCCATCGATGCGGCATATGCGCGAGGCGCGCGTCGTCTCGCTCTGCGGCTCCAGGCCGGTGCCGAGGCGATGCTCGCCGTAAGGCGCATCGAGCGTGACGGACACGGCGAAGGAGCCCGGTCCGTCGTTGCGCGCCATCTCGCTGAGTTCAGCGCGCCGCAGGCCCCGCCCTGGCATGAACAGGGAGATCGCCTCCAGCACGTTGGTCTTGCCCGCGCCGTTCTCGCCCACCAGTGCCACAAGCGGGCGCGAGACGGTGAGATCCAGGCTCGCATAGGTGCGGAAATCCTGGAGGATCAGACGGGCGATTCGGGAAGCGGCAACAGGAGCGGAGGACATGCGCCCCCTTCATTCAGGAGCGGGGGCGAAAGATCAAGCATCGGCACGGCCGAGCCGTTGTTCTGTGCTGTCGTGATGTAGCCTCAGGGCTCGTCATGGCCGGGCTTGTCCCGGCCATCCCGATGAGAAGAGCGCTGCATCTTCCCGAAGCGATATCACCGGCACAAGGCCGGTGATGACGTGGAGTTTGATCCTGAAGACGATCCCATGCCGCCCGCGACGTCCGGAATGACTGCCATCCAAAGCGGCTTACACCCGCATCGGCATCAGGACGTACAGCGCCGCAGCGCCGTCGCGGTCCTGGATGATTGTGGGGGAGCCGGGATCGGCGAGCTTGAACACGGCGGTGTCGCCGTCGAGCTGGGACGCGATGTCGAGGAGATAGCGGGCGTTGAAGCCGATATCGATCGGCGTCGCGTCGTAATCGACCTCGATCTCTTCCGTCGCACTGCCCGAGTCCGGGTTGTTGACGGTGAGCGTCAGGCGTCCGTCGCCGAGCGCCAGCTTCACGGCGCGGCCGCGCTCCGACGAGATCGTCGAGACGCGGTCCACGGCCTTCGAGAAATCGGCGCGCTCGACCACGAGAACCTTGTCGTTCCCGGCCGGGATGACCCGCTGGTAGTCGGGGAAGGTGCCGTCGATGAGCTTGGAGGTCAGCACAACACCGTCGAAAGTCAGCCGCACCTTGGCGGAGGACAGTTCGATGGTGATGGTTTCCGAGCCGTCCTCCACGAGCTTGACGATCTCGGCCACGGCCTTGCGCGGAATGATGACGCCGGGCATGCCCTCTGAGCCGTTCGGGGCCGGGATCTCGACGCGGGCGAGGCGGTGGCCGTCGGTGGCGACGGCGCGCATCACGACGGAGCCGCCCACGTCCAGCGTGTGAAGATAGATGCCGTTCAGGTAGTAGCGCGTCTCTTCCGTCGAGATCGCGAACTGCGTCTTCTCGATCAGGCGCTTGAGGTCGGCCGCGGGAAGCGTGAAGCGGTGCGGCAGGTCGCCGGCGGCGAGATCCGGGAAGTCGCTTTCCGGCAGGGCCTGCAGCATGAAGCGCGAGCGGCCGGAGCGGATCTGCATCTGGCCCATGTCGGGCGTCATCTCCAGGGAGACCTGCGCCCCATCCGGGAGCTTCCTCACGATGTCGTAGATCATGTAGGCCGGGACGGTGGTGGAGCCGGCCTCCGTGATGTCGGCCGGGATCGTCTCGGTCACCTCGATGTCGAGGTCCGTGGCCTTCAAGCGCAAGGAGCCCTCTCCCGCCCGCAGCAGGATGTTGGACAGGATCGGAATGGTGTTGCGGCGCTCGACGACGCGGTGCACGTGCCCCAGCGCCTTCAGCAGAGCGGCGCGCTCAACGGTAACTCTCATAACCTTCGACACCTGGTTTCGGTGAAATTCTTGGCTTGTGCCCGTGGCAGGTCGCCCTTGAGCGGGACAAGCAGGGCAGCAAGATTGGCTTTTGTCGGCGGAGAAAGCAAGGCCGGGGCCATTCTGGCCCGACGACGGGCCAGAACCCGGCCTCGATTGTCCTATTCCTGCAGCATCCGCTTGAGGAGCTCGACCTCATCGGAGAGCGCGTGGTCCTCGCCGAGAGCCTTCTCGATCTTGCGCACGGCGTGGAGCACCGTGGTGTGGTCGCGCCCGCCGAAGCGGCGGCCGATCTCCGGGAGGGAACGCAGGGTCAGCACCTTGGACAGGTACATGGCGATCTGGCGCGGTTTCACCACGGCGGCGGTGCGGCGCTCCGAGAGGATATCGGAGCGGGAGACGTTGTAGCGCGAGGCCACCAGCTTCTGGATGTCCTCGATCTTGACCCGCTTGGGTTCCCGGTTGCGCACGAGATCGCGGATCGCGGTCTCGGCCGTCTCCAGGGTGATGGCGGAGTTCGTGAGCGTTGCATGGGCCAGCAGGCGGTTCACGGCGCCTTCGAGATCGCGGCCGTTGGCCGTGATGGAGCGGGCCACGAAAGCGATCACGTTCGGCCCCACCTCGAAGGTGGGATGGATCGTCTTCAGGGCCTCGATGCGGGTGGTGAGGATCGAGGTGCGCAGCGCCTCGTCGAGGGCGCTGACCTCCACCACGAGGCCGCCGGCGAGGCGGGAACGCACGCGCTCGTCGAGATTCTCCAGATCCGCCGGCGGCCGGTCGGCGGCAATCACGATCTGACGGCCTGCATCAATGAGCGCGTTCAGGGTATGGCCGAATTCCTGCTGGATCTGCTTGCCCTGAATGAACTGCACGTCGTCGATGATGAGCAGGTCGATGCCGCGCAGGCGCTCCTTGAAGGCGAGCGATGTCTGCGCCTTCAAGGACGCCACGAAGCCGTACATGAAGCGGTCGGCCGTGAGATAGATCACCCGGCGGCCCTGGGCGCGCACCGCATGGCCGATGCCATGCAGAAGATGCGTCTTGCCCAAGCCCACACCCGCATGAAGGTAGAGTGGGTTGTAGATGGCCTGCCCGTTCTGCGCATGGGCGACCCGATCCGCCGCCGCATGGGCAAGCGCGTTGGAGCGGCCGACGATGAAGCTCTCGAAGGTGAGACGGGGATCGAGCGGAGCGCCGCCGAGTTCGCCGCCTTCGCCGCGCTCCTCGTGAGACGAGGGTGCAGAAGGAGTCTTGATCTCATGATTCATGCTGGGCATGGCCATGGACGGAGCAGAAGACGGACGCGGAGCTTCGCTCACCCGGCGCTGGGCTGCGGGATCACGCCCCATGGTGCTGCGCACACCGATGGACACCCGCTCCACGTCACCGGCCTCGGAGCGGTAGACCGCCAGCACGCGATCGGCGTAGTGGGATTCGATCCAGCTCTTCAGGAAGCGGGTGGGGACGGTCAGATAAGCGCAGCCCTCGATCACCGAGTCCAGCTCCAGGCGTCCGAACCAGCTGGCGAAGATATCCTCGCCCAGTTCGGCCCGAAGGCGGCGCTTGACCCGCGCCCAAACTTCAGACGCCGATTGCTCGCCTGGAACATCCATGCCGTTCTCGTTCGGAGCGGCAAAGGTGCGATGGTCTTCGCTGCGATACATCAATGTCCCTCCACGAGGCCTCCACCTGTTAAGGTTGAAAACCCCTACGCATGTCCCGCTCTGAACACCAAGGCACAGATGCCTCACAGGTTATTCAGAACGTGGCGCCCCCAATTGTACTAAAGATTATTTGTTCGATTTTAAGTGGAGACGATCGTCATCTGTCATCTCCTTGGTCGTCACTCAAGGTCTGGCAAGTTTACCTCGCGATAAAGGATGAGTCTGCGCTTGCTTCTTGAGAGAGTGAAACAACAGCTTATCCCCGCGCATGATGTCTTTAGTTCAGGCTTTGAGTGATTGACTTAACGGCGAGCCGTTGAAGCAAATTGACCTTACACAGGGTGCGGGAGGGCGTGCAATACGGCTGAGTCGAGTCTCAAGCTCCCGGGAGCATCCGATTGCGTTCACAGCCTCGTCCACAGGTTTTGAATCTGGGCTGTAAAGCGCTGACTCTTCAACTGATTCACTGTGTCATCACAGCCTGTGCGCAGGCCCGAAAAAAGAGTTTTTGCGCAACCTTGATTCAGAACCGATTCGATCCGAATCGAGGGTGATTCTGATGCTTCGCGATCCTTTGCCTGCTAAGCTGTTGAATGCGCTTCATCTTTTATGTGCATTTTGAAACTAGGCTGTTGAGCTTTCACCCTGTCATGCGGGGATAAAGTCAAGCTCCCATGTGGATAAAATTTGAGCCTAGAATCCGGCTCCGAACACGAAAAAACCCGGCCTTTCGGCCGGGTCTGATCCGTGATGAAAAGACAGCTGTAAGGGCTGCTTTTTAGGCGCTCAGCGTCTTGATGCGGCTTGCGAGGCGCGAGACCTTCCGCGACGCGGTGTTCTTGTGCACGATACCCTTCTGGGCCGCGCGCATCATCTCCGGCTCGGCGGCGCGCAGAGCGGCTGCGGCCTCAGTCTGGTTACCGGAAGCGATGGCCTCTTCAACCTTGCGGACGAAGGTCCGCATGCGGCTGCGACGCGACTTGTTGACCGCGGTGCGCTTCGCGATCTTGCGGGTCATCTTCTTGGCGGACACGGTGTTGGCCATGGCCCATCCTCGTTCTTTTAAAAATCCCGATGGCCAAGCTCAAGCCCATGGGAGAGCTCCGGCAGCGATCGGTTGATTGCATGGAAACCGAAGAGCCCGCGGGACGCGCGGGCTCATGTGAGGCGGCTTATAGACGTGATGCTCGCGAACGTCAACGACCATAGGCCTTTGCGCGTCAAAAAAGCGCCAGAAGGCCCTGACGCCAGGGATTGGCCGGGTCGAGCAGGAGCCTCAGGGCCATGAGGCTCGACACCAGAACGAGAAGCGGCCGGATGAGCCGGGAGCCCAGCCGCATGGCGAGCCGCGATCCAACCTGAGCCCCCAGCAGCGAAGCTCCGCCCATGACGATCCCTAGGGGCCACACCACCGCGCCTGTCGCCGCATAGAGAAGGAGGCTGCCGAAATTGCTGGCAAAATTGACGAGCTTCGTGTGGGCCGTCGCCTTGACCACCCCGTAGCCCAGCAGCGTCACGAAGGCGAGCATATAGAAGGAGCCGGCGCCCGGCCCGAAGATGCCGTCGTAAAAGCCGATGGCGACGGGCGCGGTGAGGCCGAAGGCGAGAGCGGTCATGCGGGCATGGGCATCCTCGTCCTTCATCTTGCGCGAGAGGGCGAAGTAGATCGCCATGGCGATCAGCATGACCGGGATCAGAACCTCGAGCACGGCGCGGGGCAGGAACTGCACGCACAAGGCCCCGGCGATGCTGCTCACGAACGCCACCAGGGTGAAGCCCCAGGCCTTCTTCCACTCGATCAGGCCTTTGCGGCCGAAGGTGTAGGTGGCGGAGGCGGCCGCCACCGAACCTTGAACCTTGTTGGTGGCGATCGCCTGGGCCGGATCGAGACCGGCGAGCAGAAGGGCCGGCACGGTGAGAAGCCCGCCGCCTCCGGCAATGGCATCCACAAAGCCCGCGAGAAAAGAGATCGCGGCGAGCGCCGCGATCATGTCGAAGCCGAGGTCGAACACGGATTACCCGTTCTTGAACTCGGGCGCGCGCTTTCCGACGAAGGCTGCCATGCCCTCCTTCTGGTCGGCGGTGGCGAACATGGCGTGGAACAGGCGCCGCTCGAAGCGGATGCCCTCGGACAGCGACACCTCGTCGGCCCGGTTGATAGTTTCCTTGGTCATCATGGTGATCGGCAGCGACATGGACGCAATGGTATCGGCCGTTTTCATCGCTTCGGTGAGCAGATCGGCCGCCGGCACCACGCGGGCGACGAGCCCGGAGCGCTCGGCTTCCTCTGCGCCCATCATGCGGCCCGTCAGGCACATCTCCATGGCCTTGGCCCGGCCGATGAGGCGCGTGAGGCGCTGGGTGCCCCCCATGCCGGGCATCACGCCGAGCTTGATTTCCGGCTGGCCGAACTTGGCGTTGTCCGCCGCAATGATGAAGTCGCACATCATGGCGAACTCGCATCCGCCGCCGAGCGCAAAGCCCGCCACCGCGGCGATCATGGGCTTGCGCCGTCCCGACACCTTTTCCCAGCCGGAGAAGAAGTCGGCCATGTAGGTATGGGGATAATTGAGCTCCGCCATCTCCTTGATGTCGGCGCCGGCCGCAAAAGCCTTCTCGGAGCCGGTGATGACGATGCAGCCGATGTTGGCGTCCGCCTCGAAGGCGTCGAGGGCTTGGTTGACCTCGCCCAGGAGCGTAGAATTGAGGGCGTTCAGGGCTTGTGGCCGGTTGAGGGTGATCAGCCCCACCTTGCCGCGCGTCTCCGTGAGAATCGTCTCAAAAGCCATGGGGCATCTCCTGCTCGATGATGGGACACCGGTAGGCGAGGGCGCATGGACCGGCAAGTGAAAATCGGGAAGCCTTGCCTTTGCATTAAGGCGAGGAGCGCTTCTGGCATTCCGGGCAGTAGAAGGTGGAGCGGCCGGACTGCACGAGCCGGGTGACCGTACCGGTGCAATCAGGCGTGACGCAGGGCTCGTTCTCCCGGTCGTAGACGCGGAAGGAATGCTGGAAATAGCCCAGCGAGCCGTCCACCTGCGCATGATCGCGTAAGGTGGAGCCTCCGGCGTCCACCGCCTCGGCGAGCACGTCGCGGATGACATCGGCGAGCTGGCGCGCCTTCTCTGTCGGCTCGCCTGTCTTGGTCACGAGCGATCCGGCCGGAGCCTCCGGGTGCAGGCCGGTGCGGAACAGGGCCTCGCACACATAGATGTTGCCGAGGCCGGCGATCAGGCGCTGGTCGAGAAGAGCGGCCTTCAGGGGCGTACGCTTAGCCATGAACAGCCGGGCGATGGTCTCGCCCGAGAGCTCGTTGCCGAGGGGCTCGATGCCCATGCCGGCAAAATGCTTCGAGGTCTCGATCTCCTGGCGGGGCACCAGATCCATGAAGCCGAAGCGGCGGGCGTCATTATAAGTGACGGTTGCCCCGTTGGAGAGCCCGAACACCACATGGTCGTGAGCCCCCAGGCCCCCGTGCTCGTGGTGGAACTCGCCGGGCATTTGCGTGGCTCCGTCCTTCGTGACGAGAAAGCGACCGGACATGCCCAGATGCATGACCAGCACCTCGCCGGAGGAGAGATCGGCCAGGAGATACTTGGCCCGCCGGCCGAGCGCCTTGACCTCCTGCCCCTCCAGGCGTTCGGAAAACCGCTCGGGGAAGGGAAAGCGCAGATCGGGCCGGCGCTGGGTCACCTTGGTGAAGCGGGCTCCCACCATGGCGGGCTCCAGGCCACGGCGCACGGTTTCGACTTCGGGCAGTTCGGGCATCAACCATCTCTCGGCTTCTTGAGGGCTCTTACATAGCCTTTGGGCCCCGCTTCCGCTATGGATCGCGACAACAGGTACAAGAGGCTCAGACATCATGACCGACGAGAACACCCATTTCGGGTTCCAGTCCGTGCCCCTGGGTGAGAAGCAGGGCAAGGTCAACGAGGTGTTCCGCTCGGTGGCCGGCCGCTACGACCTCATGAACGACCTCATGTCCGCAGGCCTCCACCGCCTCTGGAAGGACGCCCTCATCTCCACCCTGCGCCCGCCCCGCGACCGGCCGTTTCGCCATCTGGATGTGGCCGGCGGCACCGGGGATGTTGCCTTCCGTATTCTCGATGCCAGCGGGCCGCAGACCCGCGTGACCGTGCTCGACATCAACGGCGAGATGCTCAAAGTGGGCGCCGAGCGGGCCGGCCACCGCTATGAGGGCCGCATCGACTTCGTGGAGGCCAATGCGGAAGAGCTGCCGCTCGAGCCTAAGACCTTTGACGCCTACACCATCGCGTTCGGCATCCGGAACGTGCCGCGCATCGACGCGGCGTTGCGCGAGGCGCACCGGGTGCTGAAACCCGGCGGGCGCTTCCTGTGCCTGGAATTCTCCAAGGTGGACGTGCCGCTGCTCGATAAGGTTTACGACGCCTATTCCTTCAACGTCATTCCACGGCTGGGCCAGATGGTGACCGGGGACGCGGAATCCTACCAGTACCTCGTCGAGTCGATCCGCCGCTTTCCGCCGCCGGCGGCCTTCGCGCGGATGATCGAGGAGGCAGGCTTCAAGCGCGTCACCCATCGGACGCTCACGGCCGGTGTCGTGGCCATCCACTCGGGCTGGAAGATTTAAAGCGTGATCGGCAGCCTCTTTCACCTCGCCCGTAACCTGCGCGCCGGCTTCGTCCTGGCGCGCGAAGGCGCGCTGGCGCTTGTCGATCCGAGCGCGTTGCCGCCAGCCGCCCGCTTCGGCTTGAAGATGGCCCGTCTCGTCGAGCGTCCTCAGGCGGGCGACGGCGCGGCGCGGCTGTCCAAGGCGCTGACGCGGCTCGGGCCGTCTTATGTGAAGTTCGGCCAGTTCTTGGCGACTCGCCCCGACATCGTCGGTGTGGCGGCCGCCCGCGACCTGGAACTCCTGCAGGACCGGATGCCGCCCTTTCCGCGGGCGGAAGCCGTGCGCATGGTCGAGATCGCCCTCGGGCGTCCGATCGACGTGCTTTTCCTGGAGTTCAGCGAGCCGATCGCCGCCGCCTCCATCGCGCAGGTGCACAAGGCCCGCATCCGCACTGCGGAGGGCGAGGAAACGGTGGCCGTGAAGGTGGTGCGGCCCGGCGTGCGCGAGGGTTTCGCCCGCGACCTGCAGGCCATGCGCGCCGCAGCCCGCCTGTTCGAGCGCATGGTGCCCGATGCCAAGCGCCTCAAGCCGCTGGAGATCGTGGAGGCGCTGGCCCGCTCCGTCGCCGTCGAGATGGATCTGCGCCTGGAAGCCGCAGCCGTTTCGGAACTGGCGGAGAACACTAAGGACGATCCGGATTTCCGGGTGCCGAAGCCCGAATGGGATTTGACGGCCCGCGACGTGCTCACCACCACCTGGATCGAAGGCATCCGCCTCAACGATCTGGCAGGAATCGAGGCCGCCGGCTTCGACCGGGTAGCGCTCGGGCGCACGGTAATCCAGTCCTTCCTGCGCCATGCGATCCGCGATGGCTATTTCCACGCCGACATGCATCCCGGCAATCTGTTCATCGATGCGGAAGGGCGCCTCGTGGCTGTCGATTTCGGCATCATGGGCCGGCTCGGCATGAAGGAGCGGCGTTTCCTGGCTGAAATCCTTCTCGGCTTCATCCGCCGCGATTACCTGCGCGTGGCGCAGGTGCATTTCGAGGCCGGCTATGTGCCGCCGCACCATTCGGTGGAGGATTTCGCCCAGGCCATCCGCGCCATCGGCGAGCCGATCCATGACCGGCGGGCCGACGAGATCTCCATGGCGAAGCTGCTCACGCTTCTCTTCGAGATCACGGCGCTGTTCGACATGGCGACGCGCATCGAGCTCGTCATGCTGCAAAAGACTATGGTGGTGGTGGAGGGCGTTGCCCGCAACCTCGATCCGAAGCTCGACATGTGGACCACCTCCGAGCCTGTGGTGCGCGACTGGATCGAACGCAACCTCGGGCCTCTCGGCCGGGCCGAACAGGCGGGCCGGGGCCTGTGGACGCTCGCCGGCGTCATCGGCGACCTGCCGGAGCTGGCGTTGCGTGCCGAGCGGGTTCTCAACCAGCTCGAGGACGTGACGGCCCGGGGCGTGTCCCTCAATCAGGACAGCGTTGCGGCCATCGGCCGTGCCGAGGCGCGGGGCAACCGCTGGGGCGTAGCGGCCTTGTGGATTATCGCGGCCTCGCTGATGATCATGCTGTTCAGAGGCTTCGCATGACGGCTCTTACAGGCAAACGCATCCTCCTCGTCATCGGCGGCGGCATCGCGGCCTACAAGTCTCTCGACCTCATCCGCCGCCTGCGCGAACGTGGCGCCTCCGTCCGTTGCATCCTGACCAACGGAGCACAGCAATTCATCACGCCGCTTGCGGCCTCCGCCCTGACAGGCCAGCGCTCACACACGGATCTCTTCGACCGTGAGGACGAGGCCGATATCGGGCACATCAAGCTCGCCCGCGATGCGGATCTCATCGTGGTCGCCCCGGCGACCGCCAATCTCATGGCGAAGATGGCGGGAGGGCATGCGGACGATCTCGCTTCCACGGTGCTGCTCGCCACCACCCTGCCGATCCTGATTGCGCCGGCCATGAACGTGCGCATGTGGCTGCACCCGGCAACGCAGCGCAATCTGAAAACCCTGCAGGCCGTCGGCGTTCACGTGGTCGGGCCCAACGAGGGCGCCATGGCGGAGGCCGAATTCGGGCCCGGCCGCATGGCGGAGCCCCTTGAGATCGCGGCGGCCGTCGAGCGTCTGCTGGCGCCCTCAGGCTCGCTCGCCGGCAAGCACGTGATCGTCACCTCCGGCCCGACGCACGAACCCATCGACCCGGTGCGCTACATCGCCAACCGCTCCTCCGGCAAGCAGGGCCACGCCATAGCGAAGGCCGCCGCTGAGGCCGGTGCGCGTGTCACCCTGATCTCCGGCCCTGTGACCTTGCCCGATCCCGCAGGCGTGACGGTCGTGCATGTGGAGAGCGCCCGCGCCATGCTGGAAGCCGTGGAGCAGGCACTGCCGGCCGATATCGGCATCTTCGCCGCCGCCGTGGCCGATTGGCGCGTTGACAATGCGGGCGAGCAGAAGATCAAGAAGAAGGACGGCGCTCTGCCGAACCTGTCGCTCACCGAGAACCCGGACATCCTCGCCACCATCGCACGCCGCACGGAGGGCCGCCCGCCGCTGATGGTGGGCTTTGCGGCCGAGACCGAGAACGTGATCGAACACGCCAAGCAGAAGCTCGCCAGGAAGGGCTGCGATCTTATCGTCGCCAACGATGTCTCGACCGCAACGGGCGTGATGGGCGGCGACAGCAACACCGTGCATCTCGTCACGGCCTCGGATGTGGAGACCTGGCCGACCCTGTCAAAAACCGATGTGGCGAAAAAGCTTGTCGCGCGTCTCGGCGCGATGATGGGAGGCGGCAAGCCATGAGCCATCGCTTGCGCATCCAGCGCCTTGCCCATGCCGCCGATCTGCCGCTTCCCCGTTACGAAACCGCCGATGCGGCGGGCATGGATCTCATCGCGGCCAATCCTGCTGATGCGCCAATCATTTTGGAGCCAATGCAGCGTGCGCTCATTCCTACAGGCCTCGTGTTTCAGCTCGAAACAGGCTTTGAGGCGCAAGTGCGCCCGCGCTCAGGACTGGCCTTCAAGCATGGTGTCACGGTGCTCAACGCACCGGGCACCATCGATGCGGATTACCGCGGCGAGGTGCAGGTGCTGCTCGTCAATCTGGGACAGGAGCCCTTTGTCATCACGCGCGGCATGCGGATCGCCCAGATGATCGTTGCGCCCGTCATCCAGGTAGAACTGTCGGAGGTGGAGCAGGTCGACGAGACACCGCGCGCCGCCGGTGGCTTCGGCTCCACAGGATTGGGGTAGAGCATCGTGCGGAAAAGTGGATCCGGTTTCCCGCCCGAACGATGCTCTCATTCAAGAAGAAAGCATCGGATCGATCCCAAAAGTGCAAGTCCACTTTTGGGCCCGATGCTTTAGGGAGCATCGCCATGAACTTTCTCTCACGCCGCTCGCTTCTCGCCATTGCTGCCGTCACAGACATCGCGCTCCACGCGCGACCCATGCCGGTCTCCGCCAAGGCGCTGGCTGCCCGCCACAACCTGCCGCCGCGTTACCTGGAACCGGTGCTGCAGGCTCTCGTGCGCCAGGGCATCCTCAAAGGCGTGCGCGGACCGCGGGGCGGCTATGAACTCGCCCGCGAACGGCGGCGGATCACGGCAGGCGACATCGTGCGCATCGCCATGGCGGCCCTGGAGGAGGACGGCTCGACTCCGATCCCCGAATCGCGTCTCGCCGAGGCGGTCGTCAGCCCCCTGGTTCAGCGCGGCACCGAGGCTTTTCTGAGTGAGCTCGACCAGGTGACCGTCGAGGATTTGTGCCAGAAAGCCCAGGCGGAATCGGCTGTTGAATCAACCTCAGCGGTTGATTTCACAATTTGATATGTAGAATATTCCAAATATCGACACCTGCTGCAGAAAAAGATAAGCTTCCTCCTGTCTGAAGGAGGATCTCATGGCTGACACCCTCAATGCATCCGGCGCCGGCACGAAGCCCGGCCGCGGCCGCATCTACGGCTCGATTACGGAAACCATCGGCAACACCCCGCTCGTGCGCCTGAACCGGCTGCCGCAGGAGCATGGCGTCGACGCCGAGATTCTCCTCAAGCTCGAGTTCTTCAACCCGATCTCAAGCGTGAAGGACCGCATCGGCGTCAACATGATCGAGTCCATGGAGGCTGCCGGCCACATCAAGCCCGGCGCGACCCTGATCGAGCCGACCTCCGGCAACACCGGTATCGCGCTTGCGTTCGTGGCGGCAGCGCGCGGCTATCGCCTCATCCTGGTGATGCCCGAGACCATGTCGCTCGAACGGCGCAAGATGCTGGCCTTCCTCGGAGCCGAACTCGAACTCACTCCTGGCCCCCAGGGCATGAAGGGCGCCATCGCCCGCGCCGAGGAACTGCTGCGCGAAATTCCGGGCTCGGTCATCCCGCAACAGTTCAAGAACCCGGCCAATCCGGAAATCCACCGCAAGACGACCGCCGAGGAGATCTGGAACGACACCAACGGCCAGCTCGACGCCTTCGTGGCGGCCGTGGGCACCGGCGGCACGATCACCGGCGTCGGCCAGGTGATCAAGCCGCGCCTGCCTTCCTTGAGAGTGATTGCCGTGGAGCCGGAAGATTCACCGGTGCTGTCCGGCGGCCAGCCAGGCCCGCACAAGATCCAGGGCATCGGCGCGGGCTTCGTGCCGGACGTGCTCGACCGCTCCGTGATCGACGAGGTGGTCACGGTGGGCAACCAGACCGCCTTCGACATGGCGCGCAAGCTCGCCAAGCTCGAAGGCATCCCGGGCGGCATCTCGACGGGCGCCAATGTGGCGGCCGCCCTCGAAGTGGCCGCGCGGCCCGAATTCAAGGGCAAGCGCATCGTCACGGTCGCGTGCTCCTTTGCCGAGCGCTACATTTCGAGCGCGCTCTTCGAAGGGCTCTAAGCTTTTCATCCGGCGACACGATCCAAGGGCGGCGTTCGGGCCGCCCTTTTTGTTGGCGCTGGGCCCAAGCGTAGCCAGAACTTCGCCCCGCCCGCCGGGTTCTCCTTGCACGCACGAGATTTGAACGATGTTTCAAGGAGTTCATCATGGCGGATCGCAAGGCTCCCCATTCATTGAAGGACCAAGACGCGGACCAGATCCGCAACGAGCAGCGCGGCGGTATCGACAGCCCTGTCGATCCAAACCGGGATGGCGGCGTCGAAGGCAACGCCACCTTGAGACGCGTGTGGAGCCAGCCCGGCGGCGAGGCCTACGCTTATCGCCAGGGACAAACTGGCCAGACCAGCAAGGCCGGACATGACGGGCATGACGAACTCACGGCTGCTGAAACTCCCGAGGCGACCAAGCACCTGAGCGACGCCACCCTGTCGCCGAACGACAAGGACGCGACCGTCGAGGCCATTGAACGGATGACGGCCGTGAACGGCAAGGACGAGGACTGACAGGAGAGCGCCATGGGCAATGCAGGCTACGGCAATCATACCGACGACACGAAGAACTACGTCGACATCAAGCGGTCCGAGCCGCAGGGCGACGGGCAGGCCCCGTCCGACAAGCAGCCCGGCGGCAAGCAGCCGGCGGCAGGCCCGCACAGCAAGCCGTCACTGACGAACCCGGACTCGACGCCGGGGACAGGCGCTCTGCCGGATGCGGGCGACCAAGACGCGACCGACTCCACGAGTTCATGAGGATAAGCAGCGATGGCAAAGCCCGACAACAAGTCCAATCAAGCGACGGAAGAGGATATCAGCGCCCCGCGCCTGACACCCCAGGGCCGCGAGAACCCTGAGGCTTCGGGTGAGGATTCGACGAACCCGATGGGCGAGGGTGCCAAGAAGGGGCAGAGCGACAAGGCCGAAGGCTGAAGCACAGGCCCGTCGGCAAACAGCGAGGGAAGCCATACAGGCTTCTCTCTACAATCCCCCATCCCTTCCGTAGACCCGAAAGCCTTCACGCTCGCAGAGACGATCGTAGTAACGCTCGATCTCCCGCAGATGAGGGCGTTCGAGCGGAATGCTCCTCCAGCGATGGATCGACAGGCCGATGACGATGTCGGCGCAGGTGAAGCCTGGCCCGGCGATGTAGGCACCCGTGCGGGCGAGTTCCCGATCGACTACCTGAACGGCGGAGCAGAACTTGCCCCAAGACTCAGCGATCTGCTGTTCATCCTGAAAATTCGGGTTCTTGCGCACCGTCGCCTGAAAGACATAGCGCCAGGTGTTGTTGAAGTCGGAGACCTGCCAGTCCATCCACTTCTCGACCTGCGCCCGCTTGGCGGGTTCAGTGGGTAGCAAATCATCGCGGCCTTCCCGCGCCGCGAGATAACGGACGATGCTGTTCGATTCCCAGAAGAGCTGGCCTGCGTCCTCCAGGACCGGGATCATGCCGACGGGGTTGAGCTTGAGAAAGTCGGGATCGGTGACAGACCGTGTGCCGCCGCCCCAGTCGACACGCTCGAACGGGAGGCCAAGCTCCACGCAGGTCCAGAGCACCTTCCGCACATTGATGGATCCTGCGTACCCGTGAATCGTCAGCATGTTCTCCTCCGTCTTCCCGTTAAGCTTGTAGGCTGCGGTGAACAGGACCGCCATCCTTAAGGGATTGCACGCATGAAAAAGGCCGCTCCGAAGAGCGGCCTTTCAACTGTTGCAAAGAGCGCTGCCTTTATGCGCTCAGGGCTTCCTTCGAGCGCTCGGCGCGCTTGCGGTCGTTCGGGTCGAGGATCGCCTTGCGGATGCGGATCGACTTGGGCGTCACTTCTACGAGCTCGTCGTCCTGGATCCAGGCGAGCGACTTCTCCAGCGTCATGCGGATCGGCGGGGTCAGGCGCACCGCTTCGTCCTTCGAGGTCGTGCGGATGTTGGTGAGCTTCTTGCCCTTGAGCACGTTTACCTCGAGGTCGTTCTCGCGGTTGTGCTCGCCGATGATCATGCCCTGATACACCTTCCAGCCGGGCTCGATCATCATCGGGCCGCGATCCTCGAGGTTCCACAGGGCGTAGGCTACGGCCTCGCCGTTGTCGTTCGAGATCAGCACGCCGTTGCGCCGTCCCGCGATCTCGCCGCGATAGGGCTCGTAGGCGTGGAACAGGCGGTTCATGATCGCGGTGCCGCGGGTGTCGGTCATCAGCTCGCCCTGGTAGCCGATGAGGCCGCGGGTGGGAGCGTAGAACACGAGGCGCTGGCGGTTGCCGCCGGAGGGACGCATCTCGACCATGTCGGCGCGGCGCTCTGACATCTTCTGCACCACGACGCCGGAATGCTCCTCGTCCACGTCGATGACCACTTCCTCGATGGGCTCGAGAAGGTTGCCCGCCTCGTCCTTCTCGAAGACGACGCGGGGACGCGACACGGCGAGTTCGAAGCCCTCGCGGCGCATGGTTTCGATCAGGATCGCGAGCTGCAATTCGCCGCGGCCGGAGACGAAGAACGAATCCTTGTCGGTGGCCTCCTCGATCTTGAGGGTCACGTTGCCTTCCGCTTCCTTGAACAGGCGGTCGCGGATCATGCGGCTGGTGACCTTGTCGCCCTCGGTGCCGGCGAGCGGCGAGTCGTTCACGATGAACGACATGGTCACGGTCGGCGGATCGATGGGCTGGGCCTGGATCGGAATGTCGTTTTCAAGAGCCGAGAAGGTGTCGGCCACCGAGCCCTTGACCAACCCTGCGATGGACACGATGTCGCCGGCCTCGCCGATCTCGATGGGCTGGCGCTCCAGACCGCGGAAGGCGAGGATCTTGGACACGCGGCCGGTCTCGACCACCTTGCCCTCGCGGTCGAGCACCTTGATCGACTGGTTCGGCTTCACGGTGCCGGAGGAGATGCGGCCCGTGACGATGCGGCCCAGGAACGGATTGGCCTCGAGCAGGGTGCCGAGCATGCGGAACGGACCTTCCTCGGTCTTGGCCGGGGGCACGTGCTCCAGCACGAGGTCGAAGAGGGGCGCCAGGCCCTCGTCGCTCGGGCCTTCCGGGGCTTTCGCCATCCAGCCGTTGCGGCCGGACCCGTAGAGGATCGGGAAGTCGAGCTGCTCGTCCGTGGCGTCGAGGGCCGCGAAGAGATCGAACACCTCGTTGACCACTTCCACGTGGCGGGCATCGGGACGGTCGATCTTGTTGATGGCCACGATGGGGCGCAGGCCGATCTTGAGGGCCTTGGACACCACGAACTTGGTCTGCGGCATCGGGCCTTCGGCTGCGTCCACCAGCACGATGGCGCCGTCCACCATGCTCAGGATGCGCTCAACCTCGCCGCCGAAATCGGCGTGGCCGGGGGTGTCGACGATGTTGATGCGGGTGTCCTTCCAGACGACCGAGGTCGCCTTGGCGAGAATCGTGATGCCGCGCTCCTTCTCGAGGTCGTTCGAGTCCATGGCGCGCTCTTCCACGCGCTGGTTCTCGCGGAAGCTGCCCGATTGCTGGAGGAGCTTGTCAACAAGGGTGGTCTTGCCATGGTCGACGTGGGCGATGATGGCGATGTTGCGTAGTTTCATAAGGGGTCTTTCAAAGCAAAGCAGCCCGGCTCGCGGCAAGCGTGGCCGCGCCCCTGGCTCGTACCGGGCGAAATCTGATGCGCTGCAATATAATGATAAGAGAGCGGCGGCAATAGGGCAGCTTGTCTCCTGTCGTCAAAGAGCCAGCACCTTCGGGCCTGAGGCCGGGTGGCCTCAAGCCGTCAGGTCAATCGAGGGTGGCGTGGTGGGCAGCCCGGCTCGATGTGGTGTGTGGAAGGTGAGAGCCAAGCTGCTCGTCACGCGCGGTTTGTTTCAGCGGACCTGGAGGCATGCCAGATCGGCCACCTGCGATCACAGGCTTGCGAGGCCTGCGGCAGGACCGCTCCCCGTCCCACTCTTACGACGCCTCGCGAGCGCGCCCCTCATCGGACGAGGATGTCCCTACCTATAGCCGAGCTTAGGAGAATTGTCAAGAACAAAATAAGAACATGCTCGCTGCACTCCCTCTCCCCTTCAGCGAGAGAGGGGCAGTGCTCAATCGAACTCGTCCCCTCTCCCGGCTCACTCCGTTCGCCACCCTCCCCCGCAAAGGGGGGAAGGTTCAGGCGCATTATCCTGCAACCGATCCCGGATCGGCTCGGCCGTCCGGGATGACGGTGGGGCTCACCCCCCGGTGCTTATCTCCGCGACAGAACGCCGTCGCTTGCGGCAGCCATATGATCTACACAATGATTGAAGTCATTCGGCTCAGTCCTAAATGGCTGAAAGCCCCCGCCAATTCCAAAGCTCAGCATGTCTGCACGAACATTATCGAACGCTCCTCGCATGCTCGGGCTTGACGGTCTCGCGGCAGCCGCAAGGCAGGGCAGCCCCTGTCGCAGCGGGCATGACATCGGACATCCCACCCACCAGTCCCCTCTGGAGAGGCGTCGGCTCGATGCACGATAGGCTCGTTCCCAGCCCGGACTTCCTCACCGGGGGTGGTGAGATGGGTGCGCTCATGCGCGCTCATGACTGGTCGTCCTCGCCCCTCGGCCCGCCGGAACACTGGCCGCAGAGCCTTCGGGCCGTGGTGAGCCTGATGCTCACGTCGAAATTCCCCATGTTCGTCGCCTGGGGACCGAAACTCGCGTTTCTGTACAACGACGGCTATGTGCCGATCTTCGGTGCCAAGCACCCGCATGCGCTTGGCCTGCCGTTCCGCGAGGTCTGGTCGGAAATCTGGGCCGACATCGGACCGCTGGTAACCAAGGCGCTCGCCGGGGAATCCACCTACCACGAAGACCTGCACCTCGTGATGGAGCGCAACGGCTACCCTGAGGACACGTGGTACACCTTCTCCTACTCGCCCGTCCGCGATGAGACGGGCGGGATTGCCGGCATGTTCTGCGCCTGCACGGAGACCACCCAGGAGGTCAAGCTGCGCGCAGCCCTGAGGGAAGAGCAGGACCGTCTTCGCGAGCTCTTCAAGCAGGCTCCGGGCTTCATGGCGATGCTGCGCGGGCCCGAGCACGTGTTCGAGCTCGTGAACGATGCCTACCTTCAACTCGTGGGCCACCGGCGCGACATCACCGGCAAGACCGTGCGCGAAGCCCTGCCCGAGATCGAGGGCCAGGGGTTTCTTGAGCTGCTCGACAAGGTCTACGCGAGCGGCAAGCCCTTCGTCGGCCGCAACCTTCGCGTCGGACTCCAGCGGCAGCCGGGCAGCCCCGTCGAGGAGCGCTTCGTCGACCTCGTGTACCAGCCCGTCACCGACCGGGAGGGGCAGGTCAGCGGCATCTTCGCCGAAGGCTACGACGTCACCGAGCGCGTGCAGGCCGAAGACAGCCTGCGCGAGAGCGAAGCGCGCTTCCGCAATCTCGCCGACAATGCTCCGGTGATGGTGTGGGTGACGGAGGCGGACGGCAGCTGCACCTACCTGTCCCGCTCCTGGTACGAGTTCACCGGCCAGACGCCGGAAACCGGCTTAGGGTTCGGCTGGCTCGACGCCGTCCATCCGGACGACAGCGGCTGGTCGGGGGATGTATTTCGCACGGCCAATGCCGAGAAGGGGCCTTTTCGCGTGGAGTACCGGCTGCGCCGGGCCGACGGCACCTACCGCTGGGCCATCGATGCCGCGGCGCCGCGCTTTGGCGAAGACGGCACCTTCCTCGGCTATGTGGGCTCGGTGCTCGACATCACCGACCGCAAGCAGGTGGAGGAGCACCGCGAGCTTCTCATCAACGAGCTGAACCACCGGGTGAAGAACACGCTCACCATCGTGCAATCCATGGCGTCGCAGAGCCTGAAGCAGATGAGCGAGGAGAACCGTCCCAAGGTCCAGGCCTTCGAGGATCGCCTCTTCGCCCTGGCCCGTGCCCATGACGTGCTCACCCGCGAGAACTGGGAGGGCGCGGAGCTGCGCGAGATCATCAACGAGGTGGTCGAGCCCTATCTGCGGCAGAAGACGAAGCATTTCGAGATCGAGGGCCCGCATCTTCGCCTGATCCCGCGAACGGCGCTGGCCATCGCCATGGCGATCCACGAACTGGCGACGAACGCGGCGAAATACGGCGCGCTCTCCGTTTCGACCGGATGCGTGTTCATCACCTGGACGGTCACGTCGGACAGCGCTCCGCATCTGGAGCTGTGCTGGCAGGAGCGGGACGGCCCGCCGGTTTCAGTGCCGACGCGAAGAGGTTTCGGCACCCGGCTGATCGAGCGGAGCTTGGCCACCGATGTGGGCGGAGAGGTTCAGCTGATCTACGAGCCCGCCGGAGTGGTGTGCGTGATGAACGTGCCGCTGAGGGATGAGACCAACACGCTGGAGCAACATCCGTACGGCTAAGCGGAACGCTCCCGACCAGCCGGTGGGGAAAGCATGCAACGCACATGAAAATGGCCGGGACGAGCCCGGCCATGATGCGTTCGCGGCGCTCTCTTACAGACCCAGCTTCTTCTTGCGCTGGGCCAGCGTGCGCAACCGCAATGCGTTGAGCTTGATGAAGCCTGCGGCGTCGCGGTGGTCGTAGGCCACGGCGCCTTCCTCGAAGGTGACGAGGTCCTGGTCGTAGAGGGTGTAGGGGCTCTGGCGGCCGATGAGGTGGACGCCGCCCTTGTAGAGCTTGAGCGTCACTTCGCCGGTGACGAATTCCTGGCTCTTGTCGATCATGGCCTGCAGCATCTCGCGCTCCGGCGCGAACCAGAAGCCGTTATAGATGAGCTCGGCATATTTCGGCATGAGCTCGTCCTTCAGGTGCGCAGCACCCCGGTCGAGCGTGATCGACTCGATGCCGCGGTGCGCCAGATGCAGGATCGTGCCGCCGGGGGTCTCGTACATGCCGCGGCTCTTCATGCCCACGAAGCGGTTCTCGACGAGGTCGAGGCGGCCGATGCCGTTGATCCGGCCGAGCTCGTTGAGCTTCGCCAGCAGGTCGGCCGGACCCATCTTTTGGCCGTCGATCGCGACCGGATCACCTTTGAGGAACTCGATCTTGATGACGGTTGCCTTGTCGGGCGCGGATTCAGGCCCGTCGGTGCGCGAATAGACGTAATCCGGCACTTCCATGGCCGGGTCTTCCAGCACCTTGCCCTCGGAGGAGGCGTGCAGGAGGTTGGCGTCGACGGAGAAGGGCGCCTCGCCGCGCTTGTCCTTGGCGATCGGAATCTGGTGCTGTTCGGCGAACGCGATGAGCTGCTCGCGGGAGCGAAGGTCCCATTCGCGCCAGGGGGCGATCACGGTGACGTCGGGCTTGAGGGCATAATAGCCGAGCTCGAAGCGCACCTGGTCGTTGCCCTTGCCAGTGGCCCCGTGGGAGACCGCATCGGCCCCCACCTTCTCGGCGATCTCGATCTGCTTCTTGGCGATGAGCGGACGGGCGATGGAGGTGCCGAGCAAGTAAAGCCCCTCATACTGGGCATTGGCTCGGAACATGGGGAACACGTAATCGCGCACGAACTCGTCGCGCAGGTCCTCGATGAAGATGTTTTCGGGCTTGATGCCGAGAAGCTCGGCCTTCTTGCGGGCGGGCTCCAGCTCCTCGCCCTGGCCGAGATCGGCGGTAAACGTCACCACCTCGCAACCATAGGTGGTCTGCAGCCACTTGAGGATGATGGAGGTGTCGAGGCCGCCCGAATAGGCGAGCACGACCTTGTTCACGCGCTTGTCGGCCATGGCAAAGGTTCCAGAGAGAAAGACTGCCAGCGGCTTAGCGGGGAAGGCTTTTGAGCGCAACGGGCAATTCTCGCACCGCTATGCTTGCGCCGCATTCCTGCCCGGAAAGCCTGAGGCTGCCGTAACCTATCGGAATGAACTAGGTCTCTTGTGGAGCGGAAGGCCGGCTTCGGGAGTTGGCCTGGTTCCTCCGGGTTTTTGGTTGCGAAGGACGCCCATGCATCGTCAGCCGGTTCTCGAATTCTGGTACGAGTTCGCCTCGACCTATTCCTATCTCGCGGCCATGCGCATCGAGGCGGCGGCGGAAGCGGCCGGGGTGGAGCTCGTGTGGCGGCCGTTCCTGCTCGGGCCGATCTTCAAGGCGCAGGGGTGGGACAACTCGCCTTTCAGCCTGTACCCGGCCAAGGGGCGCTACATGTGGCGCGACATGGAGCGGGAGGCGGCGCGGCTCGGGCTGCCCTTCTACCGGCCCGAAACCTTCCCGCAGAACGGGCTCCTGGCCGCCCGGGTCGCGCTTCTCGGCTCCGACCGGGGCTGGACCCCGGCCTTCACCCGGGCTGTCTATACGGCCCAGTTCGCGGAATGCCGCGACATCGCCGACCCGCAGGTGGTCAAGGACATCCTGACCGCCTTGGGCCTGGACGCCGGGGCCGTCATCGTCGAGGCGGGGGGCGAGGCCAACAAGATGCGCCTCCGCCGGATGGGCGAGGAGGTGCAGTCGCGGGGCCTCTTCGGCGCGCCCACTTTCTTTGCCGAGGACGGGGAGATGTTCTGGGGCAACGACCGGCTCGTACAGGCCCTGGATTGGGCCGTGACCCAGGCGCGGCGCGGGCAGGCGCCTGCCTGAACGTCGGCGTCGGGAGTGCTTTGCTTCTTCCTCATTGAGGTTTAAAATCCTGTGCTACGAAGAGCGAAGGATAAGCTCATGCGCGGCCTGGGGATTGCAACGTTGGGAGCCGTGCTGGTCTCCAGTTCGGTGGTTGCGGGACCATCGAAATCCCATTGTAGCTCTGGCGAAGCGACTGTGTTCACCTGCACGGTAGGCGGGAAGACCGTCTCTTTGTGTGCCTCCGCGGACCGCTCCTTCTCATTTGGCACCCTTCAATACAGATTCGGGCGGATCGGGTGGGTTGAGCTGAGCTATCCTGAGAGGCCTGTCGCTCCGCATGAGGCATTTACCGGCGGCCTGGCTTTGCAGGGTGGCGGGGGATACAGTTACGTACGTTTCATCAGGAACGGCATTCGTTACACGGTCTATCGATTTATAGGCTCCGGGCATGAAGAGGATGGGCTTGTCGTGAAGAGAGGAGAGAAAGAGCTCCTTGCCGTAACCTGTTCGAATTTTGCTCACGTCGATAATGACTGGTGGCGACGTATCGATAACGATGCTCTGCCGGCTTTTCCCGATGAGCTTGATGTTCCCTGAGCCAAAGGGTTGAAACCCTTGTGATCCGGGGCCAATTGGGTTAAGACAACCCCCAATCCGACAGGACAGTGACGGTTTCGATTGTCAGGGTGCGTGTTCCGCGCCCTCGCGGCGTTCCGAGAAACCCTGTCGGACCAAGCGTTTCCATCCGCTGATGATACGCCGGCCTGCTCGGATGAGCAGCATGCCCGGGACATGGCCCTGAAGGGGCGTCTCAGGCAGCGGCGGCTGGAAACGGCCCGTTAACACGAGCCGCCGGCGTTGCCCCTTGAACGAGGGCCATTCAGGAGAACCTATGTCTGCAGCTTTGCAACAGCCGAGCCGTGAAGATTTCGCGGCCCTGCTCGAAGAATCCTTCCGCACGAACGAGATCAGCGAAGGCTCGGTCGTGAAGGGCAAGGTGGTCGCGATCGAGAAAGACGTCGCGGTCATCGATATCGGCGCCAAGACCGAAGGTCGCGTCGCCCTGAAAGAATTTGCCGGCCCGAACCGCGACCAGACCGTGGTCGTCGGCGACGAGGTCGAGGTCTATGTCGAGCGCATCGAGAATGCCCTGGGCGAGGCCGTCATCTCCCGTGACAAGGCCCGCCGCGAAGAGTCGTGGGTGAAGCTCGAGAAGGCCTTCGAGGCCCAGGAGCGCGTCAACGGCACCATCTTCAACCAGGTGAAGGGCGGCTACACCGTCGACCTCGACGGCGCCGTGGCGTTCCTGCCGCGCTCCCAGGTCGACATCCGCCCGGTGCGCGACGTCACCCCGCTCATGGGCGTGGCTCAGCCGTTCCAGATCCTCAAGATGGATCGCCGCCGCGGCAACATCGTCGTGTCGCGCCGCACGGTCCTCGAAGAGAGCCGCGCCGAGCAGCGTTCCGAGCTCGTGGCGAACCTCGAAGAGGGTCAGGTCATCGACGGCGTGGTCAAGAACATCACCGAGTACGGTGCGTTCGTTGACCTCGGCGGCATCGACGGCCTGCTGCACGTCACCGACATGGCATGGCGCCGCGTCAACCATCCGTCCGAGGTCGTAACCATCGGCCAGACGGTGAAGGTGAAGATCATCAAGATCAACCACGAGACGCACCGCATCTCGCTGGGCATCAAGCAGCTGCTGGCCGATCCGTGGGAGGGCATCGCCGCCCGCTACCCGGTTCAGGCAAAGCTGAAGGGCCGCGTCACGAACATCACCGATTACGGTGCGTTCGTCGAGCTCGAGCCCGGCATCGAAGGCCTGATCCACGTCTCCGAGATGTCCTGGACGAAGAAGAACGTCCACCCGGGCAAGATCATCTCCACCTCGCAGGAGGTTGAGGTCGTGATCCTTGAGGTCGATCAGGTGAAGCGCCGCATCTCGCTGGGCCTGAAGCAGACGCTCCAGAACCCGTGGGAGGCCTTCGCCGAGAAGCACCCTGTCGGCACCGAGGTCGAGGGCGAGGTGAAGAACAAGACCGAGTTCGGTCTGTTCATCGGCCTCGAGAACGACGTCGACGGCATGGTCCACCTCTCGGACCTCGACTGGAACCGTCCGGGCGAGCAGGTCATCGACGACTTCAAGAAGGGCGACGTCGTGCGCGCTCAGGTTCTCGACGTGGACGTCGAGAAGGAGCGCATCTCGCTCGGCATCAAGCAGCTGGCCGGCGATCCCTTCGCCGAAGCCGGCGAGCTGAAGAAGGGCCAGATCGTCACCTGCGAGGTTCTCGAGGTGAAGGACGGCGGCCTGGAAGTGAAGATCGTCGACACCGACCTCTCCACCTTCATCAAGCGCAACGAGCTCGCTCGTGACCGCGCCGACCAGCGCCCCGAGCGCTTCGCCGCCGGCGAGAAGCTCGATGCCCGCGTCACGCAGTTCGACCGCAAGGCCCGCCGCGTGACCGTCTCCATCAAGGCCCTCGAGGTCGCTGAGGAGAAGGAAGCCATGGCTCAGTACGGCTCGGCCGATTCGGGTGCGTCGCTCGGCGACATCCTCGGCGCCGCCCTGAACAAGGCCGGCAAGAAGTAATCCAACTCTGCACGTCAGGGTTTAATGGATCCCCGGGCCGAAAGCCCGGGGATTTTTGTTTGGAGTTGTCCGAAAGGCAGTTCCCCTCCCCGCAAGGGGGAGGGAAGATTGCGCCATGTTCTTGACGAGCCGGGCGCATCTGAGCCCGCAAAGCTTCATGCGGTTTTTTGTTGGCCCCCTGTCTTGCCGCCCTATCTGGCTTCGCAATAGGGTGCTCCCCCCGCACCCGGTGCGAACCCAGCGCATACGATTTCGAGAGACCAAACGATGTCCATCGATGCCGAAGCCATTGCCGACCGCCGCCGCCTGCGCCGCAAGCTCTCCTTCTGGCGGGTGGCGGGATTCTCCGGGCTGATCGCTGCCGTCGCGGCCATCGGCTATGCCGCCGCCGACCGGGCGGGCTATGGCACGATCCAGAACCAGATCGCCCGCATCTCCGTCGACGGTGTGATCACCGGCAACCAGCGCCTCGCCGACCTGATGCGCCGGGTGGGCGATTCGAGTGCGGTCTCCGGCGTGGTGATCTCCATCAACAGCCCCGGCGGCACCACCACGGGCTCGGAAGAGCTCTTCCGTAACATCCGCCGCCTCGCCGAGAAGAAGCCTGTCGTCACCTTCGTGGACGGCACCGCAGCCTCCGGCGGCTACATCACGGCCCTGGCCACCGACTACATCGTGGCCCGCGAGACCTCGATCGTGGGCTCCATCGGCGTGCTTTTCCAATATCCCGACCTCACGGGCCTGATGGGCCAGATCGGCGTGAAGATGGAGGCGGTGAAGTCCGCGCCCCTGAAGGCCGAGCCGAACCCGTTTACGCCCACCTCGCCGGAGGCGCGGGCCGCCATGCAGGCGGTGGTCAACGACACCTATGACTGGTTCAAGAATCTGGTGCGCGAGCGCCGCCGCCTGAACGAGGGCGAACTCTCCACCGCGTCCACCGGTCAGGTGTTCAGCGGCCGCCAGGCCGTGCCCCTCAAGCTCATCGACAGGATCGGCAGCGAGCGTGACGCGGTCGCCTGGCTCGAACAGGAGAAGGGCGTGGCCAAGGACCTGCCGATTCGCGATTGGGAGCCGAGATCGGATCGGGATCTCTCGATTTTCGCCGCGAGCGCTACGATGGCCGATCTCTTCGGCTTCGAGCAGGTGGCCGAAGCCATGCGCCGCACATCGGCTCAAGCCGAGATCGCGCGGCTTGACGGCCTCCTGGCTGTCTGGCAACCTTTGGAAAAATAAAGCAACGTCAAAGATATAGCTCATCCATGATAAAATCCGAACTCGTGCTCAAGATCGCTGAGCAGAACCCGCATCTCTACCAGCGCGACGTGGAGAAGATCGTGAACGCGATCCTCGACACCATCGCGGATGCGCTGTCCCGGGGCGACCGGGTGGAGCTGCGCGGCTTCGGGGCGTTTTCGGTCAAGAAGCGGGATGCCCGCACGGGCCGCAACCCGCGCACGGGCGAATCCGTTTCCATTTCTGAGAAGGTCGTCCCGGTCTTCAAGACGGGCAAGGAAATGCGTCAGCGTCTCAATGCTCCGGCTCCGAAGGTGATGAAGGCGGCGGCGGCCCAGTAATTCTCGCCAACAATTCTCGAGAGGTGTTCGTGATTCGCTTTCTGAAGGCGCTCATTCTCCTGCCGGTCGCCATCCTGATCGTCCTGCTCGCCGTGGCGAACCGGGCCCCGGTGACCCTGTCCCTCGACCCATTCTCGAAGGAAGCGCCGGAATTCGCGTTCCAGCTGCCCCTGTTTGCCGTCATCTTCGCGGCCGTGATGCTGGGCGTGGTGATCGGCGGCACGGCGAGCTGGCTCGCTCAAGGCAAGAACCGCAAGACTCGCCGGAAGCTCAGGCGCGAGACCCGGCAGCTGCGCTACGAGACCGAGCGCCTGAAGGCGCAGACGCCCTCGAACACGAACCTGCCGGCCACGATTCCTTCCCAGGCCCGAAGCATCTAAGACAATCCCATGCGCGTCGTCACCTCTGCCGAGATCGATCAGGTTCTCACATTTCCGGCCCTGATCGAGGCCCTGGCCGAGGCGTTTCGCGGCAACATGGTCACCCCGGTCCGGCATCACCACGAGATCGAGCGTCCGGGCGCGCATGGCACGCTCCTGCTCATGCCGTCCTGGACCGGGCCTGCCATGCAGGACGGCTTCCTCGGCGTGAAGATTGTCACGGTCTTTCCCGAGAACGGCGCCAGGAGCCTGCCCAGCGTGATGGGCTCGTATCTGCTGATGGACGGCAGCACGGGTGAGCCGGTTTCCGTTCTCGACGGGGCGCGCCTCACCGTCTGGCGCACCGCAGCGGCATCGGCGCTGGCAGCCCGCTACCTCGCCCGCGAGGATGCAAGCCGCATGGTGATGGTCGGGGCCGGGGCGCTCGCGCCTTTCCTGATCCGGGCCCATATGAGCCAGCGGCCGATCCGCGAGGTGGCGCTCTGGAACCACCGGCCCGAGAAGGCCGAAAGCCTCGCGGCGGAACTCAGGACTGAGGGCCTGCCCGTGACTGCCGTGGCCGATCTGGAGGCGGCCGTGCGCGGGGCCGATCTCGTCTCCTGCGCGACGCTCTCCACCGCGCCCGTCGTCAAGGGCGCTTGGCTCAAGGAGGGGGCGCATCTCGACCTCGTGGGCGCCTTCAATCTCAAGATGCGCGAGGCCGACGACGAGGCCCTGCGCCGGGCTCAGGTCTACATCGACACCCCGGCGGCCAAGTCCGAGGGCGGCGACGTGGCCGTATCGCTCCAGAGCGGCGCGATCTCCGAGAGCCATGTGCGCGGCACCCTGACCGATCTTTGCCGCAGCGCGCCACGCCGCGATCCGCAGGCTATCACCGCGTTCAAATCCGTGGGCACTGCGCTGGAGGATCTGGCTGCGGCGATGGTGGTGTGGCGCTCGCTGGCGAAATCGGTGTAAAAGCACTCCTCATGGATAACCTGGTGAAAATCTGCGGGCTCTCCACGCCCGAAACCCTCGATGCCGCCCTGAGCGCAGGCGCGGACATGGTCGGCTTCGTGCGGTACCCGAAGAGCCCCCGCCACGTCAGCCTCAACCTCGGCCACCGTCTGGCCTTGCAGGCCAAGGGCAGGGCGCAGCGCGTCGTCCTTCTGGTCAACCCGGGCGATGAGGACATTGCCCAGGCGGTGGAGGCCATCAATCCCGACCTGATCCAGCTGCATGGGAGCGAGACACCTCAGCGCGTGGCCGAGATCCGCTCCATGGTGAGACGGCCGGTCATGAAGGCCCTCGGCGTCGCGGCGCCGTCCGATCTCCAGGCTCTGAGCCCTTATGCCGGCGCCGATCACATCCTGCTCGATGCCAAGCCGCCCCGCACCGCCGAGGCTCTGCCCGGCGGCAACGGCGTCTCCTTCGACTGGGGGCTGCTGAACGGTCTTGACCCCAAGGTTTCCTTCATGCTGTCAGGAGGCCTCACCCCCGACAACGTGGCGGAGGCGATCCGGCTCACGAAGCCCAGGGCCGTCGATGTGTCATCGGGGGTGGAAACCGGACCGGGTCTCAAGGATCCGGCCAGGATCGAGGCCTTCATCAGGGCCGCCCGGACAGCATTCGCTGCTGCCCGTCACTAGACCAGGACGGCACGTCTGTTCGGGCGTGCTTCTAAGACCTTCAAGGCAGGACAGGCCGTGTCAGCTCAAGCTCAACCCAATTCCTACCGCACCGGCCCCGACGAGCGCGGGCATTTCGGCCAGTTCGGCGGACGTTTCGTCGCCGAAACCCTGATGCCGAACATCCTCGAGCTGGAAAGGGCCTATGAGGAGGCGCGGAACGACCCGTCCTTCCATGCCGACATGGCGAGTTACTCGACCCATTACATCGGCCGCCCGAGCCCGCTCTATTTCGCCGAGCGCATGACCGAGCATCTTGGCGGGGCAAAAATCTACTTCAAGCGCGAAGAGCTCAACCACACCGGCGCCCACAAGGTGAACAACGTGCTGGGTCAGATCCTTCTCGCCCGCCGCATGGGCAAGAAGCGCATCATCGCCGAAACCGGCGCCGGCCAGCATGGTGTGGCCACCGCCACGCTGTGCGCGCGCTTCGGCCTGGAATGCATCGTCTACATGGGCGCGGTCGACGTGGAGCGGCAGAAGCCCAACGTGTTCCGCATGAACATGCTCGGCGCCAAGGTGGTGCCCGTGCAGTCCGGCACCCGCACGCTCAAGGACGCCATGAACGAGGCCCTGCGCGACTGGGTCACCAACGTAGCCGACACCTTCTACTGCATCGGCACGGTGGCGGGTCCGCATCCTTACCCGGCCATGGTGCGCGACTTCCAGTGCGTGATCGGCCAGGAGACCCGCGAGCAGATGATGCAGGCGGAAGGCCGCCTGCCGGACTCGCTCGTCGCCTGCATCGGCGGCGGCTCCAACGCCATCGGGCTGTTCCACCCGTTCCTCGACGACAAGGACGTGGAGATCTACGGCGTGGAGGCAGCCGGTCACGGCCTGTCGAACCTCCACGCGGCCTCGCTCTCCGGCGGTCGCCCCGGCGTGCTCCACGGCAACCGCACCTACCTGCTCATGAACCAGGACGGCCAGATCGCCGACGCCCACTCCATCTCGGCCGGCCTCGACTATCCCGGCATCGGCCCGGAACATGCCTGGCTGCACGAGATGGGCCGGGTGCAGTACATCTCCGCCACCGATGACGAGGCGCTCGACGCCTTCCAGCTCTGCTCGCGTCTCGAAGGCATCCTGCCGGCGCTCGAGCCTGCTCACGCACTGGCCAAGGTCGTCGAGCTCGCGCCGCAGAAGCCCAAGGACCACCTGATGGTGATCAACATCTCAGGCCGCGGCGACAAGGACCTGTTCCAGATCGCCGAGCATTTGCAGGAAAAGATCGTCTGAAAACACCCTGTGTCATCCCCGGCGGCCGAAGGCCGGGAAGGGGATCCATGGCGTTGCGCGTGGGGGTGGATTCCCTTCCCCTCCGCTACGCTCCAGCCGGGAATGACACGCGTGTTCATTCTGAATGTCCCATGCTAAAGACGCAGCCCATGACCCAACGCATCGAAGCCCGTTTCCAGAAGTGCCGCGCTGAAGGCCGCGCCGCTCTCGTCACCTATGTGATGGCCGGGGACCCGGATCCCGAGACCTCGCTCGAAATCCTCAAGAGCCTGCCGAAGGCCGGGGCCGACATCGTCGAGTTCGGGCTGCCGTTCACCGATCCGATGGCCGACGGGCCGGCGATCCAGGCGGCGGGCCTGCGGGCGCTGAAAGTGGGGCAGGATACGGTCAAGACCCTCGACCTGATCCGCCGCTTCAGGGCCGAGGACCGGGACACGCCCGTGATCCTCATGGGCTATTTCAACCCGATCTATGTCTACGGCGTCGACCGCTTCCTGGTGGATGCAAAAGAGGCGGGCGTCGATGGCCTCATCGTCGTCGACCTGCCGCCGGAGGAAGATGACGAGCTGTGCCTGCCGGCCCTCAAGGCCGGTCTCGCCTTCATCCGCTTGGCCACCCCGACCACCGACGACAAGCGCCTGCCGGCGGTGCTCACGAACACGGCGGGCTTCGTCTATTACGTGTCGATCACCGGCATCACGGGTGCCGCGACGCCGGATTTCGGCAAGGTCGCCACGGCCGTGGAGCGGATCAAGCGCCACACGCCCCTGCCGGTGGTGGTGGGCTTCGGCGTCAAGAGCGGGGCGCACGCGGCCGCGGTGGCGCAAGGCGCCGACGGCGTCGTGGTGGGCTCGGCCCTGATCGATGCCCTCAAAGGCACCCTCGATGCCGAGGATCGCGCAACGGCAGGATCCGTCGAGGCGGTGACGAAACTGGTGAAAGAGCTGAGCGAGGGTGTGCGCTCAGTGGCAAAACGCGCGGCGGCCTAATACATAGAGCAAGGCTCCTCATGCATGGGGGGCTTGGTGCATCACTCTCTGCCTCATCCTGAGGAGCCGCTTTTGCGGCATCTCGAAGGAGGGTCCAGAGAGCACTGGATGATCCTTCGAGACGGTCACTGACGTGACCTCCTCAGGATGAGGGCTTCCGGGGTGCTGACAGGAAGGTAAAGCGATGAACTGGATTTCCGAAGTCGTCCGTCCGAAGATCAAGACGCTCTTCAACAAGCGCGAGACGCCGGACAATCTCTGGATCAAGTGCCCGGAGACGGGCCAGGTGGTGTTCCACAAGGACGTGGAGGCGAACCAGTGGGTGATCCCCGGCTCCAACCACCACATGCGGATTTCTGCCACCCAGCGCTTGGCTCTCATGTTCGACAACGGCACCTGGCTCGACGTGGCCCTGCCGGAAGTGGCCGTCGATCCGCTCAAGTTCCGCGATGAGAAGAAGTACATCGACCGCCTCAAGGAGAACCGTACCAAGACGGGCCAGCAGGACACCTTCAAGATCGGCTTCGGCCGGGTCGAGGACCTGCCGATGACCATCGCGGTGCAGGATTTCGGCTTCATGGGCGGCTCGCTCGGCATGGCGGCCGGCGAGGCCTTCATCAAGGGCGCCGAGACGGCCCTCGAGAAGAAGACCTCTTACGTGCTCTTCGCGGGATCGGGCGGCGCACGCATGCAGGAGGGGATTCTCTCGCTCATGCAGATGCCCCGCACCACGGTGGCGATCCGCCGCCTGCGCGATGCGAAGCTGCCCTACATCGTCGTGCTCACGAACCCGACCACGGGCGGCGTGACGGCGTCCTACGCGATGCTCGGCGACGTGCATCTCGCCGAGCCCGGCGCGCTCATCGGCTTTGCCGGCCCGCGCGTGATCGAGCAGACCATCCGCGAGAAGCTGCCCGATGGCTTCCAGCGCGCCGAGTACCTGAAGGAGCACGGCATGGTTGACGCGGTCGTGCACCGCCACGACCTGAAGGCGACCGTGGCCCGCCTGTCGCGTCTCTTCACCAAGGCGCCGGCTGCGAGCGTTGCTGCGGCTCCCGTTCCTGCCCTGCCCGAGATCACGGCTGCGGCTGCCGAATAAGCGAGACCAGGGCAATGAATTCCTCCGATGCGCTGATCGCGCGCTTCCTTGCCCTGCACCCGAAGACCATCGACCTCTCGCTCGACCGCATTCAGCGGCTGCTGGCGCAGCTCGGCCATCCGGAGCGGCGCCTGCCGCCGGTGATCCATGTGGCCGGCACCAACGGCAAGGGCTCCACCATCGCGTTCATGCGGGCAATCCTGGAGAACGCCGGGCTTGCCGTCCACGTCTATACCTCGCCCCATCTGGTGCGCTTCCACGAGCGCATCCGCCTCGGCAAGTTCGGAGGCGGGCAGTACGTGACCGAGGACCGGCTCGTCGAGGCCTTCCGACGCTGCGAGGCGGTCAATGCCGGCGCTCCCATCACCGTGTTCGAGATCACGACCGCCGCGGCCCTGCTGGTCTTCTCCGAGGAGCCCGCCGACGTGCTCCTGCTCGAAGTGGGCTTAGGCGGCCGGTTTGACGCCACCAACGTGATCGACCGGCCTGCTGCCGCCGTGGTCACGTCCATCGGACACGACCATGCGGAATATCTCGGCACGACGCTGACGGCCATTGCCGGCGAGAAGGCCGGCATCTTCAAGCGCGGCTGCCCGGCGGTCATCGCCCCACAGGATTATCCGGAGGCCGACCAGACCCTGCGCGACGCGGCGGAGCGCATCGGCGCCGCGCCGCTCCTCGTCGGCCAGCAGGATTTCTCGGTGCATGAGGAGGGCGGGCGCCTCGTCTATCAGGACGAGAAGGGCCTTTTGGACCTGCCGCGCCCAAAACTCATCGGCCGCCACCAGTTCATCAATGCCGGCACGGCCATTGCTGCGCTGCGCAGCGCCGGTTTCGAGGGCTTCGAGACGTCAGCCTTCGAGGCGGGCCTCACCCGGGCGGAATGGCCGGGCCGCCTGCAGCGCCTCAACCGTGGCCGCCTGCCGGAGATCGCGCCGTCCGGCTGCGAGATCTGGCTCGACGGCGGCCACAACCCCGATGGCGGCCGGGTGCTCGCCGCCGCCATGGCCGACCAGAGCGAACGCTCGGACGCGCCCCTCGTGCTGATCGCCGGCATGCTCGGCACCAAGGATTCCGGGGCCTTCTTCAAGAACTTTTCGGGGCTCGCCCGGGAGGTGATCGCGGTGCCGATTTCAGGCCAGATCGCCGCGCGCCCGGCCGAGGAGGTCGCATCCATCGCGGCAAGCGTCGGGCTCACCACCTCGATCGCATCCAGCGTCGAATCAGCCCTCGCCTCGCTCCACAACTACGTCTGGGACCGCCCGCCCCGCGTGCTGATCTGCGGCTCGCTGTACTTGGCCGGCGAGGTGCTGGCGGCGAACGGGACGTTGCCGGAGTAGTCTTCGAACCTCGTCATCCCGGACGGCGCAGCCGATCCGGGATCGGGTGCAGGATGTGGCGCTCGAACCTCAACGTTGTCATTCCCGCGAAGGCGGGAATCCATAACCGCTGACGGCGCAAGACAATGTGTGACGCTGCTCGCCAACTCTTGAGACGTCGTGATTATGGATCCCGGGCTCCGCTGCGCGGCCCCGGGATGACGATGCTCGAAAGAAAAGGGGCCTTTCGGCCCCTTTGTCATTGTTCAGGTTGTCTCTGACTGAATTAAGCCGAAGCCTGGATCCAGCGGGAGAGCTCGCCCTTGGGGGCGGCGCCGACCTTTTGGGCCACGACCTTGCCGTCCTTGAACATCATCAGCGCCGGGATCGAGCGGATACCGAGCTGGGAGGAGATCTGCGGGTTCTCGTCCACGTTGAGCTTGGCGATCTTCACCTTGCCGGCCATCTCGTCGGAAATCTCTTCCAGAGCCGGGCCGATCATGCGGCAGGGACCGCACCATTCCGCCCAGAAATCGACCACGACGGGCTCGGAGGACTGCAGGACGTCCTGTGCGAAGTTTGCGTCGGTCACCTTTACGGTTGCCATCACATCACCTTTGACAATTGAAGCGCGACTCAACGCTCGAGCCGCTCGGCTATAGGGCCAAGGTAAGAACCGGCCTGCTGGGAATCAAGCGAGGGCGCCGGCCCTCACGCCGCTTTGATGAGGGTAAGTGCCGATTCCAGCTCCGGTTCCATCAGCTCGTGGATTACCGGCCCTGAGGTCCAGATCAGGAAGGTGCGGATCTGCCGTCCCGGATAGATTTCGGCCAAGAGCCTCCGGTAGAGGGCGAGCTGGGCCACGTAAGAGCGCGGTGGCGGTTGGCCGGGGCGGGGCGGGCGAGCCGTGGTTTTGAAATCGGCCACCAGCACCTCGCTATCCAGCACAGCCAGACGATCGATCTGGCCCGAGACCATAAGTGTGCCCTCGGCCGTCATCACATGCCCGGCGATGGGGGCCTCGGCCCGCGAGCCTATGCCGAAGAGAGGCCTCAGGTCGGGATGGTCGAGAACGGCGAGGGCATTGGCGAGAATCGATTCCCGCAAGTCTGGTGCGAGCCGCGGGGCACGGGCCTTCACGTAAGCTCGGGCCATGCTCTCCCGGTGCTCCGGCGACAGGGCCGGCAGGCGCTCCAGCAGGGCGTGAACCAGGGTGCCGCGCAAGCGCGCCTCGGGGGCATAGGGTCCGTCGCCCGGCCGCGTCATGCGGTCGGCGGCGCCGAGCGCGCTGGAGGGGCGGATCGGCGGCAGGGGCTCGGGCTCCTGCGCCACCTTGGCGGTCAGCCAGTCCGGCACAGCGATGGGATCGAGGGCTACGACATCCGACTCGGCCGCGAGGGTGCGCGCCAGGGGCGAGCCGTCGCGCCACACGGAGATCGGGCCATAGGGAGCCTTGTCGAGCTCCAGGCCGCCGGCCTTGGCGACGAGCCCATGGCGGATCATCTCGCACCAGGCCTCCTGCGGCGATTCCTTCTTGCCCGTGAGATAAGGGGCGATCACCAGCCGGTCCTTGGCGCGGGTCATCGCCACGTAGAGCAGCCGGTTGTGCTCCTCGTGGCCCTTCGCGTGCAGGATCTCGCGGGCCTGCGCCATCACGCTGGAATCGGAGGTCTTGCCCGGCGCCCAGACGGGGATCTTGTCGCCCATCTTGGTTTGCAGCTGCAGCAGCGGGGAGTCACGGCCGAGCACCTCGCAGCCATCGATGAGCACCACGACGGATGCTTCCAGGCCTTTGGCGCCGTGCACGGTCATCACGCGCACTTCGTCGTTCACGGAATCGAGGTCGCGCTTGATGGTGTGATCGGCGGATTCGAACCGGGTGATGAAGTAAGTGAGCGACGGCGTTTCCGTCATCTCGAACTGATGCGCGAAGCACAGGAAGGCATCGATGGCATCGCCCGCCTCGCTGCCCAGCCGCGCCACGAGCAGCGAGCGCCCGCCGCGGGGGCCGAGCAGGGTGGCGAAGAAGCCGAAGGGGCCATGGATTTTCGCGAGTTCGCGCCACGCGGCGAGTGCCTCGCATCCGCGCTTTGCCTTCGCGTCGCCGTTGTCGGCGTGACGCGCCAGCGCCGCGTGGAGCGATTCCTCCTCCGAGCGGCTCGCGGCGATGCGGATGAGATCGTCGTCGTTGAGCCCAACGAGCGGGGACTTCAAGGCGGTCGCAAGCGTGAGGTCATCATCCGGCAGCAGCGCCGCACGGCCCGCGGCCACGAGATCGAGCACGGCGATGTGCTCGCCGATATTGAGCCGGTCGGCGCCTGCCACCGGCACGCCCGCCTCTTTCAGCGCGCGGATCACCGCCTCGAAGGCCGCGCCGCGCTTGCGCACCAGCACGAGAATGTCGCCGGCCTTCCACAGGCGGCCCGTCTCGTCGCCTTTGGTGGTCCAGCACTTCACGGCCTGCGCGATGCGCCGCGCGACCACCACGGGGGGCGATTGCTGCTCGGGCTCGTCGACCGGCAGAACCCAGGCCTCGGGCTCTTCCTCGTCTGCCGGCGTCTCGACGGGCCACAATTCCACGAGGCCCGGCGCATGGGGCCGCGCGCTCTCGTGCACGGTGCCGACGGCCTTGTCCTCGAAGGACAGGCCCTTGAAGTGCCGGTCGACCGCAAACGTCGCGTCCACGGCCGAGAGCACGGCCCTGCCTGAGCGGAACGACATGGTGAGCGATACGTCCTCGAAGGCGAGCTCGGCCTCGCGCACCTTCTGCGACCAGCTGCGGCGGGTGGTCTCAAACTCCTGCGGGGCTGCGCCCTGGAAACCGTAGATCGACTGCTTGGGATCGCCCACTGCAAAGAGCGTGCGCACGCGCCCGCCCGCAGCACCCGCGCCCGCGGTGAAATCCTCGGTGATCTTGCGCAGGATCTCCCATTGCTCCGGGTTCGTATCCTGCGCCTCGTCGATGAGCACGTGGTCGATGCCGCGATCGAGCTTGTAGAGCACCCAGGCGGTGTCGCCGCGCGAGAGCAGCGCCAGCGTCTTGTCGATGAGGTCCTGGAAGTCGAGGGCGCCAAGCCGCATCTTGGCCTGCTCGACGCGGGCGTGGATCTCGGCGGCGAGGGTGAACAGCGCCCCCGTGCGCTCGGCAGCACGCGCCGCCTTGCGCTTGTCGATGAGCGAGCACACCCGATCCTGCTCGCGCAGCAGCTCGTCCTTCAGGCTCTCGCTCACATCCTTGGTGAGGAAGGCTGAGCTCTTGCGCGGCGTACCGCCATCCGTGAGGAAGACCGAGAGATAGTTCTCCAGCTTCTCAGGTAATTCCTTGGCCTCGGCAGCCGCGATGAGGGATGCAGCGCGCTTCTGGTCCGTCGCCTTTCCGCCGAGCAGCTCCTGGGCGATGGCGGGCCAGGTCTCGGGCTTGAGGCCGCCTTCCAGCATGGTGCGCTCGATGATGTCGAGCGTCTCGTCCGGGCCCAATCCGAGTTCCTTGCGCAGCCGCATGGGACCTGTGGGATCATGCAGGAACGTCTTGCATTTCAACGCCGCATTGATCGCGGAGGCGAGCGCATCGCCCACCGCATCGACGCTGATGATGTCGAGGGCCTCGGCCAGGGCCGGGAAGTTGCCGCTCGCCGCATCGGCCATCACGTTGGCGGTGGCTTGCGCCAGCATCTCGTCGGTCTGGCTCTCGTCGAGCACGGCAAAGCGCGCCGGCACGTTGGCCTCGAATGGCACGAGATGCAGGAGCCGCTCGCAGAAGGCGTGGATGGTGTCGATCTTCAACCCGCCCGGCGTTTCCACCGCGCGCGCAAATAGCGTGCGCGCGAGCTTCACCTGCTTGCGGGTCGGCTTCTCGCCTTCCAGCTCCGTCAGTTCCGCGACAAGGCTGTCCTCGTCGAGCGTCACCCAGCGTCCCAAGCGCTCGAAGACGCGGATTGCCATGTTGGCGGCGGCCGCCTTGGTGAAGGTGAGGCACAGGATGCGACCCGGGAGCGAACCTGCCAGCAGCAGGCGCACCACGCGATCCGTGAGCACCTTTGTTTTTCCCGCACCCGCATTGGCCGACACCCAGGCGGAGGCGCGTGGGTTCGCGGCGCGACGCTGCGCGTCCTTGGTGTATTGCGGGATGACGAGATCGGTGCTCATTCGAAGCCCTCACCGCCGCCGGCGCTGGCGAGCGACCATTCCTTCACGCGCGCCAGATGATCGTATTCCGAGAAGCGCCGCGCATATTTCGGGAAGGGCCGCGACAGATAGGCGGCTTCGCCCTTGGCGTAACGCACGATCATGCCCTCGAAGCGGCGGCGATGTTCTTCCACGATCTCCGCAACAGGACGTGTCTCCTTGCCCGACGGCCCGATCTCGCGCGGCTTGATCGGCTCGCGTCCGCCGGTGGTGTGGATGTAGATGAGGTCCGGCGTTTCCTTCGCCTTGGGCAGACCCTTGAAGGCGCCCTTCATCAGCATCATGGCCTCAAGCGTCAGCTGCGGGGAGAAGCCGGCATAGACTTCCCGGATGCCGGGCGGCTGACCGGTCTTGAAGTCGATGATGGCAAAGCCGCCGTCGCGGCGGTGCTCGATGCGGTCGGCGCGGGCGCGCAAGGAGAAGATCGAGCCGTCCGGCAGCGGGATCGACAGGGAGCCCGAGCGCTCCGCATAGACATCGACGAGCGCAGGACGGCGCGCCTGCTCCCACACAACGAACTCCGTGGCCAGCCGCGTGAAGCGCGGCCACCATTCGGCATAGAGTTCGGGATAAGCCTCGGCGATGTCGGCGAATTCAACTTCACCGAGCCCGAGGAGGATTTCCAGCGAATGGGCGGGAATGGCCTTCGGGTACTGCGTGGCGAACTGGCCGAGCACCTCGTGAATGATCGTGCCGCGATCCGCCGCGCTCGGTGTCACGGCAATGGCGTCGAGGGCATCGAGCTTGAGGATGTGGCGCGCGAAGATCGAGTAGGGATCGCGCACCAGCGTCTCGATCTCCGTGACGCTCAAACTGCGTGGGAACAGCGCCGGGTCGGGCTTCGGCCGCGGGCGCGGCAGCGGCGGCGCGGGCTCCGGCGTGTCGAGGGTGCGCGCGAGGCGGCGATACACTTCGCCCGCCTTTGTCATCTGCTCCCAGGTGTCCTTGCCGGTGAAGGCCTTGAGCCGCTGCAGGAAGCGCGAAGGCACCATGGGCGAGCCGTCGCGCTTGTGGGCGCGGGTGATCACCACGTCGTGAGTGCCGAGCGCCTGCACGAAGTCATGCGCGGTCTGGCCGATGCGCCGCTCCGGCGGCATCAGTCCGACGCGCGAGCGCATGGGGCGGTTGAGGAACGCGTCGGTCACCGTGCGCGGCGGCCAGGTGCCCTCATCCAATCCGCCGAGGACCACGCGGTCGACGGAGAGGAGGCGCGCTTCAAGAAGGCCGAGGATCTTCAGGCGGCGATGGGTCGAGCGCGGCGAAGGGCTCAAGGAACGCTGCTTGGCGAGCGCGTTGAAAAAGGTTGGATAATCGACGAAGCGACCGCTAAGCGGATGGCCTTCCTCGGCGCGAATGTCCGAGTGTTCCAGGTCGTCGAAGAGCGCCGCGAGCGCTTCCCTAGAGGTGTCTGCATCAGGCTCTTCCGGCGCGTCATCAGGACCGGCCCAGAGCAGTTCGACGGCCCGGCGGTGATGCTCCACCAGGGCCATGAGGTCGAGCCTGCCCTCGCCGTGAACGGCGGGCGTGAAGCTGTCGAAGGCAACGCCGAGGCGCCGCAGCAATTCGTCGGCGAGGTCCCAGTCGGCCTCTGTCAGGCGCTTCACCGGACGCGGTGCGCGACGGTTGTTCTCAACTCGGCGACTGGCGAGCGCCGTGCGGATGCCCTCAACGCCGAGCGCAGGAGCGGGACCGCGCAGCACCCCGATTTCGAGCACGCTGGCGGCATGCTCGACGGTTTCACGCGACAAGCCCAGACGCACCATCGGATGCGCCAGCAGAGCGAGCAGTCGCAGGGGTCGTAGATCGTCAGCCGCCGCTTCGGCGGCGAGCCGCGCGAGACGGCCGGCCGGGGTGTCGGAGAGGGGAATGCCGGCGGAGTCTTCCACGCTCAGGCCCCAGCGGGCGAGTTCTGCCGTCACGCGCGCGGCAAGTGCGCGGTCGGGCGTGACGAGGGCTGCGTTTTGTCCCGGGCGAGCGATGGCTTCGCGCAACGCGATGGCGATGGACAAAGCCTCTTCGCGCTCGTCCGCCGCCTCGATGATGGCGAGGCCCTCGCAGCCGCTGCGGCTCAAGGCAACACGATCTTCGTTTAAGATCAGCGACCAGCGGTCCGTGGTATCGGCCGGACGCAGGGCTTCCGAGAGCAGATGATTGCGGGCTCCTGCGGCCGCAGGCGTGTCTCCAAGCACTGTGACGGCGGAGCGTGGGATGCGCAGGTGCTTGTCGAGGAGACGGCGGAGCGAAGCCTGCGGATGGCTGTGCACCGGATCAGACTCGTCGTCGCCGTGTCCGCCGATGGTGGACCAGCTCTCCTCGTCGAGATCGGTGTCGAGACCAGGCAGCACGATGGCGCCCTTGGGCAGGCGCGCGATCACGCCCATCAGGTTCGCGGTGGCCGGCACCGAGCCGGTCGATCCCGCCACGATGATCGGATGCTCCGGACGCTCGCGGGTGAGACGCTTTGCTTCCGCCTCCAACAAGGCGTTGCGCCGCTGCGCCGGATCACTCGCCTGCCGGTCGGCCAGGATCTTGGGCCAGTACTCGCTTGCGATCTGCACGAAGTGACGGGTGATCTCGAAATATTTCGAGTAATCGGCATCCACGGCGAGTTCGAGGGCGTGCCAGTCGATGCCTTCCGTCGTGAAGGCATCCATCAGGGTCTCGAGATCGCCCGCGAGGTTCACCGCATCGGCGGGCGACGCCGGCACCATGAAGGGCACCTCGGGGCCGATCTGCAGCAGAGCGCGGTCCACTTCCGCCGACCAGCGCTGCACGAGGCGCGTGAGGATGAGGCGGCGCTCCAGGGGCGGGATCGGGGGCTTGAGGCTCGCGGCCTCCTGCAGCGGCGTGCCCTCCAGGCCCGTCAGCTCGAATTCGGCCTCATCCGTTTCGCCCAAGGGGACGATGCGCGGCAGGAGCTGCGCCCGGCCGCTGCCCCGTTCGGCCAGCAGCGCGATCAGCGCGCGGGTGGCGCGGCGGTTGGGAACGTAGATCGTGATGTCGGCGAGAGCCGCTGGATCGTCGGTTAAGGGGCCGACAAGACAACCGTCGGACAGCGCGTCCACCAGGGTCGGCAGGAAGGCGCAACCCGGAGGAATCGAAAAGACACGCGGTACGCTCGACACTCCTTCAACCTCATCGCTTGCTGGCGGCGAGGCACTGTTCGGCCTCGGCAATGGCCTGCGGCTCGCCAACATGCAGCCATTGACCCTCCAGGCACAAGCCATAGAGGCGGTCCTTGGCGATGGCACGGTCGTAGAAGGCGTTGGCGGAGAAGGCTCCATCCGGCGTGCCATGGACCAGTTCCGGCTTTACGATCGCGACGCCCGCGTAGGCGAAAGGAGCGCTGTCGTCCGTTCCGCGGCGGCGCAGGCGACCGTCGGAATCCTGATGAAAATCGCCGCGGCCTTCGAATCCGATGCTTGTGGATAACGGCGCCACAAGCATCAGGATGTCCATCCTGTCCGGGTCCCAGGCCTGCACCAAGCGTAGCAGATTCGGCTTCTGGCCTTCGATCCAGAGCGAGTCGGAGTTGAAGGTGATGAAAGGCTCATCGCCCAACAGCGGCAGGGCCTTCTTCACGCCGCCGCCGGTTTCCAGAAGCTCAGCCCGTTCGTCGGAGACCACGATGCGGGGCGTCTCGCGGCTGCTCAAATGCGCTTCGAGCATGTCGGCGAAGTGATGCACGTTCACCACCACCGTCTCGACGCCTGCCTCGTGCAGCTTGTCGAGGGCGAAGTCGATCAGGCTCCGGCCCGCCACCTTCACCAGCGGTTTCGGCATGGTGGCCGTGATCGGCAGCATGCGCTTTCCGAGACCTGCAGCGAGGACGATGGCTCTGTGGGGTGCGCGCGGCGAGGTCTGGGGCAAAGGACTGGCTCAGGATTCGGGAGGGGGTTCATCCACGGGTGGGATGAGCCGCGGCAGGTGGGTCTCATACCAGCCTTTGAGCTTCCCCAGGGCCGGATGGGCGAGGTTGCGAATGAGGTAGGATTCGATCCGCGGCAGGTGCTTGAGGTAATGCGGCTTGCCGTCTCGCCGGTCGAGGCGGGCGAAGATGCCGAGGATCTTGGTGGCGCGCTGGCCTGCCATGATGGCGTAGGCGCGCGCGAAGGACGACACGTCGAAGGCCGGATCCGCGGCCTTCCGGTCGCGGGCATAGAGGCCGATGAGCTTGAGTTCGAGTTCCGGCGGCACGGTCACGCGCGCATCCTGCAGCAGGGAGGCGACGTCGTAGGCCGGGGAGCCCAGCACCGCGTCCTGGAAGTCGATCATGCCCACGCGCTGCAGGCCTTCACGCCCCGGCAGCCAGATGAGATTGGGCGAATGGTAGTCGCGCAGGGTCCAGGTCACCGGCGCGGAGAGAACCTCGCCCAGGGTCTCGGTCCAGAGATTGACGAACTCCGCCCGCACCGAGCCCGAGAGCTGGGTGCCGATGATGTGCGGCACATACCAGTCGAGCAGCAGCTCCACCTCGATCAGGAGCGCTTCGAGATCGTAGACCGGAATCGCGTGGTCGATGCCATCGGTGACGGGAAGCACCTGCGGCAGGGTCTGGCCGTGGAGCTGCGCCAGGAGGCGCGTGGCTTCTGCATAGCGATCGGGGATCGGGCCGTTCTCGTCGGTCACGGGCTCGGCGCCGAGATCCTCGATGAGGAGGAGGCCCGCCTCCAGCTCCTCGCCGTAGATGTATGGCGCGCTGAACCCCAAGGCCCGCAGGCCCTTGTCCATGGCCACGAACGCATTCACCGTCTCGGCGAGCTTCGCGATGGTGGTGTAGGGCTTGCCGCGCCGCACCGCGGGCCCGACCGGGCGCGGGGGCGAGATCATCAGGAGCGCGGTCGAGCCGTCGGGCTTCACGAGGCGCTCATAGGAGCGGATCACGGAGGCGTCGGCCGTCATGGGCTGGCGGCTGGCATCGCCCCAGCCGCAGCGCTCCACCAGGTTGCGATAGGCCTTCATGCGCTGCAGCCTGGACGCGAAGGCGCCGGTGCCGGTGAGCATGGCGAGCCGGCCCTTGCCCTGGCCGCCGGGCGCGAAATCGAGGCGGATGTCGAGATGTTCGGGCTTCAGCGCACCCTCGGCGCGCTCCGGCCATTCGACGAGGGAGATGGCGTTCTCGGTCATCTCGTCCCAGCCCAGCTCCACCAGCTCGTAGCCGCCGGACAGGCGGTAGAAATCCGCATGGACGATGGAGCTGCGCGGGCCTTCATAGACCTGCATCAGGGTGAAGGTGGGGCTCGGGACCTCGAGCTCCGGATCGCCCGCGAGAAGACGCACGAGGGCGCGGGCGAGCGTCGTCTTGCCGGCCCCGAGACCGCCCGAAAGGGTGACGAGATCGCCGGCTTTCAGCTCCTCGGCCAGGATGCGGGCGAAGCGCTCCGTCGCCTCGTGGTCGGGAAGCGTGACGATCCATGCGGCCTGCAAAAGATCCTGCTCGGGCATAAGGGCCGGTCCATTCACCATCGCTGTTCCTACTCGGCTGCGATGGGAGTTAGCGCAGATTGCGCGGATCGGCCATCGGACGGGGTCTCGTGCCGCTCATTCGGGAAGATGCAGGTGACCGTGGTGCCCATGCCCGGCGCGGACGAGATGTCGATGCGCCCGCCGTGCAGCTCCACGAAGGAGCGCACGATGGACAGGCCGAGGCCCACGCCGCGGTGGCGGGTGCCGAGCGTGTGGCTCTCGAACCGCTCGAAGACCCGGGCCTTGACCTCCGGCGGGATGCCGCGGCCCTGGTCCTTCACCTCGAAGATCACCTCGCCGCCGCGCTTGCGGGCCGAAACGCGGATGGTCTGGCCGGGGGAGGAGAAGCCGACCGCATTGGAGAGCAGGTTGAACAGGATCTGGCGCACGCGCTTGCCGTCGGCGACAAACGTGCCGATGTCGTCCGGGGTGTCGATGACGAGATTGAGCGAGGATTCGGCCAGCCGGTCCTCCAGCCCGCGCATGGCGGCCTCGATGGTGGAGCGAATGTCGACGATCTCGGGGCTGAGCTCGAGGGAGCCCGTATCGATGGACGCGAGATCGAGAATGTCGTTGAGGATCGCCAGGAGCGCCGCCGAGGAGCGCATGATGTGATCGGCATAGTCGCGCTGGCGCGGATTGAGCGCGCCTACCGTCTCGTCGCCGAGCAATTGCGTGAAGCCGATGATGTTGGTGAGCGGCGAGCGCAGCTCGTAGGACACGTGATGCACGAACTCGTCGCGCAGGCGGGAGGCGCGCTGCAGCGCATCGTTGCGCTCGGTGAGCGCGCGCTCCACGTTCACGCTTGCCGTCACGTCGGTGAAGCTGAGAAGCGTCGCGCCGTCGGGCAGCGGCTGCGCCGTGCAGTCGAGCGCCGAACCGTCATGCCGCTCGATGCGGCAGGACAGGCCCATGCGCATGTCGGCCAGGCCCGCCACGGCGCCGCGAATGTCGATCCAGGGCTCGTCGCGGGGGGCCAGCGGACGGCAGGCCTTGATCACCGTGTCGATATGCGGGTTTGCGGCCGTCATCTCGGCCGCGAGGCTCCACATGTCCGCGAAGGCGCGGTTGTGCAGCTTGAGGCGCCCGTCGGAGCCGAACACCGCAACGCCTTCCTTCAAGGTGTCGAGGGTCTCGCTCTGCACGCGGGTGAGCGAGTGCACCTGCGAGGCCAGCTCGAAGCGTTCGCTCACGTCATCGAAGAGATAGGTCACGCCGCCTTGTGGATTGGGATTGACCACCACGCGCAGAGTCCGCCGGTCGGGCAGGTGCCACCAGGTCTCCTGCTGCTCGACGGAGCGATAGCCTTGCAGGAAATCGGCCTTCCAGGCGCGGAAATCCGCCTGCTCGGGAAGTTTCCTGGCTCCACGCAGGCGGTCGAGCACTTCGCTGTCCGACGGGCGTGATGCGAGAAACGCCGCATCGAGGCCCCAGAGACGCTGATAGGCGGAATTGCTGAAGATGAGGTTCTGCGCGCCGTCGAAGATCGCCACCGCCGTGGGCAGCTGATCGAGGGTGCGCACATGGGCGTCCATCTGGCGCTGCAGATCGGTGCGCACCGCCTCCAGCTCCGACACATCGACCGCGATGCCCGCGCTGCCGCCGGTGGTCGGGCGTTCGATCACGTCGAGCACCGCGCGGTGGCCGGCGACGACGGCCGTTACACGACCGGAATAGGTGGCGCCGGAGAGGCGCTTGCGCCGCGCCTCTTCTCGGGTCGGTGCGCCGAGAAGTTCAAGCGACCGGCCGATGGCATCGTCGAGATCGCGGGCCTCGACCGAGCGCAGATAGGCCTGGTTCGCCCAGAGCAGCCGGTCGTCCGTATCGCGGATCCAGAGCGGATAGGCCACGTCGTCGAGCAGCATCGTCATGGAGCGCAGATCGCTGCGAGCCGTTGCCAGCTGTCCCTGAACCTTGAGGAGTTCGGCGCGGTCGCCGGTCACGTCGCGCAGGCGCAGGATCGCCCGGCCGCCAATGGTGCGCCCCTCCACGTCGATGTACCGGGTGCCGGTGCAGCGGGCCGTGAGGCGGAAGGCCTGGCCCCGCAGCTTGAGCTGCTCGAGAGCGCTTTCCACGGCCGCCGCATCGGCGGGGCTCAGCCAGGTGCCGAAGGCGAGCGCCCGCTGGGCCGGCGCATTCTCGCCGATGATGGACGGGTCGCCCTGGAAGCGCGGCTCGCCGTCTCGGCCGTGCCAGCTGACGAGCAACTGGCGTTCCGAGCCCATGAGCAGAGCCGCGAGATCGTCGGCGCCGCGCAGGGCCGCCAGCTCGTTTCTCAAGGAACGCTCGATCCGTACCACGCGCCTCTGCTCGCGCATCAGCAGCAGGGAGGTGGTGGTGGAGAAGGCCACAAGGCCCATGAAGAGGCCGAAATAGACGGCGTTGTGCAGGTCGAAGCTGTGCAGGAAGCCGAGAAGATCGGATGCCTTTTCGGACAATGGATGCAGCAGATCGTTGGCGAGCGCTGCCTGGGAGGTGCCGGCGAGCAGCACCAGGGACAGGGATGCCCGCGCGGACCCGACGAGAAGGCTTTTCCCGTCTGCGCCGCGGTCGTGTCGCTCCCCAAGCCCGGCCATGCCGTTGCTGCCCTTCCCGTGTTGGCGGCCTGACAACCAGGCCAAGTTGGATCAATCCCCGGCTGCGCCTTCCGACGCTACAGAGGTCAACCGTCTACGCATGAACGGAACTGCCGGCGCAGGTTCGATGCCGAAGCACAGCCGGTCGATTCGTGTTCACCTTAGACCACCCCTGACTCCGCCAGGAAGAGGGTTAATACCGGCTTAAACTTCCTTTGGAGAACCTGTGCGCAATTCGTCGAACCATATTGCAATCCGGTCACACACATGCCGGTGCGACACTCTGTCGATTCGACGACAGTCAGGCCAATAAAAAAGCCCGGCAGAGCCGGGCTTTCGATCTTCAAGAGTGTGAGGCCGATCAGTAGCGGTAGTGATCCGGCTTGAACGGGCCCTGCTCGGACACGCCGATATAGGAGGCCTGATCGGGGCGCAGCTTGGTGAGCTTCACGCCGATCTTTTCGAGATGCAGGGCGGCGACCTTCTCGTCCAGGTGCTTGGGCAGGGTGTAGACCTTGCGCTCGTACTTGCCCTGGTTGGCGAAGAGCTCGATCTGGGCCAGCGTCTGGTTGGCGAACGAGGCCGACATCACGAAGGACGGGTGGCCCATGGCGTTGCCGAGGTTCACGAGGCGGCCTTCCGACAGCAGGATGATGCGGTGGCCATCGGGGAACGTGATCTCGTCCACCTGCGGCTTGATGTTGTCCCACTTGAGGTTCTTGAGGCCCGCGACCTGGATCTCGTTGTCGAAGTGGCCGATGTTGCAGACGATCGCCCGGTCCTTCATGGCGCGCATGTGGTCGAGGGTGATGACGTCCTTGTTGCCGGTGGCGGTGACGAAGATGTCGGCCCGGGGGGCCGCGTCTTCCATCGTGGTGACCTCATAGCCTTCCATGGCGGCCTGGAGCGCGCAGATCGGGTCGACCTCGGACACCAGCACGCGGCAGCCGGCCTGGCGCAATGAGGCGGCCGAGCCCTTGCCCACGTCGCCGAAGCCCGCCACCATGGCGACCTTGCCGGCCATCATCACGTCCGTGCCGCGGCGGATGCCGTCGACGAGCGACTCGCGGCAGCCGTAGAGGTTGTCGAACTTGGACTTGGTGACCGAGTCGTTGACGTTGATCGCCGGGAAGAGGAGCTTGCCCTCCTTCTCCATGATGTAGAGGCGGTGCACGCCCGTGGTGGTCTCTTCCGACACGCCCTTGATGGAATCGGCCAGACCCGCGAACCAGCCCTTCGGCTTCTCGGAGAGCAGGCGCTTGACCAGCGCGAAGAACACTTCCTCTTCCTCGGAGCCCGGCTTGTCGAGGAAGGCGGTGTCGCCCTGCTCGGCGCGCAGGCCGAGATGGACCAGCATGGTGGCGTCGCCGCCGTCGTCGAGGATCATGTTGGGCATGCCGCCGCCGTGCCAGTCGAACAGCTTGGCGGTGTACTCCCAGTACTCCTGCAGGGTCTCGCCCTTATAGGCGAAGACCGGAATGCCGGCAGCCGCAATGGCAGCGGCGGCGTGGTCCTGGGTGGAGTAGATGTTGCAGGACACCCAGCGGATGTCGGCGCCGAGAGCCTTCAGGGTCTCGATCAGCACCGCGGTCTGGATGGTCATGTGGAGCGAGCCGGCGATGCGGGCACCCTTGAGGGGCTGCTTCGGGCCGTATTCCTCGCGGATGGCCATGAGGCCCGGCATCTCGGTCTCGGCGATCGAGATCTCCTTGCGGCCGAACTCAGCCAAGCCGATGTCTTTGACGATGTAATCCTGTGCCATGATGGCCTCTCTTTCGCACCAAATCCTGAGTGAATTGGCGCCGTCTCTACCAGAGAGCCGCGGCAGAGGCAATCAAGATATAAAGATGTCTTTATATGTTTCGCGGAGAGCCTTCGGGATTGTCATTCCGGGGCGAGCGACAGCGAGAGCCCGGAATCCATAACCGCTAACGGTGCAAAAGATGCGAAACGCTCCCCGCTCTCTTCCGAGGCGTCGTGTTTATGGATTCCGGGCTCCGCTGCGCGGCCCCGGAATGACAGTGGGAAACGTTGAGAGTGGTCTTGAACCTACTCGTCCTCGCCGAACCTGTTGGCGAGGAGGTCGTCGATGGCCTGCAGGCAGGCCGAGGCATCCGCTCCCCTGACGGTGACGGTGATCGTGGTCCCCTGGGCAGCCGCGAGGGTGAGCAGGCCCATGATGGAGCGCCCACCTACGGTCTCGCCGCAGCGGGTGACGGTCACGTCGGCGTCGAAGCGCTCGACGGTCTGGACGAACTTGGCCGAGGCGCGGGCATGCAGGCCGCGGCGGTTGATGATGGGCAGTTCCCGGGCCATGGCACCTTCGGGCACGACAACCGGCGGGCAGTCCTGATCGAGGGTGCTGTCCATGCTGGCTACTTTCCCGAGAGAACGCGCGAGGCGATGTTGATGTATTTGCGCCCCGCCTCCTGGGCATGGGACACCGCGTCGACCAGAGGCTCCTCGTCGCGCACGCTGGCGAGCTTGATGAGCATGGGCAGGTTGATGCCGGCCACCACCTCGACGGAGCCGCCATTCATGCAGGACAGGGCCAGGTTGGAGGGAGTGCCCCCGAACATATCCGTCAGAACCACGACCCCCTGGCCCGAATTGACCCGGCACACGGCATCCATGATGTCCTTGCGCCGTGTTTCCATATCGTCGTCGGGGCCGATCGTGATCGTCTCAAGCTGCTCTTGAGGTCCCACCACATGCTCAAGCGCCGCCTTGAATTCCGTCGCGAGCTGCCCGTGGGTGACGAGCACCATTCCAATCATAATGTTACAGGTCCGAACGCTCCGAGAGCGGAGCCGCTATTTTGTGCACTGCGAAGCCAAGCGCAAGAGCAATGAGAGCAAAAGTTCATCACAGTGTCACGACCGTGTCGCAAACACCACTCAGGCAGGCCACAGCAATGTCCGCCGAGACTGCTCCGGCTTGCATGCGAATGCGAGGGACCATGACGCCGCAGAGGGCGACATGCCCGTCCTGCTCGTCCGGGTAGCGATCCAGGCTCTCGCAGAGGTCGATGAGAAGGCGGATGACGGCTGCCGGCTCATGGGGTTGCCGGACGATCCCGAGGCCGAACACCTCGATGCACCCGCCCAGCGGCTCGACCGGCTGGGCGACGAGGCGGCCGTTCCGCGCTTCGATCCTGGTTCGGTCGTCGCTGACGAGGCGCCCGAAACGGCCCGTCTGGAGGGCACGGGACACCACCTCGCGGGCGAGCGTCGACTTTCCGGAACCCGGCGCGCCCCGGATCAGGAGCCCGGCCTCCCCGATGAGCACGCAGCCCGCATGGATGGTTTGGGGGCTGCTCACGGCCCAGTCTTTCCCACCTCGCGCCGGTCGCGATCCTTGTTTCGCCTCGCCTGCGCCTTCCCGGCTCTGGCGCCCTCGACAGGAAGCCGGATGACGAAGCGGGCGCCGAGACGCCGCGGCTCGCCGCTCTCGTCGGGGGCTCCAAGCCGGTTCTCGGCCCGGATCGTGCCCCGGTGCGCCTCGATGATCTGGCGGGAGATGGACAGGCCTAACCCTGAGTTCTGGCCGAAGCCCTGCTCGGGGCGGTCGGTGTAGAAGCGCTCGAAGATGCGGTCGAGGGCATCGGGCTCGATGCCGGGCCCGCTGTCCTCCACCAGGATCTCCACATCGTTCCGGCGCCGGCGCATGGAGACCCTCACGGTCTCGTCGGGCGGCGAGAAGGAGCGGGCATTGTCGAGCAGGTTGTTGAACACCTGGCCCAGGCGGCTGTCGTGGCCGAGCACCAGGAAGGCGTCGCGGTTCTTGGCCGCGTTCTCGATATTCAGCGTGATGAGCGCGTCATGTTCCTGGCGCCGCTCATTGGCCACCGACGCCACGGCCTCGAGCAGGCGCACCATGTCCACGGGCTCCGCATCGGCGCGGGCGAGCTCCGCATCGAGGCGCGAGGCGTCCGAAATGTCGCTGATCAGCCGGTCGAGACGCTTCACGTCGTGCTGGATGATCGAGAGAAGCCGCCCGCGGGATTCGTCGCTGCGGGCGAGCGGCAGGGTCTCCACCGCGCTGCGCAGGGAGGTGAGCGGGTTCTTCAGCTCGTGCGCCACGTCCGCCGCGAAGCTCTCGATGGCGTCCATGCGGTTGTAGAGCGCCTTGGTCATGTCGCGAAGCGCCCCTGACAGGTGCCCGATCTCATCGGCGCGGCCGGTGAAGTCGGGGATCTCCTGGCGCGATTTCGTGCCCCACCGCACCCGCTCGGCGGCTTCAGCCAAGCGGCGGACCGGGCCGGCGATGGCGCCGGCGAGGAACAGCGACAGCACGATCATCACCACGGCGGCGACCAGGAAGACCTGGAGCAGGGCAAAACGCTCGGACGCAATGATGGCGTCGATATCGCCTTCCTGGGTCGAGAGCAGGAGCGCGCCCTGCACCGTGCGGAAGCGCTGGATCGGCACGGCCACCGACACGATGGTCTCGCCACGGGCGTTGACGCGCACCTCGCTCGCCTGCTGGCCCGCATAGGCCTGCTGCACCTCGGCCAGGGATTTGCCGTTCACCGGTCCAGCTTCCTCCTGCACCGGCCGAATGGTGCGCCGGAACATCTTGCGGATGCTGTTCCAGGTGCGCTCCATGGCGGTCAGGGTGTCCTCCACATTGGCCACCGGCGGAAGATCCATGCGCAGGATGTCGCCGCGGGAGTAGAATGACCGGGAGTCGAGAAGGAGCATGCCCTCGCGGTCGAAGATGCGCGCGCGGGTCTTGGTCGGCGTTACCAGCCGCCTCAGGAGAGGCGCGACCCGCTCGGGGTTGATGGAAAATTCGAGGGCGGAGAAGGCCTCGTCGTTGAACCGCTCCGTCTCTCCGGCCTGCATCTGCAGCAGCTGGTCCGGATCGATCGTGATGGTGTTGGTTTCCACCGTGGCGGAGCCGGCGATCGCCCCGGCGATGATCTCGCCCTGGGTGAGCAGGCTCTGCACCCGGGCCTCGATGAGGCCTTCGCGGAACTGGTTGAGGTAGAGAAAGCCCACGAGCAGGGCCACGAGGCCTGCCAGGTTGAGCACCACGATCCGGCGCGTGAGGCTGGACGAGGCACGCTGCACGAGCATGCGGCCGAACTGCTTCAGCCGCTCCAGGGTGCTCTGTGGAGCAGGCGGATCGTCGAAACCCGCCTCGGCGTGGATGGGGTCAGCCTTCATGCCACTCGCTTGACCCGGGACCCGATGGGCGCACCGGGCCAAGGTCTTATCCAGGTTGCTCGCGCTTTCAGCGTCAGGCTTCCTTGAAGCGGTAGCCTACGCCGTAGAGGGTCTCGATCATTTCGAAACTCTGGTCAACCGACTTGAACTTCTTGCGCAGGCGCTTGATGTGGCTGTCGATCGTCCGGTCGTCCACATAGACCTGATCGTCATAGGCCGCATCCATGAGCGCGTTGCGGCTTTTCACCACCCCGGGGCGCGTGGCGAGCGCCTGCAGGATCAGGAACTCCGTCACGGTGAGCGTCACCGGCTCGTTCTTCCAGGTACAGGCATGGCGCTCCGGGTCCATCTTGAGCTGCCCGCGCTCCAGGGCCTTCGGATCGGCCTCCTTGGGGGCGCTCTGGTCCTTGGGGGCGAAGCGGCGCAGCACCGCCTTCACGCGCTCGACCAGAAGACGTTGCGAGAAGGGTTTGCGGATGAAATCGTCGGCGCCCATCTTGAGGCCGAACAATTCGTCGATCTCCTCGTCCTTCGAGGTCAGGAAGATCACGGGAAGGTCCGATTTCTGCCGCAGACGGCGCAGCAGCTCCATGCCGTCCATGCGCGGCATCTTGATGTCGAAGATGGCCAGATCCGGCGGGGCGTGCTTGAGCCCGTCCAGGGCCGAGGCCCCATCGGTATAGGTCTGGATGCGGTAGCCCTCCGCCTCGAGGGCGATGGAAACAGAGGTCAGGATGTTGCGATCGTCATCGACAAGGGCGATCGTTGGCATGAACTCTTCCTTAGCTTGGCACGGACGAATGTCGGCTTTTTGCCACGTGTGACAACGCAGAAGGCCCAAAAACGTCCCCAACTGCGCCTTTCTCGTGGCGTAAATATGGTTTTCCCCGAGGCGATAACCAGGGTGGCCACTGATAGTGGGGTCTAAGGGGAGGCGCTTCAACCGGAGATGAACGGCGCATGACGGATCGGACAGGATTCCTCCGCCAAGCGTCTCAGGCCGGGTCCCCAGGCCCGGGAGCGCCTGGTTTTCCGCAAGGGAACGCCTGTCAATCATACGAAAGAACTCCCCCAAAGCCGGAAAATCCTTGAGATTGGGGCTGTTGGATGCCTGTTTTTGACGAAAATAGAATGCAATGAAACGGCTTGAGTTGACGGCCTCGTCAGCTGACCTAAAGAAGGTTCTATGTTCAAGCGAGACGGCAAAGTTTCGGCCGCATTGTTTGATCCACCCCATGTGACGGCATCGGACGGCGGCACATCCGGCTGCGCGGTGACTGGCAATCAGGAGACATTTTCCGTGGAAAATATCGGCGTCTTCAACAGCGCGCAGGGCGCTGAGGTCTTCGGCCTCCGCAATCTCAAACGGGTCTATTGGAATCTCGAAGCGCCCGCACTCTACGAGCAGTCCCTGACAAGGGCCGAGACCAAGCTCGTGAAGGGCGGCGCGCTCCTGGCCGAGACCGGCATCCACACGGGCCGCTCGCCCAAGGACAAGTTCGTGGTGCGCGACGAGGCCACGGAAAGCACCGTCTGGTGGGACAACAACGGCTCCATCACCCCGGGCCATTTCGACACCCTGCTGGCCGACTTCCTCGCCCATGCCGAGGGCAAGGAGCTGTTCGCCCAGGACCTCTACGGCGGCGCCGACCCAAGCTACCGGGTCAAGGCGCGGGTCTTCACGGAATTCGCCTGGCACTCGCTGTTCATCCGCAACCTCCTGATCCGCCCCGAGCAGGGCGAGCTCGCCGATTACGTGCCAGGGCTGACCATCATCGACCTGCCGTCCTTCAAGGCCGATCCGGCCCGCCACGGCTGCCGCACGGAGACGGTGATCGCCTGCGACTTCAAGCGCAAGATCGTGCTCATCGGCGGCACGTCCTATGCGGGCGAGATGAAGAAGTCGGTCTTCACCTATCTCAATTACGTGCTGCCCTCGCAGAACGTCATGCCCATGCACTGCTCGGCCAATGTGGGCAAGGAGGGCGACGTCGCGGTGTTCTTCGGCCTCTCCGGCACCGGCAAGACCACGCTCTCCAACGATCCGAACCGCGTCCTGCTCGGCGACGACGAGCATGGCTGGACCCCCAACGGCGTCTTCAACTTCGAGGGCGGCTGCTACGCCAAGACCATCCGCCTCTCCCGCGAGGCAGAGCCCGAGATCTTCGCCACCACCGAGCGCTTCGGCACGGTGCTGGAGAACGTGATCGTCGATCCGATCACCCGCGTTCCCAATTTCGACGACGCGTCGCGCACGGAGAACACCCGCTGCGCCTATCCGCTCGACTTCATCCCCAACGCCAGCGCCACGGGCCGCGCGGGCATCCCGAAGAACATCGTGATGCTCACCTGCGACGCCTTCGGCGTGCTGCCGCCCATCGCGAAGCTGACGCCGGCGGAGGCCATGTATCACTTCCTGTCCGGCTACACCGCCAAGGTGGCCGGCACGGAGAAGGGCGTGAAGGACCCGGAGGCCACCTTCTCCACCTGCTTCGGCGCGCCGTTCATGCCGCGCCATCCGTCCGTCTACGGCAACCTGCTGCGCGATCTCATCGCCAAGCACCATGTGGATTGCTGGCTCGTGAACACGGGCTGGACCGGCGGCAAGTACGGGGTGGGCCGGCGCATGCCGATCCGCGTCACCCGCCGCCTGCTCACGGCAGCGCTCGACGGTTCGCTCTCCCGCGCCGATTTCCGCCGCGATCCCTACTTCGGCTTCGCGGTGCCGACCTCGGTGCCCGGTGTCGAGCCGCACATCCTGTATCCGGTCAAGACCTGGCAGAACAAGGCGGAGTTCGCCGAGACCGCCAAGCGCCTGATTGACATGTTCAACGAGAACTTCAAGCGCTTCGAGGGCCACGTGGATTCCGACGTGCGCTCCGCAGGGCCGCAGACCTCGATCGCGGCCTGAGAGAAGTTATCTCTTCCCTGAATTCGTGTAAAAGGCGGCCAGCGGCCGCCTTTTTCATTTGGTGCTTTTGATGACCGACACCCAACCGGAATTTCTGGACCTCCTGTCCGTGCGCTTGGGGCCCCAGCATGTCATCCGCGACCCGGCCGCCATGGAGGGCTATCTCATCGAGGAGCGGAAGCTCTATCGCGGCACCGCCCTGGCGGTGGTTCGCCCCGGCAGGACGGAAGAGGTGGCCCTCGTCGTCCGTGAATGCGCCCAAGCCGGCATCGCCGTCGTGCCGCAGGGCGGCAATACCGGTCTCGTCGGCGGTGGCGTGCCGCACGAGGGTATCGTGCTGTCGCTTGCGCGCCTCGACCGCATCCGCGAGGTCGATACCTTCAATGCCACCATCACGGTCGAGGCCGGCTGCATCCTGAAATCCGTGCAGGACGAAGCCGAAAAGGCCGATTGCCTGTTTCCCCTGTCGCTTGCCTCCGAGGGCTCCTGCCGGATCGGCGGCAATATCGCCACCAATGCGGGCGGGGTGAACGTGCTGCGCTACGGCAATACCCGCGATCTTGTTCTCGGGTTGGAGGTCGTGCTGGCCGATGGGCGGATCTGGAACGGGCTGAAGGGCCTGCGCAAGGACAACATGGGCTATGACCTGAAGAACCTCTTCGTCGGATCGGAGGGAACGCTTGGGGTCATCACGGCGGCGGTGCTCAAGCTCTTTCCGCGCCCGAAGAGCCGCACGGTGGCCCTCGTCGGCTGCGCCTCGCCCCATGCGGCGCTCGACCTCTTCGACACCTTTCGCCGGCGCACAGGCGACCAGCTGACGGCCTTTGAGTTCATGCCGCGCTTTGCGCTGGAGATCGTGCTCAAGCATGCGGCCGGCGCCGTTCCTCCGCTGTCCGGCAAGCACGAAGCCTATGCCCTGATCGAGCTGTCATCGCCCGATCCCGAGATCGACCTGCGCGAGCGTCTTGAAAGTGCCCTGGGCGAAGCCCTGGAGGCCGGCACGGTCGAGGATGCGGTCATCGCGGCAAGCGAGGCCCAGGGCGATGCGCTCTGGCATCTGCGCGAAAGCCTGTCCCACGTGCAGAGGCTCGAGGGCGGATCGATCAAGCACGATGTTGCCGTGCCCGTATCCCGCGTGGCCGATTTCATCGTCACAGCGACGGAAGCCTGCGAGAAGGCGCTGCCCGGCGTACGGGTCTGTGCGTTCGGGCATTTCGGCGACGGCAACATCCACTTCAACCTGAGCCAGCCCATCGCCATGGAGAAGGCGGCTTTCTTAAACCAGTGGGAGCGGTTCAACCGCATCGTCCACGACATCGTGCATGGCCTGAACGGCTCGATCTCCGCCGAACACGGCGTGGGGCTCATCAAGCGCGACGAACTCGTGCTCTACAAGGATCCGGTGGCCCTCGACCTGATGCGGACGCTGAAAAGAACCCTCGACCCGCAAAACATCCTGAACCCCGGCAAGGTTCTTGCCTTGGAGGCGGATCTTCCGTCCGCTCTGCCCGCCGGCTCCTAGCTCACTGGGAGGAACCGTCCGTTCTGCCTTGACCGGCTGTTGCCCGTGCCTAGGATAGCATAGCCGGGCTTAAAAGATGCCGGCTAATGACGATAGGGAAGGAAGCCCCGTGGCCTCGGTCGAGATTCACAACATCCAGAAGAACTTCGGAGCCGTATCGGTCATCCAGGGCGTTTCCTTCGACATCAAGGACGGGGAGTTCGTGACCCTCGTCGGGCCATCCGGCTGCGGCAAGTCCACGTTGCTGCGCATGATCGCCGGGTTGGAGAACATCTCCGGCGGCGAGTTGCGCATCGGCCCGCGGGTGGTCAACGACGTGCCGCCGAAAGAGCGCGACATCGCCATGGTGTTCCAGAACTACGCGCTCTATCCGCATATGACGGTGGCGGACAACATGGGCTTCTCCCTCAAGCTCAAGCGCGCGTCGAAGGCCGAGATCAAACAGCGGGTTGATCGTGCGGCCGATATCCTTGGGCTCACCAAGCTCCTCGACCGTTATCCGCGCCAGCTCTCCGGCGGCCAGCGCCAGCGTGTCGCCATGGGCCGCGCCATCGTGCGCGATCCGCAGGTCTTCCTCTTCGACGAGCCGCTGTCCAACCTGGACGCCAAGCTGCGGGTGGCCATGCGCACGGAGATCAAGGCCCTGCACCAGCGCCTCAAGACCACCACGATCTACGTGACCCACGACCAGATCGAGGCCATGACCATGGCCGACAAGATCGTGGTGATGCACGATGGCATCGTCGAGCAGATCGGCGCGCCGCTCGAGCTCTACGACCGTCCGGCCAACCTGTTCGTGGCAGGCTTCATCGGCTCGCCCGCCATGAATTTCATCAAGGGCCACCTGCAGGGCGGCCGCTTCGTTGCTGAGGACGGCACTGCCTTCCCGGTCGCCCATGCGCCTGCGGCGTCCGATGGGCAGCCTGTGGTCTACGGCATCCGGCCGGAGCATTTCATGCTCGACGACACCAACGGCCTGCCGGCGGAAGTGGCCGTCATCGAGCCGACCGGATCGGAAACTCAAGTGTTCGCCAGGCTCGCCGGCACGGACATCGTGGGCGTGTTCCGCGAGCGCGTCGACGCCAAGCCCGGCCAGCAGATCCGCATCACGCCGGATCCGACGCTCGTGCATCTCTTCGACGAGCGGACGGGCCAGCGCCTCTGACCGGCATCGCGGCGCATCGCAAAGCGACGGGAGGCCGCCATAGACGTTCTGGTGATCGGGGCCGGGGTGGTGGGTCTCGCCGTCGCTCGCGCCCTTGCCCTGCGCGGCCACGGCGTGATCGTGGCGGAATCCACCGGCGGCATCGGCAACGGCGTCTCCTCGCGCAACAGCGAGGTGATCCATGCCGGAATGTACTACCCGTCCGCCTCGCTGCGCGCCCGCCACTGCGTCGAGGGGCGGCGTAGGCTCTACGCCTTCTGCGAAAACCACGGCGTGCCGCATGCGAAATGCGGCAAGCTCATCGTCGCCACCAACGATCTCGAGCAGGCCAAGATCGAAGGCATCTACGAGCAGGGGCGGGCGAACGGCGTCGAGGGCCTCTCGTACCTCACGGGAGAAGAGGCGAAAGCGTTGGAGCCGAACCTCTCCTGCACCGGTGCCGTGCTCTCGCAGGAGACCGGCATCATCGACAGCCATGCGCTGATGCTGGCGCTCCAGGGCGATCTGGAGGATGCGGGTGGCGTCATCGCCTTCCACGCACCGGTTGAACGCGTCATACGAAACGGAACGGGCTGGAACGTGCACGTCGGCGGTGTGGAGGCGACGGAGATCACGGTGGATGCTGTCGTCAACGCGGCCGGCCTCGGGTCGCAGGCGCTCGCCCGCGCGACGGAGGGGTATCCGACGGAACGCGTGCCGCCGCTCGTGCTGGCGAAAGGCAACTATTTCGGCTGCATCGGCAGGCCTGCCTTTTCGCGCCTGATCTATCCGGCCCCCGTCGATGGTGGCCTCGGCACTCATGTGACCCTCGATCTTGCCGGGCGCATGCGCTTCGGGCCGGATGTGGAGTGGATCGAGCGTGAGGAATACGAGGTCGATCCCGGGCGGGCCGAGAGCTTCTACGCCTCCATCCGCCGCTACTGGCCCGGCTTGCCCGATGGCGCACTCGTTCCCGACTACTCCGGCATCCGTCCGAAGCTCACAGGGCCGGGCGAGAAGGCGGCCGACTTTATGATCGACGGCCCGGCGGAGCATGATCTCCCAGGCCTCGTCCACCTCTTCGGCATCGAGAGCCCAGGGCTGACCTCGTGCCTGTCGATTGCCGAGGATGTGGCGGAGAGGCTGAGCGTGTAGGGAGTAGCGTCATCCTGGGGCTGCGGAGCAGAACCCGGGATCGCGTGACGAGAATGGTGCCTCATCCTGCTTGCGATCCCGGATCGGCTTTCGCCGTCCGGGACGACTGGTGTGTTTACGCCCTGAAGAACAGTAGGGTCAGCAGCAGGAAGGTTGGGATCAGGATCGCGCCCGACCAGAGCAGGTAGCCGAAGAAGCTCGGCATCTTCACGCCGCCTTCGCGGGCGATGGCATAGACCATGAAGTTCGGCGCGTTGCCGATATAGGAGTTCGCGCCCATGAACACGGCGCCGGCCGAAATCGCGGTCAGCGTCATGGCGCCCGCATTCATCAGCTGCTGCGGATTGCCGCCGGCGAGCTCGAAGAACACGAGATACGTCGGCGCGTTGTCGAGGAACGACGAGAGGCCGCCGGTGAGCCAGAAATAGGCGGCGTTGTTGGGGCTGCCGTCGGGGTTCGACACGAGGGCGACCAGGGGCGCGAAGCTGCCATCGGCGCCGGCCCGCAGCATGGCGAGCACCGGAATGATGGTGATGAAGATGCCGGCAAACAGCTTCGCCACCTCCTTGATCGGCCCCCAGGAGAAGCCGTTCTCGGCCCGGTTCGCTTTCGAGGTGACTTTCAGCGAGATGATCGTGACGGCAATCATGATGAGGTCGCGCAGCGCATTCGCCAGTTCGACCTCCGTGCCCAGCACCGTGATACGCCCCAGATCGACCGTCGCGCTCATGAGGATCGCCACGATGATGATGAAGATCAGCAGGAAGTTGAAGCCGCCCACCACGCGCACAGGGTTGTCAGGCGTTGGGTCGGGCCGCGTGTGGCCCTCCCGGCGGTAGATCACGAGATCGATCACGAAGAACAGGGCGAGCAGGAGGCCGCTGGCGCACAGGGTCTCCGGCAGCAGATGCGTGGTGGTCCAGAAGAAGTCTACGCCGCGCAGGAAGCCCAGGAAGAGCGGCGGGTCGCCGAGCGGCGTGAGCGAGCCGCCGATATTCGACACCAGGAAGATGAAGAACACGATCACGTGCACATTGTGCCGGCGGTCGTCGTTGGCGCGCATCACCGGGCGGATCATCACCATGGAGGCGCCGGTGGTGCCGATGAAGCTCGCCAGAACCGTGCCGATGCCGAGAAGCATCGTGTTGGTGCCCGGCGCGCCATGGATGTTGCCGCGCACGAGAATGCCGCCCGCCACGGTGAAGAGGGCGAGCAGCAGCAGGATGAACGGGATGTATTCGAGCAGCGCCGTGTGGGCCAGCGCATGGATTGCCGTTGTCGGCCCGAAGGCAAGCGCCATGGGGACCAGCACCAGCAGGCCCCAGAGGGCGGCGATCTTGCCCTGGTGGTGCTCCCAGAAATGGGGCGCCAGCAGCGGGAACAACGCGATGGACAGGAGGATGCCCACGAAGGGCAGGGCCCAGACGAAGCCGAGGCTCGCCCCCTCGAATTCCGCCGCAAGGGCCCCTTGAGGCAGGAGGGTCAGGGCGGCGGCGAGCGCCAGGCTTAAGAAGCGAAGCATCGTAGGGTCCCCAGCGGCCGGTGGCCGGCTCGTTCTTTAAAGATCGAGAACAGCTTGTAGGGGAACGGATTTGAGGCTGCAACGGCGTGGCCGTTAACCGGCTATTCACCATAAGTCAAAGATAGTACAACATCGTTACAAAGCCTTGCCGTGCCAGGGGGTTGCTGAAACCGATGTGCCGCTTTCTCGCCTACCGGGGGGAGCCGATCTTCCTCGACGAACTCGTCTGTGCCCCGGCCCACTCGCTCGTGCACCAGTCGCTGCACGCGGTCGAGGCCAAGACCGGCACGAACGGGGACGGGTTCGGCATCGGCTGGTACGGCGAACGGCCGGAGCCCGGCGTCTACCGGGAGGTCCGCCCGGCCTGGTCCGATGAGAACCTGCGCAGCCTGTGCGAGCAGGTGCGCTCAAAACTCTTCTTCGCTCATGTGCGCGCCTCCACCGGCACCTCGACCACCCGGGCGAACTGCCATCCCTTCACCCATGGCCGCTACCTGTTCATGCACAATGGCCAGATCGGCGGCTACGGGCGCATCAAGCGGCGCCTCGAATCCATGATCCCGGACGAGCTCTACGACCGGCGCCTCGGCACCACGGATTCGGAGGCGATCTTCCTCATGGCGCTCGCCAACGGGCTGGCCGAGGAGCCGGTGACGGCCATGGCCAGGACGCTCAAAACGGTGCGCGGCCTGATGACCGAGGCCGGGATCGAGGAAGCGTTGCGCTTCACGGCCGCCTTCACGGACGGCGAGAACCTCTGGGCCTATCGCTGGGCCTGCGATGCCAAGCCGCCGACCCTCTATTTCCGCGAGGACAACGGCAACCTGCTCATCGTCTCCGAGCCCATCGACGACAAGACGAAGGGCTGGCGCGAGGTGCCCAAGGGCTGCAGCCTCGTGGCCCGGGGCGGCAGCGTCACCGTCGAGTGCCTGAACGAAGCCATGGGCCGGCTGGCGGCCTGAGTTGTCCTCAGGCGTTCAGCCGTCCCATAGGCTGGGTAATCAGGGGCAGGAGCGCGCCTCTCAGCGCTTCCATCTGCAGGTCCGTCTCGGCCTGGGTGATGCTCTCATCCGGTGCGTGAAGAGCCCGCAGGCGCGCATTTTCGGCCTCGAGCCGCTCGTTCTCCGCCATCAGGATCGCCACCTTCTCGTGAGCGATGCGAAGGCGGGCCAGCGCGTCGTTGCGCTCCTCCTCGCGCAGCTGCGCACGGTCGCGCCAGACACGGATGGCGACGCCGCCTGCTTCATCACTCATGGCCGGCTCCTCACAGGATCGAAGGGTCGTTGCGGAAGCGCGATCCTAGAGGCCAGGTCTTAATCGATTGTTGGCAGCGTGATGGAGCTAGGGATTGAAAGCCGGCAGGGCCGAGACGCTTTCGCTCGACAAGGTCAGCCTTGCATGGCGGCTGTAGGCCCGCGCGATCCAGTCGGCTGCGACGGACTGGTCCAGGAAGAACGGGGCCAAGCGCTCCTCCTCGTGCGCTCTCAGAAACGCGGCCAGAGCCGCATGCTCGGTGCGCCTGTCCTGTGCGGTTTGCAGGCTGCCGACCCGATCTTCCGAATGCTCCTCGGCCAAGACGAAAAAGGCCGGCGCATAATCGGGATGCGTCTCGATCAGGCCATGAAGCCTCGCCCTGCGCTCTGCGCCCTCGAACTGCAGGGCATGGACGAGGGCCGTCGCGCGGGTCGGAACGTCCTCGTTCAACTCGGCATAAACCTGCCGCGCGATGAACCGGCCCTCATGGGCCCGCACAAGGGCCGCATAGCGCAGATGGGGATCAATGTAGTCCAGGCCCATCCGGGCCAGGGTGTAATATGCGCGGTGTGCCCCGATGGATTCGCCTTTTGCTTCAAAGAGCAGGGCGTTGTGATACAGGCCGGGCGCGGAGTGCGGATCGTCGATCTGCCCACCCCTCTGCACAAGCCCTGAAAAGGCTTCAACGGGATTGGCGGGCAGCAGGAGCACTTGGCCGCTGTGCCGGGCCGGCGACAGAATACCGGCTTCCGCCGTCAGCTGCTCCATCGGCTTTGAAAGCGGGCCATGAGGAACAAGCCCTCCCGTGCCGATGAGGACGATCAGGCAGGCGCCTGCCAAGGCCAGGGCGGACGTGGCCACGGTCCGGACGGAAGCGCGTTGCGGCTCCGACGGGGTGACCGCATCCGGGCCGGCAATGGTGAAGGCATGCACCGGGAAGGGGATGTTCTTCACCTGCCGCTCGCCGATATCGACGAAGGGAACGGCGATCTGACCGGAGACGGCCTCATGCACGGCGCGCGACAGGCAGATGCCTCCCGGCGCGGCCAGGGTCTCCAGCCGCGCCGCGATGTTGACGGCCATTCCCAAAAGGTCATTTTGGCGCTCGACCACCTCCCCCACCGAAATGCCGATACGGAACAGCACCCGCTTGTTCTGCGCCGAGGTGAGGTTCTGCGTCCGCATGTAATCCTGGATGTCGATGGCCGCACGGGTGGCCTCTACAGCACTGTCGAACTCGCACATGATCGAGTCGCCGGCCGTGTTGAAGATGCGTCCGCCATGATGAGCGACAAAGTCATCAAGAACGTTGCGGTAGGCTGCAAGCTGCCGCAGCGTTCCGTCCTCATCCTCCGCGATGAGCCTGGAGAAGCCCACGATGTCCGCAGCCAGGATGGCGGCCACTTTCCGCTTCATGGGCGGACTCTGCGGCGCATGAAGGCTTCAGAGCGAAGCTGCGATGGTCCCCTGCATCCCGGCAAGATGAGGCCCCGTTGTTTACATGTTACAATATAGCGCTTGCCGAAAAGGAATGAAAGGGGATTCTTCGGGATTCTTTCGCGATGCTCGCGATGATGGCTGCGCGCCCGGGTTAGCAGTCAAAATGCGGAATCCGCTAAACGGGCCAGCGCCTCGCCGTCGAGCCGCATGTGCCGGTGATGGAGGTCGCGCATGTCGATCACCTCGTAGAAGCGGATGGCAGGCCGCTCTTCCTCGACGAAGAGCTCCACGCGCGCCCAATCCCGCTCCATGGCAACCTTCGCAACGACCGCCATCAGGGCTCGTACGGCGCCTGTACGCCGCTCTTCCGGCACAACGTAGAGCGCATGCACGATGCCCATGGGCTTGCCGCGCCAGCCCGCATAGCCGCGGAAGAACGACACGAAACCGACAGGTCTGGCATCGCGCTCCGCGACGAGCGCCTCGAAGAGCGGATCGGGACCGAAGCCGTCCTTCTCTATCCGCTCAGCCGACGTCCAGGGCGTCTGGCCAGGCAAGTGATCGTCGATCAACCCGGCCACAAAGCTGAAGATCGTCTCGGAGTCCTGGACGGTGGCAGGCCGCACCGTCAGGCCGTGTGAGACCTCCTCGCGCATGCTTTAATGCGCCTCGTCCCAGTTCTGCGCGGCGCGCGCGTCCACCGCGAGGGGCACTTTCAGCGACACGGCCGGGAAGGGCGCTTCCGTCATGACGCGGGAGATCACCGGCAGGCTGGCCTCCACCTCGTCGTCCGGCACCTCGAACACCAGTTCGTCGTGCACCTGCAGCAGCATGCGGGCGGAGAGGCGCTCGGCTTTGAGCGCATCCTCCATGCGCACCATGGCGCGGCGGATGATGTCGGCGGCGGTGCCCTGGATCGGCGCATTGATCGCCTGGCGCTCTACGCCCGCGCGCTCGGACGGGTTGCCGGACCGGATCTGCGGGTAGTGGCAGATGCGGCCGAACAGCGTGGTCACGTAGGTCTTCTCGCGCACGAATTTCTTCGTTTCGTCGATATAGGTGCGGATGCCCGGAAAACGCTCGAAATACTGCTTGATGAAGGCCGAGGCCTCCTGGTTGCCGATGCCGAGACGGACGGCGAGTCCGAAGGCCGAGATGCCGTAGATGATGCCGAAATTGATGGTCTTGGCCTGGCGGCGAAGATCGCCCGTCATCTGGTCGAGGGGAACGCCGAACATGGCCGACGCGGTCGCCGCGTGAATGTCGACGCCGTTGGCGAAGGCTTCCTGCAATTGCGGGATATCGGCGATGTGCGCGAGCAGGCGCAGCTCGATCTGGCTGTAATCGGCCGAGATGATCTTGTGGCCTTCCTGCGCCACGAAGGCCTTGCGGATTTTTCTGCCCGCTTCCGTGCGGATCGGGATGTTCTGCAGGTTGGGATCGGACGACGACAAGCGCCCCGTGGTGGTGGAGGCCAGCGAGAACGAGGTGTGCACCCGCTTTGTCTCGGGATGCATGTGCTCCTGCAGGGTGTCGGTGTAGGTTGATTTCAGCTTCGAGAGCTGGCGCCATTCGAGGATCTTGGCAGGCAGCTCGTGGCCGGCCTGCGCCAGCTCGTCGAGCAAGGTTGCAGGCGTCGCCCATTGGCCGGACGGCGTCTTCTTCGCGCCGGGCAGGCCCATGCGGCCGAACAGGATGTCGCCGATCTGCTTCGGGGAGCCGAGCGAGAACTTCTCGCCCGCCATCTCGTGGATCTCGTCCTCGAGGCGCGCGAGAGATTGCGAGAAATCGCCGGAGAGACGGCTCAGGATCTGCCGGTCAACCATGATGCCGCGCATCTCCATGCGGGCGAGCACATCGACCATCGGGCGCTCCAGTGTCTCGTAGACGGTGGCGCGGTGCTCGGCGACAAGGCGGGGCTTCAGCACATGCCAGAGCCGCAGCGTGACGTCCGCATCCTCCGCCGCGTAAGCCGTGGCCTTGCCGATCTCCACCTTGTCGAAGGTCACCTTGTTCCGGCCCGTGCCGGCCACATCCGAGAAGGTGATCGGTGAGTGGCCGAGATGCCGGCGCGAGAGCTCGTCCATGCCGTGCGGGCCCTTGCCCGCATCGAGCACATAGGAGATCAGCATCGTGTCGTCGTACGGATGCACCTCGATCCCGTGGCGCTTGAACACGATCCAGTCGTATTTCATGTTCTGGCCGATCTTGAGGACGGAGGAATCCTGCAGCATCGGGCGGATGACGTCGAGCGCATCGGTGACGGGGATCTGCCCCTTCACGAGCCCGCCGCCGAAGAGATCGGACTCGTCCCGGTGCTGCAGCGGCACGTAACAGGCTTTTCCGGGCTCCAGGGCCAGCGAGAAACCGACGAGGTCCGCGCGGTTGGCATCGAGATCGCTCGTCTCCGTATCGACCGCCACATGGCCCTGCTCATGGGCGAGCGCCACCCATTCCTTCAGCCGCTCCAGGCTGGTGACGGTCTCGTAAGCCGTCACATCAATCGGCACCGAGGAGGCTTCCGTCGCGCGCTTGCCGGCCAGCTGCGAGGGCGTGCCGAGGCCCTCGACGGGCTTGCGCAAGGTGGCGGTCTCCGGCAGGTCGAGACCGGCGAAGGGGTCGACCTCGCCCGAGGCCGGGTCGGCCTTCTCGAAGAACGGCACGGCATCGTCGGTGGGAGCCGTCACGCCGGTGCCGTTGCCGGTCCAGCGGATCGCCTCGCCGCCCGGCATGAGGCGCGGGTCGGGCGGGATCGCCGAGGGGTCGGCCTCGTAGAGCTCCGCCACGCGCCGGGTGATCGTGTTGAACTCCATGGCCTTGAGGAAGCCCACCAGCGTCTTCGGGTCCGGGTCCGGCACGCGCAGGTCGTCGAGCGGCACCGGCACGGGCGCTTCGCAGTCCAGCGTCACGAGCTTTTTCGACAGGCGCGCGATCTCCGCATTGGCGATCAGGCTCTCGCGGCGCTTGGGCTGCTTGATCTCGGGCGCGCGCTCCAAAAGCGTTTCGAGATCGCCGTATTCCTTGATGAGCTGGGCCGCGGTTTTCAGCCCGATGCCTGGCACCCCCGGCACGTTGTCCGAGCTGTCGCCCATGAGGGCCAGCACGTCGCCGATCTTTTCCGGCGGGATGCCCTCCCATTTCTCCGTGACGGCAGCCTCGTCCAGATTGCGCTCGGGCCGGTAGCCCGGCTTGCCCTTGGAGCCCGACTCGAAATCGTAGAAGCACACTTTGGGCCCCACGAGCTGCATCAGGTCCTTGTCGGACGAGATGATGAGCACGTCGGCCCCGCGCGCCTTCGCCTGCTGGGTATAGGTGGCGATGAGATCGTCCGCCTCGTAGCGCTGCAGCTCCACGGGCTCGAGCCCGAAGGCGCGGATCGCCTCGCGCATGATCGGCATCTGGACCTTGAGGTCGTCCGGCGCGTCCGGCCGGTGGCCCTTGTAGTCCTCATACAGCTCCTTGCGGAACGAGCCCTCGGACTTGTCGAGCACGATGGCCAGATGCGTGGGCTTCAAGCCCGCGGCGCCGTCCCGCATGAACTGCAGGAGTTTGGACACGAACAGCCGCACGGCCCCCGTGGGCATCCCGTCCGAGGACCGGGAATTGTACTTCTGGTCCTGGTTCATGGACTGGAAATAGGCCCGGAAGATGAAGGACGAGCCGTCGACGAGAAACACATGATCGCCGGCTTGGACAGGACGGGAGGACGAGGGCATCGGGTCTCGGGGGCTTGAGGCTGCTACAGGGCAAGAAATAGCGGCTCCGGGGGCGGATGGCTATGGGAGGGGGCGTTATCCGGCCGTCTGAAAAGTCCTTTGCTCGCAAGCGCCTGAAATCATGCCAGAAATCCTGACTGACGTAGAGGATCGGCTCAAGCTGCGGCCCGAAAGCTTAGCCTTGTGCGCTATCGCACTTGCTGACCTTACGATACGATATAAACTTGCTCTTAATCGGTTCGCGCCTTATGAGCGAATCCAAACCAAATTTCGTAACAAACCAGATTCTCGAAATACTCTTGCAAGGAGCTGAACATGACCATTGAGAAGTGGGGTAACCCGATCACCACGTCCCAGGTAGCCGCTACGGACAAAGGTCAATCATATTTCGGGACCGTGGCGGCTCTGCCGAATGGTGGCCAAGTCGTCGTCTGGAGCTACATGGTCGGCAGCCAGTACACCACGTGCTTTCGCATCATTGACGGATTGGGAAGGTCGGGAGCCATCCAGACGGTCACAGCTTCGGCCGGTTCAAAGCCGCCCAATGAGGTAACCGTTCTGAAGGATGGCAGCTTCGTCATTACCTGGATTACCGCAGGCACGTCGGGCGAATCCATCGGCGTCAAAGCGCAGAAATTTTCCATTACGGGTGTTCCAGACCAGGCTGGTCCTGTCACTCTCGCAGAGCCCGCGACGGGCCGCACGAACGATTATCCAGCTGTGGCTGCGAATACGGCGAAGGGCGAGGGCGAATGGGTTTCGGTCTGGGCCGATACGCACGATGGTGCGACGGATAACATTTGGTTCAGAAGGTCGAACGGAGACAAGTTCACCATCTCGACGGTGAGTGGCGTCAACAAGCCGGATGTGGTGGAAGTCGCAAATGGCAAGCACGTTGTCACCTGGGTGCAGGGCGGCCACGTCAAAGTCGCGCTTGTGGAGGCCGATAACACCGTGCGGCCCTCGCGGATGCCTTCATCGCAAGTGGCCCAACAGGCTCCGCCGACTTGCCGTCCATTACGGCATTGTCGACTGGTGGCTTCGCCATCAGCTGGGTGACAACCAAGGGTACCGATTCCTATGTCTCCACGCGGGTCTACAACGTTGAAGGCAACACGATCGACGCAGGAAGCGTAGTCAAAATCGAAATCGATGTCGATTACCCGCCGGACGTCACTGCACTGACAAAGGGCGGCTTCGCCGGTGGGTATGCTCTCGTCTATTCAGATGATCTCGACGACAAAGTGGATACAGATCCCAACAACGACTCGGAAGACATCTACCTGCGGCTGGTCAAGGCTAATGGAGACTACATCGACAAGCTGATCACCGACGGCGATTTGAGGGCTGGCGACCAGCGGATTTCCTCCGTTACGGAACTGCCGGACGGGCGCATCTCTGTTGTCTGGCAAAGCGGCGTCCCAGCCCCGGCGCGCATCTACACGCAGATCATCGATGCGCGGGAGAGGTCCGTCACCGTTCAAGGAACCTCGCACAACGACATCCATGTCGGGACAACATCCCGTGATGGCAATGTATTTTCAGACGACGATACATTGTACGGAATGGGAGGTAACGACACCTTGTATGGCGAGGGCGGCAATGATGAACTTTCTGGTGGAGACGATAACGACACGCTAGATGGCGGCGCCGGGAACGATACTTTCTATGGTGATCGTGGAGCTGATCGACTCATCGGCGGAGAGGGCAACGACTGGGTAGATTACTCCGCCTCGACTGATGAGGGAGGGGTGACAGCCGACCTGAGCAAGGGAGGGAGCTCCGGCGATGCGAAAGGTGACACTTATGACAGCATTGAAAACCTCACTGGTACCGACAACGCAGCTTTTAAGGACGTCCTGATCGGCAATGCTGGTGCTAACTCGCTTGAAGGAGGGCAAGGCGATGACACTCTCCATGGCGGTGCCGGGAATGACACCCTTAATGCTGGAGCGGGATCCGATAAGCTCTATGGTGGTGCGGGCGCCGACAAGATGGATGGCGGCGTTGACGGTCGCGCCTTCTGGGACATTGTCACCTATGAATATTCTGCGGCAGGCATCGTTCTCGATCTCACGAAATCGATCAATAACAGAGGCGATGCCAGCGGTGACACCTTCGACAACATCGAAGCGTTCATCGGCAGCGGCGGCGACGATACGATCACCGGCGCAGATGCCTACGACACGTTCTATGGCCATAACGGCAACGATCTGCTGCAGGGTAAGGGCAACATTGACGAACTCTTCGGCGATAACGGCGACGATACACTCGAAGGTGGCGTCGGTGCCGACAAGCTTGATGGTGGCGCGGGATTCAACTTCGCGTCCTATGCTAATGCCGACAGTCTGGAAGGAGGCGTGGGTGTTACCGCCTCGCTTACCGCATTGTATGCTTCGAGCGGTGAAGCGGCTGGCGACACAATCAAGAACATCCGAGGTCTGATTGGGTCGGCTTACAATGATATCCTCTACGGCGTCTCTGGAGAAGCCAACGATTTGCGGGGCGGTAATGGCAACGATCGTTTGCGTGGTGATGGCGGCGGCCTTGCCTGGGCCTCCGACACCCTGGAGGGCGGCTCTGGCAACGACAGTCTCGAAGGCGGCGACGGTGCCGGGATCGTGGACTTCGCCAGCTACGCCCATGCGGGGCCTGTTGCCGGAAGAGGCGTGTGGGTCAGTCTCAATTGGTCCGATCGCGCAAGCTATATGGGCGACGCGGCTGGCGACCAGTTCGAAGGCATCGAAGGCCTGATCGGCTCGGCTTATGCCGATACGCTGACCGGCGATGCAAACGCTAATATCCTGCGCGGTGGCGGCGGCAGTGATACGCTGAACGGCGCCGCCGGCAACGATACCCTGGAGGGCGGCGACGGCAGCGACGTCTACTATGTGGCCGGGCGCGACCGCATCACCGAACTGGCCGGGCAAGGCAACGACACCGTGGTGATCACGGGAGACTTCGTGGTGACGGGCAATGACTTTGCCAATGTCGAGAACATTCGCCTGGATGTGAGCACGATCACGAACACTTTGACTGGCAGCGAGGAGGCGAACGAGCTGACCGGCAACGATGTTGCCAACATCCTCAACGGCCTTGGCGGGAACGATGCCCTCTATGGGCGCGGCGGCAACGACGCTCTGTATAGTGGCACCGGCGACGACGTGATCGACGGCGGCACCGGCATCGACGCCATGGATGGCGGCATCGGCAACGATGTCTATTATGCCAACGACATCGGCGACTATGTGGTCGAAGCCGCAGGCGGCGGCGTCGACACGGTCTATGCATCCGTCGACTTCACGATGGGCGACGGCACCGAGGTAGAGTACCTGTACGCCGCCGGCAGTGCCTCGATGCAGCTCAAGGGCAGCAACTTCGCCAACACGATCATCGGCAATGCCGGGGCTAACGGCATCTATGGTGGCTCAGGCAACGATCAGCTGCGGGCCGGGTCGGGCAATGATAAGATCTACGGTGGATTGGGCAACGACACGCTTTACGGTGAGGCAGGCAAGGACATCTTCGTGTTCGACATGAGGATGGACAAGCGCACCAATGTGGATCGGATCGAGGACTTCCGCTACCAGGATGACAGCATCTACCTGGAGAACAGGATCTTCAACAAGCTAGGGTCGGGCACGGCCACCAAGCCGAAGAAGTTCAACAGTGACATGTTCGTCAACGGCACCAGAGCTCAAGATCGCGAGGATCGGATCATCTACGACAAGAAGTCTGGCGCCGTTTACTACGATAAGGACGGCACCGGCGGCTCGGCACAAGTGAAGATCGCCACCCTCGATAAGAACCTGAAAGTTTTCTATCACGACTTTTACGTGATCTAAGCCTCATCTCATGAAGAGCCATGTGCCGCCCGGTGACAAGCCGGGCGGCATTTTTGTTATGGTGAGGGTGCTGCCGTATTTTTCGGCAGCATGGCTCCCATCGCTTTATCCTGAGCAGGATTGTGTCAGCAATCCGTTTCGAACGAGCTTCCAGAGCACACTGGATCTTCCTTCGAGACGCAGCCTGACGGCTGCTCCTCAGGATGAGGGTTCAAGGATGAGGCCTGCTCCGTGCCGAAATCTCACGCTGCCTTCAGCCGCGCCAGATCGAGATCAAGCTCGCGCAAGGCCTGCATCACCACGCCCTCGGTCAAAAGGTCCATGGAGGATTCCACCACATGGATCGTGGCGAGCGCGCGCAGCTCGGGAATGGTTTGCGATTCGAGTGCCGCCTCGAAGGAGGGGCGCAGCAGGTCCATGGCGCGGGTGCCGGGGCCGCAGATCACGATGTGGTCGGGCTCCAGCGTCTGGATCAGGATACCGACCGCATCGCCCAGCACCTCGCCGGCGGCATGAAACAGGTTGAGCAGGGCGGGGTCGCCTGCGCGCGCCTGATCCACGATGGCCTCCATGGCCTCCTCACCCGGCAGGAGCAGGGTCGGGGCGGGGCGATGATCGATGAGCTGCGCGTCCCGGTGCAGGGCGTAGTCGGCGAGATAGGCCTCGATGCAGCCGCGCCCGCCGCAGCGGCATTGCGGGCCACTCCGACGCAGGCGCACATGGCCGAACTCGGAGCCGCCGAAGCGGGCGCCGCGATAGAGCTCGCCCTGGATGAGAAAGCCGAGGCCGACGCCGTCGCCCACCATCAGGCAGGCGGTGCGGCCGGAGCGCAGGTCGGCATTGCGCTGCGCGATCGCGAAGGCCATGGCGCTGGCGTCATTCTCCATGAGCACCGGTTTGCCCAGGCGCTGGCCAAGGCCTGAGGTCAGCGGCAGGTCGCGGGTGCCGAGCACCGGGCTCCAGGCCACGATCCCATCGCGGGTGTCCACATAGCCCTGGCAGGCCAGGCCCACCGCCTTCACGTCCCGCGCGCCGCTCTCCTCCGCAAAGGCCGCGATGGTGTGGGCGAGCACGTCCATCAGCTCCTCGCCCCCGAGATTGCGCAAGGGGCGCTCCACGTGGCGGCTTGCCCTTGTGCGCCCGGCGCTGTCCACGAGCCGCAGCTCGATGCGGTTGAAGCCGGTCCAGACGCCCACGACGGAGCCCAGGGTCTCGGCGAAATAGAGGCGGGTCTTAGGCCGTCCCCGGAGCAGTCCGGGGCTCTGGTCCGGGCTGTCCTCCGCGACCAGCACGCCCTCCTCAAGAAGCCCTGCGGCGAGATCAGAAACGCTGGCCGGGCTCATGCCGAGATGCTGGCCGATCTCCACCCTGGCCATGGGGCCTTCCCGGCGCAGGGCATCGAGCAGACGCCGGCGGGCAGTTTCGCGAGGAGAGAGAGGCAGCGAGGTCATGGATGCACTTTATTCACAGCTCGAATAAATCAAAACTGTGAGCTGCACATATCAGACCAAAATATTAGACGTTAGGCGCTTGAAGGCATCGCGGCCTCGTATAATTATTTCCGCGCTCGAACAATAACGCATGGCATGTTGAGCCACGTCCGTCGGTTCTGCGGTCCGACAGCTGCCATGAGCGCGGCGCTTTTAAGGGAGGCGCCGTCCAGGAGGAAAACCGATGCTTTCGAAGAAACACGCTCTCATCTCGCTTGCCGCTCTGGCCCTGTCCGCTGGCGCCGCCTTCGCCCAGGGCAAGGGCCCCGTGGTCGGCGTCAGCTGGTCGAACTTCCAGGAAGAGCGCTGGAAGACCGACGAAGCCGCCATCAAGGCCGCGGTCGAGAAGGCCGGCGGCACCTATGTGTCGGCTGACGCCCAGTCGTCGCCCGCCAAGCAGCTCACGGACATCGAGAGCCTCATCTCGCGCGGCGCCAAGGCGCTGATCGTGCTGGCGCAGGATGCGGACGCCGTTCGTCCCGCCGTCGAGAAGGCCGTGGCCGAAGGCATCGCGGTGGTGGGCTATGATCGCCTGATCGAGATCCCGCAGGCCTTCTATCTCACCTTCGACAACGTCGAGGTCGGCCGTCTGCAGGCCCGCGAAGTGTTCAAGCTGAAGCCCGAGGGCAACTATGCCTTCGTCAAGGGCTCGGGCTCGGATCCGAACGCCAACTTCCTGTTCCAGGGCTCGATGGAAGTGCTGAAGGCCGCTATTGATTCCGGCAAGATCAAGAACGTGGGCGAGGCCTACACGGACGGCTGGCTCCCCGCCAATGCGCAGCGGAACATGGAGCAGTTCCTCACCAAGAACAACAACAAGATCGACGCGGTGATCGCCGCCAATGACGGCACCGCCGGCGGCGCCATCGCGGCTCTGGCGGCGCAGGGTCTTGCCGGCACCGTGCCGGTCTCAGGCCAGGACGCCGACAAGGCGGCGCTGAACCGCGTGGCCCTCGGCACCCAGACCGTGACGGTGTTCAAGGACGCCCGTGAGCTCGGCCGCAACGCAGCGGAGATCGCCCTGCAACTCGCCGGCGGCAAGAAGCTCACCGAGATCCAGGGTGCGAAGTCCTGGAACCTCGGCCCGAAGAAGCAGAACATGACGGCTCTCTTCCTTACGCCGGTCGCGGTCACGAAGGACAACCTCAACGTGGTCATCGACGCCGGCTGGGCCTCCAAGGACGTGGTGTGCCAGGGCGTGAAGGCCGGCACCGTTAAGGCCTGCAACTAACTCCAGCACTGTCATTCCGGGGCGCGCCTCCGGCGCGAGCCCGGAATCCATAACCGCCCACGGTGCAGAAAGAGGCGTGACGCTGATCGCCATTTTCTGAGACGCTAGTGTCTATGGATTCCGGGTTCCGCTGCGCGGCCCCGGAATGACATTTTTACATGACGAGCCATTCCAATGACCGCACCCGTTGCCAGCACCGCCCCGCCGCCCAGCGCCGCGTCCGGCTCATTCCTGTCGAAGCTTGAGGTCGATTCCCGCATGCTCGGCATGCTGGCGGCGCTCGCCGTCATCTGGATCGGTTTCGATCTGCTCTCGGGCGGTGTTTTCCTTACCCCGCGCAATCTCTGGAACCTGTCGGTGCAGACCGCCTCCGTGGCGATCATGGCCACCGGCATGGTGCTCGTGATCGTCACACGCAACATCGATCTGTCGGTGGGCGCGATCCTCGGCGTCACCGGCATGATCATCGGCGTCGCCCAAGTACAGTGGCTTCCGGCCTATCTCGGGCTCGAACACCCGCTGACCGCGCCGCTCGTGGTGGTGTTGGCCATGGTGGTCGGCGGATCCATCGGTCTCTTCCAGGGCTGGCTTATCGCTTATCTCGGCATCCCCTCCTTTATCATCACGCTCGGCGGCCTGCTCGTGTGGCGCGGCGCGGCCTGGTGGGTCACCACCGGTCAGACGGTCGCGCCCATGGATACGCGCTTCAAGGCCTTCGGCGGTGGCGTCGAGGGTGCGCTCGGCGCTACCACCACATGGATCATCGCGGCCGTCGCCTGCGGGTTGATCATCATTGCGCTCGGCTTCTCGCGCCGCCGCCGTCTGCGCTTCGGCTTTCCCGTGCGTCCGGGCTGGGCCGACGCGGTGATCGCGGCGCTCGCCTGCGGCATCGTTCTCGCGGCGGCGGCCATCGCCAACGCCTATCCGCTGCCTGCCGGCACGGCGCGCCGCTGGGCGGAGGCCAACGGCATCGCATGGCCCGAGGGCGGCTTGTTCATCCCGCACGGCGTCGCGCTTCCGGTGCTGATCGCCATCCTGGTCGGGCTGGTGATGACCTTCATCGCCACCCGCCGGCGCTTCGGTCGCTACGTCTTCGCCATCGGCGGCAACCCGGAGGCAGCGGAGCTGTCGGGCATCAACACCCGCTGGACGCTCATGAAGGTGTTCGGCCTCATGGGCCTGCTCTGCGGCATCTCCGCCTGCATCTCGACGGCACGCCTCAATGCAGCGACGAATGCGGCCGGTTCCCTCGACGAGCTTTACGTGATCGCCTCGGCGGTCATCGGCGGCACGTCGCTGGCGGGCGGCGTCGGCACCATTGCGGGCGCGATGCTCGGCGCCCTCGTCATGCAGTCGCTGCAATCGGGCATGGTGCTGCTCGGCGTCGACACGCCGCTGCAGAACATCGTCGTCGGCGCGGTGCTCGTCCTGGCCGTGTGGGTCGACAGCCTCTATCGCCGCCGCATCAAGTAAGGAGCGCGTATCATGCAAACGAATGGAACGACGCCTCTTGTCGAGATGCGCAACATCTCCATCGCCTTCGGCGGCATCAAGGCCGTGGATGGCGTGTCGGTCGATCTCCGCCCCGGCGAGGTGGTGGGCCTGCTCGGCCACAACGGCGCCGGCAAGTCGACGCTCATCAAGATCCTGTCCGGCGCCTACAAGCCGGATGCGGGCGAGATTTATGTCAATGGCGAGCACGCCGATATTGCGACGCCTCGCGATGCCAAGCGCTACGGCATCGAGACGATCTATCAGACGCTCGCTCTCGCCGACAACATCGATGCGGCGGGCAACATCTTCCTCGGCCGCGAGGTTCTCACCCCCTACGGCACCCTCGATGATGCCACCATGGAGGCCGAGACCCGCAAGGTGATGGCGCGGCTCAACCCGCATTTCCGCCGCTTCAAGGAGCCGGTGAAGGCGCTCTCCGGCGGGCAGCGGCAATCGGTGGCGATCGCACGGGCGATCTACTTTAACGCCCGCGTCCTCATCATGGACGAGCCCACCGCGGCGCTCGGACCGGCCGAGACCCAGCAGGTGGCCGATCTCGTGCTGCAGCTGAAGAAGGAAGGCATCGGGATCTTCCTCATCAGCCACGACATCCACGACGTGTTCGGCCTTGCCGACCGGGTCAGCGTGATGAAGAACGGCAAGCTCGTGGGCTCGGCCAACGTGCAGGACGTGACGCAGGACGAGGTGCTCGGCATGATCATTCTCGGAAAATGCCCGCCGGGCGCAACACCAGGGCCGGGCGCGAGTTGATGTGACAAGTGTCATCCCGGACGGAGCGGAGCGAAGATCCGGTATCGCAAGCGGAATGAGGCGCACGTCGCGTCACGCGGTCCCGGGTTCTGCTGCGCAGCCCCGGGACGAGGGCTTTATCTTTTGAAATGTGTGAGGATTCATGACCCAGACCATTTACGGTTCCCTGAAAGGCAAGTCCGTTCTCATCACCGGCGGGGCCAGTGGCATTGGCGAGAGCATTGCGCGGTCGTTTCATGCTCAAAGCAGCAAGGTCGCCATCCTCGACTATAATGCCGAGGCCGGCCAGGCGCTGGCCAAGGAACTCGGCGAGCGCGTGCATTTCGAACACAGCGACGTCCGCGACATTCCCGCGTTTCAGGCTGCGATCCGGCGCGCGAGCGATGCCATCGGGCCGATCACGATCCTCGTCAACAACGCGGCGCGCGACGATCGCCACACCATCGATCAGGTGACGCCTGAATACTGGCGCGAACGCTTCGCCACCAATCTCGACCACCAGTTCTTTGCCGCGCAGGCCCTGCTGCCGGACATGGAGAAGGCGGGCGGCGGCTCCATCATCAACATGGGCTCCACGAGCTACATGGTGAGCGACGATTCCTTTGCGGCCTACAAGACCGCGAAGTCTGCTTCAGTCGGCCTCACCCGCGCACTGGCGCGCGAACTCGGGCCGAAGAACATCCGCGTCAACTGCCTCGTTCCAGGCTGGATCATGACCCAGCGCCAGATCGACCTGTGGCTGACGCCGGAGGGCGAGAAGGAGCTGCTCAAGCGCCAGTGCGTGAAGCGCAAGCTCGTGCCGCAGGACATCGCCAACTTCACGCTGTTCCTGGGCTCGGACGATTCCAGCGCCATGTCGGCGCAGACTTATCTGGTGGATGGCGGCTGGGTGTAGGTCCAACCACCCCGGTCATCCCGGCCGAGCAGAGCGAGAGCCGGGATCGCCATCAGGATCAGGCGCACTTCTCGTCAGACGATCCCGGGTTCCGCTGCGCGGCCCCGGGATGACGTTCGAACCTATGCCCTCGACCCGGCTCCGATGGCGGGCGATGCCTCCTCGATTACCTCATCCTTCTCGGCCACCGTTTTCATCGTATCCCGCCGCACCACGAAGCATAGGATCACCAGCGGGATCCCGATGCTGGCGGTGGCGGTGAAGAGGAGGGGATAGCCGTAGGCATCCACCACCGCGCCGGATGCGCCGCCGATGAGTTTGCCTGGCAGGGCATAGAGCGAGCTAAGCAGGGCGTATTGCGTGGCGGCAAAGCCCGGCGAGGTCAGTCCCGACATGTAGGCGATGAGGGCGGAGCCGGCGAAGCCCGAGGCGAAATTGTCGATGCTGATCGAGAGGATGAACAAGAGCTTGTCGGCTCCCTCGAATGCAAGCCAGGCAAACATCAGGTTCGACGAGGCGGCGATAACTGCACCGATCAGCAACGTCCACCACAAGCCGAGCCGTGTCAGCGCCAGGCCGCCCGCGAAAGCGCCGGCAATGCCGACCCAGATGCCGTAGAGCTTCGACACGTCGGCGATGTCGGTCTTGGAAAACCCGAGGTCGATGTAGAGCGGGTTCGCCATGACGCCGGCGACGAAGTCGGGCAGGCGGAAGCAGGCGATGAGCGCGAGGATCGGGATGAGGATCAGTCCCTTTCGCCGGAAGAGATCCGTGAGCGGCTCGATGATGGCTGCTGTGAACGGGAGGCGCTCGCGCACGGCGCTCTCATTGCCGCGCGGCGCCAGAAGTGTGCCGACAAGGCCGACGCCCATGAGCACGGCCATGGCCAGATAGGCGCTGCGCCAGTTCACGAACTCCGCGATGTAGAGCGCGCCCGCGCCCGCGCAGATAAGCGCCAGCCGATAGCCGAGCTGGTACGCGGCCGCCATCATGCCTTGGCGCTCGGTGGAGGCCACATCGATGCGCCAGCCATCGACCACCACATCCTGCGTGGCCGAAGCAAAGGCGACAAGAAGCGCCGACGCAATGGTGAGGGGAAGGCTCGTCTGCGGATCGCTGAGGGCGATGCCGACGATGCCGAGGGCCGTCACGATCTGGGCGAACGCCATCCAGCCACGCCGCCGCCCGAGCAGGTTTGCCAGACCCGGCACGTCATAACGGTCGACGATGGGAGCCCAAAGGAACTTGAACGAATAGGCCAGCGCCACCCAGCTCAGCATCCCGATCTCGGTGCGCGAAATCCCCGCCTCGCGCAGCCAGGCCGACAGGGTGCTGAAGACGAGCAGGAAGGGCAGGCCCGAGGAAAACCCTAAGGGCAGCATGAGCGCGATGCGCCCGTCGGTCAGGACATCGCGGAGGGAAAGGCGGCGTTTTTCTGCAGAAGCCATGAAATGATCTTGTGAACCTGAAAGGCGGGCAGATTGGCACAAGGTGGCGCCGGTGCCAATCAGACCCCGTCCTCGTCCTTCTCGACGGCCTTGCTGAGCTTGGTGAGGAACTTTTCCAGCGCCTTCTCCGGCGGGCACTCCTTCTCCATCAGCACCTGCAGGCCCCATTGCTCCAGAACGGCCTGCTCCACCGGGTTGGCGCGTAGCATGAACACATAGGATTGCGGCCGGTCGCGCTCGTAGCCCGACCCACCCCAGGTCTTCCAGAGCCGGTGCATCAGGAAGCGGATGTTGAGGTCCGTCATGCTGTAGCCGATGAATAGGATGGTCTTGCCCAGCGAATCGGAGCGGAACTTGATGTCGAGGGGCGATTCAAAGGACAGCCGCTCCAGATAGTCGGTCTCGGCGATGACGATGGAGCCGTCATCGTCGAAATCGCCGTGGTACTTCACGATCTGCGGCACGCCTTCGCGAACGCGGGCGATATCCTTGGCGTTGACGATCTTCACATAATCCTTGCCATGAAGGTCATAGGCGGTTTCCAGGTTGCGGTCGAAATTCGTGGTGTAGAGAATCGGAAAGTCGAGCTTGCAGATCAGCTCGTGGACGCGGGACTTCTTCAGGGTATCCTCGGGAATGGTCCAGTTCCGGTCCATCCAGCTGCGCAGAGGGCCGATGCTGCCCTGCTTGAGCCGGTAATATTCCGCCAGCGTCAGGTAGTTGAGATCCGTTCCCTTGAAATCGGACAGGTCGATATCAAGCTCGTCGGCAATGTGCTCGATCAGGGTGCTCCAGGACGGCAGGCCGACCGTCATGGAAACGCCGGCACCGGCAAACAGGATCGCCTGCTTCGTCCTGATGGCTGCGACCAGATCATTGAGCACGATGCTCTCCTTGCACTGTCCTGGCCTTAACGCACAAAGCTGCTCTTAAGCTTCATCACGGGACGAGGGATAACTTGAGCGTTTCAGGTGTTGTCATAGGGTGCAAACCGCCAATCAGGAGAGAGCAGGACGTGGCAGGCTACAAGGTCAAGCAGGTGGAGACCCTCTACGAGGGCTGGCGCAAGCTTCTCAAGCTGACGGTTCAGATGCCGGACGGCCGCACCATGGCGCGGGAGGTTCTCAACAGCCCCGATGCGGCGGCGGTGCTTCCTTATGACTGGCAAGCGCGCAAGGTCATTCTGGTCCGGCAGTTCCGCGCGCCGGTCATGCATGTGGAGGGGCAGCCGGATCTCCTGGAGGCTGTGGCCGGGCTGCTCGACGAGGATGAGCCGGAGACCTGCGCCCGGCGTGAGGCCATGGAAGAGGCGGGTCTTCGTCTCCATCGCTTGGAACGGGTGGTCACCGCATGGTCGACCCCTGGCATCACCACGGAGCGCCTGCACCTGTTCCTGGCCCCTTACACGAGTGCCGATCGGGTGGAGGAGGGTGGCGGGCTCGCCGACGAGCACGAGGATATCGAGGTGCTGGAGATCGGCCTCGACGAGCTGATGGGCATGCTGGAAAAAGGCGCCGTTGCCGATATGAAGACCCTGGTGCTGATCCAAGCCCTGCAGCTCCGGCACCCCGAGCTGTTCGGCAAGGCCTAGCAGCAATTCTAAGGGTCCGTCCCATTCCATCAACCTCATCCTGAGGAGCAGCGAAGCTGCGTCTCGAAGGAGGATCCAGAGAGCACTAGAGGCGCCCTCGTCCTTCGAGACGGTCACTTGCGTGACCTCCTCAGGATGAGGGCTTATGAGTATGCTCGGGGAAACCAGCCTCTACAATCTAAACCGCTCGGCATGCCAGCGCAGGTGATCCTCGATGAAGGTCGCGATGAAGAAGTAGGAATGGTCGTAGCCGTCCTGCATCCGCAGGGTCAGGGGCTGGCCGACCTTGGCGCAGGCTTCTTCCAGCAGCCCAGGCTTGAGCTGGCTGTCGAGGAAGCTGTCGGCGGTGCCCTGGTCGACCAGGAGGTTGGGCAGGCGGACGCCGCCTTCGATCAGCGCACAGGCATCGTAGTCGCGCCAAGCTGAGCGATCGGAGCCGATGTAGTTGCCCAGCGCCTTCTCGCCCCAGGGGCAGTTCATCGGTGAGGCGATGGGCGCGAAGGCCGAGACTGCTTTGAAGCGTCCCGGATTGCGCAACGCAATGGTGAGCGCTCCGTGTCCGCCCATGGAGTGGCCGGTGATGCCCTGCCGGCTCATATCCGCCGGCAGGTTTTCCGCGATGAGTTCCGGCAGTTCGCGCTCGATATAGGAGCGCATGCGGTAGTGCTTTGCCCAAGGCTCCTGCACGGCATCCACGTAGAAGCCGGCACCCAGGCCGAAATCGTAAGCGGCCTCCGGATCGTCGGGCACGCCCTCGCCGCGGGGGCTTGTGTCGGGCGCAATCAGCATCAGGCCAAGCTCCGAAGCCACCCGCTGCGCGCCCGCCTTTACGGTGAAATTCTCCTCCGTGCAGGTGAGCCCGGAGAGGACCCACAAAACCGGCACCTTGCGGTCCTGCGCCTGCGGCGGCACGAACACCGCCAGCCGCATGGCCGTGGATGTTTCACGGGAAACATGGCGGTAGACGAACTGCGTGCCGCCGAAGCAGCGCGCTTGCGAGACGGTCTCGAAGCTCAATGCTCTCTTCCCCGATCAGTAAACGACAACCGAGCGGATCGACTTGCCCTCGTGCATGAGGTCGAAGGCGGTGTTGATCTCGTCGAGCGGCATGGTGTGGGTGATCAGATCGTCGATGTTGATCTTGCCCTCCATGTACCAGTCCACGATCTTCGGCACGTCCGTGCGCCCGCGCGCGCCGCCGAAGGCCGTGCCCTTCCAGACGCGGCCGGTGACGAGCTGGAATGGACGCGTGGCGATTTCCCGGCCGGCTTCCGCCACGCCGATGATGATGCTCTCGCCCCAGCCACGGTGGCAGCATTCGAGGGCTTGGCGCATCACATCCGTGTTGCCGGTGGCATCGAACGAGAAGTCCGCGCCGCCACCCGTAAGGTCGACGATCGCCTGCACGACCTTGTCGTTGCCGATCTCCTTAGGGTTGATGAAGTCGGTCATGCCGAATTTCCTGGCCATCTCGACCTTGGCCGGGTTGATATCGACGCCGATGATCTTGTCGGCGCCCACCATGCGCGCACCCTGGATCACGTTGAGCCCGATGCCGCCGAGGCCGAACACCACCACGTTCGCGCCGGGCCAGACCTTCGCGGTGTAGATCACCGCGCCGATGCCCGTGGTGACGCCGCAGCCGATGTAGCAGATCTTGTCGAAGGGCGCGTCCTCGCGCACCTTGGCGAGGGCGATTTCCGGCAGCACGGTGAAGTTCGCGAAGGTCGAGCAGCCCATGTAGTGGAACACCGTCTCGCCGTCGCAGCGGAAGCGCGAGGTGCCGTCCGGCATCAGGCCCTGCCCTTGAGTCGAGCGGATGGCCGTGCAGAGATTGGTGCGGCGCGACAGGCAGGATTTGCAGCTGCGGCACTCGGGCGTGTAGAGCGGGATCACGTGATCGCCGGGTTTGAGCGTCGTCACGCCGGGGCCCACCTCGCGCACGATGCCGGCGCCCTCATGGCCCAGGATCGCCGGGAATTTGCCCTCGGAGTCGAGGCCCGACAGGGTGTAGGCGTCCGTGTGGCATACGCCCGTCGCCATCACCTCCACGAGCACCTCGCCGGCCTTTGGGCCCTCTAAGCGGATGGTCTCGATGGTGAGCGGCTTGCCAGCCTCCCACGCCACGGCGGCCCTGGTTTCCATGCTCGCGTCCTCGCTTGTGATTCGATGAGGGACTATGCGAACCCGGGTGTCGGAAGGTCAAGTAAGGTGCTCGCGAAGCGTTGAGGCTTCTCAAGGCTACTTCCGGCCCTTATGTCTCACGTGACCACAGGAAGGATTTCAGAGTGCCCGACGTTCGCGCCGCCATCATCCCCGTGACGCCGTTTCAGCAGAACTGCACCCTGCTGTGGTGCGAGAAGACCAAGAAGGCCGCCGTGGTCGATCCTGGGGGTGATCTCGCCCGCATCCGTGATGCCATCGCGCAAAGCGGCGTCACCGTCGAGAAGATCATCCTCACCCACGGCCATATCGACCATGCGGGCGGTGCCGCTGAGTTGCGGGAGGAGCTTGGCGTTCAGATCGAAGGTCCGCACGAGGCAGACCGCTTCCTGCTCGACAGGCTCGCGGAGCAGGGGCGGAGCTATGGTTTCGAAGCTCGTCCCGTCACGCCCGATCGCTGGCTCGACGAAGGCGATCAGGTGACAGTCGGCGATCTTACTTTGGATGTGCTGCACTGCCCCGGCCACTCGCCGGGCAGCGTCGTGCTCGTGTCGAAAGATCAGCGCTTTGCACTTGTGGGCGACGTGCTGTTCCAGGGCTCCGTCGGGCGCGTGGATCTTCCCGGGGGTGACGGCAAGGCGCTGATCCGCTCGATCAAGGACAAGCTCCTGCCGCTTGGCGACGATATCACCTTCATCTGCGGCCATGGCCCCATGAGCACCATCGGCCAGGAGCGGCAGAGCAATCCGTTCCTGCAGGGCGAGGAACTGATTTGAAACCCACTGTCATTCCGGGGCGAGCTGTAGCGAGAGCCCGGAATCCATAAACGCGACGCTCAAAGTAGAGGCGATCAGCGTCACGCCTTCTGCTGCACCGTTAGCGGCTATGGATTCCGGGCTCGCCTGCGGCGCCCCGGAATGACAGTGGCGCGTTAAACAAAACGGCCCGGAATTGCTCCCGAGCCGCTCCTTCTTGGCCCTGCGGCTCCTGTCTATTCCGCAGCCTGGATCATCACGGCACCTTTGAGGCCCATGCGGTTCGCCACGCCGAGGCCGTAGGCCTTATCGGCGAGGTAGAAGTGCACGATCTGGCGCTTCACGATGTCTTCGGGCACGCCCTGCATGGCTTCCGCGATGTTGTCCATGAGCCGGCCCTGCTCGTCCGGGGTCATGAGGCGGAACAGGTCGCCCGGCTGCTTGTAATCGTCGTTGCCGGCCCGATGGTCGTAGCGGTCCGCGTCGCCCGAGATCTTCAGCGGCGGCTCGGCGGCGCGGGGCGTCTGCACCGGGCCGTTGAAGGAGTTCGGCTCGTAATAGGCATCACCACGGTTCGGCACGTCGAACAACATGCCACCATCGGCATGATAGTGATGCACCGGGCAGCGCGGGCGGTTCACCGGCAGCGCCTCGTAGTGCGTGCCGACGCGGTAACGATGCGCATCCGCATAGGCGAAGATGCGGCCCTGCAGCATCTTGTCGGGCGAGAAGCCGATGCCCGGCACGATATTCGACGGTGAGAACGAGGACTGCTCCACTTCCGCGAAATAGTGAGCGGCATTGCGGTTGAGCTCGAGCACGCCGACCTCGATCAGCGGGTACTCGGCATGCGGCCACACCTTGGTGACGTCGAACGGATTGTAGGAGGTCTTTTCCGCGTCAGTCTCCGGCATGATCTGCACGCAGAACTTCCAGCGCGGGAAGCTGCCGCCTTCGATCGCCTCGTAGAGATCGCGCTGGGCGCTCTCGCGGTCCTTCGCGACGACAGCCTCGGCCTCGCGGTTTGTCCAGGTCTTGATGCCCTGCATGGACTTGAAGTGGAACTTCACCCAGAAGCGCTCACCGGCCACGTTGATGAACGAGTAGGTGTGCGAGCCGAAACCGTGCATGAAGCGGTAGCCCTGCGGCAGGCCGCGATCCGAGAACAGGATCGTCACCTGGTGCAGGGTCTCGGGGCTGAGCGACCAGAAGTCCCACATGGCCGTCGGCGAGCGCAGGTTCGTGGCCGGGTGACGCTTCTGCGTGCGGATGAAGTCGGGAAACTTCACGGGATCGCGCACGAAGAACACCGGCGTGTTGTTGCCGACGATGTCCCAGTTGCCTTCTTCCGTGTAGACCTTCAGCGCGAAGCCGCGCACGTCGCGCTCCGCATCGGCCGCGCCGCGCTCGCCGGCGACGGTCGAGAAGCGCAGGAACACTTCCGTCTGCTTGCCGATCTCCGAGAAGACCTTCGCCTTGGAATACTGGGTGATGTCGTTGGTGATGGTCAGCGTGCCGTAGGCGGCCGAGCCCTTCGCATGCACCACACGCTCCGGAATGCGCTCGCGGTTCTGGTGCGCGAGCTTCTCGATGAGCTGGTAATCCTGCAGCAGCAGCGGGCCGCGGGAGCCGGCGGACAGGCTGTTCTGGTTGTCGGCGATCGGCGCCCCGGCCGTGGTGGTCATCGTGATTGTTTTTGTCATGGTCGTCCCTGTTGAGCGGGGCGACAATGGCTGAGGTAGGCGATCAGATCCAATTGTATTGATTACAAAGAGCGATCAGATATTCTTATCGCATGATCACGCTCAGGCACCTTCGCTACTTCGAAACACTGGCCCGGACGAAGCATTTCGGCATGGCGGCCGATCAATGCGCCGTCACGCAGCCGGCACTCTCCATGCAGATCAAGGAGCTGGAGCGGGAACTCGGCGTCGAGCTTGTCGAGCGTCGGGGCAACACCATCGCGGTGACCCAGGCCGGGCAGGACATTGCGGCACGGGCTGAGGCGATCCTCAGCCAGGTGCGGGAGTTGTCCGACTACGCACGCCAGCATCAGGGCGTTCTCACAGGAACCCTTCGGCTCGGGATCATTCCGTCGATTGCACCCTACCTGCTGCCGGACATTCTGACCGAGGTCACGAAGCACTATCCGCAGCTCGATTTGCAGATCCGCGAAACGCAGACGAACGCCCTTGTGGAGGAACTGGTTCGGGGCGAGCTGGATGCGGTGCTCGTCGCCCTGCCGGTCGAGTCATCACAGCTTGAAACCATGCCGCTCTTCGAGGACCGCTTCCTCATCGCCGTTCAGAGCCAGGCGGCTCCGGACTGGAGCAAGAGCGACCTGCGCACCCGCATCGGGCAGGAGCGCCTGCTGCTGCTGGAAGAAGGGCATTGCCTGCGCGATCAGGCGCTTCAGTTCTGCCAGATCGCCAACATGCAGGCCCGCAAGGCGCTCGGCGCGGCTTCTCTCACGACCATCATGCAGATGGTGGCGGCGGGTCACGGCATCACGCTGCTGCCCGAACTCTGCGCCAAGACGGAGGTCGACCGGAAGCGGGTGGCGCTCATCGCGTTTCCCGAAGAGCCGCCCATGCGCATCGTCGGTCTCGCGTGGCGCCGCAGCTCCGCTCGGCAAAGTGATTTCACAGCGCTTGGCGCACTCATCAAGTCGCTCAGGCGTGAGGAGATGGACACAGCAAAACCTATGAACCGCTGATGCGTCGCGCAGACAGACGGAGTTCGGACGAAGCCGGAATCCGCACCCTGCTCAGAAACGAGAAGGTCTTCCGGCTTGTACCGGAAGACCTTCTCAAACCCGGTGACTCGTTCAGCAGCCGGTGAGCTTCACGCGCTCCACTTCGAGGCCGAAGAGGGGACGCACGCGGGTGCCGAGGACATTGCCGGCAAAGGCCGCGACGAGCCAGACCCAGCCGTGCAGGCTGCCCGAGGCAATGCCGGAGAAATAGGCCCCGATGTTGCAGCCATAGGCAAGGCGTGCGCCATAGCCGAGGAGGAGGCCACCGGCCACGGCAGCCACAGCCGAGCGCAGGGGAACCTTCCAAGCCGGAGCGAAGCGTCCGGCGAGGGAGGCGGCGAGCAGGGCACCGAAGATGATGCCGAAATCCATCACCGTGGTGATGTCATTGAAGATGCTGCCGGTGAGCTCAGCCTGACGAGCCGGCGACGACCAGTAGGGCCAGCTCGCCACGTCGAAGCCGATAACGGCCGCGATCTTCGAGCCCCACAGCGCGAAAGCCGAGGTCACGCCCCAGGGACGGCCGGCCAGATAGAGCGTTACGAAGTTCAGCAGCGCCAGCGCCACCGCACCTGCCACGATGGGCCAGGGGCCACGCAGGAAGCGGGCAAGGCCGTGACGCGGCGACGGATCAGCCGTGATGAGGCGACCATGCCGACGCTTCTCGACCACGACAGTCACCGCCGCGATCAGGGCAAAGATTACGAGCTGGAAGGCGAGTGCTGTCCAGAGGCCCCAAGACTTGATGATAGAAATCGCCGGCAGGCTCGGCAATGCCACCCACCAGTGCAGATGCGCGGCGCCGATGGCGGAGCCCGCGATGAAGGCTGCGAGCGTGATCAGCATGCGGGTCGAGCCGCCACCCACCGTGTAGAGGGTACCGGAGGCACAGCCGCCGCCGAGCTGCATTCCGATGCCGAAGATGAAGGCGCCGAACACCACGCCGATGCCCGCCGGCGACACGTTGCCGGCAACCGGCTGGCCGAACAGGGTGCCCTCAGCGAGCACAGGGAAAAAGAGCACGGACGCTATGGCGAGCATCACCATCTGGGCTCGCAGGCCTTCGCCCCGGCGGTCCGCGATGAAGACGCGCCAGGCCGAGGTGAAGCCGAAGGCCGCATGATAGAGCACGAGGCCGAGGGCTGCGCCGAGCACATAAAGCGCCGCTTGGCGCGGATTGATAATGGCACCCAGCAGCGCTGCGCCGCCGATGATCCCGGCTGCAGCCGCGAAGGTGGCCGGAGCGTTGGTGGTCAGGCTCGCGCGGTTTCCTGCGGAAAGAGGCGACGCCACTGCAGAGCTGGACATGGTGGTTCCTAAAGCTGCGTGGAAATGAAGTGCCAGGTGCCTCATGCGCCTTGCACAACCAACATGGCGTTCGTTATAAAGAACGTCAAGATATGTAATTGCTTCAATAATCACATTTTAAGTATGTGATTAAAGAGCTGGGCTCTCAGCGCGCTGCCCTTCAGGATGGGCTGAGAGCTTTCCTGTCCTGCACCGAGGTATGACCTGATGATTCAGCCTGACGTTCCCTCCGCCATCGGCAAGACGCCCCTCATCAAGCTCCGCCACGCCTCGGAACTCACCCGCTGCACGATTCTCGGCAAGGCCGAGTTCATGAACCCGGGCCAGTCGGTGAAGGACCGGGCGGCGCTCTTCATCATCCAGGATGCGGTCAGGCGTGGCGCGTTGCGCCCGGGCGGGGTCATCGTCGAAGGCACGGCGGGTAACACCGGCATCGGCCTGGCGCTCGTCGCCAACGCGATGGACTTCAGGACCGTGATCGTGATCCCGGAGACGCAGAGCCAGGAGAAGAAGGACATGCTGCGGCTTGCAGGCGCCGAGCTGATCGAGGTGCCAGCGGTGCCCTATGCCAATCCCAACAACTACGTGAAGGTCTCAGGCCGCCTGGCGGAGCGTCTGGCGAAGGAAGAGCCGAACGGTGCCATCTGGGCGAACCAGTTCGACAACGTCGCCAACCGGCAGGCGCATATCGAGACAACCGGGCCTGAGATCTGGGAACAGACGAGCGGCAAGGTCGACGGCTTTGTCAGCGCAGTCGGCACGGGCGGGACGCTTGCTGGCGTCGGCATGGCGTTGAAGGAGCGCAACCCGAACATCACGATTGCGCTTGCCGATCCCATGGGCTCCGCCATCGCGAACTGGGTTCAGACGGGCGAGCTCAAGGCGACCGGCACGTCGATCACCGAAGGCATCGGTCAGGGGCGGGTAACACAGAACCTGGAAGGCGCGCCCATCGATGTGGCGTTCCAGATCCCGGACGAGGAGGCGCTGCCGATCATCTTCGATCTGCTGGAGCACGAGGGGCTCTGTCTCGGCGGATCGTCAGGCATCAATGTTGCGGGTGCGATTCGGCTCGCCAAGCATCTGGGGCCCGGGCACACCATCGTCACGGTGCTCTGCGATTCCGGCACGCGCTACCAGTCCAAGCTGTTCAACCCGGAGTTCCTGCGGGCTAAGAACCTGCCTGTTCCCGCATGGCTCGATACGAAGAGCACCATCGATCCGGGACTCGTGTAGCGCAGGAACGTTGCATCCCTGCATTTATGCGCCGCGCCCGAATGAGTCAGGCGCGGCGTTTCTAGATTACGCAGCGGACGACGTGGTCGCCTCTGTGGTTGAAGGTGTGCTGGCCGTCTCATCGGAGCGCTGCTGCTGAGGGCGGCTCAGATTGGCCGGAGAGCGGCCCGCCGAATGGGTTGCGGCAGCAGGCGCCTTCGCATGAAGCGAATGCAGATCGGCCTGGATGCTGTCGATCAGGTCGATGAGCCAGGTTTCTCCGTTCTGAACGCGCTCGCGCAATGCCGACTTGGCGATGTCGAGCTTCGCCGAAACCTCCATGGTGTTGCGCGACGGCAGATCGCTGAAGTCCTGCTCGATCGTGGACAATTCGCGCACCAGCTCATCCCGCAGCGAGCGCTGTTCCTCGACCATGATCAGCGGCGAGTTCAGCATGCCGCGCAAGGCAGCCCACCGCAGGCCGAGGGCGCTCACCGATTGCGTTCCGTCGAGTCCTGACATGTTTGGGGATTCAGCCACGGTCATTTCCTTTTTGCGACAACTCAGAATCGAGACGTGCAGGAAGGAGCATGGTTGTGGCGTGAATCGGGCAGCGGCCGGCAAAAAGCCGCTCGGGACCGCGCTATTTCGAATATGGTTATCGAATTCAGCGGATAAAGAAATACAGTGTCAGTGCGGCGCCGACCGCAATCACCAGCCAGCGGATGCTGCTTGCCGGCAGGCGACGGCCGAAAACCACACCGAGATAACCGCCGATCACCGAGGCTGCGCCGACGATGATCGTCTCCGGCCAGCTCACGAGACCGGCGATCACAAACAGCACGACGGCAACGAGCTGGATCAGCGTGGAGCAGAGGTGCTTGGCTGAGTTGATCAGATGGAAGTCGTCACCCTCGGTGATGGCGAGCGCCGCCAGCATGACGATGCCCATGCCCGCGCCGAAGAAGCCGCCATAGACCGCAACACCCGTTTGGAAGGCGAGGCCGGCGGCCCAGGCCTTGGTGGAGGGATGGTCGCCCTCGTGCTTGCCGATGGCGCGTGCGAGCGCGACGATCTTCGGGCTTGCGGCAAAGAGCAGAGTGGCGAAGAGCAGCAGCCACGGCACGAGCTGCCGGAAGGCATCGTTGTTGGTGACGGTGAGAATATAGGCGCCGCCCAAGCCGCCGATGAGGCTGACGATCCCAAGTGCCGCAAAGCGCCGGGCATTGGCCGCGAGCTCCCGCCGGTAAGCCCAGGCGCTGGACAGGTTCGCCGGCGTGACGGCCACGGCGCTGGTGGCATTGGCCACAACCGGCGGAAGACCGGCGGCAACGAGGGCCGAGAAGGTGAAGAAGGTGCCGCCGCCCGCAATGGCGTTGACGAGGCCGGCCGCGAGGCCCGAGGCGGCGAGCAGCACCGCAGTGGACAATTCCATGATGATCAGTCTGGTGGTGATGACGGCAGGGCGGGATGGATCAAGATGTCAGCCATAGGCTGGACGCTCCGAGAGTGCAATAATGGCCGTCGCCCAACCTCGGTCAGACGGCTGAAATCTGCTTGTAGAACACGGTCGTGTCGCAGAACCCGCCCTTCGGCCAGAGGGCATAGTTCGGGATGATGCCCGACTTCACCCAGCCGGCTCGCTCATACAGACGCTCACCGTCACTGCCGGTCACCGTGTCGAGCACGAGCACCGTCTTGCCGGCTTTTGCCGCCGCTTCTTCGGCCGCCCGCATCAGGGCGGCGCCGACGCCGCGACGCCGGGCCTGGTTGTGAACGAGCATCTTGGCGATGTCGGCCCGGTGGGGCTGGTTCTCAGGCTGCTTGAGGATCACCTGAACGGTGCCGATGACCCTGCCGGTGAATGCATCCTGCGCGACGAGCAGGATCCGCTCCCCGGCCGCGACTCCGTCTGCGACCCCCTGCCAGAAGGCATCGGCTCGTTCCTGAGTCAGGGGCAGCATGAAGCTCACCGAAGCGCCGCCTTCGACGCAATCGATCAGCACGGCCGACAGGGCGCCGATCTGCTCGTGGGCTTCCTTTGGGGTCAGCTGACGGATGATGACGGATTCGTTCATAGGCGCTGTCTCATCGATAAAGGTTGTGAGCGGCATGCGGATCGGTGGCGAGCGCCACCAGGTAGCGGGCAGGGGCATCGGTGGAGTTGCGAAAAGCGATTGGCCGGTCGAGCCGCATGGAGAGGCAGTCGCCGGTGCCGAGGGAGTAAGTCTCCTCGCCCAGGGTGAGCGTGATGGTTCCCTCAATGATCCAGATCTGCTGATGAACGGCGGCGGCCCGGCGTCCCGTGTCATAGGCCACCCGCGCACCGGGCGGGAGCACCACCTCCACCAGTTCGACCGGGGAAGGGTAGCCCGGCGCGGAAAGATTGCGCCGGATATAGCCGCTCTCCGGGTCCCGCCACACCGGTTGATCCCCGCGCCGCGACAGGGGAGAGGCGGCGGCGCTCTCCTGCCCCGCAAAAAGCGACGCCAAGGTGACGCCGAGGCCCGCGGCAAGCTTGTCGAGAACGGCTGCCGTCGGGCTGCTCTCGCCGCGCTCGATGAGGGAGATCATGGAGCGGCTGACCCCCGTACGCTCGGCAAGCCCGTCGAGTGTCATGCCTGCTCCCGCACGCAGGTCGCGCAGGCGAACGGCCAGATGGGTGCTGATGGTGGAAGTCTCATCCATTAAACTAGAATGCAGTTCCAAAATACTGGAGTCAAGCTGTGCGACCAAAGCTTCTGGGAAGCCGCTCCTAGGGAAAAAGGAGTCGTCAGACAGCTTGGCAGGCTTTATGGCTGCGGTTTGCTGTGGATCACGCGGGGGCAGTCCATTGCCCTCGGCAGAACAAAAGAAGACTTTCACCCCATGTCGAACGTGATCCCTCTCGCTCCCCGCCTTAAGCCAGGCCGGCCCGCTCATGCGGCAGCGGAGGAAAGGGTTGCGCTCGCGGCCGATCTCATCGAACTGATCGAGCGGGTGCGAGACCTGACGGAGCATGTGGCAGGGCTGCCCGGCTCCCCCTTGCAGATCCAGCAGACGGCGCAGCAACTGCTCGATGCGGGCACCGCCCTAGAGCGCGCCGTGGACTCGCTGACCGAGGGCGGCGAGTGGGTGCCATTCTAAGGCCCGGACACTCAGCCGCCTTCCTGCGTTACCGCAAAGCCTCCAGCCGGTCTCGTGCCTGGGCCATGCCTAAGGCCTGTGCCTGCGTGTAGAGTTCCCGCGCCTTCGCCGCATCACCCTTGAGGCCCAGCGCGCCGAGTTTTGAGAGCGTGTTGGGATCGAAGGTTTCTGCCAGCAGGAAAGCCGCGCGGGCGTGACCGCTCGCAAGTGCACGTTCGAGAACGAGACGTGCGCCGCTCACGTCTCCCTTGCTCAAGAGCTCCTCACCGCGGGAGACGAGCCGGTCGTCCGCCTTGGCGGGTTCGGCCTTGACCGAGGTCTCGCCTCCGAGCGGCACGCTCCCCATGGGCAAGGGTGAGATGCTGTCCGGCAAGGCCGCGACGACCACGGGAGCGGGAGCCCTGGCGGCGGGCAATGACGATGTGGCGTCCTGCGCAGCCGGCGGGCGCTCGGATGGCTGCAGGCTTGCTTGAGCGGCCGGAGCAGGAGCAGCCTCCACGGGCGCCGCGCCCAAGGGAGGCTCCGCGCCTGTGGACGCAAGCCGGAACATCACAGGAGCGGGGCCCGGTTGCCGGGGCTCTTTGACGGCGCGTAGTTCATCGCTCGCCGCAGTCAGTTCCTGCGTCAGCACATCGCCACGGATTTGAGCGCGCGCCAGAGCCTTCTCCAGCTCGGCCATCCGGGATGTCGTCGACACCACGATTTGGTCCTTGAGACCCTGCAACTCGCGCAGCTCCTTGAGAGTGCTCGCGAGCTGGCGCTCCGCCAGATCAAGTCGTTCGCGCTCCTGCCGCACGCGATTGTTCGAAGCGGCGATGCCCGCCTGAGCGGCAACCTGCTCCTTCGCCGCCTGCAGGGTCTGGTACTCCTCCTGAAGCCTTTGCAGTTCCTGCCTGAACGTTATGCTTCGCTCCTGCTCCTGCTGCAGGGCTTGCTGCATCTCGGACGATTTGATGTCGTGAGAGGCCGTTTCGGATTCGAGCCGCGCAGCAAGGGCGTTGTGCTCCTGCATCAGAGCCGTCAGGGTCTGCGAAATCATGCCCCCATAGGACCGTTCCTGCTCGAGGGCCTGCTGGAGCTCGGCCAGGTTGGCACTGCTGATCTCCGTCGCAGTCATGCAGGCTACCGGCAGGCCCGCCGCAGGAGCATCCGCCACGGGTGCTGAATCGGCAGAAGCTTGAACTTTGAGGTCCTGCAGCGCTTTGAGCAGGTTCGGACTGCTGAGATGGTCGGAGAGAACGATGGCCAGGGTGCCGACCTCGATGGCTGTGTTGAGGCTCGCTTCGGCCGCCTTCAGGTTACCTTTGCGAATGGAGGTTTCGAGATCGGCCGCAAGCCTGCGCCGGTCTGCGGAGGTCAGCAGCAGCGGAAGAAATTTCTGCAGGTCACTTTGCGCGACGGCACTATCGAGCGGGTTGCCCGCCGCCTCTATGTCAGGTGTGACGCGGGATGGATCCTGTGCGGCCGCAGGAGTGAGAAGTGCGAGGCCGAGAAATGTCGTGGTGAGCAATTCAGCGATGAATAATCTTGATCCAGATGATGTGTACCTAATCATTTCGGACCTCCTGTTGTTATCGCCGAAGGCTTGAGGAGCAGCCTTCGGCCTTGGGTCCTGCCTGTGGCGTCAGTCCTGCCGGTTCGCCTTCCGGAGCGCCCGCTCCCGATCGCCCTGCCAGGCCAGAAACTCGCGGAACAGAACTTCACGTTCCTGCGCGGAGACGTTGATCCCCCGGTTGTTCATGAAGAACTCGAAGCTCTGAACCTGGGGAGAGGAGGTGCGGGCTGCGACGGAACGATCGAGCCAATCCTGCGCCGGCTTGACGCGCTCCCATCCGGGCACGTCGGCCGCAAGATTGACCTCCTTCCATTTCGGGTGCCGTCCGGGCTGCAGGAATTCGTCAAACCGGGTGAAGAACGCATCCACGAAGCGTTTCACGCGATTGTAGCGGTCGGAGTTCTCCGGCCAGTTGAACACGGCAAGCAGGCTGCCGACGGCCAGGGTCTCAACCGGCTTGGCCGCATCGACGAGCTGGGGATAGTCGGAATTGGCAAAGCGCGCCGGGAAGTAGCTCTCGGCAATCTCACCTTCGAACGGGATCGGCAGAAGATGGAAGCGCCCATCGGTCTGGAATTCCGCGATGGCGCGCACCGGACGTCCGGCCACGTAGACGGCGGCCTGGATCTCGCCGGACTTGAGCTTCGCATAGGACGACGCCTGGTCGAAGGTCGTGACCTCGGGCTTGATGCCGAGCTTCTCGAAGATGAGGCGCGAGGTCAGGTTGGTGCCGCTGCCGGCCTTGTCGATATTGACCTTCTGACCATTGAGCTGCCGGATGTCCGTGATCTGCCGGCTGGCGATGATGTGAACCTCCTCGTTGTAGAGGCGGGTGATGAAGCGCAGGCGCCGGACCGCGCTGTCCTGGAGCTTTTCCGCCTTGAGCTGTTCGCGGGCATCCATCTGCACGATGCCGATATCGACGCCGCGCAGGAACATGATGTCGCGCAGGTTCTGCAGGGAGCCACGGCCGATCATCGGCAGCACGCGCAACTCCTCGCCGTCGAGCACGTTGGCAAGATCCGCCGCGATGCGGATGTAGGTGCCGTCCGCGCCGCCGGAGATGACGCCGAGCGTGCCTGCATTGGCACGGGACGGGTTGAAGTCTGGCGCTGTCTGAGCCGATGCGACGGTCAGACCGGACACGAGGAAAGCCGCCACGGCGGCGGCTTGGGCAAAGGAAGCCCCGACGCGATGGCAGATGGAAGAAAAAACCGAAACCCGACCCGACATTCTTGTCCTCCCCGGAGGTGCCTTGTGGCTGTTGTCGCTTCGATCGTTTCGTTTTCAGGACTGATGAATGAAATGAAGTTAGAGACAAAGAATAACGAAACGAAAGAACGGTCATCGTATGCTCATGTAACCCATGGTCAATCGTGCTTAGCGTCCGGATTAGTACTCATGAAGTGATAGAGAATAATCAAAAAGAGATAGGTTTTATCTTTATATTCCTTGTGGAAGCTGAATTTCTTATCACCCTGTCTAGGTTTGCGGATCGGGCATCGCGGCGGATCGGCTGCGGCATTAAGAAATTTATGAGCGCCCGGCGCTCCCTTTAACCGTCCGTTAACCATAAGCGGTCGAAATCATAGGGCATTAAAGGAATCTGAACTCCCGTGACCATTGCCGTTCGAAATCGCCCGTCTCTTCGCTTCCGCGGCAGGTCCTTCATGGCCCTGGTCCTCGCGCCCGAAGTGCCGCTGAGGGACTGGCTCGAGGATCTCGATGCCGTCTCGGAGCGGTCCCCCGGATTTTTCACCGGGCGTCCCATCATTGCCGACGTCTCGTCCCTGAAGCCCTCGAAGTCCGAGCTGAAGTTTCTGCTGGCGGCCTTCAAGATGCGCAACATCCGCGTCATCGGGCTTGAGGGAGCAGCGCCCGAAAACGTCGATGCCGACATGCCGCCGCAGATCAGCGGCGGAAAGCCCACGGGCGAGATCGACGTGCCGGACGCGGCCAATGCGGCCATCGCCGCCGCGGGCTCGCCCTTTGCGGACGCTCCCGTACCGGAGAAGTCGCTCCTCATCGAGGGCTCCGTGCGGTCGGGCCAATCGATCCTTCATCCCGAAGGCGATGTGACGGTTCTGGGCTCCGTCGCCTCGGGCTCGGAGATCGTCGCGGGCGGCTCGATCCACGTATACGGTAGCTTGCGCGGCCGCGCCATCGCGGGCTGCACGGGCAACGGCAAGGCCCGCATCTTCTGCCGCAAGTTCGAAGCCGAATTGATTGCGATCGATGGACTCTACAAGACCGCTGACGATCTCGGCGGCAAGTTCCTCGGTCAGCCTGTGCAAGTGAACCTGGATGGCGATTCCATCATCCTGAAAACAATGGATTGAGAGAAAGAGAGACGACAATGGCCAAAGTCTTGGTCGTAACTTCCGGCAAGGGTGGCGTTGGCAAGACAACGTCTTCGGCAGCTCTAGGCGCGGCTCTGGCGCATGGCGGCGACAAGGTCGTGGTCATCGACTTCGACGTCGGCCTGCGCAATCTGGATCTCGTGATGGGAGCCGAGCGCCGCGTGGTGTTCGATCTCATCAACGTGGTGCAGGGCGATGCGAAGCTCAACCAGGCGCTCATCCGCGACAAGCGGCTCGAAAACCTGTCGCTGCTTCCCGCGTCGCAGACCCGCGACAAGGACGCGCTGACGGAAGAGGGCGTCGCCCGCGTTCTCGACGAGCTGCGCCAGAAGTTCGACTGGATCATCTGCGACAGCCCGGCCGGCATCGAGCGCGGCGCCACGATGGCCATGCGCCATGCGGATGTGGCCGTGGTCGTGACGAACCCGGAAGTGTCGTCCGTGCGCGACTCCGACCGCATCATCGGCCTCCTCGATTCCAAGACGGAGCTGGCCGAGAAGGGCGGGCGGATCGAGAAGCACCTGCTGCTCACCCGCTACGACCCCGTTCGTGCCGAGCGCGGCGAGATGCTGAAAGTGGACGACGTGCTGGAGATCCTCTCCATCCCGCTCATCGGCATCATCCCTGAGAGCGAAGAGGTTCTGCGGGCGTCGAATGTCGGCTCGCCGGTGACGCTCAACAATCCTGCCAGCGCGCCGGGCCGGGCCTATTTCGATGCCGTGCGCCGGCTCAAGGGCGAAACCGTCGAACTCACGATCCCCACCGACAAGAAGGGCCTGTTCGGCAAGTTGTTCGGACGGAGGGCTGCATGAATCTCCTGAGCTTCTTCAACCGGCGCACCTCCGCGCCTGTGGCGCGCGAGCGCCTGCAGATCCTGCTGGCGCACGAACGCGGCATCGTCGGAGGCAAGCCCGACCTCGTCGCCCAACTGCGGGAGGAGATCCTGGCCGTCGTCCGCCGCCACGTAATGGTGGAGCAGGACAACGTTCAGGTGAAGATGAACCGTGATTCGGATATCTCGACCCTTGAGATCGAGATCGAGATCCCTGCTCCGGTCGCCGCGCGCGCCTGAGATGCAGTGTCATAAAGGATGAGCGGCCCCGCCTGACGGGGCCGCTTTTTCATGGCTGCTGCTTGCCCCACACGCCGATCTTGGCCTCGCGGGCCTTGTCGGCTGCGGCCTTCAGCTCCGGCGTCGCATCGTTGGTCGGGCGCCCGCCGCCGTTGAACAGCACGACCCGGGACAGATCCTGATTGCCCACCTGGCACCGATAGACATCGTTGGAGCCCACGGGCTCGCAGGCGACCTCGCGGCCCTGAAGATAGCTGGTCAGATCCTCCGGCTTGCCGCCGCCGGGAGCCCATTCGACGCCGAACAGACGGACCACTTCTCCCTTGAGGGACAGGGTGGCCGTGTCGATCACGTCCGGGACCCCGCGAAGGGACGCTGACGTCGCAGTCGAGCCGGTCGTTGAGGGCTCGGGATCCTGAAGGGTGCTGGCCGTTTCATTGCTGGCCAGCGCGGGCTGTGCCGCGCTGGCCTGCGGAGCGGGTGCATCCTCTCCCTGGAACAGCAGGGCACCGACGCCGAGAAGTGCCAGGAGCGCAACAGCGCCCAACGCCAGGCCGGGCCGTGCCCAGGAGTGCGTGCGCATCCCGCCAAAGACAACCTGCTCATGCTCGGCTGCTGCCGGGGCAGATGGTTGTCCGGCCTCACTCCGCGAGCCGAGCTTTGGCGCCAGAGAGGTGCGCAAGCTGGCCAATGGGTTGCGGGACCAGTCGTGAATGCGTGGCTGTCTGAGGGGAGGGTTCTCAAGAGGAGCGGGTTCTGCCCGTACTGGAGGCGCTTCGACCTCGGGCTTCTGTGCTCCGTCGTCCAGCTTGAGCCAGTCCCGCTGTGGCTTCTCACGCTTTTCCGGGCGTTGCTCGGCGTGCACGCGGTCGGCCGAATCGGACTTGGCCGACCTGAACAGCACGCCATACCGGCCGCGCAGTTCCTCCAGGAGATCCTGAAGGGTGAACTCTCTCTGCTGCCCGTCCTTCGCGATCGTCCGGGGTTTGCCGTCCTGGTCGATGACGGTGAGTTTCAGCGCTCCATCCACCTCCGACGGACGCAGCGAGGATTCAATGATGAGTTCCAGGGCACGGCGGGCGTCATCGGTCGGGTTGATCTTGTCGAGCTCCGCATGGATGACCTCGCGCATTCTCTCCCTCGTCTGATTCCAATTGCGGCGCGGATCTGCGGAAGAATCGTGGGTCGTGGTTTCATCAATCATTGGAGGCACCCTCCAGGGCAAGATTTCGCTTGCGCTCCTGACCGAGCAGCGTGCTGTGTTCGGCAACGATGACGGGCCTGTCGCCGATAAAATGAACGACGAGCTGCAGGGCGCCCGTGCCTTGCGAGACCCGCCGGCGCCTGGGATGGGACGCCGTGTAGTCGAACACCGCGTGGACCGTGCAGACCTCGCCTGCCGGATTGCACGTTGTGCCCACCCCGTCCTCGCGCGGGCGGTAGTCCCGTTCGGGCCAGCGCTTCACGAAGCGGCGCTTCTCATCGAACAATCGCTTCATCGACACCTCACGCCCGTGAAAGAGCACACGCGGCGCATAGAAGGCTGCCGTCGATTCGAGAGCGGTGTCGTTGGGGGCCGACCATGAATTGAGGTAATCGACGGCGAATCGCTTCGCCGTGTCGGCCCGTGCCTCTCGCCTGTCGTCAGGGGGATCCTGCTTGGGCCGGGCGGTCGTCACAGGTGCGGGAGCGGCCGGTGCCGGAGCAGGTGGAGCGGGAGCCGCTTCAGGCTGCTGCGCCTGACGGGTCGCAGGCGTCTCGGGCCGGACAACGGGAGTCTGCGGTTGGGCCGTTTGTGCCGGTGGTGCCGCGGGTGCGGGCGGCGGTGGTGAGGCGGCCTGCTGCGGAGCGGCAGGAGCCGGCCTGACGGGTTCAGGAGCTTGAGGTTCAGGCGCCGGGGATGGCGCCGCCTGGCCCCCTGCGGGAGGGTCGACCCAGGGGCGTCCTGTTTGCGCCGCAGCCATGGAGCCCACAGCCATCAGCAGGGTCACGAGAGCGGATTTCGTTGCGAGCGGCCAGCCGGTTTTCATGCGTTTCCTAAGGCCTCTTCTCAAGAAAAGGTGACTGGGGAAAAGCGGGTGAAAGGCGTCCCGGTTCCATGAATATCCTGGCCGGAAGCTCCGGCCAGGATGGATGACAATGATTAGGTGATGAAATGAACTTGGCTAAAAGGCAGGTAAAATCAGAGCTGGGCCAGGGTGACGGATCCCACGCCTGAGATCCCGAGCGCCTGCGCGGAGGCTTTCGAAAGGTCGATCACGCGGCCATGAGCGTAAGGCCCGCGATCGTTGATGCGCACCACCACCGATTTGCCGGTCTTCTTATTCACCACCTTCACCTTCGTGCCGAAGGGCAGGGTGCGGTGGGCGGCGGTCATCTCGTTGGTGTTGAAGGTTTCGCCACTCGCCGTTTTGCGTCCGTGAAAGCCCGGTCCGTACCAGGAGGCGGGACCGCTCTGAATGACCTTGCCGGAGGTCTCTGCGGGTTCAGCCTGCGCGACAGGAGCAGAGAAGAAAGCCGATCCGGCGATGAACAGACTTACGAGTGTGAGCGTTACCTTGTGTTGATCCACGATGCATTCCCTTGTTTGTTGTGTTGGGTGTGCAAAATGGAGGCTAATGGGGCAACAATAAGACGTTCAACATGGTTGAACATCGTTTGTTGTAGCCTAGGCTGGCGCGCGGCTATGTAGATATACTAGATTATATATTATAACAATATGTAGATATAGCCTCGAAAACCGTTGTATTTCAACAGAAGATCGCTGTTGAAGTGCTAAGACGCCGTCGACCCCGGCTTGGTGCGGCTGGATGGAAGAAGCATCAGCCGAAAGGCTATCGCCAGAGCTGCGACGAGCAGAACCGCAACGAGACCCGCGACCCCAGGCCACGCGCCACGGGCCCAGAACACGCCGCCCAGGGTGCCGATCGTGCTGGAGCCGAGGTAATAGCAGAACAGGTAGAGCGCCGAGGCCTGCGCTTTTGCGCTCACGGCCCGGCTGCCGACCCAGCTGCTGGCGATGGAATGGCCGCCGAAGAAGCCGAACGTCACGGCGACGATCCCCCCAATGATCAGCAGGAGGTGGTCGAAAAGGGTCAGCGCCAGCCCTGCCAGCATGATCACGATCATCACCCAGAGAACCTGCTTTCGGCCAAGCCGGTCGGCCAAGCCTCCGATCCAGGCTGAACTCCAGGTGCCGATGAGATAAGCCCCGAAGACAGCCCCGATGGCGCTCTGGCTTAAGGCATAGGGTGGTTCCGTCAGGCGATAGCCGAGATAGTTGTAGAGCGTCACGAAGCCGCCCATGAGCAGGAACGCCTCAGCGAACAGGGCGCGCAGGCCCGGATCCCGCAGGTGCTCGCCCATGGAGCGCAGCAGATCCACCGGGCGACCCCGTCGCGGCTGGAAGTGCACCGAGGCCGGCAGGCTCCGCCAGGCGGCGAATGCCGATGCCAAGCCGATGCAGCCGATGAGCCCGATGGCGAGCCGCCAGGAGCCCAAATCCGTCAGCACGCCGCCGATGATCCGCCCGGACATGCCGCCCACCGCATTGCCGCCGATGAACAATCCCATGGCAAGGCCGATGGATTTCGGATCGACCTCTTCGCTCACATAGGCCATGGCCACAGCCGGCAGCCCACTCAAGGTGACGCCGATCAGCATGCGGGCGACGAGCAGGCTGGTCCAGTTGGGCGCCAGGGCGGACAGGATGGTCAGGAGAGCCGAGAGCAGGAGCGAAGCCACCATGATCGGCTTGCGCCCCAGCACCTCCGACAGGGAGCCGGCGACCAGCATGGCCACGGCGAGAAAGCCGGTGGACAGCGAAAGCGACAGGCTGCTCGCGGCAGCACTCACCTGGAACTCGCGCGAGAATTCCGGCAGCAGGGGTTGAACGCAGTAGAGGATAGCAAAGGTCGAGAAGCCGGACGCGAACAGCGCCAGGTTCAGGCGGCGAAAGGCCGGTGTTCCGCTCACCAGGCGGCTCGGCTTCTCCGGCGAATCATCCGTCATCTGGTGTTCCCGCACCTGGCATCTTCGATTGGGTCTGAGAGCCGTGAGTGTCTGTTATCCCATGCTCATGGCGCAAGGGTATGTGTGCTTACCACATCATCCATTCGCCAAAGGCATGCGGCATCTGCCGAGTTTGCACTTCTCTGCGGGTGAAAACAGTATTCTATGAGAAGCAATACCCTCCAGACTCGAGACCCTCAGGCTCGTCGCGGCCCCCGCGCGAGCCTCATTTTTTGAGCGCGTCATGACCTCCTCTCCCGCCGCTCGGGCGAGCGCTCCTCCCCTGGAGCCCTCGAGCCTGCCGGCCCCCTCGCCGCTGCGGGGCGTTCTGTTCCTGATCGCCTCCACCATCGTGTTCTCGGTGGCTGACGTGATCACCAAGCAGCTGGCCTCCACCCTGCCGCCACCGGAAGTGGCGTGGATGCGCTATGTGACCTTCGCGCTCGTGATCGTTCCGATTGTGCTCCTGAAGGGAGGGCCTGGGCTCCTGCGCTCCCGGCGTCCGAAGCTTCAGGTGCTCAGGGGCTTCGGCATGGTGGGCTCCTCGCTCCTGTTCATCGAGAGCCTGCCCTATCTGCCCGTGGCCGACGCCACGGCGATCTTCTTCGTCTCGCCCATCCTGATCATGGCCTTGTCGGTTCTTGTCCTCGGCGAGACGGTGGGCTGGCGGCGCTGGACGGCGGCGGCGGTTGGCTTCGTCGGGGTTATGATCGTCGTCCGACCCGGTACGGGAGCATTCCAGTTCGCCGCGCTGCTGCCGATGATGGCAGCTTCTAGCTGGGCGGTAGGCGCCGTTGTGACCCGCAAGATCGTCGGCGACCATGCCTTCACGACACTGGCCTATTCAGCCCTCGTCGGCACCTTGGTGCTGAGCGCGCTCATGCCGTTCAACTGGGTGACGCCCGATGCGACGGAGATTAGCCTGGGCCTCAGCATGGGCGTGCTGTTCGCCATCGGGCACTGGTTCATCGTGCTCGCCTACCGGCATGGCAATGCGTCGATGATCGCGCCGTTTTCCTATGTCCAGCTCATCTGGGCCGGCAGCCTGGGCTATCTGGTGTTCGCCACGGTTCCCGATGCCCTGACCATCACCGGTGCCGGAATCATCGCGCTCAGCGGCCTCTACACGGCCTATCGTGAGCGCGTGCGTGCGATGGAGAGGAAGTTCTCGGCTTGAAGGCCGGGAGTTCGGAAAGCATCAACCGCCCGAATGAACGACCCGAAGGCGCGGGCGCGCCGTCCGGCTGAGGAAGTTGATCTCGATGAAATCCCCCTCCTCGGAGCCTTCGACGAGGCGGTAGCCGAACTGCTCCACCAGGGCGCGCACTTGACCTAAGTTGTCGCGCGAGATCTTGCGGGTGAATTCCGTCAGATCCTGGCTCATGAGCGCCGCCACGATCCCGATCTCGACGCCCTGGTCGAAATCGGCGCTGCGTGCCGGAAAACGAAGCCGCATACCCTCAGCGAGATGGATGTGGTGCATGGGATCCTGGTCAGTTCACGTCCTGTGGGGCGGTGTTTATCGGGCCAAAAATCCTACCGGTTGCTTAAAGCAGGCGGGATGGCCCCGGGGTGTTCAAGGCGTGGTTAATCCTTCGTGCAGGGTGGATCCCGAAGCTGAGCTTTGCATTTACCCTGCATGACCCGCCCTGTGCGAGCAGGGGCGCGGCAAGGCAATGCAATGAGGCGCAGCATGAAGCAGCTTTTGGTCGGGATGGCACTTGCCGCAGGTCTGGTAGGCCCGGCGGCCCTGGCGGCGGATGTAACGACGGTTGTCGGGGTTCGCTCCAGCCAGGTCCAGACGACCCGCCCCATCGCGCGGCTCGCCGACCAGGGGCTCGGCTATTCGGTGCTTCATGATGGGCCGGGCGTGTCGCAGCGAGGCTATCGCGTGCACGTGACCTGCGCCATCGACGAGAGCTTCATGCAGACCTACTGCCCGACCCCGGTCTATGTCTCATCCTGCCCGCGGGCTCGCATCACCTGCGCGGGCGGCACGCAGGAGGTTCGCGCCCTGCGCCTGAAATATTGAACGGCTTTGAGGTTTGCCGCGCGGGCTGTGGTGGACTAGAACGCCCTCGTTCACCCATTAGGCCAATAGTTTGCACACCACGACACGAAGCGGCGTCTACGGCACGCCACCGGCCGAACTGGCCGAGGCGCCGGAGGGTGCCACCCAGTTCTCGCCTCTGATTCCAGGCTCCGCGAAGCTGGAAGAGCAGCCGGAGGGCTTGTTCAGCGATATGCTGGTGCTGGCGCCGCCCGGCACCGTGGAGCGGCGATACACCACCGCGCTGGCGCTGCGGGCGCTCGCCCCAGGCGGCGCCTTGACGATTCTGGCGCCCAAGGACAAGGGCGGCTCCCGGATCGCCAAGGAACTCAAGGCGTTCGGGTGCTCGGTCACGGAAACCTCCCGGCGGCACTATCGCATCTGCACGTGTGAGCGGCCCTCGTTGGTGACCGGGCTCGACGAAGCACTGGCTGAGGGCGGGCCGCGCCTGGACGAGGCTTTGAACCTTTGGACCTGGCCTGGCGTGTTCAGCTGGAACCGCCTCGATCCCGGCAGCGTGCTGCTGGAGCAGACCCTGCCCACGTTCAGCGGCCGTGGCGCGGATTTCGGCTGCGGCATCGGCGTTCTCGCCCGCAAGATCCTGGCCTCGCCGACGGTCGAGCATCTTGCGATGCTCGACATCGACCGCCGCGCCATCGACATGGCAGCCTGCAACATCGCCGATCCGCGTGCCGAGATGCGCTGGGTTGATGTCCGCAGCGGCACCGGGCTCCAGGGGCTCAACTTCGTTGTCATGAACCCGCCGTTCCATGATGGCGGCGCCGAGGACCAGAGCCTGGGCCAGAGCTTCATCCGCCGGGCGGCCGAGGCCCTGCGCCCCGGCGGAGTCCTCTGGCTCGTGGCCAATCGGCATCTGCCCTACGAAGGGGTTCTGAAGCCCCTGTTCCGGCGCGTGACACCGAAAGGAGAGGCGGGCGGTTACAAGATCTACGAGGCCATGAAATGAGCAAGACACCGACCCTGCGTCTCGACCGGCTCCTGGCCAATCTCGGCTATGGCTCCCGCCGGGAGGTGCAGCAACTCGTCCGTGCTGGGCTTGTAACCCTGGACGGGGAGGTGATCGAGGATTCCGACCAGCGCATTGCCGTGACCCGCGATCTTTCGGAGCGGATGCAAGTCCAGGGCAAGCCCCTCGATCCCTCGCCGGGCCTCATCCTGATGCTGCACAAGCCTTTGGGCGTCACCTGCTCGCACAAGGAGGCGGGCCCCCTGGTCTACAGCCTGCTCCCCGATCGCTGGCGCCGGCGCGATCCGGCCCTCTCGACGGTCGGTCGCCTCGACAAGGAGACCTCGGGGCTGCTGCTGATGACTGACGACGGCAACCTGCTCCACCGCATCATCTCGCCCCGCGCCAACGTCTCCAAGCGCTATCTCGTGACCCTCGACCGCGCCTTGCGGGGTGACGAGGCGGAGATCTTCGCTTCCGGGACCCTGATGCTGGAAGGCGAGGACAAGCCGCTCCTGCCGGCGCAGATGGAGGTGCTGTCCACGACGAGCGCCCATGTCACGGTCACGGAAGGGCGCTATCATCAGGTCCGGCGCATGTTCGCGGCCGTGGGCAACCACGTCACCGCCCTGCACCGCAACCGAATTGCCGCCCTGGACCTGCCGGCGGATCTTGAGCCGGGGCAGTTCCGGCTGCTCGGCGAGGCCGACCTCGCCCTCATCCTTCCGCCGTCCGGAACCGCCGCTCGGCAAGCTTCGTGAGCGGAGAGGTTGCCCTGAAGCCCGTAATCAGGTAGGGAAAGTGCAGGCGAACCGCCGCAAGCACCCGTAGCTCAGCTGGATAGAGCGTTGCCCTCCGAAGGCAAAGGTCACACGTTCGAATCGTGTCGGGTGCGCCACTTCTCGGCTCTTACAGCGCGGGAAGTCGGGCGCAACAGGTCGCTCCTTCCAAGGCAGTCATTAGCCCTCACGGACGACGCGATCAGCAACTGAGAGATTGGCGGGATCCGCGGCCGCCCGGACAACCCATACCTCCTGGATGAACCTACTTCCCGATGAAGGCGGATGCCAGGATTGTCGTGGCGTAGGCTGAGATCACGAAGAACGGACCCAGCACGGAAGCCGACACAAGCAGGACAAGCGAGTTCTTGAGGGTAGGCATCGTGAGGCTCCTATACTTCTGAGCCTCGATCCTAAGAGCGTTAAAGTTAACCTCAGACTAACCTTGGCAGGAAAATCAGATCGCGAGGATAAGGACCCCCGCATGCGCCGGAAGATCGGCTGACATGCGAGGGTCGAAATGCGATCAGTCGCAGCGGCGAACGCGACGCGTCACGGAACCGCCCCAGCGGTCCTCTTCCACGATGGTGACATTCCGGCAGTTTTCTTCGTAGGCGCCATAGCGCCGCTCATTGCGGCGAGCGTCACGCCGTCCCTGCTCGTAGGCACGCTCGGCATCCCGGCGATCACGCCACCGCTCACGCCGCTCGCGCTCCTCCTGCTGAGGATCACGAACGCCGATCTGAGGGCGACCATCAGGGCCGATGCCGAACTGAATGGCCGGTTGGGCCATCAAAGGCGTGCCGATGAAGAGACCAGAACCGATGGCAGCTACAGCCAAAAGGGCAAATTTTCTCATGGGTTCAATTCCTTAGGTGATCGCGACGTAACGTCCGATGACCAAGGCAGTTCCAACCCACAGCCGCGTCGCGGCACCTTGCCTCATACTCAATCAGAGCTCTCAAGTTCAACCATCTATGCCGGTTTTCAGGCCTCACGCTTTGCAGCGCTTACGGGAAGCGCTCTGACAAGGCAGATCGGGAGACATCAATCCTTCTCCTGCGCGCGATACCTGGCCTGCGCGAACCTGTTGCTCTCCTTCGGTGGAGCATCTCTGTCGAATGATCGACCGGTATGGCTTGCCTGAAAGATCAATCGTGATCTGACGGCCGGAGATGGGATCGAAGATCGTCATGAAGGTGTGCTCTCGTCGAGGCGCAAGGATCTTGCGGCCTGCACGAGAGAAACGGCCAAACCTGAACTCTGTTCGGATGACGCATCCTGCGGTGTGCGCTCCAGCACCGGGAAGGACTAAGGTCTTCAGCGGTAGGGCGAGGGGTTCCGCCTAGCGATGATCCAGACCGCGTGGACGATGCCGGGGATGTAACCCAGGATCGTCAGCAGGATGTTGAGCCAGAACTGGCCGCCAAGGCCCACGGTGAAGAATACACCGACGGGCGGCAGAAGAATGGCGAGGATGATGCGAAGCAGGTTTCCCATAGGTCAGATCATTGGGCTCAAGGTCTTGATGAGGATCATGAGTGGAACGGGATCGCGCTCGTCCTGTTCCAGTCCGTCATGCAATCGTGACGCCGCCGTCGACAACCACAGTTTGTCCCGTCATGAAGCTTGCCGCCGACGAAGCCAGGAAGGCGGCCACGGGGCCGATCTCGTCGGGCGTGCCGATCCGGCGCAGCGGAGTCTGGCTGTTGCGCTGCTCCAGAGCCTGCTGGTCCTCCCAGAGCGCGCGGGCGAAATCCGTTTTGACCAGGCCCGGCGCGATGCAGTTGATGCGCACATTCTGCGGCCCCCATTCCACCGCGAGGTTGCGCGCGAGCGCAAAGTCCGCCGCCTTCGAGATGCCGTAGCCGCCGATCACGCCGGTGCCGCGCAGGCCCGCAATCGACGAGACGATCACCACCGCTCCGCCACCGCGCGCAGCCATTTCCGGCATGACAAGATTGCAGAGCCAGAGATTGCTCTTCACGTTCGCGCCCATGATCTTGTCGAAAGCCTCGTCGGTGAGGTTGCTCATGGGGCCGTAGACCGGATTGACGGCTGCGTTGCAGACCAGGATGTCCGCCGGGCCAAGGCGATCCCGCGTCTGAGCAACGAGGGCTTCGACCTCGGTTTTTCGCGAAATGTTGCAGGCAATGGCAATGGCCTCGCCGCCTCTCTGGTGGATACCGTCGACCACAGGCTCGCAGGCTTCGATCTTGCGACTCGACACCACCACCCTGGCTCCGAGCGAGGCCATGGTCTCGGCAATGGAGCGGCCGATGCCGCGGCTCGAGCCGGTGACGATGGCGACCTTTCCGGTGAGATCGAAGGGGTTCGTCATGCGGCAGGTCCTGCATTGTGCGGCCGGTCGGTGGCCTTGTATTTGGCGAGCTCGATCTTCGCCACGGTCTCGCGATGCACCTCGTCGGGACCATCCGCGAGTCTCAGCACGCGGGCGCGGGCATAGGCGTATGCGAGATGGAAGTCCTGGGATACGCCGCCGCCGCCGCACACTTGAATCGCCCGGTCCACGACCTTCTGCGCCACGTTCGGCGCCACCACCTTGATCATGGCGATCTCGGCGCGCGCCGCCTTGTTGCCGACCTCGTCCATCATGCGCGCCGCCTGAAGCGTGAGTAGGCGCGCCTGATCGATCTCCATGCGCGACTCGGCAATCCAGTGACGCGTCACGCCGTGATCGGCCACCTGCCTGCCGAAGGTGCTGCGCGACAGGGCCCGCTTGCATAGGGTCTCCAGCGCGCGCTCCGCGAGGCCGATGGAACGCATGCAGTGATGGATGCGGCCGGGACCTAAGCGTCCCTGCGCAATCTCGAAGCCGCGTCCCTCGCCGAGCAGGATGTTGGAGGCGGGCACGCGCACATTCTCGAACAGAACCTCCGCATGGCCGTGTGGTGCATCGTCGTAGCCGAAGACGGTGAGCGGACGGACCACTGTCACGCCGGGCGTATCCATCGGTATCAGGATCATCGATTGCTGCTGGTGCTTGGGCGCATCCGGGTTGGTCTTGCCCATGACGATGGCGATCTTGCAGCGCGGGTCCATGGCGCCGGAGGTCCACCACTTGCGCCCGTTGATCACGTAATCGTCGCCCTCGCGGCGGATCTCAGTGCGGATGTTGGTGGCATCCGACGAGGCAACTTCGGGCTCCGTCATGGCAAAGCACGAGCGGATCTCGCCGTCCATCAGGGGCTTGAGCCAGCGCTCCTTGTGCTCCTCCGAGCCATAGAGAATGAGCGTCTCCATATTGCCCGTATCGGGCGCGGAGCAGTTGAACGGCTCGGCCCCGATGGGAGAGCGCCCCATGATCTCGCACACCATGGCGTATTCCAGGTTCGACAGGGAATCCGGATAGTGGCGCTTAGGGAGAAACAGGTTCCACAGCCCTTGAGCCTTGGCGCGCGCCTTCAGATCCTCCATGACCGGCGCCACGCCCCATCGGGTTGGCATGGCGTTGAGCTGCTGCTCGAAGACTTCTTCGGCCGGATAGACATGGGCCTCCATGAATTCCGTGACGCGGTGGCGCAAGTCTTCGGCCTTGGGGCTTATGGGAAACAGCATCGGTTCCTCCTATCAGGCCGCGATCAGACCACCGGTTTCGGCGAGCTTGGACAGATGGTGGTCGGCATCGCCGAACAGGGTGTCAATCATCGTCACGCGCTTGAAGAGATGGCCGACCTTGTACTCCATGGTCATGCCGACGCCGCCATGCAGCTGAACGGCCTGCTGGCCGACGAAGCGGCCTGAGCGGCCGATCTGCACCTTCGCGGCCGAAATCGCCTTGCGGCGCTCTTCCGGATTCTGCTCTTGGGCCATCATGGCGGCGAACATCGCCATGCTGCGCCCCTGTTCGACGGCGATGAACATCTCGGAAGAGCGGTGCTGCAGAACCTGGAAGGAACCGATGGTGGCGTTGAACTGCTTGCGGGTCTTCAGGTAATCGACCGTGAGCTTGAGCATCTCGTCCATGGCGCCGATAGCCTCGGCCGCAAGGGCCGCGATGGCGATGTCGGCGACCTTTTCCACGACCGGCAGAGCGCCTTCCGGGTTGCCGATGACGTTTCCGGCATCGACACGCACGGATTCCAGCGTCACCTCGGCGGCGCGTTGTCCGTCCTGTGTGGGATAACCGCGCCTGGAGACGCCGGGGGCATTGGCATCGACAAGGAAAAGGCCAATGCCGTCGCGGTCGCGGCGGGAGCCTGCGACCCGTGCCGTCACCAGGATCTTGTCGGCGCTGTCGCCGTGCAGAACGACGTTCTTCTTACCGTTGAGGATGAAGCTGCCGCCGTCGGGCTGCGCTGTCGTTCCGACATCGAAGAGGTCGTAGCGCGATTGCCGCTCCGTATGAGCGAAGGCGAGGCGCAGATCGCCGGATGCGACTTGGGGCAGATAGGTGGATTTCTGCTCCTCGCTGCCGCCGTGGTGCAGCAGGCCGCCGCCGAGGATGACGGTCGCGAGATAGGGCTCGAGCGCCAGCGAGCGCCCGAAGGCTTCCATGATCGTCATGGTTTCCACAGGACCGCCGCCGAAGCCGCCATGAGCCTCGTCGAAGGGCAGGGCAAGGAGGCCCAACTCCGCATAGGCGCTCCACAATGCCCGGCTCCAGCCCTCAGGCTCCTTGGCATAGCGCTGGCGGCTCTCGAAGTCGTAGCGGTCCGCCATCAGGCGATCGACGCTGTCCTTCAGAAGGCGCTGTTCTTCGCTGAGATCAAAGTCCATGTCGTGTCTCCTTGTCATTCCCGGCCGGAGCGCAGCGGAGGGGAAGGGAATCCATTGCTGGTGAACGTGTGGGTGGATCCCCTTCCCGCACTTCGTGCGCCGGGGATGACATTCATTGTCAGAACCCCAGGATCGCCTTGGCGATGATGTTCTTCTGGATTTCGTTCGAGCCGCCGTAGATCGAGATCTTGCGCCAGTTGAAATAGGTCGGCGCTGCGGTGCTCGCCCAATCGGGTCCGTCGGTGGGCTCGTTGCGGCCTTCCTCCTCCGGCTGGTAGGGCATGGCGAAGGGGCCGACGACCTCCATCAGCAGCTCGGTCGTGGCCTGCTGGATCTCCGAGCCCTTGATCTTGAGGATCGAGGAGGCCGGATCAGGCTTGCCCTTCTCGCGCCGGCTCTCGGCGGCCACCACGCGCAGCTGCGTCATCTCGAGGGCCTTCAGCTCCACCTCGACGGCGGCGAGCTTTTCGCGGAAGCGCGGAATATCGATCAGCGGCACGTCCCCGATGCGCTCGAGGCTTGCCAGCTCGCGCACGCGCTTCAGGCGCGCCTTCGAGATGCCGATGCGGGCGATGCCGACCCGCTCATTGCCGAGCAGGAACTTGGCATAGTCCCAGCCCTTGTTCTCCTGGCCGACGAGATTTTCGACCGGCACGCGCACGTCGTCGAGGAACACCTCGTTGACCTCGTGCCCGCCGTCGATGGTCTGGATCGGCCGCACGGTGATTCCCGGCGTCTTCATGTCGATGAGCAGGAAGGAGATGCCCTCCTGCTTCTTTACGGCAGAATCCGTGCGCACCAGGCAGAAGATCCAGTCCGCATGCTGGGCCAGCGTAGTCCATGTCTTCTGGCCGTTGACGATGTAGTGGTCGCCCTCGCGCTTGGCTGTGGTCTTGAGCGAGGCGAGGTCGGAGCCGGCGCCGGGTTCGGAGAAGCCCTGGCACCACCAGTCGTCAAGATTGGCGATGCGCGGCAGGAAGCGGCGCTTCTGATCCTCGTTGCCGAAGGTGTAGATCACCGGGCCGACCATGCTGACACCGAAGGCGAGCGGTTCGGGAGCGGGCGCCTGCTGCAGTTCGTCACGGAAGATGTACTGCTTCACCGGGCTCCAGCCGGTGCCGCCCCATTCCACCGGCCAATGCGGCACGGCCCAGCCCTTGGCATTGAGAATGCGGCTCCAGGTGACGAGGTCGTCCTTGCTTGGATGATGACCCTCGATCATCTTGCGGCGGATCGAGTCGGGCAGGGCGGTGCGGAAGAATTCGCGAACCTCGTCGCGGAAGGCGAGCTCCTCATCGGTGAAGCGCAGATCCATGGGCGATATCCTCTAGGCAGAGAAATGGAGGGAAGGGGGGATGGCTTGTCATGGCGTGGCGTTCTCCGCCCTGCGTCGCTCGGCATCGCGCAGCTCGATCTTCGACAGCTTGCCGACGGAGGTACGCGGAAGCGCCTCGCGGATTTCGAGAGCCGCCGGCATCTCGTGCTTGCCGACCTTGTCGGCGAGAAACGCCTGCAGCTCTTCGAGCGTAAAACCGGGCGCATCGTTCCTCAATTTCACGAACACCTTGGCGGCTTCTCCCCGATAAGGGTCCGGAATGCCGATCACGAGAGCTTCCTCCACCTGCGGGTGCTCGTAGACGGCCTGCTCGATCATCTGCGGGTAAACGTTGAAGCCGCCGGAGATGATCATGTCCTTGCGGCGATCGACGATGAAGAAGTATCCGTCCTCATCCATGTACCCGATATCGCCGGTGAGAAAGCCCTCAGGGGTGAAGGCCTCGGCCGTCTCCGTCTGTTTGTTCCAGTAGCCGCTGCTGACGTTGAGGCCCCGGACGCGAAGCTCGCCAGTCTCGCGCACGCCGAGCACCCGGCGGGGCTCGTCGAGGGATACGATGTCGAGCTCGACGCCCGGCATGGGGATGCCGATGGAGCCCGGCTTCGGCGGTCCTCTGAGCGGCAGGTTCGTGCCGGCGGGAGAGGTTTCCGTCATGCCCCAGCCGCCGAGAAGTCGCTGCCCTGTCAGGCGATGGAAGCGCTCCCCCACCTCGACCGGCAGGGGCGCCCCTCCGGAGCTGAGGTGGATCACGGAAGAGAAGTCGCGGTTCTCGATGCCGGGATGATTGGCCAGCGCAATCCACATGGTGGGGACGCCCGGAAAGGCAGTCGCCCGCTTCACCTCGATGTCGCGCAGCGTCGTCTCGGGATCGAAGCGCAGGCGCAGCAGGATCTCGTTGCCGTTCCGGATCTGGCGCAGCAGGATCGTGGTCAGGGCGAAGATATGGAACAGCGGCAGGACGCAGATCACCTTCTGCTCGCCCGGGCGCGTGTTCAGCTGCGGGCCGAACCACGCCTCGTACATGGCAACCGCTGCGGTCAGATTGCCATGGGTGAGGATGGCGCCCTTCGGCGTGCCGGTGGTGCCGCCGGTATATTGCAGCAGAGCGATGTCGTCCGGCGTGATCGCGGGCCACTGTGCGGGCAGCGCCGCATCATGCGTGAAGGCCTCGAAGGTGCTGACGTCGGGCCGCTCCGGGATCGGCATCGTGGGTGCCGGGCATGGTCCCCAGACGGCGTCCTCACCGACGATCAGGCGATCGACATGGCCGGCATCCAGGAGCTTGAGCGCCATGGATAGCATGCTGGTGAGATTGGTCGTCACGAGAACACGCGCGCCGCTGTCATGCAGCTTGTGCGCCAGCTCCCGTTCGGCATCGAGGGGGCTCAGATGAGCGACCCTGATTCCGGCCTTGGCGGCGCCGAAAAAAGCATAAGGATGATAGGGCGTGTTCGGCAGATAGAGCGCGACCGCTTCCGGAGTATCGGCGGGCGAGCGCAGGAGGGCGGCGGCGAACGCATCGGCCTGACGGCCGATCTCGGTGTAGCTGATGTGCCGGTCCCGGTATTCGATGGCCGGCCTATCGCCATAGGCTGCGACCGCGTCATCGAGGAGCTTGGGCAGCGTCGACGGCACGATGGGAGCATTCCATCGCACGCCGGGCGGATAGGAGCGCTCCCAGGCAAAGGCCATCCGGCTCATGATGCGTCCGCCCCATTCATGGTGACGACGATCTTGCCAAGAGCCTTGCGTGCGCTCAAGGCCGCGATGGCTTCGCCGGCCCGAGCCAGGGGAACGCGCTCGGAAATCACCGGCTTGATCTGCCCGTCTGCATAGAGATCGAGAAGCTCCCGCAGATTCGCCGCGTTGGCCTTCGGGTCGCGCTTGGCGAAAGCGCCCCAGAACACGCCGACGATCTGGCAGGATTTCAGCAGTGGCAGGTTGAGTGGAAGCTTCGGGATCCCAGCCGGAAAGCCGACCACGAGGAAGCGCCCTTCCCAGGCGATGGCCCGCAGAGCCGCCTCGGAATATTCGCCGCCCACCGGGTCATAGATCACGTCCGCGCCGCTCAGACCGCAAACCGCCTTGAACTGTTCGGCCAGAGCCTTGCTGGCTTCCTTGTCGAAGGGACCGGGCGCATAGACAAGGCTCTCGTCGGCGCCGTGCTTCTTCGCAAGCGCAGCCTTCTCGTCCGAGGAGACGGCGGCGATCACCTTGGCCCCCATCGCCTTGCCGAGTTCCACAGCGGCGAGGCCCACGCCTCCGGCCGCGCCCAGTACCAGCAGGGTCTCGCCCGCCTTCAGTCCGGCTCTGTCCTTGAGAGCGTGATAGGAGGTGCCATAGGTCATGACGAAGGCGGCCGCCTCGTCGAAGGGCATGGCGTCGGGCATGGGAATGCAGCGGTCGGCCGAGAGGGCGAGCTTCTCGGCCATGCCGCCCCAGCCGCAGGAGCCGATCACCCGGTCGCCGGCTTTCAGGAAGGACACGCCTTCTCCCACCGCCTCGACGATGCCGGAGACCTCGCTGCCCGGCGCGAAGGGGCGCTCGGGCTTGAACTGGTAACGGTCCTCGATGATTAGCCCGTCGGGATAGTTCACCCCGCAGGCCTTCACGGCCAGCAGGATTTCGCCCGGCTTCGGGCTGGGCTCGGCCACGGATTCCAGCACGAGCGTCTCGGGTCCGCCCGGCTGTTTGCTGAGTAGGGCCAGCATCCTTCGCTTCCTCCCCAGAAAGCGCATAATCTTTATGGGAAGCAGGGTATCCGGGCCGTCTCCAGATGCAAGCCGATTTTTCGAAAAAGTTTCAGGGCGTAAATTTTTCTCATATTTTCAAAGGGATTTGGGCTAGACAAAAACATACCGCTTTTGTCATTAATATCACCAGACAAGGTCAGGAGCGCTCGTCGCCGCCGGCGTCGGGTGGCTTGGAATGAAGGGGTGGCAACCGCCCCAGCGATCCAGGGAGGATCCCACAATGCGTGAAGCTGTCATCGTTTCCACGGCCCGCACCCCCATCGGAAAAGCCTATCGCGGCGCTTTCAACGACACCCAGGCTCAGGCGCTGGGCGGCCATGCCATCGCCGAGGCAGTGAAGCGCGCCGGGATCGATCCGGGCGAGATCGGCGATGTTGTCATGGGCGCGGCGCTGCAGCAGGGCTCGACCGGGTCGAACATCGCCCGTCAGGCGGCCCTGCGCGCGGGCCTGCCGACCGGCGTCGCCGGCATGAGCATGGACCGGCAATGCGCCTCCGGCCTCATGGCTATCGCGACGGCCGCCAAGGAGATCGTCGTCGATGGGATCGGGATCGCGGTGGGGGGCGGCCTCGAATCGATTTCCCTGGTCCAGAACGAGCAGGCGAATCGGTATCGCGCCAAGGACCCGGCGCTCGTGGAGACGGTTCCGGCGCTCTATATGAGCATGTTGGAGACGGCCGAGACCGTGGCCGACCGCTATGGCATCTCCCGCGAAGCGCAGGACGAATACGCCCTGCAATCGCAGCAGCGCACCGCCCAGGCCCAGGCCGAAGGGCGTTTCGCCGCCGAGATCGTGCCCATGACAACCCACATGACCGTGGTCGACAAGGCGACCGGCGCCACCTCCCAGCGGGAGATCACGCTCTCGCAGGACGAGGGCAACCGCCCGCAGACGCGGCTCGAGGACCTGCAGGCGCTGAACCCCGTGTTCAAGGATGGGCTGCGCGTGAAGGAAGGGCGGTTCATCACAGCGGGCAACGCCTCGCAGCTGTCGGACGGCGCCTCGGCGGCCGTTCTGATGGAAGCGAAGGAGGCGGAGCGCCGCGGCCTGCAGCCGCTCGGCGCCTATCGCGGCATGGCGGTGGCCGGCTGCGATCCGGACGAGATGGGCATCGGACCGGTCTTCGCCGTGCCGAAGCTGCTCAAGCAGCATGGCCTGACGGTGGACGACATCGACATCTGGGAGCTGAACGAGGCCTTCGCCTGCCAGGTGCTTTATTGCCGCGACCGGCTCGGCATTCCCAACGAGAAGCTCAATGTGAGCGGCGGCGCCATCTCCATCGGTCATCCCTATGGCATGTCGGGCGCGCGCATGACCGGACACATCCTGGTCGAGGGCAAGCGCCGCGGCGCGAAATACGGCGTCGTCACCATGTGCGTGGGCGGCGGCATGGGGGCTGCCGGTCTTTTCGAGATCTACTAAGACACGTCGTTCAGACAAGCGCACCGAATCAAGGGAGAGAACAGCATGAGCAGCGCGGCCGAGATGGGTTCCGCAACCCGCATCAATCCTGTCGTCGAACTGAGACGCGACGGCGAGATCGCCGTGCTCGCCGTCAACTCGCCTCCCGTGAACGCGCTCTCGGCACAGGTGCGCGAGGGCATTGTGGAAGGCATCAGGCAAGCCGGCACTGACGCGAGCGTCAAGGCCGTGGTGCTCCATTGCGAGGGCCGCACCTTCTTTGCCGGCGCCGACATCAGCGAGTTCGGCAAGCCGCCGAAGCAGCCGATGCTGCCCGAGGTGGTGGACTTCATCGAGGCCTCATCGAAGCCTGTGGTCGCCGCCCTTCACGGCACGGCGCTCGGCGGTGGTCTGGAGACGGCGCTCGCCTGCCATTACCGCGTGGCCGTGCCCTCGGCAAAATGCGGCTTTCCGGAAGTGAAGCTCGGACTGCTCCCGGGTGCCGGCGGCACGCAGCGCCTGCCGCGCCTCGTGGGTCCTGAGCGGGCAATGGAGATGGTCACATCCGGCAGCCCGATCTCGGCAAAGGCCGCGAAGGAGATGGGGATCGTCGATGAGCTCGTCGAGGAGAACGATTTGCTCGCAAGCGCCATTGCGTTCGCGCGCAAGGTAGTGGCCGAGAACCGACCGCTCAAGAAGGTTCGCGATCTCGATGACAAGATCGCGGCCGCCCGCGGCAAGCCGGAGGTTTTTGACGCATTCCGCAAGGCCAATGCCCGCAAGTTCCGTGGCTTCCAGGCGCCGGAATACAACATCCGCTGCATCGAGGCGGCCGTGAATCTGCCGTTCGACGAGGGCATCAAGCTGGAACGCAGGCTGTTCCAGGACCTCGTGAGCGGCGAGCAATCGGCGGCCCAGCGGCACGTGTTCTTCGCCGAGCGCCAGGTTTGGAAGATCCCAGACATCTCCGACAACACGCCGACCTTGGCCGTCAAGAAGGTTGGCGTCATCGGCGCCGGCACCATGGGCGGTGGCATCTCGATGAATTTCGCCAATGCGGGGCTGCCCGTCACCATTGTCGAGGCTAAGCCCGAGGCCTTGGAGCGGGGTCTCGGCGTCATCCGCCGCAACTACGAGAGCACGGCCAAGAAGGGCCGCATGAGCATGGACGACGTGGAGCGCCGCATGGGGCTCCTCACCGGCAGCCTCAACATGGAGGATCTCGCCGATTGCGACCTCATCATCGAGGCGGTGTTCGAGAACATGGCGATCAAGAAGGAGATCTTCTCCAAGCTTGATGCCATCGCCAAGCCCGGTGCGATTCTGGCCAGCAACACGTCCTACCTCAACGTGAACGAGATCGCCGCGATGACGAAGCGGCCTGAGCACGTGCTCGGCATGCACTTCTTCTCGCCGGCCAACATCATGCGCCTGCTGGAGGTGGTGCGCGGCGAGAAGACCGACAAGCGGGTCATCGCCACCGCCATGCAGCTCGGCCGCCAGATCGGCAAGATCGCCGTGCTGGTGGGCGTGTGCCATGGCTTCGTCGGCAACCGCATGCTCGAGCCGCGCCAGCGCGAAGCCAACCGCCTGATTCTTGAGGGCGCGATGCCGTGGGATGTGGACCGCGTTCTCTACGAGTTCGGCTTCCCCATGGGGCCCTTCGCCATGGCCGATCTTGCAGGCCTCGACATCGGCTGGTCGCGCGAGACCTCGAAAGGCGAGACCGCCCGCGAAATCCTGTGCGAGCAGGATCGCCGCGGCCAGAAAACGGGCGCGGGCTTCTACGATTACGACGAGAACCGCAACGCCAAGCCGTCCAAACTCGTGGAGCAGATCATCCTCGATCTCTCGGCCAAGAAGGGCATCGAGCGGCGCACGATCTCCGATCAGGAAATTCTGGAGCGCTGCGTCTACACGATGATCAACGAGGGCGCGAAGATCCTGGAGGAGGGCATCTCCATCCGCTCCTCCGACATCGATATCGTGTGGATCAACGGCTATGGCTGGCCGGTCTATCGCGGCGGACCGATGTTCTATGGCGAGCAGGTGGGGTTAGGCAAAGTGCTCGACCGGCTGCGCGCTTACGAGGCGCAGTACGGAGCGGACTTCAAGCCGGCTGCGCTGCTCGAACGTCTCGTTGCCGAGGGCAAGGGCTTTCGCGATCTCTGAACAAGGAGCGCGCCTGTCATGAACGACACGGCTCCTGGCCCGCGGCGTCAAACGCTGCTTGCATCCCTGGACGGTGCGCGCCCAGGCGCGCCGGCTTGGTTCGATCAGGCACTCGCGGATGCGCCGGAGCGGGGCTTCACCGAGGCGGCGGGCGCCCAAATCGAGACGCTCACCTGGGGCGAGCGCGGCAGGCCCGGCCTCCTTTTCCTGCACGGCAACGGAGCCCATGCGGATTGGTGGAGCTTCATCGCGCCGTTCTTCTCAAGCGAGTATCGCTGCACGGCCCTCTCCTGGTCGGGCATGGGCGGGTCGGACCGGCGCGAGCGCTATTCCTTCGACATCTTTGTTGAGGAGGCGATGACGGTTGCCGAGGCGACAGGGTTGTTCGACAGCGAGGTCAGGCCCGTCTTCATCGGCCATTCCTTCGGGGGCTTTCCCATCATCGAGACCGCCGCGCGGCACGGGGAGCGCCTGGGCGGCGGGATCATCGTCGACACGCCGATCTTCTCTCCCGAGAGGCGCAAGGAGCGCAAGGAGAAGGGCGCCGCCTGGGAGATGCGCCCCCACAAGATCTACCCGACCCTTGAGGAGGCTCTGAAGCGGTTCCGGCTCGTGCCGGCTCAGCCCTGCGAGAACCTCTTCATCGCGGATTTCATCGCTCGGACGTCTTTGACTCAAGTCGAGACGCCGGAAGGCTCTGGATGGACCTGGCGCTTCGATCCGTTTCTGTGGCGAGACTATGAATGGGAAGACCCGGCTCCAGCCCTGTCAGCTCCGAAATGTCCTCTCGCGGTCCTGCTGGGCGCCCACTCCACGCTGATGCACGAGGGGGACATCGCGCGCATGCGGAAAATCCTGCCGCCTGGCACCCCGGTGATCGACATCCCCGAGGCCTATCACCATGTTCCGATCGATCAGCCTCTCGCGCTGGTCGCGGCGCTGCGTGCCGTGCTCGCCGGCTGGGCTTCGACTTCACCTTCAGGCGAGAATACGCCGATGAACAGCGGCCTGGCGTAGATATCGGCCGCTGTCTCGCGTGTGACGCCTGAAATCCAGCGTTCGAGCTCCACTGCCGCGTTGATGGCGCTGTCGACAACGTGGGCGGCCACGAATGGATCGAGCGGGCGGACCGAGCCGTCCGCCATGCCGTCGACCACGAAGCTGCTGAAGCGCTGAGCCAACCGGTCCATGGTGCGCTTCGTCGGGCCTCTCAGGGCTTCCGGGAGGGCGCTGAAGGCGGAAATGCGCAGCAGCGGACCCTGATCGGACAGCTGGTAGCGGATCAGCTCGTTCGTTGCGGCGCAAAGATGATCCCAGCCTGTCGCCCCATCCGCTTCTGCGGCCTGCTGGACCTGCCGCACCACCGCGAAGGTGCGCTCGAAGCAGGCGGTCACGAGATCGTCCTTGTTGTCGTTGTGATGATAGAACGACCCCTTGGTGACGTTCAGCCGGGCCGAGATCTTCTCCACCGAAGCACCCCGGTAGCCCTGCTCGTTGATCAGGATGGTGGCCGAGCGCAGGAACGCCTCGGGCGATACCTCCTCGACCGAGGGCCAGGTCATCTGCGGCAGCACCGTGGGGCGCCAGGCCGATTGCGGCGTGGCGAGCCCATGGATCAGGATGTCGCTGATCCTGTCGGCAACCCGCCGGTAATCCTGGGGCTCGTAATGGTCGATCCAGTGCCGGACGCCGTGCATGACGGAGATCAGCAGATGGGCGCGCGCATTCTTCTGGGCCCGGCTTAACGGCGGCGCACCATCGAGATCGTATAGGCTGCGCAGGTGCCGGAACATCTGGTTATAGGTGTCGAACACCAGCTCCACGTGCGGAGAGGTCAGCGACCGCATGTCGCTGAAGCTCATGAGCGGCGGCCGGTCTCCCGAGGCGCTCTCCGCCAGCCTCTCGCAGTAGAGCCGCAGGATCGTTCGCAGGCGCTCCTCCGGCGTCTCCCGTTGCAGGGCGACGGCGATGAGATCGTCCAATGCTTCGATGGAGCGCAACAGGCAGGCCGTCGCCAGCTCCTCCTTCTTGCGGTAATAATAGGTGACGCTGTTGGTGATCAGCCCGACGCTCTGGGCCACATCGGCCAGGGTCGTCCCCTTCAATCCTTTCTGATTGAAGAGCTGGACGGCCCCGTCGAGGATGGCCTGTCGCTTCTGCTCGTAGCGCTTGGTCTGGCGCGGAAGAGCGTTGGAGGTCGGCGTCATGGTAGTTTCGTGGCTCCTGGCCCGCGGGCAGGCCCAGGGCCGCCCATGGTTGAGCTCCTAGCACGAATTGATGCAGGGAGCGATGCCGCGCGTGCAACTCTTCGACTGTACCGGTTATTCTAAGAGAGTGTCGAGCATGAATTCAGTGCCGCCGAAAGTCGGTGCAATTCTGCTACCATGATCCGTTGACGAGGCCATAGTCTCGTGTCAGTCTCCCCTCAGACATAGGACAGGGCCAATGAAGCTCTGCCGGCGGTGCGACTCTGAAAAGGACCGTACCGTTCATTCGAGAGGAAACGATCCGAGGAGCCCGGTTCGTCCGGTTTGAGGGTCCAGTGCCGCAAGTCACAGGCCCTCTGTCCTGCCCCAGCCAGGCAGGGATCGCGGTCGAGCACGGGAGCCCGGAGCCCAGGAGGAGGACGCGGCTCCTTGAACATCTTTTTTCAGCAGGTTCTGAACGGGCTGACGCTCGGGAGCGTCTATGCGCTCGTGGCCCTTGGTCTCACGCTCGTCTACGGGATTCTTCACATCCCCAACTTTGCCCATGGTGCCCTGTATATGGTCGGCGCCTATATGGCATTCTACCTCGTGGGTTCGCTCGGCGCGAATTACTGGGTTGCCATGGCGGGAGCGGCACTCGTGGTCGCTCTTCTCGCCGTTCTGTCGGATCGCCTGATCTTCCATCGACTTAGAAATGCGCCGCCACTGCACGACATGATCGCGGCGATCGGCCTTCTTTTGTTTCTTGAGGCCGGCATTCAGGCAATCTGGGGTGCGGAATTCCACCGCCTTGCTCCGCCTTACCCGCAGATCGTGCGCCTCTTCGATCTCGTGGCGCCTGCGCAGCGCCTGATCATCATCGCGGCCGCGTTCGGCCTGATGTTCGTGCTCCATCTCTTCCTCACCCGCACGCTCACCGGTTCCACGATCATCGCCATGGCGCAGAACCGTGAGGGAGCTTCCCTGGTTGGCATCGACGCCACGAAGGTTTCGGTTCTCACCTTCGCGATTTCCGGTGCGCTCGCGGCGGTGGCCGCAACGCTCTTTGCGCCCATCAACCTGATCTATCCCTCCATGGGACATCTCGTGATCATGAAAGCCTTCGTGATCATCATCCTGGGCGGCATGGGCAGCATTCCGGGCGCCATCGTCGGTGGCCTCGTGATCGGGTTCGCCGAGAGCTTCGGGGCCTTCTACGTCTCCACGAACTACAAGGACATCATCGCCTTCGCACTGCTCGTCCTGATCCTGTCGTTCCGGCCCCAGGGCCTCTTTCCCAGCGGAGCCCGGGCATGATGTCGAAGACCTGGCAAAAGCCTCTTCTCGCCGTCCTGCTCGTTTTGGCTATCGCCTTCCCGATGGTTGCGGCAAACGACTACTACATCTACGTGATGTCGCTCGCCTACATCATGGCGATCGCCGCGGTGGGCCTGAACCTCATCCTGGGCTACACGGGTCAACTCAATCTGGCGCATGCGGGCTTTATGGCCATCGGCGCGTACACGGTTGGCATCCTGACCGTCGATTACGGCGTGCCCTACTGGGTCGCCTTCGTGATCGCCGGAATCTTGAGCGCCGTCATCGGATTCTTCGCCGGCCTCCTCTCATTGCGGCTGAAAGGGCACTTCTTCTCGATCTTTACGCTCTGCGTCGGGTTCATGATCTATCTGATCATCGAGAAGTCGGATGCGCTGACCCATGGAACGGTGGGCATCATCGACATCCCGGCCCCCACCGGCATCGGCCCGATCCGCTTCGACAACACCTGGTCGCAGTATTACCTCGTGCTGTTCTTCCTGGTGGTGAGCCTGTGGCTGATGAGCCGGATCGTGCATTCGCTGCTCGGCCGCGCCTTCGTGGCCATCCGCAACGGTGAGGACCTCGCCGAGACCCTGGGCATCAACCTGATGCGCACCAAGGTGCTCGCCTTCGTGCTCTCCACCTTCTATGCCGGAATGGCCGGTGCGCTTTATGCCGGCTTCGTGCGCTTCATCGGTCCGGCCATGGCGCTGGAGAGCCACACCTTCGATATGATCGCCTTCATCCTCGTCGGCGGCATCGGCACTCTGTTCGGGCCGCTGCTGGGAGCGATCCTGCTGACCTGGCTCACCCAGTCGCTGCAGTTCCTGCAGGATTTCCGGATGATCGTGTTCGGCCCGCTGCTGATCCTCCTGGTCATGTATTTCCCGCAAGGCCTTATCGGTTACTGGCGCGAAAGGCAGGCGCGGCGGGCGGCAGCCTCCATGCAGGACAGGCGCCTTCAGCGGTCCGTGATCGGCTCGCAGCAGGAGGTCAGTACCAATGCTTGAGATCCAGGGACTGACCAAGCGTTTCGGCGGTCTGACGGCAGTCCGTGACGTGACCACCACCTTCGAGAAGAACCGGATCAACGCGATCATCGGCCCGAACGGCGCCGGCAAGACCACGTTCTTCAATCTGGTGAGCGGCTACCACAAGCCGACCTCCGGGCGCATCATCTTCGACGGGCAGGACGTGACAGGTCTGCGACCCGATCAGGTCGCGAAGCTCGGCGTCGCGCGTACGTTCCAGTCGACGACCCTGTTCGACAAGGCGACGGTGCTCGACAACCTCATCGTCGGGCATCGGCTTCGCACCACCTCCACTTTCTGGGACGTGGTGCTCAACACCAAGCGTCTCAAAGAGGATGAGCATCGCTGCCGCGCCAAGGCCGAGGAGGTGCTCGATTTCGTCGGCCTGTCATCCGTGGCGCACCACTTGGCGGCGGACATCTCCCAAGAGGAGCGCAAGCGCGTCGCCTTCGCCTTGGCGCTCGCCACCGACCCAAAAATCGTGCTGCTCGATGAGCCCGCCGGCGGCGTCAATCCGGAGGAGACGCTGGGTTTGGCCGAACTCATCCGTAAGATGATCCGCAAGGGCCTGACCGTGTGCCTGATCGAGCACAAGATGGACATGATCATGAGCCTTGCCGACAAGATCGTGGTGCTCGACCATGGCGAGATGATTGCCGAGGGAACGCCGGCGCAGATCCGGTCCGACCAGCGCGTCATTGAGGCCTATCTGGGAGCTGACTATGCTGCGGCTTGAGGGAGCACAGCTCAATTACGGCAGCTTCCGGGCGCTCGATGGAATCTCCATTCATGCGGAGCCCGGCGAACTCGTGGTAATGCTCGGGGCCAACGGCGCCGGCAAAAGCTCTCTGTTTCTGGCCATCAGCGGCTTGCGCAAGCTTACCCGCGGCAACATCTGGTTCAGGGATCAGAACATCGCCGGACGGAAACCCTCCCAGATCGTCCAGTCCGGTGTCGTGCACTGTCCCGAGGGGCGCAAGCTCTTTCCGGAAATGTCCGTGCGCAAGAACCTGCTTCTCGGCGCTTATGTCCATCGCCAGGACAAGAAGGAATCCGAGAAGATCCTCGATCAGGTCTTCGAGATGTTCCCGATCCTGTACGAGAAGCGCCACGACATGGCCGGCTCGTTGAGCGGCGGCCAGCAGCAGATGCTGGCGATCGGCCGCGCCCTGATGGGGCGGCCGCAGGTCCTGCTGCTGGACGAGCCGTCGCTCGGCCTCGCGCCTCTCGTGGTCAAGCAGGTGCTCGGCGTCATCAAGGCGATCAACGACAAGGGCACAACGGTTCTGCTCGCCGAGCAGAATGCCTACGCGGCCCTGCGGATCGCCCATCGCGCTTACGTCATCGAGAGCGGCCGGATCGTCATGGAGGGCGACCGGGATACCCTGCTCAATGACGAGCGTGTTCGGAAAGCCTATATCGGCGCCTGATCCGGCGCCGGTTATGGAAGCCTGCGAGCCTTAAAAAAGTTCGCCAACAGAGAGACGGGAGTCGATCACGGTCGAACTCCCGCCCCATGAAGAAAGAACAAGAGGAGAGGAAAACAAATGGCTCTTTGGAAACATCTGGTTCACACCGCAGGCGCAGTGACGCTGGCGGCCGGCTTCGCGTCCGTTGCATCGGCCCAGGAGACGGTGAATATCGGCTACACCGGCCCGCTCAGCGGCGGCGCCGCGCTCTACGGCAAGAACACCCTGGTCGGCCTCGAGATGGCCGCGAAGGAGATCAACGATGCCGGCGGCTTCGATGTCGGCGGCAAGAAGTACAAATTCAACATCGTGGCGCTGGACGACAAGTACTCGCCCAGCGAGGCAGCCGTGAACGCCAAGCGCCTGAAGGCGCAGAACAACACGCCAATGGTGTTCACGCCCCATTCCGGCGGCGCCTTCGCGATCCAGGCTTTCAACGAGCAGGACAACTTCATTCTTGGCGCCTATACCAGTGTGCCGAACATGACGGAGCGCGGCAACAAGCTCACCCTGCGCATTCCGCCATCCTTCGCGGGCTATGTGCAGCCCTTCATCAATGTGCAGATGAAGACCTTCGGCAAGAAGCTCGCCATGGCCGGCGGCGATCATGATTATGCGAAGGCCTGGGCGCAGCTCTTCGGTCCCGCCTGGACGAAGGCCGGCGGTCAGATCGTGGCCGAGAACCCGATGTCCTACAACAAGGACACGGACTTCTACAGCGGCGTCAGCCGTGTGCTCGCGGCCAGCCCCGACGTGCTGTTCATCGGCGGCGCCTCGGAGCCCACGGCTCTCATCGCCAAGCAGGCACGCGAACTCGGCTTCAAGGGCGGCTTCGCCGTGATGGATCAGGCCAAGCTCGACGAGATGGCTGCCGTCACCGGCGGCATGGACATGCTCGAAGGTTCGGTCGGCGTTCTGCCGCTGATCTATGACAAGCGTCCCGGCACTGAAAGCTTCATCGCGAAGTTCAAGAAGCTCTACGACCGCAACCCGGGCACGGAAGCCTCCTACCACTACTCGACCCTGAATGCCGTGGCCGAGGCTATGAAGCTCGCTGGTAGCGTCTCCGACCCGAAGGCCATTCATGCCAAGCTGAGCGAAGCCTATGGCAAGCTGCCGCCGGAGCGGAACCCGGCGCGCATCACCAGCGTCGATGACCGCGGCGGCACCAACGCCAACATCGTGGTCGGCGTCGTCAAGGGCGGTAAGGTCGAGACCGTCGAGGCGGCAAGCCTCGGCCAGTAAGACTTGATGGACAGGGCCGGCCTCAGAGCTGGCCCTGTCTCCTTCACTCAGGGGCAGGCGATCCGCATGGATGCAATCCCATTTGATGTTCGCGCTGCCGGCATCCGGGAGCGCGTGGCCCTCCAGGGCTTCATGCATCTCGTCGGCGCGCAGATCGACGAGCTGGCGCCCGGCTCCGCGACGATCTCCGTCGCTCGTCGCGATGATCTGCTTCAGCAGCACGGCCTGTTTCACGGCGGCGTCACGGCCTTCCTGATCGACAATGGCACGACCATCGCGGCTGCGACCGTTCTTAAAGCCGGCCAAGGCGTCCTCACGGCCGAATACAAGCTCAACCTGTTCTCGCCAGCGGACGGAGATCGGCTGATCTGCCGCTCGCGGGTGGTGAAGCCCGGAAGCCGCATGATCATCGTGGCAGCGGACGTGTTCACGGAAAAAGACGGGCGCGAAAAGCAGACGGCGGTTGCGCTCGCCACCATTGCCGTTCTGGACCAAGCCTCGATGCCGTCCCTGCGAGAGACTGGACAACACGCAAGCGGCCGATAAATTCCTGACAATAAGCAATAAATGAAGGGAAGAAACGATGTTGAAGGGAATGATGATGGATCGGCAGCTGTCGATCCCGGAAATCATCGATCTGGCTGCTGAGGTGCACGCCAATACCGAGATCGTCTCGGTGGCGACTGAGGGCGGCATCCACCGCACCACCTACAAGGATATTCACAAGCGGGTCGCTCAGCTGGCGCATGGCCTGCGCGCGCTTGGCGTCAAGCCGGGTGACCGCGTGGCAACGCTGGCCTGGAACGGCTACCGGCATTTCGAACTCTACTACGCCATCTCCGGCATCGGCGCCGTATGCCACACGATCAATCCGCGCCTGTTCCCCGAGCAGCTCGTCTACATCATCAATCACGCGCAGGACACGGTGTTCTTCTTCGACATCACCTTCGCGCCACTTGTCGCCGCCCTGCGGCCGAAGCTGCCGCAGAACATCACTTTCGTGGCGATGACCGGTCGCGAGACCATGCCGGCGCAGGAGGGACTCGACGGCCTTCAATGCTACGAGGATCTGCTCACCGGACAGCCTGACACCATCACCTGGCCCGACCTCGATGAGAACACCGCTGCGGCGCTGAGCTACACCTCCGGCACCACGGGCGAACCCAAGGGCGTGCTCTACTCGCACCGCTCGCAGGTGATCCATGCCATGACGTCGGTGATCGGCGCGTCGCGCTATTTCGGCATGGGGAAGAAGATCCTTCCCGTGGTCCCGCTCTTCCACGTCAATGCCTGGGCGCTGCCCTATTCTGCGCCTCTCTCCGGCACCTCCCTGATCTTTCCGGGCGCGAAGCTCGATGGCGCGAGCCTGTTCAACCTCATGGAGGCCGAGAAGGTTGACAGCAGCTGGGGCGTGCCCACCGTATGGCTCGGGCTTCTGCACGAAATGAAGCAGAGGGGCCGGAAGCCCGAGGGACTCGATTACGTCATCATCGGCGGCTCGGCGGCGCCGCAACCGATGATCGAAGCTTTCGAGCGTGATTACGGCATCAGCGTCTGTCACGGTTGGGGCATGACCGAGATGAGCCCCATCGGCACCTTCGGCATGCTGAGCCCCGCGATGGAAGAGCTGCCCTTCGACGAGAAGATTGCCCTGAAGGTTCGCCAGGGACGGCGATTGTTCATGGTCGACATGAAGATCGTCGACGATAACGGCAAAGAGCTCCCAAAAGACGGTGTAGCCTTCGGCGAGCTCTGCGTGCGCGGGCCTTCGATCGCCTCGGGCTACTACAACAACGAGGCCGCGACCGCGCAGGCCCTCGATCCGGAAGGCTGGTTCAAGACAGGTGACGTCGCCAAGATCACGCCGGACGGCTTTCTCCAGATCGTGGACCGCACCAAGGATTTGGTGAAGTCCGGTGGCGAGTGGATCTCCTCCATCGACCTGGAGAACGCAGCCCTGGGGGCGCCGGGTGTCGCCAACTGCGCCGTGCTTGCCATGCCGCATCCGCGCTGGGGCGAGAGGCCGCTGCTCGTGGTGGTGCCGAAGCCCGATGCGAATCCTGCCAAGGAGGACATCCTCGCCTATCTCACCACCAAGGTCGCGAGCTGGCAGGTGCCCGATGACGTGCTTTTCGTCGAGAGCATTCCGCTCACGGCGACAGGCAAGATTTCCAAGCTGGAGTTGCGCAAGATCCTGAAGGACTATGTCCTCCCCTCGGCAGCGTGAGCGGCCGATGGCTCAGGATTACCTCAGCTCATTGTTCTCCGTCGCGGGCAAGACGGCGCTCGTGACCGGGGGTGCCACCGGGATCGGACGCATGATCGCCGAGGCTCTCGTGCGGGCCGGTGCGCGGGTGCTGATCGCCTCGCGCAAGGGTGAGGCCTGCGAGGCTGTGGCACGCGAGCTGAATGCGCTCGACGCTGGCGGCACGGCGGAAGGTTTCGCCGGCGATGTAGGGACGGAAGCCGGCGTGATGTCTCTGGCTTCCGAGGTGAAGGCACGCACGGCGCACCTTCATATCCTCGTCAACAATGCGGGCAAGACCTGGGGTGAGCCGCTGGAGCACTTCCCGCATAAGGCGTGGGACGGCGTATTCTCCGTCAATGTGGCCGGGCTCTTTACGCTGACCCAACAGCTGCTGCCTCTGCTCGAAGCAGCAGCCAGCGACGACGATCCAGCCCGTGTCGTGAATCTCGGCTCCGTGATGGGGGCAGCGCCCATCGGCGACAACGCCTATTCCTATGCGGCGTCCAAAGCCGCCGTGCATCACCTCACACGGATCCTGGCGAAGGAGTTCGCCCCGCGCCGGATTACGGTGAATGCCTTTGCGCCGGGGCCCTTCCAGAGCCGCATGACGGCTTTCGCCACCGGCGACGAGCAGAAGCGGGCGCTGGTCGCCGCCAGCGTGCCCGCTGGCCGCATCGGCCGGCCTGATGACATTGCAGGCGCACTCCTGTTCCTCTGCGGCCGCGGCGGCGCCTATACGACGGGCGCCATCATCCCGCTCGACGGCGGCATCGGTGTGGAGACCGGGCACAAGATCTTCGGCGAGGCATCCCTATGAACGTGCATGCGCCGGTCTCCGTCTCCATCGATGACCTGAAGAGCCGGATCGGCCAGGAAGTCGGGGTGTCGTCCTGGAAGATGATCGACCAAGACAGGATCGACCGCTTCGCAACTGTCACCGAAGATCTCCAGTTCATCCACGTCGACCCTGAACGCGCCCTCGCGGAGACGCCCTTCGGCAGCACGATTGCGCATGGATTTCTCACCCTGTCGCTTCTCTCCGCCATGGGGCAGGAGGCGCTGCCGACAATCAGGAATAGGGTGATGGGCATTAATTACGGCCTGGAGCGTGTCCGCTTTCTCTCACCGGTGCCGGTGGGGGCACGGGTGAGGGGACGCTTCACCCTATCCGAGATCTCGATGCGCTCAGAAGGCCAAGCCATGCTGCGCTACCAGGTGTCTGTCGAGATCGAGGGCGCGGAAAAGCCGGCGCTTGCGGCCGAGTGGATTACGCTTTCCGTGCTCGGTTGAAGGCCCATGACAGCACAAGCAGCAGCCCATCTCGACACGGAGCGTCTCGGTCCGTATCTCGGCGCGCATGTTCCGGGCTTTGGCCGCTTCATCGGCGCTGAAAAGTTTGCTGGGGGGCAGTCCAACCCGACCTTCCTGATCACCTCAACGAAAGGCCGCTTCGTCCTGCGGCGCAAGCCGCCTGGAACGCTGCTGAAGTCAGCCCACGCGGTTGATCGCGAGTACCGGGTCATGGCGGCGCTCGCCGGCACCGACGTGCCGGTGCCGCGCGTCCTGCACCTATGCGAGGACGAGGCGATCATCGGCTCCATGTTCTATCTGATGGACTATGTCGAGGGCCGCATTTTCTGGGACGGCAAGTTGCCGGATCTCCAGATTTCCGAACGCAGTGCGATCTACGATTCCATGAATGCGGCGCTTGCCGCCTTGCACAAGGTCGATCCCGCAGCCGTTGGCCTCGCCGATTACGGCAAGCCGGGCAGCTATTTCGAGCGCCAGATCGCCCGCTGGTCGGGCCAGTACCGCGCGTCGGAAACCCATCCGATCCCAGAGATGGACGACCTCATCGCATGGCTGGAAGGCAACACGCCGGAGGACGACGGACGTGTCAGCCTCGTTCATGGCGACTACCGGCTCGACAACATGATCTTCGAGCCGGCCGGCACACGCATCCTGGCGGTGCTCGATTGGGAATTGTCCACCCTCGGCCATCCCCTGGCGGATCTCGCCTATCAATGCATGCAGTGGCGGTTACCCTCCGAGGGAGCGTTCCGCGGCTTGGGCGGCATCGACAGGAAGGCCCATGGCATTCCCACAGAAGCCGAGTATGTCGAACTCTACTGCCGCCGAACCGGAACCGAGGTGATCGGCCACTGGCCCTTCTATCTCGCCTTCAGCTTCTTCCGCCTCGCGGCGATCCTTCAGGGCGTCTACAAGCGCTCTCTTGACGGCAATGCATCCAACCCGGAGCGCGCCCGCCTTATGGGCGAAGCCGTGCCGATGATGGCCGGAATGGCGCTGGAAGTCGTCGGCGCCCGCTAGATCTTCAGCTGTCCCATTTAATGTTGAGTGCGCTGGTCACAAGTCGGTCGACGAGGACAGGCGCATCGGCCGCCATGCGCTCAATGCCTGCCACCGCTTGGCGCGTCATGCGCCCGTTCAGGAACGCGTAGTCCATCACGATCGCGCTGACGAGCGCGATGATGGTCTTGAAGGCGCGCGAGGCGAGATCGGACCAGGTCATGAGGCCTCTTAAGGGAAACGATGCCCGCCTCATGCCCGAAAGGCTTAGGCAGATCAAGCGACAGAAGACCTCAGGCTTAGCGCATCCTGCGGAGAAGCGGCTCCGGTTCTCCGCACTCAGCAATGCGCCAAGTCAAGATTTCAGCATCCACTCGTGATCCGGGTCGTTGTGGAACTTCCAGACCCGCTTCGGGCCGGCCATCACATTCAAGTAGTAGAGTTCATAGCCGTGCGGCGCGCCGACCGGATGATAGCCCTTCGGCACCAGCACCACGTCGCCGTTGGCTGCTGCCACTGTCTCGTCGAGGGAGCGGTCGTCCGTGTAGACCCGCTGCAGGGCAAAACCCGAGGGTGGGTTGAGGCGATGGTAATAGGTCTCCTCAAGCAGCGACTCCTGCGGCAGCATGTCCCGGTCGTGCTTGTGAGGCGGATAGCTCGACCAGTGGCCCGAGGGCGTGATGACCTCGACCACCAGCAGGCTTTCAGCTGTTTCCGTTTCGGGCAGGATGTTGCGCACATGGCGCGTGTTCGTGCCCTTGCCCCGGGTCTCCTGGCCGACCTGATCCGGGCCGATGACGCGGGCCGGCAGCTTGCCTTCGGCGGGCGCGGTGCAGACCGCGATCTCGCAATCCGTTTCCGCTGTCAGAGACCACTCCGAGCGAGCCGGCGCATAGAGCGACCACGGATCCGGCTCGAACGGCGAGTTGCGCCCGCCGATCGTGCCGAAATCCTGTCCGGCTGCGCCAACATGCGCCTTTCCGGACAGCAGGACGATGCAGGCTTCCCGGTCTCCCGTCGCTTGCTTCAAGCTCTGCCCGTTTTTCAGCCGGTAGACCTCGAACCCCACATAGGTCCAGCCGGCGGATTCCGGCGTGATCGCGTGAATGCGCCCGTTGCTATCGGGCGCCGACGGTTTGACGAGAAGCTTTGACATCGCAAGTGGTCCTTATCGCAGGCCGGCTTCCTTGAGGGACCGGGTGAGATTGGCATAGCCCATCTTGGCATAGGTGAGCGGATGCGCCTTCTTCGGATCCTGCTCCGCCTCGATCACCACCCAGCCGCTATAGCCCGGCAGTTCCTTAAATACGGAGACGAAATCAACCATGCCGTCACCCGGCACGGTGTAGACTCCTTCGATGACGGAATCGAGGAAGCTCCAGCCTTCCGCGCGCGACTTCTCCATCACGCTTTTGCGCACATCCTTTGTATGCACGTGGCTGATGCGGCTGCGGTAGCGGCGGGCAAGCGCGGCCGGATCCGCCCCTCCCCAGGTGGCGTGGCCCGTGTCGAGCAGGAGATGAACAGCCTCGCCGGTCGAGCGCATGAAGGCATCGATATCGGCCTCCGACTCCACGATGGTGCCCATATGATGGTGATAGACCACACGGACGCCTTCCTGCAGGGTGCGCTCGGCAACTTCAGTGATGCGGCGGCCGAACCCGACCCAGTCGCCATCTTTCATGACGGGACGCTGCGACAGGGGTTTGGAGCGGTCACCATGAATCGCATTCGACGTCTCGGCGAAGACCAGCACGTTGGAGCCCATGGCCTTTAAGAGATCGAGGTGCGGACGCAGCGCCTTCATCTCCGCCTCGGCATCGCGGGTGAGCAACTCGGCGGAGTACCAGCCGGACACGCAAGCCATGTTGAAGGGCGCAAGCGCCTTCTTGAGGGCCTCCGGCTCGCGCGGAAACTTGTTGCCCAGCTCCATGCCCTCGAAGCCGGCTTCCTTGGCCTCGGCCAGGCACACCTCCAACGGCGTCTCGCCGCCGAGTTCCGGCATGTCGTCATTGGACCAGCCGATGGGGTTCGCCCCGATGCGGATCGTCATGTTCTTATCCTTCTGTTGTATCAGTCGCCCACCCGCTGCGCGGCGAGGGCTGTTTCGTAATCCTGGCGCGCGGCTTTCACCTGCTCGCGCACGGACACCTCCGGCACCGCCACGTCCCACCAATGGCCGCCTTCATCCGTGGAGGCGAGGGGGTCGGTGTCGATGACGATCACGGTGCTGCGCTCCGCACTGCGCGCCTTTTTCAGCGCATCTTCCAACTCGCCGATGCCCTTCACCTTCAGGGCCTGCGCACCGAGGCTTGCCGCATGCGCGGCGAAGTCGATGTCGGGCAGCGTCACATGGTTGGTGTGCTGCAGCAGATTATTGAAGCTTTCTCCGCCCGTGGCGCGCTGCAGGCGGTTGATGCAGCCATAGCCGCGGTTGTCGAGGAGCACGACAGTGAGCTTCTGGCCCAGCATGACCGAGGTGGCGAGCTCCGAGTTCATCATGAGATAGGAGCCGTCTCCCACCATCACGATGACTTCGCGGGACGGATCCGCCATCTTCACACCGAGCCCACCGGCCATCTCGTAGCCCATGCAGGAATAGCCGTATTCCATGTGGTAGCCGAGCGGCTGCAGAGCCTTCCAGTGCTTGTGCAACTCGCCCGGCAGGCCGCCGGCGGCACAGACTACCACGTCGGTTGGCTGCGAATTGCGCTGCACGGCGCCGATCACCTGTGCGTCTGACGGCAGCTCCGCATTGGTCGGATCGGTGAAACGTGCGGCTGTATCGAACCAGCGTGGCTTCTCGTCACGCGCTTTGGCTGTCCAGGAATCCGGCGCCTTCCAGCTGCCGAGCGCCCGGCTCAGCTCTTCAAGGCCCACACGGGCATCGGCGACGAGCGGCAGCGCATTGTGCTTCGTCGCGTCGAAAGCCTGCACGTTGAGGCCGACAATGCGCCGGTTGGGGTTCTTGAACAGGGCCCAGGAGCCGGTGGTGAAATCCTGCAGGCGCGTGCCCACCGCAATCACCACGTCGGCGTCTTCCGCGAGCGCATTGGCAGCACCCGTGCCGGTGACGCCGACCGCGCCGAGATTGGCTGAATGATCATGAGGCAGGCTCGACTTGCCAGCCTGCGTCTCACCGACGGAGAGGCCGTGCCTTTCCGCGAAATCGGCCAGCACCTGTTCCGCGCCGGAATAGAGCACGCCGCCGCCAGCCACGATGAAGGGCTTCTTCGCACTGCGGATGAGATCGGCAGCTTCGGCAAGTTCCGTCTCGTCGGGACGGATGCGACGCGGCGCCCAGATCTTTTCGGCAAAGAAACTTTCCGGATAGTCGTAGGCCTCGGCCTGCGTGTCCTGGCAGAGCGCGAGCGTCACCGGCCCGCAATCGGCGGGATCCGTGAGCACGGCCATAGCGCGGTGGAGCGCGGGAATGATTTGTTCCGGCCGCGTGATGCGGTCGAAGTAGCGCGACACGGGCTTGAAGCAGTCATTGGCCGACACTGTGCCGTCGGAGAAATTCTCGATCTGCTGCAGCACCGGATCCGGCCTGCGGTTGGCGAAGACATCGCCGGGGAGCAGCAGCACCGGCAGGCGGTTCACATGAGCCACGGCTGCGGCCGTCACCATGTTGGTGGCGCCGGGGCCGATGGAGGTGGTGCAAGCCATCATACGGCGGCGCCGCGACGCCTTGGCAAAGGCGATCGCCGCATGGGCCATGCCCTGCTCGTTATGGGCGCGGAAGGTGGGAAGTTGATCGCGCACCCCATGCAGGGCCTCGCCCATGCCCGCCACGTTGCCGTGGCCGAAGATCGCCCAGACGCCGCCGAAGAGCGGCATCAGCTGCCCGTCGATTTCCGTCTTCTGCGCCGTCAGGAAGCGGGCGACGGCTTGCGCCATGGTCAGGCGGATCGTGCTCATGGATTTTCCTCTCGAATGGCGCCGACCTTGAACGAGGGGCGCAGCCTTCTCAAGCTCGTCTTCAGGATAACAGCTCCGTCGACTTCACGCGGCCTGCGCCCGGCCGGATGCCCGCTGCCACGCGTCGACAAGGCGCTGGAAGCGGGAGGTCATGTCGCTGACGGCGGCCTCGTCCGTGATCTCGCCCTTCAGCCAGCGCCGCGCGGCGTCGTTGAAGATCGTGCGGCCGACGGCGAAGCCCTTGACCTGCGGTTCCCTGGCTGCAGCCGCGAATGCTGCTTCCAGCTCGTTCTCCGGCGCTTCGAGTCCGAGCAGCACAATGCCGCGGCAATACGGATCGTTCGTCGTGATCACATGGCCGATGGCATGCCAGGCGGCTTCATCACGCTGGGGCTCGAGCTTCCACCAATCGGGCTTGATGCCGAGATCGTAGAGGCGCTGCAGGATGCCCGCGACGGTATCCGTCTTGAGAGATCCGTGCTTGCCGGCGATGATTTCCACCAACAATTCGCGGCCGATGCGGCGTGCGGCATCATGGAGGCGCAGCAGGTCGCGCTCCTGACATTCCTTCAACTCTGGCGGATCGTCGGGATGGTAGAAGCACAGACACTTGATGGTGTGTCCCACCGGCCATTCCACGAGCTTCGCACCGAGCGACCCGCCGCCTTCGAAATCGAGCGGGCGCGAGCCCGGCAGTTCCACCGGGCGGCCAATCCAGAACGGATGATCGGCGGCGCGGAACAGGGCCTCGCGGCCATATGTGCCGTCGATCAGCATGCCGAAGCCGGGGCGGCCATCCGCCACCCGCGCTGCGGCTTGCACAGCCAGCACCTTGAAGTCGGGAATGCGCTCGATTGGCGCGCCGATCTCCTGCGCCATCGCCTCCAGCTGCATGCGGTGGTCGATGGCCAGCGCCATGAGAGTGTCGGGTTGTGGCCGGCGCGTGGTTGCCCAGTGAATGTGGTTGATGTCCTCGTCGAAACGCAGGGCCTTGTGCCGGCTGCCCGTTTTGAGGAAATGCTGCAGCTCGGGAAAGGTCGGGATCTCGGGCGAGCAGAGCAGGCGCGACACGGCAAAGGCGCCGCTCGCATTGGCATAGGCGCAGCAGGTCTCGAGGGGCTCACCCTTCAACCAGCCGCGCAGGAAGCCGGACAGAAAGGCGTCACCGGCGCCGAGCACGTTGTAGACCTCGACCGGGAAGCCGGGCCCCTTCACGCCGTCATCGAGCGAGTCTGGAATGGCATCGGGAAACACCACGCAGCCCATGGGCCCGCGCTTGCACACGATGGTGGCCTTCGAGGCCGTGCGGATGGCGCGGATCGCCTCCAGCGTATTCTCCGATCCACCCGCGATGTGCAGCTCTTCTTCCGTGCCGACGATGAGATCGCAATCGGCGAGGATCGGTTGCAGATGCTCCGTGACTGCATCGGAGCGCACATAGCGCGATTCGCCCGCACCATGGCCGAGGAGGCCCCAGAGATTGGGGCGGTAATCCACGTCGAACACGACCTTGCGTCCATGCGCTTTCGCGACGCGAATGGCCTTCTTCTGAGCGGCAGCGGTCGTCTCACGAGAAAAATGCGTGCCGGTGACGACAACGGCTGCCGCCGAGGCGATGAAGGTCTCGCTGATGTCGCTCTCGGTCAGCGCCATGTCGGCGCAGTTGTCGCGATAGAAGATCAGCGGAAAGGAGTCTTCGTCCCGCACGCCGAGAATTACGAGGGCTGTGAGACGCTGCTTGTCGGTGACGATGCCTTGCGTCGCGACACCCTCGCGCTCCATCTGCTCGCGGATGAAGCGGCCCATGGCCTCGTCGCCGACGCGGGTGACGAGGCCCGATTTCAAGCCGAGCCGGGCTGTGCCGATGGCGATGTTGGCCGGGCAGCCGCCGACCGCCTTGGAGAAGGAGGCCATGTCCTCCAGCCGCCCGCCCACCTGCTGGCCATAGAGATCGACCGAGGAGCGACCGATGGTGATGACATCGAGGGCTGGCTTCATGCTATTCCTCCCGCTCTCGGGCGTTAGCACCGGGCGAGGGCCGTTCGGCCCTTGCGGCTATAGAACGTTTATTCTATTAGCAACTTATGTTGGAATATCAATTCTAAAAGTTGCCGTAGCCGGCAAAGGATCTGAGGGGAAACATGATCAGGATCGCCGTTCTGGGCGCTGGCCGAATCGGCCGCATTCACGGGCGCAACGCCGCCAGCCATCCCGACGCCCGCCTCGTGGCGGTCGCCGACCCACATGCCCCTTCGGCGCAGGAGCTGGCAGCAGCCACAGGCGCGGAGGTCGCGTCCTTGGACGAGATCGTGGAGCGCTCCGATGTGGACGCCATTCTGGTCTGCACGCCGACCACCACCCATGCCGACCTGATCGAGCGTGGCGCGCGTGCCGGCAAGGCGGTGTTCTGCGAGAAGCCGGTGGATCTCTCGAGCGCCCGCATCGAGGCCTGCCTTGCCACGGTGGAGAAGGCCGGCACGCCGCTGATGATCGGCTTCAACCGCCGCTTCGATCCGAACTTCGCCAGCCTCCGCCGCCGTCTCGCTGACGGCGAGGTGGGCGAGGTGGAGCTTGTGACGATCCTCTCCCGCGATCCCGGTCCTCCGCCGGTGAGCTACATCGCCACCTCCGGCGGCCTGTTCCGGGACATGATGATCCACGACCTCGACATGGCCCGCTTTCTGCTGCTGGGCGACGAGCCGGTGGAGGTGCATGCGGTCGGCTCGTCCCTGGTGGACTCGGCCATCGGCCAGGCGGGTGACGTGGACACCGCTGCCGTGATGCTCAAGACCGCCAAGGGCCGGATCGTCCAGATCTCCAACTCCCGCCGCGCCACCTACGGCTACGACCAGCGCATCGAAGTGCATGGCTCGAAGGGCATGATCCGCGCCGGCAACATCCACCGCACCACCGTGGAGGTGGCCAATGCGTCGGGCGTCACCGCCGATCCGGTGCAGGACTTCTTCCTGGAGCGCTATGCGGACGCTTATCGCGACGAGCTCACCACGTTCCTGAACGCCATCCGCGACGGCAAGCCGTGCAACCCGACCGGCTATGATGGCCTCATGGCTCAGAGGCTGGCAGATGCGGCCACGGAGTCGGCGCAGAGCGGAAAGCCGGTGCGGGTGTAATCCCACGCGTCATCCCGGACGAAGCGCAGCGAAGATCCGGGATCGGGCAAACCAGCCCAGCGCTGTCATCCCGGGGGCGCGCCAGCGGAGCCCGGGATCCATAAACGCTGACAGTGCAGCAAGAGGTGCGACGCTGCTCGCCCTCCTGGAAACGTCGCGTTTATGGATCCCCGCCTGCGCGGGGATGACAGTGATTATTCCGGTGCCATTCTTGTCCAGCGATCCCGGATCGGCTCTGCCGTCTGGGATGACGCCAGGTGGTCACCCCTCCGCCCGCTTCTCCGCCGTGCCGACGGCCAATGCCATCGCCAGCGCAAACGACGCGGACAGCGACCGGAAGGCGCCGAAATCGGCCTCCGCTACCTCCAGCCATACATCGGCGCTCGTCACCAGCGGGCTGAAGGCCGAATCCGTGATCGCCACCACCGGCACGTTGCGCTGCGCTGCGGCGGCGGCGAGATCGGCGGTGACGGGCGCGTAGGGCGTGAAGCTGATGGCGAGCACCGCGTCGCGCTTTGTGGCGGTGGCGAGTTGCTCCGGGCCGATTTGGCCCACATGATCGATGAGGATCGCCCGTACCCCGAGCTTGCCGAACGCATAGGCGCAATAGGCGATCACGGGAAACACGCGGCGCGCGCCGAGCAGATAGATCGTGTCGGCCTTGGCGAGCGTTTCGATGGCGCGGGACAGTTCTTCCGGACGCACGGAGCTGTGCATCCGGTCCAGCGAGACGGCGGCGGCATTGGTGAAGCCTTCCAGCAGGGAGGCTGCGTGGATGTGATGCCCCTCGGCATCGCGCAAGCCCTTCAGGCGCTCGCGATAATCCGGAAAGCGCTCCCGCAGGCGATCGCGAAAGATCTGCTGCAGGTGAGAGAAGCCGTCATAGCCGAGGCTCTTGGCGAAGCGCACCAGGGTCGAGGGCTGTACGCCCGCATGCTCGGCAATGCCCGCCACCGTGCCGAACGCCACGTCCTCGGGATGCTCCAGGGCGAAAGCCGCGAGCTGCTTCAGCCGTTTGGGCATGGCGTCATGGCGGCTGAGCAGAAGCGTCCGAAGTCCGTCGAAACTGTCCGGAGCCTCCGTGGTGACCTCTGCCTCGTCCATGCGCTTACCTGCCCTTGCGACCCACCTGCGGCTCCAGATCGGGCCTTGACACCAATCCTACAAAAATGGAATAAAAATTCCAATATATAAACAAAAAGGTTCTGGCGTTCCGCTTAAAGGAGCGACTGGGCCAGCAGAGGGAACGCCAGGAAACGGACGATTCGCTCTCGAATCATCTGGTGTTTCCCTGACAACTCATACCAGCGGCGCTGAAAGCCGCACCGCTCAGCCGAGCCAGATCTCTGGCAGATCGAGCGCATGAGATACCAGTTGGGAGGAAGCACATGAAATCACTCGTCACAGGCCTTGCAGCAGTTGCTGCTCTGACCCTCGCAGCGGTTGCTCCAGCTGCCGCGCAGCAGAATTCCCGCATCATCGTCGTCAGCCACGGACAGGCCAACGACCCGTTCTGGTCCGTGGTCAAGAACGGCGTGGCGGCAGGCGGCCAGGACATGAAGGTCCAGGTCGACTACCGCGCCCCCGAGACCTTCGACATGGTGGCCATGAGCCAGCTCATCGATGCCGCCGTGAACCAGAAGCCCGCCGGCTTGATCGTGTCGATCCCCGATGCTTCGGCGCTCGGGCCGTCGATCCAGAAGGCGGTGGCTGCCGGCATTCCGGTGATCTCCATGAATTCCGGCTCCGACGTGTCGAAGAAGCTCGGCGCTCTGCTCCATGTGGGCCAGGACGAGGTTCAGGCCGGGCGCATTGCCGGGGCTAAGCTCAAGGAAATGGGCGGCAAGGTCGGCCTGTGCGTGAACCAGGAGGTCGGCAACGTCTCGCTTGATCTGCGCTGCAAGGGCTTCACGGAAGGTTTCGGCGGCAAGGTCACGGTCCTGCCCGTGTCGAACGATCCGGCGGACATCCGCGCCAAGGTGAAGGCGGCGGTTGCGGCTGACGCGTCCGTCGACACGATCCTGGCGCTCGGCGCAGGCACGGCCGGGGAGCCGTCGGTTGCGGCCGTGAAGGAAGCGGGCAAGACCGGCGCCATTCGGGTTGCCACCTTCGACATGTCGGCGGGCTTCCTCAAGTCCGTGGCGGGCGGCGAGGCCGTTTTCGCCATCGACCAGCAGCAATATCTCCAGGGCTATCTGCCGGTGGTGTTCCTGGCCAACTACGCCAAGTACGGACTGATGCCGGGCGGCGACGTGGCCTCGGGCCCGAACCTGATCACCAAGGAGAAGGCCGCCCAGGTGGTTGATCTCTCCGCCAAGGGCATTCGCTAACCACGACGCAAAGCCCGCGGTCCACACGGATCGCGGGCTTTTCATTTTTTGTATTCTTTCGGGGAGGCGCCCATGGTGAACACCACTCAGCCGACCACGGATCTCAGCCCGCCTTCAACGGTCAAGCAGATCCAGGACGAGCGCCTGAGGGATGTCTCCCTCGTCACCAAGATCATGCGGCGCCCCGAGCTGGGCGCCTTGGCCGGCCTCATCCTGGTCGCGATCTTCTTCGCCTCCACGGCCGACGCGTCCATGTTCACGCTCGCCGGCATCATGAACATCCTCTCGCCCGCAGCCCAGCTCGGAATCCTCGCCATTGCGGCGGCGCTCCTGATGATCGGCGGCGAGTTCGATCTCTCCATCGGCTCCATGGTCGCCTTTACCGGGCTCATCTTCGGCGCGTTCCTTACCCTCAACAGCTGGCCCCTGCTGCTGGCGATCGTGGCCACCTTCGCCGTCGCGGCCCTGCTCGGAGGCCTCAACGGCCAGATCGTCATCCGCAGCCGGCTTCCGTCCTTCATCGTGACGCTGGCTTTCCTGTTCATCCTGCGCGGGCTCTCGCTGGTCGGCCTCAAATGGGCCACCGGCGGGTCGACCCAGATGCGCGGCATCGGCGATCAGGCCGGTGAGGGCCTCATCCGCGAGCTGTTCTCCGGCGTCGCCTTCGAGGGCGTCTTCGCGTGGCTCGCCGCCAACGATCTCATCGGCAAGTTTCCCAATGGCACGCCGACGGTCACGGGCGTGCCGGTCTCCATCGTCTGGTTCGTGGGCTTCGCGCTTGTCGCCACCTGGATCCTCCTGCGCACGCGCGCCGGCAACTGGATCTTTGCCGCGGGCGGCGATCCGAATGCGGCGCGTAATTCCGGCGTGCCCGTGGACCGGGTGAAGACCGCTCTCTTCATGCTCACCGCCTTTGCGGCTGCGCTGGTCGCCGTTCTGACCGTGCTCGATGCGGGCTCGACCGATGCACGGCGCGGATTCCAGAAGGAGTTCGAGGCCATCATCGCGGCGGTGATCGGCGGCTGCCTGCTCACCGGCGGCTACGGCTCGGCCATCGGGGCGTTCTTCGGCGCCATCATCTTCGGCATGGTGTCCATCGGCCTCACCTACACGCGCTTCGATTCCGACTGGTTCCAGGTTTTCCTCGGCGCCATGCTGCTGCTCGCGGTGCTGTTCAACAACTTCATCCGCCGCAAGGTGACGGGAGAGCGCTGATGGAGAACCAGGTTCCGCTCATCGAGATCCGCAACCTCGTCAAGCATTTCGGCTCCGTGATCGCGCTGTCCGGCGTGTCGCTCAACGTTCATCGCGGCGAGGTCATGTGCCTGCTCGGCGACAACGGCGCCGGCAAGTCGACGCTCATCAAGACGCTCGCTGGCGTTCACAAGCCGACCTCCGGCGACTTCCTGGTCGAGGGCAAGCCTGTGTCTTTCGCCAGCCCGCGCGACGCGCTCGATGCGGGCATCGCCACGGTCTACCAGGACCTTGCGATGATCCCGCTCATGTCGGTGACGCGCAACTTCTTCATGGGCCGCGAGCCGGTGAAGGGCGTCTGGCCGTTCCGCCGCGTCGACTTCGATCATTGCGACGAGGTCACCCGCGAGGAGATGCACAAAATCGGCATTGATGTGCGCGATCCACACCAGGCGGTGGGCACGCTGTCGGGCGGCGAGCGCCAATGCGTGGCCATTGCCCGCGCGGTTTATTTCGGCGCCAAGGTGCTGATCCTCGACGAGCCCACCTCGGCCCTCGGCGTGGCGCAGACCTCCATGGTGCTGAAATACATCCATCAGGTGCGCCAGAGAGGGCTCGGTGTGATCTTCATCACCCACAACGTGCGCCACGCCTATGCGGTGGGCGACCGCTTCACCGTGCTCAACCGCGGCAAGACGCTTGGCACCTACGCGAAATCCGAGATCGCCATTGACGAGCTGCAGAACCTCATGGCGGGCGGCAAAGAGTTGCAGGCGGTGTCGGCAGAGCTCGGCGGGATGGTTTAACGACAGTCTCTATACACTGCTCTCATCCTGAGGAGCAGCGCAGCTGCGTCTCGAAGGATCATCCAGTGCTCTCTGGAGCCTCCTTCGAGACGGTCACTGCGTGACCTCCTCAGGATGAGGGCAGTAGATAAGGAGCAAGCGCATGACATCTCTCGGCGTCGGCCTCATCGGCACGGGTTATATGGGCAAGTGCCACGCGCTCGCTTGGAATGCCGTTGCGGCCGTATTCGGCGATGTGGCGCGGCCGCGCCTTGCGGTGCTGGCCGAGCATTCGCAGGAGCTGGCCGACAGAAAAGCGCAGGAACTCGGCTTCGCGCGGGGCACCGGCGACTGGCGCACGCTTGCCACCGATCCTGCGGTCGACGTGGTGTCGATCACCACGCCGAACGCCTTCCATCCCGAGATGGCCATTGCGGCCCTGGAGGCCGGAAAGCATGTGTGGTGCGAGAAGCCGATGGCGACGCGGCTTGAGGATGCCGAGCGCATGCTGGCGGCGGCCCGCGCGTCAGGCAAGGTTGCGGCCCTCGGCTACAATTACATTCAGAACCCGGTTGTGCGCCTGATCCGGCGCCTTCTCGACGAAGGGCAGATCGGGGATGTGAACCATGTGCGCCTCGAGATGGATGAGGACTTCATGGCGGACCCTGAGGCGCTCTTCTACTGGAAGAGCGAGGCGACCTCAGGCCACGGCGCGCTCGATGATTTCGGCGTCCATGCCTTGAGCCTGATCCGCGTTCTGTTCGGCGGCGTGCGGCGCGTCTGCGGCCACATGGCGAAGCCCTATGCGGATAGGCCTGTGCAAGGCGGCGGGCGTCGCCCCGTGGAGACCTACGACATCGCCACCACCATGATCGAACTAACGAGCGGCGCATCCGGGATGATCGCGCTCAACCGTTCCGCCTGGGGTCGCAAGGGTCGCATTTTCGTGCAGTTGTTCGGCGCGAAGGGCACCATCGTGTACGACCAGGAGCGCATGAACGAGGTGCAGCTCTATACGATTGACGGAGCCAAGGAGACCCAGGGCTTCCGCACCATCCTCACCGGGCCGCAGCATCCGCCCTACGACAAGTTCATTCCGGCGCCCGGCCATGGGCTCGGCTTCAACGATCTGAAGATCATCGAGTGCCGCGAACTGATCCGACGCATCAGCGGCGAGGCGGCTCACCTGATCACGTTCGAGGACGGCATCCGCATCGAGCGCACGGTGGATGCGGTTGCGCGCAGCGCGCATGAGGGGCGGTGGGTGGAGGTGTGACCATCTAGCGTCATCCCGGGGCTGCGGAGCAGAACCCGGGATCGTTGGACGAGTGTGGCGCGGGAATACCTCTCCTTATGGGAGAGGTCGCGCCTTCAGGCGCGGGTGAGGGGTTAGAGGCCTCTCCGGATGAGACTGTAACCCCTCACCCCAACCCTCTCCCTGAGGGAGAGGGAGAGCCGAGCCCTCTTCTGAAAGCGATCCCGGATCGCCTCTGGCGTCCGGGATGACGGCATGTATCTGTTCTTAACCCGCGTGCGCCTTCACCACATCGAGAAACGCGTCCGCATAGCGGTCGAGCTTGGCCTGGCCCACGCCGTGGATCTCGCCGAAGGCGCGTACGGTTACCGGGCGCTTGGCCGCCATGTCGATGAGGCTGCGGTCGGAAAAGATCACGTAGGCCGGCACGCCCTCTTCCTTGGCGAGCTTGGTGCGCAGGGCCTTGAGGTCGAGGAGCAGCGGATCGTCGGAGGGCACCACGGATTCGGCTTCCATCCGGCCGCGCCTCCGGCGGCGCTCGGCGGGCTTCATCAGCACGTCGGAGCGCAGCTCGATCTTCTCCTGGCCTTTGAGCACGGCAACCCCCCGGTCGGTGAGGGTCCAGCGGCCGTATTCGGCGAGTTCCAGGCTGATCAGGCCGGCGGCATAGATCTGCCGCAGGAGCGAGCGCCATTCGGGCTTCGAGCGGTCGCCCCCGACGCCGAAGGTCTTGAGTTTGTCGTGCCCGAAGCGGCGGATCGAATCCGTGGCCTCTCCGGTCAAGATGCTGATGAGATGCTCGGTGCCGAAGCGCTCGCCCGTGCGCACGATGGCGGAGAGAATCTTCTGCGCCTCGATGGTGCCGTCGAAGGACATGACGCCGTCGATGCACAAATCGCAGTTGCCGCAGGGCTCGGTGGTTTCGCCGAAATAGGCGAGCAGCGTCTGGCGGCGGCAGCGCGGCGCTTCGCACAGGGCCACGAGCGCATTGAGACGCTGGCGCTCGACACGCTTCTGCTCGTCGGCCGCATCGCTCTCCTCGATCTGCAGGCGGCGCAGGCGCATGTCGTCGAGGCCGTAGAGAGTGAGCGTGTCGGCGGGCGCGCCGTCGCGGCCCGCGCGGCCGATCTCCTGGTAATAGGCCTCGATGGATTTCGGCAGGGCCGCATGGGCCACGAAGCGCACGTCCGGCTTGTCGATGCCCATGCCGAAGGCGACGGTGGCCACCATCACCACGCCGTCCTCCTGCAGGAAGATGTCCTGGTTCTTGGCCCGGTCCTGCTGGTGCATGCCCGCGTGATAGGGCAGCGCCCGGTAGCCCGCCTGGCTCAGCGAATCGGCGAGCCGCTCCGTGGCGTCGCGGGACGAGCAATAGACGATGCCGCTCTCGTGGCGGTGCTTGTCGAGGAAGCCGAAGAGCTGGCGCTTGGAATTCTCCTTCGACTGCATGGCGAGCCGCAGGTTCGGCCGGTCGAAGCCGTGGATGAAGAGGCGCGGCTCCTCCTCGAACAGCCGGTGCATGATGTCGCCGCGCGTGGCCACGTCGGCCGTGGCGGTGAGCGCGATGGTCTGCACGTTGCCGAGGCGGTGGCGCACCTCGCCGAGCATGGCGTATTCGGGCCGGAAATCGTGGCCCCATTGCGAGACGCAATGCGCCTCGTCGATGGCGAGCAGGTTCACGCCCGAGCGGGCGAGCCATTCAGTGGTGCTGGTGTTCGCAAGACGCTCCGGCGAGGCATAAAGGATGCGCATGCGGCGGTCGCGAACCGCGTCGACCACGCGGCGATTCTCGCCCTGGTCGTTGGCGGAGTTGAGGCTGCCCGCCTCGATGCCGAAATGGCGCAAGGCTGCCACCTGGTCGCGCATGAGGGCGATGAGCGGCGAGACCACGAGGGTCAGCCCTTCCCGGGCCAATGTGGGCAGCTGGAAGCAGAGGGATTTGCCCGCGCCCGTGGGCATCACGGCCAGAACGTCCTCGCCGGCCAGCACGGCGCGCACGATCTCCTCCTGTCCTTCGCGGAAGGAGGGGAAGCCGAACACGTCGTGGAGGATTTTAACCGGATCGATCACGTCTGCCGTGTGGCCGATGAAGGCTCCAAGGTCAATGCGGCATCGGGAATCCTTAAAAAGGCCAGCACGCCTTTGGCCGCCGCGATGCCGGTGGCGAAGGTGGCCTGGAGCAGGTAGCCGCCGGTGGGCGCCTCCCAGTCCAGCATCTCGCCGGCCACGAACACGCCGGGCAGCCGGCGCAGCATCAGGTGCCCGTCGAGTTCGCTGAACGGCACGCCGCCGGCCGTGGAGATGGCGCGGTCGAGGGATTTGGCGCCGGTGAGCCTCAAGGGCACGGCCTTGATGAGGTGGGCCAGAGCCGCCGGGTCCGTCGGTAAGGCAGGAGAGGCCTCCCGCAGCAGCGCGATGCCGACCGGGCTCAGGCCCGCTGCTTTGCGCAGGAAGGTGGAGGCGGATTGGCCTTTTCGCGGGGTCTCGAGCTTCTTCAGCAGGGCCTCGTGGGAGAGGTCGGGCCTCAGATCGATGTGGAGCAGGGCGCTGCCATCCTGCTCGATAGCGTCGCGTAAGCGGGCCGACAGGGCGTAGACCGCCCCGCCCTCGATGCCGTCCTGCGTGACGGTGGCCTCGCCTCTCACGGTGGCGCCCGCAAAGGTGAGGGCGATTCGCTTCAGGGGCTCGCCCGCGAAGCGGCTGCGCATGATCTCGGACCAGGGGCAGAGGAAGCCCATGTTTGAGGGGCGTAAGGCCGAGACCGCGATGCCGCGTTGGGCCAGCAGGTCCGCCCAGCTGCCATCCGAGCCGAGGCGGGGCCAGCTCGCGCCGCCGAGCGCCAGGATCGTCGCATCGGGCTTGGTCCACACCGGCTCGCTGGCCGCATCGGTGAAGATCAGGCGGCCCTCGTCGTCCCAGCCCTGCCAGCGGTGGCGCGTGGCGAAGCGCACACCGAGCCCGTCCAGCCGCCCCAGCCAGGCGCGCAACAGGGGGGAGGCCTTGAAGGCCTTGGGGAACACGCGTCCGCTGGAGCCCACGAATGTCTCCTGGCCCAGGCTCTCGCACCAGGCGCGCAGATCGGCCGGAGCGAAGGCCCCGATCAGCGGCTCAAGCTGCGGCCGGGCCTCGGCGTAGCGGGCGACGAATCGCTCCAATTCCTCCGAATGGGTGAGGTTCAACCCGCCCCGGCCCGCCATGAGCAGCTTGCGGCCGACTGACGGCATCTGATCGTAGATTGTCACGGAGAGGCCCGCGCGCCCGAGCACCTCCGCGGCGATCAGGCCGGCGGGGCCGCCGCCAATGATGGCGACTTCGGGAGCTGTTGGGGATGGAGACATGCGGTCAGCTGACGCGGGTTGATGAGGAATCTGGACCCTCACGCTGCAACATGGCATTGAGCGGCATCGGGTTCATGGCCCCTGCACATGAACGCCATAAGGCTTTTTTTCAAGGGGAGCGGCACCTCAACGCCGCCCGAAGGGGAATGCGATGCGTGCTCTTTTCATCCTCGGCGTGATCGCCCTGGGGCTGGCCGGCTGCGCGGGCGATTCCGCCCTGACGCCGACCGATACGGTTCTGGCGAGCTCGACGAACGATGCCGCCCAGGCGGCCGCCCTCATCTCGGCCTATCGCGTGTCGAAGGGCCTGAGCCCCGTGACGGTGGATTCCCGCCTCAACAAGGCGGCGGAGCACCAGGCGCGGGTCGTGGCTGCGGCGGGCCGGCTTAGCCATGGCAGCTTCGTGAGCCGCATGGATCAATACGGGATCAGCGGCTATTCCGCCGAGAACCTGTCGGCGGGCCAGAACTCCGTCGACGGCGCCATCAGCCGCTGGAAGGCCTCCCCCGGCCATAACAGCAACCTCCTGATGCCCCAGGCCCGGAGGATCGGCCTCGCCCGCGCGGATGCCGACAACCGCTACGGCCGTTATTGGGCGCTCGTTCTCGGGCAATAGCGCATCGTGCGGGAAAAGTGGGGTCCGGTTTTCCTCACCCAACGATGCGCCGCTCAAAAGGAGAGCATTGGGCACTAACAGGAGCGTGACGCGTTAGGACTCCGGTTCCTCTCGCTAGCGCTCCCTATGACCCAGCCACAAATGCTTTCCTTCGCCATCGTCGCCGGGATGATGGCCCTCTTCGTCTGGGGACGCTTCCGCTACGATCTCGTGGCGGTGCTCTCGCTCCTCGTGGCCGTGCTGGTAGGCATCGTGCCCGCCGACAAAGCTTTTGAGGGCTTCAGCGACGACATCGTCATCATCGTGGCAAGCGCGCTTCTGGTCAGCGCGGCCGTGGCGAAGTCAGGCATTCTCGAAGCCGGCCTCAACCACGTCGGGCCATACTTGCGCACGACGCAGATCCAGGTGGTGGTGCTGGTGGGCGTGGTGACGGTGCTGTCCGCCTTCGTGAAGAACATCGGCGCGCTCGCCATGATGATCCCGGTGGCGTTCCAGATCGCCCGGCGCACCAACACGCCGCCGTCGAGCTTCCTCATGCCGATGGCGTTCGGCTCGCTGCTGGGCGGCATCGTGACCCTGGTGGGCACCTCGCCCAACATCATCGTGTCGCGGGTCAGGGAGGAGCTGCTGGGTGAGCCCTTCGGCATGTTCGATTTCACGCCTGTCGGCATCGGCATCGCGCTTGCGGGCGTGGTCTTCCTGGCCTTCGGCTACCGCATGCTCCCGCAGGGCCGCAAAGGAGCCGCTTCGCTCGATGCAGCCCTCGACATCAAGGATTACGTGACCGAGGCCCGCGTGACGGCGGAGTCCGACGTGGTCGGCCAGACGGTGGCGGACCTGCACAAGCTCGCCAACGGCGAGGTCAAGGTCGCGTCGATCATCCGCAACGAGACCCGCAGCTCGAGCCCGCTGCCCGACGCGACCATCCGCGAGAACGACGTGCTCATGCTGGAGGGCGAATCGGATGCGCTGGAGAGCGCCGTCGCCCGCGCCGGGCTGAAGCTCAGTCGCGAACACCACCAGCCGGAAACCGACGAGGCCACGGATGAGATCGGCGTCATCGAGGCGATCGTCGGGCCGAATTCCGTCCTGACCGGGCTGTCGGCGGAGCGCATCGGTCTCTACGAGCGCTTCGGCGTCAACCTGATCGCGGTGAGCCGCAGCGGCGTACGGTTCAAGGAGCGGCTGCGCACCATCACGTTGCGGCCCGGCGACGTAATCGTGCTCCAGGGCAATCTCAAGCGGCTGCCGGACACGTTACGCGATATCGGCTGCCTGCCGCTCGCGGAGCGCGAGATCCGACTGGGGAGCGCCCGCAGGAGCCTGCTTCCGGCCGTCATCCTGGTTGGCACCATGGTGCTCGTCGCCTTCAACATCCTCCCCGTCGCCATCGCGTTCTTCGGCGCAGGCGTCCTGCTCGTGCTGTTCGGCTCGCTGACCCTGCGCGAGGCCTACGACACCATCGAATGGCCGATCATCGTGATGCTGGGAGCCCTGATCCCGGTCAGCGAATCGATCCGCACCACGGGCGGCACGGACCTGATCGCCGGTTGGCTGTCATCGGCCGCCAACATGCTGCCGCCGACGGGCGCGCTCGTGCTCATCATGGTGGCCGCCATGGCCGTGACGCCGTTCCTCAACAACGCCGCAACCGTGCTGGTGATGGCCCCCATCGCGGCGAGCTTCGCGGGCCAGCTCGGCTTCAAGCCGGATGCCTTTCTGATGGCGGTGGCGATCGGTGCGGCCTGCGATTTCCTCACGCCCATCGGCCACCAGTGCAACACCCTGGTCATGGGGCCGGGCGGCTATCGCTTCGGGGATTACTGGCGGCTCGGGTTGCCGCTCTCGATCATCGTCGTGGTGGTCGGCATCCCGCTGATCATGCTGGTCTGGCCGCTGAACTGATCTAGAGCATCGTGCGGAAAAGTGGACCCGGTTTTCCGGTCACACGATGCTCTCATTCAAGAAGAAAGCATCAGATTGGATCCCAAAAGTGCAAGTCCACTTTTGGGTCTGATGCTTTAGTGCAGCAAGGCCGTGAGCAGCAGGGTCGTGCCCGCCGCCGAGGACGAGAGGGCGACGATCATGGCCCAGATGTGCAGCCGGTCCCGTTCCTCCTGGTTGAGCAGCGGCCGGTAGCGCGAATCCGAGCGGCCGAAGATGAAGGTGGTGGTCCGCGCCTGACGCGGATCGTGAGGCATCACGCAGAAGCTCGATCGGGCCACCGATCGCACCGGCTGGGGTTGTACGCTGTAGGACGGCTCACGAGACATCGGCGGGTTCATGGCTTACGCAATACAGGAAGGGTCATGAGCCAGACGCTCGCCCCCAAGCCATGAACGCGGAGTAAAGATGCCGCGTCAGTTGTCAGCGTCGTAAACCAAACCTTTACAGGCCGGTCGATCTTCCCGGTGGACAAGTCCGGGGCTGCGGCGCACAGGCGCTTTCCGTACATGCCGTCCCAGCGGCACTGCATCCGCTCCCGACTGGTCACAGGAAACGGGTCGCCCGCCGGCTGGACTTGTGTCATTCCCTTAATTCGGCAGCGCAGGGCACTCGAATGACACAAGCACCCGTCCACAAGACCATGGCCGCGACCGACTGGGCGCTTCTGATCGCTTTGTCCGTCGTGTGGGGCGGATCCTTTCTGTTCGTCGGGATCGCCGTCAGGGAACTGCCTGCGCTGACCATCGTGGCATCGCGCGTGCTGATGGGAGCGGCGGCCTTGCTGATCGTGCTTCGCATCCTGGGGCTTCACCTGCCCCGCACCCGGCAGGCCTGGGGCGCTTTTCTGGGCATGAGCATTCTCAACAACGTCATTCCCTTCACGTTGATCGTCTGGGGACAGAGCCACATCGCCAGCGGGCTCGCCTCCATCCTCAACGCAACCACGCCGCTCTTCACCGTGATCGTCGCGCATTACCTGACGGAAGACGAGCGTCTCACGCCTCAGAAATTTGCGGGCGTCCTCGTGGGCTTTGCCGGCGTGGCCGTGATGATCGGTGCTGCGGCCATGGCCGCGTGGGATGCGAGCATCCTGGCGCAGCTCGCCGTTCTCGGAGCCGCCCTGTCCTACGGCTTCTCCGGCGTGTTCGGGCGGCGGTTCAAGACCATGGGCATCCCGCCGCTCGCCACCGCGGCCGGGCAGGTGACGGTGTCGAGCGGGCTTCTGGTGCCGGTGGCGCTGATCGTCGACCAGCCCTGGACCTTGAGCGTGCCGAGCACAGAGGCTCTTCTGTCCATGGTGGCCCTCGGCCTCGTCTCGACGGCCTTCGCCTATCTGATCTTCTTCCGGCTGCTGGCGCGGGCGGGAGCCACGAATGTGGGTCTGGTGACCTTCCTCATTCCGGTCAGCGCCATTCTTCTCGGCGTGCTTGTTCTCGGCGAAACGCTGGCTCCCCGGCACATCGCCGGGATGGCGCTCATCGCAGCAGGCCTCATCCTCATCGACGGCCGCGCGGTATCAGCGCTGACGGCGCGGTTTAGCGGGAAGCGGCTGGCTGCGCGCGGAAACGGTTGAACATCATGTCCGGCGCGCTGGTGTTGTGGCGCGACGGAACGAGCCGGCCCATCCAGGCATCCGTCGCCTTGCCGCCCCGGAAATTCATGATCATCTCCTCGCGCCAGGAGCGGGCGCCTTCCTCCCGCACGGCGACGCGGGCCACGTCCGCATTGAACTCGGTCACGTACATGGACCGCAAACCCGCAAAGGGCAGCCCGGAGACGGCCTGATCGAAGGCGACGTCGAGGGTCATGCGTTCTTCGTTGAGCGCTTTCATGGACACGGTTGCCTTGCCGCCCTTGGCCAGCGTCAGCGTGAAGGTCATGGTTGCCGGATCGAAGGCAACGTCCTTCAGGTTCACCACGGGCCGCTGATCGAACTCCACCGGGCCGACCAGAAAGGATGAGCCGTAGGAGGTCCAGTCGAGATGCTCAGGGGGAAGCGGCTTGATGCGCCAGTAGCCGTCGCCCGGATAGATCACGAGCACCTCCACGGCCTTGTCGCCGCGCTTCTTGAGCAGCTGGAGCAGGTGGATGTTGCGCTCGACTCGTGCGCCGATGGTCACCGTCACGTCGCTGGGGCGCCAGAACTCGGTAAAGGACAGGCCCATGATCCGCACGCTGCCGTCCTCGTAGAGGGTCGACATGGTCGGGTGCGGCTTGGTGGAGGTCTCCTCGGAAATGTCCTCGCAGGCGGTCCAGTCCGGCTCCCAGCGGTCCTGCTTGAGGGCCCCCATATAGGCCGGATGCACGGCCTCGATCTGGAAGTGCCGCACCTCCGCCGAGGCGAAGTTGATCGCCACATTGTCCTTCTCGGCGCAGAGCACCGGCTCGCTGGTGTTCGTCACCTCGACCGCCAGCCCGTCAAGGGTGGCGGCGCCGGCCGTGGTGGCGAGTCCAAGGAAGCCGAAGGCAATGAGCCGGGAAAGAAGCATGGAGGTTGTCCGGTGTTCTGCGGAAGCGGGGCTGGTAGATAGCGCGGGCGGACTATGCCGTCGAGCCAGGATACCTTTGCATCGCGGCCTGTTGATCCCGCATGGCAGGGGTCACATCTCTGGCATTAGAGATCGGACAGGGCCTGTGCTAGGGTGCGACGAGCCTTAAAGCGTGGCTTGAAGGGCCTGTGGCTCCGAAACGCCCGATTCTCTGCCAGATGTGAGGCTGTTTGCCCGAGTTTTCGATGATGCGCGTGACCTTGAGCCTGTCCGACAATCCCGCCACCACCCTGGTCGAGCGGGCGATCATGGAGTTCCGCAGCG
>NZ_JACXAB010000069.1 GCF_014699075.1 Microvirga sp. | reverse complement strand
CCTTTCGAGTCAGGTGGTTAAATGTATGCGACACCTCCTGCCTCTCTGGTCGCAACGGCCAAAAGCCGGGGCTTTTTGTTGTCCGTTGCACAGGACGAAGCGTGGCGTTACGACAGGGGCATGAGCCTTGTCGTCCGGCCCAATCAGCTGGCATCAGACGCAGGATCTGGCCACTGGCCTTATTCGTGAGCACGTACACGGCACCATCCCGGCTTTGCCACACATCGCAGATCCGCTGACCCAAGGACATTCGGGAACAATCCAACGGCTGAACCATAGTATCCAGGATCCCGACATTCCCAGCTTTGTGTACAATCCCGTGCGTCCCACGAAAGCTGAACCAAGTGTCTGCTGGTATGCTCCGCTCCAGCTTCTTAGAACCAGCCAACAGGTGGCCAATCGCAAACGTCTTTGGCCGAGCACCGCAATCAAAATAGTTCGTTGAGATAATGGCCCAAGCCCAGAGTTAATGGGATGCGGGTTCGATCTCATCCTCTGTAACGGCACGCTCCGTCCTATCCGTTGCACTCTTAATCCGGTAGAGCGGAGTTCCATTCGTGGCGAGAGGCAACAAGCGGACGATCTCATGGATGCCGTTGCGGGATTTATCCAACAGCAGCACCCTCATGCGAACAAGCTGATGAACATGGTACCTGTGCGCCATCGGATACTCCACAAGGCAGATTGTACATTATGGCGAGGCCGCTTCCTGCTGCGGGCATTCCATTTTTGGGTATGATGTCTCCCCTTGAGGTCTATTCACTTTCGTCACCTCGCCTATCGTGATGTGGCCCGCCCTCCTCGGGTGCGGGCAAGGCTTCCCCCGGTTCCTTGAAGGGAACGGTCAACAGCCGTTCACTGGCCTCATCAACAATCTCTACCCTGAACTCGTCCTGCTGGTTGGGAGACAAATCATTCCAGTACGGAACGACCTCCATGAAGACCTTGGCGACCCGTCGTGCAGCATCCCGCGCCGTCTCAATGTCAGGCAAGTCAAAGCTCTTGGGATACTTGATGCGATTGTGCTGATTGCAGACGAGCAGATGGTACTGGGGCATAGTAGCAGGAATATTAGCCAGCAAGACGGCACCCGTAATCTGCTCATAGGGATAGGCTCAGGCATGCCAACCAGGAGGCTTGCAAGCTGTTTATTCCCAAGCAACTCCTGCAAGGACTGCGATCAGCACTCCAAGGACACTCAGCCCAAGGGTGATCATCAGCGGAAGGACCACAGACTTGAAGCCGTGATTGGTCATCGGGCTGCCTCTACAGCATCCCTTTAGATAACGCGGGCATGCCCTACTTGGTGCCTCAGCTTGGCTTGTCTGGCTGGCAGACCGGAAGGGCAAGGTGATTGGTCAGGATGCCAACAATCCTATCCACATCCTCTCTGGGAATGGCAAAGGCAACTGGCCCGTAGGCCGGGTGGTTGAATGCAAGGAGCGACCCATCAATCTTGGCTATCTGAACATACCACATGGGATTGTTGATGGTGTTGACCGTGGTGCCATCGAGCGCCTCGATCCGCTGCCCCTCAAGCATCTGCATTCGCGCTTGCCCTAACACGGTAATCACCTTGGTGAGTTGTTCAAGGTTCAGGGCAACAGGTGCTGACGGGCCTTCAACAGGGCCAATCTCAATGGCCACGGATTGCCGGTCATCAGCCATTCGAACACCAACACGTGCTTCAGGCATGACACGCCTCCGCGCTGATTCAGGGGTGTGGTGGCTACGCACTTGTGGCCGGAACCCAGCCCAGTTGACCGGCCACATGGCTGTAGAGTTGCGTCTTGAGGAAGCGGTCCTTAACGGCCACAACGAGGTCGCGCCGTCCGGAATACCGCCAGCGGGGGCCATCCGCTCCCACAGCCGACACCAGAACTTCCGTGTCATACGACACAAGGCCATGATGCCGGTTGATCTCAAAGTTGATCCGGTATTCGTCAGCACGCTTCTGCCCGCTGTCCCGCACCTCGACCTGAGCGACCACTAGAATATCGCTGCGTCCGCGCAAGGGTTGGGCAGACAGCTTCAGGGTGTCCCACAACACCATTGGACGTGTTCCAAGTTCGGTCATGGCCGTTCTCCGAACCTTCTCAAGCAACCCCTATGACGATTAGGAACAAAAAGGGTGGCGACACTTACGGCTGCCACGGCGGTAGCAAAAAGCATCCCATCAACGGTCTCAATTACTGTATGAAACCCGTTTATGAAACGAAGTAGCCTCTTGATTAATGGTCAGCCCACCGGATGGAGTGGACACACGTCAACGCCACCTACGCCAACTGGTTCTGCTCTCAGATGCGCCTGCGGTGCCGAGGCCTTGAAATGTTCAGCCCATTCATATCGGGTTATCGATTAAAGTGTACACGCGAGAGGAGCGATGTGGTCCCAAGCTCGGACAGCAACCTCCCCCAAGACAGGCGCTCATCCTCCCGGAACAGGCACGGCGTCGTTTAAATAGGAAAATTGACCCGGATTGGCCGTGGCGGCGGCGATTATCTTGTTCGGGGAACCCAGCGTAAAATCGGTTTATCCGGCCATCTATCGAGGGATCAGAAGGTACTCGGTATCAGCCAGACCTCGTCTTCTCACGGTCGGCCTCGAAGGAGTCCTGGTCCGTCCATTCTGCCTTCGCATCAATTAAAGCGTCCATCATCCTCCAGACCCTATGGGGCTATGCTCTCGCTACTCCGCTATTCGTGCAGTTCCAAATAGCAAAGAGACCGGAATGATCTGGTGAGACCATGTGGCATAGCTTAGGTGATCGACCCATCGAAAAGCGGGCCACTCAGTATTCGATCAGCCGTTGCCGCCGATTCGCCGTGTCAGGGCTGCGCCGTTCATAGCCAGAGTGCAACTGACGCCGTTACCTACTCGATCACATGGTCGGCACGAGCAAGGATCTCAGGCGGGATCTCGACACCCAAAGCGCTGGCTGTTTTCATATTGATGACGAGGTGAAGTTTCGTTACTTGCTCAATCGGTAGTGTGTCGGGTTTTGCACCCCGCAGGATGGCGTCGATCTGGGCTGCCATGGGGCGCTGAACCTCCCCCGTGTCCACCCCATAGCTCAGCAAGGCCCCATCCTGGGCGAACTGCGGATGCTCGGCGAGCACTCGAATGCCGTGCTTCAGTGCAAGCTCACTGATGAGTTTGCGGTTGCCTAACGAGTATGGGGTCGCCACGAGGTAAAGAAGGTGGTTTCCATCTTGGCGCATGGCTTGGAAGAGTGGTTCCAAGTCTTCTGGGCGGTTCTGATGATGGTACACGCGCCACTGAATGCCGAAACGGTCCACAGCCCGGTTTAGCTGATCCTCCAGGCGCTTGAAGAAGGTGGCATCACCTCCCGCCCGGTACAGGACAGCGACATTCGTCAACTCAGGGATGAACTCTCTGAGAGGTTCGATTCGTTTGGCAGCAAGATCGAGGCTCAGGTCATGTACTCCGGTGATATTTCCTCCTGGTTTCGCAAGAGACTGAACATAGCCCTCGCCCACTGGATCGGGTGTGGACATGACAATTGGGATAGTGGTCTGCGTCGCAAGCAAGGCGCGGATAGCCGGGCTGCTCTGGGTCACGAGCAACTCGGGCTGGCGAGCGACGAGTTGGGCAGCGAGTCTGCCAATGTCCGGGAGCCGCCCGCCTGCGGAGATGCAGTCAATCAGGAGGTTCTGTCCTTGTATCCACCCGCGCTCAGCCAGAACTCGGGTGAGAGTGTCATCGGCTCCGAAAATGTTGTTGGGTGGGCAAGGATCAACCACCAGAAGCCTACCAATTCGGCGGGGCTGCTGGGCGATCACTTGTACTACCGACATCAGGCCAAGAATGAAGCTAGCAAATGCAAGAACGCACGCGGTTCTGACGTGCAGGCCCGAACGGCATGGGCGCATGACCACCTCCGAGCATGATCTCGGCGAGGCCGCTGGGTTCGGAGTTCGTCCCCACGGCACGCAACTGCATGAGCAACGCGAATGCTCTCGCTCCGGACCTGACGATGCCTCGGCGAACGCCTAAGCATAATATTTCTACCAAATAGAAGGGGCAAGTCGTATCACGAGGTACCCCAGTCCGCCCCGCATGTTTACGGCGGGCAGTCTGAGAGCGGCTTGCGCTCTCACCGGTCACCTCCAGCAGCAAGTGTGATCAAAATTTTAGCTTGGCTATCCCTTTCCTGCACCGGCTCTGAACTGGTTCACCAATGCGAGATTCGGCTTCAGGATGAACTGCGGCCGTGTCGCTCGGCACTGCCGTTGAGCGTGGTGAAATGATCACTTCAGCGGCAGGATCCCGCTCGGCAATGGTACGGTAGACAGGAGCACCGTCGTATGCGCCGTCCGCCGTGGCCGAGGCGATTGGGCCCGAGATCTGATCCAGCAACGGCCCGACCTGTGAGGCATCGCCGTCTTCGGTGGAGGTCAGCTCCGACGCGACGATCTCGCCGGCGTCGGGATCAACAGCAAGGTGTAACTTACGCCAGGTCCGGCGCCCCTTGCCGCCATGCTTCTCGCGCTGCCAGTCGCCTGCCCCGAACACCTTCAGGCCAGTGGAGTCGATCACCACGTTCACCGGTCCGCGTGCGACGCTCACCGCCCTTGCGACAGTCAGATCGGCGCTGCGGCGCGCAAAGGTGGTGTGATCGGGCGCCGGCAGATCCAGACCGAGCAGACGCATGATCGAGGCCAGCATGCCTTCGGTCTGGCGCCAGGCACGGCCAAACGCCAGCCGGAGCATCAAGCCCGTTTCAACCGCAATCTCAGAGTACTTCTGCGGTCGCCTGCGCCTGTCATTGCCAGGCGGCGTCCATGCAGCCATCGCGGCGGGTGTCACCCACACTGTCAAGTCGCCCCACCGGCATAGTGCTGCATCATAGTCCCGCCAGTTCTTCAGACGGTAGCGGGCCTTTGGAAACTTGTGGTGGCGGTCTTGATTGATCTTGTAGGGCATCCAGCTCTCGGCGTCAGAGGACCGCCGCTATACCTCACCGCCAGCCGGGCCGCGACGCTCAAACCAATTTATGCACCAACGTCTCTCTGCCCCCTTCGCTCCTCGCGTCATCATTGCTACGACTAAGATCATCCGAGGCCTTGAGGAGTGACGTGCGATGCGACTGGGCGCCCATGCCGAAACTCTCCTGGAGCGGCTCGCCTTTCGGCTGAATCTTGGCCCGAAACCGCTGGCCGACACCCAGGCCGCATTTCAGTTCGCCCGGATCATCATGGCGGCATCAAAGGCGGGTCTGTTCGAGGCCCTGCACGACGGCGGACGCACGGCCCAGGAGATCGCAGCCGCGCGCGGCACAGACCGTCAAGCGACCGAGAAGGTGCTCGACGCGCTTCTGGCTCACGGCTACCTGCGGTACCGCGACGGTCGCTATGAACTCAATCGGCTATCTCGGAAATGGCTGCTCGCTGACAGTCCGCATACGGTGGTGCACAAGCTCGACTTCCAGGAGATCGAATGGCGCTGGACGGACGGCTTCGACCAATGGCTCTATGATGGCACTGCCCGAGACATGCACCGGACACTCAGCCCTGAGGAATGGCGCCGCTACCAGTGGGGCATGCGGGATCTGTCGACCGCCCCGGCCAAGGAGCTGGCCCGGCGGGCCCCTGTGCCGAAGGGGGCCGAGGTCTTGCTCGACATTGGCGGCTCGCATGGCTTCTATTCGGTCGAGCTCTGTCGGCGCCATCCCGAATTGACGGCGACGATCCTGGAGCTGCCCGAGGCCATTTCGACTGCCGCCGAGATCCTGACTAAGGAGGGCATGGGAGACCGGGTAGTCCACCGTGTCGGCAATGCACTGGAGGATGATCTCGGGAGCAGGACCTATGATGTGGTGCTGATTGCAAATCTCGTCCATCACTTTGATGCCGGCAAGAACCATTTGCTGGCCCAGAAGGTGGCGCGTGCCCTCAGACCGGGAGGGGTCTTCATGGTCATGGATGCGGTTCGGATTAACTCCCCGGCGGATGCAGATCAGTCCAACCGAAGGCTCGGAGCGGTGCTGGACGTCTATTTCGCTCTGACCAGCACATCGGGAACATGGTCGGTGGAAGCCGTTCAGAATTGGCACAGGGCTGCGGGCCTAAGCCCCCTGAGGCCGATCTGGCTCCAGACCATGCCGGGCGCGGCCCTCCTGTCGGCCGTGCGCCCCAACTGAGCCTCTCGAACTGGTGCAACACGGCCGCTGTCGCCATCATCCGACCATGGTACCCGTCGCCGTAACATCCACTCACTGCGCCAATGTGGACGTTCGGATCGGGCTGGCCGGGATCCTAACGGGCGATGCGACCTACTACTACCGCGACGGTCATTCAGCCGAGGCACCCGACGAGACCTGTTGCACGGTGAGTACATCGGAACCCGACAAGCGGTCCTGAAGCTTTCCGTCGACGCGGACCGAACTATATCGCTGACACGTACACAGCTTCCTGCGTCAATGCCGTTGCAAGGTGGATCATGAGTTTCGACACGTTCGAGGCGTCCTTGTCTCATTCCGATCCTCCTGAAGGCTGGAGCCGAGCGTTGCAGGCCCTCTGGTGGGACGCCCGGGATGACTGGGAAAGGGCTCACGGCCTCGTCCAGATGGACGAGGCCGACCGTCAATGCGCCTGGGTCCATGCCTATCTGCATCGCAAGGAAGGCGATCTCTCGAATGCAGGCTACTGGTACAGGCGAGCGGGTCAGTCCGTCGCGACTGGTTCCCTCACCCAGGAGCGCCAAGCGATCGCGGACACCTTGATCCGTGACGCGTCACGGAAGGAATGACGGCGGCCGAGCCGTGGAAGACAGGCTTGCAAAAGAGCGATCCTGCCACCAGATCAATGTCATCGGGGTCCGGGCCCCTCTGGCGATCTCCCATGAGGTTGCGATGTCGGACTCTCTCACCTGACGAGCGCGTGTGACGTGCTCTGAACTTGGGAGATATCCATGCAGATTCCCATTCGATGACATCGGCTTGACGGCGAGCTTTCTCGTTCGCCCTTTTCACAAACCTACGCAGGGTACGCCGGATGGGCGCGCGACGAGGGCCTCTCGGCTAGGCGTCACGGCCATCCAAGGCTGTCCGCACGACCACGGCACATGGGATCTCGAATGTTCAAGAAAATCGTCAAGCTCATCTTCTTTCTCTGGCAGAGCCGGCAACCCGGCTACGGATACGGATACGGCCATGGCAAGCCGTGGAAGTACAAGAAGCGGAAGGAATACAAGGGCAGACGGCACTGGGATCACGGCGGGTACCCTCCATACGGGCATGGATACGGCTACCCGGAACACTACCGTCCGCACGGAGTGAAGGGCCTCATCGTCGATGCCCTCCTCCGTCGACTACTGCATCGCCGCTGAGGATCTGTGCAGCAACGGGGCAGCCTCAGTAGGAGCAAGGGCTTGAACGAGAGTCCGCTCATCCTAGCAGTGCGGAAGTACGGCTAAGGTCAGCCCCGTGCCAAATGGCGACCGTCACCGATAGAGCGGCCCTGCCTTACTTGTGCCGCTCACAAGCCTTGCCAGGCTTATTGCCTTGGACTGTCTGCTAATTGCGGGATGGCAGCGTTCTGCGTTGCAACCCCAGCCGGGCACCCGGGTTGCCTCCTGGACGATGTCTCTCGGCAGGAGCTCTCATGAGCATCATGTGGATCGTGGCGCTCGGCTCGGTCGCTGGCGTGATTGCCAGGCTTGTGACGCCCGGCCGAAAGGGACCTTTCGGGTTCGTGCTGACCGGCCTCCTGGGCATCATCGGCGCCGTTGCGGCTTCGTATCTGGGACAGGAGGCAGGCTGGTATCAGGCGGAGGACAGCACCGGGTTGATCGCCGCCGTCTTCGGAGCGGTTATTTTGCTTCTGATCTGGGGTGTTCTCTTCAGGAGCCGACGTCCAACCTCCTCCATTTGACACCCACCGAATCCAACGGCTTCATCATTGGTCGACATCGGGAGCGCTCATTAGCGGTTCTACTCGTCTTTCGCGGCAGCCACTCCGGATTGTGGCATCTCTCCTGCCTGATCACGAGCACCGATGCGGACGAGCCTCCTCCGCTCTCAACCGACAGGGATCGCGTGCTGCCCCGTCCGCTTGCTCGGCGCCATCACCACGTCCTGTGGCGGTACGACTCTGCTTTCTCAATCGAACAGAACCCGCGCGATCGGGAGTACCGTATCGGGGACCAGACTTACCGGGTCCATGTGCCTGCAGCAGGCGCCTCGCTCCACCTCGCATTCACAGCCTGCAACGGCAGCAAGCGTGATGATGTCTGGACAAACCTGGATGAACGCAATGCCATGTGGTTGGATCTGGCGCAGGAGCACACTCGCGCCCCCTTCCATCTCCTGCTCCAGGGCGGCGATCAGCTCTATGCTGACCCGATCTGGCGCAAGGTCCCAGCGCTGTCCGCCTGGCGGGGGCTGCCTTTGCGCAAGCGTCGGCAGGTCCCGTTCTCACCTGAGATGGCAGAGGCCGTTGCCAACTACTACTTCGACAGCTATCGCTCCCTTTGGGGGCAGCCACAGCTTGCACCCCTTCTCGCCTCCATTCCATCGTTAATGATGTGAGACGACCATGACATCCTTGATGGATGGGGAAGCTACGGCGCAGAATGGACCGCCTGCCCTGTGCTTCAGGGCATCTGGTCCGCTGCCCGCGAACATTTCACACTGTTCCTGCTCGCTGCCCGACCGGACGACCTGCCCGAGAGCTTTGCGGCACGAACCGGCGATCACTTTGGCTGGGCTTACCGGGTGGGCGAGATCGGCCTTGTGGCGCCAGATTTGCGCTCGGAGCGGAACCGCCGAAGAGTCATGGGCGAGGCCGGATGGCAGGCCTTCACAGCGGCACTCGACAGCCTGGCCGGCTGTCGGCACCTCCTGCTGGTTTCCACGGTGCCATTGGTCAACGCGCACTTGACCTCGCTGGAGCGGCTGTTCGCAATCATTCCCGGACACCAGTCCTGGCAGGACGATCTCATCGATCAGTGGGTGAGCCGTGCGCATTGGGACGAGTGGGCGCGGCTCTTGGATGTGGTTCTGAAATTCCCAGCTCGGACAGGTACACGAGTAACGTCGCTATCTGGCGAGATCGACCTCGGGGCACTGGGCGTCATCGAGGGAGTGGGGGCACGTATTCATCAACTGACCTCATCCGGCATTGTTCACCCTCCCGCTGGTCACTTGGCAAGCCGAGTGCTAGAATGGAGCAGTACAAAGGAACTCCGGGTTACGTCAGCCATCACAGCGAGACTGCTGCCGCTTCCTGGCTCAAACAGACGTTATCTTCGGGCACGAAACTGGCTCGAGCTGAATGTAGACGCCGGCGGGGATCTCCTAGTGACTTGGCATGCCGAAGGTATGAAGCGCCCGATACAGCTCTCAATCTCTGCCGGGAGCCTCTGATCAGCAGAAGCCCTCCCGAGAGATTGATCCGCAACGAACGTCAGAAGGCACAACATCGGCGACAACCGTCACGAACGTGCCGTTAGACGTAGGCTCCAGCCACCATATTCTCGTCATGGTTCTAGCAAATTGAGGATCTTCGGAGAGGAACTGGGTGGATAGGCCAGTGTGCTTTTGAGGCACTAGATCGACAAAAGCGAGCCTTAGATACATCCGTGTTTCTTCGAGGACTTGCCTACCAAGGAGACAAACGCGAGCTTCATCCTCAGCCGACCGCCCCGCAGCATACGTCCCCTAAGCGCCCAATCCCAGACATCTCATGGAAGCTAATGAGGCCATAGAGCTATGTTGAGCCGACTACCGAGAACGACGAGTTGGAGAGCACGGGTTGGCGTCCACGTGCGGCCTCACCTACTCGCCTGCGCCCTGCTCCTGTCACCTGCTCAAGCCCAGGCCGATGCCAGGGAGAAGCTCACTGCGCTCGCTGCCTCGGGGCTGGTGCTCGTGATGGACGAAAACGGCAACGAACTGGTAAATCAGAACGCGGATAAACCCTTCGTGCCTGCCTCCGTCGCTAAGGTCGTGACCGCCTGGCTGGCAATGGAAGTCCTGGGCGCCGACTACCGCTTCAAGACCCGCTTCTACCTGGGCAAAGACCGGGTGCTCTACATCCGCGGTGGCGGCGATCCCTTTCTGGTCTCCGAAGAGCTGGCTCAGCTCGCGCCGGCGGTGGTGACTGCAATCGGTAAACAGCCGCTCAGCCGCATCGTGCTGGACGCAAGCTACTACCCCTCCGACATCCGTATCCCGGGCATCGAGAACACCGATGAAGCCTATGACGCGCTGAACTCCGCGCTGGCGGTGAACTTCAACACGATCCACGCCGTGCGGAAGGGTAAAACAGTACGCTCCGCTGAGGAGCAGACCCCGATCACGCCGCTGGCTATCAGCCAGTTCCTGGCGCGCGGTGCTCAGGGCCGCAGTCGCATCAGCCTGACCCAGCACCCCGCTGTGGGCCTGCAATATGCCGGCGAGCTGATCGCCGCATTCGTCGAGCGGGCCGGCGGCAGCGTCAAGGGCAAGATCTCGACTGGAGCCGTGCCTGAGGGCCTGGAGCCGGTCTACGTTCACCAGCAATCACGCCCTCTTTCGGAGATCCTCGCCGGGTTGCTCCTCAGCTCGAACAACTACATCGCTAATCAGGTCTTCCTGGAGATCGGCGCGCATCGCCTGGGCGGGCCCGTCAGCCTCGAGAAGTCGCTCCAGGTCGCAAACGAGATACTCGTCAGGCACGGCCTCGCCGAGTCCATTCAGCTCAAGGAAGGCTCGGGCATCAGCCGCGGCAACCGCTTCACGGCCCGCGGCCTTGCCCAGTTGCTGCGTCTCTTCGAGCCCCATGCGACCTTGCTCCGCAGCGGCGACAGCACCCACTTCAAGACTGGCACCTTTTCCGGCGTCAGCACCCTGGCGGGCTATGCCGACACTTCGAAGCACGGGCGTGTACGATTCGTAATCGCACTCACAAGCAATGACGGCGCGATGCGCTTTCGGCTACTCAAAGCCATCCAGTCCGAGTTGTAGCCGCAGGCGCATCCATCGAGCCGGAGTTCCGCACGCGCCCAAAAACCGCTACTAAGCAGAGCCTAAGAGTCTGTGGTGCAGCCTATAAGTAGGTGTGTCCGGCAAGGTGGCGATCAAGCCGATCAGCGGCCGTGCAACGAGAGACTGGAAGGCAGGCGACATGGTTGCCCCACTCTACCATATGCTCTCCAATCGCAAGGGGCATCCTCAGACTTGAGGGAGCCTGGAGCATTACATCCCAGTCATCTGAAGAACTCGGTGCTGATGCTGACGCGCGTGGCCTATCTGCGCTGGAGAGATCGCTACCGAGCCCAGCGGGTCCGCTTGGCAAGCGGTTGTTGCCAGTGCAAGAGCAGCCCACCGAGCTTCTTCCTCAGTGGTGTACGAGTAGAGGGTTTGTCCTTGGCAAACAACCGACCAGAGGTCTTCCTGCAGTCGAATAACGTCGAACCGTTGCATGCTCTTGCCCCCAAAGTATGCAGCCAATGTACCCGTACTATCTCGCATCTGCAGCAATCCGGAAGAGGTAGGGTCGCTGCCAAAAGTATATTCCAGCTCGCTCGTCAGCCGATCTGATCCGAGAGCAGACTGCCTTATAAGTTCGCATCTCGCGCAAGATGGAGGCTCACGCCCGAAAGTTCTGCGTTTCTGTACGGAGCGCATACCCGCCGTGTTGCAACGCAGCAACCCTGCTTCACAACAGTTCCCTATGACCGGGAGCCTCAGATGGCTGGAGGGGTTTGCTCAGCAGTCAGATGTTCGAGGATAGTCCCATGATCAGGAACGCTCTGTGCCTCACGGGTCTTGCTGCTCTGTTGATGAGCGCGGCATGGCAGCCTGCCCGGGCTGCCAGTTTCGACTGCTCCAAAGCCGAGGCTGCTGACGAGAAGGCAGTCTGCGCCGATCGGCACCTGAACGACCAGGCTGTCGAGATGGCAGTTCTCTACACCCAGCTCAAGCCATTGCTCGGCATGGGCGCCCGCGGTGACATGGAGGATGAGCAGGCGGCCTGGCTCAAGCGGCGTACCGCCTGTGAAGCCGATCGACCCTGCTTGAGTAACGCCTATCGGGAGCGCATCCAGCAGCTCAGAGGCGGTTTTGAGGCTCTCTCAAAGCGTGGTCCTTTCTGACAGCGACTATTGAGGAATGCCCGAGCAGGAGCGTGCGTAATTACCCACGGCCTTGTCAGCAGGCGCAATTCCTGAATCCATGGGGAGATGGATCGCACTGATTTGCAGCGCCTGACGAAGGAAGAGCTGATTGAGTTGGTGCTGCGGATGCAGCATCCGCAGAAGACCTCGCGCACGTCCTCAAAGCCGCCCTCGACCGATCGCAAGCAGCGTCGGGATCAGGCCAAGCCCGGCGGTGCCAAGCCGGGCCATGAAGGCCACAGCCGGATCATCAGCGCCACGCCCGATGAGGTGGTCGAGCATCGTCCTGACCAGTGCTCGTGCTGTTCGGCTGTCCTGATAGCGAATTTGCCGGGGGAGACGATCAGCATCCACGAGCAGATCGATCTCCCGGAGATAACGCCCCATGTCACCCAACATTGGCGCCTGGCGGTGCGCTGCCCCGCCTGCGGCAAGCGGGCCGTCGCCCCCGTGCCGGACGCCGCAAAGGGGACGCCGTTCGGGCCGCGGCTGCACGCTGTGGCCACCTATCTCAAGACCTTCCAGGCCCTGTCCTACGAACGGCTGCAAGCCGCGTTGGCCGACCTCTTCGCTCTCACGCTCAGCCAGGGCGGGTTGATGAACATGTTGCGCCGGGCGCAGGGGCGCTTTGCCGAGGGCCGGGCAAAGGCGGTGGCAGCGCTGCGCCAAGCTGCGGTCGTCGCATCGGACGAGACCGGCGTCCGGATTGAGGGCTCTAACGCCTACCATTGGGTGTTTCGCTGCTCGGAGGCGGTGGTCCATCACGCTTCCCCGACCCGGGGCGCCATCGTGGTCCGGACCATGATGGACGGGCACCGACCCGAGGTCTGGTGCTCCGACCGCTATAGCGCGCAACAGGGCCATGCCGACGCCCACCAGACCTGTCTGGCTCATCTCGCCCGCGACGTCGCCTATGCCGATGAGGCGAGCGCGGATGTCCTGCCATCGCGTCTCAAGCTGTGGCTGCACCGGGTCTTTGCCCTGGCGGAGGGTGTCGCAACGCTTGCCGCCTCGATCCTGGCCCGCAAGCGCCGGGCCCTGGAACACAGTCTCGACGCTATCCTGGCCGCGCCGACCTCCTGCGATCTGGCCCGCGACCGGCAGACCAAGTTCCGGCGTGCCCGCGATCAGCTTCTGACCTTCGCCCACTGGTCTGGACTGATTGACGCGACCAACAACGCCTGCGAGCGCGCCCTCAGACCCGCCGTCATTCAGCGCAAGGTGACCAATGGCTACCGGGCCATGTGGGCCGCCGAGGGCGAGGCGGACATACGCACGGTCGTTGACACGGCTCGCCTCGATCCGGGAACCAACGCGTTCAACACAATCCTTCAGACTGTGTCCACCTGAACCTCAGTGCGGAGCAGGGCGTGGGTAATTACGGAGCGTGCTCACCACCGTCTCGTCACACTCGGTCGGCACGATCCTGCTCGCTGTTCAGGAATAGGGAGATCCTCGATGACCACGCCGCGGTTTACGGAGGAGGAGATCACGGCACGCGCCCGGCAACTGGCCGATGAGCAGGGACCTGGCTGGGACGCGATCACGGCCGAGGAGCAGGTTGGCAAGGACACCGCCGAGCTCCGCTACTGGCGGGAGTTGGCTCTGAGGGAGCTGGAGGCCGAAGAGCAAACGGTTCTAGAGATCGAGGCCAACACGCCCAAGACAGTAGGGCTCGAGTAGTCTCGTCGAGTTCGGCGAGTGGATGAGCTCTACACGATGCCCAAAGGTTCTGTAGCGGGTTCGGCCGGTGAGCTCGCGCGGCAGGGCACCGCCGAGCTGGCCCAGCATCAGGCTGATGAGTGCAAAAAAGACTCTTCAACTACTTCAGCGCGGATTGCGACAACCCATGCACTGTGGCGTGCAATGCGCTATTGTGCCCGCCATGACCGAGAAGCTGAAACGGCGGCTGACCATGGTGTTGTGTGCGGATGTGCAGGGCTACTCGCACCTGATGGAGGCGGACGAGGCCGGCACGCTGGCGACCCTGCGTCGGTACCGGGCAGCCATGGCGGCGTTGATCGAGCGTCATGATGGGCGGATCGTCAACACCTGGGGCGACGCTGTCATTGCGGAGTTCCCCAGTGTCGTCGAGGCGGTGCAATGTGCCATTGAGACCCAGCAGGAGTTGTCCACCCAAGACCCACATTTGCCTGAGGTGCAACGCTTGCGGTTCCGCATCGGGGTCAATCTGGGCGATGTGATGGTGGACGGCTCAGACATCTACGGCCATGGCGTCAACATCGCGGCGCGGATTCAGGAGCTGGCCGAACCGGGTGGCATCCTGGTCTCAGGCCCGGTCTATGACCAGGTTCACAACAAGCTATCCGTCGGCTTCGATTATATTCGCCAGCAGATGAAGAACGTGTCGGCTCCCGTGACGAGCTATCGGGTGGCCCTGAGCGGTACAACCCTTGGACCACTCGAATCCAGGCGCGGAGTAGAGCCCAGCCTAAGTGCTGCGCGACCCATTTATGCTCGACCGCCCCACGACAAGGCGGGAGCAAAGACACACGTGCCGAGCCTCCCCTGCGAGCGGGCATCGTCGTCTCTGTGTTCCTGTTTCTGGTCAATCTGTTCAGTGGCCTGCACGAGATCTGGTTTCATTGGCCGGCCCTGTCCATTCTGTTTGTTGTCCTTTTATGGATGGGGCTGCGCCGTAGCCCGGTGTCCAAAAGAGAGGAGCCGTCTCAGACAAGCCGTGAGTGAGGCGACGTTCCGCAGCAAATTCCACCAAGAGCCTTCGACCTTGAGACCTCATGCGGATGCAACCTGCACTTGAGAGCTTGTTAGCGCGATGGCTGGTGGGTTCTCCGCAGGCCTGGCAGACAGTGACGAGTGCAGAAAGCGCGGCATTCGTCCGCCTGCTTTCGAAAGGCTCTATGCTCGTTAGCTGTGTGGGATTGCTTGCTGGTGGAGCTATCGTTGGGCGATGGTCAGGCGTGGAGACCATAACGGCCGGAGAAGCGGCTCGGCAACAACCCCGCCGACCATTGCAAAGGACGCCAGGATGAGCCCAATCCGGCCATAAAGCGCAACGCGATCTTTACGGGTCACAAAACCCTCCAGCCGTCACACGTCACAGATAAAGTAGATAAGCAAACTCAGTTCAAAGGCAGGTGTGGTGAAGCAGCTATCTTTGATCTGCTTGGAGTAGGAAAGTCCGCGGTATGGCGCCATAGGCAGCGCAAGCGGCGTCCTCAGATTGTTCTGAGATACTGCCACGCCTCATCTAGTGAGCCAGCAGCACCGGCAGTTCGGCATGCGTGATGATATGGCTTGTCGCCCCACCGAAAATCAGCTGCTGCAGGCGGCTCTTGGTATAGGCCCCTTTGACGACCAGGTCCGCATGCAGTGCGGTCGCGTCCTCCAGAATGGCCTCGCCCGGGGAACGCATGTTTAGCCTCCGTGTTACTGCCTCGGCTACGATGCCTTTTCTCCGCAAGCGAAGAGCCAGTTCCGCTCCGCTCGGCCCTTCCATGCTCCATCCGTCCCATGTCAGCACGATGACGCGGCTGGCTTTTTCCAGAATGGGCAAGCTGAGTGCCACCGTCCTGGCCGTCTCCGTGCTGCCATTCCACGCAATCACGATCGTTGTGCCGATCGATGCTGGCGAGGAGGGTGGGACCATTAGAACCGGCCGCCCACCCTCAAACAGCGCAGCTTCAAGGGTAGCCTGCCGCGGCGGCTCATCGTGCCGTGCGGGTCGTCCCAGCACGACCAGGTCGAAAACCCGACCAAAGCTGCCGATGTAACGGTCGCCGTACGGATGTGTCGCAACAGTTTGTTTCAGAGTTTCAGCTAATCCTCCCTTGGCTCAGGGATGGAGGGTAGCGTGTTCAAGGGCAGGCATTTTGATCGCTCAGTTATCCTGCTCTGTGTCCGGTGGTACCTGGCTTACAGCCTGAGCTTGCGCGATCTCGAGGAGATGATGGCCGAGCGCGGCGTGCAGGTGGACCACGCGACTATCCACCGCTGGACAGTCCACTATGCGCCGCTCCTGCTGGAACAGTTCAATCGGCGCAAGCGTCCTGTGACGGACAAATGGCATGTTGATGAGACATACATCAAGGTCCGCGGCCAATGGCGATATCTGTATCGCGCAATCGACAGCAACGGCGACACGGTCGAGTTCTGGTTCAGCGAGCGGCGCAATCTGGCTGCCGCCAAACGGTTCCTGAACAGGGCACTCAAGCGGCATGGTCGGCCTGAGCGGATTGTGATCGACGGTAGCCAGACGAACCGGGAGGCCATTCTGGCCTGCGATACGGACAGCCGGCTCCGGGATCGGTCGAGACGGAAGCTGAAGCCCGTTCGCGTCCGCCAAAGTCGCTGCCTCAACAATCGCATTGAGCAGGACCATCGTGCCGTCAAGCGCCGGGTTCGACCGATGCTCGGGCTCAAGTCAATGGCGTCCGCTCAGGCGATCCTGGGTGGGATCGAGATGGTTCACATGATGCGCAAGGGACAGGCGAAATACGCCTGCAATCCACGTCTCTCGCTCGCGGAGCAGTTCGAACAGCTAGCCGCATGACGCAGTGCGACGTTCGTTCTATTCCCTCAACTTCAGCCAGGATTTGCGACAGAGCCGCATTCACCGGTAGCCTTGTCTTTGTCGCGTGTGGGAAGCCGGGTGATTGTCACCTCATACAACGCCCCGCAGTTCGGGCAGTTGAACGTGCCTCCAGGACCGGAGTGCCATGTCTTGACCATGTATAAATCCTATGCGGCGTGAAGGGCGCGTTCGACAGCTTGCGGCTCTTTCGAGATGACGAGGAGAAGCACCCGAGCGGACGTATCCGGCTTTCCCTTGCCCTGCTCCCAATCGCGAAGGGTGCCGAGCGGGAAGCCGTAGCGGGCTGAAAATTCAGCCTGTGTCATCTTCAGGCTCTGACGGATGGCCTTCACGTTGATTTCTGCGGGCACGTGGACCCTGTAGGTGGACGGATCCGCCTCACCCCGGGCGATGGTCCGGGCTTCTTCTGCTGCCTGGAGTAGACGCTTGCCTAGTGTGGTCATGGGGCTCCTCATCGGGTCCGCTCGATTGCGGCTTAGGTGCTTCTTTTGGTCCGGGTCTGCCGTAGCTTCCTGCGCACCCCTTCGCGGTACTCGTCCGCAAGGGTGCCAAGGATTTCACGCAGGGCGTTCCTGTCTGCCTGGCTGATGTCGGCCCGTTGGCCTTTGTCGACCAACGCCAGAAGGAACACGGGGACGTCCTCGGCAGCGTAGTAGGTGATGACCCGATACCCGCCTGACTTGCCCTTACCCTTGCCTGCGAACCGCACCTTTCGGGCGCCACCCGTGCCGGGGATGATGTCCCCGACGAGAGGATTGGCGGCAATGGTCGCGGCAATCTCGGCAAGCTCGGTGTCGTCCAGGCCCGCCGCCTTGGCGTCTGCTAGGAAGGTGGGTGTCTGGATGACCGTCTGCATGTTCAGAACGGTAATGGCTGCCATTAGTTCCGTCAAGAACCATGTAATGGATACCAGTAGCTCCTTGACCCCCCAAATGGGCGAGACCCCAAGCCGGCCTGAAGGGCTCGGTGGGCGCCCGTGTGTGCGGCAGGACACAGTGGCCCCTACTGAATTTGTTAATAAGAAGTTACCACAAGGATTGGGGGTGCGACATGCCGGCGAAAAAGCCAAAACTTATGTCCGCTGCAAGACGTGACATATCGCGGCGTGAGCAGAAACTCGCAGCGGTCGAAGCGCAGATTGCCCGTCTGGAGAGATCCAGACCTGGGCCTTGCTGCCCGGGATCATTTTATTATCTGGAAACGACCCTGCCTTTTTGCTACTTGGCCCTCTGGGATCCAGTAAAAGCCTCATCCTCACCTGCGTCAGCAGGAGGGGCGTGGGGCCCGCCTGGCGGAATTGTGCTTACCGCTGGGCCACAGTCAGCCGCGGGGACCACAGCGGCCAAAGAAGAGGCTCGGCAACAACCCCGCCGATGATGGCGAAAGACGCCAGGACAAACCCGATCCGGCCATATTACGAAGGCTGCCATAACTCAGGCCCGCCTCCAGAAGGCCAAGGGCTCCAAGGCTCCCTGGTCACAGCTCGTGGGCTCCGCTCTCCGGTTCATATGGCATCACGCCAAGACCCAACGTGCCCTCGCGATGAACTGAGGAAGGCGTCTTGACCAAGCAAGCCCAGGCCCCGTCGCTCTCCTAAGCGCGTTCCAAACCTACCGCCTCGCATCCCTGCCCCAGCCATTGGAGACCCGGAATGGCAACGACCCTGCACGCCACCTCACTGGCCGCCCGCATCGCATAAGGAGACCGTCTATGCGTTCCTCCCATCTTCGTCTCGTGGCCGTCGACGGCTCTCAAATCGCCCCTGCTCCCCGCCGTCCCCGTGGCTGGAATGTTCGCCGGGAGCGCGAAATCCGATTGGCCATTATCAAGGAGCACTTGGGCCATGTCACACACTCGCTGGAGCGTCTGAAAACCCTCACGGATGAGTTGGAAGCCAGCCTTGGCATCTCTCTGCCGGATTGCACTCCTTGGGCGCGTCCGGATGCTCTCAGCCGGCCGCCCGACGTCTCCGCCTAATCCCTTCCCCTACAGCCCGACAGCATCACAGCACCGGATTTTCACCATGAAGAATAAGCAGCCCAATCTGTCCCGCCGCTCTGTCCTAGGAGCCTCCCGCACGGCTCTCTCTGCATCCCCCGCCCTCGCAATGGTTGCCGTCCCTGGAGGCGATGATGGCGCCCTTGTGGCCATGGGGCAGGAATGGCAGGAGGCATGGGAGCGCCTGCTCGTGCTCTACAGGCAATCGGAAGAGGCCGAGGAGCGATATGACGAACCTTTGCGCAAGGTTGTGGCGGCTCTGCATGAGCTGGAGGGACGGATCGTCCGGACACGCGCGAAGACGCCCAAAGGAATGCTCGCAAAGGCCCGTACGGCGGCGCTGGACCCCACGAAAGGTTCAATGGTCGACGACCTGGAACACGCCCTCGAGGAGAGATTGGAGACAGGCCACATCATCGGCCTTTCCCTCATCCTCGACGTAATGAATCTGTATGGGGGTGATGCATAGGCGACGGCACGGAACGACTACTTAGCATGGATGTTATTATGCCGATCCAACAAGTTTCGCAGTAGGTGCACCCTGCCCTCTCATCAATCCATTGGCAGTGGGAGCCAAGGCCCGACCATCGGTCGGGCCTTTTTCTTTGCCGCTACGCTGAAACCAACGCCTTATTCAAGGCTTGGGCCTTTGTGACGGGTCGACGTCTCGCTTCTGAAACTCCTGTCACCAGCAAGCGGATTGGCCTGACTGGGTATGCAGGTTCCTCACAGCAGCCAATTCCCATAGTTCTTGGACCGCGCACCTGCCCCGGCCCTGAATCGATGGAGGCTAGGATACAGACACCACCAGGGTCGAAGCATACCTCCACGCTGCCAGTCTGTGTGTCGGAGGCATCCTTCCGCTCAACAATCTGGATGAGAACAGCCGGCTTTGCCGGATCAACGCACGTAGCGAGTGACTGCACGTCACCACGGGCTCATTCCCTTGTGGATTGGGCCCGTATCCTCGTGTTCAGGTGCGATGTTGTTGTGTGCCGTGACGCTGCGTCCTCAACGGCTGAGAGGATCCTGACATGGCATATGTGCAGAGAACGTCGCGACACCAGGATAATCGGCTCTTGGCTGCTCTGGCGCCTGAGGACTTTGTTCATCTGGAGCCGCACCTGACGCTCATCGACCTGCCAAGAGGTCAGGTGCTCTATGAGCCCGGCGAAATCATCAGCCGCACCTATTTCCCCCACGACGCCATGGTGTCCCTTGTGACCGTCATGAGGGACGGCAAATCTGCCGAGATGGCGGTCTTCGGGTGCGAGGCCGTGTGTGGCCTGGTAAGCGCATTTGCCACCCGCAAAGCCTTCGGGCGCTACATCGCCCAACTGGGCGGCACCGCATCATACATTGAACTCGACCAGATGCATGCGGCGATGGCGGCTCGGCCGGCGATCCAACACTTGGTCCTGCGCTTTACCGAAGCGTTGATGGCGCAGACGCTCCAGACCGTTGCCTGCAACGCGGTTCACAACGTCGAGGCTCGCTGCTGTCGTTGGGTCCTCATGACGCAAGATAGGGTGGGTCGGTCGGATCTCCCTCTCACCCATGAGTTTCTGGCTGAGATGCTTGGGGTTCAGCGCTCGACGGTGAGCGACGTCACGCGCACCCTTCAGGACAAGGGGCTGATCCGGCAAGCCAGAGGCTCAATTGCGGTGGTTGACCGCCCTCGACTTCAGAAGGTGGCTTGTGAGTGCTATGAGGTCATTCGGCAGAAGTACCAGGGACTCTTACTACTCACCTATGAGCGTAATTGACGGCCGAACAAAGAGAAGCGCCTTGCTCATGGCAGAGGCGCTTCAGTTCCAGAGGGAGAACAGCCCCCAACTCCCCACTCTTGGAAAGCCCCACACTGGCTGATTTGCCAGATTTGACTGCGCCGGAAAGAACACA
>NZ_JACXAB010000068.1 GCF_014699075.1 Microvirga sp. | reverse complement strand
AAGTACCTCATGCCAGGCAAGCGGGTAACATTCTGGATGAGGCAGACGGTAGCAAAATTACGTGAGGCAACACGACATTTGCCAAGATCAAGGCACACTTGCGCAAGGCCGAGGCGCGAACGTTCGACGCGCTCTGGCGCGCCCTCGGCGACATCTGCGATTTGTTTGAGCCGCACGAGTGTTGGAACTTCCTCAAGGCTGCCGGCTATGCGTCCGTTTAACAGTCCGATGCTCTAGCCGGTGAGGCTCTTGGCACATGCGCGGCTGACGCTGGGCGTGCCAGACCCGGCGCTCATCCCGCACGTCGGCGCGTGCGCACTCCGCCGCCATCAGGTGTTTTTCTAGGTGAAGCCACGCCGGCACAGGAAGCGCGAGAGCATCGCGGGAGCAGCCACAATCCCGTGTTCGTCCAGCAGCCGAGCGGCCAGTTCGGGCATGGTGATGGCCGGCTCGGCTTCGCCGATCTGGATCAGGAAGGTCTCACAAGCCACCAGCTTGCTGCCTCCCGGCGGGCGCCCCTGACGGGCTGGCGTGAGTGAGCCGGACTGCCGCTTCCGCTGCATCAGCTTGATGGCGCAGCTGTCGCTGACCCCAAAGTGGCGGGCCGCCGCCCGGCAGGAATGGCCCGCCTCGACAAAGGCCTCAACCCGCACGCGCAGATCCAAGGAGAAGCTCTGGGTCATGATCCGCCTCCTGTTCTCAGAAGGGAATCACGTTTCAGCCCAGACCGAAACCTCTTGAATCTGCCTTTCAGTCCGATGCTCTAGCGGCCTACAAGAGCGAGAAGGCCATGCAGTGTCTGAAACAAAAGGGAGCCTGGTTTCTGTTCCTGCCCGCTTACTCGCCCGATCTGAACCCGATTAAGCAAGCCTTCGCCAAGATCAAATCATACCTGCGCAAAGCCGAAGCTCGAACCGTTGACGCGCTCTGGCGAGCGCTCGGCGACATCTGCAATTTGTTTGAGCCCCACGAATGCTGGAACTTCTTCAAGGCCCCCGGATATGCGTCCGTGTAATCGTCCAATGCTTTAAGATGGACAGATCATCATGACCAAACGTGCTCTGCATCAAAGAGCACAAAATCAAGTATGCTCAACGTACCGGGAGAGGAAATCTCGACGTGATGTGGATTATGCCATGAAGTTTTGATCGAGTACGGAAAAACACTTATTGTTACTTAAAATCGATGTCACCCCTCACTCTCGTTGAGCATCATTGCAGCGTCGGATCCGGAAGTTGACCGTGGTGCTCGAATGCGCGTCTGAAGTCCTGCAACCACTTCATCAAGGAGTATCTGACGGGTCAACCGGCAGTGCATCGTTTCGCTGACATCAAACCGCCCGGTTTCGAATAGCTTGTTCGCGGGCGCACCACCGCCGCACCAGCGGAAATAAGGACAAGCGCTCTTGCACTTCTCAACTCCTCGTTGTATTTCCTGGCTAGCGGTTGTAAAGAGTGGCTCATCCTCTAAGGCTTGAATATCGTGCGTCACGACATCGCCGAATGTGAAGTTGGCGAATCGCGGATGATAGGCCCCCAATAATTCCGGCGAGAACGTAGAAACAGAACCCTTATAGTCGATACTGACAATGCTGAAAGGAACGTTCTGCTGATCTCTCACGGGCGATTCTGATAAGATAAGTCCAACGACGTCTTCGAATTCACGAACTCTCACGAGGCCAGGCGAAGCCCAGACCAACTCAAAGAACTTTCGAACAAATTCTCTAAATTGGGCCTCCACTTGTTTTCCTTCGAGCGATGAAACCTGATTTGCTCCTTCGATCTCCTCAACATTAAAGCCGACATCTCTAATTCCATTTTGAACATAGAAATTGAAGAGGCGTTCGGGTTCATGTAGTGAGTGTTCGGTGAGCACTGTGATCACGTGAAACGGATGACTGTGCTCCTGCAGGAGGTGCACCGCGGCCATGACTTTCTCATGAGTGCCGCGCCCGTGACGCGCACGCCTATTTGCATCGTGCAGATCGGCGGGCCCGTCGATGCTGATCCCGACCTTCGCTCCTATCTCAAAGAAAAATCGAATCCATTTGGAGTTAATCAGCAATCCGTTAGTCTGGAAAAAGTGCTGCAACTCAACTTCCCCGTTCGACCGCTTGGCCATGAGATCGACGGCTTCTAAATACCAATCGATTGGAACGGTGAGGGGTTCTCCGCCATGCCAAGCAACGTCAAGGCTGGATCCAATAAGAGAACTCTCGAATATGCGCCGACACGCGAGATCCAGAGTCTGAAGGCTCATCCTTGCTTTAGACGTGCGGTTGGAGAGGTAGCAGTAGGAGCAATCAATATTGCAGAACGGCGTCGGCTGCAGGACAAGCAACTTTAATCGCCGTGCAAACACCTCATGGGTAGTGCCCGAAGACATTACAGCGGGCATATCCCTAGACCTGTGAGTTTTTAGTAGTTCCGCCACTGCGCCAGTTGCACACTTGGCGATGAATTCTGATCGAAAATAGGATCTAATTTGCGTATTTGCATGGCCAGAGCTTCGATATGCGGCGAAAGATCATGGCCGTTGGATTTATATTCTGTAGAGGGCGCAATTTGGCCTGGATCGACAGCTGCCGCGCAAGCTACTGCCGCCACAAGAGACATCATAACAGTTCCACGTCCGAGAGTTGGGGTAAGGTTAAATTTATCGGACATAGCCACACCTCGTAGCAAAGGTAAACTGCCCCTAACACTAAGATTTTACCAGATTTCTGAAGAATTTCAACTAACGCTTTATTGCACGAGTGAGCCGTTTGGCACCTGAGAACGACTTGGCTGAGGGGCTTGGGCTTAGGCGAGTTGAGGGCTGATGATTATGGCGTGTGTGGGCAACTGCCAGGCGGTCGGCCTTGATGCGATCGTCAAGGTGCCGCGGGCGTATTGGCTCGGCATCGCCCCCGACCTCCTCACGTCGATGATGTGCGGGTTATCGCCAATGATCTTAAAATGCGGTTTGTCGGACCCTTCTGCGCGCGACCCAAAACCGCTCATCGCCGGCTATGCCCATTTTACAGCACCTAGAACGCCACTAGAATAAGAGCGCCTAACAAAACCGGGGTGAGTACATTGGTTTGGCATGGCCAAACCCCTTGTTCCCAATGCTCTGTGAGCGGTGATTGAGCCGCTCCTTCTCCTGAACCGGCCAAGCCCAGAGGTGGTCGGCCGCGAGTCGATGACCGGGCGGCGCTGGCTGGCATCCTCTTTGTCCTGTGCTCGGGCATTCCCTGGGAGATAGTGCCCGCCGAGATCGGCTGCTCGGGCATGACGTGCTGGCGCCGGTTGCGCGATTGGCGGGCGGCCGGTGTGTGGACGCGCCTGCGTCGCATCCTGCTGGAGCGTCTGGCAGACGCCGACCAACTCGACTGGAGCCGGGCCTCGCTCAACGCTTCGTCCATTGAGGCCCAAAAGGGGGCGCTGCCACCGGCCCGAACCCGACGGATCGCGGCAAACCGGGCACGAAGCGCCATGTTGTGGTCGACTGGACGGGCACACCGCTCGGTTTCAGCCTGAGTGAGGCTAACCGGCACGACCGCCTGATGCTCGCACCCACTCTCGATGCTGTGCAGCCGGTGCGGCATGGCCGGGGACGTCCCAGGTGCAGGCCTCATAAACTGCACGCCGACAAGGCCTATGATCATCGGCGCTGCCGGACCGAATGCCGACGGCGCTCCATTGTGCCCAGGATTGCCCGCCGCGGTGTGAACGACAGTGAGCGCCTGGAACGGCATCGCTGGGTGGTAGAGCGCACACTGGCTTGGCTCAATCGCTTCCGCCGTCTCTCCATTCGCTATGAACGACGCGAGGACATCCATCTCGCCTTCACCACACTCGGATGCGCGCTTATCTGCTTCACCCAATGCGAACGGCTTTGTTAGACGCTCTAAGTGCAGGACTTCGGCTCCTGCTCCTGAACCCTTCTGTGCATGGCACCGGTGCATGCGCCAAAGTGATGATCCTGCCACTTATCTGGGGCTCGCCGGCGTCGAGGAACGACACAACTACCTATTGGCCTACTGGTACTTATTTGGCGCATTCGCCCGATGCTCGGGTTCAAGTCGATGGCGTTCGCTCGGACGATCTTGGGCGGCATCGCGATGGTTCATATGATGCGGAAAGGACAGGCGAAGTATGCCCACAATCCGCAGCCTTAACTTGCAGAGCAGTTCGATCTGCTTGCAGCCTGTGACGGAGCGTCGGCCGGTTTCGCGTCCCTGCTCCAGATTTGCGACCCAACCAGCCACACTAGAGTTAAAGGGTCTTCAGGTACTCCAGAAGCGCCTTCTTCTCTTCAGACGATAACTGCGTCCCAAACTCGTGTCCGCAGCGGCTGTTGCCCGAGTTGCGGTCACTGCAATCAGTCGTGGTCAAGGTGTAGTTGAACTGCGTCTGCTCTACTGCAAGGCCGACATTGACCGTGTCGTAATTGGATCCTATTTTAAATGCCTTCACGCGCTCAGATACTGGTTTAAGCAGTTCGGCGAGCGTCGGAACCGAGCCGTTGTGCAGATACGGCGCAGCAGCCCAGATTCCTTGCATGACCCGAGACTCGTAAGCGCCTCTCGGAGGTGCTGCTGCGGCAGCCGTTGGAGCTGGAATGCCCGGTGTCTGGGTGCCTTCCGTCTTAAGCTTTTCCAGCAGCGGGGTTGGGGCATTGAAGGCCCCCTGAAGATCTCTCAAAGATGGTGGCAGTCGCGTTGGGCCCGCTGGACGTGCCAGCCCTGTTGCAGGGGTTTCCTGCCCTCCTTGGGCTTGTGCAACCTGAGCTGCGCCAGTCAGCACATCGCCGCCGTTGCTCAGCACATGCTGCGTGATCGAGCCGATCACGGAGGTCCCGAGAATGTTGAAGGCAAGATCGGTTTCCTGCAATGGCTTGGTGATGAATGGAATAAAGGCACCCTGCAGCGCACCGGTCTTGGCGGTCCATGCTAGAACGTCGTATTCCCGGGTGTCGGTTCCGACATCCTGGACTGGTGTCGCCCAGGTCTGCACGCCCGGGAACCGAACGTTCCCGGGCCTGATCCCGTGGCAGTCGTTGCAACCGCCTTGTGCCGTTGGCCGATCAAAGATCACTTTCCCCTGAGCTGCGAGGTTGGTGTCCACCAACCACGGCCATTTCGGTGGGCCGAGCTGCTTGAGCAGATCCTCTATCCTACCCAGGCTGTCAAAATTCGCCGAGTTGTTATTGAGGAAGTTGACGAAGAACCCCTCTTTCCTCGGCTCGAATACGCCGAATACGCCGATCACCTGCCCTAGGTTGCGAGCGAGGGCGAGAACGTCGTTGCCATTATCGGCGAAGCCTGGCCACTGGATCTTGTCCTGCTTCGGCGCGTTCCAAAGGAATGGATAGCGCGTGGGAGCATCCGCACGCCTGATGTTCTCGGGGATAAGGAGACTCGGCGGCGGCCCAAGGTCGAGTCCCGTGAGGCGGTTGAAGATCATACCGACTGCGTCGAGCCGCGCAGGCCCCCAAGGAGCATCTTTCGGCAAGGCCCGCGTCATCAGCGTATGGTAACGCAGGTACCAGGCGTCCACTCGCTGACGTAGCGCTGCAATATCGTCAGGATCCGGCGTGGCGGAACCGAGTACCGCGACGGCGAACGGTTGGAATGCTACGTCGCTGGCGAGGATCTGCCCGACTGCGGAGTCGAGATCGGTCAGAAAGCTCTGGAAATCAACAATGGCTGGTCCACCATCGATCCGGTACGTCTTGCCTTCTGCTGTGATCTGCCGCGTATGGCAGGCCGAGCAGGTCATACCAGCAATTCGGGCTCCCCCTGGTCCGGACGCGGTGAAGCCGACAGGCAGGCCATTGCTGTTCGCTGGATTTGGCAGATAACCGTATCTTACGAGACTATCGGCTAAGAATGGCTGGCCGTTAGGTTGCTTTAACGCCTGCAGCCAAGCCAGTGGGATCATCCTGGCGCCTTGATCGCGGCTGTAAAAGTCAGCGCGTGTCGTTTGCGTCCAGTCTGGCCCTTGATCAACGAAAATTGTCGGAGTGTCCGCGGCCCAAGATTGCGCTGCCGATACTGTCGCCGTCAGGAGGCCGGACAACAATTGCTGACGCATTAGGTTCTCTCCACTTCCAGAGAAGTACGCGACGATTAAGCGGTATGTTGCGACAATCCTGCTCGCATACTATCGATGTACATCAGGGGCAGACCGCCCCCTTCGTCAGATGCAATTGAAGCAGCGGCAGGTCCGGTTCATAAGACGCTTCCTGCTCGGTGGCTTGTCAATAATCCTGTAAACTTGCGCGCAACTCGATACTTGTTCCGCGACAGGTCACGCTTGGTGCCAAGGCGTGATTTACTTCAGTATGCCACCAACCGACCAACAAAGAAACATACCACTATTGGAGATTATAGAAGTAGCTACGGGGCGACGAGAACAAGGTCGTCGTACTACACTTCGGCGGCAGCTTCTACGATGCACCTTGTGACCTAAGGGAGAGGCGCTTGCATCGCGGATCCGACAACCCTCAGGATGGCTCTTGGTGATGGTGCCGTAGATACCAGCCTGATATCGGCTCGGGCGATCTTGGAAGACATCAAGATAGTTCCCATGATACGGAAGGGACAGGCAAAATACGCCCGTGGCTCGCAGTTGTCCCTCGCTGAGCAGTTCAGTATCCTGACTGCGTGAGGCCTGTGGGTAGAAGGGTCCTCTCTCTGTCGTTATTCAAAATTCGCGACAGAGCCGGGCGGCTTCAGCCTCGGGCGTCGGCCATAGCCTCGATCTCCTGAAGAGAAGGATTCTCAGTATAGATCGTCCGGGCATCCTCCAGCAGGCTGAGGGCGTCGGCGTCGGTAGGCGCGCGCCGCTCGAAGGTCAGGACAGAGCCGGTTGCCTCCTGCCCTACCGTCCAGCGCGGGCCAAAGCGGTACACGGCGTAAAACATTACCTTGGCCTTGAGAAGCGGCACGCCGCTGCAACGCATGGCGTCATGGAACATGCGGTGGGTCAGCTCCCAAGAGCGGCTACGCAGATCACAGAAGCGGTCGTGGATTATGGAGGCGTTGCGATAGCGTCCCTCGAAGGGACCGCCGATCAGGCTCCAGAAGGCCCGAGGAATGGAAGCGCCGTCAACCACCACCCCAGCCTCTACCGGCCAGCGCTCACCGATCTCGGAGATGTAGGTTAGAGGTTTGAGGAGCTTCACGGTCCGACCCTCGTCCAGCAGCGCCACTTCCGGCGGCAGTCCCTCATAGGCCCCGAAGTCTGCGACAGCCTCAGTCAGGGCCGCTGCGGACGGAGTTCGGGCGTCCAGGGCGGCTAGGGCGCGCAAGACCTGGTCCAACTGCTCGGGCTCGTCACCGCTTGGCCGTACTTCCGCGATTTCCCGGCCGCGCCGGCCTAATCCGGCGGCGAAGTCGATGCGCTCTGCCCATGATGGCTGATCGACCAACGGGTTTCGATTGCCCTGTTTCTCAAAAATTGCGGCATTCCGGTGCCGCTCGTATTCGTCCACAGGGTGGCGTCGGTGCCAGTCCAGTAGGGTAGTGAGGTCGCTTTTGCTGTACTCCTTGGCGCTGTCGTCTATCTCACCGGGGTAACGGAGCAGGAAGTAAAGGGTCGCTCGCGCCACGGCTCCCTTTCCAGCGAAAGGTTCGAAGCCCTGCGCTTCCGACTTGCCGCACTCGTTGCGGATTGCCTCCTGGAACTCAGGAAAGTCAAAGTATGGCGTATTGCTTCGGAAACTATTGCAGCGCGACTCACAGGCGAAAAGGTGGTGCAGGTCTCCGCGCATCGGCTCCCGTTTGGCGAACCAAGATTGCGGCACGACGTGCTCACAGTTATACGGTAGGCTGGCCTCAAGTAGGTCCAGTGCGCTCTCCAGCACAGTGGCGCCCTCCCGCTTCAGCGTCTCGCGCAGCCGCTCCCGCTCCATGTCCAGGTGGAAGTCCGCCTCGATCAGCTCGCGGGGATCGAAACCCTTGTTTGAGTAGATACTCCGAATACTGGGCGGGGAGCCGGGCCGGAGGTCCACCCAGGGATAGACGTGGAGGGCTGGCTTGTAGCGCAACTCGGTCTTGTGAGTCCGCCGCAGGAGGGCGTGCATGGCCTTGAACAGCACCGCCGGTTCGGCGTTGCCGTCCAGGTCACGATAGTAAAGGTTCCGGGCGCGGTCGTCCGCTTGGGCATCGTAGTAGGGCCGATTTGGAGCGTCCTTCAGCTCAGCAAGTGCGCGGACCAGTTCGGGTGAGCCCGCGCCGGCCGCGGGAGGGGCCTCTGCCGGAGAGCCTCCCCTATCCGTAGCCGACTCCTCCGGCGCTCCCAGCTCTATCGTGATATGAAGGGGTATGGTGAAGCTGGTGCCAGCCGGCCGGGCGGCGGCTCCGGCCTGGGCTGGGGCGGCGATGCTCACGAGCTTGCTCCGTCCGTTGGATTGGGCAGCGGCGTGCGCCGCCATCTCGGCAGCTTCCAGTGGGCTGGGCGGCTCACGGTTCAGGAGGTCATCGCGCAACCGGGCAGCGTCACGGTCGAGTGAGCGGGCCTCAATGTGGCGGACCATACGGCTGACCCGCACGCCCTCGTTCGCAATCCAATCAATTTCGTCGCTGTCTCGACCATCCCAAGGGCGGCCGTCCTTGGCTATGTACTGTCCGTTCTCCATTCTTGGGACACCGGAGTGGTGCAGCGCCACCACCTCCCACTGGTCATTGTAGACGGGAGACCCCGACGACCCCTGCTCGGTGTCGGTGATGTAGTGAAGGTGGCTCTCCAGGATGTCGACGAGCTCGTTGGCGCGTGAGACGAACTGTTTATGCTGGCCCTTTGGATGCTGGATGATGTTTACGTGCTCGCCGATCAGGATCTTGCCTTCCTCAGCAATCAACCGTGACCAACCATAGTGGGCTAGGGGCGCGGGCGTATCCTGTCGCGAGCCCTCGGCGACCGCAACGAGCGTGAAATCGAGCTCCACGTCGGTCATGAAGAAGGTCTGCGGCTCCAGCGCGAATGGCACGAGCGGCAGTGGGCGGCCAGCGCGATCGTTCTGATAGTCGAACTCAACCTCGCTGAACTGCGCTGATCCAGGCGCGGGCAGGACATGATTGTTGGTCAGCAACAGACGCGGTGACACCATGAAGCCGGTGCCGAAACCGACACCGCGGCTGGGGGCGGAGCGAATGCTGACCCTACCTACGAAGCGCGACACTGCCAGAGCCAATTCCAGGAAAGCGATTCCCTGAAAGTCGCTACGACCGATGGTGCGCTCCAGTCCAATGGCGCGCAGCACCTGAGCTTCTGGAAGCGGTGGTCCGGCCTTGAGGACACGGGATGGCGCCGTTGCGGCAGCGGTAAGCCGCTTGAGCCGGGCTTCAATGCGTTGGGGCGTCTCCACGGCGGCCACGGACTTGCCCTCACGCCCCGCCCGCTGCGCCTCACGCGCGCGCCAGCGTTGTGCCGCCTCGGCAGCGACGCGAAGATCCCCATCAAAGATCATCGGTCTCTCCTTGACTTCAGACATCATCTCACAGTCGGAAAAGAGCTCGCCACCAAGCAACTTGAAGAGTTGAGTCGCGGCCGAAGCGACTTAAGGCTCACGCTGCGGTCCGCGATCCATTCAGACCCTATGGCATCACTCTTGCGAAACTCATCCACTTGGCGAGAGAGTCAATTTCACTGTTGTCAGGCATTCTGAGAGGGCTTTGGCTCGGTGCAAACCCTCGCGAGAGGGCGGAGTCTGGGTCAGCGAGCAGCACGCCAATGAAAGTCGATGCGACGAGCCAACTTCCGAGTTCACCCAGCCGGTTTCCGCCACCGGCCTCTGCCTCGGCCAAGAGGTAGAACCACAGTGGAGTGCGCTGGTGCATCTTCGACTGCGTGTTTCTCAGGAACTCCCGCAATGACGGCTTTGCGTTGATAATCGTCGAGACGTCAGTGATCGGACCCGTTTCAACGGCGCCGTGCTGCTGGAGATATTGATGGACGGCTTGCCCTGTTGCGAGCCGCAGATTGTAGCCTCGTCGGAGATTGCGACGGGCGAGGTGCTTGAACAGTGCCTTCAACTGCACGTCCGCCTCGTCATTGCCCTCTTTTATCATCTTTCCGAGAGAGGGCGCGAGATCCGTATCGATCTTGCGTGCAACCCGTGCAGGCTGCCCGTCAGATGAATCATGCGGCGCAACCCCGATGAATCGGGTCCAGTCAATCACCCAGTTTTTGGGCAGTTTTTTATCACCAGCTATGTTCCCGCCGCCGCCGGTGAACCCAAACAGAAGGTTGAGTGTGGCATTCGGCAAGATTCCGCTACCAGGACGGCCGAAATTCTTGTTGTAGTCATAGAATGCACGAACCATCGAGTGCCCGAACCGGTAAGCCGCCACAGAAAACTCGAGCGGCAGCGCGTTGCCGAGCCGGGTGTTTTGACGTCGTGCATCGAATTCCGCTCTAAACCTGAAAAAGTGCGATGCGCGATCCTGAACCACTCTGTCCACTACCGTAGGGTCACAAACGCCCTTTAGATACCCCTCTATAATGAGCCACTGATAATGCAGTCGCGTCAACATTTGAGCTGAGGCGAAATCCGGCAGCCATCCTGTCTTGTAGCTGGCGAGGAAATCAACAGCCTTGTTATGAAAACGGAGGAAGCTGAGATGAAACTGCGCGACCACGAGGTTCTCGTCGTTGCGAGTGTCGCCAATTAATGCCCTTTGGCCGAGTTCAGATGAAAATCTCTCAAACTCCTCTTGGCTCATTGATGCTTGGGCAAGTCTGAGGGCGGCATCGCGTACGGAGGCCTGGATCTGGACATAGCGCGGCAGATCGCGATGCTCATCGAGACTGTCAGGAAGTGGCCCAGGATCGACGGCAGTTCCAACCCGCATTTTATTCACATGCGTTGGATGCCGCATGCCTGAAATGACGGTAACCACGTCGGCGGTAACGCCTGGACCGATAGGTGAGCCGCCATAAACGCTGTCGAGATCGAATCGTGGGGTCCGCGCATTTCGGAACTGGCTTTCGACTGTTGAGGATGACACCGGAGGATGCGCATTGACCACACTTGTGATGATGCTCTCCCGGTCTGTTCGAGCAGTTAGCTCGTGGTCGAGGAACTGGCCCCAATAAGTTAGTACAGGAGGCATAGTGGAGTCTGCAGCCGATGTCTCATCGGTGGCATCTTCAGGCTCGACTGCGTCAATCATGAGGTTGCCGAGCTCATCGAGTTCACCGAGGGTTTCAGCAGTCTCTGGCAGATAATGCTCGGGGGCGTCTAGCGGCGGGACCAAATATCCGAAGTCCGCCTGCTCATCGACGGCAATATCGGTCCCAGCCGGCGGAGCCGCAACACGGATGCGCATGTTGCTTGAAACCCGCGGAGTGGCTCCAACTCTACCTTCTTGGGGCTCGAATTTTTCTCTTCCACTGTGCGTCTGAAACAAGACAGTCATGGTGAGCTTCTCCAAAATGGACGATTTAGAGCGATTTGTACTACTGCTTCCCGAAAAAACCTTACCTTCGTGCGTGTGAGTTTATGTTAGGACCACCTGAAACAAGTCTTTTGCGCGATGTGACATTCCTTCGACACGGGGAGAGTTTCACAAACACGTCTTCCTGTTCAGGGTCCAGGAGGCTACCGCGTCAAAAATGCCCAAAATCCGGAACCGCACAATGCAGAGCCTGCTCGCGTTTCCTGGCTGCTATGTGATCACTGGTACGCTGTTCCTAGCCAAGAAGAGCGGCTAAAGGAGATGAGTTGATTGACGTGTCTTTGGACCGACGCTGACGATCGGCTTGGGCACACCACCTGAGTTTCATGAACTACTGTGCACAAAGCAACACGATACGGCTAACTGATAACAAACCTATCACGCTAAAGCTTGTCCTGCAATCCTCTTTAAGGATATGCAAAGTACTGAACACATCTGGGCTTCCAAATACTCGTCTACCAGTCAGACGTTTAAGTGCGGTGGAGTACAACTATGCACGGTAGTTCTACTCGTGTGAACTGCTACTCCTGCCTTTCGCCAAGAACCAGTGGAAGCTATCTTCGCGGCTCACTCTATGGGCAGTTGCTGGGAACTATCATTCCCAGCAACTGTGCAACCCGATTTTGGGTAGGCAACTACGGCGCAGTGACAATCCCCATACCTCGGTCGGTAGGATCTACATTAGCAGCGAAGACGTTACTCCGTGCCGTTGCAAGCAGCTTGGACGAGATACCGAGTGCATTGGCCGGGGTATCAGACTGTCTCATGAAGTCCCACCACAAGGCGGCGACACCCGCGACGTGAGGGGTTGCCATGCTCGTGCCGTTCATGGAGATCAGACCGCCTCCTTTGCGTGCCGATATGATGTCGACGCCAGGGGCGCTGATCTGCGGAAACGTATTTGAGAAGGAAGCCACGTCCAGTGCGTTGCCCGCCCTTCCCAATGCTCCAACCGAAATGATGCCTTCAGCAGCTGCAGGGATCGATACGGCGACTTCGTACGGCTTCTGGGCCGTGCGCTCGCTTTCGTTCCCCGACGCCGCTACGACCACTGTACCCTGACCGAACGCCGCCCTCGCCCGGATCATCTGCATCAGAGCATCGAACATGCGAAGATTGGCACGATACCCTTCAAGGGCAATCGATGTAGCAGCCGGTACTGGTAGGCCGTTTGAAACCATCTGATCAACGAATCCTGGAAAGTCGAAGCCAAGCGACATCGATACGACATCAGCCTGATTTTCTATAGCCCATGTGATGCCTTGAAACAGCATGTCGGAGTCCCCGCCGCCGTTCGTTCCGAGAACCTTACCGATAAGCGCCTTCTTAACTCCTCGAGCAACACCAATGCGGGTCCCGTTTACGTCGCGCCCGAAAACGGTGCCTGCGCAGTGGGTCCCATGTCCGTGACCGTCGCCGTCACCCTCGCCGGTGAAATCCTTCTGGACGAGAGTGATACCCTGGAAAGCCGAATGGTTGGGATCAATACCTGTATCGAGCACGGACACCACCACACCGTCGCCATTGAACGCAGAAACGTCTGCGCGGACGGCGCTGATTCCCCATGCATCACCTGCAGTAGCATTGACATCGTCAGCACTGGTGGGTTCGATCAGTTTGATGGGCATGACTGGAGCGATCCCTTTAACCTCGGGATCGCGGGCTGTGTCCAAGACTTCTATCTTGTTCAAGGTCCGGACTTCAACTTGGGGGATTGCCTGTGCGGCGATGAGCGCCTCAAGACCGGTTGGGCTAGGCCCGACAGCGAATGGCTCCCTAGTCCTGGATTGGTTGAGACCACGCAAAACAGTATATTGCTTAGCCATGGGTGTCTCCTCCGATGAGCGCCTAGTCGCAGCGCAGAAACACTATGAAAGAAATAGACGACTGCCCTCTGTGCCAAACGGCACACCTACAGGGCTGAGGCATTACTCAATTTTAGTGGCCCCAATGGTGTACTGAGCCGCAGCCGAACTGTTTCTTGGATATTACGAGCCTAGCAACGTGAGTACTTTGAGCATCTCTAACTAGAAAGTCGCAGTGATGTCTACCTTCCTCTCGGGCTAACGCCAATCACAATCCTCCATAAAAGCTAACTTATCAGTGATGGCCGGACCGACGTCGATCTTCAGGCGTGATTGTTCAATTTCCAATTGGTTTGAATGGTATTCGGCGCAATTCATGCCGATTTAAACCTCATCTCTTCTCGTCGCCGCCACAACGACATCAATGGATAATCTATTGGACTTCGCCCATCCCGTAGCCATATTCGGCTGTGAGGAACATATTGTAAACGGGTGTACTCATCATCTAGGAACATTTCTTCGCTGGTTGGTCTCTCCACAACGATAAGCCAGCTATAGAGCATCAACTGCGAGCGCTGAGAAGCAGTGCGGAACCGTGTCCGGTCGTCCCCGCTCCAGCCCTGATCCAAGAAAGCCGGCTTGGAGGATGGCTTTGCCGGATCCGCCTGAGCGTAAGCCCCAACGGGGCAGGTCAGTGCCGCCAGTATAGATGCGACTCTCAACAAAACAATATTGCGCATACTCCCTCCCGAAAGGTATGGGCCAGGAGAAACGTTTATCTAAGTGCCAAGGATAATCCTGATACACTGAGCTTGAGAATGCTTGATTGCTGCTGTATTGTCACCGATGAGCCAACGTCTTACAACTGAGTAGCCCCTAATAGTAAGGGAGCATTACTGACCTTCTGCATCGACTGCATAAACGAGCCAGTTTGATGGTAGAGTTATGGTAGAAGGCCAAGCAACGTCTTCAGTGGTCAGCTCTGCAGCAGGACCACGTCGCCTCGCAGCGATTCTCGTCGCTGATGTTGTCGGCTCGACGGCCATGATGGAGCGGGATGAGGTGGGCACACTCGCTGCCATGCAGAGAATCATGACGGAAGTTGCAGAACCCACTGTGAGGAAACACCACGGGCGGTTTATCAAGACCACGGGTGATGGCGCGATCATTGAATTCGTGAGCCCTGTTGAGGCTGTCATCTGCGCTTTCGAAGCTCAACGCCAATTGGAGGAGCGCGCCAACTCAGAGGCCGATGACAGACGAATCCTGCTTCGAATTGGGATCAATCTGGGAGACATCATTTGCGGACCTGATGGGGATCTGTATGGCGACGGCGTCAACGTGGCGGTCCGTCTGCAGGAGATCGCCGCACCGGGAAGCATATGTATATCGTCCAAAGTTTTTGATGAGTTACACGGCAGACTAAGCCTCCGGTTTGAGGATCGCGGTGAGCATACCTTGAAGAACATCGCTCGCCCCATACAAGTCTACATTTCAAGAGGGGCACATCCCCCCGCGCATACTGCGCCTCATGGAAGCCGCCCTTTTCCACTCCTGAAATTACCCAACAAACCCTCAATCGCCGTTCTGCCATTCCGAAACCTGAGCGATGATCGTGAAGCCGATTATCTAGCGGACGGCATTGTCGAGGACATCCTGACAGCGCTTGGCCGAATGAAATGGCTTTTCGTGAGTGCTCGTGACTCCACTTTTATCTACAAGGGAACTCCGGTCAGTCCAAGGCGCATAGGCGCCGATCTCGGCGTGCGCTATCTTCTTGATGGCAGCGTGAGGCGCTCGGGCAACCGTCTGCGCATCACGGGGCGCCTACTTGAAGCGGAAACCGAGACTCAAATCTGGGCTGGCCGGTATGACGGCGATGTGCAGGAGGTTTTCGAACTCCAAGACACCATCACAGACAATGTTGCCGCTGCAATTGAGCCCCATCTTCGTCGCGCCGAAATAGAAAGGGTCAAACGCACGCATCCTGAGAAACTTAGCTCCTATGATCAGTTCCTCCGGGCACTCGGAAAGTTTTATGAGGGCACTCGGGACAGCGTCGAGGAATCGCTGCACCTACTCGAGCCAATCACGATCAACGATCGCGGCTATGCGCAACCGAACGCTTTGAAGGCTTGGTGCTACGTCTACTACATTGCACAGGGCTGGAGCCAAGATATCACCAAGCACAGTCAGGAAGGGGTTGCAGCCGCCCGGCTCGCAGTTGAGCGGGAGCGGGACGATCCGACTGTTCTTTGGATGTCGGCGCAGGCGATCGGATACCTTGCCCATAATCTGGATATGGCCCTATTCCTTCTTGACCGCGCACTCATCCTGAACCCAAGCTGCGCCCCCGCCTATACCATGAGTGGATGGGTCCGCTGCTGGGCAGGCCTTCAGCAAGAGGCGATACCTCATTTCCACGCTGCGATGCGGTTGAGCCCCTTCGACCGGACTATGGTCGCGATGCTCTCCGGCTTGGCCGTTGCGCTGTGTATGGACGGACAATACGACGAGAGCATCAGGTGGGCTCAGCGAGCCATCAGCGAACAGGATACCTGGACTGCAAGCTACCGGCCTTTGATTGCAAGCCTTGCTCATCTTGATCGCATTGATGAAGCTACTCGAGCAGTAGAGCAGTTGTTAGCTTATGAACCGGACTACCATGTAGGAAAAGTCCGGAAATTATACCGGTCGTCACCAGGAGCCATCCGGTACTTGGAAGGTCTGATAAAGGCTGGTCTTCCGGATTGAAGCCGTTTTGTGCAAATTGGCTCAAGCTCGATGGTAAAGCTCATCAAGATCTGTCACAAAATGGAGCGCTATTTAACGGTCAGACATTTTGCATTGGCATCTTTAGTGGAGAGTGCGTAGTAGAATTTATTCTTATCAGCACAAAGCGACCGTGTGATGAGACCTGTGCGCGGGTGGTCAAATCGCGGTCGTGATGACCGTGAGGGAAGTCCCCCACGTCGCTTTCCGAGACTGGCAGTGTTGACAACCAATGCTCCCGTTGGGGATGTCTGAAGGCACACTTCGCCCCTGATCAGGCAGCCTCCGGTATCAGGATCACCGCCGTGCGTTTCAGGTTGTAGGCGATAGCGGTCAATCTGACCTGCAGGGCCGCTTTCGCTAATCCTGTCCAGCGCATACGTCGTAGGCCGTAGCTGCGCTTCCAGGTGCCAAAGATCTTCTCGATCCGGCAGCGCACATGCTGGACTTGATGGTTCCACGCCCGCAGCTTGCGTAAGGCATTGCCACCAGGTCGGCCCCACACGCCTGTCTGGACCACGCGTGGGCATCCGCCTTTGCTCTGCACGGCAGAGGCAAAGGCTGTTCCGCGGTAGGCGCTGTCGGCATAAACATCGCCAGGATCATCCGGCAGGACCACGCCGCCAGCGCGCCCGTCGTTGACATTGCCAGGGGTGACGGTCAATTCCTCCACGAGGGCCGTGTCGGCGTCGGCTGACACATGCGCTTTGAAGCCGTGGATGGCCCTACGTCGTTTGTGCCCGGCCCAGGCGGCCTCCTCATCCCGAGCACTTGCCGAGGAAATGACCGTGGCATCCACTAGCGTGCCTGTCTTGATGGTGATGGCTTGGGCTTTGAGTTGGCGCGTCACCTCATCGAACAGCACCTTGTCGAGCGAGCGCCCCACCAGCTCCCGCCGGAACCGCACGAAGGCGGTGCGCTCTGGCGTAGGCTCGTGGGCGGCGAACCCGCAGAAGCGCCGGAATGAGGCGCGGTCTTCCAGCGCTTCGGCCAACTTCACATCCGATAAGTCATACCAGACGGCCAGCAGTAGGGCGCGAAACAGGGCCAGCGGTGGCCAGGCTGGTTCGCCCTTGGCAGCGGCGTAGATGTCGGCCAGGTGTCGATCCAGCAAGGACCAGTCGATCAGCTCTGACAGCCGGTCCAGTGCGCCGCGATGGGATATAGGATCGGCGACAAACGTGAAGACTTCCTGTCCAATCTGACGGCGTGCCATGGGACCGCTCCAGTCATGTCCAGCGGCCCTATTGAATCACCCAAACAGCCACGGGTCGAGGCCACCCGCGCACAGGTCTCATGAATAGTGCTACTACAAGCTGAAATCGAGAACACCATGCTGTTCAGATGAGGATTGTTCTTTCGACATCGTCACATTACCGGCGTTCGCCATCACCAAGGCGAAATAAGTCTCGATTTCACACGGCAAGTGCCGCACAGGTGATGTCCAATCAGCCTCGAAGGCTGCCTTTCGAGCATTGCGATAGGTGGTGGCAGTCAATTGATGACGCCGTAGGTGAAACAAATTGCTGATCGAGTTGTGAATTGAGAGAACACGTTGCGCCTGCCCGGCCGACTTGAAGCGCTTCATTTGGCGCTCGCGTCGGCGGGTGAGTTCGTGTGAGTTTTCCGCCCGTTTGTTTGAACCTTTGTGCTGCCGATGCTCGGTGCCGAGATCCATGTCCCTGCGAGCCGCACCGTAGAACCCAATTTTGTTTGTGACCATCACCCGCAGAGCCATGGCGATCTTCTTCAACAGCTTGCGCTGCAGGCGCTTGGCGGCGTTGCAGTCTCGATGGCTCTAGAGAAGAATATCCAGGACAAAGCCGCCCTGATCCACAGCCCCCCAGAGCCAACGCTTCTTCCTCGCAATGGTGATCACCACCCCTTCGAGATGCCACCAATCGCCCGACCTAGGAGGGCGCTGGCGAATGCGATTGGCAAACTCCCGTCCAAACTTCTCAGTCCGGCGCCGAACCGTTTCGTGGCGGACCTCAGTTCCACGCGCGGCCAGCATCTCCTCTACCATGCGCACGCTCATGTGAAAGCGAAAATAGGGCCAGACCTTAAGACTGATCACCTCGGCGGGAATGCGGGCGCAGACGTACAATGCAGGACAAGAGTGAGTCTCCCCGATGGGCCTGTAATTCGCAGAACACCCTCAATGGAACTGTTAGGTGGAGAGGAGAGCCGCTCTGGGAGGCCCTCCTCCAGCTTGTTACATCCGGGCTGTGCCCTTCTCCATGAGCCTTGCACCCATGCCTTGGATATCGCCGCGGAGCCTCTCGTCAGGAACAGTTTCGGCCAAATGCGTGAAGGCAACGCCCATGGTGACGATATCAACCGGATCGAACAAAGTCTCTCCGCGCTTCGGCGGTGGGAACGGCCACTTCCGATAAGGCGGGCAAAGTTCGATGTCGTCGACAAACCGCGCCATGTAATCCCGGGCGGGTGAGCCGGACTGGCCCGCTATGTCAGCGATGTCCTGCAGGCGCGACACATGGTTGATTACCTCTTCGGCAAGCATGATCGAGAACAGTGCTTTGGGTGGAAGAGGCTGCGGATTGAGACTGACCATATCCGATATGTCTGAGACAGAACCCATGACCTTCCATGGATCAGGGTGTGGCCCTAGACGGTCCCTGATCCGCGTCAGGGTCTGGCGAATTACTGGGTCCCAAGGACCAGGGGGCTGAGGGTTATCCGGGTCTGGCCGCCCCCCTGTGATGAACTCGGTGACTAGTGAGTGTAAGGCTCCAAACCTACTCTGGGCCTCAGGTGCCACTTGGGTTGCCTGGGATTGGGTGCGAGTGTCGGTGTCCATGCGCGTGTCTCCGCGACGGTGCTAAGCCCCCAAGTTACTGTAGATCATGGCGGGGATGATGCCTGTGCGGAGAAACACTCAGCGTAATTTCCGATAAAGCCTTTGTAGACGGCGCCTACGTGGCAAGGAGTTTTTGGCGTTTTGACGATCTGGTCGTGGGGAGCCATGTGTTTGGCCGGCACCGTCATATCTGGACGCTCCCTGCCGGCAAGGGTTTTGTTGAACGTGGCTGCAAGTGGTCGGGGCAGTCATATCTACGGCCTGTAAGTGCGGCTTATGTGGCCGCGGGCCCTGATGTAAGTCCGCGGATCAGGTCCCCAACAACTTAGCGACCTCGCAGCTCTGACGATACCTCGGGTTGTCCTGATCCCGGCTCGACCGGTTTGCATCACGCTCTCATCACCGCTCATCTTGTTGTGACCTGTCTTGCATACTCATTACGCGCCGACTGGTATCTTAAGCACCTGACCGGGGAAGATCCGATCAGGGTCACTGATGACCAGTGGATTTGCCCTGACGATATCCTGGAAACGGCCGGGATCGCCGTAGTGATCGCGGGAGATCTTCGCAAGTGTGTCGCCACGCTGGACCGTATGAAGACGGAAGCCCACGTACCCGGGTACGATATTAGGTCCGAAGATAACAGGGACAATCACCTTGTTGATTTCTGAGCCGTCTGCTGCGCTCTGCTCGAACACCTCGACGAACAGACGGTCCAACTGGAAGACGGCTCCAGATACGTCAATCGACAGGTGGAACTGTCCGTGCTCACCGGTCCCGCCACCAACCATGAAGTGGCCTGTGCGCTCATTATGACCGTCATGGACGCGATATTGAAGAATGGCCTCAAACCCTGAGCCAATTCCTCCGATCAGGATCGGGTTGCCTACCAAATCGAACGGCTTGGGTTGTTGGATCTCGTTCGCCATACCTGCTCTCCTCGACCAAACCTGCGCTGCTTCGCCCGATCCGAAATGATGTGCGATCGGAGTGCAGCCACCCCCGATGATCCATCTCAGTCAGCTCGCCGACCCTTCGTTCTCCAGTGCAGCAACAACCGCCCAAGTTTTCGCGCCCACGACGCCGTCCACAGCAAGGCCAAACCGTTGCTGAAGCTGTCTCACTGCCGCTTCTGTTTTCGGGCTGAAGCGTCCATCGACCCCGCCTGTGTCGAAACCAACCGCACTCATCCGACTCTGAAGGCGGCGGACTGGCAGGCCGGTTGAGCCAAGGCGGAGACCTGGCTCGCTCTGGTCGGCTTCATCGATATTGATCCACGTGACCCGGCCGACGACCCCATCCGCAGCGATGCCCTTTGACTGCTGAAAGGATCGGACTGCGCGCTCAGTGCTGGGCCCGAAGACACTGTCGATCGGCCCTGGATCATGTCCGAGGATCTTGAGGGCCTCCTGCAAGTCCTGCACAGCGGGATCCGTCGACCCCTTCTTCAGAACTGGTTCCGCCATAGCGTGCTGCCTCCTGAAATTGGCCTACGTCTAGTCTGCTGCTCACAGGATCAGAGTACACCCGATCACAATTCGACATGTGCTCGGCCGCACTTTGCTGGCGCGGTCTCGTGTTGCAGGCCCAAGTGTTCTACTTCGTGCTGCAATCAGCTGCGCTCTTGCGCGTCAGCTTCAGCCGGTGTGAGCGCCTGCAGCGCGAACAGCGCACCGTCGGTATCACGACAGGGGAATGTCTGCCCCGGATCGATGCTGTTGAAAAACTCGGCAACTGCCGTTCTGTGCGTGGTCAGCATACAGGATGCTGGGCCTAATCTGGCACGCTGACCCTAGTAATAGATGGACGAAGCAGCCCTCAGGAGTTTTTCGGTGTTGTCATGTCTGGATGGCGCCCGTTTGGCAATGTGATTGTTGTTGACGTTTCGGCCTAGCGGGGCGGGTGCA
>NZ_JACXAB010000067.1 GCF_014699075.1 Microvirga sp. | reverse complement strand
AGGCTGACAGAGACGATGGGCGAAGCAGGCTTGATCCCGCGGTTGTGGGACCAAGCCCGTGAGGTGCCAATTGTCCAGCGGGATCGAGCCGGAACAAGGATGGCGATAGTGATGGACCGGAAGTCCCGATGCTGGGTCGGTCGAATGCCGGTAGGTTAATGGCGACACCGTCCCTCCTCTGCATCAGCCGCGTGGAGTTCCCCGAGGTCTGCGAGAGGAAGTCGAGATGGAGAATGGTTGCGCCGACGCGTCAGTGCTCTGGTGGCCCGTTTGGTCATGAACGGCCGGTCCGTTATGAGGACGGACGCGCGGATATCCATGATGGCCGGGAGCAGTAGCTCCACATGGGCCGGATACATACGCGCAAGACTAACCTCACCATCTCCAAAGTCTCTTGCGGCGCACGGCGGTCCATACATCTTGGTCAAACGGTTGTCATCGAATCCGCAACATGGTGGTCTGCCTTGGTCCTTTGCCTTCCAGCTCCTGGATGAGAGCTTTCATTTCATCAATTTCCTTGCGCTGAGTGCTGATGATTTGGTCCGCAAGCGCCTTGACGCGCGGATCGGAGATGTTCGCCCGCTCGCTGGTCAGGATGGCGATGGAGTGATGCGGAATCATGGCCTTCATCCAAGCAACATCCTCAACAGTGCTTTGGCTGCGGGCTAGATAGAGAGCGAGCGCGAATACCATCGCGCTAACAAGGAAAATACCAGTATTTACCTTGGTGTTGGCATACATTCCGAGCATGAAGCCTAGCATAATAACTGCCATCATCGCGCCCATGACCAGAGCCATATATGCCCTTGTCTCGCTCCAATAAACATGGTCAAGGCTGTAGACGTTCAGGTACATCAGGCCGAACATCACAATGGTAGACGTTGCGATCATCTCACCGAAGCGCATGTATTTTGACATCGTCGTGCCATCAACTAATGAAGTTTGGCGGCTGAGAATTGACCTAGGACACTGACGCGCACGCATACGGCATATTCGCGCCAACGGTTCAAAGCTCAGGGGAGTTCATCTCGACCTGGGGTGAATTGCATCCATCAGGTACGGAAGCGGACGAAGTATCACGCTGACATGCCAGGTGCTTGCACGTTGACTCGCAGGTAATAGCCAAGAGGATTCGATTGCGAGAGGCCTATTCTTCCACTAGCCGCTGCACAAGATGCTGATTTCTTCTGTAGATGCATGAAGCTCCGTGCTTGCGGTTGTGATGCGAGATGACCAGGGGCGCCCGGGAAGGATCGTGTTCTGCCAAGGTCCTTTCTGAGAGAAATCCGAGCATGCCGCGCGTCTGTTTCGTGCCAGGGCGGTCTGAACACGGTGGCACAGATCCTGTGGCGGTGCCGCTCGAAAGGTATCCAAAGGCAAATTTCAGCGCCTGGCACGGGATCCCAGGGATCCCGCCAGCCTACTCACGGTTGACCCTCCATGGAGCGGATCCGGAACATCATCGTTCGGCTGCGCGGGCAGCTCTGGCTCATACCGCTGGTTATGAGCATTTTCGCGCTCGCATTGGCCTGGTGGCTGCTTACCTCGGGCGCCGCGCTCCTGGCAGAGTGGAATGACCGCAAGCTCTGGTGGCTCTACGGCGGCGAAGCCAGCAGCGCGCGCGATCTTCTGTCCAGCCTGCTCTCGGGGCTGATGACGATGACCTCGCTGGTCGTCTCGGTCACCTTCGTCATCCTGACCCTCGCGGCGAACCAGCTTGGGCCCCGCCTGATCTCGACCTTCATGGGCGACCGGCAGATCCAAACCGTGCTGGGGCTCTTCCTCGGCACCATCCTCTACGTCCTGGTCGTGCTGCGCAGCTTCGATGAGATCCTCGGGGTCGAAGGGGTACCGCACGTTGCGGTGACGATCGGCAGCGTCCTGACGGTCGTCTGCCTGTTTGCCCTGCTGTTCTACGTGCACGAGATCGCCCGTGCGATCATCGCCGACAGCATCGTTGCGCGGGTGGCCGGCGACCTGCACAACGACATCCGCAGCATGTTGCCGGCAGAGGCCAACGAGACGGAGCGTGCGATCCCGGACCTGACAAGGCCAAGGGCCGGGGCCGTCATGTTGGACCGAAGAGGCGACATCCAGGTGATCGACTCCGACAGGCTTGTCACGCTGGCCTGCCGCGCGGACGCGGTTTTCGCCGTGAAGGTACGCGCCGGCCACTTCGTCCTGAAGAACGGGGAGCATGTGGTCGTCCATGCAGGGCGTGCTCTTGGTGAAGAAGCCATGCAGGCCATCAGGGCCGCCTTTGTAGTTGGGCAGGAGCGCAACTCGGCGCAGGATCTGGAGTTCGGCCTGCGCCAGCTCGTGGAGATTGCCCTGAGGGCCCTGTCCCCCGGCATCAACGACCCCTTCACCGCCATTGCCGTGATTGACCGGATCGGCGCCGCCCTAGAGGAGATCTTCATGCGCTCGCTCCAGCAGGCTGTCTGGCGTGACAAGGAGGGCAAGGTGCGGGTGATTGCCCAGAGATCGGACGTGCAGGGCCTTGCCGACGCTGCCTTCAATGCCATCCGACAGGCCGGACAGGAAATTCCTGTCCGGCCTGATCCGCATGGCGGACGTCATGGGCCAGCTCGCGCCCGTTCTCCACGTCGAGGAAGCTCGAGAGGCCGTGTCCCAACAGCTTGGCAAGCTGGCAGAGACGACCACGGAGGCGCACCTCACCCCCAGCGACCGCACGGCGGTTCTGCGCCGGATCGAGCAGGCCAGGGTTGCCACCGCGCCCCGTCCCAAGGAAGGAAGCATCCATGTTCTTTGACTCCTGGACTGGATTGGGACGCGTGCTCCTGGTCGGGACATTCGCCTATATGGCCCTGGTCGCCATCCTGCGCATTTCGGGAAAGCGCACGCTCACCAAGCTGAATGCCTTTGACCTGGTGGTCACGGTTGCTCTCGGCTCCACCCTGGCCACGGTCCTGCTGAGCAAGGACGTGGCACTGGCCGAGGGCGTTCTGGCGATGGTGCTGCTGGTGTTTCTCCAGTTCATGATCACCTGGCTTTCGGTTCGCTCAGCCGGGTTCCGGGATCTGGTCAAGAGCGAGCCCACCCTGATCATGCACCAGGGCGAGTTTCTCGATGGAGCCATGCGGGCGCAGCGGATGACGCGGGACGAGGTGATGGCGGCGCTACGCTCCAATGGAGTAATGGACGCCAGTCAGGTAGCCGCCGTTGTGCTGGAGACGGACGGCACGATCGCCGTCATCAAGGGCGCGGAACATGAGGCAGCCAAGCCCACGCTGGCGAGTGTGCAGAAGCCCTGACCCACTGCTCTGCCTCCTCGTCCCAGGCTGTCACTGCGCTCCGGCAACGAATTCAACCGGAGCCGGTTATCTCTCCGACTGTTCTGACCCGCTGCCAGCCGCTGGCGCATGACCTTGCCAAGAGCATCCAGGCAGCGGCGAATCCGAACACAAGGAATCCCTCATGAACCTTCGGCACTCCATCCCCGTCTCCCTTGCCCTCGTACTCCTCGGCACCAGCCCGGTCTGGGCGCAGCCATCCTCCCCTTGCGGCGATGCAACCCAGGTGAACCGATCAGACACCCTCAGCAGCATTGCGGCTCGCTGCGATACGACGGAGGCTGCCATCCTGCGGGCCAACCCGGCGGTTGAGGGATCCGATGACCTTCGGGTCGGCCGGGAGCTGCGGCTGACCGCCTCGGCCACTCAGCCGACAACCGAGCGCCTGGGTTCGCTTGCCCGCGAAGCCGGCAGCGCGCTGAGCGGAATGGCGCAGAACCTCACGTCGTCCGTGGACAACCTCCTCGACAAGAACCCGGACCTGCGTCAGCGGCTGGGTGGCATCGGTGACCGCATCAATTCTGCGAACGTGGATGTGAGCAAGGCCGAAGTCTCGCTCACCCCCGGTAACGGCACAGTCGGCACAACTGTGACCCTATCAGCCAAGGGTCTCCCGGCCGACACCGCAGTAGTCATCGGCGGCGGAGCGCCCCGGACAGCCTACGAAGTTCTCCAGCAAGCCAGGACAGCCGCGGACGGGACCCTTCAGGCTACCGTGCGAATTCCTGACTGGAGCACCGGTCAGGAGCGTTTTGTGCTGACCGTCGCCGCCGAACAGGCAGAATGGAAGGTGCGCTCCGCTCCCTTCCAGATCACCGGCACAAAGCTCTAATGGGTGCCACATAGCAGGCCCGACAGGCTCGCGCGTCCTGAGCGCGTGAGGCCATCCAGCCTGTCCTTCGATACATCTTGATCATCGATAACCCCGGCAGCTTCGGTGACCGTAACGCCTCCGTGATCGTAATCGGGGTTGTATCAGTCGCTCTATGACAGCGATACTGTTTGACGTCTTGGTCGATCTGAAGGCTGTCATGGCGCTCCCGACGTCGAAGGCCCATCCCCGCAGCAACCGGCTTCTCGCCGCCCTTGCGCCTGAGGATCTGGCCTGCCTGGAGCCGCACCTGGAGGTGGTGAGCCTGCCGAAAGGCACGATCCTCTATGAGGCCGGTGATCCCATCCGCTACACCTACTTCCCGCATGATGCCATCGTGGGCCTGATCAACGTCATGGAGGAGGGCCAGTTCGTCGAAGTGGCGTCCTTCGGGCGGGAGGGGCTGTTCGGCCTGATCAGCGCCATCGTCTCGCGAGAAGCCTTTGGGCGCTACAAGGTGCAGGTGCCCGGCACCGCCTCCCGGATTGCCATTGACAGGATGCAGGAGGTGATGCGGGCCCGCCCCAAGATCCAGCGGCTCGTGCTCAGCTACAGCGAGGCGCTCTTAGCCCAGACGTTCCAGACGGTCTCCTGCAATGCCATCCATACGGTCGAGGCCCGCTGCTGCAACTGGCTCCTGAGCACACGAGACCGGATTGATGAAGATCTCCTGCCCCTGACCCATGCGGATCTGGCCGAGTTGCTCGGGGTGCAGCGCTCCACCGTCAGCACGGTGCTGCGCACCTTCCAGACCCAGGGGCTGATCACGCAGCAGCGCGGGGGCATCATCATCGCGGATCGGGCTGGCCTCGAGGAGATCACCTGCGAGTGCTATACCAGGATCCGCCACACCTTCGCACGCTTGCTGCCCGTGCCATAACATCCGCTGTGCCCTCGCAAGCTGACTTTGGCACAAGGTCCCTGACGTGCCATCATGCAGCATTCCCGATTTACAGCCCGCAATGTCGCGAAAGGCCGTTTACGAGACAGCGATCAACTCATCGGGTTGGCGTTGGCTGATGAGGTCCTCATTACAAATCTCGTCTGCTCCATCAACGTAGGGCAGGAAATTCGCCGGATCAATCTCCGGCAGTGCGAATGTCCCAGTCGCGTCGACACAGCCATCCCGATTTCCGTCGAGGAAGAACTGGTTGGAACGAAAGTCCATCATCAGGAATGGCGTGCGTTCGAGGAGTTGGTCGCAGGCCATGTAGAATGCCGCCATGGCGTTTAGCCCTTTCGGAACCTCGGAGTAGTAGAGGCCCTTAATCAGGCGACCAGTCGCGAACACACGTGGAGTGCTGCGCAGGAGAAGCACGTTCAGGTCCGGCATGGGCTGCTGCCCCAAACGACATAACTGCGATGATGCATAATTGCGGAGCGGACGAGCGAGGCAGGCGCTTGTCAGCATCAGGATTACTGGAAGGCAGAGTAGGACTGCAAACATTACGGCCTCCTCTCTCAAGGTCAGTCAGGATGCGCCTCTTTGCACCTGAGAGTAGCTTTTTGAGCCACTTGGAATTTCGGTAACGGCCTTATGAAATGCCCCATCAGCGGCATTCCACGTCATCCGGCGTCTGGCCACTCTCTGAATGGTCCGCAGCGGATCAATTGAACCCTCAGAGCGTCTCACAAGCCAAAGTGAGCGCGTTCTCGGCCAGCTCAGTTACTGCTGATACGGCTGGTTGCCTGAGAGGCCGCTGGTGCTGGCGGTCTGCCGGTTGACTTCGCCCGTTCTGGCATCGATCCAGAGGCTGTAGGGTGTGCCGTTCCGCGACGCCTGCACCCGGTAGCTGGTGCCCTGTTGCTGGATGTTGTCGACAGTGCCCCAGCCCATCTCGTTCAGCATAGTCCGCACTTGGCTTGGGGTGATATGGCTTGGCTCAATCACGAAGCCATTACGTCCATCGACGCGGAAGTCGACCTGCTCGCCATACCAGTCCGCCATACCCGTATAGGTGTTCCCATCCTGCGTCAGGCCGGAGATGTTGGAGAAGCCGCGCGATTGCAGGTGCGACCGAATTTGATCCTGGCTTACCAACCCTGGCGTCATGATCGCAGCGGAGAGCTGGCTCTGACCGGAATTCATCTCGGAATTCCGGGTTGAGTCGGCCTGCTGGCGCTGCTCTGATGGACCCACAATGTTGAACGCCCGGTTCGATCCGGAGGAGCTTGAGGTCGCCAAGCTGTTCTGCTCGGGTGGATTGACGACCATAACAACCTGCTGGCCAGATCCAGTGCTGGCCTGCACGAGGAATGCGGCGTCCAGAATGCGGATGTCCCGGAAGCCAGCTTGGCGCAACTCTTGGCGGAGGAGCGCCCGTTGGCTCGCGCGGCTCTGCCCCTGAAGCTGGCTGGAATTGTTCTGGTTGCCACCTCCCGCGGATAGCGAACCGGGTGGCCAAGTCTGATTGTACTGGGCTTGGTTGTCAGGCTGATTTTCCGCCCTGGGCGACAGCGGGCCTGGAACCCAATCGCGGTTGACGTCCGGCTGGTTCATGCCCGGGCCAGTGCGGTTCTGGCCAAAGCTCTGGCCCTGATTGCCCTGGCCGCCTTGGGGGTTGGATTGGGCGAGCACGACATTCGAGCCGCTGGCCAGAAGAGCGGCAGCGAGTCCGGCAACCAATTTCGTCCGCATGGTTTCCTCCAGTAATAACGCCCTAACCTCTTGGGGAAATTGCTCCTGGGGAGCACTGGATCCGTTCCTGATCTCGACCCGGTACAGTTCTGTACGAAAAATGAAGGCGGGCAGGTTCGCTCTACAGTACCGTGTTCCACACATAGTTGGCCTGCTGTGGCTCAATGACGGTTCTTGAGTGGCGTCGTGAAATGGTCCGCTCGCGCCGCCGATGCAGAGCTTCCTCAAAGGTCTGCCCGGTGCCATTTCGAGACGTTCCGAGCCTGGAGTCCGTTGCGTGCGATATCCATCAATGGCTTACAACGAGAGTCTCGGGTAGGGCCGTTTCCGCGCCTCCGCCGCTCGCATCAGGGACTTCGGATCCGGCAACATCAGGATCGCCAGCCTGTCCGCCCTTGGCTCGACCCTAGTGCAGGCGGCCATCCGCCATTTCCTCAACGCGCATCCAAGGGTCTTCGTGACCTTGCAGATCCGTGCCTCCTCGACCGTGAGAGATCTCGTCGCGACCGGTGTGGTCGATGAGGTTCGCCGCGCCAAGGATCCTGTGTGCCTTCCCGGCCGGCCACTCACTTGCGCCGCGCGATCATCAGGCAGGAGGATCTGCACTGCGAGACGTTCATCGCCCTCCGCTCTCCTCTGTGAAGTTCGGGAAGAGGCAGCTAAAACTCTGAAACAAAACGCTTGCGACACATCCGCTATATCGTCTGTGGATCTGTTCGTGGTACTCGTCCGCTCATTGAGGTCCGACCTTCCCCCCTGAAGAACGCGGCCTAATCTCTCGATGAGCCGGTCTTTCATGCTGCGACCTCGTTCGATCACCGGGCACCTTCGCCTATATGCTCTGGCGCTCACCTTTCCGATCCTGCTCACGAGCAGCTTCATCGGATGGGCTTACCTGCGCCAAGAGGGTCAGCGCATCAACAGCTTGGCTGAGCGGCAAGCCCACGCTGTGGCCTTGCAGATCGACAGCCGACTTGCAGCCTTCCAGGCCACTCTCAATGTATTTTCCGCCAGCCCCACACTGCTGGAAGGTGACATGGACGACTTTCGGTCTCGGCTTGAGCAGACGGACCATCCGTCAGATGTGTGGTTTACGGTTCGGGATGAGAACGGCCAACAACTGCTCAATACGAGGACACCCCGTGGAGCGCGCCTGCCCGCCTTTCGTGGCCGTGGTGACCCTGTGATCTTCACCGAGGGGCGTTCCTATACATCAGATCTGATCTGGGCACCGGTTACCAACCAGTGGGCGGTTACACTCTCTGTCCCGGTTCGGGTGCCTGCCGTCACGGGCAAGGTCAGGTTTGCACTCACAACGGGTGTTCCAGCCGCCTACTTCAGGAAGCTTCTGGATGATGTGCCGCAAGGATGGATCGCCGCGATCAATGATCGCGAGGGTAAAATCCTGGCCCGGTCCAAGGCTCATGATCAGTCCGTTGGTAAATCGATGGCGCGGAGTGGATGGGAGATCACGAAGGATGTGCCTCCCGGCCAAGGCGGTCTCTGGCAGGACGTATACACCCTCGAGGGAACGAAGGTGGTCGGCGCATACTATCGCATGGAGAGCACCGGCTGGCTGATCGGTGTCTCAGCCCTGCCAGAGGTCTATGAAGCACCACGCCGCAACATCATCGCCATCGGCCTGACCCTGCTTGTGATGGCTCTGCTGCTGGCCCTAGCCCTCGCATCCCTCATGGGGCAACGGATCACCAAAGCCATCGCTGTCTTGCAGGTTAAGGCGGCGGCTATGCGCGACATGAAGGTGATCGACGTTCCCAACACGTCTTTGGACGAAGTGAACACAGTTGCCGCGATCATGCGGAACACAGCGCAAATCCTTCGCAAGCGTCAGGATCAACAGACCATTCTGATTCAGGAACTGAACCATCGGGTGAAGAACACGCTTGCCACAATCCAGGCCATCAGCCGGATGACGATCAGGAGCTCCCATGACATGGCGGCCTTTGAGGAAGTGTTTTCGGCCCGCCTGCTGGCCCTCTCAGGCACACACAACTTGCTGACTGAAACGGCATGGTCCGGGGTGGAATTGCGCGAACTGCTGACGAAAGAACTGGAGCCCTTTCGGGGCGGGCCGCATTTGTTGCTGAGCGGTCCTGCCGTCACTCTGACGAGTAAAGTGGCGATCGCGCTCGGGATGGCCATTCACGAGATGGCGACCAATGCGACCAAGCACGGAGCCCTCCAGGCAAGTGGAGGAAGCGTCAGGATCAGTTGGTCCGTGGCGGACGGGATCCTTGCGCTCAAATGGCAAGAGAGGTGCGGCCATCCAATCGTGCCACCGTCACGTCAGGGCTTCGGATCCCGCCTAATCCAGCAAACGATTGTCCGTGAGCTTCAGGGCACCGTTGACATGATCTACAACAACGATGGCCTGCATGCCACGTTCACGATCCGTTTGAGCGTTGATGACAGTATCAAGGATCAGGCCGAGGCAGGGGTCGATATGGAACCGGCCTGAGCTTGCGACCCCTGACACATATCGGACTTGGTCGCGCCTCATGATGATCAACACGGCGCAACAATGAGGATCATCGTTTGGACTTTCCTGGCACCCTCTATTCGGCATCGACTTGGATCGTTCCGATCCTTATTGCCATCACCTTCCATGAAGCGGCCCATGCTTATGCCGCATGGAAACTAGGGGACGATACAGCGCACCGTCTGGGCCGTGTCACATTCAACCCGCTGAAGCATGTGGATCCTTTCGGAACGATCCTAATTCCCGCCCTTCTTTTCCTGACCAAGGCACCCTTCTTGTTTGGATGGGCAAAGCCTGTCCCGGTTGCCTTCGGGCGTTTGGGCCATCCACGCCGCGACATGGCGATTGTTGCCATTGCCGGGCCGCTGACGAATGTGGTTCTTGCCTTTCTATCGGCGGCTCTTCTTCGAACTATCCCGCTGTTGCCGGAGGCAGTAGTCCCCTGGCTGGTGAAGGCCCTTTATCAGTCGATCCTGCTGAACCTGATACTGGCGATCTTCAATATGCTTCCTCTGCCGCCTCTGGATGGAGGCCGCGTCGTGTTGAGCATTCTTCCCAAGGCTCTGGCACGGCCCTTTGCAAAGCTGGAGCAGTTCGGCTTCGTCATTCTGCTCGGGATCATCTTCCTTTTGCCAATGCTTGGCAGACAGCTTGGAACAGACCTGAACCTCTTCCGGTGGGTTGTTGGCATTCCGCTCCGATGGCTGACCCCAATCTTTCTCGCATTAGCCGGGGTGACTCAGTAGCGTCCGCAGGCGTGTTGATGCAGCCCATTTGGCCTTTCCACCTCTCGATTAAGCGCGACGGCTCTCGTCAGGCTCTTAGGCAAGCGCATCTCTCCCATGCTTATTTTACGATACGTCGCCCTCGTTTATTCTGCCGCTGGAGAACGGCCTGCCTAGATGAGGTGAGGCCACAGAGCGTCAAACGTCTCTCTGGGAGCATGCCAGACATGAGCAGCCAACCACAGCCTTTCAGCCTGCATATCCCAGATGCTGCCATTTCGGATCTGCAACAACGCCTCTCACGCACGCGGCTTCCGGATCAGGCTCCAGGGGAACCCTGGGCGTACGGCACTGATGTCGCCTACATGAGCACCCTCGTCGAGTATTGGCGTGATCGATTCGACTGGCGCGCGCAGGAGGCAAGGCTCAATGCCTTTCCGCAATACAAGGTCCAGCTCCATGGCATTGACTTGCACTTCCTGCATGTGCCGGGAAAGGGGCCAGATCCCCACCCTCTCCTCCTCTCCCATGGATGGCCTGGCTCTGTGTTCGAGTTTCTCGAGCTGATCCCACGGCTCACCGATCCAGGGCGGTTCGGAGGCGATCCCGCCGATGCATTCACGGTCGTTGCCCCCTCTCTGCCCGGCTACGGCCTCTCCTTCACTCCCGGTCAGCCGCGGTTCGGGGTTGAGGCCATCGCGGACTGCTTTGCCGCGCTGATGAGTGAGGTGCTGGGCTACCGCCGCTTTGGAGCTCAGGGAGGCGACTGGGGCTCGTTTGTCACCGCTCGGCTCGGCTACGCCTACCCGGAGCGCCTGTCTGCCATTCATCTCAATATGATGCCGGTCCGGCGGGACCCAACGATGGTGTCCAATCCTACACCCGAGGAGAGCCGCTTCCTGGACGAGCTTCAACTCTGGCTCAAAGAGGAGACTGGCTACCAGTGGATCCAAGGGACCCGGCCGCAGACGCTGGCTTTTGCCCTGACGGACTCCCCCGCCGGGCTTGCAGCCTGGATCGTGGAGAAGTTCCGGGCGTGGTCGGATTGCGACGGAGATATCGAGGCCGTGTTCTCCCGGGATCACCTGCTGGCGAACATCAGCCTCTATTGGTTCACAGGTGCCATCGGCTCGTCCTTTTGGCCTTATTATGCCCGGATGCATGGTCCTTGGCCGATCCCGGCAGGAGAGACTGTGACGGTCCCGACCGGCTATTGTGAGTTTCCGCGTGAGATCCTGAAGCCGCCGCGCTCTTTGGCCGAGCGGACGTTTACGAACCTTCAGCGCTGGAGCGTGATGGAGCGTGGCGGTCACTTCGCCGCCATGGAACAGCCGGACGCTCTGGCTGAGGAAGTGCGCGCCCTGTTCAGGACATTACGCTGAAGCAGACGACTTGCCCGTCGTGGCCGTCGGTCCGGCAACGAGCTCGCACATGGCGCTCCTGCCCGACGTGGAATAGGCAACCCGATCTTTGGAATAGGTCAGGTTTTTAGCGAATCTTCCCCGGAAGGCTGCCTTCGGGTTAACAGCCGCTCTTAAGTGCGGTCGCAGAGGTCTCGCTCGCGCCCGGGAATGGCACGGTCGGCACGACGGTGACCGTATCCGCCAAGGATCTCCCCGCCGACACTGCGGTGGTCATCGGCGGCGGCGCCCCTCGGACGGCCTACGAGGTTCTCCAGCAAGCCAGGACGAGCGCGGATGGAACCCTCCAGGCAAGCCTGCGAATTCCTGACTGGAGCACGGGTCAGGAGCGTTTCGTGGTGGTCGTCGCCGCCGAAGAGGCAGAGTGGAAGGTGCGATCCGCTCCCTTCCAAATCACCGGCACAAAGCTCTAATGGGTGCCACATAGCAGGCCCGACAGGCTCGCGCGTCCTGAGTGCGGGAGCCTATGCCCTGGGATGGTAGATGATCGCGCCCGCCCCTTGCGCTGCGATCCGCTGGGCGTCCAGCAGGGGACGCATCATTGCGGACCTCGCGCACGAGCCGCACGGTCGAGGTCAGCATGTGGCAACCCGACAGGGCTGCCTTGCTGGAAGGAGTGTCCATCAGGTCGAGTAAGTCATCGAGAAGGGGAGCCAAGGAGATGCCTCAAGCCGTCACGAAGGTCTCGAACCGGGCGGCTGTCGTCAGGACGACCTCGTAGACGGCATCCTTGAGGCCGCGGGCGAGCACAAGGATGTAGATGCGTGACCGACACGATCACATCTGCGGCTCCGTCAACTCGAGCAGAAAGGCAAGCAGGCTTCCGGCCTTGGCAAAGCTGAGGGGATCATTGGCAGCCAGATGTCGGCCGTCACGGGCACCACAACAGCCCATGCTGGAAAGCTCCCGCCGGAAGGTGGGGTGGTATGCCGGCGGCCCGTCCCATTGTGGAAGCTGGCTGCGGACCCGTTTCACCCACTCCGGACCGAACACTCGCGAGCATACCTCGTTCGCCGCGTCCCTGAGGAGTTCACGGGTTCTATCCGATGCAGGGGCATTCTGGACATCAGGGATGGTGCGAGCGTAGCCCTCCAGGGCGCCCAGGATGTAGGCTCCGATCAGCAGATCCGTCATGCTGCTGTACAGCGGCACCGGCGCTCTACGCCGTCCGGTAATGGCGAACACCTGATCCTCCACATGGCGGCCCACGCGATCGACCATCTCCGGGACCCAGGCAGGTTGTGCGGCCTTGCTGGTCCCAGGGCCAAGAATCCAGTTCAGCATCAACCTTCTCCTGATCTGCCCCTCGAAGGTATGCCATGGCACTCATGGGTTTTAAGATCCTAACGCGCAATTCACGCAAGCAGCAGAGTTGCTCCTGGATTGTTGAACAGAGCAAGTCTTGAGTGTGATCATGAATAGCCCGACCCTCGGTGCGGCATGCGCTGGAACGCCAAGCCAAGCGACACGGTTGTTTCGGCATCGGGCCGGCCATTCAGAAGAGCCGCGCTCAAGGACGAGGAACAGACGCCATGACTCACAGGTTCGGAGTTGGCCAGCTCGTGCGGCCAAGGGAACGGCTTCTCGAGAACACTGGGATCTACGAGATCCTGCGCCTTCTGCCCTGCGGACCTGACGACGAGCCCCTCTACCGGATCAAGGCCGCGACAGGGCCGATCCAGCGCGTGGTGCGTGAGGCCGACATCGTGCCTGCATCTGCCTCGTCGCAAGGGACGGGCTGAAGGGGGATTGCCCTCAGCGCATCAGATGAACCAGTGCCGATCCGGCCTGTTGTCATTATGACCGCTATCAAGCGCGGCGGAGGTTTGATGTCCCTGTACCGGACCGTCTTGGCTCTCGTGGTCACCGCCCTCTTCTGCGTAGGCCCGGCGAGAGCGCAAGAGCGTACCATCAGGGTTGGCGTGCCGGCCGGAGCTCTGGTCCAACTCGTGCAGGTTTTGGCTCCTGCGTTTCAGGCCGAGACCGGCATTGCCGTCACCGCCACCGAGCTGAACCCGACTGCACCGCTGTCAGACGCCGGTGCGGATGCGGCTCTCCTTCCAAGACGCATTGCTGAAAGGCTCCCGTCAACCAGCCAAGTGCCCTCCCGGGTCATCTTCTCGGGTGATGTCATTCTGGTGGGATCACGGGCGGAGATGGCCCGGGTGCGGGGCTTGAAGGATATTAGGAAGGCATTGCGCTGGATTGCCTCGGCTCGCGGAGCCTACATGTCCAGCAGCGCTGCGCTCGGCACGCGGGATCTGGAGCTGTCCCTGTGGCAGAGCATCGGGGTCAATGTCCAGACCCGCTCGACCTGGTACCTCGAAGGCCGCGGCGATGAAGCGGGCGTTCTCAGGCAAGCCGGAAGCATGGGCGCTTACCTCCTGGTCGAACGCATGACATGGGCCTCTCAGGAGAACCGGCGCGGTCTCGAGGTGCTGGTGGAAGGGGATCCGGTTCTGCGCACCGACTATGTCAGTTACCTGGTTCGGGAGACCTCGCAGGATGCTCGAGCGTGGCTTGATTGGCTGTCATCGGAGCCGGCCCGGACCGTCATCGCGAGCTTCAGCTTGAATGGGGTGCGGGTGTTTACACCTGCAACCGGCAGCGATGCCGAAGGCCCTCCCTCGAAGACGTAACCCGGCTCATACATGCTCACACATGATGTGGCGAGCCGTTGCATGGATGTGCGGAAGTGCGGCTAGGCTCACCCAGCGCCGTCGCCCCGCTGCCGGTCACTACTCATAGGACAGACGAGGGTCCACGGCAGGTCATGGACCTTGCCCCGGCTGCTGCCTGCCGGACCGCCGTACGCGAATAGCCCTGAGGTCGAATCCAGCAGAGTTGCTCCTGGTTTGTTGAATGGAGCAGGGCTTGAGCGTTCCCGCGATTTCCCCGACGGTCGTCAGAGCCCGTCAGGGAGGCTGAAGGGAACAACAGTGGGTGTGATGCTTGGACTTGCAATGCTCGGTGTCGCGGCCGCGCTGCTCCTTCTGGGGCGTCCCCGCAAGGGCGAGGACATGCGCCCGTTCATGACCTCGTCACTGGTCTACGCGTTCTATCCCGCGATGATCCTTGTGTTCATCGCCATGGGGATGCTGACCATCGTGATGAACCTGTAACGGCAAAATGGAACGAGGCCACCCGCCCCGTCACCGCGACTTGGTGGGCTTCGCCTCCGGCCTCGTCACGCCCAGTAGGGCAGCTCCCGTTAGCGACGACAGCCCGGACCCGAGCAGCACACCGAGCTTGGTGGCGTCCTGCAATTCGGGCGATGTCGGGAAGGCCAACAGGCTGATGGTGAAACCGATGCCGCACAGGAGCGCGACACCGTAGAACTACGCCCAGGTAGCGTTCGCCCAGGCCATGCGGATCGCCACCCAGGAGAAGGCGCCGTCACAGCCAGGAGGCGATTTGCTTCAGCGGCTTCTTGATCCCGCCGTACACGGGTACCGTACAGTCCTCGGCCGGGTAGCCGACCACGAGGAGGATGTAAGGCTTCTCCGTCTCGGGGCGACCGCAGATCTCGTTGAGAAAGCCCATCGGACTGGGGGTGTGTGTGAGCGTCACAAGGCCCGCCATATGCAGACAGGTGATTAGAAACCCGGTGGCGATGCCCACCGACTCGGGCACGTAGTAGTTCTTGATCCTGCGCCCGTCAGGCCCCTCGCTCGACCGTTGCCCAAAGATGGCAATCAGCACGGGCGCCGTCTCCAAAAAGCCCTTGCGCTCATCCGTGCCGAGGGGCGCCAGGGCATCGAGCCACTCCTGAGGCGCGCGGCCGTTGTAGAAATCTCGCTCCTCGACCTCCGCCTCTTCGCGGATGCGCCGCTTGATGTCGGGATTGGTGATCACAGTGAAGTGCCAGGGCTGAAGATTAGCCCCTGAGGGCGCGGTGCCGGCGGCCAAGAGAGCATACTCGATGGTTTCCTGGGGCACAGGCCTGTCGGAAAAATCCCGCACGGTTCTCCGGCGCCTGATATCCTCATAGAACGCCTGCGCCCTGGCGGTCATTTCCTTAGGAGGGTAAGCTTGATACATGCTCAGAGGTTCAAGGATTGGACCTGTCATACGCGTCTCCAGGAAGAGCTTTAGGCCAGCCGTTCCACCGCCGAGCGCAGGCTAAGACCCTAAACTAGGTTTGTGAATACAACCACAACATAGGTTGCTGTTAGGGCTCTGTCGCAAACCCTTTGTTTCAGAGTTTCAGCTACTGCTCTCCCGGCTTAAGGGACGGAGGGCAGCGTGTTTAAGGGCAGGCATTTTGATCGGTCAGTAATCCTGCTCTGCGTTCGTTGGTACCTGGCCTACAATCTCAGCCTCAGAAACCTCGAAGAAATGATGGCCGAGCGCGGCATCTCCGTCGACCATGCGACGGTGCATCGCTGGGTCATCCGCTACTCGCCGGAGATACTTGAGCGCTTCAACCAGCGCAAGCGCCCCGTTAGTCGGAAATGGCACATAGACGAGACATATATCAAAGTTCGCGGACGGTGGATGTATCTGTACCGTGCCATTGATAGCAACGGCGACACCGTTGAGTTCTGGTTCAGCGAGCGCCGCAGCTTAACTGCGGCCAAGCGGTTCCTGCGCCAGGCTCTGAGACGGCATGGCCGACCTGAGCGGATTGTGATCGACGGCAGTCAGACCAATCGTGAAGCGATCCTGTTCTGCGATACGGAACACCGGCTCCAGGATCGGTCAAGACGCCAGTTGAAGCCGATCCGGATTCGGCAGAGCCGCTACCTGACGGATGTATTTGACAAGCCGTTTTCGACATCGGCGGGAGCATTCTCCTTTTGGTCTGTTGGTCTGAAGCAGGCGCTGTCCGCGCGGTGCCCGGCGGAAACCGGGGTTGAGTGCGCCAACGCGTGACGAAAAGCTCACCGGTCTACCCGGGCGACGAAGGTGCGTAGGTTTTGTCGCAAGTTTTGGCTGAGGACAGAAAGATGCCTGAGCAGCCTGTTGCTTCTTATGCGGCGAGCCGCTCGAATTGCTCCGCGAGCGACGGCTGCAGATTATGGGCATAGTTCGCCTGTCCTTTGCGCATCATGTGAACCATTTCGATCCCGCCCAAGATCACGTGAGCGCTGTTCAAAGACTTGAACCCGAGCATAGGCCGGATCCGCCGCTTGATCGCCCGATGATCCTGCTCGATACGATTGTTCAAGTAGGCACTTTGCCGGATGCGAATAGGCTTCAAACGACGTCTTGATCGATCCCGGAGCCGGTCTGCCGTATCGCAGGACAGGATGGCTTCCCGGTTCGTCTGGCTGCCGTCGATCACAATCCGCTCGGGTCGTCCATGTCGCTGGAGTGCCTTGCGCAGGAACCGCTTGGCCGCTGCCAGGTTGCGTCGCTCGCTGAACCAGAATTCGACCGTGTCACTATTGCTATCGATGGCGCGGTAGAGATACGTCCAATGCCCGCGCACCTTGATATACGTTTCGTCCACGTGCCACCTACTGGTGACAGATCGCTTTCGGAGGTTGAAGCGCTCAAGCAGTTCGGGCGAGTACCGGACAACCCAGCGATGCACGGTCGCGTGATCGACGGAGATGCCGCGCTCGGCCATCATCTCTTCCAAGTTCCGGAGGCTGAGATTGTAAGCGAGATACCACCGCACACAGAGCAGGATAACAGATTGATCAAAATGCCTGCCCTTGAACACGCCACCCTCCGTCCCTGAACCCGGGGAGCAGTAGCTGAAACTCTGAAACAAAAAGTTTGCGACGGATCCGGATTGCCTTGGGGTACGACGCCAGTTTATCCGTCGTGATAGATGACGGCGGGGAGTGGCTCATCACCTGTATGGCTTTGCGCAGGAAGCGATAGGCGGCGTTGGTATTCCGACGATCGGACAGCATGAAGGCGATCAACCGACCGTGCTTGTCGACCGCGCGAAACAGGTACTTCCAGCGTCCGCCAACTCGCACATAGGTCTCGTCGACTCTCAGGAGCCTGAGCGAGGTCCCTGGTAGAGCCGAATTCGCTTTTTGATGTCCGGAGCATAGCGCTGAACCCAACGGAAGATCGTGGATGGATCAACGGCGACACCGAGGTCGGACATCATCTCGGCGAGATCGCGATGGCTGATCCCATACTTGCAGTACCAGCGCACGCACAGCAGGATGATCTCAGCCCGAAAGCGGCGGCGCTTGAACAGAGACACGGGAGCGGGTCCTTGATGAACTGCTCCTCGCTATACGTCCGAGGCTAATGCAACGGTGCCGATCTGCTGTGGGCCGCTGAAGGCGATTGCTGTGTCTGGCTGTTCGTCAGGGCTGCCCATAGGCGTGCCCCTCGCCCGGGCCTTCCACAATTCAGGAAGTCGAGGGCGAAGAGGCGTAAGGCTGGAGCGACTGATCAGATCGAACGCGTGGCGCCGCCGTCGATGCGGATTTTCGAGCCCGTCACGTAAGAAGCGCGCTCACTGGCAAGAAAAGCTACCACATCCGCGAATTCTTGCGAGCGGCCGTAGCGGCCGACCGGAATGCTTGCCATTGAGGCCTTCGCCACAGCCTCGACGGACGAGTTGCTGCGGTCGGCGGCAGCCTTGTCGAGCTGATCGACGCGCTCGGTGTGAATGCGGCCCGGCAGCACCACGTTGACGGTAATTCCCTGTGCCGCCACTTCGGACGCAAGGGTCTTCGACCACCCGATCACTGCGGACCTGATTCCGTTGGACAGCGCCAGGCGCGGGATTGGCTGTTCGACACCGGAGGAGGCAATGGTGATGATCCGTCCCCAGCCGCGTTGAGCCATGGGCGGCAGCAGGCGCTGCGTCAGGTGAAAGAGGTTCGCAGCCATAGCCTCGAAATGGACGAGCCAGTCCTCGCGCTTGGCCTCGCGCGCCTCCGCCGGTGGCGGACCACCGGAATTCCCGACGAGAATGTCGACCCCACCTGCCTCAAGCAGCCGGCCGCAGAGCCCGTCGACGGATGCAACGTCCGAGAGATCGAGCTGCGCGGCGCTCACGCGACTGCGGATGTCCGCCGGAAGTTCGGCGATCCAACCATCGATCGCCTCCACTCGGCGGGCGGCCGCCATGACGGTCGCTCCTTCCGCCGCAAGAGTCTTTGCTATTGCGGCGCCGAGACCTCGGCTCGCGCCGATCACAAGCGCTCGTTTTCCATTCAGTCCGAGGTCCATCAGCCAATCTCCGCAAGGCGACGTGTCTGGCGCGCGATCAGGCGCTCGATATCGGCGATATCGGAGTGGGAGAGCTTGGGGCCAGGCTTGCGCAGGGCTCCCGAGGCGATGGCCCCGCGCTTGGCCAGCGTATATTTCCGGATCGTCAGGCCAAGGCCCGGCTGCTGCTCGTAGCGGGCAAGCGGCAGATAGGCGTCGAAGAGGTCATGGGGACGCTCCACGTCGCCCGCCGCGTAAGCTTTCCAGACATCCACCATCATCTCTGGATAGGCAAAGCCCGTCATGGCCCCGTCGGCGCCACGTCCCAGCTCCTCCGGAAGGAACATGCCGCCGTTTCCGACCAGGATGGAGATGCGCCGCTCACCCTTCTCGCTCGCCGCGCGCAGAGCGGAAATCTTGGAAAGACCTGGCCAATCCTCGTGCTTCAGCATCACGCAGGTCGGCAGAGCCCTCACGATGCGCAGGATTGTCGCAGGCGAGATCTGCACGTTCGTCACCAGAGGAAAATCCTGGAGCACGAACGGCGTGTCGCCGAGCGTTTCGGTGACCGCCTCGTAATAATTGTAAATCTGATCGTCGGTCCTGAGGCTGCCGGGTGGCGCCACCATGACGCCGGCAGCGCCTTCGGCCATCACGCTCTCGGACAACTCGCGCATGGGTGCAAAGCCGGGAGCCGACACGCCCACAACTACCGGAACGCGGCCACCGACCCGGGCCAGAACGCGCTTCACAAAGGTGTTCGACTCCGCGGCGGTCAGCTTGGGGGCCTCGCCCATCATGCCCAGCACGGTCAGACCGGTGGCGCCCTTCCCGAGGTAGAAGTCCACCATCCGATCGGTGCTCTCCAAATCGAGAGCACCGTCATCGGCGAAGGGGGTGACAGCAATGACGTAAACGCCCTTGGCGCTTTCATCGAGCAATGCCATGAAATCTCGTTCCTTACTGTTTTTCTGAGAGAGGCAGAAGTTTGCCTGGATTGAGGAGCCCAGCGGGATCGAACAATCCCTTCAATGCCGCCATGAGCTCCAGTTCGATCGGTGCCTTGTAGCGAGGCATGTCGCCGACGCGCAGCTGCCCGATCCCGTGTTCGGCGCTGATGGAGCCTCGATAGGCCTTGGATTCGTCATGCACGACCCGGGTGAGCCTCGGCGCCAGAATGGCAAAATCGGCCTCGCTCATGTCGGTGGCCCGCAACAGGTTGTAATGCAGGTTGCCGTCGCCGAGATGGCCGAACACCACATGCCGGACGCCGGGGGAGACGGCCGCAACGGCTCTGTCCGCAGCCGCGATGAATTCAGCCATGCGGGAAACAGGAACCGAGATGTCATGCTTGGCGGCTTTTCCTTCGCGCACCAAGGCCTCGGATATCCCTTCGCGCAGGCGCCAGAAGGCTTTGGCCTGGGCGATGTCCTGAGCAATGATTGCGTCGAGAGCAAGTTCTGCTTCAGATGCGGCGACGAGCGCATCCTCGAGCCGGGCGTTCAGGGCTGCGTCATCATCCGTGTCCGACAGCTCCACCAGCACCAGGGCCGGAGGGACCACCCCAAAGGGGATGCGGGCGTCGGCGACGTGGCGAAGCACGAGGTCTATGCAGGCGCCCGTCATGAATTCGAAGGCCGTCAGGCGGTCGCCGCACTTGCCCCGCACAAGTGCCAGCAGAGAGAGCGCCGCCTCCGCGTCCTGCACGGCCACGAGAGCAGTCGCCTTGGCCTTGGGTTCCGGGAACAGCTTCAGCACCGCGCCGGTGATGACGCCGAGCGTACCTTCAGAGCCGATGAAGAGATCACGCAGGGCATAACCGGTATTGTCCTTGCGCAGGGCCGTGAGGCCATCCCAGATGCGACCGTCCGGCAGGGCCACTTCGAGGCCGAGGGTCAGTTCCCGCATCGTGCCGTAGCGCAGCACGGCAACCCCGCCCGCATTCGTCGCGAGATTACCTCCGATCGTGCAGCTTCCCTCGGCTCCGAGGCTCAAGGGAAAGTGGCGCCCGACCTCCTTTGCGGCCGCATGAACGTGGGCCAGCACGACGCCGGCATCGACGGTGATGGTGTTCCCAATGGGATCGATCTCGCGGATCCGGTTCATCCGCGTCAACGACAGCACGACCGCGTCGCCCGAAGCAGCGGGGGTTGCGCCGCCCGACATGCTCGTGTTGCCGCCCTGCGGAACGATCGGAGTTCCTGTCTCACGGCAAGCGGCGAGAATGGCCGCCACCTCCGCTGCAGAGCCGGGCCTGACCACGGCCTGTGCCGAGCCGTGGTATTTTCCGAGCCAGTCATTGATGTGCGGAGTCATCGATACATCGTCGGTGAGAACGTTCCTCCCGCCGACGATGGCTGCAAGCCTGCCGAGGAGCCCGGTCATCGGCCCGACCCGGCGGACGGACGGCCGCCCCAGCCCAGACGCACCCGGCCGACCGCCATGGTGACGGCCGCCTGCGTCGGCTCCACGACGGGGATCCCGAGCTCCCGCTCCAGCGTCTCGCGGAAACGGGCCATGCCGGCGGGAACTGTCGCAAACCCATCAGTAACTTAGTTCTGTCTATGCCTCTGGCCAGCTCCGGAGGTTTATCATGTTCAAA
>NZ_JACXAB010000066.1 GCF_014699075.1 Microvirga sp. | reverse complement strand
CTCGGCATGGACAGCTACTTCTGCAAGCCGCAGGCCCCCTGGCAGAAGGGGTCGGTCGAGAACACCAATGGCCGGGTCCGGCGCTTCCTGTCACGGGACACCGACATTGCCGCTTTGCCTGAGGAGGCTCTGCTTGAGATCTGTGATCGGCTCAACGCGACCCCACGCAAATGCCTGGGCTATCGCACACCTAAAGAGGTTCTGATGAGCTCTCTGGATCCGAGGCTGCCGGGGCTGCGCAACCCTAACCAACTCCGCCCCGGCAGCCCCTGACCGACCCGAGACCGATGACGCGCCAACCGTCGCACTGCGGCTTGATTCCACAAGCTGGAGGCCTCTCCCCTCGGACGCTGCCACTCCGTCCGGAGCTTGTTTCGAGGAGTTTTTTGTTGCGGCGGCCGTCCAGTCAAAGGCGGCCGTCGCGTAGCATCAGCTGCGCAGCTCAATGTCCTAGGACGCGGCCTCCGGTTCTGCCGCTTCGTCCAGGGCCGTCCAGCTATGGGTGATCTCGGCCACCGCGCCGAGCATGATCGAGGCCGAGCAGTATTTTTCCTTGGACAGCTGGATAGCCCGCTCCACCTTCACCGGCGCCAGATCCATGCCCACGACCCGGTATTCCAGGTGAATTTTGGTGAAGACCTTGGGATCGGTCTCGGCACGTTCGGCAGTCACCTCGACTTGGCAATCCGAGACGTGCTCCCGGCCTTTCCTGAGGATCTGCACCACGTCGAAGGCCGTGCAGCCGCCGAGGCCGATCAGCAGCATTTCCATGGGCCGGATCCCCATATTGCGCCCGCCATATTCAGGCGCGCCATCCATCACCACGGCATGTCCGCTGCCGGATTCACCCACGAACATCATGCCATCAACCAGTTTGATCCGCGCTTTCATCGTGCTCTTCCTCGATCTTCTCAGAGAATTCCGCTCAGTTCATACACGGCTACTCCATGGACATGGCGCAAATCCAGCTAGCCGCGGGTTTTGTCCTCAGGGTATGAGACTGGCTGAGCGAGCAGGAATTAACCATGAAGCCTTCGACCGACATCACACGCCTCCTGGAGATCATGGCAGCCCTGCGCACGCCTGAAACAGGCTGTCCCTGGGATCTCGAGCAGGACTTCGCGTCGATCACGCCTTACACGATCGAGGAGGCCTACGAGGTCGTGGATGCCATTGAGCGCGGCGATCTGGCGGACCTGCGGGATGAGCTCGGCGACCTGCTGCTCCAGGTTGTTTTCCATGCTCGTATGGCCGAGGAGCAGGGTGTATTCGCCTTCGGCGATGTGGTCGAGGCGATCACGAAGAAGCTTATCCGGCGGCACCCCCACGTCTTCGGAAGCACCAGGGAGTTGTCGCCCGAGGAGGTGAAGCGCCTCTGGGATTCGATCAAGGCTGAGGAGAAGGCAGAACGGAAGGCAGAGCGCGCCAGGATGGGCTTGTCGCCAGAGGCCCATGAGGCCGGGTTTCTCGGTGGCATTCCGACAGCCCTGCCCGCCCTGACGCGAGCCCAGAAGCTCACCACTAAGGCCGCCAAAGTCGGCTTCGATTGGCCGGACGCTGCCCAGGTCATCGACAAGATTCACGAAGAGCTGGATGAGGTTAAGGATGCTTCTTCATCTGGAGACAGAGACAAGATCGAGGATGAGGTCGGCGATCTGCTCTTTTCCGTGACGAACCTCGCCCGTCATTTCGGCATCGATCCGGAGCGGGCTCTGCGGCGCACGAACGCCAAGTTCGAGCGCCGCTTCAGGGCCGTCGAACAGGCCCTCGGAGAGCAGGACCGAACCCTCGACGAGGCGTCGCTTGAGGAGATGGAACGGCACTGGGTTGCTGCGAAGATGGCCGAGCGCGAGCCCGGCGCGTCGTCATAGGACGCGGGCTTCGGGAAACCGGTTCAGGAACCGCGGTTCCTTGCCGGAGACGAGGCGCACCTGAAGCACGGTGTGCCCGTTCTCCTTTGTCTGACGGTCGAGAATCTCCGTGTTCTCATGGAGCCACGCGAGCCCCTGCCCGTCCTCGGCCGCAACGTCGACCTCATAGGTCAGACGACCCAATGCCAGGTGTTGCTCGATGGTGGCGAGCAGTTCGGGAATGCCATCTCCGGTGAGGGCCGAGATCAGGATCGGCCGCCTCTCCTCGCCGGTTCGCTGCGAGGCGGTGGCGAGCCGCTCCCGGTCATCTGCCGAGAGAAGGTCCGCCTTGTTCCAGACCTCGATGATGCGTCGGGTGTCATCCGGATCGATCCCGAGCTCTCGCAGCACCACGGCCACGTCCCCGGCCTGGGCCTCGGTCTCGCCATGGGACACGTCCCGGACATGCAGCAGCACATCGGCCTCGACGACGTCTTCCAAGGTGGCCCGGAAGGCTGCCACGAGCATGGTCGGCAGATCCGAGATGAAGCCGACCGTGTCGGACAGGATAGCCTTCTCTCCGTGGGGAAGGTCGATAGCCCGCGAGGTGGGATCGAGCGTTGCAAACAGCATGTTCTCGGCCAGAACATCGGCCTGGGTCATGCGGTTGAAGAGCGTTGATTTGCCGGCATTGGTGTAGCCGACGAGCGCGATGATCGGATACGGCACCCGTCGCCGGCTCGTCCGGTGCAGGGACCGGGTCTTCACGACGCCTTCGAGATCCCGCTCGATCCGGTTCATCCGTTCCTGGATCATCCGTCGGTCGGCCTCGATCTGCGTTTCGCCCGGACCGCCAAGGAAGCCGAAGCCACCCCGCTGACGTTCGAGGTGGGTCCAGGACCGCACCAGTCGGCCTTTCTGGTAGGAGAGATGCGCCAGTTCGACCTGCAGGGTGCCTTCCTTTGTCCGGGCACGCCGACCGAAGATTTCGAGGATCAGGCCGGTCCGGTCGATGACTTTGGCGCCCCAGGCCTTTTCCAGATTGCGCTGCTGCACGGGGCTCAGGGCGCAGTCCATCACCACAAGCCCGATCTCCTCCGCCAGGACCATTCCCGCGAGTTCGTCAACCTTGCCGCTCCCGATGAAGGTAGCAGGCCGGGGCGAAGACAGCGGAGCGATGAGCGAACGGACAATGGTCAGGTCGATGGCAAGGGACAGACCCGTGATCTCGTCGAGACGTGCTTCCGGAGGGCGAGGATTGGACCCCTCGCCTTCGGTGTCCATGGAAACGCGCCGCTTGCGCGTGAGATAGGGGCCGACAACGAGCGTCCTGGTTCCCGCCGCAACCTCTTTCTCAGGTTCGGCAAGCTGAGCGAGACGTTCTTCCCCCGGCGTCCGTGGTTCCGTCACCTCAAGCCTTCTCGCCAGCCTCGTCGATCTGATCGAACAACTGAACGGGCTGACCCGGCATGATGGTGGAAATGGCGTGTTTGTAAACCAGTTGGGAGTGACCATCCCTGCGCAGGAGGACGCAGAAATTGTCGAACCAAGTCACGACCCCCTGGAGCTTCACTCCGTTCACGAGAAAAATCGTCAGGGGTATTTTCTGCTTCCGGACATAGTTGAGGAAGGTGTCCTGAAGGTTCTGCGCGCGATCGCCCGCCATTGAAGTTGCCTCGCCAGCCCATCGCCGCCGGTCTTGGCTATGGGGCCGCCTGAATATGATTGTCCGCTTTCGTGCGGTCGGTGACCGGCCTTCCTATTACAGGGCGAACAGCCCCGTTCGGCAAGGGGGACGCAACGGTTCTACCCCCTCGGGGCGCATTTTCCCGTGGATTGGTAGGTTTTAGTTCCGGGCCGGACGACAATGCATGACCCTAGGGCACATCCATGGCGGGTTGTCAGCCGCCGATGCCCAGTGATTTCAGCTTGCGGTGCAGGGCCGAACGCTCCATGCCGATGAACTCCGCCGTCCTGGAAATATTGCCGCTGAAGCGGGCGATTTGCGCCAGGAGGTATTCCCGCTCGAAGATTTCACGGGCGTCGCGGAGCGGCAGGCTCATGAGCTTTTCGCCCCCTGCCCCGCCAGGCGTGCTCGGAACGAGCGCTCCGATCTCCGACGGCAGCATGTCGGCCGTGACCTCCGCGTCGGGTTCACCTGAGGTGAGGATCATCAGCCGCTCGACGTTGTTCCTCAGCTGCCGCACATTGCCGGGCCAATCATGCGACTGCAGCACCGCCATGGCGTCCTCGGCGATGCGCCGCTTCGGCAGGCCCGTGGTCGACGAGATCTGCTCCATGAAGAACTCGATGAGTTCCGGCACATCCTCCCGGCGCTCGGCCAGGGACGGCACCCGGATCGGAATGACACCCAAGCGGTGGAACAGATCCTCGCGGAACCGGCCGGCCGCGATCTCACCCGGCAGATCGCGGCTCGATGACGAGACGATGCGGACATCCACATGCACCCGGGTCGTTCCGCCGACGCGCTGGAAGTTCTGATCCACGAGAACGCGTAAGATACGGTTCTGCGTCTCCCGCGGCATGTCGGCAATCTCGTCGATGTAGAGAGTGCCGCCATGAGCCTCCTCGAGCGCGCCGACGCGACGTCCACCGCCAACGCCACCTTCCGTGCCGAAGAGCTCGGCCTCCATGGTGTCCGGCGTAATGGTCGCGGCCGACAGGACAACGAAGGGGCCGTTGGCGCGGGTGGAGAGGCCGTGGAGGGTCCTGGCCGTCAGTTCCTTGCCGGAACCGGGCGCACCGGTGATCAGGATGCGGGCGTTCGTCGGAGCCGCCCGCTCGACGGCCTGACGCAGCTGGTTGACCACGATGGACTTGCCGGCAATGCGGCTCGCCTGAACGGAACGGGAGCGCAGGTCGCGCACCTCGCGCTTCAACCGCGACGCCTCAAGGGCGCGCTCGGCGACGAGCACGAGCCGGTCCGCCTTGAACGGCTTCTCGATGAAGTCGTAAGCGCCGGCCTTGATCGCCGAGACGGCGGTCTCGATGTTGCCGTGGCCCGAGATCATCACCACGGGCAGGTCGGGATGCTGGCTCTTGATGATCTCGAGCACCTGGAGACCGTCGAGGCGGCTTCCCTGCAGCCAGATGTCAAGGAAGACGAGGTGGGGACGCCGCGTCTCGATAGCCGCCAAGGCGTCGTCGGACGTGCCTGCGGTGCGTGTGCGGTGGCCCTCATCCTCAAGGATGCCGGCCACGAGTTCGCGGATGTCGACTTCGTCGTCGACGACGAGAATATCAGCGCTCATAGGCTTGCCCTGCGAGAGTCGTTTCGGTTGGAAGCGGCCACTGGCTCTTCCGATGAAACCTGTTTCGTTTTCGGGATCCACATGCGGACCTGCCCACCCCGCCCGGCGGGATTGTCGGCGAGTTCCATGCCACCCCCATGGTCTTCCAAAATCTTTGCGACGATCGGCAGCCCCAGGCCGGTTCCACCCTCGCGGGTGGTCATGTAGGGCTCCAGAAGGCGCTGCCGCCCTTCGACCGGGAAGCCGTTGCCGTTGTCGGTCACGGCCAGGATCAGATAGTCCGGATGCGTGTCGTCCAGAAGGACGGAAATCTGCCCCTGCCCTCTCTCTGAATCCGGCACCGCCATGATGGCTTCCGTCGCATTCTTGACGATGTTGGTCACGGCCTGAGATACGAGCCGCCGGTCGAACGGCGCCACAAGGGATCCTTGCGGCACCTGATCGGCAAACTCGATCTCAGGATGGGCGATCTTCATCATGAAGACCACCTGCCGGATCGTCTCAGCCAGATCCTCGTTGCCGATGGTCGGCTTGGGCATGCGGGCGAAGGATGCGAACTCGTCCACCATCCGCTTGATGTCGTCGACCTGCCGCACGATGGTGTCCGTGCATTGGTCGAATACCTCCCGGTCGGTGGTGATCACCTTGCCGTATTTCCGGCGGATGCGCTCGGCCGAGAGCTGGATCGGTGTCAGAGGGTTCTTGATCTCGTGCGCGATCCGGCGCGCAACGTCCGCCCAGGCGGAGGTCCGCTGCGCCAGAACGAGATCCGTGATGTCGTCGAGGGTGATCACGAGGTCCCGTTTTTCGCTGCGAGTCTGCTCGCTGGTGACGCGGACGTTGATCGTGCGCTCCTTGCCCTTGCGCGCAATATGAATCTGCTGCTGCATGAGCCGCTGGCGCCCATGGCTCATCTCTTCCATCAGGGCCGTGACCTCCGGCAGAATCATGGTGATCGGCTTGCCGAGCAGTTCCTCCCGCGAGGCCCCGAGGAGGGCTTCGGTCGAAGGATTGACGATGGTGATCACCCCCCGGGCATTCACGCCGATCACGCCGGCCGAGACACCGGCGAGAACCGCTTCGGTGAAACGGCGCCGGCGATCCATGAGTTCGCTGGCCGTGGTGAGGCCGTCATGCTGGCGGCGCAGCTCCGAGGTCATCTTGTTGAAGGTCTCGCCCAGGTGGCCGAGATCCCCCTCACCCCGTTTGACGGGAACCTGGACGTAGAAATTGCCGGTGGCCACCTGATCCGTCGCATGGATGAGGCGCCGGATCGGCGCCACGAGGCGATTGGCAAAATTCAACCCGAACCACACTGCCGAGAGCAGAACGATCAACGCGATGAGCGTGAACATGGACGCGAAGGCGATCTGGATTCCCGCCTTCTTCTGGTCGAGCGCCTCGTAGAAAGCCACCCCGGTCTCGGCCACCTGGGGAAACTCGATGGCGCGCGGATCGACTTCGCGCGCGACGTAGAGAATGCGCCCGCCATGGGCATCGAGCTTCAGGGCTGATCGGAAGATGTTGCCAGTCCCTCGCGTGAACAGGCAGAGGGCTTCCTGAGAACTCGCCTCCTGCAGATCAGCCCTGGAGGGCTGTGGGATATTCTCGACTTTCTTCACCTCGATCCGCTCGACCACCGTGCCGTCCGTATCGACGATCATGGCAAGCGGGAAACCAAGGAAGACCGCGCGGGAGTTCATGAAATCCCGGAACAGGTTGCGGTCGGCGTCGAAGAGAACCTTAGCGCGGTTGAGGTCCGCCGCCATCAGCTGGGTCTCGCGCGCCAGCGTCCGGCACTGCAGCTCCCGGTAGGAGCGTGCAATGGACACCGTATTGTTCATGATGTCCTTGAGCGCTCCCGTGAACCAGGGGTCCAGGCCGCGCTCCAGCGTCACCGTCGCAACGCCGGCGACAAGAATGGCGGGCAGGACGGCCACCAGGCTGAAGAGACCGACGATTCGCACGTGCAGGCCCGCGGCCGCGGCCCCTGCCCTGCGCTCCCGCACCAGCTTCCGGGTCTGCCAGGCCACGATTCCGAGAAGGACGGCGATGAGAATACCGTTCAGCGTGAAAACCCACACGACGACATTGTGGGTCGGCAGGATGGGCGTGGCGCCGGCAAGGATCAGGAACGTGGCAAGCGCCGATGCCAGAGCCGACAGAACGGCTCCGTAACCCAGCCAGCCGAGGCCGGTCTGGGACGGCTCAGCCGCCTGACGCTGTGCAATGGTGTCCTGGTTGATCAAGACTGAAGCCCCGCGAGATCAGGTGCCCGGGAAATGGCACCCCGTCGTGGGGTGATGCACCAACACAACACTGTGGTCAAATTATTACAGCCCAGGCCGGTCAGCCCCTATTCGAGCGTACAACCATGAGATCGAGGTCACGCACCTTCTTGCGCAGCGTGTTGCGGTTGACGCCAAGAAGCTCCGCAGCCCTGATCTGATTGCCCCGGGTGGCCGCCAGCGCTGCCCCGATGAGAGGCCCTTCGATCTCGCGCAGGATCCGGTGATAGAGGCCGGGAGGCGGCAGGGAATCCCTAAAGCCGGAGAAGTATTCGTTCAGGTGCCGCTCCACGGCATCCGACAGGCCTTCCGATGCTTGCAGTACAGGCTGGCCGGGTTTTCCAGCGGGTTGCGGCGGCAGCAGCGGTTGTGAGTCGAGTTCCGCATCAACGATGGCTCCGGTAATCGTGTCCTGGGGGTAGAGGGCAGCCAAGCGGCGCACCAGATTCTCCAGTTCGCGGACGTTGCCCGGCCAGCGGTAGCGCTTCAGCCGGTCCATGGCCTCCACGTCGAGCTGTTTGCGGCCGAGCCCCTCCTTCTCCACCAGCACGAAGAAGTGCCGAACGAGGTCCGGGATATCCTCGACGCGTTCGCGAAGCGGAGGAAGCCGCAGCGGAACCACGTTCAGCCGGAAGTACAGGTCCTCGCGGAAAAGCCCCTGCTGGATCAGGACGCGCAAATCCTTGTTCGTGGCGGCCACGATGCGGACATTAGTCTTGATCGGCACGCGGCCGCCGACAGTGGTGTACTCGCCCTGCTGGAGGACGCGAAGAAGGCGGGTCTGCGCCTCCATCGGCATGTCGCCGATCTCGTCGAGGAAGAGCGTTCCCCCTTCGGCCTGCTCGAAGCGGCCCGTGCTGCGGGCGGTCGCACCGGTGAAGGCCCCCTTCTCATGGCCGAACAATTCGGACTCGATGAGCTCCCGCGGGATCGCCGCCATGTTGACGGCCACGAACGGACCCTGCCGACGCTTGCCGTAATCGTGGAGCGCCTTGGCAACCAGCTCCTTGCCCGTGCCGGATTCGCCCGTGATCATCACGGTGAGATCGGTAGGCATGAGGCGGGCCAGCGCCCGGTAGATCTCCTGCATCGCCTGCGAACGTCCGACGAGCGGGATGTCCTCGTTTTCCGGCGCCGGATGAGCACCGGTGGGCACGCTGCGCGGGCGTGAGAGCGCCCGTCCAACTACGGCCACCAGTTCCTTGAGGTCGAAAGGCTTGGGCAGATACTCGTAGGCGCCGCGCTCCGAGGCCTTGATCGCTGTCATGAACGTGTTCTGCGCGCTCATGACGATGATCGGCAGCTCTGGCCGAATCTTCTTGATGCGCGGCAGGAGATCGAAGGCGTTCTCGTCGGGCATCATCACGTCGGTGATGACGAGATCGCCTTCTCCCTGGGACACCCAGCGCCAGAGGGTAGCGGCATTGCTGGATGAGCGGACCTCATAGCCTGCCCGCGAGAGGGCTTGGTTCAGGACGGTCCGGATGGCCGCATCGTCATCGGCGAGAAGAATCTGTCCGCTCGGCATAGGTCAGCCTTATAAGTCGGCCCCGCGACCGTCGCCGGCGCGGTGCATGGGGAGAAGAATCCGGAAGGTGGTCCGCCGGGGCGCCGGCTCGCATTCGACGATGCCGCCATGGTCGCCCACGATCTTGGCGACGAGCGCGAGCCCAAGACCGCTGCCCTGGACCTTGGTGGTGACGAAAGGATCGAAGAGATCGCTCATCAGCTCGGGCGGGATGCCGGGGCCGTTATCCATGACACTCAGCTCGATCGGCAGGCTCACGCGTTCCTGAGAGCCGGGCACCTGAAGCCTGACGCCTGTACGGAATGCCGTCGATAGGATGATTTCACCGTCCGGTGTATCGATGCCGATGGCCTCGGCGGCGTTCTTGATGAGGTTCAGGATGACCTGGATCAGCTGGTCGCGGTTGCCGAGCACTGGTGGGAGCGACGGATCATAGTTCTCGGCGAAGCGGATGTGGCGGGCGAACCCCGACTGCGCCAAGCGCTTCACATGGTCGAGCACGCCGTGGATATTGACGGCGCCCCGCTCCATGGGCCGCTCCTCGCCGAACACCTCCATGCGCTCAACGAGCTTCACGATGCGGTCGGTCTCATCGCAGATGAGCCGCGTCAGCAACCGGTCGTCTTCATTTGCGGATTGCTCAAGCAGCTGGGCGGCGCCGCGGATGCCGGAGAGCGGGTTCTTGATCTCGTGGGCCAGCAAGGCGCCCAGTGCCGTGATGGACCGGGCGGCCCCGCGATGGGTGAGCTGACGGTTCATCTTGTCGGCGATCGTCCGCTCCTGGAGCATGACGATCACGTTGTCGCCGTCGTCACCAAGGGGACATGCCGAGACATCCACGATGCGCTCGGCGCCCAGACGCGGGCTGCCGATATCGACCCGGTGCTCGCTGACGCTGGAGCCCCGCTGGCGAACATCCTCGACCAGCGCCATGACCGGTGAGCCGAAAGGCAGCAGGTCGCTCAGCTTCTGGCGCTGCATCATGCGCAGGCTCATTTCGAAGAACGACTCGGCCGCCGAATTGGCATGGGCGATCCGATGCTCCGGCCCGACCGTGAGGACCGGGATCGGCAGGGCATTCATGATGAGGTCGTTGATGGGTAGAGCCGTCATGCAGCCTCTCGCTCTTGGTGAGTGTAGAGCGAGCGCAACAGCGCAATCACGGCCCTCGGCTCCTCCGATGTGACGAGCCCTGTGCGAACCCCGGGATTCACCTGGAAGCCTGAGGCTATGGCAACGTCCGCATAGGCTGCGAGGTGCTTGCGGGCATGGCGGATGCCGGTCCTTTCTCCGTAAAGCGAAAGCAACCCCTCGTAATGCTCGATGGCGATGGCGGTCATCTCATCCGGCGAGGGATCGGCAATGGTGCGCCCCTGCAGGGCGGCGCCGATTTGGCCGACGAGCCAGGGTCGTCCCACGGCCGAGCGCCCGATCATGACGGCGGCGGCTCCGGACGCAGCCAGGCAGCGCCGCGCCTCGTCCAGGGAACCGATATCGCCGTTGGCGATCACTGGAATGCTCACCGCCTCGACGACGGACGCGATGGCGTTCCAGTCAGCCTGTCCTTTGTAGAACTGCTGGCGGGTGCGGCCATGGACCGTCACCGCCTTAACACCCAGAGACTCAGCCCTGCGGGCAAGGTCCGGCGCATTGATGCTCCGGTGATCCCAGCCGAGCCGCATCTTGACCGTCACGGGAACGCTGGCCGCCTGCACCGTCGCCTCGATCAGGCGGGCCGCATGGTCCAGGTCGCGCATGAGTGCCGACCCGGCATAGCCACCGATGACGCGCTTGGCCGGGCAGCCCATGTTGATGTCGATGATGCGGGCTCCTGCCCCTTCGGCCACACGGGCCGCCTCCGCCATCCAGTGGGGCTCGCAACCAGCGAGCTGGACCACATGCGGCTCGATCCCAGCGCCCTCAGCGCGCAACTGAGCCTCCTCGGAACCCTTAACGAGTTCATCCGAGGCCACCATCTCGGACACGACGAGTCCAGCCTTCAGGCGCTTGGCGATACGCCGGAAAGCAACATCGGTCACACCGGACAGCGGAGCGAGGACGGCACTGTTCTCGACCGTTAGCGATCCAATGCTAAATCCTGCAACGCCTATTTTTTGATCAGATTCCATTGTGCTTATTTAATAGCCATATTGGTCCGGCGCGCAAGCTTTTCCCGCCGGCAGTTTGCCTTCGTCTGCCTTCGCTGTAAGGAGAACGCCTGTTGCGGAGAGTCTTCTCGAGATGTCAGTTGCCGCCCTCATCGTCGCTGCAGGACGTGGATCACGAGCGGGAGAAGGGATTCCGAAGCAGTATAGAGATCTAGACGGACAACCGGTCCTGACGCGGACCCTCACCCGCTTCCTCTCGCATCCTGAGATCGATCAGGTTCTCGTCGTGATCCACCCTGACGACCGGGATTTCTATGAGGCAAGCGTCGCGGCCTTTGCACCCCTGTCGCCGGCACTTCTGCCATGCGTCTACGGCGGCGATACGCGTCAGGATTCCGTAAGAAACGGCCTTGAGGCCCTGGCTGCTTCGGCCCCAGACATCGTCCTCGTCCATGATGCGGCCCGCCCCTTTGCGTGTCCGGAACTCATCGAGAGGGCGATCCAGGCTGCCGAACGGTGGGACGCCGCCGTTCCCGGAACAGCCGTGACCGATACGATCAAGATGATCGGCAGCCAGTCGGAGGTGGTCTCGACGCCTGACAGGGCCAACCTCAGGGCCGTGCAGACACCGCAAGCGTTTCAATTTGCCCTGCTACTCGACGCCCACCGAAAGGCGGCCGCCGCCGGGCTCCACACATTTACCGACGACGGCGCCCTTGCGGAGTGGGCCGGGCTGCCGGTTCATGTATTCGAGGGCGAGAGCAGCAACATCAAGCTTACCCACCCGGCTGATTTTTTGGAGGCCAGGCGGCGACTGGAAGGCACAACGATGACTTACATCACCAGGCTCGGCACCGGATTCGACGTTCATGCCTTTGGCGACGGAGACCATGTCTGGCTGGGTGGCGTCAAAGTCTCCCATGATCGCGGCGTGATCGCCCATTCGGACGGGGATGTGATCCTGCACGCCCTGACGGACGCCATTCTGGGCGCACTGGCCGACGGCGATATCGGCACGCACTTCCCGCCAAGTGAGCCGCAATGGCGCGGCGCCTCCTCGGACCGGTTCCTGGCCCATGCAGTCGGCCTAGTGCGGGAGCGCGGCGGCATCGTCGATCACCTCGACACCACCCTCCTGTGCGAGAAGCCGCGGCTCGGGCCGCATCGGGAGGCGATGCGCCAGCGCATCGCTGAGATCGCCGGACTTCGGGTCGATCAGGTTTCGCTCAAGGCGACCACCACCGAGAAGCTCGGCTTCACGGGGCGCAGTGAAGGTATCGCCGCCCAGGCCGCCGCAACCATTCGCCTGCCGGAGGTGAACCCATGACACCGGACCTGATTGGCCGCGCCGCGGCGCTTCTCGATGCTTATCGCCAGAGGGGGCTGAAGATCGCCACGGCCGAATCCTGCACCGGGGGGCTGGTCACCGCCCTGCTGACCGAGATTTCCGGCTCTTCGGCCGTGGTGGAACGCGGCTTCGTCACCTATTCGAACGAGGCGAAGACCGAATTGATCAGCGTGCCCGCCGACCTGATCGTCACCCATGGAGCCGTGAGCGAACCTGTAGCTCGGGCCATGGCCGAGGGAGCGCTCGCTCATTCGCGAGCCGATGTGGCGGTGGCGATCACCGGTGTTGCGGGTCCGACCGGGGGAACGGCGACGAAGCCTGTCGGCCTCGTCCATTTCGGTCTAGCTCGCAAAGGGGCTCCGACGGCCCACCTGGAGCACCGCTATGGCGACCTAGGGCGGGAGAATGTGCGGCGCCGAGCGGTGGAGGATGCCCTGTCGCTCCTGGAGCAGGCTATCGGCTGATCAGGCGCGGGCCCGGGATGGCACGCCATAGATTTCGTCCGCCCGCTCCTCAAACGCCTCGGTGAACTTACGGAAGGCCTTGTCGAACACGCTGCCCATGAGGAGCCCGAGGGCGAAGCTCTTGAACTCGTAGTTGATGTAGAACTCGACATCACAGCCGCCGGGCACCTCGCGGAAGGTCCAGCGGTTCTCCAGATACTTGAACGGCCCATCCACGTACTCGACCGTGATCTTCCGGCGGGGATCGTCCAGGGTCACGCGTGTGGTGAAGCTCTCATTGATGGCCTTGTAGCCTACCGACATGGTGGCCACGAGGGTTTCGATCCCCTCACCGCTCTGAACCCGTCTCATGACCCTCAAGCTCTCGCACAGGGGCAGGAACTCCGGATAGCGCTCCACATCGGCCACGAGAGCGAACATCTGATCAGGCGTATGCTTCACGGGCCGGGTGGTGCGGAAGGTCGGCATGGTTCAGGCGGCCTCTCTGAAGGTTGCAAATTCGGCTTCCAGGGCCGGGATGTCGGATCGGGAGCGCAGAACGTAAACGCGCTGGTCGGAGCGCAGGCGCTCCAGCATGCGGGCGGTCTTCGGTCGCATCTTGTCTGGATACGACCATATCCAGCGCAGGAAGGACCAATCGAAGCGCTCCGGTCCGGCGGAGCCCAGGTCGGGGCGCGTTCTCCCGTAGTGTCTGGCCACCCGCCAGAGCACGCTCAGCACGCATTGCCAGCGCGGTAGATCGAGCCAGACAATGGCTGTGGCGCGGGGCACGCGGATATCGAAAGTGCTGGCGTAGTTCCCATCCATCACCCAGGCCGGTCGTGCGGCAAGGGCTTTCACGTGCTCGCGCCATTCAGGCTTGGTCGGCGCGGTCCACCCGGGGCCGAAATATTCCCGGTCGAGATGGATCAAAGGCAGGCCAAGGCACTCGCCAAGGCGGCTCCCCAGGGTGCTCTTGCCCGCGCCCGGGCTGCCGATGACCAGAATGCGCTGCATGCCTCGTCCGGTTGTTCAGCCGAGCTTCGTGAGACGAGCCGCCTTCAGCTTGGCAAAATCCTCGCCTGCGTGATGCGAGGAACGCGTCAGCGGGGTTGAGGAGACCAGGAGAAAACCCTTGGCATAGGCCGTGGTTTCATAGGCCTTGAATTCATCCGGCGTGACGAAGCGGATGACCTGATGGTGCTTTTTCGTCGGCTGGAGGTACTGGCCAATGGTCATGAAATCCACATCCGCCGAACGCAGATCGTCCATGAGCTGGAGCACCTCGTTCCGCTCCTCGCCGAGACCGACCATGATGCCGGACTTGGTGAAGATGGTCGGGTCCAGTTCCTTGACCTGCTGCAGCAGGCGGATGGAGTGGAAATAGCGGGCGCCGGGACGAACCTTCAGATATTTCGACGGCACCGTCTCGAGGTTGTGGTTGAACACGTCGGGCTTGGCCGCGACGACGATCTCCAGAGCGCCCGGCTTCCTCAGGAAGTCGGGGGTAAGAATCTCGATGGTGGTCTTCGGCGAGCGGGCCCGGATGGCATGGATCACGTCGGCGAAGTGCTGCGCGCCGCCGTCAGTGAGGTCGTCTCGGTCTACGGAAGTGATGACCACGTGCTCGAGGCCGAGCTTCTCCACTGCCTTGGCGACGCTTTCCGGCTCATTGGGATCGAGCGCCTGCGGCAGGCCGGTCTTCACGTTGCAGAATGCGCAGGCCCGGGTGCAGGTGTCCCCCATGATCATGAAGGTCGCGTGCTTCTTCTCCCAGCATTCGCCGATATTGGGGCAGCCGGCCTCCTCGCAGACCGTCACGAGCTTGTTCTCGCGCACGATGCGGTTGGTCTCGGCCCATTTGGGCGAGCCCGGCGCCTTCACGCGGATCCATTCGGGTTTGCGCTGCTGAACCGGCTGGTCCGGCCGGTGGGCCTTTTCCGGGTGGCGAGGGCGCTGATCCTTGTTCAGAAGGTCGAGAACGACAGCCATGAAGCTAAACCTTTGGGGCGAAGGGATCCCGCCCTTCCTGACGTGTGCCTGATTTAAGGCTTTCGAGGCTCAACCGCAAATGCTCAGATCGCGGGGCAGGCTTTCCTTCCCGGTCTTTTGGCCATTTCCCCCTCTGTCAGGACGTCAAGAAGAGCATCGCAACCGGTTCCTTCTGACTTTCTGCATGAACCGAAGTCTCCCATACCCGTTACTAGCCTATTCATTCCAAGGTGTTGGGACAAAGACTTATGAACCGGACGTCGGAGCGGAACGGGTTCGTGGCGGTTCCGCCCGCTGAACAGGTCCTGGATGCCCTGGCTGGCCCGGTGGCCGTGCTTGACGAGTCAGGCACCATCATTGCCGTCAACCAGGCATGGCGCGATTTCGGCCGGACCAACAGCGGCAAGGACGTTCGGCATGTGGGAACGAACTATCTCGACATCTGCGATCGCGCCATCGGGGTAGAAGCGGCCTGTGCGAAAGCCGCCGCTACGGGCATCCGATCCGTGCTGGCGGGTCAACCAGCCTTTTCTCTCGAGTATCCATGCCATTCCCCCACGCAAAAACAATGGTTCCAGCTTCGCGCCTCCCGGCTTGACCATGACGGCTACGCCTATGCCGTCGTGGCTCATCACGACATCACCAACCGCATTCTGGTTGAGCAGGAGCGGCAGGCTCTCCTGGCGAAGGCCCATCGATACCATGAACAGCTCAAGGCCCTGGCGGCAGTATCCACACGGATAGCTGCGCTGGATGCTCCCGAGACGATCTTTCATGAGATCACGGAGCAGGCGCGGCTCATCATCGGGGCCCATTGGGCCACCACCCACACGCTTCCCTATGCCTTATGGCCGAGCGACCCTGTCATTGTCTCGGTTTCGGAGAAATACCGCAGCCATCCTGTATCCGCCCTCACCCAGAGCGGTGCCGGCATATACTCCCATGTCATCCAGCGGGGTTGCCCGCTTCGACTGAGCGAAGCAGAACTCAGCTCCCATCCGGAACTGCAGGATACCCACTTCGCGGAAGCCATCTCCTTGGCGCTGCCAGGCGTGCTGGCCGTTCCGGTGACCGGTCCCCAAGGCGGCACGCTGGGCGTGCTCATGCTGCTGGACAAGCAGAATGGCGAATTCACCGCGGACGATGAAGCGATTCTCATCCAGCTCGCCCAGATCGCATCGGTCTCCGTCGAGAACGCCGTTCAGACGAGAGCCGAACGGGAAAGCCGTGAAAGGCTCTGGGCGACCCATGAGCATGCCGGCGTCGGCATCGCCGAAACCAACGCAGCCGGTCAATTTCTGACCATCAACAGGGGCCTTTCCGCCATCACCGGGTACTCCCGCGGCGAGCTTCTGAACCTGAGCATCTTCGATCTCATTCACCCCGACGATTCCGAGGCCGAGCGTGCGCTCTACGAACGGCAGGTCGCAGGCGAGCTGCGGACGTATTCAAGGGAGAAGCGCTCGATCCGAAAGGATGGCTCAAGTGTCTGGCTGAACGTGTCGTCGACGGCCGTCTTCGATGAGCAGGGGCGCTTTCAGTACAGCGTGCGGGTCATCCAGGATATCGATGAGAGAAAGCGGTTCGAGCAGCGCCAGGCATTGCTGGTGCGGGAACTCCATCACCGCGTGCGCAACACCCTTGCCGTCGTCCAGGCCCTGGCGAGCGCGACAGCCCGCACGACGACCAGCATCCGGGATTTCAACCGCTCCTTCTCATCGCGGATTGCCGCACTTGCCAAGACGCAGACCCTTCTGACGGAGGATTACTGGCAGACAGCCCCTTTGCGGGAAATGCTGCAATGTGAGCTGCAGCCTTTCTGGGGGAAGAAGCATGAGCGCTTCAGGTTGGAAGGACCGGAAGTGAATCTCTCGGCGGATCTCGCCATTCCCTTGAGCATGGCGATTCACGAGCTGACGGCGAATGCGACGCGGTATGGGGCGCTGTCTGTGCGCAAAGGATGCGTCTCCGTCAGTTGGGAGCTTGTGATGGCAGAGGGCAAGAGGGAGATCCACCTCAAATGGGTTGAGCAGAATGGCCCATCGGTCGGGAAACCGGAGCACAGCGGCTTCGGGACATTCCTGCTGGAGCGCGTTCTGCCGGCCCAGTGCCACGCAAGAGTGAATCTGAGTTTTGATCCGGCGGGTCTCCAGTACGAGATCCATATGCCCCTGATCACGCACCGCACCGTGCCCGAGTATTGACCCTGAGCGGCTAGCTCCGCGCGAAATCCTGGACCAGTTCAGCATAAAGCTCCATCGGTGGGAATTTCTCGAAGCTGTGGGCCGCGGGCGTCTTGGCCCAGGGCAGCGCCTCGCTGGTATAGGTCTCGATGAAGGGCGCGAAGTCGCTTGCATCATCGAACATAGTCGCGCGAACATTCACGAACGCGTCGAGGCCCTCCGGCCGCGTGAACAGCCAGCTCATGCAATGCGGGCAGAAGAAGTGGCGCGTAGCGCCGTGAAGGCCACCGATCACCGGCTCACCCTGAAGCACCTCGAAACTGTCGCTGGGGTAGAGAGCGCTCAAGGAGAAGGCACTGGCCGTCATGCGTTGGCAGCCGGTGCAGTGGCAGGCCATGGTGATGATGGGGCGGCCATTGGCACGGAACCTCACATGCCCACACCGACACCCGCCTTCGCGTCCGCTGCCCTGATCCGCCATGGCTTCCTCCCTATGCTAGGAGGTTAAGCCTGCCGCTTAGCCAGCGCTCATGTCAATGCGATGAGTTTGGCTCAAAAGTTCATGGCCGGGACGAGCCTGGCCATGATTGCTGCAGTGGTTTTTGTATGGGGCGATCTGCGCCTCAACGCCGTCAGATGTGGATCACGCGTCCATACGCATCCATAACGCTCTCATGCATGGTCTCGGACAATGTCGGATGCGGGAAGACGGCGTGGATCAGATCCTCTTCCGTGGTCTCCAGGTTCATGGCGATCACGTAGCCCTGAATCAGCTCAGTGACTTCCGCGCCGATCATGTGCGCGCCGAGCAGCTGCCCGGTCTTCTTGTCGAAGATCGTCTTCACGAGGCCTTCAGGCTCGCCGAGCGCAATCGCCTTGCCGTTGCCGATGAAGGGGAAGCGGCCGACGCGGATGTCGAAGCCCTGTTCCTTGGCCTTGGCCTCGGTGAGGCCGACCGAGGCCACCTGCGGGTTGCAATAGGTGCAGCCCGGGATTTTGGCCTTGTCCATGGCATGGGTATGCATGCCCTTGATGGTCTCGACGCAGATCACGCCCTCGTGCTCGGCCTTGTGCGCCAGCATGGGCGGGCCCGCCACGTCGCCGATGGCATAGATGCCGGGTACGTTGGTGCGCCCCAGGCCATCGGTAACGACGATGCCGCGCTCGATCTTCACGCCGACCTTCTCAAGGCCGAGATTCTCGATGTTGCCGACGACGCCAACGGCGGAGATCATCCGCTCGGCGGTAATGGTCTGCGTAGTCTTGCCGTCATCGATGGTGGCCGTGATGGAGTTCGCGCCCTTCTCCACCTTCGTAACTTTGGCGCCGGTGAGGATCTTCATCCCCTGCTTCTCGAAGCGCTTGCGGGCGAGGCCGGCGATCTCCGCATCCTCGACGGGCAGGATCTGCGGCATCACCTCGACCACCGTCACCTCCACGCCCATGGTGCGGTAGAATGAGGCGAACTCGATGCCGATGGCGCCCGAGCCCATGACGATGAGGGATTTGGGCATGGCGGGCGGCACCATGGCCTCGAAATAGGTCCAGATCAGCTTGCCGTCCGGCTCGATGCCCGGCAGCGCCCGCGGACGCGCGCCGGTCGCCACGATGATGTGCTTGGCAGCGTAGGTGCCCGGCTCCAGAACGCCCTTCGGCACCGGGTTCTGCGGCTGCATGGCAGGCTTCTTCGGCGCCGTCACCACGACCTCGCCGGGCTTGGAGATGGCGGCCTCACCCCAGATCACGTCGACCTTGTTCTTCTTGAGCAGCATGCCGACGCCGCCGTTGAGACGGCCCGAGACGCCGCGCGAGCGCTGCACGATGGCGGCGGCGTCGAACCCGATGCCCTGCGCTGACAGGCCGTAATCCTTGGCGTGCTCCATGTAATGGTAGATCTCGGCCGAACGGAGCAGCGCCTTGGTCGGGATGCAGCCCCAGTTGAGGCAGATGCCGCCCAGATGCTCGCGCTCCACGACCGCGGTCTTGAACCCGAGCTGCGCCGCGCGGATCGCCGCCACATAGCCCCCCGGCCCGCCGCCGATGACGATGATGTCGTATTGATTTGCCATGGTTACCTCTGCGTTTCCCCTCCCCCTTGCGGGGAGGGGCTAGGGGTGGGGGTCGCGCGGACAAGCACCGCATGAATAGTGTCGAGCACGGAATTCATGTTCTGCATGACTTCACTGTTGGTGAAGCGCAGGACATGGAAGCCTTGGCCAATGAGATAGGCTGTGCGTCGGCCATCATAGACGATAGCCTGATCGGTTGCGTGCTGCCCACCATCGACTTCGATGACAAGCCGCGCACCGAGACAGCAGAAATCGGCAATGTACGAGCCAATGGGGACTTGGCGCCTGAAATGGGTATCGTTTAACAGAAGACGATTCCGCAGGTGCCACCATAAGCGCTTCTCAGGTTCTGTGAGCGTGCGCCGCAAACTCCCAGCATTCGACTTCGCTCTTGGCGATGTCGATTTAGCAGGTGGCTGATTCCACGACATTGCAGATTTTGTCAGCGCGAGCATGCGTCACGACCCCCACCCCTGCCCCTCCCCGCAAGGGGGAGGGAGAAGGGTGAGCCTGGTCTCAAACCAGCATCCCCATCGGGCTCTCGATGAGTTGCTTGAAGGCTGCCAGCAGTTCCGCCCCGAGTGCGCCGTCCACCACGCGGTGGTCGCAGGAGAGCGTCACGGTCATGGCCTGGATAACGGCGGGAGCGCCGTTCTTCACCACCACGCGGCTCTCGCCGGCACCGACCGCCAGGATCGTGCCCTGGGGCGGATTGATAACGGCCTGGAAGTTCTTGATGCCGAACATGCCGAGGTTTGATACGGCCGTGGAGCCGCCCTGGTATTCCTCCGGCTTCAAACGTCGGTTGCGGGCGCGGCCTGCCATGTCCTTCACCTCAGCCGAGATGGCGGTGAGCGTCTTCTGTTCGGCCTTGCGCACAACCGGCGTGAAGAGACCACCCTCGATGGCCACCGCAACGCCCACATCGGAATGCTTCATCTTCAGGATGCGATCTTCGGCCCAAACCGCGTTGGCGGCGGGCACGCGCTGGAGCGCGATGGCGAGCGCCTTGATGACGAAGTCGTTCACCGAGAGCTTGTAGGCAGGCTTGCCGTCCTTGTCCTTCCCTGCGGCCGCGTTGATCTGCTCGCGTAGCGCCATGAGCGCGTCGAGCTCGCAATCGAGCGACAGGTAGAAGTGCGGAACCGTCTGCTTGGACTCGACGAGGCGCTTGGCGATGGTCTTGCGCATGCCATCGAGGGGCACTTCCTCATAGGTGCCGGCCTCGAACATGGCCTTGACCTGCTCGGCGCCCATGCTCTGAGCCAGCTGGGGGGCAGCAGGTTTGGCCGCCGGAGCTGGTGTTGGTGCAGCGGCAACCGGGGCGGCTGCAGGTTTCGTGCCGCCACCCTGGAGCGCTGCGCGCACATCCTTCTCGACCACACGGCCATGAGGGCCGGAACCCTGGATCGACGCGATGTCGACACCGGCCTCGCGAGCAATGCGCTTGGCGAGCGGCGAGGCGAAGACACGGCTGCCGGATGCCTGCGGCTGCCCTGCCCCATTGGGCTTCGCGGCCGTTGCAGGCCCCTCGGGAGCCTGATCGACGCGGGCATAGGACATGTGGGCGTTGGGATCGCCCTGAATGGTGTTGGCCTGCGGCTGGGGCGCGGCTGCGGGAGCAGCCGGAGCCGGGGCGGCTTCAGCCTTCGGGGCTGGCGCCGGAGCACCGCCGCCGGAAGCCGGAGCCGTGACGCTCTTCGGATCCTCGCCCTCGGCGGCAATCAAGGCGATGAGCTCGTTGACGGGGACGTCGGCGGTTCCTTCCGGCACCACGATCTTGGCGAGGATGCCTTCATCCACCGCCTCCACTTCCATGGTGGCCTTGTCGGTCTCGATCTCGGCGATGACATCGCCGGACTTCACCGTGTCGCCTTCCTTCTTCAGCCACTTGGCAAGGTTGCCCTTTTCCATGGTGGGAGACAGGGCGGGCATCAGGATATTGATGGGCATGGCGTTTTAGATCCTGACCTGATCTGAGATTCAGTTGATAGCCTGCGTCGAACCGGAATCGCTCGGATCGTCCAGCTCGGCCTGAATGCCGGCAGCGATCTCGGCCAGAGCCTCCTCCTCGGAGAACTCCGTTTCCATGGCATAGACGCGCGCGGCGTGACGGGCGAGATCCACCAGGAGCACGCCCCAGGTGAACGGATCGTCGAAGGCGCGGCGAAGCGCGATGCTCACCTCGCCATCGACCACCGAAGCCCTCAGGATCTCGATGCCGCCCTTTTCGAGGACGTCAGGCGGAACGTTGAGGGCTTCGAATTTCCGTTCTGTCATGAGGTCACCTGTAGCAAACGGCCTTCGCCGCCTGCACCACCTCGGCCACGTTCGGCAGCGCGAGCTTCTCGAGGTTGGCCGCATACGGCATCGGAACGTCCTTGCCGGTGATGCGGATCACGGGCGCGTCGAGATAATCAAACGCGTTCTCCATGATGCGCGCGACGATCTCGGCGCCCACGCCCGATTGCGGGAAGCCCTCCTCCACCGTGATGCA
>NZ_JACXAB010000065.1 GCF_014699075.1 Microvirga sp. | reverse complement strand
TGAGCCTGTTGTGCAGGCGGCATAATCATCGTCGGAAGGCTCCGGCGATCAGGAGGTTGGGAAGGGCGCAAGGACGTCAATGCAAAGCCGGTCGAACCGGGAAGCGGGACATCCCACTCGTGCCAGAGCATCTTGGAATGCGAGCTTTTGGTCGGGACCCCTTCGCGGAGGGCATTGTGGCCAGCGGTCATGAGCACCGCACCAACAGGTCGAACACATGGCCGCACCGACCAGCCTTGCAGAAGCGTCAAATAAATCCCTTGCCAACAGGGAGCCGTCCACACATGGCACGCCTCGGTTGTTTGTCTCGTGGCTGCTTAAGCCCCAGGTTCGGACCTTGCTCTGTCGCATGCAGTAGGCTCTGAGGCGGCTCGTCATCGAGCCGCCTCTGGCGGTCAGATTTCAACTTGTTCCGCAATCAGAAGGGCATGAGAGAACCATGACCCGACAGGTGATATCAGCCGAACTGACGGAAAAGGCCGCTCAAAGGGATTGACCAGAACGCCCGGAATAAGAGAACAGTGCCGTGCAACGGCTGGAGGCTGCCGAGTGACACCGTCAATGTATCAAGACTCAGCTTGTGAGCCATGAAAAAGCCCTGCCTTGTGAGGGGCAGGGCTAAGTTCTCCTCGCCTTCGGGTGTCATGCCGAAAACAGAACCAGTACCGCACGCGGCCACTATACTGTCAAATAATACTGAAGTATTAACAGGGGTAGGATGCCCGCATATAAATAAAAATGGCCGAAAAGCGCTCAAATCTTAGCGGTGTTGCGGCTTTGCAATAGCTAGAATTTATTCTTGATTCATACTCCCTCTCCGCGACTCCTCGCACAAGGGATGAATTGCTCATGAAGACACTTCTTCTTGGTCTGCTAACCGCTACGGCAATCACGACCGCCGGTATTTCTGCTGCTTCCGCTGCCGACCTGCCGATGCGCTCCGCTCCTCCGGCTCCGATCATTGCCGCTGCTCCGATCTTCACCTGGACCGGCTTCTACGTCGGTGTGAACGCCGGCTACGGCTGGTCGAACGACGACTTCGACGCGATCGACTTCGCTGATGACGAGGACGACGGCGGCTTCGTCGGCGGCGCCCAGGTGGGCTACAACTACCAGATCGGCTCGTTCGTGGTCGGTCTCGAAGGCGACATCCAGTACGCCGACTTCGGCCGTGAAGGCGCCTTCGACATCGACGGCGACGGCCCCGATGATGGCGTGTTCGAGTCCAGCGACTGGTTCGGCACGGTGCGTGCTCGCGCCGGTGTGGCTTTCGACCGCGCTCTGATCTACGCAACCGGCGGTTTCGCCTTCGCTGACGACTCCACCGGCTGGACCGTGGGTGGTGGCTTGGAGTACGCCTTCACCAACAACTTGTCGGCCAAGATCGAAGGCCTCTACGTCAACCTCGAGAACGACGACGACTTCGATTTCGACGGCTTCGACGGCGAGACCGACTTCGGCGTGATCCGCGCTGGTCTGAACTTCCGCTTCGGCACATACTAAGACCCGTTGCATCTGCGACAGAGAAGGTCTGGGGCAACTCAGGCCTTTCTTTTTGCGGAAGCCGCTGAGCTCTTGCAACCAGGGGCCAGTTGCGCTAGTTACAAAAGCACAGACGCACTCTCGGTGTTTTTCACCCGGAGTGCGATAGCTTTAGGCGCAATGCCCCGGCGAGGTGATCGCGCGAGGCTTTTTACATCCGGCGCCTCGATGTGCTATTCACAAACCGCTGCTTTGGCCCGAGACAAGCGCTAGGGGAGCCGGAAACGGTTTGATTGGACTGCGCCCTTTCTCAGAGCAGCGCTTATACCCGCCGCCTGGTTCGTTCGGATGCGGCTTCTTAGTGACTACTAGTCCTGTTTGGCTCCCGATAAAGCGGAACGGATGGGGTTTCGCCACTAGCTGCAGCAGTAACTCTTAAGTGAGTGCGGCAAAGCGCAATTATCACCGGTTCGTCTCGATGGCTGTGCTAGCTTCAGTTGCTCAGAAGCCTCACCGGAATGGACCTATGCGCATCCTCACCGCCGTCTCGATCCTAGCTCTCAGCTTGGCCTCCCATACAGCACATGCACAAGGGAGAGCAGTAACAGGATCAGCTCCCGGAAAGGCAGCCGAAAAGGTCTACAGCCCTGAAGAGAGTGCTGCTATGGGTGCCGCAGTCCGCAAGAAGGACGAAGCAGCAGCACGTGCCAGGGATGAGCGGCTCAGAAAAGCCACTAGAGGCATCTGCACCGGCTGCTAACCGAGATCAGCCATAACCTCTACGTAGAACAGAGTGCAGCCCAACGGTTAGAGCATCGGACTGAAAGGTAGATTCAAGAGGTTTCAGCCTGGGCTGAAGTGTGATTCTCTTGTGAGAACAGGAGGTGGATCATGACCCAGAGCTTCTCCTTGGATCTGCGCGTGCGGATTGCGGCCTTTGTCGAGGCGGGCCATCCCTGCCGGGCGGCGGCCCGCCACTTCGGGGTCAGTGACAGTTGCGCCATCAAGCTCATGCAGCGCCAGCGGCGCTCTGGCTCACTGGCGCCGGCCCGTCAGGGCCGCCCGCCGGGACGCGGCAAGCTGGTGCCCTATGAGAGCTTCCTGATCCAGACCGTCGAGGCCAAGCCCGCCATCACCATGCCCGAACTTGCCGCTCGGTTGCTTGAGGAACACGGGGTCGTGGCAGCCCCTGCAATGCTCTCGCGCTTCCTGTGCCGGCGTGGCTTCTCATATAAAAAAATCCCTGATGGCGGCGGAGTGCGCACGCGCCGACGTCCGGGATGGGCGTCGCGTCTGGCGCGACCAGCGTCAGCCGCGCATGCGCGAGCAGCCGCACCGCTTGATCTTTCTCGATGAGACGTACGTCAACACCAAGATGACCCGCCTGCGCGGGCGCTCGCGCAAAGGTCAGCGGCTGCGCATGACAGCTCCCTTTGGACACTGGAAAACCCATACCTTTGTGGCCGGGCTGCGGTGCAGCGAGCTGAGCGCGCCCTGGATCATCGATGGTCCGATCACCCGCTTGGCGTTCGAGGCTTACATCGAGACGCAGCTCGCGCCAACGCTGCGCAAAGGCGATGTGGTGATCCTTGACACCCTGGCGGTCCACAGGAGCGAAAAGGCCGCGCTGTGTCTGCAACAGCGAGGCGCCTGGTTCCTGTTCCTGCCGGCTTATTCGCCCGACATGAACCCAATTGAGCAGGCCTTCGCCAAGATTAAATCCCACCTGCGCAAGGCCGAGGCCCGAACGTTCGACGCGCTCTGGCGCGCGCTCGGTGACATCTGCGATTTGTTTGAGCCGCACGAGTGTTGGAACTACCTCAGGGCCGCCGGATATGCGTCCGTGTAAGCGTCCGATGCTCTAGCAGTTGTTCGTTCGATCTCAACGGTATGGCGAGGCAAACGTATTGCCTCCTGATAGGCGCGGTTGATCTCTTCAAAGCTTCGGAGAGATGGACCTGAAGTTCTTACGATGATGGCGCTCAATTGCCTAAATTTGTTGCCAGCCCAATCCTCCACCACAACTGCTAGCGCTTCGCGAAGAGGCAACGTTGCTCTTCCAATTCCTACGAGGCCCTCGCTGACCAGCTGCCGCCGGATATCCAGCAATTCGACGATCTCATCAGAATCGTAGGTTTGAGCCACCGCGACCTCCATGGGACTGGAATCAGAGGCAGCCCATCCGCCACCGGAATGTGGCAAATGAATGCTCAAGCTTGCGGGAGGCTGGAGTCGCTTGAGGTGATAGTCCCAATGCATCAACTTCTACGTTGAAGAGAGCATCGCTGAGAGGCTTGGGCTATTGAGGTAGTTTCTGTGAAGCGCTGTCTGATCGCGTTTCAGCTATCGTCCCTGGATCTCTGTGCCATTTGCTCTCGGGCATCGAGCATGTTGAGAAGCTGTAGAAGCGCCTCTGTAAGCTTCTCGACCTTTTTCTCTAGATCAGTTTCTTCCTTGGTTTGGATAGTAATTAGTCTAATCGAGCCAATCGTGGGCATATTCCGCCTGAGTGCTGCTGTTGCCGCCTAGGAAAATGTTGGCGAGTTCAACGCTCAAAGCCATAGCTCTAAGGTATTCTCCCTTGGACCACGAAGGATATGGCCAGAAGTTGAACATCGTTCGCCGCTTCCCCACCCTGACACTCAGGGAAAACCAGACAGAACTGCAACTCTCCGAAGCCAGGCGCAGTCAGATCTGCATGATGCAGTACGACAACTGGCAGACCATGCGCCGGGATCTCAAGCTGGCGTGATCGGTAAGCTCACCAACATCAGGCCCCCTAACTCAAAACAGGGCAGAGAGATCACATATCGTGTCATTCGTCCCGGTCTCGGAAAGATCAGGCTCATGCCATCGCACGGCGGACTGCGCTGGCCCGAAGACTAGAGCAACTGGGTTATAGAGTGAGCAAGGATTGAAGCTGCTAAAGCAGCGACAATCGCGAGTGCTATCTCGTACGCAATTTCAAGGTAGCTATCTTCAGGCTGTTTCATGGCTGCCAGCCCCGCACTCGGACAGCATAATTACACCCGAACCACTCCAGTATGCCACAGACCCTATACCAAAGAGCCAAGCAGAGAGAGCACAACGCCAAGCGAGGTTCAGCCCGAGAACGGGGCTACAACGGCCGCTGGGAGAAGGCTCGCAAGACCTACCTGATGCGCAGCCCGCAATGTGTGATGTGCGCCAAGGAGAACCGGGTCACCCCTGCTAGGGTAGTAGACCACATCATCCCGCATAAGGTAGACACTGCCCTGTTCTGGGACACGAGCAATTGGCAAGGCCTATGCTTCCCTCACCACAACAGCACAAAGCAGAGGGAAGAGCGCAGTAGGTTTCAGGCTGTAGGTGCGTCGCAATACCATCTCTGGAGCCGCCTTTCGTCAGGATCCGTCTTCTCGCCCGAGTTTCCCCGCGCGCTGGTTCTTGTGTTCAACTGGGCGTTCGGGGCGATCCTGCTGCTGGCGATGATGCAGGTCGCGCTCGACCTAGCGGGGCTCATGACGCGGCTGGTTCGCCCCGGCGGCTGGGCCACACCGGACGGCGTGCGCTACGCGGCCGCGATTGCGGCCATGCTGCTGTCGGCGCTGGGCGTCTATAGCCGCCTGTTTCCCAAGGAGTGGACGCAAGCGGTGGTCGAGAGATCCAACTCGCTAGGCGTCGACCTGATCGTGGTCACCGGCGACCTGATCGATGGATCGTTCGGCGCACGGCAGGCCGATGTGGAGCCTCTCCGCGGACTGCATGCCAGGGACGGCGTGTGGGTCATTCCCGGCAACCACGAGTATTTCTTCGATTACGGCCGGTGGATGCGCCATTACGCCAGCTTAGGGATGCGCGTGCTGGCCAATGACCATGCGGTTCTCAAGCGCGGAGATGGGGAGCTAGTGCTGGTCGGCGTCACTGATCTGTCGGCGTCTGGGAGCAAATACCCAGCACCCGATCTTGCCGCCGCTGTTGCAGGTGCGCCGTCGGACGCGCCGATCCTGCTACTCGATCACCAGCCGAGGAACGCCGCAAAGGCAGCCGCATGGGGTGTGGCGCTGCAACTGTCCGGGCATACCCACGGCGGCATGATCCTTGGGCTGGATCGGTTGGTCGCGCGTGGCAATAACGGGTTCGTCTCAGGCCCCTACACCGTCGGCGGCATGACGCTCTACGTGAACAACGGCACCGGACTTTGGCCCGGCTTCGCGCTGCGGCTCGGGCGCCCCTCCGAACTGACGCGCATCACCCTCCGGCGCGCGCCGGGGGACGGACGACTCGAGCCTGCGACGGTCTCAGGCAGGCGGCCGCGCGCCTCAGTCACCTCAGGTTGACCGCACGACGACAACGCCCTCCAGCGGCATGGCAGCTATTGGCAGATTTCGTTGAAAAACTCCCGGGCGCTGCCGGGTCCGTCTATTACTAGCGTCAGAGCACCAGGTCAGGACCAGCATTCTTTATGCCAGCAACGCGAAAACTGGCACTTGCGGACTTTTTCAACAGTATCGGCACTCCTGAGACGTAATCGCTTGGTCCGCTTTGGAGGTCATGAGCCGACGTTCGTTGGGCGACCAGAAGGTGAAAGATTGAACCAAACCAGACCTACAGTGTCCTGGCAGCAACTCCTCAGCCAACAGTCTGTCCCGCCGGCACTGTCCTGCGCCGCACGAAGCTGCGACGGTGCCGACCTATACGTCAATGCCCGGCTTGTAGCCAATTACCAACCTGGCTGCGTCACAACAGGTAATGTTTGCGTTAAGCCGATCAGGACATGCGTGGTGGGACACCGCCTGCGGATTGAACAGACAATCCCCCCGCTTCGATTCCAGCCACCAAACTTCTCTCGAGGTCTGAGGTGCTGAGCCAGGAGTGCAGAAAGCCAGCATTAAAGGCATCACCCGCTCCTGTTGTATCAACCACATTCACCCTAAGCGCTTCAGCAGAGACGCAGGTCGATCCACAGGCGGCCATGGCACCGCGCTCGCCGCGCTTGAGCACCACCAATGGAAACCTCTCCCGCAGGCTCCCCAGGATCGCATCGTCCGCGCTCTCTCCAGTCAGCGCCTTTCCCTCCTCGACGTTCGGGAGCAGCAGGTCGATACTTGCGCAGATCTCGAAGAAGTCCGAGTCGCGGTGGATCAGTTCATCGTCCCAACTCGGGTCAAGGGAGATCGTCAGGCCAAAACTGCGAGCCAAAGCGATCACCTCCGGAGTATCCTTGAGAGTGGCGAATTCCGCGATGTGCAGATGGGCGACACCATCGGCCGAGAGAGCCTGTTCCAGCGTCGCTGGACGGGACCCACCGGCACGTCGGGACACGAAGGCTCTTTCCCCATTTTTGACCAGAGCCACCGTCGGCTGGGGGCCGGCGTCAGGTGACCGCTCGACGAACGACAGGTCTATCCCGCTGGCTTCAAGTTCCGGGTTCAGGCTGTGCGACAGTGGGTCCGTACCGAGGCGGGTGAGGAGGGCGGTCGGTCGCCCAAGGGAGACGAGATGCGCTGCCGTGATATAGGCGCCACCGCCGGCTGCGATGGTCACGCTCTCCGAAAACCTTTCGCGGCCTAGCGTCGGCATGTCATGCAGACCCGTGAAGATAATGTCACAATAAGTCCGCCCAAGACATAAGACCTTGCTGCGCTCGGTGGACGTTCCGGTCATCGGGCTGCCAGTGCTTTCTCGGTAGCTTTGTCGAAATAATAGAGGCGCTCTGCCGGCGCATGGAGGGTCAGATGCTCGCCGATCCGGGGGATCTGCCGACCCGGTGCGGAGCCAATGATGGTTTGGCCCGCGCCCTCGATGTGCACCAGCGTTTCCGAGCCGAGGGTTTCCACGACGGCCACCGTGCCCGACACGGTCAGCCCCGGCACGCCCTGGCTGCTTGGGACAAGATCCTGTGGGCGTGCCCCAACCAAGATGTCTGCAGTGGTTGCCGTTGCGGGCGGAACCTGCACTGACCCGCCGAGTGATAGATCCGCTCCGCCGTCGCGCAGGGATGCCGGTAGCAGGTTCATCGTCGGGCTGCCAATAAAGCGGGCGGTGAATACATCAACCGGGTTCTCGTAGAGCTCAAGGGGCGTGCCCACCTGCAGGATCTTGCCGTCGCGCATGACCACAATTCGGTCGGCCATGGTCATAGCCTCGACCTGATCGTGCGTGACGAACACCGAGGTCGTGCCGAGCCTGTGGTGGAGCCGTTTGATCTCGATCCGCATCTGGGTACGCAATTGAGCGTCGAGATTGGAAAGGGGCTCGTCAAACAGGAATGCAGCGGGGTCCCGCACCATCGCCCGGCCGATGGCGACGCGCTGGCGCTGGCCGCCCGATAGCGCTGAGGGGCGGCGATCGAGGAGCTGGGAAAGGCCGAGGGTTTCGGCAGCCTGCTCGACGCGCTGACGTTTCTCGCTCTTTGAGAGGTTGGAGCGATAGAGGCCGAAGGCAATATTTTCCGCGACTGTCACGTGCGGATAAATGGCATAGTTCTGGAACACCATGGCGATATTCCGATCCTTGGGCTCAAGATCGTTGATGACACGCCCGTCGATCCGGATCTCGCCGCCGCTAATTTCCTCAAGCCCGGCGATCATCCTGAGCGTCGTCGACTTGCCGCAGCCCGAAGGGCCCACGAGGACGACGAATTCGCCGTCGCGGACCGATAGATCGATGCCGTGGACCACAGTCGTATGCCCGTAGCGTTTGATGAGGCGATCGAGGTCAATGGTCGCCATTACTGGGCTCCCAGAAGTGCTGTAAAACGGGATTGAAGGTCATGTGCAGAGGTCTGCTCGCGCTGCGCCGCGTTCTGCATGCGTGTGCGAACGCCGGATATCTCATCATTGTAGGCGGCGATGGCCTGGGAGAGCGCCCCAGGCGCCGGTCCACCGAACCGGTCGCGTACAGCGACGAAGTTCTCGGGCGAAACAATCTTAGCAAAGTCATCCTTGTCGATGTTCGCCGGACGTCCAGTGCAGTGCTCAAAAGCCTTTTGGAAGGCCTCGTAACCGTCGCTTCCGATGTCACCCTCAATGGCCACGACGGCGCGAGCGACGGCTGCCGCAATCTCGTGGGCCTCGCGGAACGAAAGCCCCTCACGACGGACGAGGCTGTCGGCGAGCTCGGTCACCGTAATGCAACTGCGGCGGATGTTCTGACGGACCCGGTCAGCATTGATGCGTAGCGCCGGGATCAGTGCCGTGAGCAAGTCGAGCACGCGCCCGCCGCTCTTGAAGGCACCGTATCCAAAGCCTTGGCTCTCGCCCTCGCTGTCGTTCATGTCGGTGAACGGCGTGTTGTGCATGATCGTGAGCATGGCCTGCGCCCGCCCGACCGTCTGGGAGGCGAGGTGGCGCATGTGCTCGATAGGTACCGGGTTGCGTTTCTGTGGCATGATCGAGCTGATCTGCACGAAGGCGTTTGGCACATAGACTTGGCCGACTTCGAAGCTCGTCCAGAACTGCAGGTCTTGGATGAAGCGGCCGAGATGTAGGAAGACCAGCTCGATGGCCGAATAGGTCGAGGTGATGTAGTCGATGGAGGCGATGCAGCCATAGGAGTTCTGCAGGGGACGGCTGAAGCCGAGAAGTCGCGCCATCAGGTCTCTGTCGATGGGAAAGCCGCTCGTGGTGATGGCGGCGGCTCCCATCGGGCTGCGGTCCACAATGTCACGAGCCGCCTCCAGTCGCGCGATGTCGCGCAGCAGCGTCTCCAGCACCGCCGCGAGATAGTGTCCAAAGACGGTCGGCTGCGCCGGCTGGCCGTGGGTATAAGCAACGATGAGCGTGCCGCTCTCCGACTCGGCGACCGACGCCAGGGTCTCGGCAAGGCGGACGAGACGCTCCAGCAGGGGATCGATCCGATGCTTGAGACCGAGCTTGAACAGGGTGTGATCGATGTCGTTGCGCGAGCGCGCCGTGTGAAGTCGACCCGCCAGATCCGGTCCGAGCCGCGCACGCAACTCCTTTTCAATTAGGAAGAAGAAATCCTCGACTTCTCCTGTGTAGGTGAGGGTGCTGACCTCCACCTCACGGTCGATCGCCTTAAGTGCCTGGGCAATCGAACGGGCCTGCTCGAGGGTCAGGATGCCGGTCTCATGCAGCATCACGAGATGAGCCCTGTCGATCAGACGGAAGCCCTCGACGTGATGATCCTTCGCGCCGTCGAAGAGCGGGCGCAGAACGGTTTCCTTGTAGACCGGGTTGGGAAATACGGAGCTATCGTTGTAGGAGCCTGCAGTCATCGACTCAGCCTTTCAGCCCGGCGAGCATGACGCCGCGGACGATGTAACGCTGGAGGAACAGGAAGATGATAAGGGTAGGAAGGGTAGCGATGCTTGCGCCCGTCATGATCTTCTCCCATTGGATCGACTGCTCGACCGCAAAGCTGGAGAGCCCGACGGGCAGGGTGTAGAGTTCGGCGCTCGTGGTCACGATGAGAGGCCAGAAGAACGCCGTCCAATTGCCGAGGAAGGTGAAGATGGCGAGTGCCGAGAGGGCCGGAGTGACCAGCGGCATCGCGATCTTCCACCAGATGGTGAACTCGTTGAGCCCGTCGATCCTCGCCGCCTCCAGGAAATCGTCTGGCACGCCCTCGAAAAACTGCTTCATCAGGAAGGTGCCAAACGCCGTCATCATCCCTGGGAACATGATACCCCAATAGCTGTCGATCCAGCCGAACTGGCTCGCCATCAGATACCAGGGCAGGACCAGCATCTCGGTCGGGATCATCAGGGTGGACAGGATCGCAATGAAGACGACGTAGCGGCCGCGGAAGCGGAACTTCGCCAGCGTATAGCCCACCAAGCTGTCGAAGAACACGTTCGACAAGGTGACGATCACCGCCACGATGGTCGAGTTCACGAGCCAGCGGGTGAAGCGCCCGTCACCGAGGATCTCGATGTAGTTGTCGAGGGTCGGCGTCTCGGGGATCACGCGCAGGTCATAGACCTGCGAGGCATCCTTCAGGGAGGTAGAGAGCATGAAGAGCAGGGGCGTCACCATGATGACGCCGCCGATGAACAGGAGCGTCCACGCAAGGATCCGGCCCGGCCGGATATGGGGCATCACAAGGCCCGGTGGGGATGCGGCGGCTTTCATCAGCGGTCTCTCATGAGGCGCAACTGAACGAGGGAGATCACGAGAAGGATCACGAACAGCACCACGGTCTGCGCAGCCGCATATCCCATCTCATAGGAGCTGAAGGCAGTCTGGTAGATCATCAGCACCAGGGGCTTGGTGGAGTTCAGCGGCCCGCCGGGATCGTTCGTGTTGATGTTGTAGACTTGGTCGAAAATGCGAAGGAAGCCGATGGACGAGAAAACGACCAGAAACACCAGGGTCGGCTTCAGCAGCGGCAGGGTGATCTTGCGCAGGATCGCGCCTTCAGGAAGGCCATCGATGCGCGCGGCTTCGTAATAGGTGACGGGAATAGCCCTGAGCCCCGCCAGGAAGATGATGATCTGGAAGCCTAGGCCTGCCCAGACCGCGGGCGCAAGCACGGCCGGCAGCGCCTGCGTGGTCGAACGCAGGAACGGCTGCTGCGGGATGCCGAGGCTGGAGAGAACGTCGTTGATCACACCGATGGGAACGGGCTGGTAGAACCAGCGCCAGACCCAGGCCATCGCCGCTGCGGTCGTAAGGAAGGGCAGGAAGTACAGCGCGCGGATGAAGGAGTGCATGAACCGCACGCGGTCGAGGTAGTAGGCCACCACGAAGGAGATCAGCAGGCTGATCGGTGTGCCGAGGATCAGGTACAGGAAGGTGTTGCGGAACACCTGCCAGAACAGCGGATCCCCGAGCAGCCTCCCGTAGTTCTCTAGCCCGACGAAGGCGGCAGGCTTGGTGATCGTCCAATCCGTCACCGACAGGTAGAAGGCCTGGAAGGTCGGCCAGAAGCGGATCACCACATAGAAGACGAGCGGAACCGCGAGAAAGCTCCATGCCCAGATCACCTGTTTCTGGCCGAGGCTCCTCCTCGACCAGAGGCCGCCTCTGGCGGCCTCCCGATGTGCGACTGCGGACATGCGCTGAATCCTCGCGGGCGTCGGCTAGCGCTTCGCGCGGTCGATGATCGCCTGCTCGGCTTCAGCCGCCTTGGCGAGTGAGGTCCTCGGATCCTCGCCACCGATTAGAACACGGTTGGCCATGTCAATGGCCACCTGACGCTGGGCTGCCTCGTCCTTGAACAGCGTCGTATGCGAATACTCCAGACCCTTGAGGAAGGGACCATAGATCGGGTGTGAAATGTTTTCAGGGGTCAGAGCCGCAGTGCGGCGCGCCGGCAACTCGCCCACAACCTCCAACCAGACCTTCATGGCCTCGGGGGAGGACACATATTTCAGGAACTTCTCGGCCGCCGCCAGCTTCTCGCCTTCCGCCTTCGTGGTGATGGCGTTGGCGAAGTAGCTCGCGTAGTTGCTGCGTACGCCTTGGGCGTTGGCGGGAAGCTCGGTCACACCCCATTCGAAGGCCTTGATCGTGCCGAAGGAGCCGAGGCGGAAGGTGCCGTCGATGGTCATGGCCGCGAGGCCTGCGCGGAAGGCGGCTTGTCCCTCGTCCATGAAGCCGGCTTGGCCGACCTTAAGTTTCTTCTGCAAGTCCGTATAGAAGGTGAGCGCCTTCAGACCGGCCTCGTCGTTATAGCCGACTTTGGTGTCGTTCTCCGTGTAGGGAACGCCGCCGAACTGGCGGATCAGCACCTCGCGCCACCACTGATGGTCTTGGCCGCCCATGTCCAGCGTCATTCCGGCGGAGACGATGTTGCCGCTGCCGTCGCGCTTCACGGTCTTCTCGGCGGCAGCCACAAGCTCGTCGATTGTCTTGGGTGGGTTGTTGGGATCAAGGCCCGCGTCCTTGAACGCCTTCTTGTTGTAGAAGAGGGCGAGGGAGCGCACGGCGGTCGGCAGGCCGTAGTAGTCGTTGCCGCGCTTCATGGCGCTCACAATCGGGAAGAAGTCGCGCTCGATTTCAGCCGACGGGAAGGCCTCTGCGCGCAAAGGGCGGATCATCTTGCCGGCGATGAAGTTGTCGGTCCAGCCGTAGAAGAGTTGCACCACGTCCGGCCCCTGGCCAGCGAGGATCGCGGCAGCCACCTTAGTCTGGTAGTCCGCATAGGGGAAGGTGGTCTGCTTCACCTTGATGTCCGGGTTCGCCTCCTGGAACTTGGTGATCAGCTGGTTCATCGCCTTGACGCGGGTGTCAAACACATACTGCCAGTATTCGATCTCGACGGCCTTGGCGCCGGTAGAGGCCAGGGTGGCGAAGCCCAAGGCAACGCTCGCGAGCATATGACCGAAACGCATGTCCCTCTCCATTCTTGCTGGCGCTGAGCGCCGGTCCTTCGCTGGTGCCGGCCCTCAGACCGATCCACCTTCAAGGCTCCCTTAGAGTTAACAGACTGTCAATAAGATAATTCACTTGAGTTATTCCGCGCAGCGGATCATCGTTACAGCTTGGAGAGTTTGGAGATGTCGAAGAGATCCAAGGCCGGGGTACGCTCGACTATCGGCAGCAATCCGGAGCGCAACCGCTCCCACAACCGCCGCGTGGTGCTCGACGTCGTGCGCCAGCTCGGCCCCGTCGGGCGCACCGAGATCTCGCGCCATGCGCATCTGAGCACCCAAGCCGTCTCGAACATCGTCGAGGACCTCGTTGCAGACGGCCTTCTCGTCAAAACCGGTCGGCTCAGGGCAGGGCGGGGTCTCCCGCCGATCCAGTTCGCCGTCAATCCGAACGGCGGCATGACGGCCGGCATTGAGATCGCGGCGGATCACGTCTCCACCCTTCTCGTGGACGTCGGCGGGCGCATCCGCGCACATCGCACGGTTCCAATCCGGCACAACGATCCCGACTCGGTGCTGCCCGTCGTCAAAGCGGAAATCGAGGCGGCGCAGGCCGGTCTTAGGGCGCCCGTGCCTCAGCTCCTCGGGGTCGGGGTTGTGATGCCGGGGCCGTTCAATGTCGAGGGCATGACCTCCGTCGGTCCGACGACCCTGTCGGGATGGCTGGACTTCGATGCGGTCGCCGGCATCGGGCGCATGCTGAATGTGCCGATCACCCTGGAAAACGACGCCACCGCCGCCGCCGTCGGCGAGCGCCTGCACGGGGCAGCGAGAAAACTCAAGAACTTCTGCCTGATCTATTTCGGGCAGGGCCTCGGCCTTGGCATCATGATCGACGGGCAGCCCTATCGCGGAGCGAACGGCAACGCGGGCGAGATCGGGCACGTGCTGGTGCAGAAGGGGGGGCATCGCTGCTCCTGCGGGCAGCATGGCTGCCTCGAGGCCTATGCGTCGATCCAGGCCCTTGCTGAGAAGCTGGCTGCGGCGGGAGTCGAGGGCGTCGACTATGAACGGCTCGAGCAGCTGCATCGCCAACGGCATCCGGTGGTCGAGGCGTGGGTTAGTGAAGCGGCCTCCTATCTCGCGCCGCAGATTGCGATGCTAGAAAACCTCTTCGACCCCGAAGCCATCGTGATCGGCGGCGCACTGCCACCAGGCCTGTTGGAGGATCTCGCGCGGGCCATGCAGCCACTGCCCCTCTCCGTCGCACGCCGCAGGAACCGCAGCGAGGCGAGGCTCATCCAGGGCCGAACCGGCCGGCTCACTGCAGCGCTCGGTGCCGCGGCCCTGCCTCTTCTAGAAACGATGACGCCCCGGCTCGACACCGCCCATGCTGCCAAGCGCGAACAAACGAACGAGGAGATGTCCATTGCCGGATGACCACAGCCGCCTTGCCGGCGCAGTTCACCAGCCGACTTTGGTCCGCCTTCACCGCGCCCTCAGCCGATTGCGCTCGGTGGTCACCGTGATGAACACCGGGGCTCATCCGGACGATGAGATTAACGGCATGCTCGCAGCCCTGCGCTTTGCCTATGGCATGCGGGTTGTGGTGGCCTGCTCCACACGGGGCGAGGGCGGCCAGAATGCCCTGGGGCCGGAGCGAGGCGCCGTTCTCGGCGTTCTGCGCACTGCGGAGATGGAAGAGGCCGCCCGCCGCATGGATGCGGATGTGGCGTGGCTCGGCCATGGCCCCGACGACCCGGTCTATGATTTCGGTTTTTCGAAGAACGGTGACGACACGCTCCACCGCTGGGGCGAGGAGCGCATCGCCGAGCGCCTCGTGCGTGCCTATCGCCGCTACCGTCCGGACATCGTCATCCCCACTTTCCTGGACGTGCCGGGCCAGCACGGCCACCATCGCGCCATGACCCGCGCCGCCGAGACGGCGCTCGGGCTTGCCGCCGATCCTTCCGCCTTTCCGGAACATGCCGCCTCCGGCCTCGCGCCCTGGCAGGTGTCCAAATATTACCTCCCGGCCTGGTCGGGTGCAGGCTATGCCTATGACGACGAGGTGCCTCCGCCGCCGGCGACGCTCAGCCTCGAGGTTGCCAGCGGTGACGAGGTGACTGGGCTCGCCTATAAGCAGCTCGGCGAGTGGTCGCGCTCTGCGCACGCCTCCCAGGGCATGGGCGTGTGGCGCGACAACCCGGTCGACCGATGGAGCCTGCATCTGAAGGTCCGGGCCGGCGGCGAGGCCGGGCCCGAGAACGACATCCGTGCTCATGTGCTCGCAACCCTCGCCGACATTGCAGTCATGCCCGGCGTGACCAAGTCAGCATCAGCAGCCCTGCAAGAGGCGCAGGCGCAGATCGACGCCGCGCTAGCCGCCTTCCCCAGTCGCGCCCGCATTGTCGAGGCGCTCGTCGGTGCGGCACGACGGATCGAAGGGGCTCGCGCCGAATTGGACAAAGAGGCGGCGGACAAGGTTGGGCATCGCCTCGACCGGAAGCTGCGGGAGATCGATGCGGCTCTCTTCGAGGCCAGCGTCAACACGGCACGCGCCGTTTTCTCCGGACCGGTGCAGCCCGGTGCGCGGATGGCGTTGCAAATGCATTTCGACGCGCAGGAGCTCTCGGACGTCGCGGTGATCCCGCGCCTTCCCGAAGGCTTCGATGCCGTCGCGATGCACGAGGAACGCGGATATGTGCAGGTTGATATCGCAATTCCTTCATCAGCCCCCCACACTGGAAACTATTCGAAAGCTTATGATTCATTGGGTGGCAACGGCGAGGGAGGCGGTCGCCTCTCGGGCAGGGTCGGCGGGCGCAGGATCGAGGTCGATCTCGACCCGGAGGAGCCCCTGAGGATTGGACCGCTGCAACCCATGTCCCTCGATCCGGCAATGGTGCTCATCAAGGCCAGAGAGCCAGCCCCTGGCATTCGAGTGCAGTCTATCGGAGCCGAGCCGAGCGATTGGCAGGTGCCTGCGGGCTGGATCGTTCGCAAGGAAGGGAGTGACTGGGTTGTCCTTCCGCCCCGGGAGCTCCGTCCCGGCGTCACGACGCTCGTTCCTGTCGTGGATGGCAGGCCTGCGAGTTCGCTCCAGACTATCAGCTATCCTCACATCAGACCGACATCCTTCATTGCGCCGGCGGAGCTGAAGGTTCTGTCGCTTGACATCGCTCTTCCGGCGGGTGCCCGCATCGGCTATGTGGGCGGCGGGAGCGACAACGTCGGTGTTCAGATGCGCCGTCTTGGCCTTGACGTGACGGACCTCGGCGAGGCGGAGCTGAAGGCGGGCGCCCTCTCCACCTTCACCACTATCGTTGTCGGCATCTTCGCCTTCGGTCTCAGACGCGATCTCCAGATGGCCACAGAGCGGCTGCATCGTTTCGTGGAGGAGGGCGGCCATCTGGTGACGCTCTACCATCGCCCCACCGATGCGTGGGATCCCGCCGCCACGCCGCCACGCCGCCTCGTTATCGGATCGCCCTCGCTGCGCTGGCGCGTCACCGATCCCGCCGCTCCCATGAGGGTCTTGATGCCGGATCACACCCTGATGACCTCTCCGAATCGCATCGACGCCGGCGACTGGCAGGGTTGGGACAAGGAGAGGGGGCTCTACTTCGCGGCGGAGTACGATGCCGCCTACGAGGAGCTGCTAGCCCTGAATGATCCGGGCGAGAACCCGCTCAAGGGCTCCCTGATCTCCGCTCGCATCGGGCGCGGGCGGCACACCCATGTGTCGCTCGTGCTGCACCACCAGCTCGACAAGCTGGTTCCCGGCGCGTTCCGGCTGCTCGCCAACCTCGTTCAGCCTGCCTGAGCTCATGGTGGTCGAAGCTGAAAGCCGATCTTCTGGCTCCGCAGTCTCCCTATGGAGCAGCGCGGGATGGCTGCTGCTCGACATGAGCTTGGTCACGATCATGCAGGCCATGGTCAAGGCGAAGGGCGACACCTATCCGGCAATCCAGCTCGTCTTCCTGCGCTCCCTCGTCGGGTTCCTGGCCGTGGCGCCGCTTATGTGGCGCCACCGTGCCAAGCTGGCGAACCTGTCGAACATCCGCGGCCATCTTGTGCGCGTTGCCTTCAACTCCACAGCGCTCACCTGCAACTTCGCAGCCTTCGCGGCCCTCCCGCTCGCCCTCGTCACTGCTATTGGCTACACCCGCCCCCTGATCCTGCTGGCGATGGCGGCAGGCCTGCTCGGGGAGAGGGTGAGCCGGATCCGCTATGCGCTTACGGCCGTAGGTTTCATCGGAGTCGTCGTCATGCTGCGGCCCGACGAGATCCCCTGGAATGCCGGGCTGCTCGCGGCCTTTGGCTCCGTGTTCTTCGGCGCGCTGTCCGTGGTGCAGACGCGACGCCTTGCGGGCGAGGACACGGTTGTTCTGATGCTCTTCTACACGGTGGGCCTCACACTCCTGACATCGGTTCCGGCGGCCCTCGTCTGGGTGCCGATCCCATGGGCTGAGGCACCGAGCATCATCCTGATCGGGATCCTAGCCCAGATCGGACAATACTGCTGGCTCCAAGCCTATCAAAAGCAGGAGGCGCGGCTTCTGGCGCCCATCGGGTATCTTTCCATCATCTTCTCGGGTTTCGCAGGCTGGCTCTTCTTTGATGAGGTTCCATCATTGTCGCTAAGCCTCGGCGCAGCCATCGTCGTGCTGACCATGGTACTAGTAACACCCGTCGAGCAATGGCTTAAGAACAGGGTGTAAAGGCAACGCCTGACGGACGTCTAAGACATCAACACAATGTCAACTTTTGGCGCCAGGCGGAAGTAGGCCAAATGTCCGAAACGGCGCGGAGCAGCAAACATTTCTAAGGCGCCGGCAATTTTCCTAGATGACCCAGCACATACTTTCCCTGGGCTAATCCCCGCGCCTAGCTAACACCGGGATCATCTCCGCGAAATTCACGAAAACGGTGTTTACCTGAAGCAGGGTGGGTCGGGGCGCGACCGTGAGCTGTTCGCCCAGTTGCAGTCCAACCGGCAACGCAGGCGGGTTGCCGGTAGTGCTCGCAGAGTTCCGAGAGGCCTGTCGGTGGGGCAGGCTGCGGTCCATCTCTTCGAGGGAAAGTTGGTTTTGAGTAGAGCTCATTAGACACGATGGCGGTCAAGTTGAGCAAAGTGCCGGCCTATCGCCGAATCCTGCATCTCGACCGCCGATTTGGAGGGGGCTAACGTGACTTCGACCGTGTTGCGACCGAGAACGCTGCTCTCACTTCAGGGAATGTCGAGTTTGTGAGCAGAATCGTGAAGAAGGAAGTGGAAATGCCAGAGACATCGCCGGTAAGTCCCGTCCAGTTGGCCAGCGAAACATTGTGGGCAAACGTGCTCTTGGAGCACTATGGCATCCCAGCCTCTCTCGTCCCATTGGACGGGGAATATGACTTGAATTTCGCCGTGCATCAGGATGGAAGGAGAACCCATGTCCTGAAGGTGATGCGGCCCGGATGCGAGAGCTCTCTCATCGAGGTGCAATGCAGGGCTCTTAACCATATTGAGACGCACGCTCCGGAGGTCGTTGTTCCCCGTGTTGTGAAGGCGCATGACGGATCGCACTTAGTATCGGTCCGCGATCAGGATGGTGAGGAGCGGTTGGTCTGGCTCATCACGAACCTGCCTGGCCGAGTCTACGCGGAAACCAGCCCACAACCGCCTTCCCTGTTGCGCGAGATCGGAGCCACCCTAGCAAAGATGGATCGGGCTCTCGAAGGCTTCGCTCATCCTGCTCTCGGACGCGAGATCAAATGGGATCTTCGCCGATCGGGTTGGGTTCGCCATGCTATAGGTTGGATCGATGGTGACGGTAGGCGGGAGATCGTCGAGCGGATCATCTCCGAATTCGAGGGTAACCTGCTAGGGCGACTTACTGCACTCCCCACCACCGCGATCCATAACGACATCAACGATTACAATATACTCGTGGATACTAGCACGGGAGAGCCGCAGCTCTCGGGTATCATCGACTTCGGTGACATGATCGATTCCCCAGCCGTTGCGGAACTCGCAATCGCCGGGGCGTATGCGGTTCTCGGCCAGGAGCGGCCCATTGCGGCCCTTGCAGCGCTCGTTGCTGGGTACGACGGCGTCCGTCCACTGAGCGATGAAGAACTCGCCTTGATCTATCCACTTGTCCTGACGCGCCTTGCCGTGAGCGTCACGAACTCTGCCATCGTCAAGCGGGAGAAGCCGGACGATCCGTATGTCACGGTGTCCGAGCAGCCGGCCTGGAACTTCCTTGAGACGAATTCCAGCCTTCCTCCCGATTGGGTCCTCGCATCCCTTCGCGTGTCGTGCGGACGTGCCGGACATCCCCGTGCCGATGCGGTGATGAGGTGGATCGCAAGCCACCGGGGTCGGTTCGCCCCTATGTTCGGCCGGAGCCTCGACGGAATTCCGGTCATCGACCTGAGCGTTGCCAGTCCCGCATCCCCCCGCAACCCATTCGACCTAGATCCCGACGAACTGGACAATGCAGTCGCGGAAGCGATGGGAGACGCTGACATCGGACTCGGCCGATATGGTGAGCCGCGTCTCATCTATACAGGGCCTGAGTTCAGGAAGGCTCCCTATGCGGGATCCCACAGACGCACCCTTCACATCGCCGTGGACGTGTTCATCAATGCCGGCACGGAAGTCCGAGCACCCCTCGACAGCGTCGTGCATGCCGTTGAACTCCGCACCTCGCCGCTCGACTATGGCGGCGTCGCGGTCCTGGAGCACACGACGCCGGGCGGCGACAGGTTCTACACGCTCTACGGTCACCTGGCCGCAGACGTCGTCACACGTCTTACGCCCGGACAGTCCGTGGTCTCCGGGGAGGTCATCGCACTCATCGGCGATCGGGCAGAGAACGGCGGCTGGACTCCTCATGTCCACTTCCAGCTCGGCCTGACCACACTAGGTCGCGGAGCGGATTGGCCGGGCGTCGCCGATCCAGACGAGGCCGCCGGATGGATGGAACTGTTCCCCAACGGGGCGGCACTCCTGAACCTAGCCGATGAGGATACCGCCGCTGTCACCATCGCGACTGAAACCGTCCTGCCCCAGCGCAAGAAGCGCTTCGCGGACAACCTGAAGCTCTCCTATCGTGCGCCGCTCACCTTGCTTCGCGGATATCGGCAGTTCCTGTTCGACCAGTATGGCCGGACCTACCTCGACGGTTACAACAACGTGCCGCATGTGGGCCACTGCCACCCGCGGATCGTCGCTGCGGCAGCGCGGCAGAACCGACTGCTCAATACCAACACCAGGTATCTGCACCCGACGCAGGTCGAGTATGCGGAGGCGCTGACATCGCGGCTCCCCAATGAGCTGAGCGTCTGCTTCTTCGTGAACTCAGGGAGTGAGGCGAACGAACTCGCCCTGCGGCTTGCGCGGGCCCACACTGGGGCCGTCGACACGATCGTGATGGACGCAGGCTACCACGGCAACACCAACACGGCGATCGACATCAGTCCGTACAAGTTCAATGGTCCCGGGGGATGGGGAGCGCCGGACTGGGTTGAAGTTGTGCCTGTCGCCGATCCCTACCGTGGTCCGTACAAGGGAAGCGATCCGGAAGCCGGACGCAAATATGCCAATCATGTCCATACCGCCGTTGAACGGATCCAGGCACGTGACCGGAGGGTCGCGGCCTTCATCTGCGAGATATTCCCAAGCGTTGGTGGGCAGCTTATCCCGCCACCGGGCTACTATCGTCATGCATACGAGGCCGTCCGGTCGGCGGGGGGCGTGTGCATCGCCGACGAGGTGCAGACCGGACTCGGTCGCATCGGCACCCATCAATGGGGTTTTGAGACGCAAGGCGTCGTGCCCGACATCGTCGTACTGGGTAAGCCAATCGGAAACGGGCACCCGATCGGCGCAGTGATCACGACCCCCGCAATTGCCGCCTCATTCGCCAACGGGATGGAGTTCTTCAGCACTTTCGGTGGGAGCACGCTTGCTTGCGTGATTGGCCGCGAGGTCCTTCGCGTCGTTGACGAGGAGGGCCTTCAGGCAAATGCCTTGGATGTCGGCACGTTCATGCTGGACGGACTGCGCGGGCTTCAGGACGACTACGTGGTGATCGGTGACGTCCGGGGATCCGGCCTATTCATGGGCGTGGAATTGGTCAAGGATCGCGACACCCTGGAGCCGGCGCAAAAGGCGGCTTCGTATATCGTGAACCGCCTTCGCGAGCATCGCATCCTGATCGGGACCGACGGCCCGTTCGACAATGTTCTGAAGATCAGGCCACCCCTCTGCTTTACCCGCGAGGACGCGTCCTATCTCTTGCATCGTCTGGCCGCGGTGCTGCGGGAGGAACCCTGCCGCATCTAGGAATGGGATAATACAACCGACGGATGAGCGTCTAGGAGAATACGGTTCTGAAGTTGGTTGATAGAACCATGTGGGTTCGAACGTCGGCGACCCCAGAAATGGTTGAAACCTGATCCCGAACTTTGTTGAGGGTTTCAATCGCGTCGGCGGCGACATCCAGGACGAGGTCGATATCGCCAGCCACGGACCGGCATTGAATGACCTCGTCAATCTGCCGAATGGCATCCACAATGTCGTAGCCGGGCGTCTTGTCGAGTTTCACGAGCAGGACAGCCTGGTTCGGCCTCGCCGAGATGCTGGATGAAAGGATGGCACAATACCCTTGAATGAAGCCATCCCGCTCCAGACGCCGAAGTCGAGCAGTCAAGGTGCTGCGGGACAGGCCAACGGCACTAGCCAGTTGTTTCAAGGGTTCGCGACCTGAACGTGCCAGGATCTTGAGGATCTGGCGGTCGGATTCATCGAGAGACGTCATGATGTTGCTCTAGCTCTGGTAGTACAAGAGGCATTCAATCTAACAGCCAAGTCATTTGATTAAGCCGAATAAATCAAGTGACAGCGATCACCAGAGCGTGTCCAAATGCATTTCCATTGAGTGCGAAGGCGCTTGGGCCGGTTTCCGACTGCGCGGTCATACAGACAGTCACCATGGCGGCCGGAATTCCGCCCACGCATGCGGGGTTTGGCTGCATACCAAATTTGTCACGGGGCTTATTGGCAAGCCTCGGCTAACAGGCGGTGTCCTAATGGCATTATTTGATGGACGCAGAAATGCTGCTGTCCCCAGATCTGGTCGATCAGACCACCTAGGCATTCACCGGCGGGCCGAGAAAAGTGGGATGTCGGCTCTTGATGCTGTGGACGGCTCCCACCCAGCGGTGAGGTAGCATGGCTGCTTCGAGCAGCCAGGAGCCCAGGAGCAGCCCATGAGCACGGTCACCACCATTGGTCTGGACATCGCCAAGTCCGTCTACAGGTGCACGGCATCAGCGCCACCGGAGAGGTGCTGATCCGGCGTC
>NZ_JACXAB010000064.1 GCF_014699075.1 Microvirga sp. | reverse complement strand
AAACGATCGCTTCCGCCGTGTGCCTCTTCCTGCCCAGCTTCAATCCTCCTTCGGCTCATAAGCCATACTTCAGGGAGGATCACTTCGAAGGGGGCAGACCAACTACCGTGGGTAGACTTACACTCTGCCTCTATAGTTCGGAAGATTCACCGCGAGACAGAGCCTGTGCCTGCCCGGCGGACACCTCATCAGAGGAGAGCCACAACTGTGCCGGCAGCGTTGAGCCGGCATGCCACATGAGATTGGCGGACTTGGCGTGAACTCGCCCGGGCGTAAACAACTCTCACCGCAATGGGGGCCGTGAGCCCTCCGTCTGGTGTGCGGCTCGCCTGCCCGACACTGGCTGCATCCACCTGCACAGCCCCATACGGAAGCGCTGCCGTCACAATGGAGGTACGGCAGGCCTGGACAATCCGGCTTGAAACACCGGCCCGCCGGACAAGTGGCTCCACAAAGCTTGCAGTTTCTGAGCCTGATGTTTCAAGGCGTGGCACGAGGGAGGACGGCAAGGCCAATGCGGTACTGCTTCGGCTGACACTAAGAGATGGCGATGTTGGCGTCACAGTTGTTGAAGCTGCGACAGCTCGCGTTGCTCGTGTACTTGCCGCAGTTGGCGTCGGCTGTGAACTTACTCCGACTGGCGCTGCGCGGGAACTCGTTGTGCTTGGCGTATCTGGTGCTGCGGATATGGAGGCTGGAGCCGACGCTCCTTCCGGTTTTCCGCTGCTGTTGTTGCTGGTCTGACTGCTTGTGCCTACAGCGCTCCCAGCGCCTCTGGTACCAGTACTGCCTCCGCTTGCATTGCCCTGGCTGGCACTGCCACTGTTCCCGGCGCTCGGATTACTACCAGCTCCAGCGCTGCCACCGCTCTTGCCGCCACCTCCGGCGCTGCCAGCACTGCTGCCGTTCCCAACCCCTTGGCCGACGCCACCACCGGCTCCCCCATTGCCCCTGCCACCTCCTCCGGCATTTGCGCTGCTGCCTCCATTGCCTGGGTTGGCACTGCCACTGGTCCCAGCACCCTGACTACTGCCGCCGCCTCCGGCGCCCCCACCGCTTTTACCCCCGCCATTTCCATTGCCCTGACCGCCGCTGGTGCCGCCGCTATTTCCACCACCCCTCTCACCGTCGCTGTTATTTCCGCTGCCTCTCCCGCCTTCACTACTTCCATTGCCCTGTCCGCCACCTCGCCCGCCACTTCCACCACCGCCGCTGTTTCCGTTGCCGTTACCCCCGCTGTTCCCGTTTCCCTGACCACCACCGCTATTACCGTTACTGGAGCCCCCGCCCCCTTTGCCGCCACCGTTGTCATTGCCCTGACCACCGCCACCGGCATTGCCGCCACCGTTCCCCCCTTCACCGCCGCCCTTGGCAAAGGCTGGCTGAGTTGCCAGCAATGCAATTGTGATGATGGACATGAGTGATAATCGAAGCATGGCTTTTCCCTATAGTTGCGCCGGTCAGACGCGCCTGCGCTGATCTTCGTGTCTTGGTTCTAGTTTGATCTGTCCCTTTGAGGCGCCATGCTTACAGACTATGTTGCGCCTAGGTTGCACCACGCGATCAGCTCCTCATTACTGACCTGCATTGTGGCTTCGCCATGCATCCCCATCGGCAATTCAGGAGGATGATCCTTTTGAGGCCGTTCGACGCCTGAACAGAGAGCGAGGTGCGCGGTTCGGCTTGGGTCTACGTGGCCCCTCCATCTGCCCAAACATGGCCCTCACATACGGGGGCATGGAGGCAGGGGTGGTTGGTACCCAATCGGAACTCCTTGGCTACAGCGGCTTCATCAGCAGCACCGCTGGCACAAATCCTCCACTGACACGAGAACAACTCAACATTCAATCGGGACGTGACCCGGGCTTGCCAACTGCCCTTGGTTCACGAACTCACTGTCCGACCGCCTGATCATCATCCCGTTGTCTTGATGGGTTGCAGCGACCGATGCCCTGCAGAGGCATCTGTCCCTTCCGCTTCGCGTATTGTCCGTTTATTGCCAAGCTTAGGGTTCGACACAATAAGTGATTTGATGGCATTCGTTCATCTCGAATACGGTACATGCGGTGTGGTCAGTACTTTGTTTGACGCACCTGTGAATTCGTCGGTGCGCTAACGCATGGCTGTGGCGCAGTTAGCAGGCGCCCAAGCGCCGGTCACGAGAGATGATCATGGCACGCTGGTGGCAACATATCCTCGTTACGATTGCAGGCACGGCCGCTACCCTGCCCCTCTGCGTTCAACTGGATCTCGGCCATGGGTTCAGCCTTCCCATCCTCAACGGGTCTGCGCTTGCCAAGGGTGGTGATGGCAATGGGAATGGCGGCGGGAACGGCAACGGTGGCGGGAACGGCAATGGTAACGGTGGAGGAAACGGCAACGGTGGCGACAAAGGCAGTGACGGTGGCAGCAAAGGAAACGGCGGCAAAGGCAGCGATGGCAGTCCCGGCGGTGGCGGATCTACGGGCGGGTCTAGTGCCGGCAGTGGTGCAGCCGGAGGCGGTGCCGGCCCCGGCGGCAGCAACGGCAATGGCGGGGGCAAAGGAAATTCGAATGATGGCGGCCTCGGCGGCGGAGGCGGCCTTGGCAACAGCGGGGGCGTTGGAGGCCTCGGTGGCGGAGCGCTAGGCGGCGGGACTGGCCATGGCAATAGCTCCGGCGGCAGCGTTGGTGGTGGTCTTGGCAATAGTGGGAGTGGCGGCCTCGGAGGCAGCGTTGGCAACAGCGGCAGCAGTGGTGTCGGCAACGGAGGCAGCCGCGGCAACAGCTCAGGTGGCGGTGGCAGCGTCGGAGGTGGCATCGGGGCCGCGGGAGGGCTCGGAGGCAGCGTTGGCAACAACAGCGGTCGCGGCAACGGCAGCAGTCCTGGCGGGGGAGTCGCAGGCGGCCTCGGCCCCGGTCAGAGCGGCTCCAAAGCCGGAGGCAGCAGCCGTGGGGTTGGAGGCAAGAGCTCTAACGCTGGTGCGAACAGTGGCAAGAGGAGCAACGACAGCAGCAGCGTAGTCAACGACTGGGCCAGTCCAGCCGGTAAGAAGGGAAAGGCCGGAGTGCAGGGCGCCACCGCCGCCGCGAAGGCCAGCGGCAAGGCGACCGCTGGCAGCCGCACCGGGAACTCCGCGAAAGCCAGCAAGGCCAGCAACAGCCAACGGGCCAGCGCCAAGGCTGTGGCAGGCAGCACCCCAACCCCGAAGGGCAAGGGCACGATCCCTGCCAATCGGGCGACACCAGTCCAAGCGCCGCTCCCCCCTCCGGCCCCAACGACAGCACAGGTGTCACCAGCGACCAAGGCCGTTCCAGCAGTAGCTCCTACCAGCCCGCCAGCGACGCGTCAGAGCACCGTCCCAACATCTAACCCGCAAACAGCAAGCCAAGCCCCTGCGAGGCCTGCGAGTCCCTCTTCATCCTCAATGGGCCAAGGCACAAATCCCGCCTCGAACCCACAGGCGTCAAGCCAAGGCCAGGCGGCCTCTCCAGCGCCAGCAATAACACCGACCACAAGTCCGACGGCGGTGGTGCAATCCGGCGCCTCTATCGTGGTCGACGATGTCGACCCCCGCCCCAAGCCGCGGCAGGCCGCAGACTCCATAGTGGCCTCAGGCCTGTCGCGCGACGCTCTCGCCCGCCTCACCGCGCAAGGTTTTCAGATCGAGACCCAGACCGCAGGCCGCATGACCGCACAGATCGTCCGACTGCGCGCGCCCCAAGGCACCTCCCCGCTCCAGGCCCGGCAAGCCATCCAGTTGGTCGATGCGGTTGCCACGACCGATTTTGACCACTTCTACTATCTCGATGAACACCTGGGGACGTGCACCGGCGCCGAGTGCCGGGCCACTGCTCTGGTGAGCTGGTCGGCAGCCCGCGCCACCCAATGCGGCCCGACACCGCTCATCGGTGTGATCGACACCGGCATCAACCTCGACCACGATGCGCTCAAGGGTCAAGCTATCGAGGTTCTGGCCCGTCCTGCGCCCCATGCCGACCCCTCCCTGCCGGAGCATGGCACCGCGATTGCCGCTCTCCTGGTAGGGCGTTCGGGGAGCTCAACGCCGGGCCTGCTGCCGGAGGCGAAGCTCGTTGCTGTGGATGCCTTCTACCGCGACGGCGGCACCGCCGACCGGACGGACGTGATGTCGCTTGTGTCAGCCATTGAAGCCTTGGCCGAGCGCGGCGTGCGGGTGATCAACCTGAGCCTGTCAGGCCCGGCCAACGCGGTGCTCCAGAAAGCCATTGAGGCAGCCCAAGCCGAGGGCATTGTGGTCATTGCCGCTGCGGGCAACAACGGGGCCGGCGCCGAGCCGGCGTATCCGGCCGCCTTTCCCGGTGTCATTGCGGTCACGGCGGTGGATCAGGACCTGACCGTCTATCGCCGTGCCACACAGGGCCCCTACATCGACCTTGCAGGACCTGGGGTGAATGTCTGGACGGCCTCGGCCCAGGGCAGCGGCACCATGAGGACGGGAACGTCCTACGCGGTTCCCTTTGTATCCGCGGCCGCAGGTCTGCTGCTTGCCTCCAACCCGCAGCTGGACCCCAAGGCGGTTCAGGCTCACTTGGAGCAACACACCCGCGATCTCGGCAAGCCCGGATGGGATCCGACCTATGGATATGGCCTGATTCACATGGCCGTCCTGTGCGCGCCACCTGCGGAACTGGCACCTGTGGCGTCGCCTCGAGCCCAACCGGTTGCTCTGCCGCCCGAGGGAGCAAGCCTGAGAATGCCCTGATCGCGACAGGTTATCCTCGACACATGAGCGGGCGTTGCGTCTTAGCCTCGGGGGAGCAGCACCACGCCGGGCTTGACCGCGATCCCTCACCAGTTTGCGCCAGTTCGTTTCTCAGTTGCGGCGATGGGAGGCCGCAAGAAGCTCGCTAACTACGGACCGCTCTCAGTTTGAACAGCGCCTCTTCATGCGGGAACTATCCAGGCTCGACGGCGTTTGCCAGTCCGGCTAAGCTACAAAGGTCTGGGATGCATCTCCTCGGGCAAAGCTTGGCAGAACCCTGACAAGACAGAACAAGCCCGTCACAGGGCGGACGCTATTCAGCTTTGGAGCCCCCTGACGCTGACACCAAGGACAACCCGCCCGGCGAGCTGCCTCCGCTCGATCTGACGGCATTCAGAGCAGTCATCGAAGCTGTCGACGAAGCGGTTGTCATCACCTCCTCTGATCTGGACCAGCCGGGCCCTCGCATTCTCTATGTCAATGCCGCCTTCACACACATGACGGGCGTCGGCGATCTTCTCAAGCACCAGGACGGTGACGTTCGAATTCATCTTCAGCAGGCTGTCGAGATGCCGGTCACTGATGCCGATATGCTTCGACATCTCCATGACCGACCACCCCTTCATCCGCTTGATGGTCTCAATATTGGCGCTAACGTTCTGGAGCGTCATGTTCTCCGCGAACTCATCTTCCGAAAAGGACTGCCGGGTCACCTGTTTTCCCTCACCACAACCACTCACTTAACATTCTGAGCGACCCGAGGTGGGATATCAGTCCCTCGGACATTTGCCAAAACGGACCGCTGGCTGAGGGTCACCTCCGAGAACCTATGGCTTTGGACGCCCCCCAACAACGTCTCTCTGACGCGGTCCTCACTTCGTAGAAGCCAATTTTATGATTTGAGAACGCTTGCACGAAGCCCAACATTTGGGAAATGGCAGGCAACGATGCTGTAAATTTTGAAATACCCTACCAAGGAGCTAGGGGAATGTGATTCTCGGCGACGGCATTTGGGTGAGGATCTTTTTAACTCTGATCCGCGCATTGCGAGTCAATCAGTTCCTCCGGGACCGGCTGACTGGTGGAAAACCGCTCTGCTCTTGCTGTGATGATCTTAGCCGAGACGATCGAAGAGGACGACCATTCCTAGTTCAGACCGCGGCGGCCGGGAGAGAATACCCCCGCGCCCTTGGACGGCTACTGAGTAGGTTCTCGATCAAGAACCTTCTCAATCATCTCAACGAGCTCCGGTAGCCGGTAAGGCTTCGGAAGGAATGGCACTCCCAAGGACGAACACATTCCGTGGCATGTCCGCGACCGCCCGGACGTAAAAACGACCGACAGGAGAGGCTGAAGGAAAAGAGCCGATTGGGCCAGATCGAAGCCATCCCGACCGCCGAGATCGACATCCGTAAACAGAACGTCAATGGACACCCCCGCCAGGATGACCTCAGCCTCCTCTGCACTGGAGGCGATGAAGACCTCGAAGCCTGCGTTCGTCAGCGCCTCGGCGGCGATTTCGCCGATAATCAACTCGTCCTCAACGACCAGAACCCGCTGGCGGAGGGACTTCGGGGCGGCTTTCTCTACTGCGGCTGGGCGGTTCAAAAGCGATTGGATCTGGGCCATGTACGCAACCTCACTGAACGCATCGGTGTGGTTAATGGCCGATTGTGGCATCCGTTCACATCGAGACCTGACAAACGTCCAGCATGGTAACCCATGGGTTAAGACCCGAGTTGGGCTGTCACTTCTCGGTGGCAGCCCTTTCTGCTGCTGGCATATTCCACCCCTTCAAACCCTAAAGAATGAGACGACGCCATGAATGCAGTCGACATTGTGGTCGAGAACCAAGCTTGGACCCCGGATGTCACCCTCGGGCTCCTCCGCCGCTTTATCAACGGCAGCGGGCTCAACGCCGAATGCGCCCGTTTCCTCCAGAACATTGCCGATGCAGAAAACGAGCATCAGCCGACCGCGTATATCCAGGTTGAGCCGAAGTCAGTAGGGCGAACTCTGCGCCTTTCCGTCGACCTTTCGTTCGGGGACGGCACCGTCGATGGGCATCATGTCCGGATGAGCGTGCGCAACGTGATATCCCATTTCGCTGCCGAGGGTGCCATGACTCCTTATGACTATGACCATGCAACGCTCGAAAGTTGGTCGGTGACAGTTACCCCTCGAGGAAGCCTGACATGAACGCGGAGCTTCAGGAGGCCTTCGGCTTCAAGGCCGGCGATGTCGTTCAGGTGCTTGTCGAAACGAGCGGTCTTGATGTCGACAACGACGAACTCACGTTCCCAGTCGGCGCTCTCGTTTTCATTGATCGCATCAAGCGCCTTGGGGATCGGCAGGGGGTCGCCTTCACCATCGCCATTGAGGGAAAGATCGTCAACGTGTTCGACGATGGCGATGGTCTGCCGACCAAAACCTCCTTTGAGCAGATCACGACTGCTAAAGATCATACCGAGCGCCCCTTCACACTCTCCGATGTCAGAGATGTGGATACCTATACCCATGCGGCCTTCGTCCATAGGGAAGAGTCAAAGGGCGACCATGAAGTCGGCGACCTGCAGGATCTGCTTCGAGAGGCCTGGGGGCTGATGACCGACGAGCAGAAGATCGACTTCATCTTTATCGATGAGGCCAAAGCCATCCTCTCGGCTGCCGGCACCCTCAAAGACTGATCCAGTCATTTATCCAAGGTGATATCTGTGAATCGCGCCCACCCTACCCGCGCCCAGATCAACTCACAGCCTGAACGAACTGAGATGCAAGCTCACATCGCGCATCTCAGTCGCTCTTCAGGTCATTTGCTCAGAAAACTCTGCAAACCTGCAAGATCATCCGTATTGATCTTGTCCACTCCCGCTGCCTTCAATTCCTTCCAGATTGCATCACGCTGTGGCCCTGGTTGATCTGGGGTCGCCCAGAACCGAACGGTCCAGCCCTTCCCATGGGCCGTCTTGACGATGTCCTGCAATTTAGCTCTCTCGGCGAAGGGTATCTGACCATCGCCTTTCCAGGTGAAGAGCTTAGTCCAGTTGTCGCTCAAGAGCGGCATAAAGGATGCTGGCATATCAGAGGCCAGATCAGGCATACGGCCATCATACCCGGCAAAGCGAACCTTCTCTGAAAGCATATAGTCTTTCGGTCGGTTCCCAGACACCACTGCCGTAACAGCACCTAGCTGAACCTTACCTTCCCGAACAACTGTCAGGATATCCGCATAATTTGAAAGCACCTCGGCCAAAGCCTTGTAGGTCGGCTCCCCCTCAGTCTTGATATCAATGAGGAGCGTAAACCCCTCGCTCTCCCGGTAGATCCTACCGCCATTCTCGGCAACGCGCTTCTTCAATGGATCCAGGTATAGCGCCTCTAAGGTTCTCTCCGGCTTGATATGAGCCTCTTCATGGGCCACCAGCAGCTTGCCGTTCAGGAGCCAGATGTCGGCCTCGACACCGGTAAAGCCATGGTCGAGGGCATCGAGCAGCGGCCGCTGATGCTCATAGTCGTTGTGGGCGTGGGCTTGAGGAAGGGGCTTCACGTCGGCAGCGCAAACCATCGCCGGCGAGAGAGCGAGGACAGTGGCTAGGAACAGAGCTTTCATGTTTCCTCCAGTAGTTTCGTCTACTTGTCAGGGGTGCTCGTCTTCCAGAGATCGGTGACATACTGATGACGACATGGCCCTTAGCCGGCTCACACCCAAATCGTCGAGATAGGTCTAGACCGCCCGGAGGCAACTCTGATGGCGATCTCCGGCTACTAGAAATCTTTCCGCCACTTTATTGCCATGGTTCCACTGCCCAACTAGCCTCCTTCGCGTGACGGACCTGTCACCGGAGGGCGGCACACGACGTTCCGCTAGAGGAAGCGACTAGGGACTAGGGACGAGAATGGCGACTGGCACAGTAAAGTGGTTCAACGAAACCAAAGGATACGGATTCATCCAGCCGGACAATGGCGGCAAGGACGTGTTCGTGCACATCAGCGCTGTTGAGCGCGCGGGTCTTCGCAGCCTGCAGGACGGGCAGAAGATCTCCTACGAACTTGAGCAGGATCGTCGCTCGGGAAAAGAGTCCGCGACCAACCTGCAGCAGGTCTGAGACCTCTCACATTTGCGGATTGCTCCGCTTTTGCAAAGAGCCGCCCCATTTCGGGGCGGATTTTTTGTTGTGCCTGCCTCAATGGAGATTCCTCATGACAGAGACATCGTCGCCCGCTTTTCTCAGCGACGAGCCGTTCATCAAAGAGCACCGCAAAGTGTTCGTGAAGTTTATGGGCCGAGACGGCTACTCTGAGCAAATGTCCACCGAGGAATTCCCTCGCCTTCAGCAGACCGTCAAACTCGACGCCTGCCCCCATCGCCTATCTCCGCCTCCAACGCACCGGCTCTCGCTTTGCCCCTGACCGTCGCAAAAAGATGAATATCGCAGAAATCTACCATAAGGCAGGGGAACATGCGTATTACGGCTACTGCATTGGCCTGGGCATCAAGCCCGCGTGATTGGACCCAGCGGTCCCCACTTGCTAACAATCCGGTGAGGAGAACTATTTGGTTCGGTCGGGCTCTCAGACCGGCCGATGGAAGGAGACGCAGTGACCACCCGTCTTGTGGAAATCCTGGACCGCGATGCCGCTATCATGCGAGCCACGATGGCTGAACTCATGCCCGCAGCCGACGGCGAAGCACAGCAAGCCCAGCAATTGATGATCCTGCTCCATACCGGGCTCTTCGTCATTCAGAGGGACGAGACAAGCACTGCAGAGGAGTTGCGCGAGTTCGCTGGCCAGATCCTCGATCGCACGCGGATTACCAAACAGTAGCAATTGAAATAATCCTGTGAGTTCCCTGCAATTTAGCTCGATGCGAAGCCGTCGGTAACCGTGCTCAGCTATCGACAAGGGCTGGTAATCGTGGTGATAGCCGTTATGCGGCACGGTGAAGGGAATGTTTCGTTACCTCTGGAGGCATAAGGCATTCAGCGCCGTGTTGCTGCTCCTGTTCGGCATGGGACTTTATCTGCATCCCATTGCTGCCTGGGCCGGGCTCGCGCTGCTCCTGTTCTTGCGCCTGACGAAGGTTCACTCGCTTCTGCTGATCTATGATCTGACCGACCGAGCCGCGATCAAGCACATTCGGACTCTGGCGACGAAACGCGCCCATATGCTCTCACCAGACGAGTATGGAAACATCTCCGAGGAGGCGTGGGACAAGCACCTCAACACCTTCATCAAGAAGACGCTCCTGCCAGAGTTTCAGCGCAGGAAGGTCGATCATTTCTTCGCTAAGGATCCTAGACGATCCGCGGCCCGTCTAAGGACTAGGATCAACCGGATCATCGACTGGCACCAGCCTGCCGGGGCGGCGGACGAAGTTGATAACACGATGACCGGCAGGGAATTCGAGCTCTACTGCCGGGACGTTCTGCAGGAAGCAGGATGGCAAGCTGCCCTCACCCCGGGTTCAGGCGATCAGGGTGCAGACATCATCGCAGAGAAGGATGGCAGACGGGTGGTCATCCAGTGCAAGTTCTACAATGGTACTGTCGGCAACAAGGCCGTTCAGGAAGCCTATGCGGCCGCCGCCTTTCAGGATGCGCCGTACGCGGTGGTGGTCACCAATTCAGTTTTCACCAAATCGGCTCACCAGCTCGCGCACAAGAATGGCGTTCTGCTGATGCACCATTCCGATTTGGAGCGGCTCGATCTGATTGTCACCAGCGGGGCGGGCTCCCGCTGATACAAGATTCCATTCCGCCCTTTAAGGCTTATAGAAAGTCCTCAATCGAGAGCTGTGCGGTGTTGCGCGGCTTTGGCTTCGGCTTCTTTGGCGCTTCCTCAACACCCGCCGCAACAGGCGGTTTGCGCGGGATCGGTGTATCCTCAGACTGCATGCGCTGCATCCGCGCCTTCGCCTTGTCACGGGCTTGGGCTTCCTCAGACTGCGGATCCTCAGTCAGCCACTTCCCACGCTTGACCACTTCATTCACGCGACCCTGGTTGATCCCAAGCTGGAATGCGATCTCCTGCTGGGTCATATCGGTCGTGGTATGTAGCTCAAGGATTTTGCGTGCAAGCTCCGGCGTCATCTTCCGCCCGGCTACCCTACGGGCTGGTGTGATTGACCGCGTCTTCTTCTCCTCCTTGCGGATCTTTTCCAGAATCGCCAAGGCCATGTTCATGCCTTGGGCGCGCAGGGCTTCTTCGAATTGCTTCAGCGTGGCCAAAAGAGAGACTCCTGAACTCCTGCCCCGATGCACTCACATCGGCTCAGACTGACTTTTGAACGACGAAGAGGTGATGACACGACCCAGAAGCCCCGCACGGCGGCTGGGAGAGGTCAACCGAATTACGGCGACCACAAACAGAATAGAGTCCATGATTCGTGTTTTTCAAGCAGGGCATCAAACTTAGTTGTTGATTTGTTCCGTTGTAGCCATTTCCGCTTAACCGTGCGGGAGCCAATTGCTTGAGGTTGCCGATGCTTACAGTCTAGTTAAAACAAGCTATTGTTCAGTGATTTGAGAGTAGAAGCCAGTTGGGCCAACAGAAGCCCTGGGGCGGGGCGATGTTATGTTGAAGCGATCGAATTTACGAACCATTGTTGCCGTCTCTGGCGCTACCCTCGTTATTGCCATGGCCAGCACCATGAGCCTAGTCGTAGGGGCACGGTCCCAACAGCACTTTGAGCGCGAGATCGGCCGAGCCTTGTCCGAAACAGCTTTTCAGATGGCCGATAAGCTCGATGCTGATATGGCCTCGCGCTCGCGGCAGGTCAGTGTTGTGTCCAAACTCAGCGCTGTTCGCGATCCGGTCGAAGCTCAGAAGATCGTTGATGAGCTTAAGATCAAAGATCCCAGCTTGGCATGGGTCGGTACCGTCAGCACGGATGGCATTGTCACAGCGTCCAGCGGCCGAATATTGATCGGCGCTAACGTCAGCGCTCGGCCCGTCTTCAAGGAAGGCATCAAAGGCCATTTCATCGGCGACGTTCATGAAGCCGTGCTCCTGGCAAAGCTCCTGCCCAATTCGACCGGCGAGCCGATGAAGTTCGTGGACGTTGCCACTCCTATTCGGGATGACGGCGGGAAGACCCTCGGCGTTTTGGCGACCCATTTCTCCTGGAGTTGGGCCAAAGAGGTCCAGGAAAGACTGCTGCGGCCCGCTCAGGAGAGGCTTGGGCTGGAGAGCTACATCGTCAGCTCTGACGGCACCGTCCTCCTTGGCCCCACAAACAGCATCGGCCAATTTCTGCCGATCAACAGCTTGAAACTCGCCCAGGCAGACGGCAGCGGCTGGGCCGTTGAGACCTGGCCGGACGGTCAGAAGTACCTGACCGGCTTTGCCCGCGGCGCGGGGCAGCCAGACTATGCCGGCTTGGGATGGACGATCCTCGCCCGTCAGCCCATCGCCGCTGCGTTCGAGAATGCCGACGACGCCAGCCGCGAGATCTTGCTCTGGGGTGTCGGCTTCGCAGCCCTTTTCAGCGCTCTTGCCTGGTTTGCCGCCAGTTTGATCACCCGGCCCCTGCACGCCATCGCTGACGCAGCCGTGCGCCTACGGCGGGGTGAGCCCGGCGTAGAGATCCCTCAGCTTGGAGGAGCAGCGGAGGTTGCTGACCTCTCCACATCTCTCCGGGCATTGGTCGGCTCTCTCACCAAGACCCAGGATGCTCTGACGAGGATGGAGGATGCAGCCTGTCACGATACGCTTACCGGGCTGCCCAACCGGCGCCTGTTCGATCAGCATATGGAGGAAGTGCTCTCGCGCTCTCCTGTGCCTGATTTTGCCCTCCTCAGCCTCGACCTCGATAACTTCAAGCCGGTGAATGACACACTGGGTCATCACGCCGGGGACATCGTTCTGCGCCAGGTCAGCGCTCGGATGCTCTCGTGTTTGCGCAGCAACGATCTGGTCGCCCGCATCGGCGGAGACGAGTTTGTCATCATTGTCGATGAAGGCCGTGGCAAAGAAACTCCCAGCCTTCAGGATATCTCTGAGCGTTTGATAAAGGCCGTGAACGAGCCTGTCCTGATATCAGGCAAGGCTGTTCGTATTGGCTGCAGCATTGGGATCGCCAATGCGATGAGGCCAGGCGAGTCCGTGCAGGACATGCTCGATCGGGCTGACGCAGCCCTCTACAAAGCAAAAGCTCAGGGGCGCAACTGCGCTGTGGCCGCTTAAGCATCCGTCGAAGGGGACAGAAGCAAGCTTCCTACAAGCCAGAGACCCTGTGTTCGGGGTGTCCTTCCGGTCCGGGGGCGCCCCCTCGGATAGTCCTCTGGACACGTTTCCTCTTGAACTCGGGCCGCTGGTTTCCAGCGGCCTACTTTTTTTGGAGAGAGGTGACGCCGACCGACCGGGTCAGCTTGAACGGTTGCTCGCAGCGAGCACAAGGGATCGCACAGCCGATCGGCGTTGCGGCCTCGGGATGCTGTGTCAGTGCGAGTTGAAACAGGGCAAGGTCGTACCTAGGAATCTACTCAGGTTTGTGACCCTTTCAGGGAATTAGCCGCCCCACAATGCCACTCAGCTCGCCTGATGTGCGTCTGCGAGTTCCTCGTCTTCGACTACCTTCAAGGTGAAGCAGAAGGTTGTCCCCGCCCCTGGTGTCGACTCCGCCCAGATCTTGCCGCCGTGGGCCTCGATGATGGTCCGGCAGATCGACAGGCCTACGCCCATTCCGGTCCTCTTGGTGGTCGTGAACGGGGTGAACAGCTTCTCGAGTATGGTTGGCGCGATTCCGGTCCCCGTGTCCTTGACGCTCATGCATACCATCGTCGCAGCCTCGGCCAGTTCAGCCCTGATTGTCAGGTCCCGCTGTTCAACCTCCTGCATCGCCTCCATGGCATTGCGCACCAGGTTCAGCAGAACCTGCTGGATCTGAACTCGGCTCACGAGAACCTTGGGGCTCTCATGAGGAAGATCGAAGTCAACCTTGATGCCCTTATCCTTGGCGCCAGCCAACGCGAGAGCGCTCGCCTCTTCGATCAACTTGCGCAGATCCTCGATCTCCTGATCGGTCTCGCCCCGCGCCACGAACGCGCGCAGCTGCCGGATCACCTCGCCGGCCCGGTGAGCTTCCTCTGTCGCTCCCTCGATCCCATGGCGCAGCATCGGCACGTGCTCACCCTCCATACGATCCAAGATCATGCCGCAGCCCTTGAGGTAACCGGTGATGGCGGTCAGCGGCTGGTTGACCTCATGCGCCAGGGTCGAGCCCATCTCGCCCATGGCAGTCAAACGCGACATGTAAGCAAGCTCTGTCTGCAACTCCTGCATGCGCTTTTCCGTATACTGCCGATCCGTCAGGTCACGGATGAAGGCGGTGAAGAAGCGCTCGCCCCCTGACTCCATCTCGCCCAGATGCACCTCCATCGGGAAGGTCGATCCGTCTTTACGCTGGGCCACCGCCACGCGGCCGCTTTCCGTGATCCGGCGCTCGCCGGTCTGCCGGTAGCGATGCATGAGGCCGTCGTGGTTGTCTCGATAGGGCAGCGGCATGAGGTACTTGACGCTGGTGCCAATGATCTCCTCGGGCTGGTAGCCGAACATCGTCACCGCGGTGGCGCTGAAGGATCTGATGATTCCCGTCTCGTCTGACACCACCATCGCGTCCGGTACGGTGGCCAGGATCGACTGCAGGTGAGCGGTCTGGCGCAGCAGGCCGTCCTGGCTCGCCCGCAGGACTTCCTCGGCCACAATATGGTGGGTGACATCCTGGGCAATGCCGAGCCTGCGGGTGGGTCGTCCGTCCTTGTCGACCAGCGTGTGCCCGACCGAACTGATCCAGCGCTCCTCCCCGTTGTCCGCACGCGTGATGCGGAACACATTCGTGAAGGTCAGGCTCTCGGCACGATCGGTGCTGTAGAGGTCCTGGGCAACGCTCTCGCGATCGTCAGGATGGATGCACTCAAGGATCAGGTCTTGGGTGATGAGCGTATCTGGCGCAAAGCCGAACAGCTCCTGGGCTTCTGCCGTCCACTTGCGCTCGCCGGTGACCATGTTCAGGTCCCAGATGCCCAAACCTGTGGTCTCCATCGCAAGGCGCAGCCGCTCCTCGCTTTCGCGCAGGCTCTCCTCGGCATGCTGAACGCCCGTGATGTCGCGGGAGATGGACAGCAGCGCATCCGGCTTGCCGTCGCTGCCCATGATCGGCGTGACCACCACGTCCCACCACTTGGGCGTGCCAGCCAGCGTCGGGCAGTAGCCGCGGAAGTGCCCGGTATCGCCGAGCTTAGCCCGCAGCACGGCCCTGCGGGCATCATCGGCTGTCTCACCCGTCCAAAAATCGAGCCAGTTGCAGCCCTCGATTTGTGCGAAGTCCCTCACCTCCAGGGCGCGGCAACCGCCCTCGTTCATAAAGCGCAGGCGCCCTTCGAGATCGAGCACCTTGATGCAATCGTCGGAACTGGCATGCAGCCGGTTCAGCATCTCGGTCTTTTGGGCGAGTTCGCGCTCGGCCTGCCTGAGCTTCATCTCGCGGGTGATGGAGCGAGCTAGCGCCACCAGCGTCCGCTCCTGTGCCGCGGTCAGTCCTTCCGGGCGAGCCGAACAATCCAGAACGGACAGAGCGCCCAGAGCGATCCCGCGTTCTGTCCTCAAGGCGATGCCAGCATAAAAGCGCAGGCCTGGCTTCCCCGTCACGAACGGGTTGGTGCGGAGTTCCGGATGCTCTCGAAGATCACTGATGACTACCAGGCCCTCCTGGCGCATGGCATAGGAGCCGATCGAAACATCGGACGGAATTTCGTCTTCCTCAAAGCCGATCTTGGCTTTGAACCAGTGCCGATCGCCAGTCACAAAACCTACTGATGCGGAAGCGGTTTGGCAAACCTGAGCAGCGATTTGAACAATGTCGTCGAACGCTGTTTCCGGCGGCGTGTCGAGAACCTCAAGATCTTGCAGGGCAGCAAGCCGGACTACTTCGTCCCAGGCGGGAACGCTGCCGTTGAAGGTGCTGGTCGCCATTTTTGAATATATGCCCCACGGAAGACTGAATTCTTTGACATTAGGTAATGCGTGCGGTGCGGTAGCAAAGGAGTGCAGCGAAAACAATGTAAAAGCCGTCGCACAACGATATTCGCGCTGCGTATTCGGCTAAAGACTAACTTCTACATGGGTCATCCAAGCTTCGCTCTCGGAAGCTGATGTAATGTTCTGACTTTCTCTTAAGGGCGCTGCGTAGTCTAACTGCGGCCAAGCTTTCGGTTTTCGCTTATTGCGAGAAAGGGCTGACTAGTTCATCTTCCAGCGCATTGAAGCACGGCACATTTTTGAGAGTCGATTTCTAAAAACGACAATAGTTTTACGCACTTACCGTAGGGGCAAATGCGGGGGCAGACGGGTCGCGAACACCGTCAATAGGCCGGGCGCGACCCTTTTCTTTTGGCGCTGCAGCACAGACCTCTAGAGCATCGGACCCTTAAGTCGACGCAACCACCAGCGGCTTCGAGATGACTCTAGGAACGCTGGGAGGCAGAACTCATCGGATCTGACTTCTGGTCCGATGCTCTAAATCGAGAATGCGCTTTTGAGATCGGGTTCGGGCAGGCCGAGGGCGAGGCTGGTAATCACGCCCACCTGCAGCCAGTCGGCTACGAACCATTCTCTGCCTATGAGCAGAGAATTTTATGGCTGATCTGTGTTAACTATATCAATTACTTAGCATGACATACAGTTAACAACCTTACCGAAGTTTCTATCCCGCTCCCTCCGCTAAAGTTAAGCATCTGATACTGTCGCTAAAAGTTCAACACAGCACAAACCTTCCCCACCTTTGCTCCCGGCTTGGCTATCGAACCGCCGGGCCGCAACCACAGCACACTGGGTTTTTATAGCGCCGCTTCGATTATGGTTGGTGCCTTCCAAAGCTTTCCTCAACAGTGACAGGCCGTTCGTTGGAAAGAAGCACTGAAGTTTCTATTTTAGGTGACTGCTAGGACGTTCGACATAGAACTTCCGGCCCAATAGAAGCTCAGCTCAATCTGGTGTTTAGTGCCGCACTTCCAAAAAATGGGCCGAATTCACATTGGGCATGATGAGTTCGGGCTAACCTTAAGGGTGCTGTGATGAGTGAGCGTCGTTCGGTAAAACGTCTGCGGACCCTTCTCAAGGGCCAGATCAGGCTCAGCAGCCCCCTCTCTGTTCATGAGTGCGCTGTGAGAGACCTCTCGGATGCTGGAGCACAAGTCGTTTTGAAGCATCCCATTCAGATGCCGCTCGAAGTCGATTTCGAGATCCCCACGAGAAATTTGTCAGTGCGTGCGAGGCTGGCCTGGTCTGATGGATTGAAGCATGGGCTTACGTTTACAGGCGTATCACAGGCTATAGAGAACATCGCTCAAGCGTTCTATGACGCCGAGGGTGAAGGAGCCTCTTGGGCGCACGAGCCGGAAATTCTCAAGGAAGAGTTCCGCAGGCTCGCTAGCGAAGCCATCATTTTGTTTGAAGCGCAGCAAGCCGGAACGCAGCAAGTCGAAAGGCAGAAAGCTAAAGCACAGGCTGCAGCATAGTAGTCGGTAAGCTTTATAGGCAGCCCGCCTCTGTTGAGCGCCAGTCGGTGCTTAGATGACTATGTTTCAGGCTAACTTCACGTCAACGCGCATGAGCTTCCGAACGGTCACAAACTGCTATTGAGTAGCGGGCCAACGACTGTTGATCCCGCAAAGAAAGAGCGCCCATTCTGCTGGCGCTCTAGGTGGGCCGCGATAGCGACCATCCAGGGAGAACGACCGTGCCAACAAGGCACAGGACGAGGCTGCGCTCTAAAAGTAAACATATCTCTAAGAGAGCCAGTCGCAGAAAGACTTACCTGCCACTGCTACCTGCATCGTGAGCCCTCGCGTAGAGCTCCTTTACATTGACCATCATTTTGACGCGACGGCTCCCACACTGTGAGCATCGCAGACTCAAGGCCATGTCGGGCACCGGCAGGTCAGCAGGCCACCCCTTCAGCGGCACCTCAGCACCATGACCGCAGTTGTGGGCTTCGCAGTAGGCCATGACGGTCCTGTACCCTTCGGCAAGGCTCTGCCCGACAGTGACCGGCGGGATCTCGTTGCCGTCCGCATCATAGGCGCGGCGCGGATTGCGAGGGAGCCTCATCGGCGCCTCTCAGGTGGCATGGGCAGGTACTTGAAGGTCAGCCCCTCGGCCGCGCTGCCAACGGCGTCTCTGCTGACGCCGAACTCACGGGGCAGCTTGCTGTACTCCCGCTCGCCAGACGCATAGCGCAACCGCGCCTCTAGCACCGGCTCCACTGTCAGCTTGGTTTTGCCCATCCTCGTGCTACACCTGAATAGAACATAAAGCGAACATCTAATCAGATAAGCAGAGCTGTCGAGAGAGGTTCCTCCCCTGCAAGCAAGCCTGTGGTGACCTTGGATGGCTGATTATGGCACGACTAGCCGTTGGAGCGGCGGGAGCGTCACTTCCCGAGACGGGGCCTAAGCTCCCCTCTCTGAATCTGCCCACGGATTCGGTTTGCCTCAGCTCGCGGCAAGCCCTGTGCAACACAGGCGTCATTGACGTAAACCGCCCAAGTGTGCTTGGACCTGTCTTCTAGTCTAACCGAGACATCCATAGGCGTGTCCCTCCGCGCGTGAAAGCGCTCAAAAACAACGCACGAAGGCAGCTCTAGTTGTCAGGGTTGAACCTAGAAAAGACGCTTTGAACTTCGGCCTAGCGTTGAAACGCGACCGCTAACTTCTGAATCGGAATCTCTTGGCTAAAGCCGCATCATCAGTTGCACCGCTGCCATAGCTGGATGATTTCAGAGCCTCAACCGGTGCTCTCGACACATTCCTATAAACTTCGTGAAGGAATAGACCGGAAGCTGCCTGCGTTTGCTGACCATACATCGTCAACCCTGATGCGGGAGAGGCTTATGAACGCCATTCGAGGCCCTGAAGCCATACGAGGCATTGCTTTAAATCCTAGCGAAATCACCAACACGGGCCCATCTCTTCAGTGTGCGGCGCTCCTCTTTATTGCCTCCCTCAGTTCCTTCATTGGAGCAGCCCTTCTGCTAGCGAGTATCTGACCAACATGCTGCCCCTCGCGCGTGATGTGTCGGGGCACACGGAAAAATTCCCAATTCAACGCATAATTGACCATCGCATGAAGGCCTAATTGCTTTGCGCCTCATGGGAGGATGCTGTGAACTACAACTTGAATTCACCGAAAACCACAATTGACTCCCCCGACAACAACCGGTCGGCGCCTGCTCTCGAATGGATGAGTCTGCTGCCTGCGCTCGGGATCTGCGCTTGGGTTATCCTCAATTTCGGTTGAGAACACCACCGTGAGGCTAATGTCAGCCAATGGTCAGGTACGCGATTGCGGCGCCACCTGCTACTGTCCTTGTTGCGCCCTCCTGCCTCTACGGCCCAGACTAGAACGAAGAGGCTGAGAACGGCCGCTAGTTGGGCGAGAGGTTCAACCGCAGCCGGTACGCTGTCGTGGAAGGGACCACAGGCAAGGCCAGAAAGCATCAGGATCGGAAGTGCAGTCTAGACTATCACTTGCCACCTCCACGCACCGAGAGCAGCTCAAGCAGGGTAGCCAGCGGCAGGTCGGCGGTCGGCCGCCCACAGAATATAGCACAGTGTGCATCAGGATGGAGGCGGTTGCGAGGAGGATCCGGGCGGCGATGCCTCCTGGTCCCGCTGACCTAACAACTGCCGCAACTCGCTACTCACGTTGTTGAGCGGGATAGCTTCGTATTGCGAGACAGTAATGCAACGGCCCTCAATGCTGGCCATGACCACAGCATCGGCAGAGGGTTGGCCCTCGCCTTCCTGTATGCTGGCTGGACTACGGCGGTCATCAGCTGGACTGCCCTCCTTCTTGAGGACAATCACATACCAGACGCTCCCCGTTTTGGCCGCCTCTGTCAGCATTCGGGCTTTCTGCTTCGCCTCGTTCAATGCCTTACGGCGCTCCTCAATCGATTCACCCCGTGTGAAGGCTAGATTTGGAGGAGTGTCCCCGCTCTCCCCATACGGGTGAACGAAGTTCAAGGTCATCCGCAATCCATCAACTCTGACTTCTTTGACAGGAAGTGCTGCAGCCTCCCTCCGCCCTTGGACGAACTCCCGGACGGCCACGTCACATGACCGGAACTCATCCTGTTCTTGCGCAGCCCGAGACTGCGGTGTTTGCTCTTGAACAGATGAGCTACGTTTGCGGGATGGGGCCCCCTCCGCTCCTGCGGAAAAAGCCAAGGCACATGCGACAGTCAATAAGAGGATCCGAACCATGGCTCCACCCTCCCAATACGGGGAAGAACGTCGCCAACCCGGCCAGTGGCCAAGCTGTTCGGTGTCAATGGCTCCTCAGCCGAGATGGGACTCTAAACTGTCAACGTTCCTGGCCTGTTTCCAGTTGCTAGAAATCTGAAGACGTATGCTTCAACGCCCGGATGGTAGCAGCAAGCTCCCGTGATAGGAGACTTCGCGTCACCAGATAATCTGGTCCAAGAAGAATACTGTACCGCGTCCGGCTCCCCAGGTGCACCGCCTCGCACAACTCTGCGGCTCGCTCCAATGCGTCGTTTTCAGCCTCACGAATGACGGACGCAATCCTGGCAAAACCCCTATCTGTTAACCTCCAAGTCGGCCCAGCCTCATGGCCTTCAACTAAATCAATATACAGATGGATCGCGTCTCGGAGGCTCTCAGCGCGCTCTTGTGGCGTCATGTATGCCATACTATAACTCCCAAAGACTTCTGCCATTACGTCTATGCCTCAGCACCATCAATGAGGCTGCACCTAGGGCGGCTCTCGCAAGCCCCAACACGCTAGAGGCAAGATCCGGGCCTGCCGTCTCAAAAGCGGGAAGTTATATAGCACTGTCAGCACCCATACGGACGCGCCAAACCTTACGGCATTGGATTAGATGGGCCTTGAGCAATTATCATAGAAACCGTGGAGATGATGCCGCCGAGCAAGAGGCCGCCAAACAGAGCCACGCGAACTGGAACTCGATAGCTCATCCAGGCGAGGCGAACGGCCTCCTTGTGCTCCTGTCGAGCGAACACCTCGTCAGCATGGACGAGGCGCAGGAGCGTTTCGACGTCGTCCAGGAGACTGAGCGTCTCCGAAGACCTTGCCTGCTTACGCCATTCTTGGCGCTCCGCTTTGCTGGTCTTGAGTCTGACCGACTTGGCCTCAATGTGCAGGGCATCCCGGATCTCGGTGCGGATCGCATAGACACCAAAAACCATAAGAAGCGGCACAAGGATGACAGCAATGACAATTGCCCAATCAGCCGACGTCAGGTGCGGGAGGAAACCGCCCATGGAGTATCTTCCTCAGATAACCCGGTAGCCAGATTAGAACATCGGTCGGAGGCATTGTTGCGGCAACTGACCGGATGTCGGTCTCTCACCTAGGTGCACAATGATACCTAATCTCTGGGCCGAATGTGGGTTACAGGGACATGGGTCCCTTCAGGTCGTTATCTAAGGGCTGAATGACCGGAGAGCGCAGCGAACCTTAGTGCCTTGGCACCGCAGCTGAGTCCGCGCTCACCGCGTCTTGGAAAAATGTATTACCTCTACGCCGTTCCTGTCCGGGAGTAGCGGAAATCAATCTGTGAAGCGGATAGTCCTATCCTTGCACACATTTAGCTCAGAGTGTTCTGACGTTGCCTCATCCTCAAAGACCGCCGCTACAACCACCATGCAGCCCGCCATCTTCGGCAACCTCAGAGTGGCTTGTGCTTTCGGGGCAAGTGGCTTTGCCAGCCGAACTGTTTGCCCATTTGCCCCAATAGCGACCTCCGTCGCCTGCACTTCGCGGGAGTTTGTGATAACCACAGCCGAAACCGGCTTCGCCTTCGTAGGCGCGGCAATGGCAACAGGTGCAGCAAGAAGGAGGCTAGTAGCAGTGAAAATGCGGATAATCATGACTATTCCTCTCTACTAACATAGGGATGCGTCGTCCTGTGATGGGCAGTCGATGCTCATCTGTAAAATCGTCGCTCTAGTTGTAGCCGACGGTAGGGCCCAACTCGGCCAAAGCGGGCCGTCTTCATTGACAGAGCGGCCGCCAAAGAATGGCGCCAGTTACATTTGACGCTCAAGGGAGGCCGCCTTTCACGGCCGGCTTCAGAGGAAACAACAACCGTGCCGTGCTGGCACATGAAGAGGCTGCGCCCGAGACATTAACAAATGCTTGCATGGCGCGGAGCAATTCTTGACCAAGGCGTGACGAAGAGGGCTCTGTCGCAATTTTAGGCGGTGGATTATGAGATGCCAGAGCGATCTGTGGGCGCTTATGCAGCCAGCTGCTCGAACTCCTCTGCGAGGGAGAAGTGCGAATTCTTGGCGCACCTCATTTGTCCTTTGCGGATCATGTGTGGCCTGCCCCATGTGGGTGATCCGAGTGTGATGGTAATTCAGGGTTGGTTGTGGCGCCAGCGTTGACGCATGGA
>NZ_JACXAB010000063.1 GCF_014699075.1 Microvirga sp. | reverse complement strand
CTTTCCCCTTCTCCCAGCCGGGAGACATTACGGGAAAATTCCCACTTTGGCTGGTCCAGTTTCCAGGGATCAGGTCATCAGGTATAGAGGCGGTCCTCTGAAGCTGAGAGCCGCATGCACTACAAGGTCAATGAAAAGCACCGCCACAGGATTCCAAAGGCTCGCTACCGCGTGCAGAACTGGCAGGACTGCGCCAGCGGGGCGATCTGACAATGTGGGTAACACCCGCGGCGATGGCCGCGTGGAAGCCACCCTACAGCGGCCGCCGTGGCCGACCGCAGCGATCCTCCGCGATTGCGATCGAGACGGGCTTGATGCTGCGGCTGGCGTTTGGCCGGCCGTGGCGCCAGACCGAAGGCATGCTGGCCTCGATCCTGCGTCTGCTCGGCTTGGATCTGCCGGTGCCCGATCACACCACCTTCTCGCGCCGCAGAGCGAACCTGACTGTCGCTAAGGCATTGAGCACCGCATGTGAACCGGCGAACGTGGTGATCGACGCCACCGGCCCAAAGGTGTTCGGCGCCGGCGAATGGCAGCGTGAGAAGCACGGCGGCCAAGGCTATCGGACGTGGCGCAAGCTCCACCTGGCCATTGATTCTGATACCGGCGAGATCCCCGCCTCAGAGCTGACGACCACCGAGTACGGTACTGTCAACTTGACGCTTGATCGGCGCAACTGCCGCACGAGCAGCCCTCAAGCCAGTCCAAATCAGCCGCCGAGGGTAGCACCAGTCGCATCGCGCCAGGAACTGAAAGCGCGATCGCGGGCCACACGGTACTCGCTGGCGGAAAGACGATGACGGCGAAGTTGGAAGTGGTTGTGGATCGAAGAATGAGTGGCGAGAAATTGCTGGGCCTGCTGGGCTGACTTGAACCGCCGCATGTGGCGTTCGCGCCGTCGGATGGGGTGGTGCGACACCTCACAGCGATTGTTCAGGTATCGGCTTTGCCGATGTTCCACGCCCGGCAGGATCTCGCGCTCGGCGGCCCCGTAAGATCCGAGTTTGTCGGTCACGATTACCCTCGGCACGTAGCACAAGCCCTTCAACAGCTTGCGAAAGAAGCGCTTGGCAGCCTTCTTATTGCGCCGGTTCTGGACCAGCACATCGAGCACGTTCCCGCGCTGATCAATGGCTCGCCAGAGATAGTGCAGTTTGCCTCGAATGCGGACGAATACCTCATCCTAGAACCATTTGTCGCCGGGCTATGGCCGGCGACGCTTGAGGGTCTTGGCATAGATCCGTCTGAAGCGCAGGCTACATTCGCGGATGGTCTCATAGCTGACCACCACGCCTCGCGCCGCAAGGATCAGTTCGACTTCACGCAGGCTGAGGCTGAAGCAGTGGTAGAGCCAAACCGCCTGATTGATGACTTCGGCCGGAAAAACGGAAGCCGCGGTACCGATTGGACGTCGTGCTCATGTTCAAGACCGTGCCACAGACGCCGGTTTCTGCCAACTTCATAGTACCAGAAAGACTCATCGGAAGCGTATATTGTCACGGCTGAGTTGATCGATTGAGGTGCAGCCCATAAGCTTCATATCGCGCACGAGCTCTGTGCGCATCAGCTCAAGCGCACGTTCTACTCCACCCTGACCGGCAGCCGCCAACGGGAAAAGATAATACCGACCGAGGCCCACGGCCTTAGCCCCAAGCGAAAGCGCCTTGAGGACGTGACTACCGCGCTGCACCCCACCATCCATAAGGACGTCGATGCGGTCGCCGACGGCATCAACGACTTCCGCAAGCTGTTCAAAGGCGGTGCGGGAGCCGTCGAGTTGCCGACCACCATGATTAGAAAGTACAATCCCGGTGCACCCGATCTCGACCGCTCGCTTGGCGTCTTCTACCGACATCACTCCCTTGAGGCAGAACTGACCGTTCCATTCTTCGACCATCTGAGCGACATCCTGCCATGACAGCGACGGATCAAGCATGTCGGTAAAGTAGCGGCTTATTGACATGGCGCCACGGCCCATATCCACATGACCGTCGAGCTGTGGCAGCATGAACGGCTCGTGCGTCAAATAGCTGAACGCCCAGGCTGGGCGGATGGCAAACTGCGTAACCCCCGCGAGATTGAGCTTGAACGGGATCGAAAAGCCGGTGCGCTTGTCACGCTCTCGGTTGCCGCCCGTGATGCTGTCGACGGTCAGCATCATCACCTCGACACCAGCCTTTTTGGCCCGTGTCATCATCTCCCGGTTAAGGTCGCGATCTTTGTGGAAATAGAATTGATAAGCCTGAGGCGTAGAGCTGATCCGGCGCGCCTCCTCAAGGCTTGTTGTGCCCAGTGAAGATACGCCGAACATCGTACCGAAACGTGCCGCTGCGGCGGCGACGGCTCGTTCACCCTGATGATGGAACAGCCGCTGAAGGGCGGTTGGCGAGCAATAAACCGGCATTGCCAGCTTCTGGCCCATGACGGTGACTGAAAGATTGACCTCGGTTACACCGCGCAGCACGTTCGGGACGAGGTCGCAAGTGTCGAATGCGGCCGTGTTGCGGTGGTAGGTGACTTCGTCATCGGCCGCGCCGTCAATGTAGTTGAAGATCGGACCCGGCAGGCGCTTCTTGGCCAGTCGCCGGAAATCATGAAAATTGATGCAATCCTTAAGACGCACAGCGCTCGACCTCTGTTGCTTTGAACGACGACACCATAGCCGCGCCGCAGGAAATCGTGGACTGAAAACTGTCGAGTGCCAAATGTCGGTTAGGCGTGGCGAGTTGCGACGAAGGCGCCAAGCATAACCAGGCTCGAAGTTCCTGCCCGGGCGGATTACGGTGCCATGGCCTTATGACAGGCGCCGGGGAGATCAGGCCCGCCGTCGGTAGACCGCCAGATACCCAGGCACGATTGTCTCAAGGGCTTTGGCTTCAACCCCGATATTGGCGAGTGTTGGCTCGGAGCCGCTGACCACTTTGTCAGTCCTCAGCAGCCGGACCTGATCGCGCGTGAGGGGCGCTTTGGGAAACGATTGCAGCAGCCCGCCTAACAGCTCAGCCGCCCAGAATGGCACGGGCACCAGCAGCGGTTGGACGCTGACGGTCGCGCAGACAAACTCCAGCAGCTCTTTGAAGGTGGAAACCCGCGGGCCTCCGAACTCATAGGTCGTCCCACGGTTGACTGGGCTCGCCAGAATGGCGGCGAATCCTGCCACCACGTCCGCAACATAGACGGGCTGAAACCTCGTCCGTCCGCGGCCGATCAGCGGCAGCGCCGGTAGCCGGCACGCCAGCGTGGCAAAGCCGTTGAAGAAGTGATCGTCTGGGCCAAAGACCAGGCTGGGCCGGATGATTGTTGCCTCGGGAAACGCGGCACGCACCGCCGCTTCTCCGGCCGCTTTGGACCGATCCGCCTGGGCTGGTGCCGTGCGGCTGGCCCCGAGCGCCGACATATGGACGAGTTGCCTCACACCCAAGCGTCTGGCGGTGGCCGCAACCCGGTGAGCGCCATCTTCATGGATGGCCGTGAAGGTTTGCCGGTGCGCCTGCGAGAGAATGCCGACTAGATTGATCACCGTGTCGGCTCCCTGGATCGCCGCCTCGACAGCCGCATCATCGAGAATGTTGGCCGCGACATACTGGATCCGAGCCAGCCTCGGAGGCTCTGCCGTTGTGAGCGGATGGCGCGCCGCGATCCGTACGGACGCTCCCCCCCTGGCGAGACGCTCAACCAGATGCCGTCCGATAAAGCCCGACCCACCGAAGACTGTGACGTACTGCATCGCTGTCGTCGTGTCCCGCCAAACCCAGCGCAAGTCTGTTAGGCCTCAGGTCTGAGCGGCCGAGCCATGCACCCGCTGTTGGTGAGGTTCCTCTGCGACTTCAATACCATATTATCTGTTCGAAGGTCAGTTCATAACAGAGTCTGTGTGAAAACGCTCACGGGCCACTTCGTGGAGCAATTCTATGCCTTATGAAACTCAGTAGACCGGCTAATCCCCGGCGCAGCCGCATGAACTTGGACAAATAGTTTGCTGCGATCCGCTTGGATTGAGCTCTCAAACGGGCTGGACCTGTAAGCGGTGGCCTGGGAGCTCCTTGATCCTGCAAATGAGGATCTCGGCAATTTGCATCTCTCCTTATGCACCCATGCTCATCCGCGTGGAACCCCACAGAAGTCAAAGGCGATATCTTCGGACCTGCCGAAGGAAAGTCCTGAGTACCTGTCCCACGGCCCTATCCCTATCACCGACACTCGTTGCCTGTGCAGGATCTGTTGGATGCAGCAGGATCCCTATTGCACGCGGAGAAGGATGTTCGAGCACGGCTGTGAGTAGGGCAGGTGGGGATCTCTCTCATTACACTGCAGCCGTCTCCGCAGCGTCCCTGCCATCCCGGGCAGGGGGCTCAGGCGCGCTTGGTACCAAGGCTGGGCACCCCTGCCTCTCGGCCGCGGTCTTGCGGATCTGCTGCGTCGCGAGCTGCAATGGCGTGACGCTCGGATGCACCGCCAAGGTGAGCCAGAAGATCCGTGGGCAGCGGGAAGATAATGGTCGACGAGCGCTCGCTCGCAATATCGTGCAGAGCCGCAAAATAGCGGAGCTGCATCGCCTGTGGCTCAGCCGCGAGCAATCTACCCGCCTCCACGAGCTTCTCGGCTGCCTGCTGCTCGCCTTCGGCATTGATCACCTTCGCCCGCCGCAGGCGCTCCGCTTCCGCCTGCTTGGCGATGGCGCGGATCATGTTCTCGTTGAGATCGATATGCTTGATCTCAACATTCGCTACCTTGATCCCCCACGCATCCGTCTGCTGGTCAAGGATCTGCTGAATGTCGGCGTTGAGCCGGTCGCGTTCGGCCAGCATCTCGTCAAGCTCGTGCTTGCCCAGCACCGAGCGCAGCGTGGTCTGCGCCAGCTGGCTGGTCGCGGCCATGTAGTTCTCGACCTTGATGATGGCCCGTTCGGGATCGACAATGCGGAAGTAGATGACGGCATTGACCTTCACCGAGACGTTGTCCCGTGAGATCACATCCTGGGGCGGCACATCCTGGACGATGACCCGCAGATCGACCCGAACCATCTGCTGCACGAACGGGATCAGGATGATCAGTCCAGGACCCTTCACGGCGGTGAAGCGGCCAAGGGTGAACACGATGCCACGCTCATATTCCCGTAGTATCCGGATGGCCGCGGCCAGGAAGGCCACGATGAGCAGCACCAGAACCAGGTAGGCGATGTAGTCGAAGATCATGGCTGTTCTCCCGGACTTGCTGCCAATTCGGGCATGCGCCGCACCTCAAGCATCAGTCCGTCGATGCCGGTAATCCGGACATGCTCGCCGAGCGCCAGAGCCTGGGGAGCTTGCGCCTGCCAGCGCTCCCCGAAGGCGAGCACGTGCCCCTCCTGGCCCGACCAGTCGAGCACCTCTGCCGGCTGGCCGAGCATGGCGGGAGCACCCGTCCGGACAGGCTGACCACGCATCCGCCACACATAGCCGAGCGTCAGGGACAAGAGGCCGATGCTGGCCAGCATGGCTCCACCAATGACCGTCCAGGAGAGCTGGAATTCCGGCGCATCGGTGTCGATCAGCATCAACGCTCCGAGCAGGAACGCCACGAGCCCTCCCGTTCCGAGCACCACGGTCGGGTTGAACGCCTCCGCGACCAGGAAGGCGAGCCCAAGCAGCATCAGCGCAAGCCCGGTGTAGTCCACCGGCAGCATGTTCAGGGCATACAAGCCGAGAACGAGGCAGATGGCGCCGATTACGCCAGGCGCGACCGCACCGGGATTGCTGAATTCGAAGATGAGGCCGTAGACGCCCACAATCATCAGGATAAAGGCCACATTCGGGTTCGTGATCACCCCAAGCAGCCGGATGAGCCAACGCGGCTCCTCCGACCTGATCGTGAGATCCTTGGTGGCCAGGGGTCGGCGCTCGCCCTTGACCTCGACTTCCCGTCCGTCGAGGCGGGCGAGGAGTTCCTCAGGGGTGGTGGCGACGAGGTCGATGACGCCCTTGTCCAATGCCGCCAGGGACGAGAGGCTCGCCGCCTCCCGCACAGCTTGTTCTGCCCAGTCCGCATTGCGGTGCCGGAGTTCAGCCAGGCTACGGATGAAGGCAACCGCATCGTTGGTCACCTTCGCCGTCATGGCATCGCCAGAACCCAGCGCCGGCCGATCACCGCCTTCCTTGTTCTTCTCAGGCTCCTGGGGGGCGGGTGCAAGCGGGCTGCCGATCTGCACCGGGGTCGCAGCGCCCAGGTTGGTGCCCGGCGCCATGGCGGCCACATGGGTGGCATACAGGATGTAGGTGCCAGCACTGGCTGCATGCGCGCCGGCGGGGGCTACGAAGCCGATGACCGGCACGGGCGAGGCCAGCACGTCCGCGATGATCTCACGCATGCTGGTGGCCAGTCCGCCGGGTGTGTTGAGGCGCAGGATGACCGCCTCCACGTGCTGCGGATTGGCGGCCAGAAGGGTATCCTTGACGTACTGGGCCGTGGCAGGCCCGATGGCTCCGGTGACCGTGATTGAGGTCACGTGCCGATCCGCACCAGGTTTGAGCTCAGTCGCCGAAGCGCCCACTGCTGTCGATGCCATCAACACGATGACGGCGGCCATCATTCGGATGAGACGCTTCCGGAACACGTACCAGTCTCCGCGACTGAAGGTCCAGGGCCCCTTCCGTCCACTATAGCATCAAACGGTCTCACGGGCCATCAAGCCATGCGGAATGTCAGTCCTCCAAGCACAGACGTGGCGGGCCTGATGACGGGAGCGGCGGAGTTTTCCTGCGGCCCATACGAGTCTGAGCCGCGGCCAATCGCAACACCCACCTACTCCGCCAAGGGCCTGCAGCGGTTTCCCTCGATCATCTCGGCTGTCAGGAACCAAGCGTGAAGGATTGATCTGCGAGGGTCGTCGGATGGTGCTATCATCCCTTTTGAGACCCTAACCAGGACGCGCCTTCAGCGCTGACCAGAGTGTCCGAACGCCGTCCAGAGTGGAGGGAGGGACACCATGCGGCCGAAGAGCAATCAGAACACGCTCCATCATCTGCGCCCCACCATCACGGCGCCGGTCTTTCCAAGCACCTCGACCGAGTTCATCAACGTCATGGCGCATTACCATCGCGCCGAGATCGCCCGCATGGCGGGCTGGCGCGACCGGATCGACCGCACCACCAACTGGGCTATCACTGTCGTGGCGGCTATGCTGTCGGTCTCGCTCTCGACGCCGACCGCCCACCATGGCGTGCTGCTCTTCGCCATGGTCCTCGTTCTGCTGCTGCTGGTGATCGAGGCGCGCCGCTACCGCTTCTTTGACGTCTACCGCAACCGCGTCCGCCGCATGGAGCGCAACTACTATGCCCAGATCTTTGCTCCTGAGGAGGGAACGACGGATGACTGGATCCACAAGCTGGGGGATGATCTCAGGCGTCCCTTGTTTCTGACCAGCCACAGCCAGGCTATCTCCCGCCGCATGCGGCGCAACTACTGCTGGCTGTTCCTGATCCTGCTGGTTGCCTGGCTGGTGAAGACCACCTTCATCCGAATGCAGGAAAGTGCCGTCGAAACCCGTCTGGTCGGCACGGTCGGAGAGTGGGTGCGTAATGCCGCCATCGGCCCGGTGCCGGGCTGGGTTGTGATCCTTGCGGTCACGCTCTTCTATGGCTGGATCCTGACTACCTCGCTACGCCGGCTGAACGGGGAGGGCGAACTGGCCTTCGGCAATGTCCATGTGTGACAGGTCTGACCCTATAGGATTATCGTTACCCCGGTGGCGTGAAGGCTCTTACCCAGACCTGCGTTTCTGTGGCATGAAGAATCGATCCGCATGCAAAGGACATCGGTTCGTTCAGGCTGCCGTCTCAGTCCGATTTGGGTGCTCGTCGTCATGCATCACCGGCGGGCCAAGCTCGGAAAACCGGAAGAGCCGGAAGGCACGGTCGCCATTGACGTCAAGAACCCGCAGGTCATCATTGTCGCGGGCATCGTTCAGAACGACCTGGAAGTGACCGCCATAGCGCGCCGCCACCGTCTCGAGCGGCAGCTCGTAGGCGATGAACTTGCTGACCCCGTGCTCCTTCAGGCCGCGCAACAGGCCAGCGTCGGACAAGGACGGGTACGACGTCAGGATCACAATCGGTCCACTACCGGCAAACACCATAGCTGCTTTCATCGTGCTTCTCCTTAGCTTGGCAACCCCCTGTCAGGCCCATGCCCGCCTTCTGCCACCCGAGCCAAGCGATCAAGCGCGACCGCTGAAGGATCCGTGCTGGGCCTGGGGGTTGAGCCGAGCAAACTCGGCCCCGTTCACATGAACCAGCGTCGCATGGTCTCCACCCTCAAAGTACAGCTCGCGCTGCTGGTCGATGCTGGTGTCGATGATTACATCCAGCCCATAGCAGGCGCCCACCGCCGGAACCGCGCCGAACGCACAGTCGCGGAAGACGTCCGCGGCTTCCGGCTCAGTGGCCAACTGAACCTCATGCCCGAGCTCCGTCCTGAGGTCGGACAGCCGGAGATGATGTGAGGCGGGGAGAACGGCGAGTTTGTAGCGGCCCCCATCGTTGAGCACGACAGCTTTGGCCAGCCTGTCACCCGGGATGTGACCCGCGTGAGCGGAGCCGAGGGCCGACAGGGTCGGTTCATGCGGCACAAGCTCGTACCGGATCCCTTGCTCGTCCATGTACTTTTGAAGTGTGGGTGCGATGGTCATGACGGGCCTCCAATGGGGCAAGGAGCTCCCTGCGTCACGGGGCATGTCTTGGTCGACCGGCGCCGCGTGGCGCGGCTGCTTGGCATCTGCGTAGTATACACCCCTGCGTCGCCGGCGACAAACGAACTGCTGGTCTGGTGATCCGACACGGTGGCGAACTGGATCACCTCAGCCTAGTGCGCCATCAGGAGCGGAACAGTGGTGTTGGGCAGAATGTGGCTGGTCGCCCCGCCGAAAATGAACTGCCGCAATCGGCTCTGGGTGTAGGCGCCTTTGACGAGCAGATCGCACCCAAGCGATACTGCCGCTCACAGAATGGCCTCGCCGGCATGTCCATGTGGGTTCGGGACCGTCCGTGTTTCCGCCGGCAAGCCGTTGTGTGCGAGGGTGCGGCTGAGATCCTGGGGGGAGGGGCCGGACACACCCCGGTCTTCGAAGTCGATCACCACGATCCGCTGCGCCCGGGCCAGGAGTGGCATCGCCAGGGCTACCGTACGGGCCGTCTCCGTGCTGCGGTTCCAGGCAATCACCACGGTTGTGCCAAGCGTGGCAGGCGGGGTCGGGGGCACGAGCAGAACCGGCCGGCCGCTTTCGAACAGCGCCGCTTCGACCGTGGGCGGACGCGGCTCATTGGGCTCATCGCTCGGGCGGCGCCGGCAAGGCACTTTTCGTGATGAGCGGCGCTGGTGGGCGGAGCCAACTTTGCGATGTGCTTGTACAATACGGCGGCTGAGGTCTTCCGGCTCAGCAACCAGTCTCTGAGGAGGCACCATGGCTATCGTGCGGCACATTTTGGACAAGAAGGGCCAACTCGTATGGACGGTCAGGCCTGATGACACAGTCTTTGCGGCCATCGAAGAAATGGCCCGCAAGGACGTGGGCGCTCTCGTCGTTGTCGAGAACGGTGATCCCATCGGCATCTTCACAGAACGCCACTATGCCAGGGACGTGTTCCTGAAAGGCCGATCATCGCCGACAACGGTGGTCAGGGACGTCATGCGAACCGGCTTTGCTTATGTCACGCCGGATCGGACCGTCGAAGAATGCATGGCGATTATGACAGCCGAGCGCGTGAGGCACCTTCCCGTCATGGACGATGGTAATCTGGTTGGGCTGGTCTCAATCGGAGATCTGGTCAAGAGCATGATTGAAGACAGGGAGTTTGTGATCGATCAACTCACAAACTACATCACGGGAACCAGGTGATCCGCGAGGATGAACCGTCTCGTGTCAAGCCTTCAGAGCGGGGCAGGGTAAAGGTTCATGATAGCTCCGTCCGCTCAGGACGTGGTCTGCAAGAGCGCTAAGATCGCTGCTCGGACTTGGGATGGCGCGGCTGCTGCATCGATCCGCTGCCAGGTCATCTCGCCGGAGCCGCACCGGATCTGAGTCGCAAGCACTTGAGCCGTTGCATCCGACGGATCGTTTCGGCGCTCCTCAACCCAGCGCAGAAGGGTTGCTTCCGGTGCGTCGAGCCAGAATCCGCGGAACGGAAAGCCTGAGGTCTTGGCCAAGGCTTCGATCGCCTGACGTTCAGCAGCCCGGTCAAAAACAGCATCCGCAACGACAGCAGTGCCCGCTCCGAGAACGTCCGCAGCGTCCCGACGGAGAGCGGCGTAGACCTTCTGGGAGATATACGGCCGGTAGGCCGCCTGTGGCAAGCGCACTTCTACAGGTAATCCGAACATGCGCTTGCGAATACGATCCGTGTTGAGGACGCGAGCTCCAGGTGGCACACCGATGCATGGCGCGACGAGAGAGGCCATCGTCGACTTGCCGGTTCCGCTGAAGCCGCCAAAGGCAACAAGCATCGGGTCGACGCGCTTCAGGAGATCAGCCGCGAGATCGAAATAGGCCCACGCTTCCGTGTGAAGAGGTTCTTGTGCCTCAGGCGATGCATCATTGGCTTGAGCGGCGGTCACGTGCGTGCGCACAGCGGCCCGGATCGCCATAAAGAAGGAAACCAGCGCAAGCCCATCCGCCTCGTCGCATGCGTCAAGGTAGCGGTTGTAAACGAGGTTCGCGAACTCGCGCTGATCTCGATGCCATAGATCCATCAGCAGGGAAGCAAGGTCGTAAAGAACATCGATGGTTGCGAGCGCTTCGTTGAACTCAAGGCAGTCGAACAGGGTCGGTACATCGTCGATCAGGCAGATGTTGCGCAGGATCAGGTCACCGTGGCAGCGCCGGACCTTTCCAGCGCGCCGGCGCTGTTCCAGGCGTTCCGCGTGCCGGCCGAGCGCCTGTCGGAACAGATCCGCGAACTCGCCCGCAGCCTCCGCGCTGACCAGCGATGTCCCTCTGAGCCCCCGGTCGTCGATGTCGAGAACGGCGGCGATGCCGGCAGAGCCGCCATGGGTAAAGCTGACGGGAGCGTCCCGGTGCAGTTTGGCGACATGACGAGCCAGCTCTGTCATGATCCGGGGTGTCAGGGTACCCTTCCGAGCCATGGTGTCGAGGAGATCGTCCTGTGCGAACCGTCGCATCTCAACGACTGCATCGACCAGCGGGCCCGTCCCGCTGAGGCTTAAGCTGCCGTCGCTCTCGCGCGTGATGGGCTGGACGCCAAGGTACAGATGCGGGGTGGTGCGACGGTTGAGCTCCACCTCGACCTGGCAGCAGGCAAGCCGTTTCTCCGGCGTCGAGAAGTCGAGGTAGGGGTATTGCACCGCGCGCTTCAGTTTGCACGCGCGATCACCAGCGAGAAAGATCAGGGAGGCATGCGTCGAGATAAGCTCGACCTCTGTGCCCTGCGCGGTGAGACGATCCCTGAGGAAGGCGATCACGTCGCTTTGGTCGCCGACGAGCATGACACCATTTTCCCTGAGGTTTCGATGAGGGACCTCCGCCAGGATATGGGGTTTGCTCAGGATGCCAACAACGATAGACTCTGGGGCGCAATGCCAATGCACCCAGTGACGGTGCCGCTCTTGGCCATGACCCTGTTCATGCTCGCGGCAAATGTGCCGAACGAAGGTGAGGAGCGTGGCCGCATCTTGATCAAAGCGAATTGTTCAGGTTGCCATGCGGTCGGGCGAGCCGACGTCAGTCCGATGCCGGATGCACCGCCACTGCGCGAGGTGCATCAACGCTATCCGGTTGAACACCTTGCCGAGGCGCTCGCCGAGGGCCTCACGACAGGTCACCAGGGCAAGCCAGCGTTCCGGTTTGATGCACGGGAGGTCAATGATATTATCGAGTATCTGAAATCGCTCGAAAGGTGACGAATCCGGGAGCTGAGCTTTTGGTGAGGACAGGTAAAGCAGCGAGGGATTGATTGGGCATGAGGAGCCAAGGGGAACAATGATGACCTCCGATGCTGCGTCGTGTCATCGCCTGCTGTGCAGGCCAGATTGCCAGGATCCTGTTCCGGCCTTCGTCTGTGGCCATCGCACTCCTCAGGGGCGGTCCCGGCTGTCGAGGCGTTTACTCCGCCAAGCCTGCTCCAATGACTTGATCATACCTGGAGCGGTGGAACGTTGGCTTTTGACGCCGCAGGAGGAAAGCCATGACACCAGACCTTTGTGAGGCGTTCCGGCGGAACTTGGATGGATCCTGGACCTGCACCAAGCCAAGCGCACTGACGGTCGGCGGTGGGCAAGCGCTCACCGTTGAGACCGACCAGACAATTAGCCCTGGAGAACTCCTCGGGGGCTATGACCTTGCCGCCTATCTGGAGCAGACCTGCGCCCGCGGCGACACCGCCGGGTGAGGGCTCCCACTGGGCTATTGCAAGGAGTGCCCCATGCCGCGTCCCGTCATCCTGATCACCGGATCGAGTGGCTTCCTGGGGCAGGCCATGGCTGCGCGCCTGGTGCGGCATTACCGGGTGGTCGGCCTCGATACCGTCCAGCCGAAGAGGCCGTCGGAAGACGTCGAGACCGTTCTGGTCGATTTGACGTCGGACGAGAGCGTTCGTGAGGCCTTGGTAGAGTTATGCCGTCGCTACGGCTCCTGCATTGCCTCGGTGATCCATCTGGCGGCGTACTACGACCTCTCCGGTGAGACCGATCCCAAGTACCAGAGCGTGACGGTGGAGGGCACCCGCCGCCTTCTGCAAGGCCTGCAGCGTGAGTTCGACCGGGTCGAGCAATTCGTCTTGGCCAGCACGATGCTCGTTCATGCCCCCACGCAGCCAGGGCGGCCGATTACCGAGGAGTGGCCGCTTGAGCCCAAGTGGGCCTACCCGCAGTCGAAGGTCGAGACGGAGCAACTGGTTTTGGCCGAGCACGGCCCAATTCCTGTTGTGACCCTGCGACCGGCCGGCGTCTACGACGAGCGCTGCCGCTCTGCTTTCCTGGCCCAGCAGATCGCCCGCATCTACGAGCGCCAGCCCACGGGCTATCTGTTCGCCGGGGATCCTGAGCATGGTCAGCCCTCGCTGCACCTCGACGACCTCGTCGATGCTGTGGAGCGCGTGGTGGACCGGCGTGACAAACTGCCGGGCGAGGTCACCTTTCTCCTCGGGGAGACCGAGACGCCAAGCTATGAAATCCTGCAGCGGCGCATCGGCGAACTCGTGCATGGCGAGCCCTGGCCGGTGGTGACACTGCCCAAGCCTCTGGTCGAGGCCGGTGCCTGGGTGCAGGAGGAGGTGCTGGCGCACGACCCCTTCATCCGGCCTTGGATGGTCGATATTGCAGACGACCACTATGAGCTCGACATCAGCCGCGCCCGCACGCTTCTGGGCTGGTTACCGCGCCATTCCCTGCTGGCGACGCTGCCCGCCATGATCACAGCCCTCAGAGCCGACCCGACCGACTGGTACGCGGACAACAAGCTCAATCCGGCCGTGGTCGCGGGTGCGGAGGAGGAGCTGCGGGAGGTGGTCGAGCGGCAACCATCCGCCGATCACCCCGCGGTGCGGGCCGTCGACACCACTCTCGCGCAGGAGCACGGGGACACGCTCTGGGCGCACCTCGCCAACATCGCGCTCGGTCTGTGGCTATTGGTGAGCCCGGTCGCCTATGGCCTCTTCGACCCGGTCGGTCCCGTGCCGCCGCCCCCGGCGGCTGGACACGAACTCCTGCCACCTGAACTGCGCAACGCATGGCTCGCTTGGAGCGAGATGGCGAGCGGTCTTGCCATAATCGCGCTGTCGTGCCTTGCTCTCGCCCGCCCCCGTTCCTGGGTGTCGTGGGCGGTGGCTCTTGTGGGTGTCTGGCTGCTGGTCGCCCCGCTGGTGTTCTGGACAACGAGCGCGGCAGCCTATGCGGTCGATACGCTGATCGGCACGCTGGTGATCGTGTTTGCCGTTATGGTGCCGCCGCAGCCCGGCCTCAGCCGTGAGGCGCTGGCCTCGCCAGCGGACGTGCCGCTCGGCTGGTCGTACTCGCCCTCATCCTACGTGCAACGGGTGCCCATCGTGGCGCTGGCCTTTGTTGGCCTGTTCGTCTCGCGCTATCTGGGCGCCTTCCAGCTCGGGCACATCGACAGCCTGTGGGATCCGTTCTTCTCCGGCCATGGCGGCGGGCGCAACGGCACCGAGGCGGTTGTCACGTCAAGCGTGTCCAAGGCCTTTCCCGTCGCCGACGCCGGTCTGGGGGCAGTCACCTACATCCTCGACATTCTGACTGGCATCATCGGCGACCAGCGCCGCTGGCGCACCATGCCATGGCTGGTGCTGCTGTTTGGGCTCCTCATCGTGCCGCTCGGGGCAGTCAGCGTCGGCTTCATCATCATTCAGCCGACGATCATTGGCGCGCTGTGCACCCTCTGCCTCGTCCAGGCGGCGATCACGGTGCTGCTGATTCCCTACTCGGTCGACGAGGTGTTCGCGACGGCGCAGTACCTGTGGCAGAGCAAGCGCGTCGGTCGTTCTCTCTGGCGCACGCTGATCTTCGGTGGCCCAGTGCTATCGGAGCAGCGCGATCCGGTGCAGGGCTTGAACATGCCCATCGGCCAGATTGCCTGGGAGTTTCTCAGGGGTGGCGTCACCTATCCCTGGACACTTGTCGGCTGCACATTGATCGGTGCCTACCTGCTCTGCACACGCATGCTCCTTGGCGTCGAGCCGCCATTGTACTTCAGCGATCACACCGCAGGCTGCGTGGCGATTGTCATTGCCGTCACGGCGTGGGCCGAGGTGGCGCGGCCGGTGCGGCTTCTGAACGTGCCACTTGGATTGTGGGTCGCGGCCTCGCCGTTCCTGCTCGACGGCGGTACTACTGTTGCCTTGGTCGCCGATCTCATCGCGGGCCTTGCCCTGGCCGGGCTGAGCCTGCCGCGCGGGGCTCGCAGCCAGGAGCACTATGGCGGATGGGACCAGTACATCCTGTAGCCGAGCTGGACGGTTGGCGGACAGGGTCTTCCTACCGGCTGACCATCATTCAGAACCTGTTCGAGATTACCATCGGCCAGGATGGCTGGAACTGTAGTACGGAGAGCGATAGCTATCGGTCGCCGTCCGGGTGCTGACAGGAGTGAAGCCATGGTCATAGGACCAGCCCCCCGGTGGGTGCGGTAGACCGAGCTGGCGGCATAGCCTTGGCTGCACTGTCGGTTATCCCGCAATGGCGACGAACCGATTCTGATCCTCACGCTCCAGGCGCAGGAAAACCGGCCGCTTCTGGCCCTGGCCTGCCGGGGCCGTTGCTGGCGCGGCCCTGAGGGCTTACCATCGTAGCATCGGAAGACCTTGCGGAAGGCAGATCATCGGTCAGTGATTGTTCCTGCTCCTCAACGCAATGCTTCGTCGTGATCGCAACGACGGCGAGCATCCTCTGCTTCACGATGGCCGTAAAATCGCTGGGGACCTGCTGCCCCGATGCCGGTGGTGCGATAAATGCCAGAGGGGCTAAAACTCTAGCTAGAAACGCAAAGGAGAGCAGAAGACAAAGACAGGTCGCCATGCGGTGAGACTGCAACCGCTGGCATGAGGCAGCCCCGGCTGACCAAAGCAGGTGGCTTCCTAAGCGTCAGCCGTGGCAGTGGTGTCCGGCAGGCGAACATGGCTCGGGTCTCCAACCCAATGCATCGCAACTCCTTGCCCTGCCTAAGGGTTAATCCTGAGCCTATAAACCGGACACCGTGTTATGGCACAGGCAGTGGATCATCGGGGAAACTGGCTACTCGCTGCTCTGGAGCCCGAGGATCTGGCCTACCTCAAGCCACACCTCGAGATCGCTATCCTACCTCGAGGGACGATCCTTTACGAAGCCGGCGATCCGATCCGCTACACCTACTTCCCGCATGATGCCATCGTGGGGCTGATCAACGTCATGGAGGAGGGCCAGTTCGTGGAGGTGGCGTCCTTCGGGCGCGAGGGGCTGTTCGGCCTGATCAGCGCCATTGTCTCCCGCGAGGCCTTCGGGCGCTACAAGGTGCAGGTGCCCGGCACCGCCTCGCGGATCGCCATCGACCGGATGCAGGAGGCCATGCAGGTCTGTCCCAAGTTGCGGCGGCTGGTGCTCGGTTACTCTGAGGCGCTGCTGGCCCAAACCTTTCAGACCGTCTCCTGCAATGCGATCCACACGGTGGAAGCCCGTTGCTGCAACTGGTTACTAAGCACCCGCGATCGGGTGGATGGCAGCCTCCTGCCCCTGACCCACTCTGACTTGGCGGAGTTTTTGGGAGTGCAGCGCTCCACGGTCAGCACCACCCTCCGGACGTTTCAGACGCAGGGGCTAATTACGCAGCAGCGTGGCGGCATCATCATCGCGGACTGTGCAGGTCTCGAAGAGATCGCGTGTGAGTGCTACGGCAAAATCCGCCAGACCTTCGCACGATTGCTGCCCGTGCCACGCTCATGGCGTGACTCGTGAGGGGAGGAAGCGGAGAGCACTTCTGATTACTGCTCTGCCAGCCTCTACGAGCAAGGGCGAACCTCGGCAGTCCTGACCGGGGTTGAGGCAGGCGCGCACCGTGGCGCCCGAGAAGACGTTGCAGGAACAGCTCTTGGTCTGGCCCTCTCAGCGTACGACGAGGACTGGGATCTTCGAGTGGGAGAGCACCTTCATGGTCTCACTTCCCAGAAGGAGTGCCGAGATCCCGCCGCGACCGTGCGATGCCATCACGATCACGTCGCAGCGCTGGTTCTCCGCGGTGCGGATGATCGCCTGGTAGGGCGCATCGTCCTCCAGGTGAACCGTCGTGGCCTCGACGCCGGCGCTTCGCGCAATCGCCGCGGCCTCGGAAAGGGTTCGTCCCGCCTGTCTCTGCATATGCTCCTTGAACGAGGCTGATGTCTCCTCGAGTTGCTCAGCCTCCATCGCAAAGACATGGAAGCGCTCGGAGACTGTCAGCAGCACGACTGTCGCGCCAAGCGCCTTTGCCAGGTTGGTGCCATGATCGACGGCACGGGCGGCCAGGGATGAGCCATCGGTTGCAATCAGAACGCTCTTGTACATGCAGGCCTCCCTCGTTGATGAAAGAAACACTCTTGTGCCAGCCAAAGGTGCATTGTGCGCGTCACCAATGTTGAAGTCGAGCCAATCACGACCGCTCAGCGCGTGCACGACGATCCTGCTTGTACCTGCGAGCACTCCTCAGGCATTTGAGCGCCACAAGCCTAGAGGGCTTCGCCTCGTATGCAGCAGCGACAATGGTTGATCTCCCGGGCAGGGATACTTGCTCTGTCGTCAGATCAATGGGCCATCAGCACAGGTACAGTCATGGTCTGGATGATCCTGCGGGTCGTACCGCCAAGCACGATCTCCCGCAGCCGCGAATGGCCATAGCCGCCCATCACGATCAGATCGGCCTTCACTTCAGCTGCATGGCACAGCAGCATGCTGGCAACACTCCCCCGGTCAGTCACCAGGCTTGCCCCATGAGTCTCAATGCCGTGGCGGGCCAGATGGCGCACCAGGTGACTGCTGTGCCTCTCCCGGTCCCGGCCGTGAGTGCCGACCGTCACGACCTCGACCCGCTCGGCTATGACGAGCAGAGGCAGGGCATCAGCAACAGCCCGGGCTGCGGGGCGGCCTTCGTCCCATGCGATAAGGACGGTCCTGGGCTGTAACGGTCCTTGGTGGGAGGGGACGATCACCACCGGCCGCCCCGACCGGAACAGAACCGCTTCGATGAGGTCAGCTGTTTCTGTTCCGGCAGGGTCAGGTTGCTGGAGCACGGTGCCATCGAAGTAGCGAGCCAGCCGGCTGACCTCACCGCTGCTATCGCCCAGGGAGAGATCCGGCATCACCGTCTCTACAGAGACACCCTCCTGCTTTGCTCTCTCGGCGAAAGCATCTAGAGCGGCCCTTGCGGTGTTCTCCACGTCCTCGCGCATGTGATCGAGCAGATCGCTCGGTAGTTCCGAGCGGAAGAAGGCAGACAGGCTCGGAGCGGCTCCGGACGTCGTGACCGTCAGTGCCGCGCCATTGAGCCGAGTGAGATCCAAGGCATAGCGCTCACTGGCCTCCGTATTGTTGCCGATGACGAGCAGCAGGTTTCTGAACGGCATCTCCGCCTCCTCTGTTCAAGGCGCGGCATAGGTGCGTCATGCGGGCACCAGCTTATATGCAGTGATAGCACAGCCGAGCACGTGGCCTATCGGTGGCTACCATCAGGCGGTTATCTTGCTGCAATTATGAGGAGAGGCCGGGTCGCTCTGTTAACCGTGAGCCTGCACCTGACAGCGACGATAACGAACACTCTTCTCCTGCCCATCGTCACACCGTAACCTGACGGCAGCTGGAGCAACCAGCGGCACCGTTGGGAAGGCTGATAGCTGATGAGCACCGCCGGCGTCTTTCTGCTTGCCCCCTCCCTGGCGCGTCTGATCGAGAAGGAGAGGGGAGGCCACCGCATCCGGCAGGGCTCCTTCCCGGATTGCCCAGACCGGGCCACTCATGTGCAGGTCGAAGGGGCGACGGGTCAGCTCATCTTGGTCGCCAATCACCCGAACAGCCCTGTCGAGTAGGTCACGGCCATTCCCCGCTCTCACGCTGAGGCACTGCTGGAGCTAACTGCCGGACGGGGGAGTACCTGAGTGTCGGCCTGACCGTCGGCACCTCAACGATCATCATCCGCCGCCTCCACACATCGGGACCGCTGGATCTGATCACGGTCACGTTCGAGCGGGGCAAGCAGGCTCGTAAGTTCCAGCCGCTGGCTTGGTATGGCCCCGAGGCTACGGGAGACCCTGCTTACCAGGACCGCACCATGGCTCTGGCCGGAGCAGACGACGAGCAGGCTCTGAATGATCTCAACCTCGAGGACAGCGTTATCCGGGATCTGGCCCGTTCCTTAAACCGTGGCCGCCGTTGACCGGTGAGACGATCGTGGTGGCGTAAGCCGCGCAAGAATGCTTGGTACAGGCGCTCGTTTCTTTGCGCCGCCAGGTAGCCGATCCGGCTCGGCTTGTCGCTCGATCGGGCCGAATGGTGCGTCGCGCTGATCAGTGCTCCGGCCAGGAACGCAAGGGCTGTCCGCCGCCTCATTCGGTTACCTCGCTCCGAGGCAGGACATCGATCTTACCTCCATCCGGCCAAGGTGGCGAGGACGGTTTGATAAAGACCGGCCCGCGAAACTTCACCTACGAACCTGGAATGTCTAAGGCCTGTTAGCGCTTGAACTCATTGCGTCTGAGGGCGTTTAGCTCGTCCTGATCTGAGGAGGGGCCATGCTGACGGACGCGCAATGGGCGATGCTGGAGCCTCTGGTGGAACAGTGCCGTCCGAAGGGCAAAACCCCACGGAACGATCTGCGCCGGACGGTGAGCGCGATCCTGTGGCGGCATGAGAATGGTGCCAAGTGGCGTGCTGTGCCCGCTGAACTAGGCCCGTGGTGGCGTGCGGCCCAGACCTTCATTCGCTGGGCTCGCCTGGGTGTCTGGGAACGCTTGCTGAACCTGGTTCGGGAGGGCGGCATCCAACTCGGAATGACCTTCCTCGACGGCACAAACGTGCGCGCTCATCAGAAGGCCGCCGGAGCTCACTGAGAAGGGGCTCTCAAGCTCAACGAGACCATCGTCAGGCGCTTGGCCGCCTCATCCTGAGCCTGCCGAAGGACACGTGGCGGCTATGGCACCAAGGCTTGCGTGATCGCCGACGCTCTCGGACGCGCCATCGCGTTCCGGATCGCGCCCGGCCAGGCGCACGAGTTGCCTGACGCTATTCCGCTGCTCGACAGCCTACCGGGTGTGCCCACCTGGGTGGTGGCGGATCGCGGCTATTCCAGTCACAGCTTCCGCGAGCACATCTGGAGCATCGGTGCGAAGCCCGCGATCCCGGCCAAATCCAATGAGGCGCCGGTCGCCTGTCCGGACTGGATCTATAACAACCGCAATGTGGTCGAGCAGCTCTGGGCCAGGCTGAAGGAGTGGCGGGCTATTGCCATACGCTACGAGAAGACTGCCTCATCCTTCATGGGCGTGCTCTGCCTCGCCGCAGCAATCGACTGGATCAAGTACTAACAGGCCGTAGTATTGGCACGTTCCGGAAGTACGCCGAATTGCTGTAAAGGCCCTACGAGCGGACCTTCATTTGATCCGCTCTACGTTACACTTTGACCCGATGCGGACCTATGTCGCGTCCGGCGAGCACCTGTTGTTTACGCCGGGCACTGATGTGGCCATTATGCGTTGGTTGAACATGACGGATGCCCCCAAGCTTGTCTCTGTTCAGTCCAACGATCCTCCTGGGGTTGTCGCCTCAGCTGCCTATGCCGAGGGGGAGCGCATGGCCGAGGTTCCGATTGCGGAAGCTGGCGAGTGGTCGCGCAAGCCAGGGCATTTCGTCTGGATCGGCCTACACGAACCTAGCCTCGAGCTCTTGCGCCAAGTTCAAGCGGAGTTCGGCCTGCACGACCTTGCCATTGAGGATGCGCTCAAAGCCCACCAGCGGCCAAAGGTCGAGCAGTATGGAGATGCTTTGTTCGTCGTCGCGCGGACGGCCCAAATGGTGGACGGGCGCACGGCATTCGGCGAGACCCACCTGTTCGTGGGGCATGGCTACGTCGTCTCCGTCCGTCACGGCGCCTCGACGACCTACACCCCAGTGCGCGAGCGCTGCGAGGCTGCGCCCAAGGCGCTCTCGGACGGCGAGGACTTCATCCTGTACGCAATTCTCGACTTCATCGTCGACAACTACATGCCTGTGATCGAGACCATCCAGGCAGAGGTGGAGGAGATCGAGGACTGCATCCTGGACGAGACGTCCACCCAGTCTCACGTCCGCCGACTGTACCAGCTCCGCCGGGATCTGCTGCGCCTGCGCAATGCTGCCGTCCCCCTGGTAGAGGTGTGCCGGCGGCTTGAGCAACCGGGTCTGCCAGGCATCGACGCCGCGATGCAGCCCTTGTTCCGTGACGTCTCCGACCACATCCGCCGGGTGCAGGAGGAGATCGAGTCCCTGCGCGAGGTGCTGGCGTTCGCGATTGAGGCCAGCCTGATGGCCGGGCAGGCGCAGCAGACCGAGATCACGCGTAGGCTTGCGGCTTGGGCGGCTATCCTTGCCGTGCCGACAGCAGTGGCTGGGATCTATGGGATGAACTTTGAGGCCATGCCTGAGCTGTAATGTAAGTACGGCTACGCTGTTGTCCTGCTGGTGATTGCATCGGTGTGCGGCTGGCTGTACTGGCGCTTTCGCCAGAACCACTGGCTTTAGCCAACCTCATCCTTCAGTCCGTGCAGGTGAGCCCCGACGGCTGATAGCCGTGCTGGTCCACGGCTCGGGTTTGGAACCGCGCCTGCAAGGCGTCTTTTCAATGATACTTCCAGATCCGGGGAGGCAAACAATGGGCAAAGGCAGTGAGAAGCATCGTACCAACGCGAAAGAGAACAAGCTGCGCGAGAAGGCCAAGTTGCTAGTCAGCGAAGGCGAGAAGCTGACAGGCGAGCTTGTGAGGTACGATCCTCGCCATAAGAAGGCGACTTGATTGAGAACCGAAACAGAATTGGTAGCTGTTTCGGCAGGCTGTGCGAGAGGGGCTTCTCCCCGGCGGGCCGTAAGCGGAAGATTACCCGCGAGGCGCAAGCTGCCACGCTACGAGGAGCAACCCCCTATCCGGTGACGTCGGTCTCCGGCCGGTCCCGCCCCTGGGAAACTTCCTCATGCCAATCGCCTGCTTCATCCTGGAACTCGATGTCCTCGGTCGCGCCCGGCAGCATCTGTCCAGCGGCGGCCCGCTCCGCAGCCTCGCGCGCTTCGTCATGGGTGGCGTAGCGTTCCGAGAAGACGTCTTCGACCTTGTAGGCCCATCCGCCCTCGTGCTCCACAATCCTGTAGTGAACATTGGCCATCGGTATTCTCCCATTAGGCTCTGTATAAACAAACAATATCCTTGGAGCGCTACAGAGGCTAGGCCAAAGGTCTGAAACAATTGAAGGACTGCTCCTAGCACTCCCCGGACAGAACGGCTTAGTCAGCTTAGCTGGTCAAAGGAGCCCTTCCTGGATTGGTGGGATTTCACGTGGTTTGATCAGAGAGGAACCTTCACATGACCCATCGGATCGCGGCATCGCCTGGATCTCTCTTTTGCATCGTTGAACCGCACAGGCACCAATGAGGTTGTCTCAGATGGAGGCAAGGCGCTGGCTGTGTGTTCAACTCATGAGCGAGGCAGAGCATGACAAATGTTCGCGAGGCGCTGCTGAGAACGATATGGCATGGTCAGGACCCTTTCCTGAACTATCCCAGCCGGCTGTATCGGCAGGATCATCAAGGGTGGGCATCGAGCCACCCTTACTTGTCCGACGCGATCGAAGCGCTCCGGCCATCCGTGGTGGTTGAAGTGGGCGT
>NZ_JACXAB010000062.1 GCF_014699075.1 Microvirga sp. | reverse complement strand
GGTGCCGCTGTTTGGGAATGTGGTGACGGCGAGCAGCGTTGGCTTTGAAGGGCACGACAGGCATCCAAGATCAGGGGCCCGCTCTCCTATGCTAGCCACCTTCGACTGCCAAGTCGCGTATTCGTGCAACAAGGCACTTTGGAGGCGTTAGCAAAGGGGGCTGCATTCCGCAACGTAAACGCCAATACATTTTCTAGCCAACCTTAGTACAAAATGCCTATCTTGCTTCTACAAAGAAGTCTGGAACTTTGTTCTTGCTCTGTTTACGGCAACAATCCCACTTCACACTAAAGCATTACGTAGTCTGACTACGGCCAAGCTTTCGGTTTTCCCTTATTGCGCGAAGTAATCGCTTGGTTCATCTTCCGACGCATTGAAGCACGGCACATTTTCAGACGGCGATTGCAAAAACAACAACAGTTTTACGTACTTACTGTAGGGGCAACTGCGGGGCAGACAGGGTCGCGAACACGGTCAAAAGACCGGGCGCGGCCCTTTTCTTTTGGGATCTGGGCTGGCTCAGGAAGTTCCGTTGATGTGATCTTTCAGAACGTGGGACGGGCTGAATGTGAGCGCCCGCCGAGGCTCGATCGGCACCTCGACGCCTGTCTTGGGATTGCGGCCCACGCGCTCAGCTTTATTCCGGACCGTGAAGATGCCGAACCCGGAAAGCTTCACGACTTCACCTCTGATAAGGGTGTCGCTGATCTCCGACAGCACCTGCTCTACTAAGGTGGCGGCTTCCTGCCGGGGCAGGCCCGTGGCTGTATAGACTGCATCGCACAGGTCTGCTCGCTTAACCGTCCTGCCGGTCATTCACTTCATTCCACTGTTGTTGAGGAGCCTAGCTTACTAGGCGTTGGAGGCCGGTGTCTGCTTGTTCTCAAGCTCTTGCACAAGAGCTTGCAGCCGGTCGGGCAGGTCCGCTGTGACAACGTCGTCATACAGGCTGCGCAGGGAATGACCTAAAATGAAGGTCACCTGTTCCTGCGAGAAATTCAGGCTGTTCGGGATCTGCTTTGCCCACGGCTGTCGGTTGCTCTTCTGCATGGCATCATTCTCATGGATTTGCCCTGCATTGCCCTAGTTTACATATGCAAGTGGGAACTCACGGATCCGTGATCGGTTTCAGCGCGACTGTACATCTTTGCTGGTCCCACCGGCTCCTCACTGGAGAATGCGAAGGCCGATCATCGGGCACGATCTTTCTTTGCGGCCACGGTGGAATAGGCCGCAGCATCTGTCGTTTGCCTGTCTGACGGATCGTGCGCTCCTGTTCGACCGTCTAGAAAAGGATCGCCGGTCCTCTCTCAACAACGCCGGCGTCGATCTTAGGGCCCCTCCGCCACGGAGGGGCCCCTTTTTCAAGTGTCAGCTTGCCAATTCGGCGACTTGGGAATTCGTCTGAAAGCCAAGGTACTGGGTCGCCCACATGGCGGCCTGGGTGCGGTTGGCAGCCTTGGCCTTCCGCAGGATCGCCTTGATGTGCACCTTCACTGTGGCCTCAGCCAGACCGAGATCCCGCGCGATGAGCTTGTTGGAAGCACCTGTCGTCAAGAGCCGCAGAATCTGAGTCTCCCGATCCGAGAACTTGGTTGAAGGCCCTGCACGGTCATTCGCCGCCGTCATCATCGGCGACTGGGGATCCCGGGCTTGATCCAGCATAGCGAGGCTCACCGAGATCGGCAGGAACATCTCACCCAGCATCACCAACTCCAAAGCTTTGACCAAAGCTGCCTGGGACATGCCGGTCGGGCACAGCCCATCGAGCCCAAGGGTGCAGAGTTCCCGCACGGTCCAAGGATCGAGGTTGTCACCGAGAACCACCAAGCGGGCTCCGGGATACTGCTCTTTCACCTGGCTGATCGTTTCAGCAGCGCCGTCCTGTTGAAGGCCGTCGCAGAGAAGAACCAGGGCTGGCATCTCCTCATCAGACCCTGCCACCGCAAACCGCGTACCTTCCAGGATGTAGGTGATTCCAGTCCGAAGCAGCGTGTTTTGGCAGACCAAGTGGGTGGTCACCCGATCCTGGGCCCTCATAGGTAAGGGGAGATGCTGTGCCTTGTAGCCGACATCCTGGTCCATGTTCAGGGTATCCCTTGTATTTGCCTGATTGACGCCAAAGCATGTCCTCGTCCGCCTGCAGGATGCAGGCAGGTCCTTCTGGCATGAGGCCAACCGGTCCGAGGGGTGCCGAAGCGTGGGCGTGTCGTGGCATTAACGAGGCTAAATCATGGCGGTTCCCAGAAGGGTATGCCCCTCCGGGCTAAGCCAATGGGGGCAGACGCTACTTCCCTGCAAATACTGGATTAAGCTGAGACCATCCTACCTCATGATGATTAGTGGGTTGCAAGTTCTGTTCAGCGGCACCTGCCACTTGGACCCTCGATCGTCTGTTCGGAGGGTCTTCTGTTTGAATTTTGCTCTCCGCTGAACATGCCAATTCAGATCGCATGAAACGCTAGGCCGGGTTTCCGGTTGTCGGAGCGAGGGCAGCGACTGCCTTCAAGACCAGGAGGCCTCCTCATCGACCTGGCAACGGCGGGTGAGGAGGCTTTCGCCATTGGCCCCTGCCACTGGCGGGTTTTGGGCCGTAGTCTCTCAAAGCTGCCCTGAGGCTATAGGATCCAGGAACCTCTGACCCGAAGACGTGAGCCGTACCCAGCATGAGCAGCTTGCACCAATACCCCGCGATATCGGCTCACAACGAAGAGACCGAGCCGGATCGGATCTCGCGCCTGCACGAGGCATTTGGGGTCATGAGCGCCATTGCCCGCATGATCTGGCGCGAGGAAACCGGGTACAGCACTGAGCCGGGGTTGATCCACACCCGCTGGGATGGTGCGGTCATCGCCTTGCGGGACACCAGTGGGCAACTCGAGGTGATCTGGGCCTCGGCCGATCACCGGGAGCGCTTTGGCGTCTTGGCCGAGCTCGGATGGGAAGCCATGTCGGAGTCGCGAACGAATGTCGTTCACCGCCTCCCGACCTAACGCCCGTTTTATCTGTAGAACGAGCGGTCTCTCGCCTCGTCTTAGGCTGTGACGCTTCTCCTGGACGATGTCTGGGTGACCCCGAGCGTACCATCAGACGCACGGGTGAATTTCACGCCCTGTTCCCGGAATGCCAGCACAATCGCATCCAGGCTGTCGCGGCGGACCGAGCTTTCCCCATGGATCTCCACGCGCTTGACCGATGTCGGGGAGATGTTGGCGGCACCCGCCAGTTCCCGCGTCGACCAGTTGAGAAGTCCCCAGGCCGCTCGGATTTGAGCACTGGTGGGCGCAATCCACGTGTCAAAGTCGAGGGATGGCTCCTTCAGGTCCGATGGGAGCGGTTGCGTGGCAGCCTGACCGGAGATCTCCAGATGGTGCAACCAGAGCTCATCGACGACCAGCCGTCCCAAGCTGCGAAGCAGGGTCATTTGGTGCTGACTGAACTCGCGCGGCTTCACGTCGGAGACACACAGGGCCCCGAGCCGAATTCCAGGCCGGATCGTCAAGGGCGCTCCGGCATAGAACCTGAGGTAGAGCGGTCCCGCAACATAGGGGTTTTTCGCAAAGGTCCGGTCTGCCAACCCATTCGGCACCACAAAAACCTCATCGTGCAAAATCGTGTAATTGCAGAAGGCATAGTCTCGAGGCAGCTCAGACGCCGTCATTCCCTCCGGCTTGGCCTTGAAAAAGTAACGATGTGCATCGGCCAGGGTCACATGCACCATTGGTACATCGAACAGCTGCTTCGCGATCTTGCAGATGCGATCGATGGCTGGCGACGACGGGGTGTCGAGAATGGCCAGACTGTGAAGGGCGGCGAGACGCTCGGCCTCGTTGGGCGGCTGTGGGAAAAGCATATCGTTCTACAACTCAGGCTAAAACAATGTAACGCGGTAATCTTCGATTTAGGGAATCATCCCTGTCGCGACGAGATAAGGCATAAGGCTGGTCTCAAGCTGATGTGACGCTGATTTTATTCCCGCGCTGCACGAACGGGAGTGGGTCCTGCAGCTGATACGGCGCGTTAGGCCCCGACATGAGTCGCCTGCCTCCGCGTCAATAAGAAGAGCCCCGCGTGAGTGACACACGCGGGGCTCAAGAATGCCAGGGAACCTGCTCTTTGAGGTTTACCGTTCTATGACCGTGACAACCCGACGGCTGCTGCCCTCGAGGATGTAGTACCGATCACCAACCAGCACCACCTTACAGTCCCGCACGCCGGTGATCAGGCTCTCAAGGATGGTCGGGCAGTCCACAAGTTCCGTCACAGTGGTCGGCACCGTCTGACCAACCGTGATCGTCACGTTCTGCTGCACGGGCCGAATGTTGACGCTTCGCAGGGTCTGCACGGCCTGGGTGCGCTGCTCGCCTGTGATATTGACCGTGGTCGAGCTACTGGAGCTGGTTGTGCCCGATGCTGTGCCGCTGGTACCCGCAGTGCCCCCAGAGGTCCCGCTCGCAGCCCCACCTGACGTGCCAGCTCCGCCGGTTGTGCCACCCGACGTACCGCCGGAGGTGCCTGATGCAGCACCCCCTGACGTGCCGGTTCCGCTCCCGGACGTCCCAGCACCGCCACCCGACGTTCCACCGCTGCCGCCCTGCGGCGCAACGGTTGGGATCTGTCGCAACTCTTTCTTTCCTAGCACGGGGCTATGGCTTGCGCTGACGGAAGAGGGCGAGGCAGGATGTTCAAGGCCAGGCAATTTGATCGGTCAGTCATCCTGCTCTGCGTGCGGTGGTACCTAGCTTACAATCTCAGACTGCGGAATCTTGAGGAGATGATGGCGGAGCGCGGCATCTCCGTCGACCATGCCACAGTCGGTCGCTGGGTGGTCCGTTACTCACCCGAACTGCTCGACCGCTTCAACCTCCGGAAGCGTGCAGTCAGTCGGAGATGGCATTTCGATGAAACTTACATCAAGGTCAGAGGACGCTGGATGTATCTCTACCGAGCCATTGACAATCATGGCGACACGGTCGAATTCTGGTTTAGTGAGCGGCGCAATCTAGCGGCCGCCAAACGATTCCTGAGCGAAGCCCTTAAGCGGCATGGTCGGCCCGAGCGGATCGTCATCGACGGCAGCCAGACCAATCGTGAAGCGATCCTGTCCTGCGATACGACAGACCGGCTGCAGGACCGATCCCGGCGCGAACTGAAGCCGATCCGGATCCGGCAAAGTGCCTACCTGAACAATCGCATCGAGCAGGATCACCGTGCCGTCAAGAGGCGGGTCAAGCCGATGCTCGGGTTCAAGTCGATGGCGTCCGCTCGGGCGATCTTAGGTGGGATTGAGTTGGTTCACATGATGCGCAAAGGACAGGCGAAGTATGCCCGCAATTCGGGCCTCTCGCTTGCGGAGCAGTTCGAGACGCTCGTCGCATAAGAGCTGACCACGCACTCTGGCATTTCTGTGTCTGCTGTCAGGATTGCGACAGAACCCGCCTTCAATCCGCAGCCTTCTCTGGCCGAGCAGTTCGAATTGATCAGTGCCTGAACTTGCTACCAAGCGACGGTCTTTTTCTTGTCTTCTCTCCCAAATTGCGACGAAACCTGACGAGAAGCTCCGGGTACACTGGCAAGGCTAAACAGCGCTGCTGGCAAGGTCATGCCGACCACACTATCTCGTGGCGACTGAAGCGAGGTGATCGGAGTCATGACGGACGCACCAGACAGGCAGTCAGGGACCGGCACCCTGCTGACGCGCGAGGATGCCAACCGCATCGTCGCCGAGGGCGCACGCCGTTACTTCCAGAGCCGCCGAGAGATGGTGGACGCGTTCGTTGACCGGCACTTCTCGTTCTCCGGCTCCCTTTCCATGCATCGCAAGGCGATCGGATGGGACATGCTGAAGGCCCCTGCCAACATCGCCCTTGCCGTTCCCCAACTTGCGGCGAAGCTCGCGGCGGCAGGAGCCAAGGCGGTGGGCGCCGATCGGACGTCAGAGTACCTCGGATCGCGCAAGCTGGTGTTCGACACCGAGGTCGGAAATGAGATCGAGTGGCTTGTCATTACCGAACTTCTCGAGCTGCCGTTTCGGCAAGGTGATCGTGTGTCCCACCGGGATGCCTTGGCGGAGGCCATCCTGTCCGCCCCGGAGCTTCAGGAGCGGCTGCACAAGGCTCTCGGGACGATCGGCAGGAAAGGGGATGATGCCGTCTTCCGCGAACGTCTGGAGGAGACCCTGGAGATCTACGCCGGTACCCGTGTCGCAGCCGCGGAGATCGCCACATCCCTGATGACGCTCGGAGCGGGTGCGATCACCATGCAGCAGGTAACGCCGGGCGTGATGTCCCTCGGTCCCGCCCTTGCAGCTGCCTTGGCCAAGAATGCGGCCGTGGCTTCTTTCCCGCTCGGGGCGGGAGCCGGTGGCCTTTGGTACGGCCTGTTCCCAGCAGCGGTCTCCCCCGTGCTAGTCGGCGGCGTGACCGGGGGGCTCCTGGCGGCCACGTCCATTGCATCCGCATTCGCGGGCATCATCGCGGATCCGGTCCAGAAAGGACTGGGGCTTCATCATCGTCGTCTGCATAGGCTCATCGATGCGGTGGAGAAACAGTGGAACCTCGAGCACGAGGATGCTGACTTCGTCGCTCACGACCCGTACGTCGCCCGGCTCATGGACGTGTTCGACATCCTGAGCAGCGCCTACCGCATCGCCAGGGCATGATGGAGGGTCAGGCGTGACGCCTCAGGTCAGGCCAGAATCCCCGCGTATATCAGGAACGTCCGGTGTTTCCTGCTTGACCAGACACTCGACCTACTTCCGGAATGTGCCAAAAGACGACCTTCCCGCATGCACAGCCTCCGCATGGAAGGAACCGTGAGATAGGTTCCCAGTGGGCAGCCGTAAAGGGGGCGGAACGCCCTACAGGCAAATGTTGCGACACCTCTCCCGCTGGGTCTCAGGTGGCTCTGACGCGGGGCCTGGTCATCAGCACGATGGCCAGCGACCCTAGGATCTCTCGGCTCAACCTTCACACTCCGACCCGGTGGGCCAAAGCAAACCGAGCGCATGAAAAGGCAAGTCGCAGGAGCAGCCCTATCCGCAACGGAGATCGCGTACGGCGCCGGCTCGGTCCACCTCGATGTTCAGCCGGTAGGCATCGGGATCTGTCGTGTAGGCGCCACCGGGCTCGATCTTGCGGGCTTCGCGGGCGCCGGCAGCTCGACGGGCCCGTACCGCAAGTTCTAGGGAGTATGGTTGCCCCGCCACCGAGCGGGCCTCGCCCGCAACGCACGTTTGTTGGGCCGGAGCAGTGGCGTGCTGGGCCAACCCGCTGATTGGGGCAAGCGTTAACAATCCGGACATACCGAGAGCCTGTGTCCTGCGACTGGAGCATATGCGTGGGTGAATTCGCAAGCGCACAGCAGCCTCCTGAAGCGATGGTTGCTCGCTGATCCTTAAGGATGAAGGAACCGGAGGCTAACGTCGAATCTTGTCGACACAGTCAATACAGCAGTCATGGCCCTTTGATGTCATCGCTCGCAGGGGCCATCGCGGTGAACTGACATGCTATGGGTTATTCTCCTTCTTGGCGCCTCTGGGATGGTCGGTGGTTACGCGGCGGAACGGGCCGTCATCCCCAAGCTCCAGTTTCGTCCGGGCACGCCCAACGAAGTGGTCGAAACGTGCCGACAGGCGGCCATTGCGGCGGCTCGCACCCATGCAAGTGAGATGGGCGCGCAGTTGATCCGGGTGGATGCAACCAGCGCCGGCGAAATGAGGCGCACCCGAAGCAGCCTGAGGGCGCCGGTGGAGGTTGGGATCGTCTACTCGCGGTCAAGTGGGCGCGAAGCCCGCCAGGGTGTCGTCGAGTGCCGTGTGGACCGCCGCGGGCAGGCGGCTATCGCGGATCTTGCAACCGCAGCACGCTAGGTAACGCCTGTGCGCGGACAACCTGTGAGCCCTGACGTAGTGCCGGCTCAGATTGCCTAATGGTCGGGCGCTGATTGAGGTTGGCCCGCACGACCCGTTGGTTGGAAGTTGCTGTTCTCACAACCGAGCCGGTTGCTGCCGGTGCCGCAGGGCGCATGTTCTGGCGACGAGTAGTGAGTGATGCTGTAGTCGCCGCCCGTTGCTGCGGTGGGGCTTTCGTCTCGGCGCTTGGCACAGGATTGGCCGGTTTGGCGCTTGCAGCCTCCTGCTTCAGCCTGGTGAGTTCGGCCTCGGCTGCGTCACGTGCTTTGAGGGCTTCGTCCCGCTCAGTACGGGCAGTCGCTGCTTCCGCCCGGATCTTCACGAGTTCCTCGAACAGGTTGGCACGCACGCGGTTAAGGCGGGCAATCTCGTCCTCGGGTGCCGCACTGGCCGGGGACGTCCCGGCGATGCCGAGCCCGACAGAGGCTACTAATGCGAAGCTGACGAACCGTAGGATTCGTATGGTATGTGGACGTGACATTGGAGGCCCTCCCAATGGTGTCCGTCACAGCACGAGCGTGACGAGGGGTGATCCTGCTCCCCTCGTCTGGCCTCAGATAGCCATGCAGAAGAACTAACCCTTGTGGGCAGGCTCTCGTTGATGAACCGGCCGAGCAGACAGTACAAAGGCCACGATCAGACCGTCTCACGCTTGCACCCAATAAGCTTAACCGCCATGACTGCCGCTGTAGGACCAGATCCCCATGCTGATGGACTGCGGATGGGTGCCCGCTTTGCGGCATGAGATCGCTTGGAACTTCGGGCTCTTTTGTTGGATTAACCTGCGTTAAAAAAGTAAATCAAAAATCTGGCTCCTGCGGGCCGAACTCCAGGGACAAGTGCCCTCAAAGGTCAGTAACACGTCAACGCCAGATGTGTCAGTCGGCGGGCGCCCCGTAATTGCCGCGCTGCACGCAAGCCGCGCGTAACGTATTTAATTCAGTCGACATACGAGTGTCACAACATAGGATTCAAGCTGCAGTGCTTGAGACCATTTCTTTGATGATTTGCGAGGGACAATGATGAACGGACGGTTCAGCCAAACTCCGCCGGATCGAGCGAACGAGCTCTTCAAGAAGCTTCTCGCCACATCCGATAACGCGGTCAAAACGCGCGAGAGGTTGTTCGCGGACCTGAAGGACGAGTTGGAACTGCTGGCCAGCCTTCAGGAAGAGCACCTGTTTCCGGTGCTGCGACGGCACGGGATGCAGGATCTCCTGCGAGAAGCCACTGACGACAACCAGCAAACGGCTGCGCTCCTGGGTGAACTGGAGCGCATGACCAAGAACAGTGCTGAGTTCATCAGCCAGATCAGCGAGCTGCGGAAAGTGTTCCAGCAGCACATCCGTGATGACCGCAAGGAACTGCTTCCCGCTGTGCTCAAGGTGCTGAGCGACGAGGAAGCCGACGCCATAGCCGAGACAGTGGAGGACGAGATGGCCAACATCGACGAGACCAAACGCGCTGAAGCGCGGCGCTCCCGCGACCAGGGTGAAGCCGTGCTGCGGGTGACCGAGGATATTGCGGACACGCTGCGAGCGGGCGTGGAGAGCGCCCAGACTATGGCTCAGGCCATGCAGGAGGCAATGACCAACAGTTTCAGCGCCTTCTCGGATCTGACCCGCCGCTCGACCGGCCAGAGCTTGCAAGCCGCTGACCGACCCGATGCGGTCGCCTTAGGACTAAGCGAGGAGGCGGCGCACAACCTGCGCGCTGCGGCCCAGTCCGGCACGGCTCTCGCTCGCGGTGTGCAGGAGGTGTCGCGCGAGGTGGTCGACCGCAGCCAAAAGCGCCTGCAGCGCAACCTAGATGGCCTGCAGGCTCTCGCCCGCTGCCGGTCAATGACGGACTTTGTTGAGGTGCAGAGCTCACTGCTGCGGGATAACCTGGAGCAGACGGTCGAGAACAGCCGCCGCCTCGCCGAGCTGACGATTCAAATGACCGAAGAGGCCACCCGCACCATAACGGTGCAGTCCGACAAGACGGCCGAGCGGGTCCGCCGGGTCGCCTGATTGCTTAGCAAACAGCCTGACAGGAAGAGCGCCCTTGAGGCGCTCTTCACTTATGGATCGTACAAATCTGCGGCTGGGCGGCTTCTAGCTGCCGCCCGCGCTTAATCAGGGGCTGAATGGAAGAGATAGAAGCCGTTGGTCGCCGCTGACGTTTCCGCCGCGGCGGCATCGAACCCTGACAGGGTCGCAATGTCGAGCGACCGGGCGTATTCCCACCCCTCCGGGTTCATGAAGTCCGGAACGGGGACATCCTCGGGCACGGCGCAGAACAGGTCCGCCACGCCCTTGCGGCGGAAGAGGTTGTAAGTGCGCATTGAGCAATCTCCTCGCTCTTACTGTGTTGCCTGGCACTGCTAGCAACTGCATGCGGCAGGAGTGTGGATCATAGAGGAAGCGGCCTCTGCGGAACGCTCACATTCGGAACGGCTCAGACCGCAATGCGTTGATCCTGAAACAATTTTTTCAGGAGCGCTATCATGGACCAAGATCGGATCGAAGGCAGTGCCAAGACCTTGGGCGGACGCGTGAAGGAGTTCTTCGGGCGTATGTTCGGTGACACGAAGCTGCGCACCGAGGGCCGGATGGATCAGGTGGAAGGCAAGATCCAGAATACTGTCGGCGGGCTGAAGGACAGCTTGCGAGACGAAAGCAGGCGCGGCTCATGAGGAGCCGGATTTGGACCGCCGTGCTTGCGGCCATGCTTGTGGCATCCGCCGCCGCGGCCCAGACGGGTGGCACCCCTGTTCAGACCCCTCCCGTGCCGCTCTCGCCGGAGAAGCAGGCTGTCATCAAGCAGCACGTGCAACGGGAGAGGCCGCCCGAAGCACAGACCGGCGGCGCTATCTCAGTTGGGATGACCGTGCCGGAAGGCGTGGAGTTGTGGAGTCTACCTCAGGACAGCGTGACTGAGGTGCCCGTGACAACGAGCTATCAGTTCCTGCGTGTTGGCCAAACCATCGCGGTTGTTGATCCGGAAAGCCGTAAAGTGATCCAGATCATCAGGAACTGAAGACGAAATCAGCGGTCCACGGAGGTGTCCTTGGCAGCCGGTCGGTTGATGGATGCGAAAGGAGGTCGCTCATGAGTCCCGCAAAGCGTAATTTCCGGCTTGCGGCCATTGCCTTTGCGGTCCTGATCGCGGGCATTGAGGCGGCAGCGGCGCAAGGGCAGCCGCAGACATCAGAGACCCTCAAGACCGAGAGCACCGGCCCGCAGGATCCCCGCTCCACCGGCTCAGTGGGCAGCTCAGACGCACCCCTCAGTGACAAGCTTGAAAGCACAGGCGGTGTGATCCGTCCGCCCGCCACCATTGCCCCTGACATGGCGGTGCGGCCACCCGTGCCGGATCCCGGCACCACCCCGGTCATCCGGCCTCCCGGCACGCCGGGTGGGGACCAGAGCGTTGAGCCGAAGTAGCAAAGGCCATGCAAACCAATCCTGAAGCCAGTCCCATTAACCAGATCATGACGCTGGCGCGTGAGATCATCGACGATTGCCCCTCATGCGCCGGCAAGGCCTCGCGGATTGCCATGTGGGCTGGTGAGATCCGCGAGCGCCGTCCCAGCCGACAGGAGTTGGAGGCGCTCGTGGACGCCACCTGCAAAGGCTCTTTGCCGGATGACCAGCGGGAGCTGTTGATCGAGGGGTTGCGCGCGCTCGTTCGCTTCGCCGAGTGAGGCGGAATGCGGGTTGCGTCAGATCAGCGGGTGCAGGCTCCGCCATCACCCGGTTCCTCTGAGAGCGGCACTGCAGTCATTCGAATTGGCACAGCCGGGTGGAGCATTCCAAAGGAGCATGCCGAGCCTTTCCCCATTGCCGGATCGCACCTGGAGCGCTACGGCGCCGTCCTCAACGCCGTGGAGATCAATTCGTCGTTCTACCGCCCGCATCGACCAGCCACCTACGAGCGCTGGGCTGCCTCTGTACGGGAGGCCTTCCGCTTTGCCGTGAAGATCCCGAAAGCGATCACCCATGAGCAAAGGCTGAAGGATGTGGGCGACCTGTTGGACCGGTTTCTGTCGGAGGTGGAAGGTCTCGGGCCCAAGCTCGGCCCCCTGTTGGTTCAGTTACCTCCAAGCCTGACTTTCGAACCGGGCGTCGCTGACCACTTTCTGAGTGAGTTGAGGAGCCAGGTAGCAGGCAGCATCGTTTGCGAGCCTCGCCATGCCTCCTGGTTCACACCCGAGGTCGGGGCCCTGCTTGGCGAGCTTCGGATCGCCCGCGTTGCTGCGGACCCGGCCCCAGTCCCTGGCGCGGACGAGCCGGGTGGCTGGCGTGGCCTGTCGTACTATCGCCTGCACGGCTCACCCCGGATCTATTACTCCGCCTATAGTCCGGAGTATCTCGCGGCCATCGCAGTGCTGCTCGCGGATAGTGCCACAACGGCCACCGAAACCTGGTGCATCTTCGATAACACGGCGGCATTTGCCGCGACCGGCAATGCGCTCACCACCTGGGGCTTGATCCACGCGAGCAGCTGAGAGCGACCTGTAAGACAGGGCCGCTCCTGTGCGGCCCCTCGTCATCTTACGTGCGCGGTCCGCCCGTCTGGCTGTGCTGACCGCCCGGCTGCGAGATTCCTGCCACCGCCTCGCCGGCACGCCTGGCCTCATCGGTCACCGCGATGTCCCCGAGCGAGATGATGCCGACCAGCCGCTTATCGCGGGTAAGCACCGGCAGGCGGCGGACCTGGATGTCGGCCATGTTGCGGGCGACGTCGTCGGTGTCGTCGTCCTCGTAGCAGTACTTGACCTCGTCCGTCATCACCTCGCGCACAGAGGTGTCGGGGCCCCTGCCCTGAGCCACCGCCCGCACGGCGAGTCGCGGTCGGTAATCATGCCGACCAGACGGTCGCCCTCACTCACCGGCATGATGCCGGCATCCAGCTCGGCCATCAGCTTCGCCGCCTCCCGGATGGTCTGGATTGGCTCGATCAGCTGAACGTCCCGTGTCATGACTTCACTGACTTTCATCGCTTCCTCCTCTTGAGTGCCTCTGTCAGGCCGGATTCCTGCGGTTCAGATCGCCCCTCTGGGCGGATCCCGCCAGTAGTCCCACATCTCCTGCTCCCGTTTCCTGTCAGGCCAGACCTCGTCATCGCCATAGAAGGCCGGAGCGCTCCGAACCTGCTCCTCGGTGATCTCGGTGCGGTAGCCGTGCAGCCGGGTGTCGTAGGTGAGCTTCTCCCACGGGATGGTGTGGTGATGGACCCCAAGCCCGAGGAAGCCGCCAAAGGTCACGTCGACGTAGACCACCCGCCCGCTCACCTTCTCGATCCGCAGCCGCTTGATGGTGCCGATCCGGTGTCTCTGAGGATCGTACACCGCCGTGCCCTCAACTCGGTCGCTTTCGATGACGGGCTTGGTCGAGGCGCGCTCGGGGATCGCTCCCCAAAGATAGAAGCCATTCTCCACGATCCCGAACTCCACGACGGATCTTCCGACGTCCAAGGTCCAGGGTTCATGCGGAGCGATCTGTCGCTCGAGGGTCCAGGGCCCCTCCGTGTCAGGAAGCGCCGTGCCGTCCGAGGTGGCGGCAATGCCGCGCAGGCCGGGGGCGGTTGCCGATTGGAAGACGTAGTAGGTTCTTCGCATGAGCTCCTCCCTTGCACCGGGATGGATCGCCTCGTGGCATCAACTCATGATCGGGATGATAACGCAAAGGCTTGCCCTTCAGGTCCGGCTCCGAGGAGTAGAATGCGAGCCCGAGCCAGGCATGACCGCGCCTGTCAAGGCTTGCACCTGCCAACGTCTGTTACTGCTGCATTAGCAGGCGAGCAGGCACAACTTGCTGTGCTCCCAGGATCATCGGCTGGTCATGGGTGAAACTCATTGCGACGCCACTGATGGGGGCGGACGTGAACGGCGACGGCAGTTCCTTCAGCCACATGGACGGGCCGTCCAGCAGCGCGATCGGCTGGAGTTGTTGTCCCGTATCGGGAGGAGAGATGGCCTTCGCCTCGTTAGCTAGGGGTGTGCAGGTACTTGGTACGGGACACACCGGTCGCGTCGCCCGCGCGGGCGAAACTACACGCTCGAGGCCGGCATAGGCCAGAGCCTCGGGACGGCTCACCTCACCCAAGGAGACACCGCGGCGCCACAGGGCGGTGAAGGACGGGTGTTGCCCGCCATCGGCATAGGTGGTCCGGATGGCCGCCCTGCCCTCCTCCAGCAACACTGCCACATGATCGTCTTCCATGGCCCGGTAGGCCAGCACGTCTGCTTCCGTGTCCGGGCTTCTGGCCGGGTGGAAGGCATACCGCCCCTCAGCGACGCGAACGTCGAGTTCTTCCCGCGTGGCCTCGAAGCGATCCGAACCTTCCTTGAGCTGGCGCCAGAACGCGATGTTCGGATCCAGGCGATGCCGGACGAGGTTTTCTGCCGTCATGCGAAACGGGTACGCTTGCAGCTGAACGGCCTTCTGCCCTCCCCTGAACGCCTCCCTCATCAGGGCGTAAATCTCCGCCATTCCTGCATCCGTCATGGCAAAGCAGCCGGCGGAGGAGCAGGTTCCGTGAACCATCAAGGCGGACCCGGTGCTCCCATGAGCCCGGTCGTAGGCATTGGGAAACCCGGTGTCGAAGGAGAGATAGTGCTTGGACTTCGGGTTCATCTGGGAGGCCGTGACGGCATAGAAGCCTTCCGGTGTCTGCCGGTCACCTTCCTTGCGCTTGGGACCGAGTTGGCCTGACCAGCGGCAGATGGGGAACGTTTTGAGGCGAACATACCGGCCGCTGGTGCTGCGCTTCCAGACTTCCAGTACCGCTTCCTTCTTGTAGATGCGGATCAGCATGGGCTCAGCGGAAGAGGTGTTGTTCCCTTTCATTAGGGTCATCGTTGCTGACGGAATGGGAGCTTCGTGCTTCGGATATCCGGGCGCAGCCTCCGCGACCTGACCGATCAGGGCAGCGGCTATGAGAGCCAAGACAGGCAGATGTGACCATCTGAGCATGGAGATCATACGCGGCTTTCGGGTGTTGGGTGGAAGGGCTCTTATGGTGTGTAACGGGTCGAGACTGCCATTTGCAGCAAATTGCGGCAACAAGTGGCTTGCCGGCAGCTCAGGACGGTCGGTTGCTCGACTGAGCGGTCGGGCGACAGTTCAATCCACTCTTTGCGCAACCACAGGCTCCAAAGCGTTCGACGTTTTGCTAGCGCACCTAGGGTGCAATGTGATGCTGAAGACCTGCCGCGAGCGCGGGCTGTCGTTCTTCACCTATCTCGGGGACCGGCTCGGACTGGACACGGATCAGCCGAAGATCCCACCGCTCGCCACTCTCGTCATCCAGCCAGCCTGAGGCATGCCGCCAGACTGCCCCGGTTTTCCGAGAGCCACGCTTGCATCCTCAAGCTAAGTGGAAAGCATGAGGAGTTGTGGGGCAGTTAAGCGGCTGCTCGACTCTGATCCCTGCCATTATCGTTCATCATGCCGGGATACCAGTGTTCGAATGCGGCACGCAGCGAGCCATCCAAGGTTCTGGTGCGGGTCTGCAACAGCAGATGAGCCCCGCGCCGGCTCCACTGCATCTGCTGCTTCTTGGCAAAGCGCTTGCTGATGACGGCATTCACTGTCGCCTCGACAAAAGCCGAGGAGATCCGCTCACCGGACCGGTAGCGCTCTCCATAGTTGATCAGGCTACCCTCATTGCTGGTGATATAGACCTGGAACTCCCGCATGGCCGTCCTAAACTTGCGCAGGTTGGGATAGCGACTGTCGAGAGCTTCGAGATCGAGAAGCAGATCATCGATAGCCTCCTGAGCCCGGTAGGTATTGCCATGCCACAGGAACCACTTGATCCGGCGCAGCTCATCGAGAGCCGCCATCCCATAGTCCTTGTCATGGTGCACCAGTCCCTGAGCAAACTGGCGCAGGACCGTGATCCGCATCGTGATGTGGAACCAGTCGAGGACGTGCTCGCTGCACGGGCTGATCCGCTCGGCCAGTGATCGCACCTCGTCACCTCCGTCTGTGATAAAGGTCAGGTCCTGATTGGCCTGGAAGCCTTGCCGCCTGAGATGATCGATGATGCGACGCTGCGGCTTGCGATCATAGCCGTGGACAAAGCCGATGTACCGAGCGTCTCCCTCTTCGGGCATGGACCGGCCGACAATGAGCTCGAAGTTCCGCTTTCTGTCGCGCCAGTCGCGAATGTAGCCGCCGTCCAAGCCGATGACCATCCGTCCATCAGGGGTCGGCAGATTATCCCAATCGCGAGAGTCTGCGCCCTCGGTGAATGAGGCTCGCTGTTCAGCGAGATCGCCCTCCATCCGCTCGGCTGTCCGTAGGACGTGCTGACGTACCGTCGTCGCGTTAACGCCGCTGCCGACAGGCAAGACATCGGCCAAGAGACCGGCCGCTGCCGCATAGGGGACAAGCGAGGCCCAGCGGGTCTCGAGGTACAGGCGCTCCGGCGCAAGATGGTCAGGGAGCAACTGCGTCAGCGGCGAGATCGTCGCTGGCCCGTTGGTCTGGCGCTCCTTGGGGAGGTAGTAGCGGGGGCTCTTGAGCCGGACATCGCCAAACAAGGTCCGGAAAGTGAGCGGGTAGCTGCCCTTGCACCGGAGCTTCCGACCAGTGACCTTGCAGTGCCGGTGGTTCTCGAGCCAGCTATTGACCTGAGCCTCGACGATCTGCTGCTGAGCGGCCGCCAGCAGGGTCTTGCTCTCGGCCAAGGACAGGCCCAGATCCTCGGCGCGCTCGGTGATCTTCGTCAGGGATGCGACCTCCTCCAGGTCGCCAACGGCGCCGTCGTCTCCGATAATCTGAAGCATGATCCTGACCTGCATGGGTCCCTCCGTACGCTGTCGGGAGGGCTCGAGCACCGTCAACAGATCAACGGGATCTACGGCCTCACCACTGTTGATGCATGAGGTTGAGATACTCGGTTTTGCTTAGTCGAGTGTTGACGTCCTTGCGGGAGAACGGCTTGCCCTGCCAGCTCTGGCGCACCTCAAGGCGCTCGATCGCCTCACGGACCTGATCGATCGCATCAGCGTCGATGGAGGCGCCTGTGCTCCGCTTCAGCGCAAGCTGATCCACGAAATCGGCCAGGACGGCAAACTCCTGGCTGGTCTCCGGAGCGGTCCAGGCCTCACGCCGGGCCAGAAAGCCCGGGACCCCGCCGCAGTCCTCTGGCGGGCAGGATCCATCGCCATCCAGGCAAATGGGATAGCGTCTCCCAGGGTAAGCCTCGTGCCGCCTCTCCAGGCGCACTTCATGCTCCCATGGACCATTGAAATCGTATTCGTAGCAGAAACGGGTTCCCTGGCGGAGGCAAAGCTCGGAGAGTGCAACATCCGGAGACCGGGCTGCCAACTCTAGGGAGCCGAACGGCTTTGCCCGAAGCGTGAACTGGAACAGGTGAATGCCCTCCCAGCCCATCGCGACTTGGAGGACACCGTGCAGCTCCCGCAACATCATGGCGTCTGGCACCTGAACCCGCCGCCAGATTATGGGGCTGAGCCCGATCAGCCAGACCTTGAACTGCAGGATCTTCGGAGTTGGAGAAGGATCAGGAGTCTTGGGTTCGGATGGGGTGCGTTTCGGCAAATGAGGGTGTCCCGCAGCTTTGTTTCGTTAGGCTCGACAGCTTGTGCAGCCAACCCGTTACCAAACTGCCCCACACTTCCTCATGCTCTCCAAGAAGTTCGTAGCCGGTGCCGTGGCAGGGTTCTCTCACAGGAGGATCTCATGCGCTCCAATCAGTGGCTGGCCCAGCTCTGGCTCGATGCCCTGAGAACAGAACTCAGGGCCTTGGCCGGTAGGATTGATACCGACACCGACAACGTGAACTGCTACCTTGTCTGGCTGAATGAGAACAGGTTCTGCCTGAACGATATTGGGTTAGAGCAGATATGGCTCCCTAGTCCATTCATGTTAAGGAAGATCAGGCGCTGTAATGATCCCAGGGACATATTCAATCATCGATTCCGGCCCTTTGGGCATGGGCAACCGATCATCTCTTGCGCCACTCCATTCCCATCGTCATCGAAGCCGGAAGCCTGGATCACGTAGCCTTCCGCTTCCACCCAAGCGATCATGAACGAGGGTGTCAGCGGGTAGCCGGAGCGGTCGAACATTGCGACACGGTCCTTATGCAGGGTGAAAGCGATCTTTCTGATCCGCGGCAGATCCGCCACGACGCGGTTCTTAGGATAGCGCGGCATGAAATCGACCGGCTCACGCAGATATTCCGTGTCGCCATAGGTCCAGTCGAATTTCGCGTTGTTCAGCAGTTGCTGCATCAGGGCGAAGCGCTCCGGCGTCATGCCGCCTGCTCCATCTAGTCGATGTTGCACTGGTAGACAGTAAAGGTGACCGCGATGACCGATGGGTTCTTCGCCCGGGTCCCTCGATACCAACTGCGGTCAGGCTATGCGATCGAATGTAGGGCACATACCAGAACGGCGGGCCGGCGGAACCTGGGGCTGTCAATAGGTTAGCGCCGCTTCTCAGATGCCCTCCTCGCCTCTCGTGCCGTGACCCGTCGGGAAGGTGCGGAAGGATCGTATCCAGAGCGTTTCCGAAACTCCTCCGACGTCTGCTCTCTGGCAAGGATTTGTCGCAGTTCTTCTAGAGCAGGGTGCAGGGACTGGTTGGTGTCGGGCTTCGTCTTGCTCATGCGCAATACCTTTTGTTGGAGGCGCAAGATCTACTGCGAAGATAGGGCGAATTCGTTCGTCGCGACGGCAAACAGACTCCCTCCAAAACCCTAACAAATCCTTCATCTTCTTTGTTGTCGCTCCCCATTACCATGAAGTGGAAGATCGGTCTTTGTGCACATGAGACAACCGTTCGCGAAAATACACGCAGCGGCGGGGTATACTTGCGTTAAAGAACAGATGATGTGCGCTTTACATCTATGCCATGCAACGCGGATTCCGGCGAGGGCGGTTTTGACAAGAAGTCTGTAGCCGCTGCCATGGTAGCCGAATGTGGCATGTTGTATGCTCACCCTCATTGAGCTGCGTGCAACATGGACGGCATCAATGTCCTCCCTCACGAGCGAACTGGCTGAAGTCCTGACCACAGTGCGCCGCCCCGGCGACTTCTTCGCCTCCGGCACGATCGAGTTCCTTGCGCCGCAGTTGGAGGTGGAGGGCGTCGGTCAGATCGCACTGCCGCTGCTTCCGACACAGGTCAAACAACTCGTCATAGCGGCTGAGCGGGCTCCCTACGGGCGGGGAGAGCAGACCCTGGTCGACACGGCGGTTCGCCGGACGTGGCAGATCGGCCCGGACCAGGTCCGGATCCAGGGCCGGGGCTGGGCCCGGACGCTGAGTGCAATCCTCGCCCGCGTGTGTGATGGCCTTGGGCTAACCGAGCCTGTGCAGGCCGACTTCTACAAGCTGCTGCTCTACGATGAAGGCAGCTTCTTCGCGAGCCACCGTGATACCGAGAAAGCGCCCGGAATGTTCGCCACGCTGGTGGTGGTGCTGCCCTCGACATCGACCGGAGGTGAGCTTCTGGTCCGCCACAAGGACCGCGAGGTTCGGCTCGACCTCCACTGCCCAGACCCCTCGGAGGTGGCGTTTGCCGCCTTCTATGCTGACTGCGTTCACGAAGTCCTTCCCGTCACCTCGGGCTTTCGGTTGGCTTTGATCTACAACCTGCTGCGTCCCGGGCCGGGGCGGCTGCCCGAGCCTCCGAGCTATGCCAGCCAGCAAACCCGGCTTGCGACACTCCTGCAGGACTGGAGCGCTGATCTGAGCCGTTCAGACATTGATGCGCCAGAAAAGCTTATCGTTCCGCTCGAGCATGCCTATACGTCCGCTGAGCTCGGGTTTGGGGCGTTGAAAGGCGCCGATGCAGCCGCGGCGGCGGTTCTCATGGCCGCTGCCCAGTCGGCCGACTGCGATCTCCACCTGGCGCTGATCGCGGTCGAGGAGAGCGGCAGTGCAGATTACACGGGTTATAGCTCCTCGTACCGCCGGTGGTCGGAACCGGACGAGGACGAATTCGAGGAGGTTGAGGTCCTTGATCGCTCCATTGCCCTGTCGACATGGCGGCGGCCCGATAATGAGCCCTCGGTGCTGGGTGAGATTCCGGTCGGCGACGATGAACTCTGCCCGCCTGATGCGCTCGACGATCTGGAACCGGACGAGGAGCACTTTCATGAGGCGACCGGCAATGAGGGCGCCTCGTTCGAGCGAACCTACCGTCGAGCGGCTCTCGTGCTCTGGCCGCACGAGCGCTTCTTTGCCGTTCTGTGCCAGGCCGGGGTGGCGGTCACCCTCCCCTACCTGGCCGATCTGACCGAGCGCTGGTCGAGCAGCGGCGAGGATCACACATCTTTCTTGTGGCATGAGGCGCATGAACTCTCCGGCCACATGGTAGCCTCCTGGCAAGGGCAGGAGAGATACCCATCGCGGGAGACGACACCCAGCTATGCCACTCAGATGCTGCTCCTCCTGATCCAACTCGAGGATAAGGTGCGCCTTGAGGCATTCATAGCGACCATTGCGGGGGGTAGCGGCGTCTATACCGAGAGTGACAATGAGGCCATCGTGCAGGCACTCGGTCTCTTGCCGCCCCGGCAGGCCGCAGCCTTGACCCGGCAGATTATTGCCGGGAATACGGCGACCTCCCTGACCGCTTGCGGCAATCTGCTCGCCCGGTTGGTGGTCGCACAGGGGCATGGTCGGAAAGGCGACTTCAGAGGGGCCGCGACGGCTTTGGTTGAAGCCTTGCCAGGCGACCCGCAGCGTGCAGCGGCTGAGAGGACGTGGTGGCAGGATCGGAGCGTAAAACCCCGTTTTGTTATTGATGTTCTGGAGGCGCTCTGCCGGATTGAGCAGCAATTGGCCGAGGATGCGGCCGATTACATGCTGACGTGGCCCCAGACCTATAACTTGGATACCGTTCTGGTTCCGGCCATGCGGGACCTGGTTCGCTCGACGATTGCTCGAGAGCCAGCGGTCCAGCGGCTGCGTGACGCCTGTCTTGCGCACCTGCGCGCTCGCATTGCCGAGCCGCTCGCGCCGCCTCATGACTGGAGCCGGGCCAGCGTGCTCTCCTGTCAATGTCATCATTGCGCCGAATTGAGCCGCTTCCTTGCCGATCCTGAGCGCGAGGTATGGGCCTTCAAAGCTGTCGAAGCAGACCGCAACCACGTTGAGCAGACGATCCGGCGAGCTCACTGCGACGTCGACTTTACCACTGATCGTCGCGGTCGACCCTACACGTTGGTGTGCACCAAAAACCAGGCGAGCTACAACCGCCGGGCGAAGCAGCGGAGGAAGGATCTAGAAGACGTGATCCATCTGGGTAGCGGAGATGTGTCGCAAAATTAGCCAGAGAGATCTTTATCCAAGAAGGTTGATTGAAGCGCTCACTATGTAAGTAGATCTTGAACCTTTGCCAGTGATGATCTTACGTTTGGCTGTGTGCAAACTCTGACGCTAGCCAGAAGGAGAGAATACCTGCTCCACGTTTGTACGAATTTCGTTGAACGAACATGATGGAATCTGTTGGCTTCTCGTGGCAGAGAAGACACTCATCTTTACAGACGAAGCCGCAACCATTGCGGCAGGTGAATCTGCCTATAAGAGGCGGGAGCAAAAACAGCAGTTCTTGGTCCAACTTCGATACGCGCATCGCCTGTATCGCGATGAACCGACCACATTTTACAATGTCTAAGCCAATCGACCGAACTGGGGTCAGCTTCTCCTTTACCATGTAGAGAAGCCGTTATCACATGCCCGTGATCTTTAACCCGCATCATATCTTCTTCGGCGAGACTAAGCTCTATATTTTCGTTTACTCGCAATCGGCCGAGGCTGGGGAGCTGTGGCATGACTGAAGAAGAAATTGAGATTGTAGCGCAAGAGATGGCGAAGATAGGAGGGACTACTTGGTATCCAGGCCGTACCAATGGAGCTGTCCTTCGTGTCGTGAACGAGCGCTACCGGGATAGGGCGAGAGTGGCTATCGCAGCTCTTGAGCGGCTGAGGGGGGGCAAGGAAGCCTTGAACCACACATCACCTCCACATGAAAGCACACCCTCTGCCGATCCCAGCCTCAAGGTCGGGACTATTGTTGTGTTCCGTCCTTCAGGCGAAAGGAGAGCAGTAACCTGCCGGATTGAGAAGCTTGAGGAAGGACGCGCCTATCTGGTGCCATGCCCCAAGCCAGACATTGGCTGGACCTCGTTAGAAAACCTACAGCCACTGTCTACGCACGTAGCTCTCAGATAGGCGGAAGTCCCTAGTTCGATTGTTTCATCCTCTATTCACTACTGATGGGCTATGCGTCTCCAACCAAGTGCTTTGCGTTGGGAACCCAGGATGCGCTGCTACTTCCACCTCGTTCACGATCATGACGAGTTGATTGATGACGAGGGTGTTGAAGTCTCTGATTTTGAAGACGCTAAGGCTCAGGCAATGATGGCCATGACTGAGTTGCAGCGGGAGGCTCGTGGCATCGTTGAGGATTGGAGCGGATGGCAGCTGAATGTTGTCAACGCAGAAGGATACCTTCTCTGGTCCGTTCCACTCAGTCTTGCGCTGCATTGACCGACCACAACCGGCTGAGCACCGTCAACTTAACTGAGTAGAGGCCGCACTCCGCTGTTCTCAGCTATCTGCAATGAGTCTAAGGTATTGAAAAGGCGTTGTCATGTCTGGATGGCGCCCGTTTGGCAATGTGATTGTTGTTGACGTTTCGGCCTAGCGGGGCGGGTGCAG
>NZ_JACXAB010000061.1 GCF_014699075.1 Microvirga sp. | reverse complement strand
TGCCGGCCATTTGACAGGTGATTTCAACGGCTGTTGGACGGATATCCCGATGCCCAAGGCGAAAGATCCCGACGGGAACGAGTTGACCCGGGAGGAAATGGTTGATGCTCTGCTGCGAAGAATTGCGGCCTATACGGTCATTCTGAAAAGTGAGCTCAATGACGAAGATTTCAAGGCCTTGAAGACCCTGCGTCCCTTCTTGAAGGCGGCCGACAGGCTGATGGCGGAAATCCGCTACCAGGATCAATAGTAACTCATTCTGGTCGCTTACCAAACGTACCGAACTCTGGCGCTAGGGCCTGGTGCAACTCCGAAGCAACCCCGTTTGCGATCGCTCGATCGACCTCGAAAACTGTGCCGTAACAGTCCGAGAATGCCGGAGAGATCGAGACCTTTTGCCCTCAACGTTCAAGTGATCGCCCACACGAGGTCTGAATGTGAGCCGTGTCTCGCCGCGGCTGATGATCAACGGTTGCTTGGACCTTGGAACCTTCGGCAGAGATAGCCGACAAAGCACTGCGGGTTGTCGATCGTCGGAACCCATGCAGGCTCGGTGGGCTCATTCCTTAGGCAGAAGTTCGGACCGTTGACGTATCGATCATACGTGTAGACTCCTGTGCCAAGGACGACTGCCCCTTGCGACGCCACAAGACCGGCGGCACGAGAGCAGGTGAGGGTGGTGCTCACAGGTCTGCTCTGCGCCCAGGCCTCGCTCCCCATGAGAAGCAAGAGAGAAGTCATGGCATATTTCAACATGAGGTCAGACGCCTTTTCAGAAGATGAATCGCGTGTTGATGAAGTTGGAGGTCTGCTTGGCGATAATCGCATCCAGCAGGTCCTTGTTGGCAGGCGTTTCCTTGGTGGCAATCATCGAGCGGATCGAGAACGAGCGCAACGCGTCGGTTACAGATAGCGTGCCCTCGGCGGAGTCCTTGCGCCCGGTGAAGGGGAAGACATCGGGGCCGCGCTGGCACTGGCAGTTGATGTTGACCCGGCACACCTGGTTGACGAGCGGATCGACAAGCCGGCCGACCTGATCCGGGTTGGAGCTGAAAATGCTCACCTGCTGGCCATGCTCAGACGTGGTGACGTATTCGAGCGCCATCTCAAGATCTTCGAACGGCATCACCGGCACGACAGGCCCGAACTGCTCCTCACGATAGAGCTTCATGCCCTCCTCAACCGGATAGACCACCGCCGGGAAGAACAGGGTGCCAGCGACACTGCCGCCATCCGGGTTGACGACCCGAGCGCCTTTGGACTTGGCATCCTCCACCAGTGCCGTCATGTGGTCAGTCTTGCCGGCCTCGGGCAGGGGCGTAATATTCACGCCTTTCTCCCATGGCATGCCCACCTTGAGTCTGCCCACCTCCTCGCTGAACCGCCGCAGGAACGGCTCGACGATGGACCGGTGGACGATCAGCATCTTCAACGCCGTGCAGCGTTGGCCGTTGAAGGTCAGGGTTCCGGTCAGGCACTCCTTGACCGCAAGCTCGATGTCGGCGTCGGGCAGAACGATGGCGGCGTTCTTGGCATCAAGCCCGAGGATGGCCCGCAGGCGGTTCACCTTCGGGTGCAGCTTTTTGAGATGATCCGCGACCTTGCTCGAGCCGATCAGGGCCAGCGCGTTGACTTTGCCGCTGTCGAGTAGACGGGGCACGACCACCGAGCCGCGTCCGTAGACCATGTTGACCACGCCTTTGGGAAAGGCGCTCTGGAAGGCCTCGATCAGCGGATAGAACAGGAGCGCGCCGAACCGGGGCGGCTTGAACACCACGGTGTTGCCCATGAGGAGTGCCGGGATCAGCGTGGCGAAGGTCTCGTTGAGCGGGTAGTTGTACGGTCCCATGCACAGGACCACCCCGAGCGGGGTGCGCCGGATCTGCCCGATCGTGCCTTCAACGATGGTGAAGCGGGAGTTGCTGTTGTCGAGTTCCTTCAGGGCGGTGATGGTCGCCCGAATGTAGTCGATGGTCCGATCGAACTCCTTCTCGGAATCCGCTCTGGGTTTGCCGATCTCCCACATGATCAGATCGACGACCTCCTGCCGCCGGCTGACCATCTGGTTGGTAAAATCCTGCAGGCAGCCAATTCGCTCGGCCACGGTCATGGTCGGCCACTGGCCGCGACCGTCGTCATAGGCAGCCACGGCGGCCTCGAGGGCTTCTTCCGCCTCCCGTTCTGCGCCGGAGGGCACACTCCCGAGCTCGATCTGCTCGAGTTTGCCGTTCGACTTGCGTACGCAGACCGGCGATCGCACGGTATCGACCGCACCGTTCCAAGCCTTGAGTTCGCCGTTGACGAGATAGGTTCTCTGGTGAATAGGCGGGGGAGGGCGGTGGTCAGCCGGGATCTCGCCGTCCAGCGGAAAGAGCTGCCTCAACGCATCGGAGTTGGCCATGTTCTGCCTCCCGTGCTGCCCGTCAGCGGATCCTACAGCAGGCATCGGTGTTGATCGTACGTCATCCCGTCAGCCCTGCGCAGACCTGATTCCGCTCTGGATTGCGTGTCTTCGCCCGGAATTGCGGCAATCGAAGTTCTCTCAGCACGTTCCTGCAGGACAAGGCTCGGTATTCCGCTAACCTCCTTGCCTGTGCACGGCTCATTTCCTCTGGGGTCTTTGGTGTACTTCTCCCCCGATCTGGCGGCGATCCTGTAGGACCGCCGTCCCTTTCCCCAGGAAGACTTGTCTTGAGCGGACACCTGCAGGGGTCAAAGGCAGACGGGAGGCCATCAAGGAGCATGATCATGGCGACACGTGGATTCACCGGGAAGACGTCACCCGCAGATTACGCGGATCGTATCCCGCCTGGACAATCCCGCACCGACGGCTTCCCAGTCCTCTCGGCCGGTCCGACGCCGCGGGTCTCGCTGGGTGACTGGTCGTTCACCCTCAAGATCGGCCCACGTCCGGTAATGCGCTGGACCTGGGAGGAGCTTACTGCCCTGCCGCAAACCAAGATGACCCGTGACATCCACTGCGTGACCAAGTGGTCGAAACTGAACACGCCGTGGAGAGGTGTCCTGATTGACGATATTCTTGCCGAAGCCGGGCTTACGTCACTGCCCGACTACACGCTGGCCCATTCCTTTGACGGCTATTCGACGAACGTGCCCACGGCCGACCTCATCGGCGGCAAGGCCATGGTCGCCACTCACTATGAAGGCCAGCCTTTGACGCCCGCGCATGGTGGGCCGGCAAGGCTCCTCGTGCCGCATCTCTACTTCTGGAAATCGGCGAAGTGGATCAACGCGCTTCAGTTTCTGGAACGCGACGAGGCCGGGTTCTGGGAGCTGCGGGGCTATCACATCTATGGTGATCCTTGGCGCGAGCAGCGCTACAGGGGTGATCAATAATGATGGACACGACCCTAGAGGAAGGTCACGTACAATGGCAGGAGGCGGTGATCGAACGGATCGAGCGGCAAACCGAGAGGGTGAAAAGCTTCTTCCTTCGTCCCCAGACTTGGCGCTCCTTCCGGGCGGGCCAGCATCTTGACGTTCGGCTCACAGCACCGGATGGCTATCAGGCCCAGCGGAGCTACTCGGTTGCGTCTCCCCCCGAGTTTGAGGGGCTCTACGAACTCGTCGTCGAACGCCTTGAGGACGGCGAGGTCTCGCCCTTTCTCCACGATGTGGCTGAGGTCGGCGACGCGATCGAGATCCGCGGCCCGATCGGAGGTCACTTCGCGTGGGGTCCTGAGGACGGCGGACCTCTCCTGCTCGTTGGCGGTGGGTCCGGAGTTGCGCCTCTGATGTCGATCGTGCGCCATCGCGCTGCAGTCAGCCGTGACGTCGCTGTCGTACTTCTTCAAGCGGCCCGAACCTGGGATAACGTGATCTTCCGGGAAGAGTTGATCGGACGGGATGCAGCCGAGGCCAACTTCACTCTTCTGTTGAGCCTGTCCAGAGACACCGCACATCGACCTCAGGATTATGGCCGCAGGATCGATGCCTCCCTGCTCAATATCTCCCTAGCGAGGCTGGGCACTGCGCCGCGGCTGACCTTCGCGTGTGGCTCGAACGCTTTCGTCGAAGCCGTCACCGGTTATCTCCTGGATCTGGGTTCGGACCCGAAGACCATCCGCACCGAACGGTTTGGTGGTTAGCCGTGCCGGCGGCAGCTTTGGCTCTGGAGCGGTTGTTTTGGAGGAGATCATGGAAGGAATTGGCGCACTCTTCTCGACTCACCCCCAGCGTCCTCCCAACCCGTCCTTGATCGAGGCGTGCACGACGGCCTGCTATGAGTGCTGTAGCCTGTGCGTCAGCTGTTCCGACGCGTGCCTGGGCGAGGCTCACGTGGCTGACCTCGTCTGCTGCATACGAACCTGCCTCGATTGCTCGGACGCATGCCTCGCTACGGCCCGCATCGTCGCACGTCTCACGCGCCCGAGTCCAATGCTGGTGGAGGCGCAGCTAATGGCCTGCGCCGAGGCCTGCCGGGTTTGTGCAGAGGAATGTGAGAACCATGCCGCGAGGCATGAATACTGCCGTGTCTGCGCCCAGGCGTGCCGCAGCTGCGAGCAAGCGTGCCGTGCCCTGCTCCATGGCGCATCCTTGATGTGAAAGGCGAACGCTGGTCGTGCCCGGCAGGAGGCTGAGTGTCGTGGAGCCGGGCCTAGATCCAGACGGGTATTGGTCTAGCCACGCGGGTACCACCCCCAAGTGTCACCGCTGCCCGCTGAAGGTCGGCTCACATCTCCGGCGTTCCTGCAGTTGCTTCAGGCTCGGACTACGCGATTTCGCCCAAAATTGCGGCAATCAGAGTTCTCACACCATGTTCCTGCAGGAAAGGGCTGAGGACTGCGCTAACATCGTGCTTTGTACACCGCCTCACCCCTTGTGGGTCTGTTGTACATCCTCCCGGAACTTGGCGGCGGCCCCACAGGTCCTCCGTCCGTTTTCCTGGGGATTTTCTAGCGGCGGAAGATATGGTTCTAAGGCATTACCACCTTCATCTCACATTCTACCGAGGCTCGATTTGGAGGGACTATGGGCAAATGGGACACCGTTATCAAGGACGAGTTCGATGGGCACCTAGTCGTGGTAGAGGTTCGTCGTCCCGACTTTGAGACCGTTATCAGTTGGGGCGGACAATCCGGCGTCCGGGTCACGATCACATGTCTGCGTGACTGCGATGATGAGATGAACATTGCCGCGTCTGAGCAGACGAGCACGGTAACCAACGACTCGGCAGGTGCTCTGATCACGCTGGAGCCAGATACTCTGGATGAACTGGAGGGGGACCTGATCGAGGTCGGCTTCAGCACTGAAGCAGCTGCTCGCATAGTCAGCAGGGTCCCTCATCGGAACGGGCCCTAGCCTGCGAGCCCGATTTAAGCCCAACAGGCCGTGACTTTTCTTGAGACAACCCCGAGCAAGACCACACCAGACAGCTCATACCCGAAATCGCGGTTCCGCATCAAAGCACCCGGTGCATGGAGGTCATCGCTACCGGTCGTGGCCTCAAGATTTATCTTGGCCATCCATTCTCAGCCCTGTAGCAGAGGGTCGAGTTGCCCCGTGTGGTCGAGGGCATGCAGGTCATCGGAGCCGCCGATGTGCCGGCCGTTGATGAAGATCTGCGGCACCGTTGTGCGCCCGCCAGCCTTCTCGATCATCTCCGCCCGCTTCTCCGGCTTTGCCTCGATGTCGATCTCGGTAAAGCTGGCTCCCTTCTGCGTGAGCAACCTTTTGGCTGCGGCACAGTAGGGGCACCACCTCGTTGTATAGAGGGTAATCTCCGTCATCGTCACCTCCATGATGTGAATCGATTGCCTGATGACCTGCAGGCTTAGACGTAACCTGCCAGCTGGGTATGGGCCTTGTCTGGCCGCTGCATTCGTCTGGTTTAGAGAAACAGGGGAAGATAAAGTCCGCCGACTACGAGCGTCAGTGTGAGCACTGCAGTGACAGACGCCCAGAAAGATCCTTGGTCATTGTTGCCGTCCATGTCTTTATCCTGGCTTGTAGTGCGACGGGTCGGCCGTGCCATCTCGTTTGGTGGTCAGTGAAAGGGCAGGTTCTTCCGACGTCGGGTGTCCTGCGCGGCGCCCACGATCATCTCGACAGCAGCAGCCAGTTCATCCTCGTCGAACTCGTAGCATCCGACGCTGTCAATGGAGGCCTGCTGCGGCCAGTCGAAGACCTCGATCCAGAATGACGGTACGCCGGGAGTGACGTCGTCCGGATGTATCTCTGTGAGGCGGACCTCAAGTGGCCCGAGCCGCATCACGACAACGGAACGCTGGTTGGCAGTGTCTACCGCCTGGTACACCAGCCCGACATAGGCCCGGATGATGCGCTGCTCGATCTCGTCGGCGCAGAGATCTGACCCGAGTGGGTAGTCGACACACGCCTGCTCGGCGGGTCTGTCGGTGAATCTTAAGGCTGCATTGCTGAACATCATAAAAACCTTCTGTTGTGGGATTAGTGCCTTCCTGCAGGACCGGGACGAAGATCCCAGTTAAGCAGCGAGGCGTTGCGGATCGGTGTTCGTTATTGCCGGGCGAGCCTCCACCACTTTCGCGGAGGCGACGGCCAGGAGAGCGTCCAAGGCTGCTGCCAGGGATGGCTGGCTCAGGACCACATGGCCCTGGGCGGAGGCACGCTCGCGGGAGGCGGCAATCACCGCCGCACGGTCGGGATGCCCGTCGCGGTATTCGTCCGCCAGGATCCATCCGTCGATCAGACCGGGCAGGTCGGCCCGGGTGTAAAGCCACCCGATGGGGCGACGCCAGTCCCGCAGGAGAGAGAAGGCGCTTTCGCCGGTGGCGGCGTTCACCACCTCAAAGCCGCTCGCCCGCAGCTCCCGCGTGAGGCTCTCGCGGAACGCCGTGTCGGTGTCCACGATGAGCATGCGCTCATAGGTTCCTTGGGGTGGTCGTTCCATGTGAGCCTCCAAAGCTCGTGAGACTGGGGATCGCTCCACACACGACCTAACGGTGTCGAGAGCGCCGGACGCTTCTGTTACAGAGTTCAGTGAATCGTCTGTCGCTCTTGGCATCTTGATTACCGGCTGATCGCTGATGTTACGGTGGCTTGGTTGCTCAGCCAGATCCAAGCGTGGGTCCGGTCACCCTCGCTCTTGATGTAGACATAGCCGGTCTGGTGCCACGCCAGGACCGCATCACGCTTGTTGTCGAGGATGAAGTCACCCCGGTCGGTGCGGATAGCCATCACGGCATGGCCTGCGCCGAGCTCGTCCAGGACCACCACCATGCGCAGGGCCCGCCGCGGCAACCCGGCCTCGACCAGCAGGCGGCGCTTGAGGATCTGGTAGTCCTCACAGTCGCCATAGCCGTCGTCCGGGTAGTCCCAGCGGTCGATCACGCCCCAGTGGGCGATGTCTTCCTGCGGGGAGACGGCGGCGTTGACGTGCCTGTTGATTGCCACGATCGCATTCCACACACTCTCATCGAGCTTGATCGTGGCAGGCTCGGCCGGATTGATCGCGCACTCGCCCGGGCTCCGCTCGCAGAACTCACTCCAGGCCGCGGTCGGCTGAGCATTCCCGTCTGCGACCGGGATCCATGCTTTATCGAACTGACGGGTCTCACTTGCTTGAACACGAGGCGCATGAATGGCCGAGAGAACGGAAAGGACGGCGATAAGGATTGTGATCAGAAGCCTCGCACGGCTTCTCCTAGGCATGAGGTCAGTTGTCCAAACAGAGTAACACTCGTGTCTACGTCCGGTTGTCCAAGGCATGTGAGCCTCCGTGGCGGATGATGGCCGGGCTCACCGATCACCAATGCGATACCGCTCGGTATCGCACTGAGACAAAGTAGACAGATCTGTATCTTTTGACAAGTCATAGGCGAGGGCAAAAACAAAAGCAACCCTTTGCAATTATGCGGACGTGATCGCCGTTGTCACACCAGCAAGCTCGCATAAGGCTGCAAGCGAGACGACACGGGTAAGTATCGTTATTGCAGCCGCGTGCGCCTGAACCGGCGGTCCGAGGAGCAGAAGCACCCTTACAGGGCCGTGCGATCGAGCACGCAAGTGGCTGGCTTTGCGGTCTGCCCCTACGGCTTGTCGTTCCAACCGAAAGGTGCACTCGACGCACGTACAGTTGAGACGTGGCAGCGGCCGTAGCCTCGACTGCTTGGAAGTGCTTTCACGGAAGCACCCTCCCGTCGCGATCGGACGCACAGACTTTTGGCAGTGCCACGAGGCCGGCACAAGGCACAGGCATCGGATACGTTGTTCCCGATCAGGCAGCAGGGAGATATCGCCGAAGGTGGGGATGGTTAGCCACTCTGTCGAAGGACAGTCTTTCTGGATCGGAACAATGCGGCTCACGGGCTCAGGTAAGAGTTGGTGATGTCCATCCACGGACTGACGCGATGGACGACGCGTTTGATAGACACATCAGCATTCAATTCGGGCGGCTCGGGACACAAAGGAGATACTTGAGACGGTTATCTCTCGCAGAACCTAAGCCAGTGGAGAGTTGAATGTCTGACGAGATAAACCGGTACCAGAACCGCGTTCTGGAGACGACGTCGATAACGAGTGCCACAGCTGACCAATTGCCGGCAACACGCATAGGAGTGTCCTCAATGCGGCCAATCGAGATCAATCTGGTGTTTATTGATGTCGTGACTCCACCGTCCACGATTGACAATGGACCCTATCCAACAGCCGTGCTGATGGAGTTGAGCGTGCTGGTGCGTCGTGTGCGGGCGACTTCGCCGGACAGTGCCCTTGCTGGCATTGCTGACGCAAAGATCGGAAAAATCCTCGCCCGTGGCGGCGGTGACATTAAGCCTGGACAAGGGGCTTACCGATGCACGAAGTAGGCCAATCAGGAATCTTATTAGGAGGGAAGGCTCAGATACCTGCCGGGCCGTTCAGGGATACTGTCAATTCACGTGGCGACATGGGAAGTAAGAACGAGGGATCTCCCACAGCCAACCGCATGGTCTTACTGCTTATTGCTAGTTTAACGTTTGGGAATGTGACATCGGCGGTGCTGATGCTGAGGAGTTGGGCTGATAATCTATATCTTTCCAACGATGTGACTGAGACGCTCCTCGTCGACCCATCCACCAAAGAAGAAAATTGACGTTGGAAACGGGCCTTACGGGTGTGTTTGCTCTTGAGCCAATCGCGGCTTCTGTTGCCTCCACCCCGAGGAACGGAATGTCGAGCGTGCTCGCCTAACTCAACAATTGCGACATCCCAGAGTTTGCCAAGTTCATGTAACAGGGCATTACTTCCCCCTGGTCATGGTTCGTTGGGTGGTACGCCGGTGCCCATCTCTTGGAAGTGGGCGATCAAGATCACCCAGGCACCAGCGAGCCCAGCCAAAGGGGCTGCTGTCCCTATGTCAAGCGATCCACATCCACCACGGCTTGGGCGAAGGCCTGCGGCGCTTCTTGCGGCAGGTTGTGGCCGATACCGCCGGTGATCAGCCGATGTTCGTACCTGCCTGAGAACTTCCTGGCATAAGTGGCCGGGTCCGGGTGGGGTGCGCCATTTGCATCCCCTTCGAGGGTGACCGCCGGAACGCTGATCACCGGGAACGCGGCGAGCCGCTTCTCCAGATCATCATATCTGGCCTCGCCTTCCGCCAGTCCGAGCCGCCAACGGTAATTGTGAACCGCAATCGCGACGTGATCCGGGTTGTTGAAGGCCGCCGCGCTGCGGTTGAAGGTGGCATCATCGAACTTCCACTTCGGCGAGGCGAGCTCCCAGACTAGCCTGGCGAAGTCGCGCCGGTATTTCTCGTACCCGGCACGGCCGCGTTCTGTCGCGAAATAGTACTGGTACCACCACTGCAGCTCGGCCTTGGGCGGCAAGGGCATCTTGTTGAGCTCTTGGCTGCCGATCAAGTAGCCGCTCACCGAGACCATCGCCCTGACGCGCTCCGGCCAGAGCGCCGCCAGGATGTTGGCGGTGCGGGCGCCCCAATCGCAACCGGCGATAACGGCTTTCTCGATCCTGAGGGCATCCATCACGGCGATGATATCGGCAGCGATCGCCGACTGCTGACCGTTCCGGGGCGTATCGTCCGACAGGAAGCGGGTGGTGCCATACCCGCGCAGATGGGGAACGATCACCCGGTAGCCCACCTGGGCGAGCAGCGGCGCCACATCCACATAGGTATGGATGTCGTAAGGCCAGCCGTGCAGGAGGATCACCGGCTTGCCATCAGCGGGACCAGCCTCGGCATAGCCGACGTTCAGGACCCCTGCGTTGACCTGCTTGAGTGAGGCAAATGACGTATGGGTGCCTGGTGAGACCGCCGGAAGGCGGGACGGCGCCTGATCGCCGGTCTGGGCTTGTGCGGCACCCATCACCCCGAGCTGAGTTGCCGCGACGGACAGGGCGGTCGCACCCACCAAGCGCCGTCGGAGATGATTGATATCCTCTGTCATCGGTTACTTCCCTGGCTGAATCGTCACAGTTGCAGGTTCCGATATTCATGTATCTCCAATGTGTTCCCGCAGAGGCAATTTCGAAAGACCGTGTAGGAATGAGCCGGAGAGATACAATGGGATACAGATATGATCTTTGCGACTCTGCTCCCTGGAACATCGCTACGCTCGACGAGCTTCAGTGTTGCCCCCACGCGCCGGACGTTTTGTACGATACTGTATCAAGCGCCCAGGAAACGGCTTTGGCATACATTTTCGGCCGATCTGCAAACATAACGGATACTTGGCTCCGGCATTCCGTGGCTCCGCTGATCGATACAGTCGTCAGTGCCACAACAAGGAATACTCTACCATGCCGAAGATCGAAAAGGTCCTCTATACGGGTAAGACCCGCACATCCGGAGGCCGGGAGGGCGCGTCCCGAAGCGACGACGGCCGTCTTGAGATCCAGCTATCCTCTCCCGGCAGCACGGGACAAGGCACCAATCCGGAGCAGCTCTTTGCGGCCGGGTGGTCCGCCTGCTTCATCGGCGCGATCGGTGTCGCGGCCGCCAAGCGGAAGATCGCGCTGCCCAAGGATCTCGCGGTCGATGCGGAAGTCGACCTGGGAAAGACCGGCGACACCTATTTGCTGCAGGCCCGCCTCAACGTGAGCCTGCCGGGCATTGATGCCGCAACGGCGCAGGCCCTCGTCGAGGAAGCGCACCAGACGTGCCCGTATTCCAAGGCCACACGCGGCAACATCGACGTCATAATCGCGCTCGTCTAAGCGACGCCGCCACGCGACAAGCAATGGCTCGTGCTCGGCGGCCGGGTGCTGGCTTGCACGGGCCACAGAAGAGGAGATCCCCAATGCGTATTTTCGTAACGGCCATAGCCGCGCTGGCGCTTGCCGCGGCACCATGTGCCTGGGATAGTGACCCGAAGGAATTGCCCGCAATAGTCGCTCTGTTCGCCAATTAATTTCCTCTGACCAGCGCTTACTTTCTAAGGTACTTTTGAGGCGGCAAACACATCCTGGAAACTGCGTGCAAGACCTAGTCGTTGCCTCATCTTCACATCCTTGAAAGACGAAAGGACATCCTTATGAAAACGACTCGACTTATTGCAGCAGCGATGCTGATCGCCGGTAGCGGATTGACGCTGCAGCTGGCGCAAGCGCAGCAGCCAACTAATCAGGTCATGCAATTCTCAGGCATTGGTCGCACCGATGTCCTGCGGAACGACCTCAGCCAACTTGGACGAGAGGTCATCCAGACGCGCGTCGATTTCCCCCCGGGAGTGACGGCCGCCGCTCACACACATCCCGGCGAAGAGGTCGCCTACATCCTCGAAGGGACGCTGGAATACAACCTTGAGGGCAGGCCTCCGATCACGCTCAAGGCTGGCGAGGCCCTGTTCATCCCGTCAGGAACGGCCCACTGGGTCAGGAACGTCGGCCCGGGTAAGGCGTCGGAGCTCGCCACGTACTTGGTCGAGAAGGGAAAGCCGCTCGTAACATTCAAGTGAGCGATGCTGCCTCCACCCGCCGTGGCTTTGCAGCGGAGACAATCACGGGTGTTCCCATATGATTACGGACCGGCGATGCCAGCGGCTTCCTTCCTGCGAGCTGACCGAGGCGGAGGCCTGCCCGGATCTTCGACGTGCGTTTGGCTAGTCCGCGTCTGACTGCACTCTCAATGGAGGGACCAGTCGGCTCGGACGGCATTCCCATTGGGTGAGGGTAGGGGGACCGCTTGAAGACAACCCACGATCGCCTGTTCAACAATTGGTGAAATTGGCGCCTTCAGTCTTGGCCACGGGCTGGAGAGGCGATTACCCGTGAGGCTCACATGCAGGGAGTTTCCTGATGTCATTTTGCAAGCCCGCCCACCTTGCTGCGGCTGCCCTTTCACTCACACTTGCCGCGGCATCGCCGGCCTCTGCAGACGATCCCGTGAAAGTGAAGATCTTCATCGGTTCGATGTTTGAGATCGGCCAGAACACCGGCGACCGGGCCGGCGAGTTCCAGCACTGGTACGAGCGCTACTTCAGCCAGAGCAAGCCAATCACCGTTAAAGGCGCCCTCAACCCTGTCTACTGCAATGAAGACGGCGTCTGCGGGTCCGTGCTGGGCATGGGCAAGGTCGCCTCATCCGCGTCAGTACAGGCGATCATCCTGAACCCGCAGTTCGACATGTCAGAAGCCTACATTATCGTCAGCGGGGTTGCCGGCACGCCACCTGAGCGTGGGACTATCGCTGACGTCAGCTGGGCGACCTGGCTGGTCGACTATGATCTCGGCCATCGCTGGGCGCCGGAAGAGGGGGAGCCGGGCGCCCCAGCCTTCATGCCGCGAAAAGGTTATGAGAAGGTCCGGCTGTTCCAGCTCAATCCCGACCTCGTCGGGTGGGCGATGCAGCTTACGGGTAAGGCCAACCTGAAGGACTCGGATTCAGCGCAATCCTACCGCCTGCGCTACCCGCAGGAGGCCGCCCGGCTTGCTCCGGCGGTGAAGACCGGTACCCACATGACCGGCGACACCTTCTTCCATGGCCCAGGCATGTCAGCGCAGGCGCAGTACATCGCCAAGCTGTATGGAGCGGACGATTACCTCATCACCGAGATGGAGGCAGCCGGTATCGCCCAGGTGGTCCAGCGGACGCTTGGACATCAAAGGCTTATGAGCCTGCGCGGCGCGGTGAACTTTGACCAGGGCAATCCCAACGAGACCACCCTTCAGCATCTCGACCCCGCCCCGGGGCAGACGGCAGGCGGGTTCGCTGAGACGGTCGACAACATCGCAGTAGTGGGCAGCCGGATGGTGGATCACATTGTGTCCCATTGGTCCGAGTGGAAAAACGGCGTTCCCCCGCTGCCCCGCCAGTAGGACGCGGCTCGGGATTCTGCCCTCATCGAGAGGCCAAGGGTCGGAGCCTGCCCCGTCGATCGACCACGAAGGACAGAACGCGAGGGGGAAGCAGGGATGCTCTCTGGGTGAGGGTCTCCTCGCAAGCCCTCACACCAAGACGTTCGTGCAGCGTGTTCGCAGCCTTCAGTGTTTGTGAGATCCAGTCCCAGGTACGGTGAACGTCACCGTCTGTCCGGTGAAGACCTGGTGCTCGGGGCTGGCCAGCTCAAGCGTCACCTTGTGCTGGCCCGGCGGCAGCCCAACCACGACGATGGTATTGGTCCCACCACCTGTGTCTGCCCATCGCCAGGGCGCATCGTCGACGGTGACGTGCAAATGCCCGACCCGTGGAGAGACCCGGCTGGCAACTTCCCCGAACAGCGGCAGAATGCGGAAATTCTCCGTCCGGTACGGGATGAGAACGGCGCCTCGGGCCAGCGGTCCGGGAAGCGGAGCGTCCACGATCAGCTTGGGTGCGGGCTCGTTCTCGATGGGGAAGAACACAGGGGGATTGCCGGGTTGGTTTGCGCCCTGGGCGAGAGCGCCCGTGGTGAGCACAGTGGCCGCCGCAGCTGCGGCGAGCATCTTGATGAGCATGGTCATCGCATCGTCTCCTTTAGATCAGATAGGGCGCCTAAACCCACAATCGGAGGGAACTGAATAGCCGCGGCTCACAGTTGCCCTCGGATTGTCAGGTTGATCCTAACCCCGCTTCGTATCCCGAATGTGTTCGGATGCTCCCAAACCGTATCGCCATGTAGACGAGAGGCCGTCCGCATTCACACGGCAGACGGCGACGCACCAAGATGCAGCGACGCTCTCCGGAATTTCACGCATGGTCCCATGCCTATGGCGGGGAGAGGGCCATGATCGTCAATCCCCCAACCACACCCAGCTCAGCCTGAGGTTTTCGCAACTAGAACGGGTTGCGCCCGATAGAGGGTGGGGAAGAAGCGCCTCAGGGCTTCGATCTTTGGCCGTTCGTGGACCGCGATGTAAGGCTGCCCGGGATTATTGTGCATGTAGTCCTGGTGGTAGTCCTCTGCCTCGTAGAAAGTTTTCCCGAGTTCAACCGTTGTCGCGATCGCTGCCTGGAACGACTTGGCCTCGTCCAGTTGCTGGATGTAACCGCTTGCGACCTTCGCCTGCTGGTTGTCCAAAGGAAGGATCGCGGAGCGATACTGCGGACCAATGTCAGGCCCCTGACGATCGAGCTGCGTGGGATCGTGGGCGGCCGAGAAGAAGATGCGAAGCAACGTTCCATAGCTGATCTTCTGAGGATCGAACACGACCCGAACTGCTTCGGCGTGGCCCGTCAGGCCGGTTTCCGTCTGCTCATAGGTAGCCGTTTTGGCGCTTCCTCCAGCATAACCGGACGTCGCGCTGACAACGCCCTCGACATGCTGAAACACACCCTGGATGCCCCAGAAGCAGCCTCCGGCAAGAACGGCCGTCTGCAAGCTGGCCTCCTTGGGTACGTCGACCAGCGCAGCTGGCACCAACCGCGGAGTCTCTGCGGCCGACGGTACTTGGCCGGCAAAGGCAAAGCCGACAAGTCCGAGCATTGCGCCAAAAACACCCGCTTTGCTCGATTTCCGGCGGGATCTGGGAGGATGTCGATCATCGATAAGCATTGCCTTTTTCTCCTTAGCCGAACGTGAACACGTAAGCCTCGACGCCGCCGTCCAGGAAGCGGATTTCGAATGTCCGCTCCTGCACATCTCCGCACTGGCGCACGAGCTGGTAGAGTCGGGTTTCCGAGACGGTGCCTTTGCCGTCCGCATCGATGTCCGCGCCACAGTTCTCACCCGGGGCTTTGCCATCGATCGTGACCTGGAACTGTACTGGTTTGCCGTTCCGGGCAGGGCCGAGAACGAGATGCAAGTCCCTTGCCCGGAACCGGTAGGAGATTGCCCCTCCGGCTTGGTTGAGCACAGCCTGCTCGGCTCCAACCGTCCAGTTCCCGGCAAGACCCCACTGGTTGAGCCGCAACCGGCCCACGGTGTAGTCGCGTGTCTCGTCGGCTCCCATCGTCTCAGGCGAGGCAAAACTGGAGGCTCGCTGATAGCCGACATAGGTCTCACCAGATCTTACTCGGGCAAGGTCCGGGGCGGCTTCAGCGCCCCGCGCGTCCGGTATGACGAGCCCGCCAGCGGTTCTGCGGCCGCCCTGTGCCTCAGCCAGCAGCTCCTGGATGACTCGTTCTGATTCTTTGTAGTCACCCTCACCGAAGTGATGATGCCTGATCCGGCCCTCCACATCGATGAAGTAGTGAGCCGGCCAATAGCTGTTCCCGAACGCCCGCCAGATCTTAAAATCGTTGTCGACCGCCACTGGATAGGAGATCCCGAAGTTCTGGATCGCGCGCTTCACATTGTCGATCTTCTTTTCGAAGGCAAACTCGGGGGCGTGAATGCCGATCACGACCAGGCCCTGATCCTTGTACTTCTCTGCCCAGGCCCGCACATAGGGGACCGTGCGGATGCAGTTGATGCAGGAGTACGTCCAGAAGTTGACGAGGACGACCTTGCCGCGGAGCTGTTCGGCCGTCAGCGGCTCAGAATTCAGCCACTTCACGGCACCATCAAGGGACGGCAAGGTGCCCTCGATCGGCAGGCTGCTGCGGTAGCTTTGGCGAGCATCGTTTGCGGCCAGCCGCATGCTCGGCCCAGTGGAGCCTGTCGAGGCTGCCTCGGAGTTCTCATTCACCCGATCGAGCAGGGATTGTTCGATCCCGGCTGTGCTCGCATAGGACAGGCGCGTCAGAAGGCCGGTGTCGAGACCGAAGGTGATGGTTGCCACGCCCGCGAGAACGGCAGCGCCCAAGCCTTGCCGAATGCGGTGGCCAAGACCAAGCGAGCGCTTCATCGCCGCAAACACCCGTCCTCCGGCTAAAACTGCCAAAGCCAGGGATGTCGCCGCGCCGGCCGCATAGGCACACAATAAGAGGGAGGTCTGCGGATTGGCTCCCTGGAGAGCGGCTCCTGTCAGGACCAATCCCAGAACCGGTCCAGCGCAGGGTGCCCACAGCAGGCCCGTCGCCGCCCCGAGCAGCAGCGATCCGCCGACACTCGGTTTGTCTGAGGGTCCTGTACCAGAGAGCCGACCGCCGAGGGCAACGATCGGGCGGGTCAGAACGGCTGCGGCGCGGGACGAGATGAGCGTTATGCCAAACACTGCCAGCAGGGAGATGGCGGCAGAGCGTCCGACCTCGTTCGCGTGCACCGCCCAGCTCCCACCGACGGCAGCGAGAGTTGCGACCGCGGCGAAAGTGGCCGCCATGCCAACCAGCATCGGCAGTACGCTGCGGGCGAAGGGCTGGCCTGCCCGAGAAAAGACGAATGGAAGGATGGGAAGAATACAGGGGCTGACAATGGTCAGCACTCCCGCCAGATAGGATACTACAAACACTGTCATGGCTGATCCCCTTGGCGCAATCAGTGCCGGGCATTGACTTGGCCGCTGTCGGAACTTCATGAGCATGTGATCAGCACGAAGTATCCAGAATGTTTTCTGGCGTGGCAGAAGTGTAAGCAAGTGTAAGGGAAGGCAGCCGGCCCACCTATTAGAGGCAAATGGTTGCCGACCGATCAACGCCAAGCGGGATCGGATGCCCCGAGGATGATCTCGGCGGCCAACCCCCCTATGGATCTGTTCCTGAGATAGAGCGAGCCGCCGATGGCCAATGCCAGCTGGTGGGCTATGGCCAATCCTAGGCCAGTTCCACCGGTGCTGCGGTTGCGGGACTGTTCAAGACGGTAGAAGGGCTGCAGCACAGCCTCAAGCTCGCCATCGGGGATGCCCGGCCCGGTATCGAGCACGGTGATGCAGATTCGTCCGTCAGACGTTTTCCCAACGCTGACTTCTGCTTCCCCAGCAAATTTGAGCGCGTTGTCGATGAGATTTGTGACGATGCGCCGGAGTGCATGTGGCCGTGTCACCACCACCGTGTCGACCGTCTCCTGAGATGTCACGGCCTTGCCGGTGTCCTGATAATCAAAGACGATACTTTCGACGAACGAACCGATGTCGATACGGGCCGGCTTCTCGGTATTGCCGTGGGCGGTTCTGGCATAGGTCACGCCCTCACGCACGAGCCTCTCAATTTCCGAGAGATCGCTGATCAGCTTGTCCTTCTCCGGACTGTCCTCCGCCATCTCGGCACGCAATTTCATGCGCGTAAGAGGTGTCTGAAGATCATGGGAAATGGCCGCGAGGATCTGCACACGTTCTTCGAGATAGTGGGAGATCCGATCCCGCATGGCGTTGAATGCCGTCGCCGCATAGGCGACTTCAGTCGGCCCGGTCTCCTCCAGGCGACCCGCCTTTTCGCTGGGGTCCAAGGCCTCGGCCGCGTTGGCGAGCCGAAGAAGGGGCCTGATCGCCAGACGAACTGCCAAACCGGTGCAAAGGATGAGAAGCAGGAGCTGTGCGATCAGCACATAAGGAAGCCACGCCGCAAGAGGCATGACCCTTGGTCTCAGATCGATTGTCACCGGCGCACCATCGCTCAGCGTCACATGAGCCTGGAGACGGTGCGGACTGCCGGGAATGGTTTCAACGGTGACGGGAAAACGGCGTCCGGCCGCCGCATTAATGGTATCGGCAACCTCAGTGCTCAGACCGCTGAGTTCGGGAATGCCAAGGATACCTGGACCAAGCTCATACCGGTAGTTCCCCCGCTCCAGCATGGCGACCCATTGCTGGCGTTCGTTCGCGGGAAGGCGATCGAGCAGGGCAATCGAAATGCCGACGTCCTTTTCCAGATTGCCAAGCATCATCGTCTTAGCAGTCATGTAGCGCTCGAGAAACAAGACGCCGAAGGAAAGTGCGTGCGCGACCGCCAGTCCGGCAAAGAGGATGAGAAAAAGCCGCCACCGCAGAGTCTGCGGAGGATAAGGCAGCCTGCGATGCCAGCCGATTGTGGTCATGACCGTGCCGTGGTGATCTCAACCGGCATGGCGAGCACATAGCCTTCGGAGCGTACGGTCTTAATATAGGCCGGCTCGCGGGCATCATCTCGCAACCGTTGCCGCAACCGGCTGACGAGCAGGTCGATCGAGCGGTCGAACAGTTCGGCTTCACGTCCCTGGGTCAGGTTAAGAAGCTGATCGCGGGAGAGAACCCGTTGCGGATGGTCGAGGAAGACGCGAAGCAAGCGGTATTCAGCGCCGCTCAGCGCGACAGCGGTTCCGTCTTTGTCGAGAAGATGCCTCATTGTCGTATCGAGCTGCCATGCGCCAAAGGTCAGCAGTTGCCCAACTTCCGTCACCTGAAGATTCGGCGGCAGCATGCGGGTGCGGCGGAGGATTGCGTTGATCCTGGCGAGCAGTTCACGGGCGGCAAAAGGTTTGATCAGATAGTCGTCGGCTCCCATCTCGAGGCCGATGATCCTATCCGTCTCGTCGCTCCGGGCGGTCAGCATCAGGACGGGCGTGGATTTATGCTTGCCCGCCCGGAGCTCACGGCAGAGCACGAGCCCGTCATCGCCCGGCATCATCACATCAAGGACGATCAGGTCGACCCTGTCGCCTTCGAGAAATGACCGCATTTGCCGCCCATCCGCGGCGACACTGACACGCAGGCCATTCTTTTTCAGGTAGCTGGAAACAAGTTCCCGGATCTCGCGATCGTCATCAACGATCAGAATGTGGTCTGCGTGCTCCATACCTATCGTCCTCAGAATCCGCCTGATGCACTTTAGCAGCTCGATGGACCAGGAAACCTCACCCTTCAAAGAGATTTGTAATGATCTGTATCAGACCCTGTGACGGATACATGACCTGACAAAATTCCCGTCAGCTTAGAGCAAGTTTGTTGCATTTCGATCCGTGGAGGTGCCTCTCCGGTCGAGGTCGGCACCAGGAAGTATGACTCACGGTGATCGCCAAGGGCTCCTGTACCGCCGGATCGGCCTTGACCACACCATGGCCGCGGTCGGGTTGCCGGGCGCGTTGATCCCCCCTCAGCGTCCTTGACGACATAGGGGAACCATGAGAACGCGTCTCGCACGGTCATCGAAATGAGGCGCGGATCTCCTCAATGACCAGCCCCGGGGTTTGCAGGTGGGCGTAGTGTCCGATATCAGGAAGAATACGGATGTCCGCGTTGATTTTTTGCGCGAGCTCGATCCCCATTTCCTTCTTGATGTAGATATCCTTCTCGCCCCAAACCACTTTCACCGGAGTTTTTAGGTTGCCTATGTTTGCTTCAAGGTAGTCTTCATCTCGCGTAAACTTCGAGTAGTAGTGGTAGAAGGCGTCGGCTGGTGTCATTCCGCCATGGCTCCATCCGCGGGAGACGTCATCCTTGAAGTCAGCGGACACCTCAAACTGTGCTTCTTTGGGAAGCCCTCCCTTCACGGCCGTATCGAGAATGTCCCCACCGCTCCTGCTTTTGTAGGCCGCGAGCGTCGCACTTGCCGAAGGTTCCGACTTCAGACTTTGCAATCTGTCGTGCATGTACTGGGGCCTGTTGAACGGTGCGAAGTCCCCAACAATGATGGTCTTGGCGATCTGCGGATTCTCGAGAGCCGCAAGAAGAGCCGGGAGGGCTCCGATATCCGTCGCGTAGATCGTGAGCTTCGATGAAGCAATGTTCGTCTTCTTGACATAATCCCGCAGAACACGGGCATAGTCTTTGGGTGAATAAGAGAATTTGTCAGCCGGGGGGCGCGATGAAAGGCCATAGCCCGGCCAGTCGATGGCGTGGACTTCGTAGTCCGTGGACAGCGCCAGGGAAATATCTTTCCAGGCGCACAGCGTTTCAGGGAATCCATGCAGGAGAAGCACGGTTCCCTTCGGGCTCGCGGTATGCACCACCATTCTTCTGAGCGTGATGTCCTGATCGACTTCAATGGATCCGATGTCCAGTTTCTGAGCTTGTTCTGGAGGATTGCTGTTGCAGCCCCAGGCAGTCGTGGAACCGAGAACAAGAGCAAAAAACGCGGGCAGAGATAGCTTGAACATGTCGGTGTCCCCCATGTTCGTGTCGATTCACTGAATCAGGCGGTCAATCTGCGCCTGTAATGCCGGACCAACAAGGAGAATCGCGGGAACAACGATCACGTACGCGATACCCCAAGATCGCAACCATGCCACGGCGAACGTTTCTGAGAAACCCAAGTTGAGCGCGATAAGGACGAACGAGATGATCCCGGTCGTCACGATGCCCATCATGAGGGCAAAGGCAATTTTCCGTTTCCGTTGTGCATCCATTAGTCTCTCCTATACAGCCAATATTTGTAGGCGGGACGAATCATGTGAGATCGTGAATGGTTCTCTCCACCGCAGCCATAATGGCGGTTCGGTGGCTGGCATTGCCGGTCAGCTGAGAGACCATAACGGCTCCTTCGATCATCGCGATAAGCGCCAGGGCGGTTTGCTCCGCATCAATGCCCGCTCGGAATTCACCGGCCGCAATACCCTTCTCGATGACCGTGACGATGCTCGTCATCCAACCTCGGAATGCGGTTGCGGCATTCTTCCGTAGTTCTGGGTGGGTGTCGTCAGCCTCTACCGTCGTATTGAGCAGTGGGCAGCCTCCCTTCGGAAAATCGTGAGACTGCAGATTCCCGTACACGCTCACAAGAGCCAGCAACTTCTTTTTGCTGCTATCGCATTTGGCCATTTCTACGCTCAGAAGCGTGGTCACGCGTTTCCAGTTATGCTCGAAAGCTGCCAGGGCCACCTCGTCCTTATTCGCGAAGTTGCCATAGATGCTGCCCTTCGTTAGTCCTGTGGCTTCCGTCATGTCGGCAAGGGACGTGCCGGCATAGCCCTTCACATTGAAGATGGGTGCTGTCCTTTCCACGATGAACTGACGGGTTTTCTCGGCCTTGTTCATAAGGGCTGGAATATACCGATCGGTATATTCTGTCAACGCCTGTTGGCTGACGCGGCGTTCTTGAAGTGATCGTCACTGCATGAAACGGGCCGTCGCCTCGTACGATAAACCCTAGGTGAACCGCACGTCGCTGATGTCGATCGAGACCAGCAGGACATCCAGATTCGGTCTGTGGCCGGGGCCACGCAGGTAGGCACGCCGCTTGCTGGGCAGACAAATCCCATCAGCCTCGATGTAGTCGTGGACGATTTGGGCCGCGGCAAAACCGCCGGCGACATCAACCGTGTAGTCATGTCTACGCAGGGATAAGTCCTCTCCAAAGTAGAAGTCTTGGACCCGACTGTGTGTAGCAATCGCATCCGGGAACTCCACCCGTAGCACGCGCCAAGGCCGGCTCCCTTCCGCCCAAGGCTCGACCTCCTGGACCCGGATCCCTTCCATTGTGAACAGGAACGGGGTCGTCAGATAGGTCCACATGGCATACCCGTTGAAGTAGGCCCGGTGCAGCGGATCCCAGGGCGTGTCAAAGCTGTGGCCCGCAAAGGAGGCTCGCGGGTGCATGCGTTCGTTCACAACCGAGCCATCGCTTCGGACAATGGCGATCCGCTCAGGCGTAAACTCCGTATGCCAGTCAGGGTCGCCGAACGGCTTGAGCGAGGCGCGTTCCTCGTGAAGGGACACGGTCATGTGGCGCGGGTTCGGATCCTGGATCAGGCCTTTGAGGCCCCAGAGCCCCCCACCCGTGACGATTGTCGCCTCCCCAAGAGCGACGGACTGCCAGCGATCGAGGCGACCATGAGCCTCAATCACATCGGCAAGCAACTCGTTCATCATGGTCTCCTTTCTCGGGTTGCCAGATCCGGGATCAGCGATGGCGCTTCTCACGTTCTTCGACAACAGAGACTCTGAGGGAGTTGCCGGGTATCTCGGTTGTCGAGTTCACTGCGCGGCTAAGTCAACGAACCCTCCGAAAGACCCTGCGACCTCCCAAGAGCGGGGATCCGCCGTGTCGCAAGCACGATCACGGGCGTAAGAGGACCGGAACCTCGCTCCATCCAACCCAGGTTCGCCGGCGTTCCACCATTGATCAAAGCAGGGATGCTTGTATTCAGCCCCGTTCGTCACCAGGCAGTTTGTCGGACTCATCCCAAAAGTCCTCGATCGTTGGCTGTTGCCGGTAATGCTCGCGCGGGAAACCGCCCCAGTACTCGGACGCTTGGCATCCTCCGAGGTCGATGGTCAGCCTAAGCTTGTCCCGATGGATCTGAACCAGGCGTCCGATGGCGCCGTCGATGGTTCTGTCCGTCGCCGACAGGTCCGGCTCATCGTCAACAAAGGCGCGGTAGTTGTTCGATCTTCCCTCGACTTTGATCATCATGGTCGCCTCCTGCGCGATGTAATCCAAGCCTTGAGATGGTGCGGCGTAGCTCCTGCCAGCAACCAATCGCCAGAAGAACGAGACAGCGTGAGATGCCGCTGTGCTTGCTCGAACCAGTCGGCGACCACCGAGACCGGCAGGATAGCATAATCCGTGAGGGCGGTCTCGATCACCTCTGGCCAGAGGAACCGGTACGACCGCTGGATGGGCGCGTGACGCTTTGAGCCGTAGCGTTAGGCGACGTACCCCGTCTCTTGGACACGCAGCGATAAAGATCCTCGCCCGGGGTTGCGGTGAAGACCTCGAGCCGATGCAAAGCGTTTGATCCAATGCTAGGAGTGGGCAGGCTCCCGCGAGGCTCTGCGGACCTCTTCACTCTCCA
>NZ_JACXAB010000060.1 GCF_014699075.1 Microvirga sp. | reverse complement strand
CCTCCGCCACGGCTTGGGCCATCTGCTCGATATGACCGTAGGACGAGTAGTAAACAACCAGGATCTTGGCCATGGGAGATCTCCGTGTTTGTGTTGCGACGACGCGGTACGAAGAGACGCAAACGCATGTTCAGAACTTCACAGCCGTCTCGAAGCCGACGAAGTGGGCTGTCTTGGATAGGCCTGTGTCCTTGATGAACCGTCCCGGCGTGAACACGGAATAGGCGAGCTCGGCGCTGAACCAGCGGGTAGGCTCCCATCCGAGAACCACATCCGCCTGGGTTCCGATGTGGCGGGCCCGGCTGCCATCCGAGGGACGCACGAGGCCACCCTCGGTGTCATAGATCATCCCGTGCAAGGACCCACTTCGCCGCATAAGCGACAACGAGCGTTGCCCAGACGACGCTGGCCATGAGCATCAACAACTCGCCGTAGATTGTGGAAAGGCCCCAGACCTGATGGGCAGCTCGCCATGCACCCACAAGTCCCGCCAGGCCCAGCACAATACCGAAATACGAAGCCGGAGTAGTGGGGGTAGACGCGAACTTGCCGATTGCTGCGGTCATGTCCGAGTTCCTCCCTGACCACCAACACCCAGCTGCCGCTTCAAGCGCTCGTTCTCGGCCCGCAATGCAGTCAACTCGTTGCGTATGGGAGCGAGCGCCTCGACGAGTTCGGCTTGCGTGAAGCGGGGCGTGATGTGCTGGGGACAGTTCCACTCGAAGGCCGCGACGGTAATCCGCACGGCGCGCTCGACCCGGGCCTGATAATCCGGCACCGCGAGTTCCGCTGCGGAGTCCGGATTGTCCCTGATATCCGTGACCGCCATGTGACCCAGGATCTTCAGGCGCTCGCGATGGGCATAGTCCATCAGGAACAGAGACACGCGGTCGTTGCCGATTACATTGCCTGTGGTGATGTACTGCTTGTTGCCTCGAAAGTCGGCATAGCCGAGCGTGTGCTCATCAAGCACGCGAAGGAAGCCAGGCGGGCCACCACGGAACTGCACGTAGGGCCACCCGGTCTCTGACACGGACGCGATGTAGAAGCTGTCGCGGGAGGCGATGAACGCGGCCTCGTCGGGTCCGAGCCGGTCATTGGCATCGGGACCGCTCTCGCGCCGGGCGTATGCCGCCCGGCTTCCCATCCGCTGTTGCACCGCTTTGACGGTGTCGGTGAAAGCGATCTCCGAATATCTGTGGCTCATCGCAGCCTTCCCCTTCTGACTTATTCCCGCCGGGTGGCTCCCGTGCGAGCAACCGCCCGGTCAAGGAAGTCGTGGATCAGAGCGGCGATTTCCGGCCCGTGCGTCTCGAGCGCGAAGTGCCCGGTATCCAACATGTGGATCTCAGCCTTTGGGTTGTCGCGCTTGTACGCTGCCCCACCGGCCGCGACGAAGATCTTGTCGTTCTGACCCCACACCACCAGCATCGGAGGCTGCCGCTCGCGGAAGTAATTCTGCCATTGCGGGTAGAGCGGCGGGTTGGTGCGGTAGTCATAGATCAGATCAAGCTGGATCTCCTGATTGCCCGGACGATCGAGTAGTACCTGGTCGAGAGTCCAGGTGTCAGGGCTCAAGAGCGACAGGTCCTTGACGCCGTCGGTGTACTGCCACCGTGTGGCCTCGGGTGACGACTGGGACCGCATGGCCTCCCGCTCCGGGCCGGTGCCGGTTTTCCAGAAGGCCCTGATCGGATCCCAGAAGCTGGTCATGCCCTCGTCATAGGCATTGCCGTTCTGAACAATGATGGCCGTCACCTTGTTCGGGGCACCGCTGGCGAGCCGGAAGCCCACAGGAGCGCCATAATCCATCACATACAGGGCATAGGAGCCGAGGCCGATCTGCTCGGTAAACCGGCTCATCAGTCTGGCGTAGCTGTCGAAGGTATAGGTGAACTGTGCCCGATCCGGCGCATCGCTGTGGCCGAAACCCGGGTAGTCGGGCGCCACCACGTGGTACCGATCGGCCAGCCGCGGGATCAGGTCACGAAACATGTGGGACGAGGCCGGAAAACCGTGCAGGAGCAGAACGGCCGGAGCATCCGGCGGACCCGCCTCCCGGTAAAAGACTTTGACGCCCTCGATGGTGACCGTCCTATAGTGAGTTTGATTGATGTTGGGCTCAGTTCGCGGGCGACCATTCGGCTGCGCCATGACCGTACCAGCCATCGCGAGAAGGCTTGCGGCGGCAAGGAGAAAAGCGGGGTTTGGCGTCATGACGTTCTCCTTTAAGCGGCAACGAAGCGGTAGGCCGTGCCCTTGCGTTCGGCATAGCCGACGCCGGGATAAACCCAGTGATAGCCGAGCACCTTGGTCTTCTCGGCCGCCACGCGATCCAGGAAGGCTTGGCGGCTCCTGAGCGCGATCTCCGGCTCGGTGTCGAAGCCGAAGTGCCAGTCCGGATGCTCGAAGAACACGATGTTGCTGGCGGAGACATCGCCTGCGATAATCAGACCATCCCCGCCGGCCAGTTCGTAAGAGACATGGCCGGGCGTGTGACCGCGCGTCTCGATCACCCGCATGCCACTGACAATCTCGTGGCCGGGCTTGACCCGCGTCAGCCGTTCCTTGACGGCGGACAGGTCACGCTGGGCGCCGCGGGCAAAATCATGCAGGGCTGCCGGCATGGTCTTGTCGTAATTCGGGTCAGTCCAGAATTGCCACTCCGCGTCACCGACGAAGTATTGGGCGTTAGGACAAAGCAGCCTGCCATCGGGAAGGATGGTGCCGCCCGCATGGTCCGGATGAACATGGGTGAAGACCACCTTGGTGATGGATGCCGGATCCACGCCAGCCAACGCCAGGTTGGATGCGAGCTTGCCGGCGCTGGCCTGGAACTTGTCACCCGAGCCGTTGTCGACCAGGATCAGGTCGTTGGCCGCTCTGATCAGCGGAATGTTGACATGAAAGGGAGCGCTGTCGGCAGTGCCACCCAGACGCTTGAGGATGGCAGGACGCTCGTCCGGTGCCGTATCCGGGAGAATGATACTGGCCGGCAGCATGATGAACCCGTCGCTGAGGACGGTGATCTCGAAAGCCCCATGGCTGAAGCGGTAGGGTTCGGCCGCATAGGCTCCCTTTGGCACAAGGGGAAGCGTTGTGAGAGCGGCTCCCGCAGCGATGAAGTGGCGTCGGCTGGGGCTGCGAAACTGGTTTCGACTCATGGAAGCATCCTCATCTCGGTCAAGCCCCAGTCTGCGTTCACAGATCCTGGTATGCCCACTCCGCCCCCATCCAACGCATCTTGCCTGCGTCGGACATGATCCGGCCGAGGCCCGGGAACGGCATGTGGGTGGCGGCGATCAGGGCTTTCTCCTCGGCAGCGCGCGGGAAGAACTTCGCCCGCATGGCCTTAGCCGCGTCCCGATCCTGCTCGAACAGGAAGTTGATGTCAGTGGCAGCCGGATGCACGACCGGGAACAGCATATCCGAGACCATGAGCAGGCTCTGCCCCCCATCCTCGACCCTCACCCCGATGTGCCCTGGCGTATGACCCGTCAGGTCCACGAGCGAGACGCCGCGCGTGATCTGGTGATTGCCATTGGTCTGCTGCAGCTTGGGATAAAGCCGCATCATCTCGGCCGAGATATCGAAGCTGGCCTTGAGATAATCCGGGGCGGAGGCCCGCTTGGCCGGGTCGGTCCAGTGGACAACATCACGCCGGTCCACATACACCTCCGCCTTCGGGAAGTTCTGCCGCCCGCCGGCCACAAGACCGCCCATATGGTCCTGGTGCATGTGGGTGATGATGATGGCATCGATGCTGTCCGGGCGGATGCCAACGGCTACCATAGCGCTGGGCAGACGTCCCGTCTTGCCAAGAGTGCCTGCGGGGCCGCCGTCGATCAGGATCAGGCGCTCGCCGTCATCGACGATATACTGGTTGAACACGAAGCGCACACCACCGGGCTTGGCCATCGCCATGGTGTTGGCCATGTCCTCGACCTGCTTTGCGTCACGTCCGGGGAAGTAGGAGAAGGGCATGTCGGCATAGCCGTCCGCCAGGGCCGTGATGGTGAAGCGGCCGATCTTGAACTGGGCGGCCGGCGGCAGGGACTTGGCATGGTCGGCCTGCCCCTGCGTGGTGCTGCTTGCCTGGCCTTGCGGTTGCCCTTGCGCGAAGGTGGGGTGAGGGGATACGCCAACCGCGGCGGACCCCGCAGACAGACCGAAGGTAAAGGTGCGGCGTGAAAGATTGATCATGGCGTGCTCCTTCTGGTTGATTACGATTCAATGCGGTGCAGGGTCGACAAAGACATACAGAGCTTTGATGCGCCCGTTCTCGACCCAGGCGACATCCGTGCCGGTCACAGCGGTGGGACCATCGCGTGGACCAGCACGCCAGTGCAGGCGGGCCACTCCGTTATGACCGACGGCAGGACCCGCGGCGGTGAACACGAACGACGGCTGTAGGCGTGAATAGAGCGCTTCGACAGCGCCAGAGAGGGCTTCGTATCCCGTCGCCGTTGCATCGGGCTCGAAGAGGCTCGCATCCTCCGCGTAGATCTCCTTGAGTGCGATTAGTCGTCGGCTTCCGTCGCGCTTACCGAAGACGCGGCTCAGGTGTGCCTGCATCAGGGCGTCGAAATCCACGCGGACTGCCATCCTGGATCTCCTGCGGTTACATGCCGAGTTCGCTGAGGCCTGGGTGGTCGTCCAGCCGGCGCCCCAGAGGCCAGTGGAACTTGCGGTCGGCTTCCTTGATCGGCAGGTCGTTGATGCAGGCAAAGCGGCGGCGCATCAGTCCGTGCTCGTCGTACTCCCAGTTCTCGTTGCCGTACGAGCGGAACCAGTTGAAGGAGTCGTCATGCCACTCGTAGGCATAGCGCACGGCAATCCGGTTCTCGTGGAAAGCCCACAGCTCCTTGATCAGCCGGTAGTCGAGCTCGCGGTCCCACTTGCGGCGCAGGAACTCGACGACCTGTTGCCGGCCTTGGAGGAACTCGGCCCGGTTGCGCCAGTAGGTGTCCTCCGTGTAGGCCAGCGAGACCTTCTCAGGATCCCGGCTGTTCCAGCCGTCCTCGGCCAGGCGGGCTTTCTCGATGGCGGACTCGCGAGTGAAGGGTGGCAGGGGAGGACGATCGGTCATCGCAGGTCTCCTTCTGTACGGCGTGTCCTTCAGATCCTTCGGCTCAGATATCAGCGTCTCGCGGACGCCAGCTCCCACACAGCGTCCGCGAACTCCGTGGGAGCCTCTTCGGGCAGGTTGTGGCCCACGTTGGGGATCACGCGATGCTTGCGCCCACCCGTGAACTTGGCGGCTGACGATCGCCCGTCCGTTGCCGGCACGACCCCGTCCGCATCCCCATCCATCGTGATCGTCGGCACCGGAATGGCCGGCAGCGGCGCAAGGCGCCTTTCGATCTCGTCGTATTGTGGATACCCTGCCGCAAGCCCGAGACGGTGGGGGTAGGAGTGAACCACCACGTCGACATAGTCCGGGTTGTCGAACGCGCTGGCGTGCCGGTCGAGCGTCGCCTCGCCGAAGCGCCAGGTCGGCGAATTGCGTTGCCAGAGGGTTCTTGCGAGTTCGCGCCGGTTTGCCGTGAGTCCCGCGCGCCCGCGCTCGGTCTGCAAGTAGTACTGGTACCACAGGCCAGACTCGACGGACGGCGGGAGAGGACGTCCGGCATTGGCGATGTCCTGGATCAGATAGCTGTTGACAGACACCAGGCCTGCACACCGCTCGGGCCAGAGGGCGGCTACAACGCAGGCGGCTCGACCGCCCCAATCGTAACCGGCGAGCACGGCCCGGTTCAGCCCCAAGGCCTCCATCAGGCGGACCACATCATCCCCGATCGCACCTTGCTGGCCAGACCTTGGTGTTCCGCTGTCGAGGAAACGGGTTGTTCCATGCCCACGCAAGTAGGGAACAATCACACGACATCCACGCTCAGCCAGAATTGGTGCAACCTCAACATAACTGTCAACCGAATACGGAAAGCCATGGAGCAGCAGAACCAGGGGGCCAGCACTCGGTCCTGTCTCGTAGTACCCGATGTTGAGAACGCCGGCTGGCACCTGCTTGACGGAAGCCAATCCGAGGCTTGATCTCCGGACTTGGTCGGCGCTGGCATTACCGTTGTCCATGATCGTCATTCCCGCGGTCGCCATGCCGCTTGCAATCATCACTCCGAGGAAGCTTCGGCGATTATGATTGGCTGCATCCGGCATGACCGATCGTTCCTCACGGCGGACAGATCAAACGCCCATGTACACCAGCTTCGTGAACAGGGTGGGGGTCACGGCGAACTGGCCCCACTTGGCGTCATAGTTTGCTGTCGGTTTGGCCGCGATCGTGTCGTCCAGAGACCGGCCCTGCTTCTTGAGTGCGGCCACCTTTTCGCGAAGGTCGACGAGCATGTCGCGGAATTGCTGAAGCTCCGCCTTGTTGCTGGCCGGCGGACCATGACCCGGTATCACGGTGGTACTGTTGGTGACGGCCTTCAGATTGGCCTCGGCAGCCCTGATCGTCCCCTCGATGCTGCCGCCGGTCGAGTAGTCGATGAAGGGATAGAACCCGTTCCAGTACGTGTCGCCGGTATGCAGGATGTCTGCCTCGGCGAAGGTGACGGAGATGTCACCATCTGTGTGGGACGGCCCGTAGTACTTGAGCGCGAGCGTCGCGCCGTTCGCCTTTAGGGTCTTGTCGGTAGCGAACACTTCGCTCGGAACGGCACTTGCCGGCCAGGGCGGGAAGTTGAAGTCCCAATCCTCGACCCGCGTGGCTTCCGCGAGATGCTTGCGGGCATTCTCGTGGGCGATGATGGTGGCGCCCTCTTTCTTGAGCCATTCGTTGCCGTCGGCATGGTCGAAGTGCCAATGGGTGTTGATCAGGTGCCGGACCGGATCCTTGCTGAGGCTTGCTAGCGCTTCCTGGATGCGCGGGCGCGACGCGGTGATGCCGGCGTCGACCAGGACCATACCGTCAGAGCCGGTGAGCACGGCAATGTTGCCGCCCGAGCCCTCGAGCACGCTGACGTTGCCCCGCAGCTTGTGGACCTTGATCGGGGCCTCCGCCGCCGATTCTCGGATGCTGTCGACGATGTTCTTGGATTGGGCAAAGACCTCGCTCGGCGTCAGCCAGGCGCCGGACGCCGCGAAGGTGGTGGCGCCGAGGCAACATAGGCAGAAGCCGCGACGGGAAAGATGGTGGTGAGAGATCTCGGTCATGGAATCTCCTCCTCGGCCGTACTGGATGGGCCTAGCCTTTGACGAAGGCGAGCAGGTCCTGGTTGAGGCGGTCCTTGTGCGTGGTGGGCAGGCCGTGCGGTGCGCCCTCATAGACCTTCAAGGTCGCTTTCGGGATGATCTTCGAGGATCGTTCCGCCGAGTTGGCAAAGGGCACGATCTGGTCGTCATCGCCATGCACGACGAGGGTTGGGACCGTGATCTTCTTCAGATCCTCGGTGAGGTCCGTCTCCGACCAGGCCTTGATGCCGAAATAAGATGCCGGGAAGCCGGCTATCATGCACTGATACACGAACTGCTCGCGCACGCCCTCCGACACCTTGGCGCCGGATCGGTTGTAGCCGTAGAACGGCAGGCTCAGGTCCTTCCAGAATTGAGTGCGGTCGGCAAGCACCCCCTCACGGACCTTGTCGAAGTTCTCCCGCGGCTGGCCAGTCGGATTGGCCTCGGTCTTGAGCATGAACGGCGGAATGGCGCTGACCAGCACCGCCTTGGCGACGCGCGAGGTACCATGCCGGCCGATGTAGCGGGTGACCTCGCCGCCGCCTGTCGAGTGCCCGATATGGACCGCGTCCCGCAGGTTGAGCTGTGTGACGAGTTCGGCGAGGTCGTCGGCATAGGTGTCGAGGTCATTGCCATGCCAGGTTTGCCCGGACCGGCCGTGGCCGCGCCGATCATGGCCGATGACGCGAAATCCATTGTTGGCAAGGAAGAACATCTGGTCCTCCCAGGCATCGGCGGTGAGTGGCCAGCCATGGCTGAACACCACCGGTTGCCCCTGACCCCAATCCTTGTAGTAGATTTGCGCGCCATCTTTGGTGGTGATCGTTCCCATGGGCTGTCCTTTCGAAGGCTGGGCGGGAAGGGGCTGCGCCTCCGCTGGGTCGGGAGCAGCGAGCAGGGCCGGAGTTGCCACGGTTGAGGCCGCGAGCAGGCCCGCAGCACCGGCGAGCACGGTTCGGCGGGATGGGTCGAGGGAAACTTGAGCCGGCGGGCCAGACATGCGCACACTCCCTGAAAGCATGACTTGGCCGGAACGGGCGTGGTGTCTGGCACCGCGTGCCGTTAGGGCAGATACCTGATCTTGGTTCGGGTCGAAGCGGCGGCTTGGAGCGCCTTTGTTTCTTACGCTGCGGGAGAAAATAGCTCCGGTTGCCCGTCCGGTGTTAGAACGCGATTGCCGGAAAATGCCGTAAATTGCCAAATCCTGCGGGGTTGATCGGGCGAGTGGAACTTAATGCCGCTCCATTCATGAACTCGTGGAGATTTGTCCCGGATTGCATCAGGGAGTGGAGGGAGGAGCGGTCGAAGAGCGATGTGTGCGTCCGAGAATGAAGTTGTTGCTTTCAGGCCCTATTTCACGCCCATGAGGCGGCTGGACGCTTTCGAGCAGTTGATGCCGGTCCGGTTCCGACAGAGCGGACTGACGGTTTCCCGGGCACGCCGTGGCCGGCCAGACCTGGGCTCGACCTTGCCGAACGCGCGACGCGACTTCTGGCTGGCGAGCCTGACCTTGATTGGAGCCGATTCCTACAATGCCTGGTGCGACGATCGCCATGTTCGGGCAGCCGCGAAGCCCCCCGGCGGACTGATGATCGTGGATCAACGGCAAGCATGGATCGCCGACATCAGACAGCCGATCGACTCCTTGCACGTGTTCGTTCCTCTGGCTTCGTTGCACGAACTCACAGACGAGGCGCACGCCCCCCGGATCGAGACGCTTGTGTGCCCGATCGAGGCGCCGCAACTGGACGAGGTTATGCTGCACCTGACACGGGCGATCCTGCCGGCCCTGTCGCGACCCCACGAAGCCTCGCCGCTCTTCGTCGATTATATCCTCCGAGCCATGCTGGTTCATCTGGCTCAAACCTACGGCGGGGTCAGCCTCACACTTGACGTTCCCCGGGGCGGATTGATGCGGTGGCAGGAACGCCGGGCTAAGGACATGCTGTTGGGGAACCTCCAAGGCAACTTGTCCCTGTCCGACTTGGCCGCAGCTTGTGGGCTCTCCGTCAGGCACTTCTCCCGTGCCTTCAAGGCGACAACCGGAGAGCCGCCCCACCGCTGGCTCCTGCGACAGCGGGTTGAATACGCCAAGGGACGGCTGGCCAGCACCAATGACACCCTCGGGGCGATCGCCTTGGCGTGTGGGTTCTCCGATCAGAGCCACCTCTCGCGCGTGTTCCGGGCTTTCACCGGAACCACCCCCGGCGACTGGCGCAGGCACCGTCGAGGCTGAATTCGTCTACGCCATGTCCGAATTCTTCGGAAATGTCCGGCCTCGACAAGACCAGCTACCAGGATATCTGTAAAAATGTGAGACGGATCTTTGTGCTCATTCGAGTGAATAGACATCCCCGTCGACGGATATGGCGTGGCTTTCCAAGCAACTTGAGGGCCCATGAAACTCGGCGATGCTGTCGATCTTCGCTACCACGATCCCCTGCCGTCCGAGACCTTGCGGCTCGACGTTCGATGGGACGCGTTGGCGGCCGAGCACGTAGTCATGCTGCGCCCGAAACCGCACAACTTCGTCCTTCACAGCAGCCGCCACTACATTGCCCTCCTCAACGGCTGTCGCGAGGATGGAGAAACAACCGCCGATGGCCTGCCCCGCTCAACCCTGCGGGACGGTCGCGGCAAGCTGATCTTCATTCCAGCCGGCTGCCGACTCCATGGATGGGCGCAACCGGGCGCGAGCCCGATCGCCTTCACGGCCGCGTATCTTGATCCATCGGCAGGCTCGTGGCCTGACACCGATGCCGATCGGCTGGTGCCGATGCTGCACTTCGAGCATCCGTTGCTGGCGCAGATGATGCTTCACCTGGACCGGATCCTGACGCAGCCGGGTATGTATTCCCGCGTGTATGCCGAGGCGTTTGCCATGGTTATGCTTGCGGAGATCATGCACAGCCAGGCAATCGGCCTGTCGCGGGGCGGTTCCAGGACCGGCAGAGCCTCCCAGGTGAAGGGTGGTCTCGCGGGTTGGCGGTGCCGTGCCGTGTGCGACTACATCGAAGAGCATCTCGCGCAGGACGTCTCATTGACTGAACTGGCGGCGATCGTCGAGCTCAGCCCGTATCACTTCTGCCGGGCGTTCAAGGAAGCGGTCGGCGAACCGCCGCACCGTTACCAGATGCGCCGCCGCGTCGAGCGTGCCAAGGGGCTGCTGGCCAACCGCTCCCTGTCCATTGCCGACGTGGCGGCGGCAGTCGGCTACAACAGCCCAAGCCAGTTTTCGGCCCTTTTTGCGAGGATGACGGGCCTCTCGCCAGGAACCTACCGGCGGAAAATGATCTAGAAGGCTGCTATGTGATAGCATGAAAATTTCTACAGCCACCGCGTTTGGCGGACGCCTGGACCGCCCCCTAAGTGCCGGGTCGCAAGGATTCCAGCAGGCACGCATTCGTGGTCTAATCCCAGTCCGTTCCAAGGAACAGCTGGAAGAGGCGAATGACAGCTCCATTGCGGCGCTTGCAAGTCCCCGAAACGCTGCTTAGGCAGGCGGGTGAGGTCTGGTTCGAGCACTCCGACGAAAGCCTCTTCATCATTGCGGTCGAGCCGGACCGTTTCGTCTTTGAGCTCCTCAATCCGGCCCATGAGAGGCGCACGGGCCTCAGAAACTCTGACGTGTCCGGCCGGACACCGCATGAATGCCTGCCGGCTGCAGTGGCAGATGCCGTGACGGATCATTACCGGGCCTGCGTAGAAGCCGGCGAGGCCATCCGATATGAGGAAACCCTGGACCTGCCCAGCGGCGTCAGGCACTGGCACACCGTGCTCACCCCGGTTCGGGACGACTCCGGGCGGATCTACCGGCTCCTGGGGAGTTGCCGTGACGTGACAGTCGAGCACGAGGCGCTGAGACGGGAGGAAGAGACCCGGCGCCTTACGCAGAAGATGATCGAGGCCTCGCCCGACATCCTTTACGTCTATGATCTCGTCGAGCATCGCAATGTCTTCATCTCCGGACAGGCGCGGGAGATCCTGGGCTGGTCGCGTGACGAGATCGCCGGAATGCATGAGCAAGTCCTGAACACTCTGACTCATCCAGAGGATCTCCCTGCCGTGCGCGATCACCTCAGCCAGCTTCGATCGCTGTCCAATGAGGCCATTGCCGAGGTGGAGTACCGCATGCGGCGACCCGACGGCCGCTATGTCTGGCTGCACAGCCGGGAAAAGGTGTTCCAGCGCGGCACGGACGGGTTGGTGAGCAGGATTTTCGGGTCCGCGATCTGCATCCAACTCTACAAGGACAGCCAAGCCGAGCTGAGCTCCGCCAAGGGCCTGCTGCATGCAACCCTCGATTCCCTCACAGCCCAGATTGCCATCCTGGACGCCTCCGGGCGGATCATCGCCGTCAACCAAGCTTGGCGTGAGTTCGCCGAGCACAACGTCCTGACCTGGCCGACCGATCCGATCGGAGCCGACTACGTCAGGGTCTTTCGGGCCTGTGCCGGATGTGAGCCCCACGCGGCCGCTGTGGCCGAGGGGGTCACCGCGCTGCTGGCCGGCACCCGATCGGATTTCCAGATCCTATACCTGTGCGGCAGCCGCCGGTTTCTGCTGCGGGCCAACCGCTTCGAGCACGAGGGGGCGGTCCATGCGGTGCTGGCCCACGAGGACGTCACGGAGCTGGCCAGCGTGCGCCGGGAGCTCGACGCCACGGCGGAGCGGCTTCTTGGCCTCCAGGAGGAGGAGCGGCGGCGCATCGGGGCGGAGCTGCATGACTCCACGACCCAGCACCTGGCGGCGGCGGGACTTGGCCTCGCTCAGATACAGCAGTTGGTGCCTGATGATCCAGACCTCGCCGCGGTCCTTGAGCGAGCAACGGCATCACTGGCCGAGGCCCAGCGCGAGATCCGGGCCTTCTCATACCTGCTCTTTCCCCCCAGCCTCGACCGGGACGGCCTGGCCTCGACCTTGCGGCACTTCATTCAGGGATTCGCCCGGCGCACGAGCCTGAAGCTCACCTGCAGGATCGACGATGCCGCGGACGGGATCGCCCCGCCGGTGCAGCGGACCGTTCTCCGGGTGGTTCAGGAGGCCCTCACGAATGTCCACCGCCATGCTCAAGCCACTCGGGTCTCGGTGAGGATCCAGGTGGATGGGCCGAGCCTGACACTCAGGATCACGGACAACGGCGTCGGTCTGGCCGGCGCCAACGATGATCCCGTCCCGGAACTGGGCGTCGGCATTCCCGGCATGCGGAGCCGGGTCCGGCAGTTCGGGGGTGACCTGACCCTGACGAGCGGCCGGCGGGGCACAAGGGTGCAGGCCTCGATCCCGCTGCACCCAACAGCAGATGGCGGTTCGAGCGATCCACCCTCCTGACGCCGACCTCAGGAGTTTACCGGACTGGTGCCGAAGCACCATGGAGCTAGCCTGGGTATGATCCCTGCTTCCAGCGAGGTCCACGATGACGCGCATCCTCATTGCCGATGACCATGATGTGCTCAGAACCGGACTGCGGGCCTTGATCGAGACAAGGTCCGGCTGGGTGGTGGTCGCGGAATCGCGCGACGGCCTCGAGGCGCTCAGGGCGGCCAAGGCAAGCAGGCCCGACATCGTGGTGCTCGACTACGCGATGCCGATCATGAACGGGATCGAGGTGGCCAGGCAGCTCCGGGCTCGGCCTCCGCGGCCCGAGATCCTGATCTTCACGATGCACGATGACGATGCGATCCTCCGGGAGGCGGTGCTGGCCGGCGTGCGGGGCTATCTGCTCAAGTCAGATGCGCAAGGCCATCTCCTGGAGGCGATCGCGACGCTGGCCCGGCACGAGGCCTACATCTCCGGCCAGGTCTCCGGCACCCTGCTTGAGGCGGTTCTCAAGCCCGGGAACCTGCAGGACGGCGATCCGCTGACGCCGCGGGAGCGCACGGTCGTCCAGCTCATCGGGGAGGGGCGGACGAGCCGGGAGATCGGCCCCATTCTGAACGTCGGCATCAAAACGGTCGAGAGCCACCGGGCGTCTGCTATGCGCAAGATCGGCGCCACGAGCACGGCCGACATCGTGCGCTACGCCATCCGCCACCGCATGGTCGAGGTCTGAGCCGGCGCCTCAGCCTTTCCCTGAGATCGGATCGGGCTCTCCCCAATGGTCTCCGGCCTGGCTTGGGTTCACCATGGCGAATCAACGCACACGTCATGAACTGTCAAGACCTCTCCGGGAGACGACCATGAACCGGGATGATGTGGTAACCCTGCAGGCTCGCAACCGCCTGACCGCCGACACCTTGCGGCTGAGCCATGGCTGGGGCGTTCTCGAGGCCGAGCATGTGGCGATGCTGCGACCACAGCCGCACGACTTCAGCCTCCACAGCAGCCGGCATTACCTTGCCTGGCTGAACGTCTATCGCAGGGATGGTGAAACCTTCGCGGACGATCTCCCCCGTTCCACCCTGCGGGATGCCCGGAGCAAGCTGGTCTTCATCCCGGCCGGGTGCCGGCTGCAGGGCTGGGCCGAGCCGGGAACCGCGCCCATCGCCTTCACGGGCGCCTACCTGGACCCGGCGATCGGCTCATGGTTGGAAGCAGGCGAGCCCGTGCTCGCCCCGATGCTGCATTTCGAGCATCCCCTGCTGGCCCAGCTGATGCTGCAGCTCGACCGCATCCTGGCGCAGCCGGAGAATTATTCCCGCATGTATGTCGAGGCGTTTGCCACCGTTCTGCTGGCGGAGGTCATGGCCTGTCAGGCAGTTGACCTGAAGCCGGGCCACCGCACCGAGTGGCACAGACCGGCCAAGGGAGGACTGGCGAGCTGGCAGCGCAAGGCGGTGTGCGACTACATCGAGGAAAACCTGCAGCAGGATATCTCCCTGGCCGAGCTGGCGGCGATCGCACGACTCAGTCCGTACCACTTCTGCCGGGCGTTCAAGGAAGCCGTCGGCGAGCCGCCGCACCGTTACCAGATGAGCCGCCGCATCGAGCAGGCCAAGACGCTCCTGGCCAAGCCTTCGCTGTCGGTCAGCGATGTTGCTGCAACGGTCGGTTACGGCAGCCTGAGCCGGTTCTCGGCCCTGTTCCGGCAGACCACCGGGCACTCGCCCCGGGAGTACCGGCGAAAGATGATCTAGAGGACGTTACGATCGGCGGCATGCCACGGATGCGTCTTACCCAGACGGTCAGGCGTCCTGCGGATCCAGCACCCTCAGTTCGTCTGCGCAATCGTCGCACATGGCTGACGGGGTTGGTCCTGCCGCAGCTATTAGGCCACAGGCTGCTGACCAAAAGTTACCGTGACATCACCCTCTACCCCATCAGATCTTGCGCTGGCCCCCAGTAGTGTCGCGCATGGGTTCTATTCGGCGATTCCGTTGCGTAACAGCCGGTTGACTGCCTGGACGACCCGCTCGTGCTCATCCTCCGAGAAGGGGCTGAGGTCGTGCATTTCCAGGCTATTCAGACCCTCAATGGCCAGCCAGCCCACCAGCGCCGCGTCCAGATCGTCCGACGTGACCTTCAGGTTATCCAGGGTCGCCTTGATCACCTCGCGCACAGGTTTGAGCAGGTGCGGGTTCTCGGCCGACGCGGCCAGCAAACCACTGGCGACCTCCCTCATTCTGCCTCTGCGTAGCTTGAGCAGCGCTGCTGTGCACAGGCGCGCTTCCAGGTTGCGCCCGGGCTCGGCTTGAACTCGGAGCGTCTCCCGCTCCGCCGCGACCTCGTCGACAAGGCGCTGGACCATGGCCTGAAGCAGCGCTTCCTTGGTGTGAAAGTTGTAGAGCAGACCGCCCTTGCTGAGACCAGCCCTTTCGGCGACGGTTTCCAGTGTCAGCCGCCCCGAACCGATTTCGCTCACAAGCTCCGCAGCCGCGTCGAGAATTTTCTCGCGAGAGCTCTTCCGGCCTCGAACAGGTCTCAACATTTCCCACTCTTGCCCTGAAGCGTTCAGTCAAAAGCGATTGGGCATATCGGCACCTACCCTTCCGGCGTCAAGGAGAGGGGATCACTGCACTGATGAGGGTCTCCTTCTATGAGACCTCCAGGGCCGGCGCAGTAGGTCAACGTCCGCTCCTGCTCTGTCGGCTCAACCAGACTGTCGCCTGATCATCGTCCCCGGCAGAGCTCTTGCGCTACCCACGATTCATGCATGAGGATGCTCGGCCGTCATCGCCCATCCAAGTCCAACGAAGCACCGCTCGCCTGTCCAGACTGGATCCACAATCATCGCAGTATCGCCGAGCGCCTATGGGCCAGGCTCAAGGACATGGAGTGGCGAGCCGTTGCCACTCTCTCCGAGAAGACCGCCACATTGTTCATAGGCGCTCTTTGCCTCGCCGCCCTCCTGGTTGGATCAAGCATAAACAGAGCATAGCGTGCCTGGCGTAGAATTGTGACATAAAGGAGATACTTGAGGCCGCTATCTCTCGCTCAGCTTAACGCCGCGGAGAGACACATGCCTGACGAGATTAACTGTCACTCTAGTCGCCTTTTGGAGGACGCGGCCCCGACAACTGTGATTGCTGATCAATCTTCGTCGCAACCCATAAATGAATTCGCTATCCAATTCGTCGAGATAAGCTCAATCCTTACTAATACTATGGATCGCATGTTCGAGGCTGATCGCTCGCGATATTCACTAGGCGTTCTGGCGGAGTTGAGCGCGCTGGTGCGTCGCGTTCGGGCGACTTCACCCGACAGTGTCCTTGCCGAAATCGCTCATGCAAAGATCGGGAGGATCATCGCACTTTGTGGTGACGCCAACATATGACGTGAGGGGCTTCCTGATGAGAGAAGTAAGGCGGCCCGCATGCATTCCGAATGAGAGCGCCTGGATCTTAACTACGGCGATCAGGGATGACGTAAGTTCAAGAGACGACCTGCGGAACCGAAACGGAGGAACTTCTCCGGCCGGCCGCATTGTCTTGATGCTCGTTCTCCGCAGACTACAGGAAAATCAGTGCTCGTCTTAACGTGCGCAGGCCAGCGGCAGGCCGCTACTGCGTTGGTCCGGTCTCGACGGGGCAGCCGCTATCCAATCAGGCCGGGTACCCTACGGCACAACAGTAAACGCGGGTGTAGCCCCATTTCAGCGCTTCCGCCGAAGCATACGCCAAAAGGACGCAATACTTGCCGTAGCGGTAGAAAAACCACCCCGCGTCCCGGCTGGTAACTTGCTATCCTTCATCCATGGCGAGGCTGTCCTCAAGGCGCATCACGACTAACTTCCTCAGCAGCCTGTCAATTTCTTCAATCTGGATCAAAATTTCTCGACCGCAGGCCGGACGTCGAGCTCCAGCGTCCAGACGGTATGCGGCTGGCGATGAAGGTGCAGATAAGTCGCCGAAAGCCCATCGGGGTCAAGCATCGTGTTTGGATCTCGGTCCGGCTGACGTTCGCGTGCGATGGGCGTCGCGATCTGGCCATCGATCACGATATGGCCGACATGGATGCCCTGCGGCCCCAGCTCCCGCGCCATGCTCTGGGCAAGCGCCCGGAGGCCGAATTTCGGGATTGCGAAAGCGGCAAAGCCCGCGCTGGCGCGTAGGCTCGCGGTCGCGCCGGTGAAAAGGATCGTGCCGCGCCCTTCCGGCACCATGCGCCGGGCCGCCTGTTGGCCGACATGGAAGCCGCCCAGGCAGTCGGTGCGCCAGCACCGCTCGAAAACGGCGGGATCGATGTCGAGGATGCTGCCTGGCTCGAACGTGCTGGCGTTGAACACGACGAGATCCGGCGCGGCGCCCACGGCGTTGAACACGGCCGCGACCTCGTCCCCCTTGGTCACATCGCAGGCATGGGCGGTAACGCCGTGCAGCCCCGCCGCGTCGCGCAGGCCCTCCAGCTTCCCGACGTCGCGTGCCGCTATGGCGACTGCCATGCCCTCGCCCGCGAGCCGTCGCACGAGCGCCATGCCCAGGCCGAGCCCAACGCCGAAGACAATCGCCCGTTCGTTCCTGCCGCTGCCCATGGGAGTCCTCCTCTCCAGCCTGTTGGTCGATGTTCTTGACGATGCTCAGACGTCATCTCGGTTGCCCCTTGTCGGTTTCGACTCCTTGTACCAAGTTGTCTCGTTCGGCGTGTCTTCCAGGACCACTCCCTTAGCCCTCAGTACGTCCCGGATGCGATCTGCCTCAGCCCAGTTCCCCTCCCGGCGGGCCTCCGTACGCTGCACGATCAAGGCTCTGACCTCTTCACCCACGTGTCCGCGCAGAAACTCATCGTTGTTGTTGAAATCGAACCCAAGAATTCTGCCAGCTTCCCGCATGGCCGCTGCAATGGGGATCCGCTCGTCCGGATTTCCAGTCCTCAGATCGTGGGCAAGCCGATGCATCTCCGCAATAGCCAAGGGCGTGTTCAGGTCGCTCGCGAGGGCCTCCAGGACAGGGGCGTGATGACCTTTCGTTTCCTGACCAGCGGCAATGCCGTCGAGAGCTCTATGCCAGCCTTGAAGTGTCGTGGCAGCCTCCCGAAGCAGCTGCTGGGTCCAGTCGAGCGGGGAACGATAATGCGTCATCAACAGCGCCAGCCGGATCACCGCACCAGGAACTCCCTGATCGAGGACATCCCGGACCGTGGTGAAGTTCCCGGCACTCTTCGCCATCTTCTCCCCGTCAATGAGAAGCATGCCGTTATGGATCCAGCAGCGAGCCAGGGGAGCTCCGTCATGAGCGCACTGGCTCTGGCTGATCTCGCAGTCATGGTGAGGAAAGCGCAGATCTGCTCCGCCGCCATGAATGTCGATGGTGGTCCCCAGCACAGCCTCGATCATGGCAGAGCACTCGATGTGCCAGCCTGGACGTCCTCGGCCATAGGAGCTGTCCCAGCCGGGTTGATCGACAGTGGATGGCTTCCACATAACGAAGTCTGAGGGATGCCGCTTATAGGCGGCGGGATCGACACGGGCGCCGGCCTCTAAATCCTCCTGGAGGTGACGGGATAGCAGTCCGTGGGCTGGGTAGGACGGCACATGAAAGAGCACGTGCCCTTCGGCCTCATAGGCGTGCCCTCTGTCGATCAGGAGGCCAATGATGTGCAACATCCGGTCAATGGCGCCGGTTGCGCGGGGCTCGTGGGTTGGGCGCTCCACACCCAGTGCGTCCGTGACCTCATGGTAGTCTTGAATCGTGCGCTCCGTCAGGTCGCTGATGCGTTCTCCATCCGCCTTAGCCCGTTCCATGATCTTATCGTCTACATCAGTGAAGTTCCGGGCGTACACAACTTGCGGATAATGATATCGGAGCAGGCGGAAGAGCACGTCGAAGACCACTGCCGGCCGGGCGTTGCCCAAATGCGGCGTGTCGTAAACTGTTGGGCCACAAACGTACATGGTGACACGGTAGGGATCCTGAGGCACGAAAGGCTCCACCATTCGTGTCATCGAATTGTGCAGACGCAGGTTCATGAAGTTGCCTCCTGTACAATCCGGGACCACCACCATTGCTCCTTGGAGATGTAAGGAGAGGGAGCCGAATGACCTGGCTGTTACGCCTAGGCAGGCAGAGCTAGGCTTGGGCAGCTGAACATTGAAGCGACGTGCTTGGGCTGGGCAAGGCCTCGGCCCTCCTATGAAGAAGCTTGTCTCAACGGCAGGAAACCAATCGCTTGGCGCTGCGGTCCTTGCTGCTTCAGGGTGGCCACCATGTCTTCGTATTCGTGCTCCATTTCCGGCGTGACCGAGGGCCGTGCCTCCCGCAGGGCCTGCTCAAAGTGGGCCATAGTGATGGTCTGCGCGTCGAGGGCTTCACGCAGGGCAAATAGACCGGCTCGGCGTGTGAGATCCTCGAGATCGGCTCCGGTGAAACGGCTGGTCCGTTCGGCGATCACGTCCAAATCGATATCCGGCCCCAGAGGCATGGCCTTGGTGTGAATGCCGAGGATATGCCGCCGCCCCTGAGCATCGGGGACCGGCACGTAGATCAGCTCGTCGAACCGGCCCGGCCGCAGCAGGGCAGGGTCAATCAGGTTCGGCCGGTTGGTGGCCGCCATGACGACGACGCTCTGAAGCTCCTCAAGACCGTCCATTTCTGTCAGGATCGTGTTGACCACACGCTCGGTCACGGCGGGCTCGCCAAGCCCGCTGCCGCGGACGGGAGCAAGGGAGTCGATCTCGTCGATGAAGATCACGGTGGGCGCGACCTGGCGGGCGCGGGCGAAGAGGCGCGACACCTGCTGCTCTGACTCGCCATACCATTTGGAGAGAAGGTCGGAGGATTTGGTTGCCACGAAATTGGCCTGAGCCTCCCGGGCAACCGCCTTCGCCAGAAGCGTCTTGCCGGTGCCGGGCGGACCAAAGAGCAGGAAGCCCTTGGCCGGACGAATCCCGACGCGGCGGAGCGACTCGGGGTTCTTGAGCGGAAGCTCCACGCCTTCGCGCAGGCGGGTCCTGGCCTCCTCCACACCGCCGATATCGTCCCAGGTGACGTTGGGCACCTGGATCACGATCTCGCGCAGGGCCGAGGGTTGAACCCGCTTCATGGCGTTGAGGAAGTCCTGCCGCGTGACCTGCAGGCTCTCGAGCACATCCGAGGGAATGCCGTCCCTGAGATTAATGCCCGGCAGGATGCGCCGCAGGGAGTCCATGGCCGCCTCGCGGGAGAGAGCCGCAAGATCCGCACCGACGAAGCCGTAGGTGGTTCGGGCGACCTCGTCGAGGTTCACGTCCTCGGCTAGGGGCATGCCGCGCATGTGGATCGCCAGGATCTCGCGCCGGCCGGGCTCGTCCGGGACGCCGATGACGATTTCGCGGTCGAACCGACCCGGACGGCGCAGGGCTTCGTCGATGGCCTCCCGCCGGTTCGTCGCGCCGATCACCACGATGTTCTGGCGCGGCTCTAGCCCATCCATAAGGGTGAGCAACTGCGCCACGACGCGCCGCTCAACCTCGCCTGTGACTTCCTCACGCTTGGGAGCGATGCTGTCGATCTCATCGATGAAGATGATGGCGGGTGCATTCTGCTGAGCCTCCTGGAAGACCTGCCGCAAACGCTGCTCCGACTCGCCGTAGTGACGGCCCATGATCTCGGGGCCGGCGATGTGAAAGAACCGTGCTTCCGTCTCGTTAGCCACGGCACGGGCCAGCCGGGTTTTGCCGGTGCCGGGAGGACCGTAGAGCAGAACCCCTTTTGGCGGATCGATGCCGAGGCGCTGGAATAGCTCCGGATGGCGCAGCGGCAGTTCCACCATCTCGCGCACCTGATCAACCGTGCTGCCGAGACCGCCGATGTCGTCATATGTGACGTCCCCCCGCCGCACTTCCTTCGGCTCCTCGAACTGCGGACGAAGATCGACTTCTGTCTTGGCCGTGACCTGAACGATGCCGCGGGGCTCGGTCGAGACGACCACAAGACGGATCTCCTGTAGGCCGAAGGCCGGAATATTCAACATCCCGCTCAGCTCGTCGGGCAGGCGGGAGCCGGCGATGTTGGGGGTGCAGACAGAGGTGGAGATCACGTCGCCCGCCGTGAGCGGCCGCTGATGGAAGGTGCGCTTCAGGGCGTCGCTGCAACCCTGCAGGCGGAATCCTTTCTGGGCGGGAGCGAGCACGACTCGCGCTGCTGGGCGAACTTCGGCCCTTTTGACCTCGACATAATCGCCACTGCCGACCGCGGCACTGACGCGCTGGAGGCCATCGAGGCGGAGGATGTCGAGCCCTTCGTCCTCAGGATAAGGGCCGACGACCAGAGCCGTCGTGTGGCGTTTGCCGATGATTTCGATAGCCTCTCCCTCTTGAAGAGCCATCGCTGTGAGTGCCTGATGGCTCATCCGAGCTATGCCGCGTCCTGCATCGCCAAGGGGAGCATTCGCGACCTGGAGGCGTACCGCCTGCCCAATTTCTGCCATTGCTGCCGTCCCATCGGTGAGTTAAGCGAACACGCGGTGGCAAGCACCTCGATGAACGCCGTGTGCAGATTCTCTTGCGTGTTACAGGTCCGGAGGTCTGGGCTAGGCTTCGGCAAGAAATCCGCAGATCAAACACCTCACTTTTTGCTAACTGCTTGTTCTTTGGTGGGGATATGCTCTTGGTTCGAGGGTAGCCTCAATCGCAGTCTCCAGCCACAGGTGAAGCGATATGGTCGTGTTTCATGGTGGCCTCGCTTGCTGCTATTCGCCAGTCCCACACGCCTAAACAGCACGCCAATCTGTATGGACGACTAACTTGTTCCGGTCCAATTCGGCCATTTTTGCGGTACGCGCCTGGAAAGCACTTAGCGGTAGTCTCACGCGTTATCATGAGTCGAATGCCCATTGACGCCTAGTCAGCGATTGTCTCGATATTGCGGGAGCTTGTCGGAACTTGCGGAAATTGTGAGTGTGAATTGTGTTCTGACGGTCCGCGCTAGTCTTCACGCCTGAAGATTGGAGCTTTGAGCGCCGCTCATACAGCCGGCATAAGTGTCGACCATGATGACTCTAATCGAGCAGACAAAAGGGCCCGGAGCAATCCGGGCCCTTTCTTTTACGGAGATCTCCGGGTGGAGATCAACGCTCCATGCTTGCAGACCTAGGCAGCGGTGCTGCGACGAGGCAGCTTCCAACCCGGACGGACAAAGTGGCAGGTGTAGCCATTCGGAAGCCGCTCGAGATAGTCCTGGTGCTCCGGCTCCGCCTCCCAGAAGTCACCCGCAGGGGCAAGTTCCGTGACGACCTTGCCCGGCCACAGGCCCGAGGCATCCACATCCGCAATCGTGTCCTCGGCCACCTGGCGCTGCTCGTCCGAGGTGTAGAAGATCGCCGAGCGGTAGCTCAGGCCGAGGTCATTCCCCTGCCGGTTCTTCGTGCTCGGGTCATGGATCTGGAAGAAGAACTCCAGCAGGTCGCGGAAGCTTGTCTTCTCCGGGTCGAAGATGATCTCAATCGCTTCGGCGTGTGTGCCGTGGTTGCGGTAGGTCGCGTTCGGCACGTCCCCGCCGGAGTACCCGACGCGGGTGGAGACGACGCCGGGGCGGCGTCGGATGAGATCCTGCATGCCCCAGAAGCAGCCCCCGGCCAGAATGGCCCGTTCAACTACACCAGTCATGTTCATTCTCCTTTCTCTGCAAAGAGCCTGCGAAACTCGCCATAGCCCTTACTTTCTAACTCATCCAGGTGGACGAACTGCAACGAGGCCGAGTTGATGCAGTAACGCAATCCGCCGTCCTCTTGTGGTCCATCCGGGAACACGTGTCCCAGGTGGCTGTCGCCGTGGGCCGAGCGCACCTCGGTTCGCACAGTGCCATGGCTCGTATCGCGGCTCTCGATGATGTTGTCGGCCTCAATCGGTTTGACGAAGCTGGGCCAGCCGCTGCCGCTGTCATACTTGTCGAACGAGGCGAAAAGAGGCTCGCCTGAGACGACGTCAACATAGAGTCCGGGTTCGTCGTTGTTCCAGTATTCGTTGGCGAAGGGGCGCTCAGTGCCGTCCGTCTGCGTTACCCGGTACTGCTCCGGGGTGAGACAGGACAGGGCGTCGGGGTTCTTGTGATAGGTCTTCATTGGCTGTTCTCCTTCCGTCATGAGGACGATGGGCTCAGGAAGTGGTTGACGAGACTGCGTTCTGGCGTGCGATGAGATCGATCTCGCCGCGGGAGATGCCAAGATCATCGAGCTCGCGATCGGAGAACTGCATCAGTTCGCGGACGGTCTCGCGGTAGCGCTGATAGGCGCGGATCTTCGACAGCATGAATGTGACAAACATGGAAAACTCCTAATGTTGAATGGGCCAGCATGGCCGGTTTGGGAATGGTGATTGCTGCTATCGGAGTATCAGCGGCCGGAACGGAGCGCCGCGAGCGAGTCGATGGCGATCCAGAGGGAGAGGGCGAGCAGGCCGACGTCCTTGAGCAGGAACTGCCC
>NZ_JACXAB010000005.1 GCF_014699075.1 Microvirga sp. | reverse complement strand
GCTTGAATAAGATCACCATGCGACGCAATGTATTCCAGTCCATCGAAGGTGATCTGGCGGTTCTCATTGCGCCCATATGTGATGTAGTGCGCAGACCCGGCATCTGCATTCGCACCGAAAGCTTGAATAAGATCACCATGCGACGCAATGTATTCCAGTCCATCGAAGGTGATCTGGCGGTTCTCATTGCGCCCATATGTGATGTAGTGCGCAGCCCCGGCCTCCGCATTTCCTCCAAACACTAAGGTCAGATCATCATAAGAGGCAATGTATTCAAGGCCATTGAACAGGAGGCCGCGTCCTTCGCTCTGGCCATAGTTGAAAAAATGCTTACATCCGTCAGCAGCATTCGTGCCAAAGGCGTTCGATAAATCCTTATAGGATGCGATGTACTGCAGGGCGCAGGTTGCGATATTCTCGATTGCCTTCAACGTACTGGGACGTAGCGAGATCGGTGCATCCGACACCACGGTGAGTCCGGTGGTGTCCGTGGTATGGCTGAAGTCCAGCGCATAGAACGAAGTCTGCCCTGCCCCGAAACCCTGCGTCTCGTTCACTCCAAGATACGTGCCGGCCTTGAAGTAGAACGTATCTGTATCCCACACGTCATTGATGCGGGTGCTGGACGAGTATGTCTGACCGTCAGCCAGGACGCTGACCTTCAGGTCGTCACCCTTTGCATCGATGATGTACGAAAACCGCTCGTTCAGGGATACGTTCGGTGTCTGGCCAATGCCGTTTGTAAGCTTGAAGGTTGTTTCTGAATTGTCTAATCCTGCCCGGTCGTTGACGAAGTAAACTGATCCGTTTTCCCAGTATAGGCGAATCAGTTCGTCGTCTTGACCATGGATCTGACCAACCACGATTCGTCCGGCAGAGCCATCGAAACGAACTGGAGCTTGATCGACTTCAAGGGTCGCATTCAGGAGACCGCCCTCATTGAGGCTCCAGGCTGCCTTTGCAGCGCCTTTCATTTCCCGAAGCTCGGAGCGCGCATACTTGGAGCCGCTCGTTGTTGCACCATCGACGGGAGCATAGAACACCATGGCTCCATCGCTGGCGGTGTAGAAATAACTTGAGTGCTGATATCCGGAGAGGGCTTTGATCTCGGTGGCCGTGCCGCTGATCGTGCCGGAGGCATCGACTGGAAGAGTGATTTTCCAATTAGACAACGAGAAGTTGCCGCTCGGAGCGACACCGGGATTCAAAATCATGCTGCAATGCCCCAACATTCACCGAGCCTCTTTTGATGAGGCTTCTGGCTTCTGCTTCTTTATTCGAATATGGTCCTACCAGTACTCAGGTAAAAACTTTATGCAACTTGCAGGCGGAGGCGTGAAAGTTGCGCATTTAGCCGCAGGCAGGGCATCGATGATGCAATTCTATTTCATTGTACTGCTGTAGCGCTCCCCTCAGGCTTCCAACGAGGCCTACCGCGCACGATACTCTCCGTTTCTCTCGGGCATGAGGCAGGTAATAATCCGTTAACCATGCCTGCTTCAAATCCCATCGGGCTTCTTGTCCTAAGAATGCCTGTGCCCCAACTTGGATGGTTACCAGGCAAGCAACCCTGGTGAGCGGATGGCCCAGAGCGGCTGCCGGCGCGGGTACCAGCCACGCCAACAGCCTGACCATCCGTTCCTGCGCTAACAGGAGAACGACATGGCTGAGGCCTTGTACAGCGGAGCTGCGGCTTCGCGCAACCATCACTGCGGCCCTTCGGCCGCATCCACGACCCTGACCAGCAACGACGTTGGGCGCGTGTCGCCCCTTCCCGCTGCAATGCTCAGTCCCATGGGCTCCCCTGATGGCGTGACGCAGCCCGATCACGACTCCGACGCTCGTGCGACCCTGCTCGCGGTCGCGAGCCAGGCCAACGTGGTCACGCTGGCAGACCTCGTGAGCGCCATCCCGAACTACCCTCAGCCGCTCTCGGCTGTCCTGGCGCTCGTCGACAGGGGCTTCTTCGGGGTGGATCTGGAGTCCCCCTTCGGCCCTGATCTCCTGTTCTGGCGCTTGCGCCCCTGAGGATCGCAATCAGGCCTCTCCCTCCGTGAAGGGCCAGACCGCCGCCAACTCCTGCTTCGTCTCACTTCCTCCCGTCGCCCGCGCCGGCGGGTGACGAGCCTGCGCGCCGCACGGCGCCGGGGCGAAGCTTCATCTTCAAAAGGAAATTGCCATGTGGGACACAAGCCTCAGCCTGCCATGTGTCACAATCCGTGATCCGCTTCCCGGCACGTCCGTCAGGATCGCTGAGTGCGATCTTACCAGGGCAGTGGTCGCCACCAGCCACTGGTGCGATCTCTCGCACCTGCTGCGCCTCGACCTGCTCGCCCATGCTTCGGCCTACCTGCTGGTGGGGTTCGATGAGAACACCGGCCAGACCTGCTTGCGCGTTGGCAGCGGGGTCGAGCTCCACGCTCGCCTCTATGACCAACGGTGGAATGGGTATCTGCGCCCCATTGATGAGGTCTTCGTCCTCACCACAGGCAGCCCGATCCTGAGCGAAGCCGACATCGCCTTCTGGCGCACGCGGCTGGGCACGCTGGCCTGGAGCGCCGGCCGGGTCAGGCTGGTGCGCGGGCGCGCATCGGTCAGCATGCCGGCGCCACCTGCACGCAAGGAAATGCTCGAGAGCCTCCTGGCCCAAGGACGCCCTCTTCTGCGAGCCGCAGGGTGCCCATGGCTCGAGCCGTGTTCGCCGGACAGCCGCCGCGCTGCGGCCTGAGCGCCGCGCCACAGCCCCGTCTTCCAATGTCGACTAATCCCGTTCCCTCTTTTCGTGGAGAAATACTGTCCATGTTGCCCCTCAACGACACGCTTGCCGCCAAGACCAGCACTGGGAGCCCGGTCGGCACGGCTGAGACCGACAGCACCGCGATCCATTTCGACGACTTCATGGATACCTGCTCCGAGACCTTCCACGACGCCCTGCCGCCTGCGTCCTCCCGCAGGCGCCCTGCCTCAGCGACCAGCCTCCTGGTCGGCCTCTGCCTGGACCGCGCTTTGGGCCGCACCGGTCGCCGCCTCCTGCGTCGCGGCGGCCCCCTCGTCCTGATCATCCGGGTCCCAAGCGCCACATGGGTGGATGCTGTCGGCGACGCCGTCCGATCAATGGCTAGGTCCGGAACGTCGGTGGTCACCGCAACGCGGCCGAAGACCAGCAGCACGACGGACGAAACGGCCGGGAGGTTGATCGCGCTCGGCAACCTCGTCGTGGGCATTGCGCCGTCACCAGACTGTCTCGCCACAACCCTGACGGCCGCAGCTGACCAGGAGTTCGTGATCAGCCTTCCGGACGTCGCGGTCATGAACGAGGCGCTCCGGCGCTGGTGCCGCCGCCGTACCGCGACGAACCTCGAGCCCAACGATCTGGCTGGAGTCGACCTCAACGATCTTGCCGCCGCGCTTCGGCCGGGATCATCATCACCGCAGGATTGTGTCGACCGCATCAGACGGGCCGCACGGATGCGCAATCCAAGGCGCGCGGGTGGTGAGGTTCCGCGGCTCGAGGCCTTGAGCGGCTATGGCGAAGCCCATGCCTGGGCCCTCGAAACCGTGGCCGAGATCGAGCGGTCCCGCGCCACCGGCACCCGGCCGGAGCTCGGGTCATGCGTATTTTTCGGCCCACCCGGGACGGGCAAGACGATCCTCGCCCATTCGATCGCTTCGACGGCGGGCGTACCCATCGTCGCCACGAGTGTCTCGGAGTGGTTCGCCCAATCCCCCGGTTACCTGGACAGCATCGTCAAGGCGTTCACGAGCTTCTTCCAGCAATTGCAACACCAGGCGGCATCCACCGGCTCGGGAGCCGTCATCGGCTTTATGGACGAACTCGATGCGATCCCGGACAGGGCTCAAATGTCAGGAGGCCGATCTGACTGGTGGACCCCCGTGGTAACCGGGCTGCTTTTGCAGATCGACCAGACGCGCCGGACCGCACCCTCCGTTATCTTGCTGGGCGCGACCAATCATGTCAGCAGGATCGACGCCGCCCTCCTGCGGCCCGGCCGTTTCGACAGGACCATCGAGATCAGCCCTCCGGACGAGAGGGGCCGAGCCGGTATCCTGCGGACCCATCTTGGGCAAGACCTTTCAGATACCGACCTAACGCAGATCGCGCGCCTGTGCCCCAATGCGACCGGCGCGGTTCTTGAGGGCTGGGTGAAGGCTGCGCGGCGCCGTGCCAGGGCGGAGCACCGCCCTATCGACCTGCAGGATCTCCTGCACGAGGTCGCGCCGCCCGATTCGCGAACGACGGATGAGTTGCGCTGCGTCGCGTTGCACGAGGCGGCCCATGCGGTTCTGGCCCTTCGGCTTGGGCTGGAAGTCGCCCACGTCACCATTCAGGCGAGTGGTGTCGCCGAGGGTCATACCCGGATCGCATCGCGCAATTTCATGCCGGGCCGGGCTCTTCTGGAGGCACAGGCCGTAGCGACACTGGCTGGGCGTGCCGCCGATCAGACACTCGGCGCGCAGGGCGCCAATGCTGGTGCGGTCGCAGACCTGCAGGAGGCCACGAAGCTGATCGCCGGGATCCATGCCAGCCTCGGCCTCGGCTCGACGCTTACCCATCGCATTGCGTTCGACGAGGCTGGAACGTTGTTGCGGTTCGACGCCAAGCTGGCGATGATCGTCGAGGACGAGTTGCAGCGGCTTCTGGCCCTGGCGGTTACCCTTGTCCGCACCCATGAAAGCGCCATCCGGGCCGTTGCCGCGGCGCTCATGAGCCGGCGGACGCTGGGAGGAGACGAGGTCACCCAGATTCTTGAGGGCCACCCGCCGGCGATCCGGTCGTGGCTCAAGGCCGCGGGTTACCTGGATAAAGGCGCGTCCTCCACCTGACCCGGAGCAGGCCAGCCACCATTGCCTGCAAGCCGCATCGCTCAGCCTTTGTTTCCAACAAGACGGCAGCCGCTTTTCACCTTCAGGGCTCGGCGTATGCCGCCCCGTCCATGAAAGATCTCACATGCCATCTTCCCCCTTCCTCCTCCCGACCACGGAAGAAACGGACGAGCTCATAATCGAGCGCGACCCGCGGGAGCCCACGGTCTGGCTCGTCCGCCACCGCGGCCTGCGGCTCGTTGTCGGGTCCGCGCCATGGCCGAAGGCCGCGATTCTCCTGAGCCGGGCCGAGTTCCAGAATCCATCCTGCTACGCCATTATCGGTGGCGCTCCTTCGCAACTAGGAATGCCGGCTGTGCCGGAAACTCATGTGGGCAGAACAGGCCGGCCTCCTGTGCGGACGCGGCAGCATCGACAGTCCCCACCCTTGAGCCCCGTGCGAACCCTCGTCATCATCACCACCGACGACGAGAAAGGCCTCCTCTTCGACGAGGCCGCTGCACTGGAGCGGGCGCTGCACGTCGAGGCCGCTCGTGCGGGCTCCCATAAGGTGGTCAGTCGCCCACCGCGGGACCGTGGTCTGCCGCCCGGCGTCATCACGCGAGTCAACCGCTGGCTCGACAGCCTGCGCTGGATGCTGGCGGTCGCGGGATGCACCATCCTGGAGGCGAAACAGGACAACCCCGATCCTGGTCTGACGCCAGACCTTGATACGGTGGCGCCTGCTGCCGAAGCGGAGGTCCTGCCGCCGGCGGTCGGCTGGACGACGGCGTTTCCGCGAGACCTGCTCAAACGTCCGGATGCCCGCTGGTTCCAGCTCGACCATCCGGAGGTCAGCGCGACCGCGCTTGTGGTGGACGGCTGGTGCGTGGTGACGAAGGGCTCCCGCGCCCGTGTAAAGGAAATCCGCTCGATACAGCCCGGGTTGAAGAACAAGCGCCTAACCCTCGTCAGCTCAGGCTTGCTTAAACCGGTATGCGGCCGCAAGGATGTTTTGGAAACCACACGCGATATCGGCCTGCCCTCCCTCATCAACGCAGGCAGGCTGCTATTGGGCAGCAACACCCGCGGCCGGCGCTGGCGACGGATATCATGAGGCCTCCCCCAGGCACCGAGGCTTGCGTCTCGCTGTCATGCAGGTGCCCATAGCGCCCGGCCTTGAAAGCGAGATCTAGGTCTCACAGCATCTCGGCGTCTGGGTCGACTGGAACGGCGTCGGCTGCAAAAGCAAAAGGATCGGCCTTCAAGGCACCCTGGAGACATGCATCACCCAGGCCGTCTAAGGTCGCTCCTGCCACGGATCAGGGGAGCAAAAACTCAGCCGTCTCCCTGATCCATTCTCGGGCGCCTCTCGGCTGAGCGAGTCTGGTGGAGGCCGACATGCAGGTGGAGCATACGCGCCTTGGGAGCCGCCCTGCCCCTCTAAATCGGCGCCCGATTTGCGCGTTTGGGCAAGCTCGCGCCTCTCGTGGTTGCCATCGATCCTCAAGCATGAAGGGTTCCTGCCATCTTCCACTGTGTCTTTGGCAGCGACAGCTCTGGCTCTGCCATCGGCAGGAATGACTTTCGGAAAAACGTTACCTCCACTTGGAAAAACGTGACCTTCGCTTGGAAAAACGTGTCACGGGTGGCTGTTCGGAGCCGCGAGGAGCGTGAGACGAACTTGGAAAAACGTTACCTTCGCTTGGAAAAACGTTACAGATAATAAGAGTAACGGGGGGACGCGAAAACTCCGAAATCCGGTCTCCCGGAAAGCCTTGCATAGCAAGCGCCCGTCACAGGCTGACAACTAACCCGTTCCACGACGACCCTTGTAACGGGCGATATTCGGACCCTGAGAAAGTTCGGCTCACCCGTGCACCCTTTAGAAAGGCCGGCAATCGCATTGCGAGAACGGCTACATCGACTGACGCAGGCGGCTTACCACAGGATCAGCAAGCTCCTCGGATCTTACGCTTGAGCATCCAGTAACCCGCCGACAAGCACGTCGGCCACCCTATATCTTCTGCTCGCGGGAACGCCCGCTGCCTGTCCCACATGTCAGCGGGCACCTTGCCGGGACAATGTTGCCAGAACATGCAATCACCCTCCATGTCCGCGAAGGCTCCGTTGCGAACCTCAAACCGCCGGATCGGCCAGCAATCGTGCACGGCACGCCAAGACCATTCAACTCCTCTGCGAGGGCAGCTTTCCGCCCGCCGAGTCGCAGCAGAAGAATCGGCTTGCCGAATTCGAAATCACGGTCGATCCTCAATATGGCCAAGCTTCAAGGCTCTGCCGGAACTGAGGACGCGAAGCCGATATGAACAGGACAATCGCATGAATTCGCAGATGACGCACATTGCCCCGGCACAGCCGGCGCAGGTCTGCAGGATGCTGCCCATGAATGATGCCTTGTGCATGATTACGGCCAACCTGTTCTCCACGGACGTGACCTTGCCCCCTCGAGGCAGCCTTGCGCTTACAGCGTCAAGGCTGGACGGCTCCGCATGGGATATGGGTGTCTTCAATCCGGGACAACTGCCTGTTAGAGCCGCTGGGGTGCCAAGGCTCCTGACTGCGCCTAGCTGGCCGGCACACCCGCGGCAACGCCGGTATCCAAGAGCCCCAACGGCCCGCTGGATCAGACCGCACGAAGTGGTGCGGCTCCAGGGGATCACTCTCACCTCAGGGCTCTTCTACCTGGGCGAGAGCCTGCGCTCCGTCGCAGGTCCACAGGAGAACTGCCTGATCAATCCCGCCCTAGCGGTCGCGGCCGTGGCCCGCCCCATACCCGAGGAGCCTGACGACCGGCCAAGTTATGAGAACCTTCCGCCGGTCGCGCGGCGAGCATATCTCGATTGGATGGCCGGGGGATGCCGAGCCCCCGGCGCAGACAAGAGATGGGGTCTCCTCAGGCTTTTCGGCCTTGAACATCGCCTCTTCAGAGAGAGCGCCCGAGGGGAAGAGACTGAGCTCATCGCCGAGGCCGAGCGTCTGCTTGGGCTCTATGGCGACGACCAATACATCCGCCTCCGGTATGAATGCTTCCTTGAGACAGCCGCGATTCTTGTGCGGACAGGTGATCGACGCAATACGCTGACTCGGGATTCAGTGCGCGGGAACTCGCTAGAGACCCGCATCCGTCTCGGGTCCATAGTCGCAGCCGGATCCCCTCTGGATGCGGACGATGTCCTCCTGTGGCTCGCCTCCCTTGCAGGCGAAGAATGCCCATTCGAGGATTCACTGATCCGCCAAGAACTCAAGGTCCTCTGGCAGCTTCGCTTCCGCAGTCGGTATCCATCGGGCTTCAGGGTCGAGCCGCCCAACACTCGGATCAATATCTCCTACCGTTCGGCGAGCGGAACGTTCGAGGTGCGCATTCGAGGCCGCCATGAGCATCTCCCGGACGTCATCGCCGACCCTTGCGCCCTTGATGACGTGCTTTCCCTTCTTGCATCCTGCCTGGACGAGCTTGAGGCCTTCGAGCGCTTCGTCGGCAGGCGACCTGAGGCGCGCGAGAGCCTGGAGGCTGCGCTCCTTCTACCCCGCGCCCTGCAGCGCACCACTGTCATCGGCGCGCTTGGCCGAGAGCTTCATGGCCTCATGCAGGGCAAAAGAAAACTGGTCATTGGGCTGAAGCCCCTCCTCGTGCTAGCCGGGGTCCCCGTCGCTGGAAATGGATCGGTCTCGTCCCGCGCTTTTCATCAGCTCCATAGGCTTCTTGACGCCATAGGGTTGGCTGTCGAACCGGATCCGCGTTACGGCACGCGCCGACCACGCGTTGACAGCCATGTGGTGCTGTTCCGGGCGCCAGAAGGCGGCCCCATCGACGCAACGCAAGGCAGGGCCGACCCGCTCCGGCCGGTGATCGAGGTTGCAACCCATGCGTCAGTAATGAGGGATGCCGCCAAGGACGGAGAAACAAGCATCGTCCGTTTTATCCGGTCGCAGACGTTACCGAACTCCCTTAAGCGAGCTCGCCTGCTTGCCTATGCGGTCGCCCTGCACCACACCCCTGTCCGGCCCCGCCCAGCGAAGCTGAAAGCGCTTCCGCACCCTGAGCGGATGAGGATCGGTTCTGCTTTCGTCGCTGCCGCCCTGACGGATGGGCAGGCAACAGCACCGGACATGGCAATGCTCCAGGCCCTGTTTCGAGCGATGGCGCTGCCAATGCCTCTTTTGCACTCTGCCATTCACAGATGCAGTCTCGCCGGCTGGTCTAGACCGACGGACACTGTCCGCAAACCCCTGACCGCATCGGCCGAGGTCACTGGAAGACTCCTGCTCGACCTCACCCATGTTGCCCGGCTGAAGCAGGACACGGCGCAGATTGTTGACCTATTCTCCGACGAGGCTGACGAGGAGCCGGTCGACATCCCGCAACCTTCGGTCTCAGCCCTATCAAGTGAGCCGGAGATTTGCTTCTTCGAAGGCTTGGACGCGCGGCACGGTCGCTTGCTCGATGCGCTGGTTCAAATATCTCCCCTGCCCTGCCATGACTTCGCCGTGCGGGCAGCCATGCTCGGACTACTCCCAGAGGCTGCCGTCGATGTGATCAATGAATGGGGCCTTGATCGCGTCGATGAGCTGCTGCTGGAAGGCGCTGACAGTATAGCGATTGCTCCTCACCTCCTGGGGCCCTTGTCCGCATTCCGGGAACCCGTCACATGAAAGCGCCAATTACGCTCCGCCCGGCGGATCGCGGTGCCATCCTGCGGGCCCTCGCCGCAGGGGCGGTGCCGCGTACGGGATTGCAACATATCCAGGTCGGACGGCTTGCCGAGATCACCGCCCTGAGGCGAGACATCGAGCACGTTGCCGGTGGAGGCTCCTCCTTCCGCCTGGTGATCGGCGAGTACGGCGCTGGCAAAACCTTCTTCCTCAGTCTCGTGCGGATTGTCGCCCTGGAGCACCGGCTCGTCACCGCCCATGCTGATCTCGGGCCGTACCGTCGCCTGCACGGAACCTCGGGACAGGCACGCACGCTCTATGCCGAGGCGGTGCGAAACCTCGCGACGCGCACAGCTCCGGACGGAGGCGCACTTGGCCGGATCGTCGAGCGCTTCGTGACGGACGCTATGAAGGAGGCGCCTACGGCCGGGCTCCCGGTCGAAGACGTTATCGACAGCAAGCTTGCTCCCATCCAGGAGCAAGCCGGCGGCTATGACTACGCTGCGGTCCTGAAGGCTTACTGGGCTGGATCCCAGAAGGGCAACGAAGCTCTCAAGGCAGCGGCCTTGCGATGGCTGCGTGGCGAGTACACCACGCGCAGCGAGGCTCGTGAAGCGCTCGGCGTTCGCTCGATTATTGAAGACGCCAACATCCTCGATGCGTTCAAGTCGCTGGCACGCTTCGTCAGGGTGGCTGGCTACGCCGGGCTCTTCGTAATCCTCGACGAGTTGGTGAACCTGTACAGGATCCAAAACCCATTAGCGCGCGGTCAGAACCTTGAGCAGATCCTGTCCATGGTGAACGATGTCATGCAGCGGGACGGCGCAGGGATCGGCTTTGTCCTTGGCGGAACTCCAGACTTTCTCCAGGACCCGCGGCGTGGCGTTTTCAGCTACCCCGCGCTGCGCAGCAGGCTTGAGGAAAATTCCTTTGCCCGGGTCGGCCTCGTTGACCTGTCCGGCCCGGTGATCCGCCTGCCGACCCTGGCGCCCGAGGAGCTTTTCGTGCTGCTCTCGCAGATCCGCAGTGTTTTCTCAGGGTATGATCCCTCAAAGCACCTGGTGCCGGATCAGGCAATCATGGCCTTCATGGCCGATTGTCGCGACCGGATCGGCGACGCCTACTTCCGCACGCCGCGCAGTACCGTCAGGCGTTTCGTCCAGCTTCTCAGCCTGCTCGAGCAAAACCCCGGCACCGATTGGCAGACCTTGCTCGACACCAGCCAGATGCCCCAGGGCGCAGATGACGGTGCGGTCAGCCATGGCGTGATTGCCCTCCACGATGATCTTACAAGCATCCGTATCTAGCGCCGAAACGGCGTACGCCCGGCTGAATCCCGAGGTGCAGGCCTGGATCAGGGATCAGGGCTGGAAGACCTTGCACCCGCTCCAGGTACAGGCCATTGATGCGATTCTTGGCGGGTGCGGCGATCTCCTGATCACTGCTCCCACAGCCGCCGGAAAAACCGAGGCAGCCTTTCTCCCGGTTGTGACAGCCGTTGCGGACCAGCAGAGGACCGGGTTCGCCGTGCTCTACGTCAGCCCGCTCAAAGCGCTCATCAACGATCAGGCCCGCAGGCTATCTCCGCTTTGCGAACGGCTTGGTCTTACGCTTGTACCCTGGCATGGCGATGCGGGACGTGGCGCGAAGACACGCGCCTTCGCCGATCCATCGGGCATGGCGCTCATCACCCCGGAGTCCCTGGAAGCGCTGCTGGTGCGCCGTCCCGAGGACGCCAAGCGGCTCATGTCCCGTTTGAGCTTCATCGTGATTGACGAACTCCACGCCTTGATGTCCGGCCCGCGTGGGCTTCACCTTGCCTCCCTCCTGAAACGGATCGATGCATGGAGCACGGCACCCGCCCGGAGGATCGGACTGTCAGCGACGATTGGCGACCTTGCGCGAGCGGCGGTCTGGCTTCGCCCGACCGCGCCTTCATCCGTCACCCTGGTCCAAGGCGACACCTCAGCAACCGAGGTCATGCTGAAGGTGATGGGCTATCTCGACGCAGCACCTGCCGAGAGCCGCGAGACCAAAGCTGTGGGCCGTCCAATGGCGAGTCACCCACGGATCGTCGACCACCTGTTCCAGACCCTGCGTGGCTCGAGCAACCTCGTGTTTGCGCAAACGAGACGAGAGGTCGAATCCATCGCAGGCAGCCTGCGGACACGGTCGGTGAGGGCCTACGTTCCGAACGAGTTCTTTGCGCATCATGGCAGCCTTTCCAAGGAGATCCGCAGTGAGGTTGAAGACCGGTTGAGACAGAACAGCTTGCCGACAACCGTCGTCTGCACCCAGACCCTGGAACTCGGCATTGATATCGGGTCCGTCTCCGCCGTCGCACAAGTGGGTGCGCCACGTTCGATCTCGTCGCTGCGTCAGAGGTTGGGCCGAGCGGGCAGGCGCGGATCGCCAGCGATTCTTCGCCTCTACATCCGTGAACCCGTGATTGACCACTGCTCCGATTTCCGGGATCGCCTGCGCCCGAATACGGTCCGCGCCGTTGCCTCCGTTCGCCTCCTTCAGGCGCGCTTCGCCGAGCCGGCGCCGGTCAGCGACGCCTTGGCGACAGCGCTTCTTCACCAGATCCTGTCCGTCATCACTGAGCGGTCGGGAGCCACTCCCCGTACGATCTTCAACCTCCTTGCTGGTCCGGGACCATTTGAGGATATCGGGCGGGAGGATCTGGTTGACCTTCTAAACGCGGCAATTCAAAGCCCGGGCAAATTGATCGAGGTAGCGGCTGACGGATCACTCATGCTCGGCGAAGGTGGCGAGGCAATCGTATCCCGACGCGATTTCTTCGCAATGTTCCAAAGCGACCTGGAATGGCGCGTGTTGTCCGGGCAGGTTCCCCTTGGAACTATCCCCCTGTCGAATCCTGTTGCGAAGGGAACGCTCATACTTTTCGCCGGGCGGCACTGGATCGTGGAAGCGGTGGACACGCGCTCTCGCATCCTGCAGGTGGCGCCGCACCAGGGAGGAGCGGCTCCACAGTTTGACGCTGGCGCCGCCGAGGATCTGCACGACCGGCTGCTTGAGGAGATGAGAGCGGTCTACTCGTCCGACGACATACCTGAATATCTTGACACCCAGGCTCAGCATTTTCTCTCCGAGGCACGCAGGGCTTTCAGCTTGTACGGCTTGGCCGAGACACGCGTGATCGTGTCGAACGGAGGTGTGCACCTGTTCCCATGGAGGGGCTCGGGAGCCTGTCATGTCTTTGCAGCTACCTTGCGCAAAGAGCAGGTCAAGGCGCAGGCCCATGATCTCGCTATTTCCACAGCGGACGCATCCCTGGATCAGATCGCCGCAGCGCTCGACCGCATCCGTTGTTACGGAACAACGGATTTAGAAGACTCATGCTTATGGTCTGATAACTTCGCCAACGCGAAATACGACCGTCTGATACCTCGTCCGCTGTTGCACCGGCTTTGGATGCGCCGCAACCGGCAAGCGATTACCGCCGTGCCAGCAATTGCCGCAGACCTGCTGGAGTCATTAGCGACGTGAGCGATTCCCCGGAAACTTCACCCCTTCCTGCCATATCCTGGGCTGCCTATATCAGCAGCAGATATGAAGCAAGATTACAGCGGGTTGCGTGATGATGAGACGTTTGACACTATTGGCGGCCGTTACGGGATGGGCGCTTTACGGTCTATCAGTCCTAGGTTTTCGATCTCCTGACGCTGACATACAGGCTGAGATTGCACGCTTGTCCCAAGCTGCTGCGGAGGCCGCCGCAGAGCGTGATGCTCTTGCTGCCGAGTTGGCACAGTTCCAAGAGGAACACCAGGACCTGCAGCACCTCCGAAAGCAGATCGCTGCCACGACCAAGGAGCTTCAACATCTCGAGTATCTTCGAGGCCGCGTCAGTGGCCAAATCGACGCGATACGCCCTCAGCCTTCCAACGATCCAGCCCAGGCAGCGGACCCACAAGAGACAACATCCCCTCAAGTGAGCCCCACCCGATCCGTAGAAGCCAGCGCCTCACTTTCTAAGGAAGAGATCCGCGAGGCGCAGGAAGCGCTCACGAAGCTGGGATACGGGCAATTGGAAGCGGACGGGGTGTTCGGCCCAGGTACCCGCCGATCAGTTGAGGCTTTCCAGCTGGCTCAAGGCCTCTCAGCAACCGGACGGCTTGATGTGGACACTCTCCGGGCCCTTCGATCTTCACAGACGGCGGCACAGCCCTGACGACGACAAAAGGCCCCGATGCACCACGCGAAATCAAGGCTCCCGCTTGTTCACCCCTTCATGCCATACCCTCCTCTCCCGAGCCAGAGCATCCCCCGAGGAGCCAAAAGGCAGCCCTAGCCTCCTGTCACTGACCTGACCCGAGGAGCGCTGATCAAACGAAAGCTCACGAGCGCGTCCTCAACGCACCCACCCGCGATGTGAAGCCGCACCGGAGGCGCAGCGGATCAGGTGCTCAGAGGGATGCCGGACCCGGGATGCTTGGGTCGGGCTCCATGGATTCGAGCAGGCAGGCGATGGCGGAGAGGCTGGCTCGATGCTATTCGCAAGGATACGGCCATAGGTTCATTTCGCCAGCGATGTCTTGGGACCACCAACCGGAGATCGTCGCACCGCAATGGCACCATGCGAGCGGATCACGGCGCTCCCTCCTCTGCGTCTGCCCCGTATACAATGTGTTGCCGGGTCGTGATTTCCAGCTTCATAAGCTATACTCCATTCACCGGAGAGGGAATGTTTATGAAAAGGACACGGCTTGGTATTCAAATCTCTGATGACCAACAAACGGCTATCTTGGAGATTTGCCCTGAAGGGGAGACAGGATCACCTGTTGAGCTAAACCTGGATCAGTTGAGCAAGCTGATCACCCTCCTGGGGCACACCCGTCAGCGCATGATCCAGGGCTTGCCGATGCAACGCCTCGAAGGCTTGAGCGTTGAAACAGTCTATCGGCCAAACTGGTACATTCAAGTAGCAAAGATCGATGGATCTCTCCTCGCATTCGATCATCCAGCCTTCGGCGCTGTCGGGTTCGCCATCCCGAGGGAAGAGGTTGCAGACATCGTCCGAATCTTGAAGGGACACCTTCTCCTGCCTGAAGGGTCAGGGAAACGAAATTAGTCATGCCCCTTAGGACGCATCACCCCTGTGCGTAAGTGATCGTGCACGAGCCTGCGGACAGCCGTTCCGTGCACTATTACGTCGAGCGTTCCTGCGAAGCTCTCTGCCGGCTGAATGTACCTCGGAAAATGGGAATTGACCATTCTGCTGTGCATTCTCTTGCCGCACCGGCTCTTTGGGTTTGAGGCCGTCCTAAGATGCCCCGGACTCGGATGCTATGGGATTGGCTCACATCAGGTGGCACGAGCCGGACCAATGACCTGCGGTTTGGCCGCATCCAAGGTCGTTCCGTTGCAGGAGGAGGACGTGCCAATCGGTCCGCTCAGCGGAAAGATCGCTCCTGAGCAGCGACGATAATGACGCCGCAGCTCTTCAGCCTGGCTCAACTGGCACTTGTCCCCCCGAGGGCTTGGATCAAGGGATCGGACAGAGGTTTCGTCAGATAGGAGAGGATGGTGCGATTGCCGGTCTGAAAAAAGCTTCCCGCTGGCATCCTTAGGATCAGTTTTCCCCCTGATTCAGGGCTGCTGCTGGAGTCATGCGTGGAAACCACATCGTGCAGTTCGGCAATTTGGCACCAGTGGGACACATCAAGGGGTTCTGACAATGCCGGATCAGCATTTTCATTAGCAGCCCAATATGTGGATCCAGCGGTTGGAGGTTCAGCCACGCCAGAAGCCGGATCAGGCCTTCACCACCTTGCTGTGCACGCCGAGATATCGTCCGCGGGTGTCCACAATCAGCTTCGCGTGTTTCTCAATCGTCTCATAGTCGAACCTGTCGTGGTCTGTCGCCAGCAGAACCACGTCATAGCTTGCCAGCGCCTCAGGGGTCAGTTTGACACTGTTGAGATCAAAGGAATAGCGCCGCATCTTCGGGAAGCTTGGGACGTGCGGGTCACTATAGTCAATATGCGCACCCTTAGCCTGAAGGAGGCTCATCAGTTCAACGGCAGGAGATTCCCGCATGTCATTGACGTTCTTTTTATACGCGATGCCGAGGACAAGAATTCTGCTGCCGCGGATTGGCCTCTCACGCTCATTAAGAGCATCGGCAAGTTTCTCGACGACCCATTCGGGCATTGCGCTGTTGACTTCGCCTGCGAGCTCGATGAAGCGCGTGTGAAGACCATATTCACGCGCTTTCCAGGTCAGGTAAAACGGGTCGATCGGAATGCAGTGCCCCCCTAGCCCGGGGCCAGGATAGTAGGGCACGAAGCCGAACGGCTTGGTTGCCGCCGCGCGAATGACCTCGTGGATGTCGATCCCCATTCGATCGGCGATGATCTTCATCTCATTTACAAGGCCTATATTGACCGCACGGTGGATGTTCTCGAGCAGCTTGGTGAGTTCCGCTGCCTGCGTGGAACTGACGGGAACAACCGTGTCGATGACTTGACCATAGAGAGCAAGTCCAACCTCGAGGCAGGATGGGGTGCTGCCGCCGCAGACCTTAGGAATGGTTTGCGTGCTAAATCTCGCGTTGCCCGGATCTTCGCGCTCGGGCGAAAACACGAGAAACGCATCCTCTCCCACCACGAATCCTGCGTTTTCAAGTCGGGGACGCAGTTCTTCCTCGGTTGTGCCTGGATAAGTCGTGCTCTCCAGCGAAACGACTTGGCCGCTTCTCAGGTATGGCAGGAGCGCATCAACAGTACTCAACACAAAACTCAGGTCCGGCTCACGATACTTGGTCAGAGGCGTGGGAACGCACAGAATGACGGCGTCCACGTTGCGGGATAGAGACAGGTCCGAGCTCGGCTCAAAGCCGCATTTTATTGCCTTCGCAATCTTTTCAGATGGGATGTGCTCGATATAGGTCTGCCCCTTGTTCAGAGCATCGATCTTGTCTTGGTCGATGTCGAAGCCGATGACCTTGTATCCGACCTCCGAATAACGAAGGGACAGCGGCAGACCAACATATCCCAGCCCGACAATACCGATCACGGCGGTCTTATTATTAAGTCTTTTCAGCAGAGTGTCTTTGGACATCAGAAATCTCGGCCTCACGCACGTAGGATCGCGGAGCCCCTCTATAGAGGAACAGGTCCAGATCGCCTATACGGGGAAAGCGCAAAGCTTGGTACCCGCCGAAATGGAATCACCTGACCCGAGACGCTCGGCCAGACTTTCTCGGACGCTATGCCCCATTGAACTTTGTCCGGCAGCGAGCCTCGCGGCCGGGGCGAACGCGGCGCAGGTCAGGGCTGGTGTCTGTGTCCATTCCGCGTTGCCGAATTCGGTCGGCCTGCCCTTGCAAGGGAACCGCTGGACTCCGACATGGATTTCCCCGCGCCTGCTCGACCAAGCTCACCTCTCCCCTGTTGGCCTCTGGGGCCAGAACGGCCGCCGCCTTCTCGCTAATGGTCAAGCGCGCCTCCGGCGCATCAATGAGCCTGCTTGCGTGCCCGCCGCTCAGGATCGATCCAGCGGGGACGAGCGTAGCTTTTCAAGATAAGAGATACGGAAAGGGGAACCTTCAGCCGACCCGTCGCTCGGCCTCGGCCAGTCCCCATTCAAGCAATTGCTCGGAGCGCTCCTGGCTCAACGCCTCCACATAGACGCGCAGCTCCGGCGCATTGCCCGAGGGGCGGAAATGAACAACCTCCCCATTCTTGGCTGCAATCCGCAGGCCGTCACGGGCATCTTGCCCAGCAACACCACCAAGCGGCGCCATCAGATCGGAGAGGAAAGCCTCGTCCTCCTGCAGACGCGATACAAAGGCCGCACTCTTTTCCGTGGCAACGTTCTTCAGCCGGTTGCTGGCCGCAGCCTTGAAGGCGAAAGCGGCTGCCACTTCTGCAAGCGGCCGCGACTGGGCGATGACTTCGCCCAGGGCGCAAAGAATCGGCAGCATGGCGTCGCGGGTAGGAAGCGCTGCGAGCCGGCGGCCCTCCCGCTCTACATCGGAGCCGAGGAGAACGCCGCCGTTGGCCTCGAACCCGATGATGGTCCGCGCACCGGAGCGGGCGGCTTCCGCCATGCCCGCGATGACGTAGGGAGATCCAACCTTGGTGCGGATGACATTCTCGAACACGCAAGAAGTTTCCAGTGCGGAGTTGGACGTGACTGGAGTTACAACGACGTCCGAACCAACATACTTGGCCGTGATCGCCCCAACCAGGTCGCCCCGCAGGAAGGTCCCGCTGGCGTCGGAGATCAGAGGGCGGTCAGCGTCACCATCGGTCGAGACGATGGCATCGAGCTTCTGCTCACCGGCCCATTGCCGGGCCAAGATTTCATCTTCCACGCGCAGTGCCTCGGTATCCACGGGGATGAAGCTTGTCGCACGCCCAAGCGGCACCGCCCGTGCGCCAAGGGACTCGAGCACCTCAACGATGACATCGCGCGCGACAGAGGAATGCTGGTAGACGCCGACGGTAAGTCCCGACAAGGAACCTGCCCCGAAGAACTCCCGGTAGCGCTCCTTGTAAGCGGCTATCAGGTCAATGTCTGGCGTCGCGGCCCTGATAGCTCTTGCTCCCTCGGGAACGGAGACGATGCTCATCCTGGCATGCCAGGACAGAATGGCGGCCTCGTCCTTCTTGTCGATTTCCCCCTGAGCCCGGTAGAACTTCAACCCATTTCGATCTTCTGGTATATGGCTTCCGGTGACCATGATCGCAGGGATGCCGAAGCGCATGCCGTGATAGGCCAGCGCCGGCGTAGGGAGAGCGCCGCAATCGAGCGGAGTCAGCCCTGCTTCCTGCAAAGCGGCGCAGCAGATCTGGGCAATGCTGGGGCTACTCTCGCGCAGATCTCTCCCGACCAGAACCACATTCTTCGACGCGGCAGCCGAGCCGTCCTCCTTGAGCAATTCCGCAAAAGCACGCGTGTAGGCAAAGGCCGGGACGCCGTTCAGCTCCACCACAAGCCCGCGCAAGCCGCTTGTGCCGAACTTGAGGGACGAGTGGGCAACCTCCGGAAGAAAATCCATGCCAATCTACCTATGTTTACTCTGATGCACACAGGCTTCGTAACCTTTCAAGGCAGAGCCTCCACCAGACGAAAAGACTAGGGATAATGTCACAAAGCGATGGATCTGGGTCAATGCACTCACTCGGAGGGCACCGGTCATCCTCAAGGAGCAGTAATTTATTCGGATTACTACGAAGGCATGGGCAATAAGACGCCACTGGCCCCAAAAGAGCCAACAGGCCCCTTCTGCAAGCGCGTCGGATCAAGACCTGACCTCTGTCTCGCCGACGGGCTGTCAGTGTTGAGCTACACGGCCTCCCATCCTGCCGAGGCTTCCGAGCGTCGCAATGAATCGAGAATTCTCATGTTCATGATTGCATCCTCCAACCCATAGCCAGGAGCTGTGCCACCACGAACCGCACGGCTGAAGGCCTCACCCTGCAGTTGATACTGGTCCACAACAGGAAACTCGATTGCCCGCGCGGAACGATTGCCGTGCAGGTTGCCGTCGTCGAGGTAGATGCGGGTCGGCTGGTCAGGCGGAGCGTTGAAAGGGATCTCGATCTCGATGCGGCCCTTTGTCCCCAGGATCTGGACCCGCTGGAACGGCACCGATTGGGTCGAAACGATAAAGGTGAGCTGCCGGCCCGAGCCAAAATCCATGAGGGCACTCGTTGTTCGGTCAACCCCGAAGGACGGATCACGGTCGACGAGCGCAACCACGCGGACAGGCTCAGCATCGAAGAAGTAGCGTCCCGCCACGACCGCATAGCAGCCGATGTCGAGGAGCCCTCCCCCGCCGATATCGGCTCGGTTGCGGATATTGCCTGGATCCACGTTGAAGTAAGAGAAGACGACGTGGATGGAGCGCAGGTCGCCGATCGCTCCGCTTTGAATCAGCTCACGGGCGCGCTGCCATTGCGGATGATGCCGGACCATGAAGGCTTCCGCGATCAGCACCTGCGATGCAGCTTGTGTGAGTTGCTCTGCCTCCTCCGCTGTGATGGCGATCGGCTTCTCGCACAGAACATGCTTGCCGGCAGCGGCGGCCGCCAGGGTCATCGGTACATGCAGATGGTTGGGCAAGGGATTGTAGATCGCCTCGACCTCAGGATCGGCCAACAGGGCATCATAGGATCCGTAAGCCTTCGCAATGCCGAGTTCCGCGGCCATGTCCCGCGCGGCTGCCGCGTCCCGTGACGCGACGGCCACGACAGCGCAGAGTGGGCTCTTCATCATGCCGGGAACCACCTTCACCCGGCCGATCTTCGCGGTGCTCAGGATTCCCCAACGAACGGGCTGCATGGCGTACTCCTCCTTTGTTTGATTGTCGAAAGGCTGCGGTCTCATAGGGTTGATCGGCGCAGCGACTTGTAATCCTTGTGCAGGACGGGACCGGTGGTGTCCCGTTCCAGGAGCGTCAGCGGCAGTCTGACGTTCCAGTCCGCAGACTTCATCTCACCTCTGATCAGCTTCATGAGAACATCGGCTCCAACATGACCCAATTCGTACAAGGGTTGCCGAAAGGTCGTGAGCGTAGGCTCTGTATAATCTGCAAACTCGATCCCATCGAAGCCGATCACGGAGACATCCTGTGGAACCCGGACGCGCTCGGCCCTGACCCGCTTGATGAAGCCGATCGCGCTCTCGTCGCAGGCTGCGAAAATGCCAGTGGGACGATCCTTCATCTTCAGGAAGGCCTCCGCAGCCGCTACGCCGGTAGAGAAGACGAAGGGCCCCTCCCAGCGCACGAAGTCTTCCCTGCCGAATCCGGCCGCGGCGATCCCTTCCTGAAACCCTGCGAAACGTTCGGCCTCAATGATCGAGCCGGGCGTGCCTGAAATATAACCGAACCTGCGGTGGCCGAGTTCACTCAAGAAGGTCACCGCCCGGCGGGAGGCCTCGCGGTCTTGGACGACGACGTTCGGGATCTTGTCATCCTCGATGGCGGCGCACATGGCAACGATGGGAAGCCCCGCTTCCCGCATGCTGCGTGTGCCGTTCTCAGGCACGTACCCGGTCAGCAGAAGAACGCCGTCAACTTGGCGCGACAAGGCGAGATCGACATAGCGGGCCTCGCGCTCCCTGCGGTTGTCCAGGTTGCCGATGATGATACCGTATCCCAACCGGGTCAGTTCGTCGTCGACACCGCGGAGGATCTCGGCAAAGACCGGATTGGTCAATCTGGGGGCGATCACCAGCACGTTCATGGTGCGGCGCGTGCGCAGCTTTTGTGCCGTGCTGTTGGGGATGTACCCGCTGCGCTTCACGGCCTCCATCACGAGATCGTGCGTTTTCTGGCGCACCTTGTCCGGATCGGACAGGACGCGGCTGACGGTTGCCGTCGACACTCCTGCAAGTCGAGCGACATCGGCGATGCGCATCTCCTTCACGGCCCGCCATCTTTCCCGGCTCACGCAGGTTACCTCCTGGCCTTAGGCAAGATATGTTACCCTCTTTCAGAGTATATAACTTACGTCAACTTGTGTCTTGACTTATTTTGAAAGCACCTACAACCTATATCACAAGATGTAATCGATTACAAAAATCGACAAACCGTTTCTGGGAGGAAGCTATGAGCATGAAGACACGCGTCTCCGCGTATACCCTTTCTATTGCCCTGATCTGGAGTTCCGGAGCCCTCGCTCAGCAAAAGGCAGAGGTTCTCCATTGGTGGACGTCCGCCGGTGAGTCTGCGTCCGTGAAGGTGTTTGCAGAGCAGTTCACCAAGGCCGGCGGGAGCTGGGTCGACAACGCCATCGCCGGCGGCGCCAATGCCCGTACGGCCGGCATCAACCGCATGGTGGGCGGCAATCCCCCGACGATGATGCAGTTCAACACCGGCAAGCAGTTCGACGAACTCGTGAGCAACGCTCTGGTGCGCGATGTCGATGCACAGGCAAAAACGGGCAAGTGGCGGGAGATCATGCCGAAGCCGATCGTTGACGCGACGGTCCGCGAAGGCAAGTTCTTCGCTGTTCCGGTCAATATTCACGGCCAGAACTGGATGTTCTACAATACGAAGGTCTTTGCCGATGCCGGCATCGAGCCCCCGAAGACCTTCCCTGAACTGGTCGCCAGCGGTGAGAAGCTGAAAGCCAAGGGCATTATTCCCTTGGCGCTCGGCGGTCAGCCGACCTGGGAGCACAACCTCTTCCGGGCCGTGGTCGTCGGCCATGGTGGCGCCGACATGTTCCGCCAGCTCTACGGCACCCGCAAACCGGACGTTCTGAAGAACCCCAAGTTCAAGGAAACCGTAGAGCTCTTCGGCAAGATGCGCGGCCTCGTCGACCCGGGCAGCCCAGGTCGCAACTGGAACGACGCGACGGCCCTCGTGATCACCAACAAGGCAGCCATGCACTTCAATGGCGACTGGGCCAAGGGTGAGTTCATCGCCGCGGGTCAGACCGCCGGCAAGGAATATGGCTGCACGGTCGTTGGCCAGGAGCCCAAGCTCGTGATCGGCGGCGACGTCTTCGTATTCCCGGCGACGAAGGACAAGACGGCGCTCGCCACCCAGGACAAGCTCGTCGAGGTTCTCCTCGATCCCACCAGCCAGCTTGAGTTCAACAAGAAGAAGGGCTCGATCCCGGTCCGCATGGATGTCGACGTGTCCTCCATGGACGTCTGCGCCCAGAAATCCCACGCGATCCTGAAGGATCCAGCGAACCAGGTGGAGAGCATGGAGATCCTGAGCCCGCCGAACTTCTCGGGCGCCATGCAGGACGCTGTGACCCAGTACTGGAACAACCCGAGCATGTCGGCGGACGCCTTCATCGAGAAGATCACAAGCGCCATGCGCGACGCAGGCTAAAACCATCCGGCTCGCCCCTCAGGGGCTGGGGCGAGCCGTTCATTGTTGAAGCTTGACCTCTCTCGACGGGATCTTCCGAATGGATACCATTTCGATCCGCGCCCCCAGCATGCCTTCAGGCGGCACGAAAACCCAACGCCGTGTAAAAACACGCCTGCCTGCTGCCATCGCCCTCCTGCCCACCGCCCTTATCGTTCTTGTCGTCTATATCGGCTGCATGCTCTGGACCGTGCGGCTCTCCTTTACAAGCTCAACCCTTCTTCCCAAGCTCGATTGGGTGGGCCTTGCGCAATACAGCCGCCTCTTTGCCAATGACCGCTTTCTGACCTCTGCCTCCAACATCATCATTTTCGGAACCCTGTTCATCTCGGGCTGCCTGATCATCGGGTTTCTGCTCGCTGTCTTCATCGACCAGAACGTACGCGGCGAAGGCCTTTTCCGCACCATCTTCCTTTATCCCTATGCCATGTCCTTCGTCGTCACCGGCGTTGCCTGGCAGTGGTTCCTGAACCCGGCACTGGGCCTGCAGAAACTCGTGCGGGATATGGGATTCGAGAGCTTCACCTTTGATTGGCTCGTGAATCAGAGAATGGCGATCTACACCATCGTCATCGCAGGCCTCTGGCACGGCGCCGGCCTCACCATGGCAATCCTGCTCGCGGGTCTGCGCGGCGTCGACAAGGATCTCTGGAAGGCCGCCAGGGTGGACGGCATCCCGACTTGGCGCGTCTACACCTCCGTGGTTCTGCCGCTCCTGCGTCCCATGATCGTCACGGCCGTCGTGCTTCTCACGACAGGCGTCGTGAAGCTCTACGATCTCGTGGTCGCCATGACCTTGGGCGGTCCCGGCATCGCCACCGAAGTGCCCGCCAAATTCGTCATGGACCACCTGTTCGAGCGCAACAACATCGGCCTCGGAACGGCTGCCGCGACGATCATGCTGATCACGGTCGTGAGCATTCTCGCCCCCTGGGTCTACGTCCGCTACGTCCGTCCCCAAGGGAGGCATGCATGAGCGCCGCCGTGCCGCAAGGCCGCCGTCCCCACCACCTCACCGCCGGCCGCATCGGTGTCTATGCCTTCCTGGTGACCGCAGCCCTGTTCTTCATGCTGCCGCTCTGGATCATGGTCGTGACATCGCTCAAGCCCATGGAAGAGATCCGGCTCGGCAACATTCTCGCCCTGCCCGCCGCCATGACCTTCGAGGCCTGGACCAAGGCCTGGTCCTCCGCCTGCACGGGGCTCGAATGCAACGGCATCAGCGTGGGGTTCTGGAACTCGGTGCGCATCCTGATCCCGTCCGTGATCCTCTCGATCATTGCCGGCGCCATCAATGGCTACGCACTGTCTTTCTGGCGGGTCAAAGGTGCCAATGTCATGTTTGGCGTGCTGCTGCTCGGCGCCTTCATCCCCTACCAGGTCTTTCTTTATCCTCTGGTCCGCATCTTCTCGCTGACGGGCATCTACAACTCGCTCACCTGCATCGTGCTGGTGCACGTGATCTTCGGCCTGCCGACCATGACGCTCCTGTTCCGCAACTACTATGCGGGGCTGCCCATCGAGCTGTTCAAGGCGGCACGCATCGACGGCGGCGGGTTCTGGTCGATCTTCCTTCGCGTGATCCTGCCCATGTCGACGCCGATCCTGGTGGTCGCCACCATCCTGCAGGTCACGGGCATCTGGAACGACTTCATCTTCGGTCTGACCTTTGCAGGCCGCGAGAATCTGCCCATGACCGTGCAGCTCAACAACATCGTCAATTCAACGCAGGGCGAGCGCGCCTACAACGTCGACATGGCTGCCACCATGCTGGCGGCGCTTGTTCCGCTCGTTGTCTACTTCGTGTCCGGACGCTGGTTCGTCCGTGGCATCGCCGCCGGCGCTGTGAAGGGGTAAGCCATGTCGACCGTTTCCGTTCGTGATGTGACCGTCGCTTTTGAGGCCGTTCAGGTCTTCGACGGCCTGTCCCTCGATATCCAGGAAGGCGAGTTCATCGTGCTGCTCGGGCCCTCGGGCTGCGGCAAGTCCACTCTGCTCAATGCCATCGCCGGACTGCTCGATGTGGCGGAGGGGCAGATCTGGATCAACGGGAAGAACGTCACCTGGGAGGAGCCGAAAGACCGCGGCATCGCCATGGTGTTCCAGTCCTATGCCCTGTATCCGCGCATGAATGTTCGCGAGAACATGTCGTTCGGCCTGAAGATGGCGAAGACGCCGAAGCCCGAGATCGAGAAGCGCGTCGCCAAGGCGGCCGAGCTCCTGCAGATCACCCCCCTCCTCGACCGCCGGCCGGACCAGCTCTCCGGCGGCCAGCGCCAGCGTGTGGCGATCGGCAGGGCTCTGGTGCGCGATGCCGCCGTGTTCCTCTTCGACGAGCCTCTCTCCAACCTCGACGCGAAGTTGCGCAACGAGCTGCGCGTCGAGATCAAGCGGCTGCATGCGCGGCTCGGCAAGACCACCATGGTCTATGTCACGCATGATCAGATCGAGGCCATGACGCTGGCTGACCGCATCGTGGTGATGAAGGAGCAGAAGATCCAGCAGATCGGCACGCCGGATGAAATCTATCACCGGCCGGCCAATCTGTTCGTGGCCGGCTTCGTCGGCTCGCCGCAGATGAACTTCATCAAGGGTCGCATCGAGAACACCGGAGAGGGCTTGAGCTTCCTGGCCGGTGATCGCCGCCTGTCGCTCTCCGGCTACCCGTTCATCACGGCTCCATCGTCCGGTCAGGACGTGGTGCTCGGCGTGCGCCCGGAACACCTTGAGATTTCAAGCACCGGAATCTGGCCTGGATTTACGGTCGATATCGTGGAACCCATGGGCGCCGACACGGTGATCTGGTGCAGCGACGCCGTGGGCTCGGTTCAGGTCCGCACCGCCGGCTCTCGCCGGGCCACGCCGGGCGAGAGTGTGACGCTTCACATCGATCCGAGCCAGGTCTCGCTGTTCGCCGCGGATTCCGGCGAGCGCCTTTAACGACACCGGCATCATGGCAGGTCTCCTGCATGACCTGTCGCGCCCGCATTACTGAACCCTGAGGACCCCATGAGCGTCACGGATAGACTGTCCATTCAACTCTACACCTTGCGATCCCTGGAGGATCTGGACCTGATCCTGGATACGGTCGCGGATGCCGGCTATCGCTACGTGGAGACCGTAGGATCGCATCTCGACAAGGCTACTGAGGTTCGCGCGAAGCTCGATGCCCGTGGCCTGAAAACGTCCTCCAGCCATGTCAGCATGGCGGCCCTGCGCGAGAAGCCGGACGCCGTCGTCGAGGCCTGCCACACACTCGGCCTCACGCATCTCTACATGCCGGCTGTTCCGCCGGAGGAGCGGGATATGGCCGCTGATGGCTGGCGTGCGCTCGGCAAAGAACTCGGGCAGATCGCGGAGCGCTTTCAGGCTCAAGGCATCCGCCTCGGCTACCACAATCACCATTGGGAGCTGAAGCCGAAGGACGGCGCGAAGACGGCGCTGGAATTGATCTTCGAGGCTGCCGGTTCGAGCCCCCTCGCCTGGCAGGCCGACGTGGCCTGGCTCGTGCGCGGCGATGCGGATCCCAAGGAATGGATCAACCGCTATCGCAGCAAGGTCACGGCCGCCCACGTGAAGGACATCGCCCCCGCGGGCCAGAACGAGGACCAGGACGGCTGGGCCGATGTGGGCTCCGGCGTTCTCAACTGGCGCGACCTCTGGCGCGTGTGCCGCGAGGCGGGAGCCGAGTGGATGGTGGTCGAGCACGACAAGCCCGCCGACCCGGCCCGGACCGCCCGCGCCAGCTTCGATTTCCTGCGCACCATCGAGGATTAACGATCATGAATTCTCTGAATGTCGGCATCATCGGATGCGGCAACATCTCAGGCATCTATCTTCAGAACATTCCGGCATATCGGGGCCTCACCCTGCGCGCTTGTGCGGACATGCGGCCGGAGGTCGCTCAGGCTCAGGCCAGCCGCCATGGCATCGAAGCCATGACGGTCGATCAGCTCCTTGCCCGCGATGACATCGATCTCGTGGTCAACCTCACCGTGCCGGCTGCCCATTTCGGCGTCTCGTTGGCAGCCCTCAGCGCGGGCAAGCACGTGTTCTCAGAAAAGCCGCTGGCAGTCGATTTCGAGCAGGGCCGCAGACTCGTCGACGAGGCGGAGGCCCGAGGCCTGCACCTCGGCTGCGCTCCGGACACCTTCCTCGGAGCCGGGGGTCGGCTTGCCCGCAAGCTCGTGGACGATGGTGCCATCGGCCGCATCCTGTCGGGAACGGCGTTCCTGATGTCCCATGGCATGGAGCACTGGCACCCGGATCCGGAATTCTTCTTCAAGCCCGGCGGCGGCCCGATCCTCGATATGGCTCCGTACTATTTGAGCACCCTCGTCAATCTGATCGGCCCGGTGCAGCGCGTCTTCGCCATGTCCAGCATCGGCTTTCCCGAGCGGATTGTGACGGCGGAATCGCCGCGCAAGGGCCACAGCATCACGGTCGAGACGCCCACCCATGTGACGGCGCTGCTCGAATTCGCCTCCGGCGCGCAGGTCACCTTCTGCATGAGCTGGGACGTGTGGAAGCACAGTCATCCGGCCATCGAGATCTACGGCTCGGAAGGGTCGCTGCGCGTGCCCGATCCGAACTTCTTCGGTGGCCATGTGGAGGTCACCGAACGCGGCGGCGACTGGCGCGCCGTCGATTCGAGCGAGATGCCGTTGGGAGTTCCCAACTGGCGCTCGCCCAACTGGGCTCCCGAAATGCCGAACAAGGCCAATTACCGGGCGCTCGGCTTGGCCGATCTCGCGAGTGCAGTCCTGAACGGCACGCCCCATCGCTCCAGCGGACGCCTCGGCCTGCATGTTCTCGAGGTGATGCACAGCATCCTTGAGGGTGCAGCGACCGGCCAGCCTAGGGCGATCACCACCGCTCTCGAACGCCCGGCCACCCTGGAGGATGCGGACGCCTCAATCCTCTGGAAAGGTCTTCCCCAGACGGCGTCCGCCGCCTGAGTCCTATGCTCCTCGACGGAAAGAACGAAACGATGCGGGAAGCGCTCATCGTGTGGGGCGGCTGGCATGGCCACGAGCCGGAGCAATGCGCCGGTATCGTCGCCGGAATGCTGCAGGACGAAGGTTTCACGGTGCACCTTGAGAACTCGACCCGCGCCTTCGCCAGCCCTCAGCTCCCCACGATGAGCCTCATCGTACCGATCTTCACGATGTCGAAGATCGAGAAGGACGAGGTTGCCAACCTGTCGCAGGCCGTTCGCGAGGGAACTGGCCTCGCCGGCTTTCACGGCGGCATGGGCGATGCCTTCCGCGAGGCGGTCGAGTACCAATTCATGTGTGGCGGCCAGTGGGTGGCCCATCCGGGCAACATCATCGATTACCGGGTGAACGTCACCCGGCCCGAAGACCCGGTGATGGAGGGCATCCGTGACTTCGACTACCGGTCCGAGCAGTACTACATGCATGTGGACCCGTCGAACGAGGTTCTCGCGACCACCACCTTCTCAGGCGAGCACGTGGCCTGGACCAAAGGTGTGGTGATGCCGGTCGTCTGGAAGCGTCGGCACGGACAGGGTCGGGTGTTCTACAGCTCACTCGGCCATGTCGCGAAGGAATTCGAAGTGCTGGAGATGCGCACGATTCTTCGGCGCGGCATGCTTTGGGCGGCGCGGAACTGAACAATCGTCCGTCTTGCGGGCGGTTCGCGCCTTCTCAGGTGTGCCTTGACCACAAAGGCATGGCGCTTATAAAAACCGTTTTCAGGGTACGTCTGATAAAACGTCAGGCCTCCTGCCTCCTCCCATGTCGCTCACATTGATGGAGACGAACACGGCCAAGCTGTCATTCTGGGAGACTGTGTACCAAGCATAGACGTTGAGCTTCCGCCCTTTCGGCATGGCAAGCCTTGTATTCGCCGCGAGATTGAGAGACCAGCCTGTGAGTCTTCCCAGCCAATCAGCCTCAACTGAGCTTCAGCCGGACGTCAGAGGCATCGCTCTTGGCTGGATTGCTCCTACACCGGCTCTTTTGCAAGCACTTAGACGCCGCAATGGGCCTGCCCCTCGCGCAGTAGCGGTGCGGCAGGCCTGATCCGATCTGCTCAATGCGGTGACACCCCGAAGCGGCTTCCATTAAGGTCAGGTTGCCCAGGGTCAAAACAGTCACGGCGCAGCACTGCACTCTCGCCTCCAGGTCTCTTAGGCGCTTGACCTGATCTGATGTGATCCCTCCAAACTCCTACCGCCATCGATAGTAGATCACGGTGACATATGTGTTGGACAACCTATCAGGACCACCTCATCCGTGTGCCTCGCACTTCGTCTATTGCGGCAACGATCCAGGCACTGTTCACTAAGAAGCTCTGGTAGATGTCGAGGAAGGGCACAAAGGGCAGGAGCTCGATTTCATCATCCTGCTCAAGAACGTAAATCGTTGCCGTCATAACATTCAGAAGGCTCACTGACCCAATCCAGATCACGACGTCATCCAATGAGACACCAGCCGCAGCCGAAAGGGCAATCGAGCCCCAGAAAATGAAGTTGAGGATTGGAACGAGATAAATATCCAGAGGATAGAATAACGCCATAATTGTCGGCAGATAGCGAATCTTCTCCTTCTTCAAGTGACGTAGCTGCCGCCAGTAGATGGCATAGACCTGCCAAGTGCCGCGGAACCAGCGGTAGCGCTGGTTCATGAGACCCCCCACTTCCTCCGGACACCTCGTATAGGCGTAGGCGCGAGGCTCGTAAACGATGCGGCCTCCCAGAGCGAGCGCCGAAAGCGACAGCTGGAAATCCTCTGCAAACGTTTCACCCGACAAAGGACCGAAAACATCGCCGGGTTTCTTGCTGCTTTCGTTCTTTGGGTTGTTGCCAGGCAGGTTCCTGATTTCCTCCAAGATCTCCCGCGTATAGAGGCCGATGGGACCCGGCACCACAGTGACAAGGCCTAAAGCACTTAGGGCGGTGCGCATTCCGCCATTGCCGAGGAGGTATTCGATCGATTGGAAACGGGTCAACATGTTGATGCGGTTGCGGATCGTGACCTGCCCCGACACGGCTGCAACGCCGGGACTTAGAAGTCGCGGCACCATGACCTTCAGCGAATCCCGCGCCAAACCCGAATCCGCATCAACGAACAGGATGAGATCTCCCCTCGCCTTTTCGTAGGCAAAGTTTAGTGCGCTCCATTTACCTCCATTGGGCTTTGTGAACACCTGAACGGCGCAACGCCCGTACTTGCCCGCAATCGGAAGCGCCTTGGCATAGGTGTCGTCGGAGGACCCATCATCAATGAAGATGACTTCATATGAAGGATAGTCGAGGTGGATCAGAGACTGGAGCGCCGCCACAACAGTTTCTGACTCGTTGTAGGCCGGCACGAGGATTGAGACGAAAGGTAGATGGTCCGGCTCGACTGGTGTGGAGCGCCGGATCCGGTTGAGCTCCGCAAAGGCAAGCCCCTGAATGATCAGCCAGCGCAGCAGGATGAAGGTTCCTATGGCCACGAGAAGGACAGCGTTGATTTGCCCGAGGGGTCCTGTGGCAGCAACCCCGCCTTCGGCAAAGGCAGCCTCTTTCATGCTCCAAGGCAACGTCAGCAAGAGAGAGAGACCGTAAGCAAATGTGGCGATGGCAAGGAAGTTGATCAACGTTCGAGGGATAGAGCGCCGGCGCGCACTGAACTCGCGAACGATTCCTGTGTGGTCCACTGTATCGGACATTTCACGCTTCGCTCACCGATCCGGCAGAACTAATTTGTTCCTGAGCGCTGCCGAATAGCACTCAAGCAACCATCGCGAGTTCCTCGCTGAAACTCAGGCCGGGATGGAGGCAACCCGAATTCTGCGAGCACTCTCTTCCGCCTTCTGAGCGGCTCTCTCAAGAGCTGATAGAACCGTCGTCTCACCGGAGAGCACAGCCGCCACGCCGACACTGATGGAGTTCTGGATGTGAGGAAGATCGCTAATCCGAAGCTGGCTCGCTCTCGCGCGTAACCGCTCGGCGACAACCTCCGCTCCCGCAAGGTCTGTTTCCGGGAGCAGCACCACGAACTCCTCGCCTGACCAGCGTGCAGAAAGATCCCGGTCACGCGAGCCGCGGCACAGCTCGGCTAGATCCTTGAGGACGGCATCACCAACCTTGCGCCCGTAGATGGTATTCGTCTGCCGTAACTGATTGATACGAAGGATAACAACCGCAAGAGTTGTACCGGCCTCCGAAGCATTTTTCACTTCAGTTTCGGCAATGCCTATGAATTGGTCACGATCAATGAGACCTGTAACGGAGTCCTTTGGAACGAGTTCACCGCGATGCTGGATCAGTGGTTTACGGCTTCTGATGTCGACGATGGCACTTGCTGAAATCTGACCAAAGGCCGGCGCGCTCCCAGTTGATGTCGCTGCGTTCGATACGGTCTGAGGCTGGGCGAGTGTTTCAGGCAGGTTCCCGGCTGCCCGATCCGACTGAGTCCCCTGCTTTGGACGGGTTCCGCTGAACATGAGGCCAAAGACGCCGAGTAAGGCCACTGCGGCACCCGCCTGCGCCCCAGTGTTTCGCAGCAGAGAGGGCTTCCAAAGCAGTCGCACCTTGACCGGCTCGGCGGAGTTGCCGAGGCTCGCAATGATATCTGCCGGCAAGGTGCAGTCAAAGAACGCAGTCACCTGATCCTTCATGTGCGGCATTGGCTCAAACCTGACAAACTTCGCCGAAATGACATTGCGCAAGACAGGATGATCCAGCATGAGCGGAACCGGTTGCCTGTCGGATGCCAGTTCATCAGCTTCAGCTCGCGGTAGCCTGATATGGGCGAGGAAGCCTGTTCCGGAGGAGAGAGCAAGAACGGGAGCACCGTCGGCTGCGAGTCCAGGTGTTGGATGACGGAAGACAACATGGCCGGAAAATGGCGCCCTCAGCTGAGTCGTCTCGATCGAACGCTCCTTCTCGGCTGCCGCAATGGAGGTCTCAAGATCTGCGGCTTCGATCTCACGCTCAACAAGGGCCCTTGCACGGGCACGGTCCTCGTCCAGCAGGCGCTCGGATCCGGCAAGCTGCGCTTCGTAGCTCTCTAGAGAGGCGCTAAACTTGATGGTGTTTTCACCGATTTGGGCAAGCTGCTGTCCTAAGGCAATATCGGTTTGCCTGAAGCGCTCCTCAAGCGCCTGGCTCCGAACTCGCAACGAGGACAAAGCTGCCTGCTGAGTATTAACCTCACGCTCTGCGCTGATGAAGTTTGAGCGCCGCATGTCGTAAACGGGCTGCGTGATGATCTGCTTCTTGAACGCGTCAGCAGCCTGCTGCTGGGCTGTGCGCGCAATCTCCAGTTGGCTCAAAGCTGCCGAGAGAGACTTTTCGGTAGATGCGATCTCTCCCTCAAGTCTGGTCTTCTCACGTGTCCATTCCGTCAGGATTGCTGCGCGTGCCTTCTCAGTTTCGCCTCGGGATTTCTGAAGCTCAAGCAGGAAACCCTCCGCTTGAGTAATCTGTGTGCGGATCTGAAGCTCACGCTGGACGAGCCCCTGATCAACCGGCAATGACTGCACGCGGATAGCCTCTTTTCTGGCCTGCGCTTGCGCTTGCTGGATATCCTTGACAGCAAGCTGCGTCTGATTAGCGAGAGGAACGTATTCTGCGATCACTTCTCCCGCTTCGGCCGCGTCTCGCGAGGTTATTTTGAGAACTGTATTATCCCGACGGGCATGCACCACGAAAAGATCATTCCCCCCGGCGATGCCTTCGCGCTTTTCAAGTTCGCTAAAACCCCATGCGGTGAGGACACCAATCGCTCCAAACGTTAGGGAGGCGCAGGCGATGCGCCGCAGCCAGTTGGGTTGATAACCACGACCCTTGTTGCGTCTTCGCCAGACCAACAGGCTGTAGGATGCGCAAAATACCGCAAAGCCTAGAGCGCCGCTGAAAATCGCAATACGGAGGAAATCGCTTCCGTTCAGTGCCAGCATCTTTGCCCCCGCTCTGCCCTAGGCAGCTGCTTGCTTAACTATATTTCTTTTGAACTGCACGGTCATTCCCAAACAGTGAGCATACTTTCCGGATCGCGCCCCAAAACGCTTCCGGTACCTCAACTGCTGATCAGGCTTGCTCGTCGCCAGCGCCATATTATTTCAGCGCCAGCCTTATCGCCTTTTAACGCATTCTTTACGATTGTTTTGGTGCGATGGGCTGTAATCCGCGGTAGGTATATTTGCAACAGATCTTTGAGGCCAGAAACCGTGACGATACGTCATGGTTAACCCCAACCAGATTGACACAGCTTGGCCGCTTCCCGTGAGCGTCGGCGGGGGCGTGTCACAGCAATCGCTCAGGAGAAATGCTGAGCATCAGCGTGAAGAGGGCTTCCTATCGCTCATCCCCTCTCCGGACGAGGTCGAGGAGAGTGAGTAGTGAGGTTGAGCGAGGCAGAGCCTACAGCCCGGCCTCACAAGCGCGCATTGCTAGGGATTCAAGCCCGATTGAGGTTGCCTGACATCATCAATCCACCGCCAGCGGGCATCACGAAACAAGCGCGAGGGTGCGAAGTAGGGCAATGTTCCGGACAGATCAAAGTTCTTTCTGCGCAGTTCTAATTCGTTATAACGCAACTTACATGTAAGCGGCAACTACTTGTTCGCATGAGTTCGCATTCGGCAGAAATTAGCCTGTTCATCGTGATGCACGACCAGTGCCAAGATACCGACCATCTCGCGATCGCCGCTGGGACGTCGCAGCATCTGGTCCTGCAACTGCCTAAAGGCCAGCGTCTACTGGCAGGAACAGCACAGCATCGCTGGCGTTGCCTTTCAGCAATTTAGTCTGATGGAGGCCAAAAGTGACAAAAGCACTGTTGAGTACAACTGCCGCTGGCGTGATCTTTGCTGGATTCAGCCTTGTACTAAGCGCACCCACCCACGCACAGGTTGGTGTTGAGATCGGCCCTGGTGGTGTCCGCACCTACCAAGAGCGGCCACGGGTGGAGGAGCGGAGGGTTATCGAGCGCCGTTCCCCTGGTCGCCGTGTTATCGTTGAGGACGATGATGATGAGGTTTGCGAGACGCGCACCCGCCGTGTGCGGGAGCGCGGCGTCTGGCGCACCCGCCGTGTCACTGTCTGTGAGTAGTCATTGCCAGTGCTGACAACCAGTGCCGGAGGATGCAGGTTGCAAGGTGAAGCCTATAGAGCGCTCTGCTAATCGACGATCCGCTAGGAATCACGCTATGATCCCATCTCCCAGAGGCAACCGGCCTTCATAAACGCCATACTGCAAGAAGTGCGTCAGCGGGTTGATGCCCGCAGCTGCAACATCGGGATTAGCGGCCAAGTAGGCGTTAGTGTCGAACCATACACTGGGATCGCGGCCCTCTCGCCAGCCATAGGCGTTGTAGTGAAGCAGCGGATTGATCCCAGCGCCGGCAACGTCGCTATAGGTTTGCAGGTAGTCGCTTGTGTCGAAGTAGGCACTCGGATCGCGCCCCTCTCGCCAGCCAGAGGCATTGTAGTGGTCGAGTGGGTTGAGCGGACCAAAGAATCCAACATCCGGATTTTCGAGAAGATAATACTCAAAGTCGAACGAATTGGCCGCAACATCGGGACCAATCGCTGCATAGATCGCGCGGCCCTCCGCAGCCCCAAAGGCAAGGTAATGTTCAAGCGGGTTGACGTCCGATGCGGCGACGTCCGGGTTCTGTTGCAGGTAGAGTTCGTTATCGAAGCCAATGCTTGGGTCACGCCCCTCGCGCCATCCCCACAGCCCGTAATGTTCTAACGGATTGATGCCCGCCAAATCGACGTCGATGTTAGCTGAGAGATAACCATCGGTACTGAAGAACGCGTTGGGGTCCCGTCCCTCAAGCCAACCCCAAACAGCATAATGGAAGTCTGGATCAATACCTGCAGCTGCAACATCAGGATAGATCTGCAGGTAAAACGCGTCGTCTACCAATAACGGATAATTTGGCGAACGAGGATAACTTACATCTAAAGCATAATCATCATAGACAAAGTCATAATAGTCATAATAATCATCGTAGTCATAGTAAACTATATCCACCGGGTATTCATAATACGAGAAGCCGTAAGCGAAATCTTCAAAGAACCCATCGTATAAAAAGGGATGATCATGATAGTATAAATCGTCGTAATAGAACATGATGCCGTCTCCACACTAGGGAGCAGATCTATCGCCGTTACAGCTTTGCTTTGGGCGCTTATATGGATATTATCATGGAAGGGAAAGATACGCGCCAGCATAGGCTCTGAGTTTGGACGAGAATTAAGGGGTAGAAGCCGCCCCAACCATGCGGTCAGTTCGGAGTCTTACCACCCGCTTTCACGGTCGCCAGCACCAGCTTCACGGCATAAGCCAAAGCTTTTCGCTCTTGGTCATTAAGAGGCTGCATCTGGGGGGCATCATGAAGCGTCATCTTAGATGCCGTAATGGGCCTGCCGCTCACGAGGTAGCGGAACGGGGTGGCTGTCCCTCAGAGTGATGGTGTTGAAACGGGGCCCGAGCGGATCGGCCCCAAGCATCATGAGGAACAGCCATGGAGACTATGCCGGAATTGACGTGTCTTTGGAACACAGCAGCGTCTGCATCCTCGATGCCTCAGGGCAGATCGTCCGCGAGGCGAAGGTCGCCAGCGAGCCTGAGGCGCTTGCCACCTTCCTCGCCAGCCTGAACCTGCCGCTCACCCGCATCGGCCTGGAGGCTGCCCCCCCTGTCGCAGTGGCTGCATGCCGGCCTTGTGCAGGCCGGGTTCGAGGTGGTGCGGCTGGAGACCCGGCATGTGAAGGCGGCGCTCTCTCGGCCATGATCGTCAAGACCGACCGACGCGCGCGGCATCGCCCAACTCCTGCGCATGGGTTGGTTCCGCCCCGTCCACTGCAAGTCGCCGCCGGCGCAAGAAGTGCGGGCCTTGCTCATGGCCCGCAAGCAGCTGCAGGCCTAGATGCGGGATGTCGAACTCAGCCTGCGTGGGCTGTTGCGCGGCTTTGGCCTGAAGATCGGTGCGATCAGCAAGGGCCAGCTCGCCACGCGGGTGCTGACCGTCACGGCAGGCCATGCGATGCTGGAGAAGATTGCCGAGGCGATGCTGCGCGCTCGAGAGGCTCTGCAGACGGAGTTTGCCCGGTTGCGTCGGGCCATGCTGGCAGTCGCCTGGGAGAACGAGGTCTGCCGGCGGCTGATGACGTTACCAGGGGTCGGCGCCCTCATCGTCGTGACATTCACCTCTGCAGTGGACGATCCCGCGCGCTTCGCCCGTTCGCGAGCCGTGGGGGCGCACTTTGGCCTCACGCCGAAGAAGTACCAGTCGGGCGAGACCGACATCACGGGAGCGGTGAGCCGGATGGGCGATCCGATGGTGCGCACGGCGCTGTACGAGGGAGTTCACATCCTGCTCACCCGGGCGGTGTGCTTCTCGGCGCTTAAGCGCTGGAGGTGGCTAAGCGCCGGGGCATGCGAAGGGCCAAGGTGGCACTGGCCCGGAAACTTGCGGTTATTCTGCATCGCATCTGGATCGACGGCACGACCTTCCGCTACGGACTTTTATGTCGCTCGGGAGGCTGGCTGGGGCGCCAGGATTCGAACCTGGGAATGGCGGTACCAAAAACCGCTGCCTTACCGCTTGGCGACGCCCCAATAGGTGTGGCGTGTACATAATCGGGTCAACTGCGGCTGGCAACACCGTTTTGCAGATCGTTCAATCCTTGGAGAAGGCGCAAATCTCCCCTTGCGGCGCTCCCCCCTCACCGCTATAAGACCGGCCTTCCCGAGAATTTCTCGGTGTCGGAGTGTAGCGCAGTCTGGTAGCGCACCACGTTCGGGACGTGGGGGTCGCAGGTTCAAATCCTGCCACTCCGACCAATCTTCTCAAGGGCTTAGCCAGAAAGCCCAAATCCGGTAGACAGTTTGGTAGACAGGTTCGATCCCGGCTTGGGATCTCGAGAACACGTGTCTCGACCTCTTCCAGCATCGGGAGAGTAGGATAGGTATATGGCTAAGTGTTGCTTTGGCGCACTTGGGACCGAGCAGCTTCCGGTATTAAAGCGGAATCAGGAGGCTGCTGATGACCGAGTGGGACATCATCACGAGCATCGTCCTGGCGATCTATTTCCTGCCAGCGGCCAAATACGGTCTGCGCTCAGGCGAAGGCGCCGGCGCGAAGATGGCATTTGCCCTCTTCAACGGCGCACTCCGTTGGACGGTCATCGGCTGGCTCTTGCTCATGAACGTTTCCCTCGACAACGAGAGTTGATGCCCTCCTCCTGCTTCTCTTCCAGAGGAGAGGAGTGAGCTCCATCGACTAGGCCATCAAGCCTAGGTGACATTTCCCACCTCAGGCTTGATCCTTCGACCATAGGTGTGCCGGGCTCGAGGGCAGCAATGGGGCAAATCGTTCAATTGGGCATACGTCGGCCGGAGCGGCCGCCGCCAAGGAGCAGGTCCCCTCATAGGCAATGGCCGCTGTACATGGGGCCACCGCGTGGCGGTCAGCGGAAGCGCTGGCGTTCATGGCTCCCAGTAGTCCTCGGAGGTTCTCTTCTGGCAGGCTTCATCGGCCTTGAGCTTGGGCCGCCGCTGGTCGGGTGCAACGTGAAAGCCAACATCAGCTTCAATACCCGTGAGAAGATCTATCACGTGCCCGGCCAGGAGTATTACTGGCAAACGCGGATTAACTGGCTCAGTGGCGAGAGATGGTTCTGCTCGGAGCAGGCTGCCCGTCAGGCCGGCTGGCGGAAGTCGCGGATCTGACCGCCGCTCTCTTGGACAGGGAGGGGAGTAAGTTGAACGTCACTGAAACCTAAGATAATTCAAAGTTAGGTGGGGGCAGCGATGCTGGCGTGGATAAATAACCTTTCAAGTGGCGCGGCCTCATTCTTGGGGACATTGACTGGATCGTCGATTGGCTTAGTGGCGCGCTCTTCAATGCACATTTGAACCGGAAGCGTGACGATCGACTACGCGCCCACGAGGCACGATCAGTAGCCGCCGCGCTACAAGCTGAGCTAGTATTCAAAGATAATTCTGATCACTTAGGAAGCACTCCGTCGGACTACTACATGCCAGACCCTAAGCATTCGATCAGAGTAATGCCTGACTTGGTTTCTAGACTTGGACTATTCGAATCCGATACTATTCAGCTGGTGCTTACCTCATATCTCATGATTGAGCAGTATGGCCAAAACCTGGTCTTGATGGAGGGGACGGGTACACACTCACCTTTCGTCCGAGGAGCGGTTGATCCATATGCCGGAAGGCACCGCGGGAAACGTTATCGTCATGTACCGAAATACCGCTCGTGAAATCAGAACAGCGATAACCGCGCTTGAGCGTATCGCAGCGAACTAATGCCACTCTACCAACTTTCTTCACCCTTCCCCGCTATACCCTCCCCATGACCTGTTTTTTTGAGCCCAGGCCATTGAACTTCCCTGCGCCGCAAAGTGTTGTATGGTGCGACGGGAGTACCTCCTAAGGCGAGATACAGCATGGTGATCGTTTATCCTGTGGCGGCTTTGATCGGCGGCCTTATCGGCTGCGCCCTGCTCTGGCCCTATGGTGCGGTCATCGCCGTTATCAGCATGCCCTTCATCGGCAGCTTGTTCGCCCTCTTCGTCGCTGTCTTGATTTACGTGAGATCCTCCGGCGAGGGGCAGGTGAACAAGGATCGACCAACCGATGTCGATCCATTCCAATCGTCCCAGGCTGCCGATAGCTACCGGTAAGCCGCCACGTAAACTGTAAATTGATCCAGTCTGTGGCATCGGGAGATATGACCTACTCCCGCGACACCACCGCCATCTCCGAACTCACCGGCCAACCCGTCAGCACCTGGTCTGAGGAATGACGGACTCCATAAGGCGCATTTCGCGCAAGTCGACATCGCGATCACTGCGCGCGAAGCTGAAGCGGAGCCTGTGAGCCTCCATAGAGATGAAGGGACACAGGATCGGCCATACGGTATGATGCTGTGGTGGGGCTGGGACACCTGCACGGGAGGCGATCATGCCTGCACCGACGTCCTACACCTTCTACGGGGTGGTTGAGGATCCATTCGCCAATGACTTTATCACCGTCGATCCGGCAGCGTTCGGCTACACGGCTAGGCAGAAGATCACCGGAAGCCTGACTCTCTCGGGCGCGATTGCGGCTCTCTGGGCAAGCGGCTCGGAGGAGCGCAACCTGTCGACCCAGGATTTCTCGGAAGTCGGGTTCTTCTTCGACCAGGCGGCCACCGGGAACTGGACACAGGCTGACTTCACCACTGATCTGCTGCTGTCATCAAGTGACGACCAGCGGCCACTCGACCAACTCCGCTCCACCCTGTTCCATTCCGCTGATCCGGATGGCCCGACCCTTCGCCTGGACCAGATGCAATATGGAGGGGCGCTGCTGACCAACGACGATGACCGCTCGGCCTTCGTCTACGGTGCCTGGGGTCCGGCAGGCGGGATCCCAAACCTTGTCTATGGCACCAATAACGAGGACAGGCTGGTGCTGCGGGGCGACGTGTCTCTGGCCTGGGGCGGATTGGGGGAGGATACCATCCGCGTGAGGAGCGGTGCAGCCTTCGTCTGGGGCCAGCAGGGCGATGACCGCATCTCAGGAGGGCGTGAACGTGACATGCTGTTCGGCGGGGTGAGCGATGACACGATCAGCGGTGCAGGCGGAGCCGACTTCCTGAGCGGCGACTATGGGGACGACACAATCTCGGGCGGCGCGGGTGATGACCGGGTGGAGGGCGGCCTTGGCAACGATCTGATCCGGGGCAACGACGGCAGGGACATCCTGGATGCCGGTGGCGGCGTGGACAAGGTCTTTGGCGGCTCTGGCAATGACGTGATCTTCTCCGGGACAGGGCAGTTTGACGAGAACTTTGAGTTGGAGCGTTCGATCAGCGATGGCGGCTCGGGCGATGACGTCATCTTTGCCCGCTTTGATGCCATCCTGACTGGCGGGCGAGGAGCCGACATTTTCGCACTGGGCAACCCGTTCGGCACCCTGGACAACCTCGGCGGGCTAACTGTGAAGGACTTCCGGCCCGGGACTGACAAGTTGGTCATCTTTGCTGGAGAGCCTGGCCAGTATGACACCTTTGAGGAGATCATGGCGCGAGCCCAGCAGCTCGGGGACGACGTGGTGTTCGACTTCTTCCCCACCAGCGTCAAAGACCTGCCATCGCTGGTGCTGGAAGATGTGAGAAAGAGCCAATTGACAGCCGGAGATTTCCTGTTCGGGGATTTCTGACACGGCCATATTGCAAAAGGGGTTCCGCGTAATTCTTCGCCTCCCGAGCAGATCATGGAGACGATGCGGCAGCTGCAAGAGACTCGTAACCAGTGCAAGTGAGCTCCCGTTCCATCAACCCCTTTTTGCGAATCGCACCGCCCCATACGCGACTTTAGAAGCCCAAAAGAGACATGATAAGTCTGGGCGCAATCTGCTAAACCGCTCATTATGACACCTACGGGATCCTTCCGCTGGCTCGCATGGTTGCTCGTCTGCGCTATTGCGGTCTTCACCCTTGCGCCGATTAGGTTGCGGCCTGTTACTGCGGCTCCGGTCAGTTTGGAGCGGTTTGCTGCATTTGCCGCTGTTGGAGTCGCGTTCTGCCTCGGCTATCCGAAACACCGCCTCCACATTCTTGTGGTGCTGATAGGGATTGTCGGGCTTCTTGAAGTCGCCCAAAACCATGTTCCAGGCCGCCATGGGCGTCTTCCGGATGGTATTGTGAAGGCGTCAGGCGCTCTCCTCGGAGCCGCATTTGCCGCGTTCATGACCCGTCGGAGGCCTGTTCCATAAAGGCACCTTTTCCGAAACTCTCGGCTTGCCGAGGAGATCATAGAGACCGCGCTGGCTGCAAAGCCAAGAAGTAGACCTGGCCAAGTCCACCTTTAGCGGTGTCAAAGCCGGTGGAACTCTGCGATGATGCCAGCTGCGGCCGCAGGAGACGCAATCCAAATGAGTGGAAACATCCCAGGCCTCTTCACCTATATCCTTCTGGCTCTCGTTTGCGTCGGACTGCTCTTGTCTCCGTATATCGTAGATCTCATCCCACAATAGAGCTGTTAGCTGAGGCGATTATGGGAACGGTAAGGCAGTTGCAGGAAGTCCGCAGCCAGCGCGGATAGCCGCCACCTAATCGCGGGTAGAAGCCAGTTCCCTCACATTGCGGGACTGTTCGAGACGCAGCCTCCACCGGCCACAAGACACCTGAGCTGGTACTGTGGGTGTGCGCGCACAGGATCATGCGGGTGTACACGCCCGTGGGCGGCAGCTGGCTTAACATGGCCGAGTCGATCCAGCGCGTGCTCAAGCGCCGCGCGCTCGCCCGGCAGCATCCGCATAGTCCTGCCGAGATCGGGAGCTGGTTCGAGCAGACGGCACGAAGCTGGAATGCCCAGCCGACGCCGTTCGTCTGGAACGGCAAACGCCGACAGCGGCGACGGCGCTGTGCGAAGGAGCAGATCTATCGCGTTGCCGGCTCCGGAGCCTGCACCGGCCAACCGCTTCCTCAGCCGAGATCACAAGTGCAAGCAGAATGCCAGATTCGACGGCAGACGACCCACTAGCGGATCAGCCCCATCCGCTCCGCTATGCTCTCCTCCACGTGTTCGTGAGGGCGGATCTCTACCATATGACAGCCATCGTCTCGGGTGTAAGATTTGCGGGGCTTGAAGAGCGTAGGATGGTTAAGCCTTGCCAAACCGAGTATTCCGGAGCCATTCATAAAACGGGACGTACGCTGGCGTCCTCAGTATGGAGAACGGACGTGTTTCGTGCGGTATTCGCTACAACAGTGCTTGCAGCCGGTGTTATGTTTGGGGCGGTACCGGAGGCTCAAGCGCAGAACCTGGTCCCCTGTGCCCAAGAAGGCGGCTTCTGCCGTGTTCCCTACCCGACACGGGTGATCTATGGCAGTCAGGGACGAAACGTTGAGGTTTTTGTCAGAGGAGGAGGTATCCCCTGTTCTAACCGGGCGTTCGGCGATCCTGCACCTGGTAGAGCCAAGCGCTGCGCCTTTGTGGCACGCGGTGGCAGAGGATGGGACGGCGACCGTCGTGGGCCTCCGCGCGGATATGGCCGTGATCGTGGCTTCCTAGACGATGATCGTTTCGATGCACCGCCTCGTGGTCGTGATCGTGGGTTCAGGGACGACAACGGTTTTGGCGGGCCTTCCCGTTCTCCTAATGTCTACTGATCCGGTACGGCCACCAAAAAGCCCCGCGCGATCATCTTGCCGGGACACCCTTACCAAAGCTAACGCAGTACTTGCGGCTTCAATCTTACAATCCGAGCGCTGCCTTGTGTTGATCTGGGAATGACTGTTGAGACCCTCAATGGGACCTATGGCCACCACCATGCCGATTTCCAAAGGCAAGCAGCTGATAACATTGTGAGAAAAGCATGATGAGCGGTAGACAGGTTCACGATGACAGAACGTGAGCATTCGACGTCGGCCACGACTGAAAAACACCAGAAAATAAGGGGTTTCACAGTCGCGCACCGCGTTCGGGACGTGGGGGTCGCAGGTTCAAATCCTGCCACTCCGACCATTCTTCTCCCGCAAAATCAACGGTAGCATTTCCGTATAGGTCATCGGGCAAACCAAGCCCGGGGCTGCTGTGCCCATCGAGCTCGGCTCGGCCTTTTGATGCTTTAATGCGTCGAGAAGCGGCCGTCTTCCTGATAGGTCTCGTAGTGCAGGGTCTGGGCCGGTATGGCCTCGAGCTGGCGTGGCGCCCTCGGCCAATCCTGCGGAACCTCGTTGGTCTGGGGCATGTAGCGGGGGCGGAAGCGCAGGTCGACAAGGCTGCGTAATTCGGGAGCAGCGAGATCCAGAACATTGGCATCCCGCCAGCGGCGGTGCAGCTTGGCCCTGCCCGTCATGCGCCCCCAGAGACCCGCGACCTCTTCCTCGACTTGCAATACAATGCGCCCGGTCCAAGTCTTGCGCAGATTAAAACGCCCTGTCAGAGCCATTTCACGCTCCTCAACTCTTTCTATCACTTCAAAATCTGAACGCCAAAGCCGCGACTGCTTATGCTATCAAGCCTGGCAATTCGCGGGCCCGGCGCTCGGCTGAATCCATTCCTTTAGCCAATGCCTTTGCGAACCAAGGGTTCCGGCCCACACATCCATCAGCCACAGATGTCACATCCAGGATGTGCGTCAGGGCACGAGCGGCCGCTTGTGAAAGTAAATAATTAAGCTTTGCAAGAATTCAGGAGATGGGACGATTAATATGGAGGGAGAAAAATAGCAGTTGGTTCTTTGAAAAGATCCCGTGAAATCGGAAAGATTTCCGAATGGTTTTGTCAGCCCCGGCGCGGCTTTGACGTGAGATCGAGGGTGACGAGTTGCCCGGTTTTCGGATCGAGGATGGTCATGAAGGCCCCCTGTTCTGTTGGCATAGGAGAAACGCCGCAAGACCTGAACGGATCAAACGCTCTTCGGAACGTGGTAAGCAATTCGTTACTGCAAGCTTTGCTTTAAGGGCTGGGAACGGTCCGCCTGAGCTTGTATCCGGTTGCTCCCTCCTCGGCTGATCGGCACCGCCGATCGCCCCTCCCCACAATCCGGAGACTGACCGATGAACACAGCTCATCTCGAGACCGTTTGGGCGCCACGCCTTCTCAGCATCCTGCGCATCGTCGCAGCGCTCATCTTCATGGCACACGGAACGCAGAAGCTCCTCGGCTTTCCTGCCTCTCCCAATCCTGCTCCGGCGGCTTTCACCCTGCCCTGGATCGCCGGTGTGCTCGAGCTTGTCGGCGGCGCGCTGCTGATCCCGGGTCTCTTTGTCCGGCCCGTGGCGTTCGTCCTCTCCGGCCTGATGGCGTTTGCCTATTGGCTCGCCCATGCGCCGCGCAGCCCCTACCCCGTGTTGAACGGCGGCGATGCTGCAATCCTCTACTGCTTCGTGTTCCTGTTCCTCGCTGCCGCCGGCGGCGGTGCATGGAGCCTGGATCGCACATTGCGCAAGGCTTGATGCCACTGAGTAGGTGAGAGGCTACAGCCTCTCACCTACTCAGGTTTCGTGCCGGTGGGGCGACGCAGGCGCTCGTCCTCCACCTCAACATGGAGCGTGTGGTCGTTCCCATCCTCGTCGCTGTCGTCGAGCGGAATCGGCATCAGATCCGTGATGAGCCCGGTTGTGGTCGAGGCTGCGGCACCGATGGGTGGAGCCGGCGCCTCGTCGAGGCGCCTCTTCTCGTCACCCGACTCGACCTCACCCTCGTCATCGAGAATGTTGACCACCCTGTCCATCTGAGCGTCATCGACCTTCACGGTCACGAGCGCCCCACCGCGGCGCACGCCGTCCGCATAGGCATGCGCCTCCTCATCGCTGAGGCCGGCATCGGCCAGCGCACCCGCAAGACCACCCACCGCCGCGCCCGCACCGGCACCGACCAAGGTCGAGACGATCCAGCCGGCTGCGATCACCGGTCCAAAGCCTGGAATGGCGACCGTTCCGAGGCCTGCCAGAAGACCCGCGCCAGCTCCCGCGACTGTTCCGGCTGCCGCCGTGGCTCCGGCGAAGGGATGTGAGGATCCATCCGGCTCGAAAGACTGCGACGCATGATGCGAGTAGGCATCGTTGAAGTTGTTGGACACGAGACTGATCTCGAAATCCGGCATGCGGGCTGCCTCGAGCCGCTGCACCGCCCGTGCGGCCTCCTCATAGGTGTCGAAGAAGGCGGTAATCCTGCGCTCGGCCATGAGAGCCCTCCGGTCGTTCTGCCTGTGCGAAGCTAATGAGCGGCCTCAGATGCGGTTCCCTGCGCGGCCATGACACCTTTCAGCCGGCTCAACTCCCTGGTAAGTTCAAGCAAAAGGTGCCCGAAAAGGGTGACTTGGGGGCTTCCCGTGATGAGACACATTCACCTCGACGATGGCTTGCGGCTGCGTTTTCCCGGCCGCAGCGAAGATTTCGACCAGGGCGTCGAGATCGGCATGATTGCCGTTCTGATGGACCAGGCTTCTCCTGAGTTCTCGCGCTGGATCGCCCGCTCCAACCTCAGCCAGGTTCAGGCCATCGCCAAGCAGATGGGCTACCGCATCGAGGAAGGCAGCGGCGACGAGGAATGGGTGGACGTCACCTTCCTGCACAGCAGCGTCAAGGCTCGTCCGAAGCTCAAGCTCGTTCATTCGGTCGGCTGAACGCCACCAATCCCAGTCTCTTAAATCCTGAAAAAGAAGAAGCCGCCCGGAGGCGGCCTCTGAAGTCTCTTGCCTGAAGGCTGGATCAAGCCTTGCCACCGCGACGGGTCACGGACCAGGCGGCCTGCATGAGGGCCACGGCCAGGGCTGTCTTGACGATGGTAGCGGCCACGAACGGGGCGGCGCCGACCGTCCAGGCCTTCGCGAAGGGCATCACCAGGGACAGCTGAGACAGGCCGAAGGCGAAGATCACCGCGTGGCCGATGCTCATCATTACGATAACGCGCAGGAGCGAACGGTCCCAGCCGCGCTCGGCCATGAAGCCCATCACGAGAGCAGCGGCCAGGAAGCCGAACAGGAAGCCGCCGGTGGGGCTCATGAAGTAGCCGATACCAGCCGCCAAGGGAGGGGTGTTGGCGAAAACCGGCATGCCCATGGCGCCCTCGGCCAGATAGAGAGCCACGGTCGCGCCCCCGAGGCGCCAGCCATAGGTTGCGCCGATCATCAGCACGACTAGGGTCTGCAGCGTCATCGGGACGTAAGGCAGCGGCACCTGAACCTTTGCGGAAACGGTGAGAAGCGCGGTGCCGACAACCATCAGCACGATGGCACGGAGCGCAACGAAGCGGGCATCATCCCGCGACGGCCAGAGGAGGCCGACGAGGGTCGAGGGCGAAGACAGCGAAGGGGCGCTGGTCGTCATACGGGCAATCTCCAGATCATTCCGCCATGCGCGCGGCGGCTCATGAAGCCTTATAGGAGGGTCCGGCCCCTGCCTCAAGCCGCCGTCTTGAGCATTCGCCGCGGCTGTGGACACCCTTTAGTTCAAGACAGGGTGCGGAAAACAGGGTCCTCTTTTCCGCCCGATGCGCTAGGAACGGGCGATGTCCTGACGGCAGTTGCAAGGATCTCCCATGGCAGACGACCTCACCTTCGACACAAGCCCCCCGGCCGTGGCCGAGGAATGCGTGCGTGTGAGCCCGCTCGTCCGCCGGGTCGTCGCTAACAATCCGGGGCCCATCACCTTCACGGGCACCTGCAGCTACATCGTCGGCACCGGGAATGTCGCCATCATTGATCCCGGGCCAGACATGCCGGATCATGTGGAAGCGATTCTCCACGCCGTGCGGGGCGAGACGGTCACCCACATCCTCGTCACCCACACCCACAAGGATCATTCGCCGGCGGCTGCCGCCATCAAGGCCGCCACGGGAGCCCCCATCGTCGGCTGCGCCCCCCATCATAGCGCCCGCCCCCTGTTCACCGGCGAGGTCAATACCTTGGAGGCGAGTTCCGACAAGGATTACGCGCCCGATCAGGAACTGAGCGAGGGCGATGCGATCGAGGGCGCCAGTTGGACCCTGGAGGCACTCGCCACACCCGGCCATATGGCCAACCACCTCGCGTTCGTGCTGCCCGAGGAGAAGGCGCTGTTCTCCGGCGATCACGTCATGGCCTGGTCCACCACGGTGGTCGCTCCGCCCGACGGCTCCATGAGCGCGTTCATGGCCTCCCTAGACAAGCTTAGGGGCCGAAAGGAATCCCTCTACTGGCCGGGCCATGGCGGACCGGTGCTGGAGCCGCAGCGCTTCGTGCGCGCTCTGACCCATCATCGCCGCCAGCGGGAGGCCTCGATCCTCAACAGGCTGAGGGCCGGCGACCGGACGATTCCTGAGATCGTGGCCGCCATCTATCAGGGCCTGAACCCGGCGCTGGTCGGCGCCGCCGGCCTGTCGGTGTTCGCCCATCTGGAGGATCTGGTGGCCAAAGGACAGGCTGCCGTCGATGGCCTTCCCGCCCTCGACAGCGAGTATCGCCCCGCCTGATCAGCGAACGGCGATTGCCAGGTTGGAGGTTTCTTCGAGGAAGTCGCGGATGTGTTCCGCGTTGGCGCCCAGATCATGATTGCCGAAGCGGGAGGCCGAGCGGAGGTCGATGCGTGTGCCGTCGACACGCGGGCGGACCCGCACCGTGATGTCGGAGGGGACCCGAAGGATGAGCGATCGGTCGACTGCCTCCAAGCGCCCGAGACCGGCGCGTCCCCCCGGCGGAACGGCTTCGATCACGCGCCACCCGAGATTGTCCGCCGCCTTGCGCACGAGGGCAAAGGCCTCGTCTGGGCCAATGTCGAGGGTGAGCGGCGCGATCTGAACATAGGAGGCCCGCTGCATCTCCCGCATCTCTGGTGCCGCATCTGTGGGAACGCGCCCATCGCGTGCCTCGAGCGCTGCCCGGGAGCGGGAAAAGGCGGGCGGATCGTCCGTGTCGGTGGTCGCATCGGTGATCGCCGGCAGGGTGACGGCCTTGAGCGCCATGAAGCCGGGATAGGCGAGCACCAGCAATGCTATGATCAATCCCTTGATCGCGCTTCCCAGCCCCTGTCGTCCCTCCTGCCAGATGCGAATGAACCCGGCCAGAGCGCACAGAACCGCCACGAGAGCGATCGCGATGCCTGCCCCGAGGGCGATGAAGCCGGATTGGTAATCGATCCGGCCGAAGCGGATCAGCAGCACCGCCAGGATGGTCACGGCGAGCGCGAACCAGGCCAGCGTGGGCGACCACTTCGCCGGCCGCGAGTAGGGTTCTTCGATGATGAGGCGACGCATCAGGTGGTCTTACAAATCTCTTTGAGCGCGCGCCACTGCTCATCTGAGAGCAGAGGCGCGCCGGGACGGGACGGCACCTGATTTTCCAAAGCTTTCAGCCGTTGATCGGTGACGGGGTGGGTGGAGAGAAAAGCCGGGACCTCGAAATCGTTCCCGTCGTCGTCCTCATGCTCGTCCTCGATCCGCTTGAGCAGCAGGGCCATAGGATGGGCGGGACGCCCGAGGGCCGTCATGGCACTCCCCGCAAAATCATCGGCCGCCACCTCCGCCTCCCGGGAATATGCGCTGTCCACCAGGTAGCGGCTGACGACCACGATGGCGCCGCCTCCGGTGACATCGCCCAGCAACAGACCGAGGAGATAGGATGTGCCGCCTGCTTGGATCAACTTGCGCAGCCCATCCCGGTGGGCCACATGGCCGATCTCGTGGGCCAGCACGCCGGCGATCTCGTCAACGGATTGTGCCTCATCGAGAAGCGCCTTGAACAGATAGATCCGCCCTCCCGGCAGGGCGACGGCGTTCGGCACTTTCGATTCCAGCACCAGCACATCGACATCGACCTGCGAGCCCTGTGCTCCGCGCAATTGTGCGACGAGGCCTTCGAGCGCCGCGAGCCCCCGTGGTTCCTTGCAGATCTTGCCGCTGAAGATCGTGCGGATCTGGTTGTCGACCGCCGTGCCGAGGCGGCGCTCGTACGACGCCGGAATGAGCGGCGTCAGCCGCTCGGCCACAATGGGAAGCAGGACGAAGACGCAGAGCAGGATCGACACAGCCGCCGCCGCGGACCAGAACAGGATCCGGCCCGGCCTCTCCCGGTGAACAGTATCATCGAGATGCCTGCAATGCTGCCTGATGGCCGCCTGCGTTTCCGCATCCGCGACGTCGAGGCGAACCAGGGAGGGCGCTCCTTCGCGCGTCAGCCGCAGAATGCCGTCAGGAGCGTCGCGCCTTCTGACCTCGCCGACAGGCCAGGAGGCGACCCATTCAGGCCCTTCCTGAAGATCGATGGACGATGGGGTGATCTTGATCGAAACCGTTCTGCGACGGGCGCTCTCGCCGTCATAGAACACCGCATCCGCCATCGCTCACCTCATATGCCGACGTTGAAATCGAGTGCGTCGGCCAATCCTTCTCCGAGAACGCCCGCCGGCTGCCCGGCCGCCACCACGGCATCCATCGCCTGCAGGTTGGTCACCGTCGTGGAGGTCACGATCGCAGCCCACAGGCCCCGTCCGAGGAAGTAGCGTTGAAGGACGCCGAGACCGAGCAAGGCAACCAGATATCCGAGGACCGCCAGAACGCCAATGCCAAACCCCGTCCAGGAAAACTCCTCCATCTCTGCGGCAACATTGGCCAAGGAGGAGGAGAAGCCGAAAACGACGAGTCCTGCCAGAAGCCCGAATGCGATAAGGAAACCAAGGGAGGAAAAGATTAGCTTGAAGAACAGGCCGTAATATGTGCCAGCCCGAAAATTGCTGGTCGCGGTCACTTCGCCGAAGCGCAAACCATCGATGTGCCACCGGGTGCAAATCGCCATCGCCAACGGCACAAGCACCACGATAAGCAGACCGATGAGAACCGCGATGCCCCGCAAGGCGGGCTTACCGCTGCCTGTGGCAATGTCGGAGGCGACGAAGAGGAAAAAGGTGAGGGCCAGAAGAATGAGCCCGAGCGCCCAAACCCACCATCCGCGCTTGAACAGGGACCAACCGGTTCCGACGAAGCCGCCTTGGATGCTGCCGATATAGGTGTGGCGCATCCGGTAGCGCTCGAGGGAGGCCATGGCCCATGGCAGTGCAAGGCCGAGCGTGAGAAGGGTCGCGAGATCCCACAGGATGGCCCGCACGGCATAGGCCCAGCCCGCGCCCTTCATCCAGAAGCGAACGCCCCGGAAGATCGTTCGGCTCGCACGGTACTTGCGGGCGCGATAGGTGCCGAAATGAGCCAGCACATACATGATGACCACGAGCGGCACACTGGCGAAGGCAACCTGTTCTTCGAGGATGATGCCCAGGATGCCATAGGCGATGTAGAGGGGGACGAGAACGGCCAGGGCGACGAGGAAGCCGATCAGCAGCTCCTTCGCCGTGCCGGTATATTCGAAAGCCTCCCCGTCGATCTGCGTGTTCGCCCAGAGATGCCGCCGCAGCTTCGTGATCAGCCAGAAGCGGTAGAAGCCGAAAGTCGGGATCTGGAACAGGCTTCCGGTGATCAGAAGCCTGAGGAAGTCCCCGCCTCTGCCCGAGAAGGACATGGACGTGTTCTGCGAGGGCGGCGGTGTCAGGGGCAGATTGGTGGCAAGAGAGGCGATCATGGGGTGAGGCTCACTGCTGGTCGCTCAAGATCTACCACAATTGTGAAATATTAGAACGCCATGCGATCAGCCACCCCCTTTGCTCCACTGGAAAGGCGCTGGAGAGACCCCGGATGCCATGGCGCAAGGGGTGACGAGGTGAATGGTCTCGCTGTAAACTATCCGTCTTGTACCTGGAGTTAGAAGCTTTGACGTTCCCCTCTTCCGCCTCTGCCGAGATCGAAGCTGCCGATCCTCTGAGGATCTGGTTCCGGATCATTCGCCTGAACCGGCGAGCAACGAATGCAGTGGCGGCGGAACTCAAGGCGCTCGGGCTGTCGATTCCTCAATTCGACCTGCTGTCCACTCTCACTGAGCGCGAGGGCTCGAGCCAGCAGGAGCTGGCGGAACGGCTCTATGTCACCAAAGGCAATGTCTCGGGCCTGCTCGACCGCATGGTCGAAGCCGGCCTCGTGGAGCGACGCGCAATTCCCGGCGACCGGCGATCCAATGCTCTCTATCTCACGGCGAAAGGGCGCGACCTCGCCAACCAGGGGATTGCGGCCCAGCGCTCCTATGTGATGCGGACCCTCGGAATGCTCCCGCGGCAGGATCTCGTCGAGTTGGAGCGGCTCGTCCTGGCCTGGCGCGACCGGGCACGGGCCGATGAGGATGCTTCGCCCACCCAGGAGCGGTAGAGGCACCGATGTTCGATGCCGTGGCATTCGCGGGCGGCGGCAACCGCTGCCACTGGCAAGGAGGCTTCTGGGAGGCCGCGGCGCCGCTGCTCGGATTGAAGCCGGAGATGGTCGTCGGCGTGAGCGCAGGCGCCTGGTCCGCCTGCTACAGCCTTCTCGGCCTCGGACGGAAGGTCAACGAGATGGTGGCCGACGGCTGCAGCCTCGGGCGCCGCAATTTCGAATGGCGTGCCTGGCGCAGCGAGGGCTCTCCCTGGCCCGTCTCGCTCATGTATCGCAGCCTCATCGAGAGCATCATCGACGAGGCTGCCCTGGAGCGCCTGAAGCAAGGCCCCAATGTCCTGATCGGCCTTGCGCGCAAGCCGCGCCGCCTGCCCCTGTCGCTCGCCGTTCCGCTGGGGATCGCCACTTACCAGATCGAGAAGAAATGGCGCTCCCCGATGCACCCGAGAGGCGGCCGCGCCCTGGGCTTTCGCCCGGAATTCGTCCGTGTGCAGGATCTTGCGTCCCCGGCGGAGCTCTCGGCAGCCCTGATGGCCAGCGCCAGCGTGCCGCCCTTCATGCCGGTCGGTCGCATCGGCGGAATGGCGGCCCTCGATGGCGGCCTTGTCGACAACGTGCCGACGGACCCCCTGCTTCCCGTCGAGGAGCAGGGCGGCAAGACCCTGGTGATCCTCTCCCGGCTCTACCGGTCTTATCCTGCAGTGCGGGGCCGCACCTACATCCAGCCTTCCCAGCCGGTCCCGATCGGACAGTTCGACATCACCAATCCGGCTGGAATCCGCAAGGCCTATGAGATGGGCCTGGGGGACGGCGAGAGCTTTGCAAAAGGTGTGGCTGCGCACAGCTTCTGAAGAAGCGTCGCTTTAGAACATCCGAAGGTGACGCAACGACAAGATGGGCAGTATTCACGCTGCAGATGGCGAGAAAACTGCACCGTTAAGTGTTGATTCACCTTGAGGCATGCATCTGCAGCCAAGCCAACACATGATCACCGGTCTGCCCCAAAGCGGTCACAGCCCTGGAGATCATAAAGGCAGGTTGCAGAGACAGCCTGTGTTTTCCAGAGAGGATCCATGACCCAGAACGCTTCAAGCCGAGACATCCGTTCAGGCCAGCAGAATGCCGCGCAGTCCATTCCGGCCTTCAAGGACGTCGCCCTGCCGGCTCTCGCAGCCGCCGTTCAGGCCGCCAAGCTGCAGCAGAACCGTCCGAAGGTCTCCGAGCTTCCCGCGTTCCTGCGCAAGGAAGCCGTGCTGGGCCAGTGATCCCAAACAACCGATCCAAAACAAAAGAGCGCCCGAGGGCGCTCTTTTCATGTCAGGTTTCGGGCTGCGCTCCGGTCTTACCGGACGATGACTTTCGTGTTCACCGGCACGCGGTTGTAGAGGTCGATTACGTCGATGTTGCGCATCCGGATGCAGCCCGACGAGACGGCAAAGCCGATCTTCTCCGGCTCGTTGGTGCCGTGGATGCGGTAGAGGGTGTCCTTGTTGCCCTCGTAGAGGTACAGCGCCCGTGCTCCAAGCGGGTTGCTCGGTCCGCCCTTGGTGTATTGGACATGCGTCCAGCGCGCCTTCATCTCGGCCGGCGGGTTCCAGTCCGGCCACTCGGCCTTGCGGGCAATGGTGGAGGTGCCAGTCCAGCCATAGGCCTCGTCGCCGACCGCCACGCCGTAGCGGATCGCCTTCCGGTTGGGCTGCACGAGATAGAGCTGGCGCTCCTTCGTATCGACCACGATGGTCCCGGGCGCCTCGCCTGTCGGATCGTCGATGAGGTAGCGGCCGAAGCGCGGATCTTCCTCGGCTTTCGGGATCTGCGCTATCCACTCGGCATCCCGCGCTGAGACCTGCGGATCAGGCACGCCTTTGTAGTTGCAGCCCGCCAGGGCCATCATTGCCAAAAGAAGGGGCAGACTCAAAAGGCGCATCGTGCAAAGCTCTGAAGACTCAGCGGAACTGAGGTGAAGGGTGGTTTCGGGCGGGTTTATAGACCGGACGGTCGTCAACGCGAATCGAAACACACCATGGCACGGCTCCGCTTTCAAAGGTGTTGCATCGCAACAACATAGACAGACCCATGTGACGCTGCGAAATTCAGCAGCGTTCCTTACTCAAGAAAATCCATGTCCACGCTTTACATTGCCCACCCGGCCTGCCTCGACCATCAGACGCCGTTCGGTCATCCCGAGCGCCCCGATCGCATCCGCGCCATCGAGCGTGCCCTGGAGAAGGAGCGGTTCACATCGCTCATCCGCGAGCAGGCGCCGATGGCTGAGATGGACTCTCTCGCCCTCGCCCATCCGGAGGACCACATCGTCCGCCTTCGCGACATGAGCCCCCGGGAAGGGATCGTTCGCATCGACGAGGATACGGTGATGTCGCCCGGCACCTATGAGGCGGCCCTGCGGGGCGCCGGCGGTGCGGTGCTGGCCGTTGACGAGGTGATGAGCGGCAAGGTGAGGAATGCCTTCGTGGCCATGCGCCCGCCGGGGCACCATGCCGAGCGCGTCCGTGCCATGGGTTTCTGCTTCTTCAACAACGCGGCGATCGCAGCCCGTCATGCTCAGAAGAAGCACGGTGCCGAACGCGTGGCGATCTTTGACTGGGACGTGCACCACGGCAACGGCACCCAGGACATCTTCTGGTCGGACGGAACCGTGCTCTATTGCTCGACCCACGAGGCGCCGCTCTATCCCGGCACCGGCGCGCTCTCCGAGACGGGCGATCACGGCACCATCGTCAATGCGCCCCTGAACGCCGGCGACGGGAGCGAGGCCTTCCGCGAAGCGGTGGACAATGTCATCGCGCCGCGCATCGACAGCTTCGCGCCCGATCTCATCATCATCTCGGCGGGCTTCGACGCCCATTGGCGCGATCCGCTCGCCAGCCTTAATCTGACCGAGTCGGATTTCGCCTGGGCGACGCAGAAGCTCATGGATCTCGCCGACCGCCATTGCGGGCAGCGGATCGTGTCGGTTCTCGAAGGCGGCTACGACTTGGAGGGCCTCGCGAAGTCTGCGGCCTTTCATCTCGATGCGTTGATGGGGCGCGAGACGGGGACCTAGGCTTAGGTCCTACTCACTGTCATTCCGGGGCCGCGCAGCGGAGCCCGGAATCCATAAACGCTGACAGTGCAAGGAATGTTGTGACGCAGATCGTTTTTACTTCATGCGTCGTGGTTATGGATTCCGGGCTCGACCTGCGGTCGCCCCGGAATGACAAGAAGGAAGCCGATCACCCCTCGATCGGCTCCTGCCCCAGAAGCTCGATGCCGAAGCCGGAGAGGCCCACGTAGGAGCGGCTCGAGGTCGCGAGGTTGCGGATGGACACGACGCCAAGATCCTTCAGGATCTGAGCCCCGAGGCCGATCTCGCGCCACTGGCTCGAGCGCATGGCCTCCGATTCCGTCTCCTCGGTTTCAGCAAAGGACGTGGTCGGCACGCCCGCCGTGCCGTCGCGCAGGTAGACGAGAACGCCCCTGCCCTCCTTCACGAAACGCTGCAGGGAGGCGTTCACCGCCTTGCCGCCCTCGAACACGTCGGTGAGCGCGTTGGCCCGGTGCAGGCGCACGGGGATGTTGGTGCCGTCGCCGATGCGGCCATGCACGAGGGCGATGTGCTGCACGCTGTCGAACGGCGTCGAATAGGCATAGCCGGTGAACGAACCCCATTGCGTCTCAACCGGGAAGGTGGCGATACGCTCGACGAGCTTTTCCCGCGCCTGGCGATAGGCGATGAGGTCCGCGACCGAGATGCGCTTGAGGTTGTGGGTCTCGGCGAAGGCATCAATCTGCCGGCCCTTCATCACCGTGCCGTCGTCGTTGGCCAGCTCGCAGATCACGCCCACCGGCGGCAGGTCGGCGAGCTTGCACAGGTCAACGGCGGCTTCCGTATGACCCGAGCGCATGAGCACCCCGCCGTCCTTGGCAATCAGTGGGAAGACGTGGCCTGGCCGCACGAAGTCGGTCGCGCCCATGTTGTTGTTGGCGAGCGCCCGCACCGTATTCGAGCGCTGCTCGGCAGAGATGCCGGTGGTGAGCCCGTGCTTCACGTCGACCGTGACCGTAAAGGCCGTGCCGAGCGGCGCATCGTTCGAGGCCACCATCGGATCGAGCCGCAGACGGCGGGCTTCGGCGGCGGTGACGGGCGCGCAGACGATGCCGCAGGTGTTGCGGATGATGAAGGCCATCTTCTCCGGCGTGCAGAGGGAGGCGGCAACGATCAGGTCGCCCTCGTTCTCGCGGTCGTCGTCGTCCGTGACGATGACGATCTCGCCGCGGGCGAAAGCCTCGATGGCATCGGTGACGGAATTGGGCATCAGGGCCTCCTTGGCGGCCGGGGGCAGGAAGTCGTTGGGCGTGACAGCTCCACGGGTTTCACGGGCGATCAAATCCGCCGTATCCCGCGAGAGCCAAGCCTGTTCGGAATTGCACATCTGGGTGATGGCGCCGGGCGTGACGCCTATCCGCCGCGCGAATTCCACACGCGAGACGCCGTTGCGGATGAGCCAATCAGCCAGTTTCATGAGAATGGCTTAGCCGATGGCGGGATTTTAGTAAAACTAAAATCTGCCGACAAGCCTTTGCATAAATGCTTTGTCCTCACCCTGAGGACTGCGTGTGATCGTCTGCTATGGCCTCAGCCCTGAAACGGCCAGGCCGCGCTCTGCCCCACCTGCCCCCGGTGACGGAGCACGTGGTCGGCCAGAACACAGGCGACCATGGCCTCGCCCACCGGCACGGCACGGATACCGACGCAGGGGTCGTGCCGGCCCTTGGTCATCACCTCGGCCTCAGCGCCTGAGCGGGTCACGCTGGCGCGGGGCGTGAGGATCGAGGAGGTGGGCTTCACGGCAAAGCGGCTGACCAAAGGCTGGCCCGTGGAGATGCCTCCGAGCACGCCGCCGGCATGGTTCGACAGGAAGGTCGGCACACCGCCATTGCCCGGACGCATCTCGTCGGCATTCTCCTCGCCGCGAAGAGCCGCTGCGGCGAAGCCGTCGCCGATCTCCACGCCCTTGACGGCATTGATCGACATGAGCGCGGAGGCGAGGTCCGAATCGAGCTTGCCATAGATCGGGGCGCCAAGGCCCGGCGGCACGCCCTCGGCCACGATCTCGATGACGGCACCGATGGAGGAGCCGGCCTTGCGCAGGCTGTCGAGATACTCCTCATAAAACGCCGCTGCCTTGGCATCCGGGCAGAAGAACGGATTGCGGGCGACCTCGTCCCAGTCCCAGTTGCCCCGGTCGATGACGTGCGGCCCCATCTGCACGAGGGCGCCGCGGATCGTGATGCCGGCGAGCACCTTGCGGGCAACGGCGCCTGCGGCCACGCGGGCTGCCGTCTCACGGGCCGAGGAGCGGCCGCCGCCGCGATAATCGCGGATGCCGTACTTCACGTCATAGGTGAAATCGGCGTGGCCTGGGCGGTAGGAATTCTTGATCTCGGAGTAGTCCTTGGAGCGCTGGTCCACGTTCTCGATCATGAGCGCGATCGGCGTGCCGGTGGTCACCTGCCGGCCCGTGCGCTCGTCCGTGAACACGCCCGAGAGGATTTTGACCTGATCCGGCTCCTGGCGCTGGGTGGTGAAGCGCGATTGCCCCGGTCGGCGCCGGTCGAGCTCCGCCTGGATCTCGTCCGCCTCCAGCGGGATCATGGGCGGGCAGCCATCGATCACGCAGCCGAGGGCCGGCCCGTGGCTTTCGCCGAAGGTGGTGACGCGAAACAGGTGACCGAAGGTGTTGTGGGACATGGCGCTTCTTCAGGGTTCACGGCGTCATAAGACCAAAGCGCGCGAGTGTCACGTCCGGCCCGAGCCGACTGCCATCCCAGACGGCGGAGCCGACACAGGATCGCGGGCAGGATAAGGTGTTGGATCCTCGCCGGTGTCATCCCCGCGCAGGTGGGGATCCATAACCACGACGTTTCAGAATAGAGCGAACAGCGTCGCGCCTCGTTCTGCACCGTCAGCGGTTATGGATCCCGGGCTCTGCTGCGCAGCCCTGGGATGACGGTGCTTTACTCGTCGTACGATCCCGGATCAGCCTTGCCGTCCGGGATGACGCGGGTGGGGTGGCAAAGAGCCAGCACCTTGGGGCCCGCAGCGGGTGCTGCGAGCCTGAAGGGTGATCGAGGGTGGCGCTCCGGGCAGCCCAGCTCGATGGTTGATGTTGAATGGAAGAGCCAGACTACTCTTGGCGCACGGTTTGTTTCAGCGGACCTGGAACAAGCCAGGATCGGCCACCCGCGATCACAGGGGTGCGAGCCCTGCGGCGGGACCGTGCCTGCTCCCACACTGCGACACCTCGCGAGCGCGCCCCTCACAGGAGCAGGTCTACACAACGATATAGCCGAGCTTAGAGCAACCGTCAAGAACAAAGTGAGAACAAACTCTCAACCTCCTTCCCTCTCCCCTATGCGGGAGAGGGTGGCCTGCGCAGCAGGTCGGGAGAGGGGCCGCGCTCAACCGGATTGCCCCTCTCCCGGCTCACCCCGTTCGCTACCCCCCGCAGGGGGAGGATTCGCGCACCATTCTTGCCCACGCCTCGCTCTAATCCTGAGAGACTGGCTCATAAAGAGGAACACGCCTCGGCTTTCGTCATGGCCGGCCTTGTGCCGGCCATCCCGATGCTGAAAAGCACGGCGCTTCAAGCCATCGGGATCACCGGCACAAGGCCGGTGATCCCGTCAGGAGTGTTGCCGGTCCTTTATGAGCCAGCCTCTGAGGAGGTCACGCAGTGACCGTCTCGAAGGAGGCTCCAGAGAGCACTGGACGATCCTTCGAGACGCAGCCTGACGGCTGCTCCTCAGGATGAGGGCGGAGTGGTGGACAGCAAACACGGGGATCCCCCACCAAGTCCGGGGATGACGTAGAAGGCGATCACGGGCGACCATCCGTGAACTGAACGAGGTCCCACAGATTGCGGTAGAGATCCCTGAACACGGCGACGATGCCGTAATCCGCCTGCTTGGGCTCCCGAACGAATGTGATGCCGGCCTCGACCATGGCGGCATGGTCGCGCCGGAAATCGTCGGTTCGCAGGAACAGGAAGATACGGCCGCCGGCCTGGTTGCCGATGAAGCTCTCCTGATGAGCATTGGACGCGCGTGCCAGCAGCAGGGATGCGCTCCCCTGGCCCCGCGGCCTGACGACAACCCAGCGCTTGTCCTGCTCCGGCTGGTATGTGTCCTCGACCAGTTCGAACCGCAGCTTGTTCACATAGAAGTCGATGGCCTCATCGTAGTCCCGGACCACAAGGGCGACATGAGCAATCCCTTGATTCACGGCGGTCTCCTGCGTGGTCGGAGGAAGCGGGCAACCCGGCAGGGGCAGTTCCCTTGGGGTCGATGATCGACCTTATTCCAAGCGGATCCGATCCGTACAGGGCATGGGCGTCTGGGGCCTTAGCGATACGGGTAGCAACGGCTTCGGTCGAGCGTCAGGCCGAAATGCTCGCCGAGCTTGGCGATGGCCTCATCGTGCTGGAGGTATGGATCCCGGTTTTCGGGACCGACGATGATGGTCCGAAAGCTTGGTTCATGGCGCCCGCCCGGCGGCAACATGGCCGTGACGAGCGCCTGCCCCTCCGCATCGCGCAGGGTCAGGAACAGGGGCATGACGCGCTGAATGTGGGCCTTGAGGCCGATATTCTTCTCGACGAAGGAACTCGAGGTAGAACGGTAGCTCTGAGCGGCGGCCTCCCAGGCCAGACGGAAGTGCTTCTCGACCGCATGGTGCATGGCATCGGATTCGAGCGCAGCCTCCCCTTCGGTTTCGATGAGAAACCAAGTCGTCGAGTCCGGAGCGTCGCAGATGTATTGCATATTCTTCAACGCGGGAGCGCGGCGATGGTTGTCGTGGTGAAGCCGTCACACCCAGCGGTAACTGCGCCCTTCGATCATGAGGATCTTACCCTGCCAGATGTCCATGCTGGCGGCTTGGCGGGCGTTGACGCCGCAGGCGATGGCGAGGAAAGCGCGGGCGACGCCGCCATGGGCCACCACCACCGTGTCGCGGGTGACGTCATCGAGGAACGGGCGGATGCGGTCGACCAGCATGGCGTAGCTCTCGCCGCCGCCGGGCGGTGCGTAGTGCCACTTGTCCTGCTCGCGCAGGGCCGCCAAGGATGGCTCGGCCTTACGCACTTCCTTCCAGGTCATGCCTTCCCAGATGCCGAAGGTCAGCTCCACGAGGCGCTCGTCCAGCTTGTAGGATTCCGGGTGCAGGCCCAGGGTCCCCCGCAGAATCTCCATGGTCTCGCGGGTGCGGGTCATGGGGCTCGCCACATAGGCGAGGTCCTCGACATGAGGCGCGAGGGCCTTCAGCTTGCGGCCCGCCTCGTCGGCCTGGACACGTCCGACATCGTTGAGCGGAATGTCCTTCTGCCCCTGAAGGCGCCCTTCTAGGTTCCAGTCCGTTTCGCCATGGCGAATGAAGTAGATCGTGTGGCGGGACGGGGTCACGGGAGAATCCGGTTACGCGTTGACTTAAGGCTCAGTCTTTATCGAGGGAGAGATCCGGGGCTTCCGGGTTCTTCATGCCGACCACGTGGTAGCCCGCATCCACGTGCAGGATTTCGCCGGTCATGCCGCGGGACATGTCGGACACGAGATAGGCGGCGGTCTCGCCCACCTCCTCGATGGTGACCGTGCGCCGGAGCGGCGAGTTGTACTCGTTCCACTTCAGGATATAGCGGAAGTCGCCGATGCCGGAGGCGGCGAGCGTCTTGATAGGGCCCGCCGAGATGGCGTTGACGCGGATGTTCTTGGGGCCGAGATCGGCCGCCAGATAGCGCACGGACGCCTCGAGCGCTGCCTTCGCCACGCCCATGACGTTGTAGTGCGGCATCCACTTCTCGGCGCCGTAATAGGTGAGCGTGAGGAGCGAGCCGCCCTCGTTCATCAGCTTCTCGGCGCGCTGCGCGATGGCCGTGAAGGAATAGCAGGAGATCAGCAGAGACTTGGTGAAGTTGCCCTCGGAGGTCTCGACGTATCGGCCCGTCAGCTCGTCCTTGTCCGAGAAGGCGATGCAGTGGATCACGAAGTCGATGGAACCCAAGAGGCGCTTCACCTCCTCGAACACCGCATCGATGGTGGCGCCGTCCGTTACGTCGCAATGGCCGACCACATGGGCATCGAGCTCCTTCGCCAGGGGCTCCACGCGCTTCTTCAAGGCATCGCCCTGATAGGTGAAGGCGAGTTCCGCCCCGTGCTGGCGGGCCGCCTGCGCAATGCCCCAGGCGATGGAACGGTTGTTCGCCACGCCCATCACCAAGCCACGCTTGCCGGCCAGAATGCCGGTGGCCTTTGTCTCCGCCATGATTCACCTAGATCGTCGCTGGATCGTTCAAATAAGAACGGCCTCTTTAACCGACCCGGCAGCCACGGGGAAGCCCTCTTGAGGCGGCTTGGGCAATCTGGTGCTTGGGGGCTGTTCCGAATGCCATTCCCACTGTCATTCCGGGGCGCCGAAGGCGAGCCCGGAATCCATAACCGCTCACGATACAGAACGACGTGCGACGCTTATTATCTCTTCCGGAAGCGTCGTGTTTATGGATTCCGGGCTCCGCTGCGCGGCCCCGGAATAACAGTGGAAAGTTACGCTAGGGGAGATCAGACCCCGCCGAGGACGTGCTTCTACTTCGCCTTCGCCGAGAGGCGCCTGCGGGCGTAGTCCATCAGGTCCTCGTCCACGATCTCCGGCAGCTTGATCTCCGTGGTCACGAGAAGATCGCCATGACCGGTCTTGCCCGGCAGGCCCTTGCCGCGCAGACGGAAGGTGCGGCCGGAATTGGTGAGAGGCGGGATCTTCATCTCCACCGAGCCGGTGAGCGTCGGCACCCGCACCGACCCGCCGAGGACGGCCTCCTCGATTTCGACCGGCAGCCGCAGCCGCAGGTTGGAGCCTTCCGGGGTGAAGCGCTCATGGGGCGCGAACGCGATGGTGAGCAGTGCATCGCCCGGATCGATCCCGGGAGCGCCCTGCCCTAAGCCGCGCAGGCGGATCACCTGGCCGTCGGCGACGCCTTTCGGGATGACCACGTCCACGTCCCGGCCCGTGGGGAGCCGGACCCGCTTCTTCGCCTCGGCGGCGACCTCTTCAAGCGTCACCGTGAGCGTGGCCTCGACGTCCTCGCCTTTCTGCTTGGGATGGCTGCGGGCCTGACGCGGGCTCTCGCCCCCCTGCCGGAAGGCGTTCTCGAAGATTTGGGAAAAGAAATCCTCGCCCGGATCGGCCCCGAAGCCGCTCCTGCTGCGCCGTCCGCCGAATGGATTGCCTCCCCCAAAGCCGGAGAAACCCTCAGCCCCGCCCCGGCTGCCGCCGAAACCCTCGAAGCCGGAAAAGCGCGGCTTGCCCTCGGCGTCGATCTCGCCCCGGTCGAACTGGGCTCGCTTGGCTGCATCGCCCAGGATCTCGTAGGCCGAATTGGCTTCGGCGAACTTGTCCTTGGCCTTGGGGTCGTTCGTGTTGCTGTCGGGATGATAGGTCTTGGCGAGCTTGCGGAACGCCTTCTTGATGTCCGCTTCGCTCGCAGAGCGGGACACGCCGAGAACGTCATAGGGGTTTCGCATCGTGGAATCCTGAACCGTCGGATTGGGAGCCTAAAGGCTCAAAGGTTTGACGGTCATATGGGCAAAGTGTTGCCCCTTTGCAACGCCTCAACCGGACAGGGCTAGACTTTGGCCGAGCCCTTCAGCGGCTTGACCTCCTTGAGCGTCCATTCGCTTCCCGAGGGCCGGCAGGCCGTGCCCTGCAGGGCGCTCACGGATGGGCCGCTCAGATGGGCCGAGAAGCTGCGGCAGATTTCGTCGTTCTTGACGAAGGGCGCTCCCACCGGGGTGAAGGTGCCCTTGCGGGTGGTCGCCGGGTTGTCCCAGGAGACCTGGGTGCCGGGCCCCTGCGGGTCGAGGGCGACGGCCAGCGCCGCCTTGGCCCGGCGCCAGTCCTCCTCGTCCAGATAGGCCGAGAGGGTGATGTCGCTCTTGGAGGCGATTGCGCCCGTTGCCTTGGGTCCATCCTCGTCCAGGGCCGACAATCCCAGGGACATGCCGCAGGCGCCCGTTGACAGGGCGATCAGCCCAGCCGCAAGCACTTTCAGCGCTTCGCTGATACGAGCATCTGATCTATAACGGCGCGGATCGATCCACGTCACGCGTTGGGTCCCCCAGAACCAAAAGTCACATAACGAGATAAAACAGTGAGCGGGTTAATAACTGGTGACTTCACGGAGTCGGACGAGCCCTTCGCCCTCTTCCAGGCCTGGTTGAAGGAGGCGGAAGCCTCCGAGCCGAACGATCCCAACGCCATGGCGCTCGCCACCGTGGACGAGACCGGGCTGCCGAACGTGCGCATGGTTCTGCTGAAGGGCTTCGACGAGAACGGCTTCGTATTCTACACCAACACGGAATCCAACAAGGGCCGCGAGCTCCTGGGCCAGCAGAAGGCCGCCATCGTGCTGCATTGGAAGAGCCTGCGCCGGCAGGTGCGCGCCCGCGGCCCCGTGACGCTGGTGAGCGACCAGGAGGCCGACGCCTATTTCCAGAGCCGCCCCCGCGACAGCCGCATCGGCGCCTGGGCGAGCCAGCAATCCCGCCCGCTGGAGAGCCGCTTCGCGCTCGAGAAGGCCGTGGCCCTGAACACCGCAAAATTCGCCGTGGGCGAGATCCCGCGCCCGCCCCACTGGACGGGTTTTCGGATCGCCCCCGTTTCCATCGAGTTCTGGCAGGACAAGCCGTTCCGGCTCCACGACCGCGTGGTGTTCAGCCGCGACGGCGACGGCTGGCGGAAGGTGCGGCTCTACCCTTGATCGATATTCTTGGCCGTAGACCCTGACCCTGAACAGGTCTAAGGGTCGGCACCCTCTCACGAGAGATCTCCCGATGTCCTCTTCGCCCAGCAGTTCCCGCCGCATCATGCTGCTCACCGGCGCGAGCCGCGGCATCGGGCATGCCACGGTCAAGCGCTTCTCCGCGGCCGGGTGGCGGGTGATCACCTGCTCGCGGCACGGTTTCCCCGAGAACTGCCCGTGGGAGATGGGGCCGGAGGACCACCTGCAGGTCGATCTCGCCGATGCCCAGGACACCCGCCGGGCCATCGCCGAGGTGAAGGAGCGTCTGGCCGTCGAGGGCGGCTGCCTGCACGCGCTCGTCAACAATGCGGGCATCTCGCCCAAGGGCGAAGGCGGCTCGCGGATGGGAACCCTCGATACCCGCTACGAGGACTGGCTGCGGGTGTTCCAGGTGAACTTCTTCGCCTCGATCATGCTGGCCCGGGGCCTCCAGGACGAACTCACCAAGGCCAAGGGCTCGGTGGTCAACGTGACCTCCATCGCGGGTTCGCGCGTCCATCCCTTCGCGGGCGCCGCCTATGCCACCTCCAAGGCAGCACTGGCCTCCCTGACCCGCGAGATGGCGGGTGATTTCGGCCCGCTGGGCGTGCGCGTGAATGCCATCTCGCCGGGCGAGATCGACACCGCGATCCTGTCGCCGGGCACGGACAAGATCGTCGAGCAATTGCCGATGCGCCGTCTCGGCACCCCGGACGAGGTGGCAAAAGCCATCTACTTCCTCTGCACGGACGCGAGCTCCTACGTGACCGGCGCGGAGCTTCACATCAACGGCGGCCAGCACGTCTAAAGCCTCGGACCCAAAAGTGGACTTGCACTTTTGGGACAAATCCGATGCTTTCTTCTTGAATGAGAGCATCGTGTGACCGGACCCAGCGGGCCGCGCTAGCGAAAACCGAATCCACTTTTCACTGGCGTGGCCCGCTGGGTCCGCACGATGCTCTAGAGGTGATTCATGCCCCGACGCCGGATGCAGAGCCTTGTCATGGCGTCGCTGATGATCGGCTCAGTGACGGGAGCGTCGGGCCAGGAAGCCCCTGACAGAACCCCCTTCGCCGATCCCGACATGCACCCCTCCTATCGGGCGCAATGCCATGAGGTGCGGGAGCTGACGAAGGATCGCGAGACCGGCGAGACCCGCGTGGATTTCAGCGTGACGGGCGCCCTCGCCCTCGTGCATTTCGACGGGACGCTGGCCTATCTCGGCCTGTGCGGCACCGCGCCCGCCCCGAAGGTGCTCTGCGTCACCTACCAGACCAACGACATGAAGGTGGGCGACGTGGTGACGGTGGCCGGCGGCTACAGCCGCCCGAACCCGGATTTCATCGTCCTCGATCCGTGCTTGGCTCAGCGTCCGGACGAGACGGCGCAGTAGGGAGCGCCACGCCGCCCGCGCGGGCCGGGCTATGCCCCATCACGACGGCAGACCGCGCCGCTCTCTCTAGAAGGAGAGTGGGGTGGAGCATCCAGCAGGCACTCGGCTTACCATGACGGCTTTCATGATGCCGCCCAGCAGGAGCCGTTGTTCTCAAAGGTTACAAGTCTCCCATGACCCACTTCCGCGGCACCACCGCCATCTCCGATCTCAATAGCGTATGGAAATTGCACGGCGATAGATCTCGGCGTGATTGGGTCTTGGATTAGGACAGCGGTGTTCCGGGAGGTGCTTCCTTGAAGCAGCGGCACAGGTGCTTCTCGCAGCCAAGATTGGTGTCGATTAGGACCTGAGAGGCCTTGTGCTCGACGCATCTTGCCTCAACCAACATCTCGACGAAATTCACGGCCGAGTAGCGTTCTGCAAAGCCCCCAACAAACTCATCGTTGCAGAAAATCAGCCAGGCGCCATTGTTGTCGATGAGTTTGTAAGTTGCGTAGGAAGAGGACAACGACAACATCAAACTTGCTCCGCGCCGTTTTTGACGCTGCTAGACATATCATCTGTCGCTCGCTCAAACTAGATGGCGCTGCTCACTACTCCCGAAGGGGAATAGCAATTTTTCCGCCGGCAAGAGACAAATATTAACGACGGGTTAATCCCGTTGAAGGGGGAAGCAATGGCCAAGTTGGACACCCAAGCTGTCCATGCCGCGACAGACGAAACACTCTTGGCGGCAAACCAAAATCACGTTCCAAACCGGTCGCTCACTGATCCAGAGGCCCAAATCCTCCTCCTGATCGCAGCAGGCAGGCAAATCACCGAAATCTCTGTTGCCGTTGAAGCGGACCAGGCTGCTGTGAAGCAACACATCAAATCGATCTTACGGAAGGCTATGGCCTCCAGGCGCGTAGCCAACCGTGCAACGACGAATGATCTCCGCCCCTCAGAGTTGGCATGTGAGATGGCGAGCCCCTTCATCGCGTAGTGCGAGGCAGTGCTCACCCTCTCTTCACCCGTCCCTGCTATAGCCCTCCCCACGGATTCTTTTACTGAACGGAGATCGGCCTTATACTCAGCCTCACCCTGACCTTAGGGATAAGAGGGTCTGCTCAGGCAGATGGCATTGCTGGGCCCGGCAATGCATCAGGGGCGATCGTCATTTCTAACGGCCGCCCTGCTTTGGGGTGGCTACAACCAACGCAGGGCGTAACGACCTCCGACTTTCTCAGTTCTCCAGCCACGCTCGCCAGGGCTTAGGTGGGGGACGCACATGTTGGATCCAGGTTGCGACGACAGGCAGTGCGGTGAGCTTGTCCTGGTCCCTCTCGCTTGGAGAGATGTCGGGCTTCGGCGGGCACGGGACACTCCCTCTCCTAGTCCCATGACACTGCGACAACCCTTCGTGACAATCCCTCAAAATGGCACGCTGGATTAAGCCGCCGTTAATCGGATCAGGCGGAGACTCGGGCATCATCTGGAGGAAACCAGAATGGTCTCCGCTTCCCGTTCCAAGGCCACAATCCTTGTTGTCGAAGATGATGCGCTCACCCGAGAACTCCTGACTCAGCTGCTCCGTGCAGGTGGCTTCGATGTCATCGCTGTACCGGCAGGAGATCGGGCTTTGCTGATTCTTTGCCAGTTGGGCGAAGAGATCGACTGGCTCGTGAGCAAGGTCAGCTTGCCTGGACTCGTCTGCGGATGGATCCTCGCGGACGAGTACCATGAGCATCACCCCCATCGGCCTGCCCTTCTGCTCTCGGATCTGGACCCGGCAGACAAGCCGTTTGCGCACGCGGTCTTCATCCCGCCGCTGGCGCCCATGAGGGTTCTTGAGGTGCTGCAGGCTCTGAAGAATCCTGAACCCGCTCAGGTGCTCCCGTTCCCGATCACACAGGCAGCATGATCTAGTCCCGCGGCACCCCGGCCGTCTCCGAGATCACCGGCCTGCCATTGCCCGAAATTGCCCTCTCCAATCGCCAAGCTAGCGTGCTAGCGTCGCTTGATCGGCTTCAGATGCAATGACAACCAAGAGGCGAGATGATGGATCAGGGTTCGGGAGACAGAGCACTCGTCCGGCGGGCTGGCGAAGGCACCCACAATCAAACCTTCGATCTGCAGCGCACCTTCCTGGTTCGCTCCGATGAATCCAAGGGGGCCTTTTCCCATTGGATTGAAAACGTTCCGGCCGGGGCTGGTCCGCCGATGCATGTGCATCACAGGGAGCAGGAGATGTTCCGCGTCCTCGCCGGCCAATTCCGTTTCTGGTGCACGGGCGAGGTTCAGGACCTGACGGACGGTGACACCGTCCTGATCCCGAAGGGGGCTCCGCACACCTTCAAGAACATCGGCCCCGGCGAGGGGCAACTGCTGATCACCTTGACCCCTGGTGAAGGGGACGGCTTCTTCCTCGAGGTCGAGCGGCTCGGCCTCACCCCGTCGCGGGACATGCCGCAGATTGTGGAGATTGCAGGCCGCTACGGCGTTGAGTTCCTCGGACCGCCGCCCGCGTGAGGGAGGGACAGTCGGCAGGATCACTTCAGCGCTTGCTGTTGGCCTGCGCTCCACTGGAGTTGCGGATAGCGTCCACCGGCAAAGCCACTGGCGAAGATGCCTATTGCGGCGAAGCTCACTGCACAGAATACCGTGAAGGCCAACACGAAGGCTGCCCCTTGCCTTTGCATCCGCCATAAGGACGGGACGAACGGAGCCAAAAGCAGGGATCCAAATATCAGGAGCAGCAGGAAGAAGGCTTGGAGATCCGGGTCGCCGTAGATGAGATCCACCTGCACGCCTTTTTCGCGTGGCGGCTCACCAAGGAAGAATCGAGCGAGTACCTCGAACATCGCATTGCCCCGAGCGGGGTTATTTGGGTTTGCTGTCGAAACGACAGATGTGCACCAGAACCACCCCCGTTGGTCCTAACGCCCGCCCTCACCATGCAGGAAGGTTGTGACGCATCTAACACGGCCGCTTAAAAATTGGCCATATCCTCGTTAGTTGAACGCAAGTAGCCGCTGCTGGAAAGCCAAAGCGGTCCTGAGCACCTTCCTGAACATTGGGCTTTCGTACACCACCGACCAGACCCAGCCCGTCGGCAATCGGCCTAGACTGGCGGATCCAGACCGAGGCCCGGACCCTCCTCAAGAATTTGCCCCTGCTCGCCGCCGATGTCACGACCCTGCGGGTGATCGCGAACTCGTCCGGCGGTTCGCCCAGCATCGATGGGCCGCCGGCCGTGATGGAACGGGCCTATGGACTGCCCCTGGGTGCCGCGTTTACGCTCTTCGCAATCGGGCGCACGGCCGAAGGAGCCGGTGCAATAGAGCCGATCAGGCCGCTTTTGCAGGCCAAGCTCCCACATAGCGCGATTGCGGCCGGATGATGCGGCCCGTGCGGGTCTGCTCGATGGCATGGGCCACCCAGCCCGCCGAGCGGCCTGCCGCGAAGAGCGGGGTGAAGCCCTCGCGCGGGACGCCGAGTGCATCGAGCAGGATGGCTGTGTAGAACTCCACATTTGTGTCGAGCCTGCGCCCGGGCTTGCGGCGCTCCAGTACCGTGAGGGCCGTAGCCTCGACGGCCTCCGCAAAGGCAATGCGGTTGCTCTTTCCCTTCAGCCGTCCTGCGGCCGCTTTCAGCACGTCCGCCCGCGGGTCGCGAACCCGGTAGATGCGGTGGCCGAAGCCCATGAGGCGCTCGCCTCGAGCCATGGCGTCGTCGAGCCAGGCATCCGCGTTCTCGATGGTGCCGATGGCGTCCAGCATGTCGAGCACGGGACCCGGCGCCCCACCGTGCAACGGACCTTTGAGAGCGCACAGCCCGGCCACGACGGACGAGAGGGTGCCCGCCTGCGTCGAGGCGACGACCCGCGCCGTGAAGGTGGAGGCATTGAGGCCGTGGTCGATGACGGTCACAAGATAGGTGTCGAGGCCCTGCGCCTCCTCCGCCGAGACGGGCGTATCGCGCATCATGCGCAGGATATCTGCTGCATGGCCCAGAAGTGAATCGGGCGCGACCGGCGCGAGGCCCTGGGCTCCCCGCACCGCCATGGCGGCTGCGACGCCCGCTGCCCCAACCGCAAGAGCCGCATGATCCCTCTCCGCATCGGGCAGGCTCGCCAGGAGCAGGCGCATGCCCTCCACAGGTGTGAGGTTGGCAAGCCGGGAGCTGAGAGGTGCGAGATGGACATAAGCCCTCTGCCGCGCTGCGCTCAGGAGGGCCTTCGTGTCAGCTGCGGCGTCTGGAACGAAGCCCTCCCAGAGCATCGCCGCCACATCCTCGAAGGATACCCGCCCGGCCAGTTCCTCAAGATCATGCCCGGCGATGATCAGGCGGCCCGCCTCACCGTCCACATGGCTCAAGCTGGTCTCGGCCGCGACCACGTCGTCCAGTCCGATCATCATGAATGCTCTCCTTGGTTGAGGGGAGCTTCGCGCCGGCCTTGCAGAACCGTCAATCTTGAATCAACATATCAACATATGGGCGCCGCATCCCTTGATCTCACCTCGGCCGAAGAGGCCTCGTCCCGCCTGGGCATCAGCCGCGCGAGCCTCTACGCCTATGTGAGCCGCGGCCTGATCCGCTCGTTCTCCTCGCCGCACGATCCGCGCCAGCGCCTCTACGCCCTCGACGACGTGGAGGCCTTGGTAGAGCGCAAGGCGCGCTTCCGCCGCCCGACAGTCGCGGCCGCGACTGCCCTCGATTGGGGTCTGCCGGTGCTGGAGACAGGCATCACCCAGATCAGGGACGGGCGGCTGTTCTACCGTGGGCAGGATGCCATCGCTCTTTCGCAGACCGCCAATCTCGAGGATGTTGCGCACCTCCTGATCGGCGCCCTCGACGAGGACACGTTCAACCGCCCTTCCCCTATGCCGCCATCCCTGCCCGGCCCTGCCTTCGGGCCTCATGGCTTCGTGGCACAGGCCATCCGCCTCCTGTCGGAGCCCGCCGGAAGAGAGACCCGGGCGACCGAGGTTGCGGCGATCCTGCGCATGACGGCGGTGGCCGCGAGCGGCACCAATCCTGGCACGGAACCGCTCCACCGGCATCTGGCCTCAGCCTGGAAGGCGCCGCCGCAGGCGGCCGGCGCGATCCGGCGCGGACTCGTTCTCTGCGCCGATCACGAGCTCAGCTCCTCGGCCTTCGCGGTTCGGGTCACGGCCTCGACCGGCGCCTCCCTGCGCAATGCGGTCATCGCGGGTCTCGCGGCCCTGAGCGGTCCCTATCACGGGGGCATGACCGAGCGGATCCGGGCTTTTCTCGATTCCCCCGGAACGGCACCCCACCCTGGCTTCCGCCATCGCCTTTATCCGGAAGGCGATCCTCGGGCTCGGGCCCTGCTGGAGAACGTGCCCCTGCTCGCCTCGGACGCCACGACCCTGCGGATGATCGCGAACACCTCCGGTGGCCTGCCCAGCATCGACGTGGCACTGGTCATGATGGAAAGGGCCTATGGACTGCCGGTGGGTGCCGCCTTTACGCTCTTTGCCATCGGGCGCACGGCCGGGTGGCTCGCCCATGCCATCGAGCAGCGCACCCAAGCGACCCTCATCCGCCCCCGCGCCCGCTATGTTGCGGCTGGCGGCCTCTCCGAGCAGCTCTCCTCATGACCAATGACCGCTTCTATCCCGCCCGCCCCGTTCTCGCCGCCTCCGTGGCCGTGATCCGCGAGGGGCGCATCCTGCTCGCCGCCAGGGGCAAGCCGCCGAGCGAGGGGCTGTTTTCGCTTCCCGGGGGCATGGTGGAGGTGGGAGAGACGCTCGCCGAGACGGCCTTGCGGGAACTTCGCGAGGAGGTCGGTGTTGAGGCCAAGCTTATTGGCCTGATCGCCCCGGTCGAATTCATTGAAAGGGACGAGAAAGGCCATATAAGGCATCATGTCGTCATCGCCGCCCATGCGGCCCACTGGGCTTCGGGCGAACCCCAGACAGGTCCGGAAGCAAAGGAAATCCGTTGGGTTACGGAACGGGACATCGCCGATCTGCCGCTGACGGCAGGACTGGCCGGCATTCTGGAGCAGGCTTTCAGGATCGCGCGCGAGGACCGCGTGGCGTGAAACGCCTGGGCCTGATCCTCGCCGTGCCCGCAATGCTGCTCGGCGCCCCCGGTTCCGCGGCAGCCCAGGGTTTTTTCGACCGCTTGTTCGGCCCTCCGCCGGGCCAGCAGCAGCCGGGCGTTCCGCCGCAATACCGGCAGCAGCCGGGGTATCGCCCCCTGCCGCAGCCCGGGCCGCAATATCGTCAGCAGCCTGCTCCTCAGCAGCAGCGGAGGCCGCAGCCGCAAACGCAGCGTCCGGCCCCTCAGCAACCTCAACAGCAGCCCCCGCAGCAGCAGGCGGAACCCGCGCCCGCAGTCGAGCCGCCGCCAGCGCCCTACGAGAAGGAATTGCTGCGGCTGGCCGAGATCATAGGGTCGCTCGCCATGCTGCGCCCGCTCTGCAGCGCCCCCGATGCCACCGAATGGGGCCGGCGCATGCAGGTTCTGCTCGAGGCCGAAGGCTCGACGCCGGGACGCAAGGAGCGGCTCGCCGGCGCCTATAACAAGGGCTATCAGGCCTATGCCCTCACCTACCGGGTCTGCACACCGTCGGCCCAGGAAGCCTCGGTGCGCTTTCTGGCGGAAGGCGAGCAGCTCGCCCGCAGCATCACCGGGCGCTACGGCGGCTGATCGGAGGGCAGGCCCCTCTGTCCGGAGGTGTTGCAGCCGCGCCTCTTATCCACATTTTTCAGCCGATGACCTCTCGCGTTAACCTCCTTGCAAGGTGATGCTGGCGGCGGGTCGGCGCGATGTCTAAGACTAATTCAACCGAACTCGCGCGCTGCCCCCCAAGGGGCCTGGATCATGAACGACAACGACGTCCTTCTCGACGAATCGCCCAATCTCAGCGCCCTCAAGCAGGCGGCCCTGAGCTATGTGACCGAGGCCTTCGCCGAGGCCGAGCTCGACGGGCTCGACGGCGACTGCATGGCCCAGGCCGCCCTCTTCGCAGCCTTCACCGAGCTCGTCACCACCTATGGCGAGGATGCCGTCGCCGAATACGCCGCCACCCTGCCGGACAAGATCCGCAGCGGTGCATTCTCGATGGCGATATCGCTGAAGCATTGAGACGGATGAGCGTCTCGTGACGGGCATCAAGCTCCGCGTGGTCAGGCCCACGAGCCGACTTGAAGAAGTCATACGTTTCTACAGCGATGGCCTGGGTTTCGAGCTCATCGCTGCCTTCGATGATCACGACAGGTTTTCCGGCAGAATCCTGGGTCATCCGCAGGCACCGTGGCATCTCGCATTCACGTATTACCGCAACTTTCCAGCGGGGCGAGCGCCAACGCAAGACAACCTGCTGGTCTTCTACCTTCCCGATCGTGCCGAATGGGAGACCTCCGTCGAGCGGATGCGAATCTACGGATACTCATCTGTCCCATCGTTCAATCCCTACTGGGATCGGGACGGCGCGACCTTCGAGGATCCAGACGGTTACCGCGTCGTGCTGCAGACCACAGCCTGGGCGAAGTAGAGTTCCCATGCCGAACATCAAAGCGAGATATGCGCATGAGAGACCTTAAACTCCGGGTGGCGCGGCCCACAGATGAGCTTGAGGCTGTTGTGCGCTTCTACCGCGATGGCCTTGGCTTCCAGGTCATCGCCTCGTTCGACGAAACCGGCGGCTTCGAGGGTAGGATGCTGGGGCATCCGCAGGCCATGTGGCACCTGGAGTTCACATCCCTGCGTGGCCACAAGTCCGGTCGTGCCCCGACCGAAGACAACCTGCTCGTCTTCTACCTGCCGGATCGCAGCGAGTGGGAAGCCGCGGTGCAGCGCATGCGCGACAACGGACATTCTCCGGTGACATCGTTCAATCCGTATTGGGATGACCTGGGCGTGACATTCGAGGATCCGGATGGCTATCGTGTCGTGCTGCAGAACATGGCTTGGGTGAAGTAACGCACTGTCATTCCGGGGCGAGCGTGAGCGAGAGCCCGGAATCCATAACCGCTAACCCTGCAGAAAGAAGCACAACGTCGATCGCCATTCCTTGGCACGGCGTGTTTATGGATTCCGGGTTCCGCTACGCGGCCCCGGAATGACAGTGTCTGTTGGCGCAGGAGTGGTGACCATTCACGAACGCAAAGTCTCCTCGAACCGCACCACCTCGCCTTGTGACGGCGCCTCGAGCGATCCGTCCCACATCACCACGTTACCGCGCACGACCGTGCCGACAGGCCAGCCGGTGACCTTTTTGCCGTCGTAGGGCGTCCACTGAGACTTCGAGGCGATCCAGTCGTTGGTGATGGTCTCGGTGCGCTTCAGATCGACCACGGTGAAATCCGCATCGTAGCCCACCGCGATGCGACCCTTGCCGGCGATGCCGAACAGGCGCTTGGGGCCGGCGCTCGTCATGTCGACGAAGCGCTCGAGCGTGAGGCGGCTGGCGTTCACGTGGTCGAGCATGATCGGCACGAGGGTCTGCACGCCGGTCATGCCGGAGGGCGTGTTGGGATAGGTCTTGTCCTTTTCCGCGCGCGTATGCGGCGCGTGGTCGGAGCCGAGGATGTCGGCGATGCCTTCATCGAGGCCCTGCCAGAGCGCGGCGCGATGGAGTTCGTCGCGCACGGGCGGGTTCATCTGGATGTAGGTGCCGAGGCGCTCGTAATCCTCCGGTCCCGTGAGCGTCAGGTGATGCGGCGTCACCTCCACGGATACGAGATCCTTGTGGTCCTTCAGGAGCGCCATCTCCTCGGCGGTGGTGATGTGCAGCACGTGGATGCGCGCGCCGGTGTCCCGCGCAATGCGCACGAGGCGCTGCGTGCAGGCGAGCGCCACTTCGGCCGAGCGCCACACGGGATGCGAGCGCGGGTCGCCTTCGACGCGCAAGTTCTTGCGCGAACGCAGCATCGCCTCGTCCTCGGAGTGGAACGCGGCGCGGCGGCGGGTGCGGCGCAGGATATTGGCGATGCCTTCGTCGTCCTCGACGAGCAGCGAGCCGGTGGACGAGCCCATGAACACCTTGATGCCGGCTGCTCCGGCTAAGCGCTCCAGCTCAGGCAGATCAGCGGCGTTCTCGTGGGTGCCGCCGACCCAGAAGGCGAAGTCGCAATGCATGCGGTGATGGCCGCGCCGCACCTTGTCGGCCAGCGCCTCGGGTGTCGTGGTCTGCGGGTCGGTGTTGGGCATCTCGAACACCGCCGTGACGCCGCCCATGACGGCCGCGCGGGAGCCCGATTCCAGATCTTCCTTGTGGTCGAGGCCTGGCTCGCGGAAGTGCACCTGCGTGTCGATGACTCCCGGCAGGATATGCAGCCCCCGGCATTCGATCTCCCGTGCGGCTGAGGCCTGCGACAGGTCGCCGATGGCGGCGATCTTTCCGCCGCGCACGCCGATGTCGCGCTCCACGCGTCCATCGTGATTGACGACGATACCGCCTTTGAGGATCAGGTCGAAGGTCTGGGGCATGGCAATCTCATCCCTTGAGGCCTTAGCGGAAGGGGCATATGTCACAGCTCTATCAGGATAAGGAGCGGGGCATATGCCGTCAGTCCATCTGGCCGACCGGGGCGTGGTAAGGGTTTCGGGCGAGGACGCCAAGACTTTTCTCGACAACCTCATCACCTGCGACCTGGACCGTGTGTCACCGCACGCGGCGCGCTTCGGCGCCCTGCTGACGCCCCAGGGCAAGATCCTGTTCGACTTCCTGGTCTTCCAGGCGCCGGAGGAGATCGGCGGCGCCTATTACCTCGATGTCCTGAAGGTCTACGCACCCGACTTCGCCAAACGCCTCGGCTTCTACAAGCTCAGGGCGAAGGTCGTGGTGGAGGACCTGTCCGATTCGCTCAGCCTTGTGGCCGGCTGGGATGCGCCGCGGCCGGACGACGAGGCCGGCCTCGTCGTCGAGGACCCACGCCTGGCTGCTCTGGGCTGGCGCGCCATCGTGGCGGCCGAGGACTCAGCCGAATTCGCCAAGGACCCGGCGGAGGCTTATCACGCCCATCGCATCTCCCTCGGCGTGCCCGAAGGCGGGCGCGATTTCCTGTTCGGGGATGCCTTCCCGCACGAGGCCCTGATGGATCAGCTGAACGGCGTCGATTTCGACAAAGGCTGCTATGTGGGCCAGGAGGTGGTCTCCCGCATGCAGCATCGCGGCACGGCCCGCACCAGGATCGTGCCGGCCGTCTACGAGGGCGGCTTCGCGGCGGATCTCGGTGTCGAGGTCACGGCCGGAGAGAAAGTTCTGGGCAAGACCGGCACCGGCGCCGAGGGGCGCGGGCTCCTGATGATCCGCCTCGACCGGGCCGAGGATGCCCTCAAAGCCGGCGATCCGATCAGGGCCGGTGGCATCCCGGTGCGGCTGGAAAAGCCCACCTGGGCGAGGTTTGCTTTCCCGGGCGAGGCAGGCGCCGTTTCCTGAGCTGGGAAAAAGCCAAGCTTCAAGGGGAACGAAGTCCTCACAAAAGTGTTACAGCTAATCGACCTGAGAACGGACTGAATCAAGAGCCGGCCCGGGTCTGCTGGGGAATTCTGATGAACGCCATGCAAGGGACCGGCTCGAAGTCCCAGGAGGGACGCTTTCAGCTCCTGGTCGATGCGGTCACCGATTATGCCATCTACATGCTCGATCCGAAGGGCATCGTGTCCAGCTGGAATGCCGGCGCCCAGCGCTTCAAAGGCTACACGCAGGACGAGATCCTGGGGGAGCATTTCTCCCGCTTCTACACCGATGAGGACAAGGCAACCGAGCTGCCCCGCCGCGCGCTGGAGACCGCCGCTCGCGAAGGCAAGTTCGAGGCCGAGGGCTGGCGCCTGCGGAAAGACGGAACCCGCTTCTGGGCTCATGTGGTCATCGACCCGATCCGGGACACCCAGGGCGATCTGATCGGCTTCGCCAAGATCACCCGCGATTTGACGGAGCGGAAGAAGACGCAGGAAGCCCTGAAGGAAAGCGAGGAGCGTTTTCGCCTGCTGGTCCAGGGTGTCACCGACTATGCCATCTACATGCTCGACCCGCAGGGCCGGGTGACGAACTGGAATGCGGGAGCCCAGCGCATCAAGGGCTACACACAGGACGAGATCCTGGGGGAGCATTTCTCCCGCTTCTACACCGATGAGGATAAGGCTACCGAGCTGCCCCGGCGCGCGTTGGAGACGGCTGTCCGCGAGGGCAAGTTCGAGGCTGAGGGCTGGCGCCTGCGCAAAGACGGAACCCGCTTCTGGGCGAGTGTCGTCATCGATCCCATCCGAAACGACATGGGCGATCTGATCGGCTTCGCCAAGATCACCCGCGACATCACCGAGCGCCGGCAGGCGCAGGAAGCCCTGGCCCAGGCTCAGGCGGCCCTGTTCCAGGCGCAGAAGATGGAGGCGGTCGGGCAGCTCACGGGCGGCGTCGCGCACGATTTCAACAATCTGCTGACCGTCATCGTCAACAGCCTGGATCTTCTCACCCGCAACGCCCGCGATACCCGCGACATGCGGCTGATCGAGAGCGCACAGCGCGCGGCGGAGCGCGGCGCGAAGCTGACGCAGCAATTGCTGGCCTTCTCGCGCCGTCAACCCTTGCAGCCGGCCCTGCACAACCCGAACACCCTTATCGGCGGCTTCGAGTCGATCCTGCGCCGGGCCTGCGGCGAACTGGTCAAGCTGCAGCTTGCGCTTGCCCCGGGCGTCCGGTCGATCTCCGTCGACGCGCCGCAATTCGAAGCGGCCCTCCTGAACCTCATCGTCAATGCGCGGGACGCGATGCCGGATGGCGGATCGCTGAGAATTGCGACCGGCAATGTGACCATTGCCGAGAGCGAGCACGCGGCCGCCGAGTTGGAGCCCGGCCCCTATGTGTCGGTTACCGTGGCGGACACCGGCTCGGGCATGGCGCCCGAAATTCTTGACCGCGTCTTCGAACCCTTCTTCACCACCAAGGAGATCGGCAAGGGCACCGGCCTGGGATTGAGTCAGGTTTATGGTTTCGTCACGCAGTCGGGCGGGCATGTGAAGGTGGACAGCGCTCCGGACCGGGGAACGACCATCACCATGCTGCTGCCGGCCCAAGACAACGGGGAAGAGGCCGTGGAAGACGAAGACGGGACGGAACGTCCGGCGCAGGAGAGCGCGGGCACCGTGCTGATCGTCGAGGACGAGCCGGCCGTGCTGGAAGTGGCGAGCGACATCTTCGACAGCCTGGGCTACGACGTGCTGACCGCGACCGATGCCCAGAAGGCGATTGCCGTTCTGGAAAGCGACGCCGCAATCGACGTGATGTTCAGCGACGTGATCATGCCCAACGGCATGAACGGCGTCGAACTCTCCCGCAAGGCGCGCGAGATGCGCCCCAGCCTCAGGATCCTGCTGGCCTCGGGCTATCCCATGTCGGCCCTGCCCTCCGAAGGCCTGGGCGCGGGCGTCTCCTTCATCAGCAAGCCCTACCGCTGGACGGAACTCGCCGACAAGCTGCGGATGCTGCGCTCCTGAGCATGAAGGCCCATCGCCATGGGTGATGGACGGCATCGGCAATTTTGATTGGTGCCGGGAAAGGCTTCCCGCTAGCATCCCGGCCAAATCGGATCGGGAATGCCATGTATCAGCCGCCCCACTTTCGTGAGGACAATCGCGAGGTTCAGCACGCCCTCATCAGGGCTCACCCGCTCGGGCTTCTGGTGACCCTGGGCAGTGTGGGGCTCGTGGCCAATCCCATTCCCTTCGTGCTCGACGCCTCCGCCTCGCCCCATGGAATCCTCAAGGCGCATCTCTCGCGGGCGAACACCCAGTGGCAGGATTTCGACGCCTCGCAGGATGCTCTCGTCGTCTTCCAGGGGCCGGAAACCTACATCACCCGGTCCTGGTATGCGGCCAAGCGCGAACACGGAAAGGTGGTGCCGACTTGGAACTACGCCATCGTGCAGGCCTATGGCCGCATGCGGGTGATCGACGATCCGGATTGGCTCCTCCGGCAGATCACGGCCATGACGGAGGTGCAGGAGGTCGCTCGTCCCGAGCCGTGGAATGTGGGCGATGCGCCGGCTCCTTTCGTAGCGGCGCAACTCAAGGGAATCGTCGGCATCGAGATCGAGATCACCCGGATCGAGGGCAAGTGGAAGGTGAGCCAGAACCGCTCGGATGCCGACCGCCAGGGCGTGGCGGAGGGCCTGCGCCTTGGCGAGGACGATGCCTCGCGGAACATGGCGGATCTGGTCGATGCGCGGGGAGCCTTGTCCGGTGGCCGACAATCTTGAACCGCGCGTCGAGCCCTGCATGCTGCAGACGCTCGAAGAATGGGTTGCCCTGCGGCATGCCCTGTGGCCCGAGGGACCGAAGGACGAGCATCGCGCCGAGGCGCAGGCCATGCTCTGGGAGCAGAAGGAAGCCATCGCGCTTCTTGTGCGCCTGCCCGACGGCACGCCGGCGGGCTTTGCCGAAGCGGCGTTGCGCCACGACTACGTGAATGGCTGCGCCACCTCGCCGGTGGCCTTCCTCGAAGGGATCTACGTGCAGCCGGAGCACCGCGGGAGGGGCCTCGCCCGGCTGCTGTGCCGGGCCGTCGAGCGATGGGCGCGAAGCCACGGCTGCAGCGAATTCGCCTCCGACGTGCTGCTCGACAACACGGCATCGCAAAGCATGCACAAGGCGCTCGGCTTCGAGGAGACGGAGCGGGTCGTCTATTACCGGAAGCGGCTATCCTCCTGACACTCTGGCCCACAAGCCGTGCTTCCACCCACCGACCTCATCCTGAGGAGCAGCCGTCAGGCTGCGTCTCGAAGGAGGATCCAGTGCTCTCTGGAAGCTCCTTCGAGACGCCTGCTGCGCAGGCTCCTCAGGATGAGGGCGGAGATTGATGAATCTGCCTCCTGCCGTCAGGGGCGCATCTTTCCGTTTCCCTGCACTCCCGCTACACAGGCTGCATGAGCGACGGACTGATCCTGCATCCCGACAACAAATCCCGCTGCTGGTGGCCCGGCACGGATCCCTTCTATGTGGAATACCACGACACGGAATGGGGCGTACCTGAGTTCGACGACCGGGCGCTGTTCGAGAAACTCATTCTCGACGGGTTTCAGGCGGGCCTGTCGTGGATCACGATCCTGCGCAAGCGCGAGAATTTCCGCCGCGCTTTTGCCGGCTTCGATCCGGCCGTGATCGCCCGGTTCGATCAGGCCCAGGTGGAAGCGCTGATGCTCGATCCCGGCATCGTGCGCAACCGCGCCAAGATTGAGGCGACGATTGCGGGCGCCCGCGCCTGGCTGGTGATTCAGGAGCGCGGCGGCTTCTCACGCTTCCTGTGGGACTTCGTCGACGGACGGCCGCTCCAGACGAATGCGAAAGCCCGCAAGGACGTGCCAACCGAGACCGAGGTCTCGCGCAAGATTTCGAAGGCCCTGAAGGCGGAAGGCTTCAACTTCGTCGGCCCCACCATCGTCTATGCCTTCATGCAGGCGGTGGGCATGACGAACGACCATCTCACCGGTTGCTTCCGCCATGCGGAATGCGCGGCATTGGCTGAGATGCGCTGATGGCCAAGGAACCGCGCGTCTGGCAGCGGATGCTCTCCGGCCGGCGCCTCAACCTGCTCGACCCCTCGCCTCTCGATGTGGAGCTCGACGACATCGCGCATGGGCTTGCCCGTGTCGCGCGCTGGAACGGGCAGACGATCGGCGGGCACATCTTTTCTGTGGCGCAGCATTCGCTTCTCGTTGAGGCGATTGCCGCCCATATCAATCCGGAGATGTCCCGCGAATGGCGCTTGGCGGTGCTCCTGCACGATGCGCCCGAATACGTGATCGGCGACATCATCTCGCCCTTCAAGGCCGTGATCGGCGACGCCTACAAGGCCATTGAGGCGGGCCTGCTCGGTGCCATCCACCTGCATTTCGGCCTGCCTGCGCAGCCCCCTGCGGCCCTCAAGCGCTTCATCAAGCAGGCGGACCGGCAGGCCGCCTTCTTGGAGGCGACGCACCTCGCCGGGTTTGCCCGCGAGGAGGCGATCAAGTTCTTCGGACGTCCCGATCCCCTGCCCCGCCCGGTGCTGGCTCTTCTGGAGCCCTGGCCTGTGGCGCAGGCCGAGGAGCGTTATCACGGGAAGGTCACGGCGGCGCTGGCAAAGGTTTGAACTCACGCCTCTCATTCACAAAATGGCGCTGAAGCCCTCCTCCCCCTTGTGGGGAGGAGTTGGAGGTGGGGGTGCCAACGCAGGACTGGTTCAAGGTTGGCGCTCACACCCCCACCCCGACCCTCCCCACAAGGGGGAGGGAGATACTGCCTGCGCCTCGAAGCGTCGCCCGAATCGTGTAAGCCTCGTTACCACTTCCGAGATCAAGCCATGCCAACCCTCCACGTCTGCCCCCTCTCCCGCCTGCACGACACCGTGGCCGCAACCCGCGCCAGCCATGTGGTGAGCCTCATGGGTGTCGGCGCCGAGGTGCCTCGCCTCACGGGCATCGCAGCGGAGCGGCATCTCTTCATCGGCGCCAGCGACATCTTGGAGCCGCTCGATGGCCATGTGCTCGCAGGCGCGGAACACATGGAGCAGCTGCTCGCCTTCATCCGTATGTGGGGCCGGGAGAGCCCTCTCGTGCTCCATTGCTGGGCCGGGATCAGCCGCTCGACGGCCGGCGCCTACATCGCAGCCTGCGCGCTGGCGCCGGAACGGAACGAGGCAGACATCGCCCTGGCCCTGCGCAAGGCTTCCCCCAGCGCCACCCCGAACGCCCGATTCGTCGCTCTCGCCGATGATCTTCTCGGACGGCAGGGCCGGATGGTGGATGCGATCCGGTCGATCGGGCGTGGAGCCGACGCTATGGAGGGGACGCCCTTCATGTTACAGCTTAACGGAAACTAGGCGATTCCGCTTCGGACAATCAGCCTGTCACGAACACTGAGGCCATTCCTTGGAGATCCCGTTCCTCGCCCTGCTGGCCCTCAGCATCCCGGTCTGCGCCATCGCGGGCCTGGTTCTCGGCCTCTCGGCCCGCAGCAAGCTGACCCTCCTGCAGAGACGCGTCGCGGCTCTGGAGGGCGAATTGCGGCTGGTCCGGGCTCAGGCGGGACCGGCAGCGTTCACGACGGACCAGCAGGCTCCGGTGTCTGCTCCGGACGCTCCGGCAGAAGAGGCCCCCGCACCGGATCTGCTCCCGGAGCCGGAAGCCGAAGCGTCCCGCCCGGCCGGATCAGTGCCAGCCATCCAGAGTGCGCCGCCGCAGCCTGCGCCTCCCGGCCGGGATTTCGAGGAGGCCCTCGGCTCCCGCTGGGCCGTCTGGGTCGGCGGCGTCGCGCTCGCCCTCGGGGGAATCTTTCTCGTCCGCTACTCCATCGAGCAGAACCTGCTGAGCCCGGCCACCCGCATCATGCTCGGCGCGCTGTTCGCCCTTGCGTTGATTGGAGCCGGCGAATGGCTGCGCCGCCGGGAGAGCGGCATCGCCCTGCCGGGTGTTCCCAACGCGAATGTGCCCAGCATCCTCACGGCGGCAGGAACCTGCGGGGCTTTTGCGGCCGCCTACGCGGCTTACGCGCTCTATGGCCTGATCAGCCCTGCCACCGCCTTCGTGACCTTAGGCCTGATCGCGGTCCTCACCATGGTCGCGTCCACCCTGCACGGGCCCATCCTGGCGGCGCTCGGCCTGCTCGGCGCCATGGGAAGCCCGCTCCTCGTCTCGTCGGACGAGCCGCAGCCCTGGGCGCTCGTGATCTACCTCGCCTTCGTGGTGCTGCCCGCCTATGGCGTCGCGCGCCTGCGCCTATGGCGCTGGCTTGCGCTCGCGGCTGCAAGCGGCGTGCTGATCTGGACCCTCCTGATCTTCATCCTGGACGCGCAGGATGCCCTGCCGGCCATGGTGCATCTGGTGCTTCAGACCGGCTTGGCCGCTCCCGTCCTGGTGGCTCTGCCCTACCGCCATGTGTCCGATGCCGAGTGCGGGATTGATCGGGCCGCCAGCATCGTCCTCCTGGTCTTCGCATTTGCCGCTGTTGTGGTGTCGGGCACGGTTGCGGCGGGCGACGGGCGCGCGATCTTCGTTGCCGCCATGGTCCTCCTCATGCTGGCGACCGGCATCCGCTTCACCCCGGCGGCTCCGGCGGTTGCCTGGGCGGCCCTGACCAGCGTCGGCGCGCTCCTGATCTGGCCCATCCGGGCGGATCTCGGCGGCACGCCTGAAAACCTCTTCTACCAAAGCGGCGATCTCTTCGCGGTGCGCCCGTACGCGGTCGAGGTCTATCTCGGCCTCGCACTCCTCGCCCCTGGAATTATCGCCGGAGCCGCTCTCCTCCGAGTGGCGCGCTCGCCGGACCTGCGCCTTCCCGCGGTCGCCTGGTACGCGGGAGCAGCCACCATCGGCCCGCTCCTGGCCCTTGTGGCAGCCTATTGGCGGGTCGCGGACTTGGAGCGGAGCCTGTCCTTCGCGCTCATCGCCGGCCTCCTCGCCCTCGCCTTCATCGCGGCCGTCCGGTGGCTCGGCCGCCGGGATGGCGCGGAAGGCACCCCGATTCGTTTGGCCCTCGGAGCCGCCGCCTCGGCCGCCCTGGCGGCGCTTGCCCTCGGGCTGACCTTCGCCCTCGACAGGGGCATGCTGACGGTGGCCTTCGCCCTTACCGCCTTGGGAACGGCCTGGGTGTCCGAGCGGACTGGCCTGCCTGCCCTGCGCTACGCGGTCGGCGCCATCGGGTTGATCGTTCTGGGGCGGCTGATTGCCAACCCGACCATCGTGGACGGCGATCCCGGCCCGGTCCTGATCAACTGGCTTCTCTGGGGCTACGGCGTCCCGGCCGTGGCCTTTCTCGCAGCGAGCAGGCTGCTGGAGCGCTCCGGACGCGACAGGATCGTGCAACTGACGGAGAGCTTAGGCATCGTCTTCGCGGCCTTCCTGGTCTTCTTCGAGATCCGCCATGCCCTTCACGCTGGAGACCCGCTCGCCCAGGACTTCAGCCTCCTGGAGGCGGGCCTGCTGGCAACGGAGAGCCTCGTCTTCGCCATCCTCCTGACGCGCCTGGACCTCAGACGCGGTGACCCGGTCTATCGCTGGGGCTCCCTGATCTTCAAAATCGCCTCGCTCGCCCTCTGCGCCGGGGGCCTCCTTCTGGTCGAGAACCCACTGCTGACGGATGACACCATCCCCGGCGGGCCGGTGTTCAATGCCCTGGTCCCGGCTTATCTGCTGCCGTCTCTGCTGGCCGCCGGCCTGGCCCTGGTCGAGCGGCGCGCTCGCCCCCGCTTCTACAGCCTGTCCTCGGCCATCTTGAGCCTGCTCCTGTTCTCCGCCTATGTGGGTCTGGAGATCCGGCGGCTCTTCGCCGGCCCCGAACTGGCACTGTGGCGCGACTTCACCCAAGGCGAGCATTGGGCCTACTCAGTTGCCCTGCTGGTCACGGGCATCCTGCTTCTCGGCTTGGGGCTCGCCCGCAACAACCGCTTTGCCCGCTTGGCGTCTGCGGCCTATCTCGTGCTGGCGGTGCTGAAGGTGTTCATCGTCGACCTGGCCAATCTGGAGGGCGTTATGCGTGCCCTGTCATTTATTGGCCTCGGCCTTGTTCTCATCGGCATCGGTCTCGTCTATCAGAGACTTCTCGCCCATCGACCCAGCAATGCCGCAATCCCATCGTGACATTGCCTAGACCGAAGAATTGACGGACAGCCGCATGACCGACACCGCCTCCATCAAGACCCTCCCCTTCGAGAAGGCCCTGGCCGAACTCGAGGAGATCGTGCGGCGCCTCGAGCGCGGTGACGTGCCCCTGGAGGACTCGATTGCGATCTATGAGCGCGGCGAGGCCCTGAAAAAGCATTGCGAGCAATTGCTGAAGAAGGCCGAGGCCCGGATCGAGAAGATCACCATCGGCCCCGACGGCGCCGCCTCGGGCACGGCCCCGTTGGACGTGGACAACTAGCGCATTCTGCAGAATGTCAGGCGGCGCGGTTCCGCTCGATGGCCGCGTCGACGTCCTGGAGCACGGCCTTGGGATCGATGGCGAAGGCCTGCTTCTGTCCCTCGACCCCGCCGATCACCGGCTCGTAATCGGCACCCGCTTCGGCGGCCCAATGCAGGCCCGTGCTCTTGCGCCCGTTCTGCGCCATCAGCTCGATGAGCAGGGGCTGGCGCTGCGCCCAGAGAATGTTGGCAAGGCCTGCCCCATGAACTCCCATAACAATCTGGGCTTCGCCAAACCATTGCATCTGCTCGTGATGGTTCGACCAGGATGCCTGGACAATCCGGAACCCGCGCTGGCGCAGCCCCTCCATCAAGGCGGCCTCTCCATCCACCCGTCGCAGGCGCGTGTCGCCCCGGGTCAGATAAATGCGTGGCGCAGGCTCAGGGAGCTGGCGGTCCTGATAGGCAGCCTCGAAAACCGAGCGGGCGAAACCGATCGCCTCGGGCGTCGCGAAAAGCCTCTCGACATTGCAGCAATGGGTGCGCGCGTAGAGGTACGAATCCGTCTGGATCCGCTCCCAGGGCGCGAGCCTTACATGATCGATAGAAAGGCCTTTGCGGCGCAGGCCGTCGATGAAGCTTGAGACCAGCGGATTGACCGAGCGTGCCGTGGCTATGGTGAGGGTCTCCCCTGAGGCCACTGCACCCTGGTCGAGGGCATGGCACAGCGGCATCAGCACGTCGGTGAGCAGATGGCCGTAATGGGAGTAAGGCGGGATCGCAGCAACGATTCCGCCCGCGCGGCGCGTGTGGAACGCGGCAGGCGCCGGATGGGCGAAGTTCCAGTTGCTGTCCGATGTCGTGTCGAAGGACAGCTGCCGCCCCGTGGCCGCGTCCACGGGGGTCAGGGTATGGCCAGGGACCAGGATGCCTAACAGCAGAGCCACCACACGATGGGCGGAATCCGGATCCGTGAACCGGCAGGATGGCTTCATCACGTCGACATTGTGCTGGCTGACGAAAGCACGCTGCCGGTCATACCGGCTCTGCATCAGGCGGAAGGGATGAACGCTATCCTCGAGGAGCCTCACCTTTGCGTCGTCCGGCCAACCGAAATCGGGAAAGAACGAAACGGCCTTCCGCAACGTCGCACTGGAACCCGTGAGCCCCTTCATCACGCGGAACGCGATGGGCTTGAGATCAAAGGTCCGGCGAAGGGCGGAATGGTGTCGGGCCATCGCGATCCGTTAAATGCGCTGGGCGATGCCGGGCACAGGAGCCACAGACGTCGCCTTGACGTTAAATGAAGACCTATTGCGCGCCAGAACGAGCAGGATAGGAAACCACATAAAGAGATAATGCGTGTTGAAGAACGCGTACGGATTCGGCAGATCGGCTCCCATATAGCCGAAGGCGAAGATCAGCGACGCAAGGCCGAAGAAGCGCAATGTCTCGTCCGTTCCGCGGGTCAGGCATCGTGCATAGCCTGCAGCCATGAGGCCTGATGCGGCAAGGCCGCCGAGCCCGAAATACAAGGCAATTCCAAAGAGGCCATTGTGGGCATGGCTCAACCACTCGTACGGAAACCGGAATTCCGGCCCGCTGCCCAGAATGGGATGAAGCGCGATCTGATCGCGAACCCGCTCCCATACCTCACCGCGATTTGAGGGCCGGCACCAATCGATATTGCTGCCGCAGATGATGGCTTTGATGTTCGGCTCGAAAATCACCAGGCCTGTTACGATGAGCCAACTCGCCAGGCAGGTCATGAGCACGAGAAGCATGCCGCGCCGTTCGAACAGGAAAGCAAGCGGCAAGGCCAAGCAGAGGGCAACGATCGGCCCACGGCTCTGGGTCAGGACGAGGCCAGCCACGAGCGGCATCGCCAGCATCAGGAGGATGGCCATGGTCCTCCGATCCCTGCCCTTCTCATCCCTCCATAGCGCAACAGTGGCGATGAGGGCGCAGGCGAGCGCTCCGGCACCGGGAATGGGATTGCCGCCTCGCCCGAGGGGGATCATGCGGTCCATGAGATCCGGGGCTGTCACAACATGAACGATGATCGACAGGAAGGCGCTTGCGGCTCCGATGCCGGCAATGATCCAGAGGATTTGCCGGGTGTTTAGAACCCGAGACGCCTGTGCGGTGAAAAGGAAGAAAGCGGCCAGCAATCCGATTTTGGAGAAGTCGGAGATCGGTCGCGGCATATCTCCAAACAGGGCCCCCGCAGCCTGCCATGCCAGCAGGAAGCCGAACGAGAGCCAGAGCCACATATTTCTCTGAAACGTCTCCGCAGCGGCTCCGCTGGCGAAGGCCAAGAGTGCCCCGGCGAAAATGGGCGCGACGGACAGGCCCGGAGCCTTTCCGCCCCTGGCGAAGAAGATGGCGGCGACAAAGAGAACGAAGGCCGCGGCGCTCAGCACACGAATTCGCCTATGATCGGCAAGGTGCTTACGGATCAGGATGGCGGGGGAGGTCAGCTGGGAAGTGTCGAACGTCATCAGAATGGGCAGACTTTGTCCCCATAAGGGCTTCGAACAATATTTCGAGAATGTTCGCCGTCTAGCACTTCGATTCCGTGTTTTCAACTAACCGCGATCCGGCAGAGGCCCGCAAACCAAGTGGATCAAAGGTTTTTTGTCCCTTTGCGATAGCCGAATGGGAAAGATTACATGTGAACCATGCCTGCAAGTCACTGAATAAGAGAGACTTGCCTATGTACATTCCGAAACGTCCTTCGGCTCCGTTGATGCCCGGTGCGACAGCTTGCCCCCACCTCGGCGGCAGTTGGCTTGCTCTGCCTGGGACGGAGCGAACGAAGTTTCTGATTTGACCCTCTCCAGTTAAGCCCCTATCTCCTTTATCTGGCCTTCGGTCGAAGCTTGGCGAGTAAAACGTTGTCCACACCTCTCCTCGACACCCTCAAGACCCCAGACGATCTGCGTCAGTTGCCCGAGAGCCAGCTCCGCCAGGTGGCGGATGAGCTGCGGACGGAGACGATCAGCGCGGTCTCCGTCACGGGCGGTCACCTCGGGGCAGGCTTGGGCGTGGTCGAGCTCACGGTGGCGCTGCACTACGTCTTCGATACCCCCCGCGACCGGGTGATCTGGGACGTGGGCCACCAGGCCTACCCGCATAAGATCCTGACCGGCCGCCGCGACCGGATCCGTACCCTGCGCCAGGCGGACGGCCTTTCGGGCTTCACCAAGCGCCAGGAGAGCGAATACGACCCCTTCGGGGCCGCCCATTCCTCCACGTCGATCTCGGCAGGCCTCGGCATGGCCGTGGCGCGGGACCTGGAGGGGGGCAAGAACAACGTCATCGCGGTGATCGGCGACGGGGCCATGTCGGCCGGCATGGCCTATGAGGCCATGAACAATGCCGGCGCCATGCATTCGCGCCTCATCGTCATCCTCAACGACAACGACATGTCGATCGCGCCGCCCACCGGCGCCATGTCGTCCTATCTCGCCCGCCTCGTCTCCGGCGGCGCCTACCGGGGCCTGCGCGAGACGGCCAAGCAGTTGGCCAAGAAGCTGCCGAAGTTCATCTACGAGAAGGCGCAGCGCGCCGAGGAATTCGCCCGCGGGTTCTGGACCGGCGGCACCATGTTCGAGGAGCTGGGCTTCTACTATGTGGGCCCCATCGACGGCCACAACCTCGACCACCTGCTGCCGATCCTGAAGAACGTGCGCGATTCCGAGACCGGCCCGATCCTCGTCCATGTGGTCACGAAGAAGGGCAAGGGCTACGCGCCGGCCGAGGAAGCGGCCGACAAGTATCACGGCGTCGTCACCTTCGACGTGGTGACGGGCGCGCAGACCAAGGCCAAGGCCAATGCGCCGGCCTACACCAAGGTCTTCGGCGAGAGCCTGGCGAAGGAAGCGCGGAACGACGACAAGATCGTCGCCGTCACGGCCGCCATGCCGACCGGCACGGGCATCGACCTCTTCGGCAAGGAATTCCCCACCCGCACCTTCGACGTGGGCATCGCCGAGCAGCACGCGGTGACATTCGCGGCCGGCATGGCCACGGAAGGCTACAAGCCGTTCTGCGCCATCTATTCCACCTTCCTGCAGCGCGCCTACGACCAGGTGGTGCACGATGTGGCGATCCAGAACCTGCCCGTGCGCTTCGCCCTCGACCGGGCGGGCCTTGTGGGCGCGGACGGCCCCACCCATGCGGGTTCCTTCGACGTCGCCTATCTTGGCTGCCTGCCGAACATGGTGGTGATGGCGGCGGCCGACGAGGCCGAACTTGTCCACATGGTGGCGACTGCCGCGGCTTATGATTCAGGCCCCATCGCCTTCCGCTATCCGCGCGGAGAAGGCGTGGGTGTCGACATGCCCGAGCAGGGCGTGCCGCTTGCCATCGGTCGGGGTCGTGTGGTGAAGGAGGGCAGCCGCATCGCCATCCTGTCGCTCGGCACCCGGTTGAGCGAGGCCTTGAAGGCGGCCGAAGAGCTGGAAGCGCGGGGCCTCTCCACCACCGTGGCCGATGCCCGCTTCGCCAAGCCTCTGGACGAGGAGCTGATCCTGCGGCTTGCACGCGACCATGAGGTGCTCATCACCGTGGAGGAAGGCTCCATCGGCGGCTTCGGCTCCTACGTGCTGCAGCTTTTGGCCGACAAGGGCGCCCTCGACCGCGGCACCCTGAAGGCGCGCTCTCTGGTCCTACCTGACCTGTACATCGATCAGGATAAGCCGGATCGCATGTATGCCAAGGCCGGTCTCGATGCGGCGGGCATCGTGACCAAGGTCTTCGAGGCGCTTGGGCAGGAAGAGACCCGGAAGGTTCGGGCTTAAGGTATTTCTCGCACCATCGTCATCCCCGGACTTTTTCCGGGGATCCACGTCTTAAAATCGCTCAAAGACGTGGATGGCCGGGACAAGCCCGGCCATGACGGCTGTTTAAATCGTCAGCGTACCGGCCTTCGCCGCCGCGTAGCGCTCGCCGATCCGGTTCCAGTCGAGCACGTTCCACCATGCCTTCAGGTAGTCCGGCCGGCGGTTCTGGTATTTGAGGTAATAGGCGTGCTCCCACACGTCGTTGCCCATGAGAACCCGCTGCCCGTCCATGAGGGGCGTGTCCTGGTTGGGCTTGGTCACGAGGCCGAGCTTGCCGTCGCGGGCGACGGTCACGAAGACCCAGCCGGATCCGAACTGCCGCGTGCCGGCTGCATTGAAATCCTCCTGGAACTTCGCAAAGCCGCCGAGATCGCGGTCGATGGCCCTCTTGAGCTCGCCCGAGGGCTCGCCGCCCTGGCCGCCCATGATCTGCCAGAACATGGTGTGGTTGGCGTGGCCGCCGCCGTTGTTGCGTACCGCCGTGCGGATCGATTCCGGCAGTTCGCCGATCTTCGCCAGCATCTCGTGCAGCGGCATCTTGGCCGCCTCGGCATTCTGGGCAAGTGCCGTGTTGAGGTTGGTCACATAGGCTGCATGGTGCTTGCCATGGTGAAGCTCCATGGTCTGCGCGTCGATATGCGGCTCGTTCTTGGCGGGCGCATAGGGCAAGGGATCGAGCTTGAAGGGACCCGATGGGGCTTGCGCCCAGGCGCGGGGAATGGCAGCGCTGGCAGCAAGCAGGGTAGCGCCTGTCAGAAGATGGCGACGGCTGATCATGGGATCTCCATTGGCTATGAGAGACTTGTGAACGGAAGATGATCTAGGGCCGGGCCTGGTTCCTGGCCATGAAAGGATCGTGAACGCACATGGATGTGAGACCTCGATGACCCGCAAGCGTGCCGATGTGGCTCTCCTTGAGCGCGGATTCTTTGCAAGCCGCGCCCGGGCCCAGGAGGCGATCGCCGCCGGCCTCGTGACCGTGAACGGCGCCGTGGTCCGCAAGGCGTCCGATTTGGTGACGGAGGAGGCGGTGATCACGGCCGAGCAGCCGCACCCTTACGTCTCCCGCGGCGGCGTGAAGCTGGCAGCCGCCCTCGACGTGTTCCAGATCGACCCGAAGGACAAAGTCTGTCTCGACATCGGAGCCTCCACCGGAGGTTTCACGGAGGTGCTGACCAACCGAGGGGCAGCGCATGTGTATGCGGTGGATGTGGGACACGGCCAGTTGCACCCCTCCGTCGCCGGCCATGCGCGCGTGACCAACCTCGAAGGGACGGATGCCCGCGCGCTGAATGCAGATCTAATCCCACAACGGGCGGATCTTCTCGTTTCGGATGTGAGCTTCATTTCGCTCAAGCTCGTTCTGCCGGCCGCTGTCGCCCTGCTGAACCGCCAAGCGGAACTCGCCGTTCTCGTGAAACCGCAATTCGAAGCAGGGCGTGATCACGTCAAGAAGGGAATCGTGCGCGATGAAGCCGTGCATCGCGCCGTGTGCGAGGATATGAGAGCTTTTGTGGCTTCCCTCGGCTTCGAGGTTATGGGGCTTATCCCCTCACCCATCGCGGGCGGGGATGGAAATCGCGAATTTTTGTTGGGAGCCCGTATTGGCTGAACAGGTCATCATCAGACGCCTCGGCGCGAAAGCCGACGGCATTGCCGAGAGCGCCTCCGATTCCGTCTTCGTGCCGAAGGTGCTGCCCGGCGAGACCGTCACGGTCGAGCGCGACGGATCGCATGCGCGGCTTGTCAGCGTCGATGTTCCCTCGCCCGAGCGCGAGACGCCGTTCTGCCCCTATTTCGACGCCTGCGGCGGCTGCGCCACGCAGCACATGAGGCACGGCTTCTATCAGAACTGGAAGCAGGAGATCCTCGCCCACACCTTAAACCAGGCGCGGATCGAGACGCCCATCGCGCCGCTCATCGACGCCCATGGCGAGGGCCGTCGCCGCGTGACGCTGCACGTGCGCTTTCCCGACCGCGCCATGCATGTGGGCTACATGGCGCCACGCAGCCACCAGATCATTGAGATCGCATTCTGTCCGATTACGGAGCCAGGTTTGAAGGACGAGGCGCCGAAAATCGCCCGTGCCATCGGCGAGCACCTGAAGGGTCCACGCAAGCCGCTCGATATCCAGATCACGCAGACGCAGACCGGCTTCGATGTGGACGTGCGCGGGCATGGCCCCATGAAGGATGCGGAACGCCTGAGTCTCATCGACCTTGCGGGCCGGCTCGATCTCTCGCGGTTGTCGATTCACGGTGACGTGGTCGTGGAGCGCCGTCCGCCTGCGATCCTCATGGGCCGCGCCTCCGTGGTTCCGCCTGCGGGCTCGTTCCTGCAGGCGACGCGTCTCGGCGAGGAGGTGCTTGCCGGACTGGTGACGGAAGCCTGCGCGAAGGCCAAGCGCGTGGCCGATCTTTTCGCCGGATCCGGTCCCTTCTCCCTGCGCCTCGCGCAAAAGGCGGAGGTCCATGCGGTCGAGTTCGACAAGGGATCGATGGCGGCCCTCGACAAGGCGTTCCGCGCCACGCCGGGCCTTCGGCGGATCTCGACGGAGGCCCGCGATCTCTTCCGCCGTCCGCTGCTCACGCCGGAACTGAATGCCTTCGACGCGGTGGTGCTCGATCCGCCGCGCGCGGGCGCGGAGGCACAGGTGAAGCAGATCGCCGTATCGAAAGTGCCGCTCGTGGTGAGCGTCTCCTGCGACCCCGCCACCTTCGCCCGCGACGCAGCCATCCTGATGGCCGGCGGATACCGCTTGGAGCGCGTGACTCCCGTCGACCAGTTCAAGCACTCGCCGCACCTGGAAGTCGTCGGCATTCTGCGAAAAGAGGTGGCGAAGAAGCGGCGGTAAGTCGATCAGCGTCATCCCGGACGGAGCGGAGCGGAGATCCGGGATCGGGTGCAGGACATCGCGATTGATCCTCAACGTTGTCATTCCCGCGCAGGCGGGAATCCATAACCGCTGACGGCGCCGAACTGGTCTCAAGTCGTGGTTATGGATTCCGGGCTCGGCCCATGGCCGCCCCGGAATGACAGTGTCCTATTCTGCACGCGATCCCGGATCGGCTGCACCGTCCGGGATGACCGCACTGGAAGTCAGAATAAGCTCCCCTGCTCGTCCTCGTCGCTGGAGAGCGGCTTCTTCGCCTTCGGCTTCTTCTCCGCCACAGGCGCAGGCTCCGGCTTGGACAGAGCCTCCAACAGACCCGGATCATCGTTCTCGACCTTGTTCACGCGGCTCGAGACCGGCACCATGTCGAGCCAATCGTCCGGACACGGCCGCACCAGGCGCATCACGTCGGCGCGCTCGTCGCGCACATCGAGCCAGGCTCCGATGTCATCGGGCGAAAGGATCACCGGCATGCGGTCATGCACGGCGGACAATGTGCCGTTGGCATCCGTGGTGACGATGGCGGCGGTGTCGATCTCGCCGCCGTCAGGGCTGCTGTAGGTCTCCCACAGGCCTGCGAGCGGCATCGGACTGCGGTCGCGCGGGCGGATCAGGAACGGCGTCTTCTCTTTCCCCTCCCGCCGCCATTCATAGAAGCCGTCCGTGAGGAAGATGCAGCGTCGGCGCTTCAGGGCATTCCTGAAGGTCGGCTTCGTCTCTAGCGTTTCGCCACGGGCGTTGATGACCAGCGGAAAGTCCTTCGGGTCCTTCACCCAGGAGGGCAGGAAGCCCCAGCGCACCAGCATGAAATGCCGCTCGCCGCGATCCTCCAGCACGATGGGCACAGGCTGGATGGGCGCCACGTTGTAGCGCGGAGGAAAGTTCGGCTGTTCCGAATAGCCGTAGAACTCCCGGTAGGTTTCGGGTGGGAGCGTGATCGCATAGCGCCCGCACATGATATCCTCCTCTCGCGGCGTTTACCCGCCACCTCATTCCGGGGCGGCTCGAACGAGCCGAGCCCGGACAGCCCGTATATCAAAGCCACCGCTTCCAGCGGAAATAGAGATAGGGCAGCGCGGCTGCGAGGATCATGAGGGTGATGGCCCAGGCATAGCCGAAGTCCCATTCAAGCTCGGGCATCACCTTGAAGTTCATGCCGTAGAGCGATGACACAAGGGTCGGCGGCAGGAAGATCACCGACATGACCGAGAAGATCTTGATGATGTCGTTCTGCTCGATGGTGACGAGGCCCAGCGTTGCATCGAGCAGGAACTGGATCTTGTTGGACAGGAACGTGGCGTGCTCCTCGATGGACTGCACGTCGCGCAGGGCCGTGCGCCATTCGGACTGATAGCCCGAGGTCTTCTGCGGCCGCGGCATGCTGGCAGACAAGAACAGCAGCATGCGCTCCACCGAGACCATGCTCTCGCGCACGTTGGAGATGATGTCGCCCTTGCGGCCGATGGACTTCAGCGCCGCGCGGTAGGATGCAGCGCGCTTGGCGCCCTGCCGCTCGTTCTCGAAGATTGCCTGCGAGAGGCGGTCGATGCGCGAGCCGACCGTGCCGAGGATCTCGGCCGCGCGATCGATGATGGTCTCGATGAGACCATCGAGCACGGCCTCCGGCTGGTGGCGGCACCCGCCGGGCTTTCCTGCGCGGGCCATGAACATGCTGAAGGAGCGCGGCTCCCCATAGCGCACGGTCACAAGCGCCCGCTCGGTGAGGATGAACGACACGTCGATGAGCTTCGGCGCATCGGTCTCCGAACTGCACAGGACGCGCGCCGTCATGTAGCGCGCGTTGTTCTCGTGATAGAGGATCTCGGACGGCTCGATATCGGCCATCTCCTCGCGGGTCGGGATCTCGATGCTGAGATGGGCCTCGACGAGCTTGTCCTCCTCCCGGGTCGGCTCGATCAGGTCGATCCACAGGGCATCGTCGGGAATGGGCGTTCCCGGCGGCAGGACGTAACGGTCGAGGGACTGACCGGCCGGTCCCATCGTCTGCGCTGGCCTGTGGATCAAAATCATACCCGTCTCCGTATCAGCGGGTATGTTCTAACCCGACTCTCATGCCAACTGCGAGAGGGGTGGCGTGTCATCCGGCACAAAGAAGTCCGGCATCAACGGTTTCGATGGATCCACGCGGTATTTCTCGAAATCCTTCACGCCCTCACCTGACAAGAAGACATCGTCGATGAGGAAGTGGCCCGAAAAACTTTTCGAGGGCTTCTGGAAGACAGCGTAGGCCGCATCGGCGAGAATCTCCGGCGTGCGGCTCGCCTGCACGATCTCATCCCCGCCGAGCAGGTTCTTGACGGCGCTGGTGGCAATGGTCGTACGGGGCCAGAGAGCATTGACCGCAATACCCTTGGGCCGCAGCTCGCCGGCCAGTCCCAGCACGCAGATGCTCATGCCGTATTTCGCGAGCGAATACGCCACATGCGGCGCAAACCACTTCTCGTTCATGTCCAGCGGCGGCGAGAGCATGAGGATGTGCGGGTTCTCGGCCTTCTCCAGATGCGGAATGGCGTATTTCGACACCATGAAGGTGCCGCGCGTGTTGATCTGGTGCATCAGATCGAAGCGTTTCATATCGGTGATGGAGGTCGGCGTGAGGCTGATGGCGCTTGCATTGTTGACCACCACGTCGAGGCCGCCGAAGGTCTCGACCGTCTTTGCGATCGCGCCCTTCACCGCCTCCTCGTCACGCACGTCGACCACCAGCGGCAGCGCCTTGCCGCCGGCCTTCTCGATTTCCTCGGCGGCCGTGTAGATCGTGCCGGGCAGCTTGGGATGCGGCTCGGCGGTCTTCGCCGCGATGACCACGTTCGCGCCGTCCCTTGCCGCCCGCAGGCCGATGGCAAGCCCGATGCCCCGCGAGGCGCCGGTGATGAGGAGGGTTTTTCCATTGAGGCTCATGGGATCAGCTCGCGAGTGCCAGGGTTGCGTCCTGCAGGAAGCCTGCACCGCTCATCACCGTTTCCTCAAGCCCCTTCGCACCGACGGCGATATTTTCGGCAAAGAAGCGGCAGAGCGCGATGCGGCCGGCATGCGCCGGATCTGTGTCACCTGCAGAGGCTTGCACGTTCGCCGCCAGCGCCATCTCGGCGAGAGCCGCACCGCCCTGCGCAAGGGCGAAGAGCCTCAAATAAGGCGTTGCACCGGCAAGCGCCTCGCCCTGGGCATTGGAGGAAAGCGACTGCAGCAGATGGCTCGTGGCCCGGTCCAGGCTCTCGATGGCATCGCGCAGGCGCGGCGCAGTCATGCCGAAAGCCGGCGTATTCTCTTTCAGCAGGCGCGCGACCGTGGCGCGCATGGCGGCGATCTGCGTCCGCACCGTCTCACCGCCGGAGAGCGGCAGCTTGCGGGTAACGAGGTCGATGGCCTGGATGCCGTTGGTGCCCTCGTAGATCGGCGCAATGCGTGCATCGCGGAAGTGCTGCGCCGCGCCGGTCTCCTCGATGAAGCCCATGCCGCCATGGACCTGCACGCCCATGGACGCCACCTCCATGCCGATATCTGTCGAGAAGGCCTTTGCCACCGGCGTCAGGAGGGAGGCGCGCTCATGCGCCTTCTTCCTGCGCGCGGGATCTTCTTCAAGATGGGCGCGGTCGATGGCCTCCGCAGTCATGTAGCAGATCGCGCGCGCTGCGGCTGTCAGCGCCTTCATGGTGAGCAGGTTGCGCTGCACGTCCGGATGCACGGCAATCGGGCTCATGCCCTCAACCGCCCCGATGGCCCGGCCCTGCCTGCGCTCATTGGCATAGCCGAGCGCCTGCTGGTAGGCGCGCTCGGCAATGGCCACACCCTGCAGGCCCACAGCAAGGCGGGCGTTGTTCATCATCGTGAACATGCAGTTGAGGCCGCGATTTTCTTCCCCGACGAGCCAGCCGACGGCACCGCCATTGTCGCCGAAGATCATGGTGCAGGTGGGCGAGGCGTGGATGCCGAGCTTGTGCTCGATGGAATGGCAGCGCACGTCGTTGCGCGTGCCGTCCGGCAGAAATTTCGGCACGAGGAACAGCGAGATGCCGCGGGTGCCGGCGGGCGCATCGGGCAGGCGCGCGAGCACCAGATGGATGATGTTGTCGGTGAGGTCGTGCTCGCCGTAGGTGATGAAGATCTTCTGGCCCGTGACCCTGTAGGTGCCGTCACCTGCCGGCTCGGCGCGGGAGCGCAGGGCCGCGAGATCGGAGCCCGCGTGCGGCTCCGTAAGGTTCATGGTGGCGGTCCACTCGCCGGAGACGAGCTTTTCGAGATAGCGGCTCCTCAGATCGTCGGAGCCATGCTGAACCAGCGCCTCGATGGCCCCCATGGTGAGCACGGGACCAATGCCGAAGGCCATGGAGGCGGCGTTCCACATCTCGACGCAGGCCGAGTTGAGGAGCGTTGGCAGCCCCTGCCCGCCATATTCCAGCGGACCTGGAAGCGCATTCCAACCGGCTTCCGACCACGCCTTGTAGGCTTCTTTCCAGCCGGGAGCCGTGGTCACGGCACCGTCCTTGAGGATCACGCCGTGCTTGTCGCCTTCACGGTTCAGGGGCGCGATGACGTCATTGGCGAAGCGGCCCGCCTCCTCCAAGATCGTCGCGGCCAGATCGGTCGAAAGGTCGCCATAGAGGCCGTCCGCCACGGCACGGTCGAGGCCCGCCACATGCCGCATGGTAAAGACGATATCGGGGACAGGCGCACGGTAGGTCATGGGCGGTTCCTCTCACAGCTTCGGGCTTTTCATGTTGACGCGTGTTCTCGCGCCGTTAAACCCGCCCGGCAAGGGATTTTCCCCACGGGCAAGGGATAGTTTAGACGTGAACGATCTTGGGTCAATGCGCCAAACGGAGCGTCTGACGTCCGATGAAGCCGGCCTTGCCCACGCGGCGGAGGTTCTGCGGGGCGGCGGCCTCGTGGCTTTCCCGACCGAGACCGTCTATGGCCTCGGGGCCGATGCCACGGATGCGCAAGCCGTTGCCGGTATCTATGCCGCCAAGGAGCGCCCGAGCTTCAACCCGCTGATCTCCCATCTGGACAGCTTTGGCTCCGCCCGTGTCCAAGGCGTGTTCGACGAGACGGCCCGACGCCTGGCGGAGGCCTTCTGGCCCGGTCCGCTCACCCTCGTGGTGCCGGTGGCGCCCACCTGCACCATTTCCGACCTCGCCCGCGCCGGTCTCGACAGCGTGGGCCTGCGCGTGCCGGCCCATCCCCTCGCCCATGCGCTGCTGCAGAAGACCGGCCGCCCGGTGGCCGCGCCTTCCGCCAATCGCTCGGGGCGCGTGAGCCCCACCGATGCGGATCACGTGCTGGGCGATCTCGATGGGCGCATCGATGCCGTGCTCGACGGTGGATCGTCCCAGGTGGGCGTGGAATCGACCATCGTGGCCTGCCTCGGTGGTGCGCCGCGCCTGCTGCGCCCAGGCGGCATTGCCCGTGAGGCCATCGAGGCGCTGATCGGCATGAAGCTTGAAGCCGGACCGGAAGGCGGCAAGAGCCCGCTGGCTCCCGGCATGCTCGCCTCCCATTATGCACCCCGCGCACGGGTGCACCTGAATGCGGCGAGCGTCGGGGCGGATGAAGCCGTCCTGCTGTTCGGACCTGAGGCTCCAAAGGGCGCGGATGCAGCGCGCATCACCCTGAACCTCAGCAAAAACGGCGACCTCGTGGAGGCCGCCGCTCATCTGTTTTCCTATCTCAGGCAGCTCGACGCCTCGGGAGCCGCGACCATTGCCGTGAGCCCGATCCCCGAGACGGGGCTTGGCGAGGCCATCAACGACCGCCTGAGGCGCGCCGCGGCGGAGCGGTGACTGCTCCGAATAATCGAACCACATCGTGTCATCACCGGCCCTGTGCCGGTGATCTCGATCCGTCGAGCCTCACAGCATTGAGATGGCCGGGACAAGCCCGGCCATGACGTAAGAGGCGCTTACTTCGCCGCCAACTTCGCGGCGATCTGCGCCACGTGCTTGCCCTGGAAGCGGGCGCCGTCGAGATCGACCTCGGTCGGCTGGCGTGAACCGTCGCCGCCGGCGGTCGTGGAGGCACCGTAAGGCGAGCCGCCGCGGATCTGGTCGACGCCCATCTGGCCCTGGAACGAATAGGGAAGGCCCACAACCACCATGCCGTGATGCAGGAGCACCGGCAGCGTGGTGAGGATGGTGGCCTCCTGGCCGCCGTGCTGGGTGGCGGCGGAGGTGAACACCGAGCCGACTTTGCCGATGAGCTTGCCCTGCGCCCAGAGACCGCCGGTCTGGTCGAGGAAGTTCTTCATCTGGGCCGTCATGGTGCCGTAGCGAGTCGGCGTGCCGAAGATGATGGCGTCGTATTCCGGCAGTTCCTCGACGGTGGCGATGGGAGCCTTCTGATCGGTCTTGTAGTGAGCGGCCTGAGCGATCTCGGCCGGCACGAGCTCCGGCACGCGCTTCACCACGACTTCGGCACCGGCCTCGCGAGCGCCCTCAGCGGCCGCATAGGCCATCTGCTCGATGTGCCCCCAGGACGAATAATACAGAACCAGAACCTTGGCCATGTGAACTCCAATTAGTTGATTGAGGCGCAAGCCAGCCATTGCCGAGCCACTCGTCACGAGAAGCCGGGATGCACTGCCCTGCGGGTGTTGGACATCCAAGAGGATAATCTTTCTCCTCTGCAAAACCAGTGCTAGAGATGCAGGGCCCCTCTTGCGCGAATGCAAACGATGTCCAAGCAGCAGCATCTCGAATGGGACGACTTCCGGCTCGTGAAGATCATCGCCGAAGCCAATGGGCTTGCCGGCGCGGCCGAGAAGTTAGGCGTCAACCATTCCACAGTTTTCCGGCGCCTCGGCCAGATGGAGGAGAACCTCGGGGTCAAGCTCTTCGAGCGGCACCGGACCGGCTACGTGCTCACCACGGCCGGCGAGGAGATGACGGCGCTCGCCGAGCAGATGGAGGAGAACGTCACGGCGTTCACCCGCAAGCTCGCAGGCCAGGCCGTGGCGCCCGCCGGTGAACTGCGGGTCACCACCAACGACACGCTGCTTGTCCACCTGCTCACGCCGATCTTCGCCCGCTTCATCAAGGCCTGCCCGGAGATGCGGCTCGATGTGGTTCTCGCCAATCAGGCGCTCAACCTCTCGAAGCGCGATGCCGACGTGGCGATCCGCGCCACCGACGACCCGCCCGAGACCCTGGTCGGACGGCGCGTGGCCACCATCGCCTGGGCGATCTATGGCCGGAAGGCGGATTTTCCCGATGTGCGGGGACCGGACGACGTCGCGTTGGCCGATCTCTTCGACCGGCATTGGGTTGCTCTGGGTGACAATCTGGCGACCCTGAAGGTCGCCCGCTTCGTGCGCGAACACGTGTCGCCGGACAACATCGTCTACAAGGTCAACACGGTGCTCGGTCTCTCCGAAGCCGTGGAGGCCGGAACCGGCATCGGTCCCCTGCCCTGCTTCATCGCCGATGCGAGCCCCAATCTCGTGCGGCTGTCGGACATCAATGCCGATTTCGCCGCAGGCCTGTGGCTTCTCACCCACCCGGACCTGCGCCAGTCCGCCCGCGTGCGGGCTTTCATGGACTTCATGGCCGCTGAGATCACAAAGCAGAAGAAGCGGATCGAGGGCGGCGCGAGGGAGGCTGCGGTGGCGGTTCCGGCGGAGTAAGTAGCACCTAGCGGCAGATCATGTTATCTCATGACGATGGCAAGTCTTCTGCGGACAACCATTTTAGCTCTTCTCCCATTTGCTGGCTTTGGCACAGTCACGGCTCTCGCCGGGTCCGTGATGCACGAGCCGCCCAAGCACCTTCGGGTCATCTGCCTCCTTGAAGTCGATGGCGAGCGCTATATTAACGGCGAATGCACGATGAAGAGGTTCCGCTCCGTCGGAGCGGAAACGCTGGGATCACTGCAGCTGGAGGATGAGAACTACTACGTGCAGATGAATTACACTGCGCACAACGAAGCGTATCTCCATTGGGGTCCGACCGGGACGAAATGGACCCGCTCCGATCTAGGAAAACTCAAGTCCAATGGATTGACCTGCTTTCTGAGCGACACCGTGAAGGCATGTATGTGGCCTATCCCTAAGCTGGGCAAAGGGTCCACTGTCACGGACGTGCGCTGCCTCGTGCAAGGGAAGTTCTGCAAAACGAAGGATCAGCGTTAGTTAATCTCCACCACCACGCGCCCCTTGATCTTGCCCTCCACAATCTGCCTCCCCGCCTCCATCACCCCATCGAGCGGGATGGTCGACGTCATGGCGGCGAGCTTGTCGTGATCGAGCTCGCGGGCGATCCGGTTCCAGGCCTCGAGCCGCAGCGCCTTGGGCGCCATCACCGAATCGACGCCGAGCAGGGACACGTTGCGCAGGATGAAGGGCGCCACGGTGCTGGGCAGATCCATGCCGCCGGCAAGGCCGCAGGCCGCGACGGCGCCGCCGTACTTCGTCATCGACAGTGCATTGGCGAGCGTCGTGGAACCCACCGTGTCGACACCCGCGGCCCAGCGTTCCTTGGCGAGCGGCTTTCCGGGTCCGGCGAGTTCGCTGCGGTCGAGGATCTCGGCGGCACCCAGGCCCTTGAGGTAATCCGCCTCCTCGGGTCGCCCCGTCGAGGCGATCACGTGCCAGCCGGCTCGTGCCAGCAGCGCCACCGCCACCGAGCCCACGCCGCCGACGGCGCCCGTAACGATGGCCGGGCCGCGCTCCGGACGCAGGCCGTGCCGCTCAAGCGCCATCAGGCAGAGCATCGCCGTATAGCCGGCCGTGCCGACGGCCATGGCCTGTTGGGGCGTGAGTCCCTCAGGGAGCAGGATCAGCCAGTCGCCCTTCACACGCACCTTCTCGGCATAGGCGCCGAGATGCGTCTCGCCCAATCCCCAACCGTTGAGGACAACCGTGTCGCCGGGCCTGAATTCGGGATTCGAGGAGGCTTCCACAATGCCGGCGAGATCGACGCCGGGGATCATCGGGAAACGCCGCACCACCGGCGCCTTGCCGGTGAGCGCGAGCCCGTCCTTGTAGTTCAGCGTCGAGTGCGACACGCGGACGGTGACATCGCCGTCCATGAGATCCGCCTCATCGAACGCGCGGATCCCGACATTCTGACCCGCGTCAGTTTTGTCGATGACCATAGCTTTGAATGCGCTCATGCCGATTCCTCCCCGCACCCATTTGTGGCGCGGCGGAGGATGAGGGCAAGCGCGAAGGCTTCATCCCTTAGCAGGGAGGCGATCCTACTCCGCCGGCTGCAGCGCCGGTGCGCGGTCCACCGGCTGCTCCTTGATCGGCAGGTTGATCAGGGCCGAAGCCAACCCGAGCAGCACGGAAAGCCACCAGACCATGCTGTAGTTGCCGTTGATCTCGTAGAGCAGACCGCCGAGCCACACGCCGAGGAAGCCGCCGACCTGGTGCGAGAAGAACGCGAAGCCGTAGAGCATGGCCATGTAGCGGGTGCCGAACATCAGCATCACCAGGGATGACGTGGGCGGCACGGTGGAGAGCCAGAGCAACCCGATGGAGATGCCGAACAGGATCGACGTGACCGGCGTGGCAGGGACCAGGATGAAGGCGGCAATCGCCACGGAGCGGCCGAGATAGATCCAGGCCAGCAGCCAGCGCTTCGACATGCGCGTTGAGAGCCAGCCCGAACCCAGCGAGCCGACCGCATTGGCGAGGCCGATGACCGCGAGGGTCCAGCCGCCGACCGCCGCCGAGAGGCCGGCATCCTTCAGGTAAGCCGGCAGGTGCACGGTGATGAAGGCGAGCTGGAAGCCGCAGGTGAAGAAGCCGAGCACCAGCAGCACATAGGAGCGATGCTTGAAGGCCTCCGACAGGGCCTGGGCGATCGACTGGTTCGGGGCCGCAGCCGGCCCGGACTGCGCTGTATCGCCCGTGGGCCGGGTCGCAAGCGCCAGCGCCAGGGGCATGACGATGAGCACGCTGGCGGCGAAGACCAGCAGCGCCTGCTGCCAGCCGAAGGAGTCGATCAGCACGTTGCCGATGGGCGGGAACAAGAACTGGCCGAAGGAGCCCGCCGCGGTGCCGGCGCCGAAGGCCATGGGCCGCCACTTCTCCGGCAGAATCTTGCCGAAGGCGCCGAGCACCAGGTTGAACGAGCAGCCGGAGAGGCCGAAGCCGATGAGCACGCCGGCGCCAATATGCAGGACGCCGGGCGTGGTGGCATAGGCCATGACCACGAGGCCGAGGGCATAAAGAAGAGCGCCCACGCAGAGCACGCGGAAGGCTCCGAACCGGTCCGCCACAGCACCGGCGAAAGGCTGCCCCACGCCCCAGAGAAGGTTCTGGATCGCGATGGCAAAGCCGAAGGTGTCCCGGCCCCAGCCGTATTCCGTGATCATCGGAAGCTGGAACAGCCCCGAGGAGGCCCGGGGCCCGAAGGTGATCAGGGCGATAAGGCAGCCGCAGACGACGACGATTTCCGGGGAGACGCGGGAGCGGGCGGGCGATGCAGACATGGTCACGGCCTCAGGGCGCAAAACTGGAAGGGCACCCTAGACCAAGTCGCGCATCAGCAGAATTGAAAGTTTGTCGCCTTTGGTATGTGACTTTGTGATGGATCGCCCAAAGAAAAGAGCGGCATCGTCCAGATGCCGCCCTCCTTGACTGAAGCCGATACCTGATCAGATGACGGCGAAGTCGTCGTATTTGAGCGCCAGGTTCTTCTTGATCACGGCGAACTCGACGGCCCTGCCCTTGCCCGATCCGTCGGCATCGTAGGACAGCACGCCCGTATTCTTGTTGTAGATGATGTAATCGTTTTTGTCGGTGGCCTTGTCGCCGATCTTGAAGAAGGCTGCTTTGAGCTTGGCGGGGTTTTCCTCCGTGCCCTTGCTTCCGAGCTTCCTGAAGATGCTGTTCTCCAGCCAGATCGTGTCGTCTCTCACCTTGAAATCGGTGATGGTGTCCTTGTTCGTTCTTTTGTTCGGGGTCGTCGTGAAGACGAAAAAGTCCCTGCCCGACCCGCCGGTGAGCTTGTTGACGGAGCTGTTTCCAATCAGATAGTCGCTGCCGGAACCGCCGACCGCATCCTCGATGACCGCTCCCTTAGCGATCGTGAAGCCGCCGGCGACATTGATATGCTTCGAGATGAAGCCGCCAGCATTCGGATCGCCATTCTCCAGGGTGGCGGCCCGCAAGTCGATGACCACGCTCCTGAGCGCGCTCCGAGCGGTGATCGTATCCTTGCCTCCCGCATCCCAGATGCAGGTCCAACCCGTGGCCCTGCCGACGCCCCACTCTTCATCCCAGTCATTGTACGTGGGCAACTCGTAAACGTTGTTGCCCGTAGCCGTCGTCATGTTGGCGCCGTAGATCGCCTGGAGGGCAGCGATGTCGAACGCGCCGAAGCTCTTCATGGAGCCCCACTTGCCGTTCGGATGCCCGGAGTTCAGAAAACTCCAGTTGCCTGTCATGACGGTGAAGGGCACTTGGTTGAGGCCTAAGGGGCCGGGATCGTTTTCATAAGAAATACCGGGGAACTCGGCATGAGCTTGCCGCAGGCCCAGCGCCTTCCCGACCATGTTCAGGAGCATCGTGTAGCCCATGCCACCGGGATGCGAACGGTCCCATGCGTCCCCAAAGTAAACGCTCTGGTAGAGCCACGACTGGGATTGTCCGGCCTCGAAGCTCTCCTGAGGGGTGTCGGCATCCGACCAGACCCCGCTAGTTCCCCAGTAGTCCAGATGAGTCTTCCAGACGACCATATCCGCTGTGCTGGCGTCCCGTTTGGTGTCACCGAACACAGGATCAACGTCGAAGCTGATTTGCGCCACCGCGGAAGCACTCGCCAGCGCGTTCAAAACAGGCACCGCGTCTATGTCGCGATAATCGCCGACGATGAATTCGGCTCCCTCAACGCCATTTACGCTGGTAGAAGGAAGGTATTCTTTCCCATCAAACTTGAGCTTCGAAACTCTGCCGCCGTGCTCCTGAATCGCTCCTAGACGATCGTAGCGAAGGCCAAAGTCGAACGTGATCGGCCCGGTGCTCATGTCCCAAACCGCGCCGCCCGCAACCAGCGCATCAATGTAGGCGCTGCAATAACCAGAGCCCGAGATTGTGCGAAAGCCTACCATAGTCGATTCACCTCATTGATGCACTGCATTTTCTATACGGAATTACGTTACAGGCAAGATGTGCAAAAGCGCACATCTCCTAAGCGCCGCAAGTAGTGAGCATGCTGATCCCTGTGCTGGCATTAGAGGGATCTGCTATAAGCGTAAGCAATTGCTGGGAGCTTCCCTTCCGGGTGCTGCTTTCGCCCGCCACATCGCTTTTCATGTCGGCGTAATGGCTGCCAAGACAGTTCTAGATCTCGCAAAACTCGTGATAGGTCATCTTGAGACCCTTCTTCAGGGTAGCGAACTCGACGGGCTTGTATTTCGAGCCCGTGCCGTCCGCATCGTAGGAGAGCACACCCTTCTTGCTGTCATAGATGATCCGGTCCTCCCGATCTTTCGCCCTGGATCCCGTGACGAACATATCCTGCTTCAGCTTCACCGGATTGAAAAACGAGCCGCGCCCGAGCTTGGTGAAGGCCTGATTGTCGAGCAAGATCGTGTCCGAGGAGACGCTGTAGTCGGCAATCTGATCCCTGTTGGACGCTTTATGAGGCCGGGTGTCGAACGCGAAGAAGTCCCGGCCCTGCTGCTGTTCTCATCCACGATGGGGCTGTCACCATGAACGGCGTGGGCGCTAAAGTAATCCTCAGCCTGGCCGAACCAGACCTTGATCGAACTGCTCGACACATCCCAGGCCGCCCCGCCCCAGATCAGGGAGTCCGTGTAGATGTTCCCATAGCCAGAGCCTTGGACGTTGTTGCGAATGACCGCCATGACACCCTCATAAGAGATCGCCTATGAGGCAATCTAGTATAACGTGTCGGCTCTCTCTGTGACAGATCGCACAGGCGAGAGGTTTTCTTTAAGTCTGCCCCGGCTTGAGCTTGTAGAAGATGTGGCGTCCGATCACGTCCATCTTCTTCAGGCGGCGCGACCAGGAGGGCCGGACGTAGTTCGCATGGTAGTGGGTGGCGCCGCCAACATCGGCCAGATAGGTCCTGCCCTCGAGCACGGCGCTCGCCACGCGGGTCGCCCGTTCCCAGGATTCGGTGTCGCGGATGCGCAGGGACTTGCCCTCACAGGCGAAGGTGAACTGGCAGGCGAGATGGCGGTGGCGGTTCTGGTAGACCACGCCGCAGATGGACGAGGGATAGAGCCCGCTCTTCACGCGGTTCAGGATCACCTGGGCGACCGCCGCCTGCCCCTCCACGGGCTCGCTGCGCGCTTCGAAATAGACGGCCTCGGCGAGGCAGCGCTGCTCCTTGTTCATATTGTCCGGATCGATCAGGTCGACATAGCGCGGGCGGTCGGGATCGTCGCTCTTCGGCAGGATGGTCACCTCGCCCCGGTCGAGACGCGGCGATTGCAGCGACACGGGGGCGGCGGCGATCTCCATCGGCGTCGCGTCCATGGGCGCAGGCGTTGCCGACGACAGGGTGACGGCGCGCTTCACCATAGGAGTCGTCGGGCTGGACGAGGCTCCGGTCGAACCTGCCGCTGCGGCAGCCGGGGACTGCACCGAGGTGGCCTGCTGGGTCGTGGTGTATTCCGGCGCCTGCCAGGGCTCGAAGGCCTGCTCCATGTCAAATTCCTCAAGCTGCCCTTCCATGAGAACGGTGGGCGGCAGGAGGTTCTCGTCCCGGCTGTAGAGCAGGCGGGCGCTGCCGGCCTGATTGAGAACCGGGCGCAGCTGCTTGGCGCGGCGGGACAGGGTCGCATGCGGTGCGACCAGCGGGTTGCCCTTCGCGGAACGGTCGATGACCGCGTCGGCACCCGCATCGGCCTTGCGCTCGGCCTTGAGGGGCTCGGAATCGGCCATCTCATCCGGGAGGTCGTAGCGCGGCAGGGTGCGGAGGATGTCGCGCTCGACCCCGAGCCTGCCCCCGGCGATCGAGGTCCCGGTCGGCGGCACAAGAGCGATATCGACGAGGCGCGCGGTGGCGCTGCGCGGGGCAAAGCTCACGCCGGAATGGAGGTCGTTGCTGGCCGATGCCGTGAACGAGATCAGCAAACCCGTGGCCAGCGCCCAGGGAGCCGTGGTGGCGCAGATCCATTTCACCCGAGATCGACGATACGGAAGACGCACGCACAACACCCTGCAAAAAACTCGTGAACATCCGAAGCATCCAGCAGGAGGGCTCCGATGGATTAAAGTTATCGCGGGTTAAGGTTGATGGGTGGTTAAGGCGGGTTTGCTCTATCGGGCAGCGGCTGCGGCAGCCTGACGCTTGTCGGCCAGATGCCGCAAGGCGGTCGCGGTCTCCGCATCGGCGGGGAAGAAGGCCTCGATGGCGAGTTCCGACAGGGTCACGTCCACCGGCGTGCCGAAGATCGTGGTGGTGCTGAAGAGGGTCAGCACGCCCTCCTCCGTCGTGAGCTGCAGGGGCACGACGATGCCCGCATAGTCGTGACTCGTCCTAGAGGCGCGTGCCGCCGCATCAGGGGTTGGGTAGGAGAGTAATTCCTTGATCAGAGCCGCGAGCATTGCGTCGCCGGTTGCATCCACCTGCCGGTGCAGGCGGTGGACGAGATGGTTGCGCCACTCGGTGAAGTTCACGATGCGGCGCGCGAGCCCCGCCGGATGAACGCTCAGGCGCAGCACATTCACCGGCGGCTTCATCAGGGCCGGGTCGACGTCGCCCATGAGCGACACGAGCGCATCGTTGGCCGAGACCAGCGACCAGTGGCGGTCGACGGCGAGCGCCGGATAGGGATCGTGTCCCTTCAACACGAGATCGACCGCCTGACGCATGCTTTGAAGCGCCGGATCGTCGAGAGTGCGTTCCGAATAGACCGGCGCAAAGCCCGCCGAGACCAGCATGATGTTGCGCTCTCGCAAGGGCATGTCGAGTTTCTCGGCCAGAAGCAGCACCATCTCGCGGCTCGGCTGCGAGCGGCCCGTCTCGAGGAAGCTCAGGTGCCGCGTGGAGATCTCGGCCTCAAGGGCGAGATCCATCTGGCTCATGCGCCGGCGCTGGCGCCATTCACGAAGATAATCGCCCACAGGCGGGGGGCTGTTCACGGGTTGGCTCGCGGTTCTCATGAGCGGACCTTAGCGTGGGACGAAGGCATGTTCCATGACCTCGGAGGTAATCGACCGCGTTCCCGGCTTCCGCAATCCTGCACCCACGGTTGAGGCCTTCAGCCGACGAACCACAGGAGACAGCCATGATGAACATCCACTCCTCCCCGCTTCTTCGCCAGGCCCTCGTGGCCGATGCCGCCACCAGCGCCGCCTTCGGCCTCCTGATGCTGATCGGCGCCGGACCGTTGAGCGGCGTTCTCGGGCTGCCGGAAATGCTCCTGCGCATCGCAGGCCTTGTCCTCCTGCCCTATGCCGGCTTCATCGGCTGGCTCGGGGTGCGCGAGACGATCAGCAAGCCCATCGCCTGGGCGGTTGTGCTGGGCAATGCGCTCTGGGTGACCGATAGCGTTCTGCTTCTGATGAGCGGCTGGGTTACGCCGACAAGCGCGGGCTATGCCTTCGTGATCGCGCAGGCGCTCGTGGTGCTGATGTATGCGGAGTTCCAGTATGTCGGCCTGCGGCGTTCGCAGGAAGCCATTGCGTGAAGCATCGAGCAACGGCTCGTCATCCCGGACGGCACAAGCCGATCCGGGATCGTTTTCAGAATGAGGCGCTGGTCTCCCTCTCCCTGAGGGAGAGGGCTGGGGTGAGGGGTTATAGGTCTATCCACAGAAGACACTAACCCCTCACCCGCGCCTGAAGGCGCGACCTCTCCCTCAGAGAGAGGTGAAGAACAGCGCTAGTCTCGTCCAGCGATCCCGGGTTCTGCTCCGCAGCCCCCGGATGACGATACAGGTCAGCCCCTCGCCTCCCGTCCGTTGAACGGGACCGGCTTGATGTCCGACAAATCCACCGTCTCCAGGCAACGCACATTGATCGCAGCCATCGCCTCGCCGGTGGGCTGCTTGCCCTCGCCGAAGGTCGACGTGCCGCAGGTGGAGCAGAAGCGGTGCTGGATCGTATGCGTGTTGAACGTGTAGGTGGAGAGATTCTCCTCGCCGCGGATCACATTCAAGGCTCCGCGCGGCACGAAAGTCAGGAGATAGCCGTTGCGTTGGCAGATGGAGCAGTTGCACGCGATCACCTGCGCGAGATTCGTCTCGACCTCGTACGCGACCTTGCCGCAATGGCACGAGCCCTTGTGAAGCGCCATCCTTCCCCCCTTGGTTGTTATTGTGCCATCGCCACCATGGCGGTCACGATGAGGCCTGCGCCGAGCACGGCCACGAAGCGGTCGCCCATGGTGAGCGGCTCCGCCTTGCCCTGCGCGGCCATCTGGCCGATGATGAGATCGAGCACCAGCGATACGGCGAAGGGCCAGGCGGCCGGCGGCACGGCCAGTTCCTGCAGATGCGGACGTGGCGCTACGATGAGGCCGATCACGATGCCGGAGACCAGCACCGCGGCGATGTAGAGCAGGCGCCCGCGCGACAGTGACATCGGCATCACGCCTGGCTCGCGGCTTTAGCCCCGAGCGCCGCCTGCGCGGCCGCAAGGCGCGCGATCGGCACGCGGTAGGGCGAGCAGGATACGTAGTCGAGTCCGGTCGCCTCGCAGAAATGAATCGACGCAGGATCGCCACCATGCTCGCCGCAGATCCCGAGCTTGATGTTGGCCCGCGTCTTCTTTCCGCGCTCAACCGCGATCTTCACCAGTTCGCCGACACCCTCTTGGTCGATGGTCACGAACGGATCGGCAGGCAGCAGACCCTTTTGCGTGTAGGGGCCAAGGAAAGAGGCCGCATCGTCGCGCGAGATGCCGAGCGTGGTCTGCGTGAGGTCATTGGTGCCGAAGGAGAAGAACTCCGCCGATTCCGCAATCTCGCCGGCCAGCAGGGCTGCGCGCGGCAGCTCGATCATCGTGCCGACCTGATACTCGATGGTGACGCCGCTCTCCGCCTTCACGGCCTCCGCCATGGCGACGATGCGCTCCTTCACCAGATCGAGCTCCGGCTTCGTCATCACGAGCGGCACCATGATCTCGGGCACCACGGGCTGACCGGTGGTCTTGCCCGCTTCCACCGCCGCCTCGAAGATGGCGCGCGCCTGCATCTCGGCAATCTCAGGATAGGCCACCGCCAGACGGCAACCGCGGAAGCCGAGCATCGGGTTGAACTCGTGCAGTTCGCGCGCCCGGTGCCTGAGCTTGTCGACGGAGGCATTCATGGCCTTCGCCACCTCCTGCATCTCCTCTTCCGAGTGCGGCAGGAACTCGTGCAGCGGCGGATCGAGCAGGCGGATCGTGACGGGCAGCCCACTCATGATCGAGAACAGTTCGGCAAAGTCCTTGCGCTGCATGGGCAGCAGCTTGGACAAAGCGGCGCGACGGCCCGCCTCGTCGTCGGAGAGGATCATCTCGCGCACGGCCACGATGCGGTCGCCCTCGAAGAACATGTGCTCCGTGCGGCAGAGACCAATGCCTTCCGCGCCGAACGAGCGCGCGGTCTTGGCATCGAGCGGCGTTTCCGCATTGGCCCGTACCTTCATGCGGCGCACCTTGTCGGCCCAGCCCATCAGGGTCGCGAACTCGCCCGACAGCTCCGGCTGCAGCATCTTCACCTGGCCCAGCAGCACCTGGCCGTTGGAGCCGTCGATGGTGATGATCTCGCCCTTCTTCAGGCTCTGCCCCGCCACCGTGAGCGTCTGGGTAGCATAATCCACGCGGATCTGGCCCGCGCCCGATACGCAGGGCTTGCCCATGCCGCGGGCGACCACCGCCGCGTGCGAGGTCATGCCGCCGCGGGTGGTGAGAATGCCTTCCGCCGCATGCATGCCGTGGATGTCTTCCGGCGAGGTCTCGACGCGCACGAGGATGACCTTGTGGCCTGCCTTCTTTGCGGCTTCCGCGTCGTCCGAATTGAACACGATCGCGCCCGAGGCGGCGCCCGGCGAAGCCGGCAGGCCGGTGGCGAGAATCTTGCGCTCGGCCTTCGGGTCGATGGTTGGATGCAGGAGCTGGTCGAGGGCCGCCGGCTCCACGCGGGTGACGGCCTCTTCCTGGGTGATCAGGCCCTCGGACGCCAGCTCCACGGCGATGCGGAGCGCGGCTTTTGCCGTGCGCTTGCCGTTGCGGGTCTGGAGCATCCAGAGCTTGCCGGTCTCCACCGTGAATTCCATGTCCTGCATGTCACGGTAGTGCTTCTCCAGGATGCCGTAGATGCGCACCAGCTCGTTATAGGCGTCCGGCATCGCCCGTTCCATCGAGGGCTTGTCCGACCCAGACGCGATACGTGCCTTTTCGGTGATGTCCTGCGGGGTGCGGATGCCCGCCACCACGTCTTCTCCTTGAGCGTTGATGAGGAACTCGCCATAGAGCTCGCTCTCGCCGGTGGAGGGATTGCGGGTGAAGGCCACGCCGGTGGCGGAGGTCTCGCCCATATTGCCGAAGACCATCGCCTGCACGTTCACCGCCGTGCCCCAGCTTGCCGGGATGGCGTGCAGCTCGCGGTACTTGATGGCGCGGTTGTTCATCCAGGAGCCGAACACGGCCCCGATGGCGCCCCAGAGCTGCTCCTGCGGCTCCTGCGGGAAGGGCTTTCCGAGCTCCTTTTCGACCAGCGCCTTGTAGCGCGGGAGAACGGCCTTCCAGTTCTGGGCGGTCATGTCCGTGTCGAGCGAGTAGCCCTTGCGGTCCTTGAACTCGTCGAGGATCTCCTCGAAATGGTGGTGCTCGATGTCCAGCACCACGTTGGAATACATGGTGATGAAGCGGCGATAAGAATCGTAGGCGAAGCGCTCGTCGCCCGCGCCCTTGGCCAACGCCTCGACGGTGACATCGTTGAGGCCGAGATTGAGCACCGTGTCCATCATGCCAGGCATGGAGGCCCGGGCGCCGGAGCGGACGGAGACCAGAAGCGGGTTCTCGGCATCGCCGAAGGTGCGGCCGGTCAGCTTGCCGACGTAGTCCAGAGCCTTCTCGACCTGAGCTTTCAGCTCCTGCGGATAGGCGCGGTCATGGTCGTAATAATAGGTGCAGACTTCCGTCGTGATGGTGAAGCCCGGCGGCACCGGCAGGCCCAGATTGGACATCTCGGCCAGATTGGCGCCCTTGCCGCCCAGCAGGTTCTTCATCCCCGCTTGGCCCTCGGCCTTACCGTCCCCGAAGGTATAGACCCACTGCGTCATCACTCGATCCCTTGGCTTAAGAAACGCCCTGCTGCCGCGCAGGTGTTGGCTTGAAACATGTGGAGCCCAAACGCAAGCTGAACAGCCACGGTTCCGGATTTTTCTGGCAGAGCTCTGGAGCAAAGGAATACCTGCCCCTCCGCCGTTATCCCCGGACTTGTCCCGGCCATGACGAAGAGAACAAATAAAAATGGCCGGGACAGGCCCGGCCATTAAAATTCTCAGCAGAGGAAACGGGTCAAACCCGGTACCGCCCGTTGCGCTTCACGAAGACCGTGGTGCCCACGGGGACGCGCTCGTAGAGGTCGGCCACGTCCTCGTTGAGCATGCGCACGCAGCCCGAGGAGACCTGCTCGCCGATGCTCCAGGGCTCGTTGGTGCCGTGGATGCGGAAGAGCGTGTCGGCGCCGTTCTGGTGCAGGTAGAGGGCGCGGGCGCCGAGCGGGTTGTCGAGGCCAGCCTCCATGTGGCGGGGCAGATCCGGCTTGATGCCGACCATGGTCTTGGTGGGCGACCAGGCAGGCCACACGCCCTTGCGGCCGACCGAGGCCACGCCGCGCCAGGAGAAGCCCTGCTTGCCGACGCCGACGCCGTAGCGGATCGCCTTGCCCTCGGGCTGGACGAGATAGAGCATGCGCTCGTCGATATCGACCACGATGGAGCCCGGCTTTTCGGGGCCCTTATACTCCACCGTCTGGCGGGCGTACTTGGCATCCATCTTGCGGCGGTCGACCAGCGGGATGTTGTGCGGTTGATCCGGGATCGAGCCCACATACCAGTTGTCGTCGTCCACCGTGGCAACGGGCTGCTGGGCGGTCTGGCAGGCAGCCAGGGGCACGCTCAGGAGAGCGGCGATCAGGAGGCGTCGAATCATCATCGGTCTTCTGAAATTGAATCGGTTGCCGCCTACCTAGAGCTTGGGGGGCCGATTGGCTGTGCCCCCCAGGCCACACCTTAACCCGAATTAACCTGTGAGGGCTGCCCCATGCGCGTGGCGCAAACCTCACGGTTTGCGGGTCCTGACTACCCCTCGATCCGGGAGAAGTCGGCTACCGTGCGGGTCGCCTCGCGGATGCTGTTGAGGAGCCGCAGCCGGTTGGCCCGAAGTGCCGGATCCTCTGCATTCACCGTCACCTTGTCGAAGAAGGCGTCCACGGGCTGGCGCAGGCGGGACAGGGCGCGCATCGCCCCCTCGAAATCCTCCGCCTCGACGGCAGCGGCCGCCTCGCGCTTAGCGCCGTCGAGAACCACGGCCAGCGCCTTCTCCTCGATCTGCCCTTGGTCGCCCACGATCTGAAGATCGGGCGCCTCGTCATAGGCCCGCCCGTCCTTCTTCTCCTCGATGCGCAGGATGTTGGCCGCGCGGCGATACCCGGCGAGCAGGTTCTTGCCGTCCTCGGTGTCGAGGAAGCGGCCGAGGGCTTCGACGCGTCGGACGATCATGAGCAGGTCTGATGAACCGCTGAGAGAAAGTACAGCATCAATTAGATCGTGCCGCGCCCCTTGATCACGCAGGGCAACTTTCAACCTATCTGCGAAGAATTCCAGCAGGTCCTGAGTTTTGAAATACGAGAGATCAGGCTTTTCGGCCGGATCATCAATCTCAGAGAGCTTCGCCTGGGCAGCTTCTAGAGATTTTGGGTCAACAACGAAGATAGCTTCGAGCTTTTGCAGAGCGTCGTAGATAACACTGCGCAATTGCAGGTTCTTCTTATTCTCAAGCAAAAGCCTGATCACACCCAACGCCGCACGGCGCAGCGCGTAAGGATCCTTTGATCCCGTGGGCTTTTCATCGATGGCCCAGAAGCCGACCAGCGTGTCGATCTTGTCAGCGAGCGCCACGGCAACCGACACCGGATCGGTCGGCACGCGGTCGGAGGGGCCGAGGGGCTTGTAGTGTTCCTCAATGGCGGCTGCGACAGACGCATGCTCGCCCTGCAGCGTCGCGTAGTAGCGGCCCATGAGGCCCTGCAACTCGGGGAATTCACCGACCATCTCGGTGACGAGATCGGCCTTGGCGAGGCGCGCGGCGCGCTCCGCGAGTTCAGGATCGGCGCCGACGATGGGAGCGAGTTCCTTGGCAAGCGCCGCGATGCGCTCCAGGCGCTCGTATTGCGTGCCGAGCTTCTCGTGGAACACGATGGATTTCAGCTTCTCCAGCCGGTCTTCCAGCTTCACCTGCTGGTCGGTCTTCCAGAAGAAGTTGGCATCGGAGAGACGCGCGCGCACCACGCGCTCGTTGCCGCCGACAATCGTCTTGCCGCCATCGCTGGCGATGAGGTTCGAGGTGAGCAGGAACTTGTTGGCGAGCTTGCCGGTGTTCGGATCGCGCAACACGAAGCATTTCTGGTTCGCCCGGATCGTGGTGCGGATCACCTCCGGGGGGATGTCGAGAAACGCCTCATCGAAGGAGCCCATGAGCACCACGGGCCATTCCACGAGACCGGCGACCTCTTCGAGCAGGCCTTCGTCCTCAACGAGTTCGAGGCCCTGAGCAAAGGCGAGGTCCTTGGCGTCGTGCAGGATCATGTCCTTGCGCCGGTCGGTGTCGATCACGACCTTGGCGCGCTCCAGGGCCGGCGCGTAATCATCAAAACGCTTCACGCGGATCTCATCCGGAGCGAGGAAGCGGTGGCCCTTCGTGACGTCGCCCGAGCCGATGCCGTCCACATCGAAGCGCACCACCTCCGGGTCCTCGGTCTCGGGGCCGAAGGTGCAGACGATGGAATGGAGCGGACGCACCCAGCGGAGCGAGCCGGGCTCACGGGAGGCCGCGCCCCAGCGCATGGATTTCGGCCAGGGGAAATTCTTGACGATGCCGGGCAGGATCTCGGCCAGCACGTCCGGCGTCGAGCGGCCGGGCTTCTCGATGACGGCGACGTAGAACTCGCCCTTCTTCGGATCGCTCTCGATCTTGGCCTGCTCGATTGACGAAAGCCCCGCGCCTTTCAGGAAGCCCTGGATCGCAGCCTCAGGCGAGCCGACGCGCGGACCTTTGCGCTCCTCGCGCACGTCCTGTCCCTTCACGGGCAGTCCCGCCACATGCAGCGCCAGTCGCCGAGGCGTCGCGAAGGCCTTGGCGCCCTCATAAAGAAAGCCGCGCTCCACGAGCGCATCGGTGACGAGCTTCTTCAGATCCTCCGCCGCACGGCGCTGCATGCGGGCCGGGATTTCTTCGGAAAAGAGTTCGAGGAGGAGATCGGGCATGGGAGAACTTCTTATCGGAGAAGGAAGGGAACGGGACGGTGCAGCGTCAGGCCGCCACGCCTCCGCCCTCGGTCTTCAGCCATGCGGCGCCGCAGGCTTTCGCCAGTTCGCGGACGCGCAGGATGTAGCTCTGGCGCTCGGTGACGGAGATCACGCCGCGGGCGTCGAGCAGGTTGAACATGTGGCTGGCCTTGATGCACTGGTCATAGGCCGGCAGCGCCATCAGGTGGCGCTGGTCGTTGCCATCGGGCTTCGGCTCGCCGGCCTCAAGATACTTGCGGCAAGCAGCTTCAGCATCGCGGAAATGCCGAAACAGCATTTCCGTATCGGCATGCTCGAAGTTGTGGCGGGAATATTCCTGCTCGGCTTGCAGGAACACGTCGCCGTAGGTGACCTTCTCGACGCCATCGAGGCCGTTGAAGTTGAGGTCGTAGATCGACTCGACACCCTGGAGATACATGGCGAGGCGCTCGAGCCCGTAGGTCAGTTCGCCCGCCACCGGCGAGCACTCGAAGCCCGCCACCTGCTGGAAATAGGTGAACTGCGACACTTCCATGCCGTCGCACCAGCATTCCCACCCGAGCCCCCAAGCGCCGAGCGTGGGGCTCTCCCAATCGTCCTCGACGAAGCGGATATCGTGGAGGGCGGTGTCGATGCCGATGGCCTTGAGCGAGCCGAGATAGAGCTCCTGCAGGTTCGGCGGGTTCGGCTTCAGGATCACCTGGAACTGGTAGTAGTGCTGGAGCCGGTTCGGGTTCTCGCCATAGCGCCCATCCTTCGGGCGGCGGGAGGGCTGCACGTAAGCGGCGCGCCAGGATTTAGGACCCAGAGCCCTTAAGGTCGTGGCCGGGTGGAACGTGCCAGCGCCCACCTCCATGTCGTAGGGCTGGAGGATCACGCAGCCCTGTTCGGCCCAGTAGCGCTGGAGCGTGAGGATCAGGCCCTGGAAAGAGCGCGCAGGGTTCATATGCGCGGGTTCGCTCGTCATATCGGCGTCCGGTTTCATCCAAAAATTTCAGGCGAACCCTTGGGATGACGGGGGCTTCAAGTCAAGCGCTGGGGGTGCACCCGGTGTCATTCCCAGAAGGACGCGCAGCGGAGGGGAAGGGGGTCCATAGGCGCTCAGCGTGTGAGTGGATCTCCTTCCCTCGCCTGCGGCTCGCCGGGGATGACAACCTCCTCGTCATGGCCTTCCCCAGACTTGATCCGGGGATCAGTCCCGGCCATCCCGATGCTGTGAAGCCCCGTGCTTCAATCAATCGAGATCACCGGCACAAGGCCGGTGATGACGGCGCTCTTATAGGCCCAACCGCGCCCAGGCAGCCCTCTCCTCCAGGGTGCCGACGATCTCGCCCGGATCGATGAGGCTGATGTCGCCGATTGCGGGGCGACCGAGCAGGCGCCCCAGCAGCGGCCGGCGGGCGGGCTCGATCATGCGGAACCGCACCTTGTCGCCGAAGCGCCGGCGCATGACGGAGCGGATGTCGCCAAGCCCGTCGACGAGGCCGAGATCCACCGCCTCGGCCCCGACCCAGAAGGCGCCGGAGAAGAGATCGTCATAGGAATCGTTGAGCTTCGCGCCCCGGCGGGAGCGCACGAGATCGACGAAGACGTCATGGATCTTCACCTGAAGCCCCTTGAGACGGATCACGTCGTCCGGGTTCTCGGGCCGGAACGGGTCGAGCATGGCCTTGCTCTTGCCGGCGGTGTGCACCCGCCGCTCGATGCCCAGGCGCTCGATCAGCTCATGGAAGCCGAAGCTCGCGGATACTACCCCGATGGAGCCCACGATGGAGGCCGGATCGGCATAGATCTCGTCTGCCGCGCAGGCGATCATGTAGCCGCCCGACGCCGCCGCGTCCTCCACGAAGGCGATGACGGGAAGCTTCTTCTCCTCCGAGAGGCTGCGGATGCGCCGGAAGATCAGGTGGGACTGCGCCGCCGAGCCTCCAGGCGAGTTGATCACGACGGCCACGGCCTTCGCGCCCGGCACGGAGAAAGCCCGCTCCAGCAGGGGCGCAACGCTCGACATGGCGAGCCCTGAACGCAGGGGCATGACGGCGCCGATAGGCCCGGACAGGCGCACCACGGGCACGACGGGGTGGGCGTGGGTGCGGTACTTGGCCGGAAGGAGGAATTGCAGGCGTGCGGGGAGCATGGAGGAGATGGATGTTTGAGCCATGACCTCTATGTAGGGTGCACGGCCCGGCTTCCCAAGATGAACATCCCGTTAGGGAATTCGTTGGCCTCCGTTCAGCTAGGACCCTTTAAAAGATCAAGTATGAAGCACAGCCCTGCCATGACCCCAACCAACCGGCGCCTGGGGCTGTCGAGGAGAGAAAATGCGTAAGTTGTTGTTCGGCCTTCTTGGCTTTGCGACCCTTGGGCTCGGTGCCCTCTCGGCTCAACCGGTCGAGGCCCAGCCTTATTATCGGGACTACGGATATGGCTATCGTCCGGTGGTCGAGCGCCGTTATGTGCGGCCTCGCCCCCGTCCGGTCTTCAGCGTCCAGGTCGGCACCCCTTACCGTGCCTATCGCCCCTACCGGGCCTATCGTCCTGCGCCGGTCTATTATCGCCCTGTCCGCACGGTTCGCCGCTGCTGGGTCGAGCGCCGGAGGGTCTGGACCAATTACGGTTGGGTCCGTCGTCCGGTGGAGGTCTGCCGCACGGCGCGCAGAGGCGGCTACCGCTACTGACATTAAGGGCGCCGAAAGGCGCCCTTTTTCATAGAAGAGTGGCCTCGCCCCGGTGCAGCGCCTCGGCTTCAGGGGTGAAGCGCCCGTCAGGGCCGTTCAGGATTACGGGCGGCAGGATGCTCAGCGGCGCCCGGCTGCCCTTGATGCCGGAGAGCAGGACGCGGATCGCGGGCCTGTCGGCGGCGGGATGCACGAAGCGAAGCTCCACCCCTCCGAGCCATTTCCCCAGGATGTCCAGGCACTCGGCTGTCCGGTCGGCCCGGTGGATCAGCACCAGCCGCCCCTTGGGCCTGAGGAGACCCGTGCAGGCCTTGAGCCAGGCCTCCAGGCCGCCCACCGGTAGGGCATGGGCTGCCGCCCGGCCCTGGTCCGGCGAGATCCGGGCCTGCCCTTCTTCCAGAAAGGGTGGGTTGGTCAGGACGAGGTCTGCGCTTTCCGGCATGAGGCCGGCAGCCTGACGCGAGCCCCTGCTCAGCACATCGGCAACGATGACCTCGCCCTGAACACCATTGTCCCGGCAGTTCCGGCGGCAGAGGTCCGCGAGTTCAGGATCCTGCTCCACGAAAACAAAGCGCCCGTTCGGCTCCCGGGCTGCCGCCGCCAGCCCTACCGCTCCGGTGGCGGCGCCCACGTCTGTCACCACGTCGCCGGGTTTCACGGGAGCCGCGGCAGCGAGCAGAACCGCGTCGGTGCCGGCACGATGCCCCTTGCCGGGCTGGGCCAGGTGCACGCGCCCGCCGAGCAGTAAATCCTGCGTGATTTCAATCATGCCGCAGTTCGGCTCCAAGACCGGCATCGACGATGAGGCGGCGCGCCTGCGCCGCGTGATCCCCAGGCACCAGGATCCGGCGCGGGAAAGCGCCGATCATGCCCTCCAGGGCGCTCATGTGGTTGTCCGCCACCAGAACCGGGATGTTGGCGTTTTCCAACAAGGATTGTAGGAAGCCGACCAGAACGAGATCGCTGCTTCGGACGATTTCGACCATCGGCCTGAGACCCTTTCCTCTGCGGTAAGCGTTTGCATTGCAGCATGGAAAGTGCCATGCCAGTTCATATTCCTACCGGCCATTCCGGCCGGCAACCCGGGTCGTGACAGTGGGCGTCGTCGTTCCGTTCGAAGACAAGCATCCCGAGAAGAATGCGAGCATCGAGAAGCTCGTGTCCCTTGTGGCCTCCGATATGGAGCGGGTCAATGCGATGATCCTGTCGCGCACGGGCTCCCAGGTCACCATGATCCCGGAGGTGGCGAACCACCTCATCTCTTCCGGCGGCAAGCGCCTTCGGCCCATGCTGACGCTGGCGACCGCCGGCCTCTCGGGCTATCAGGGCGACGGTCATGTGAAGCTCGCGGCCTCCGTCGAGTTCATGCACACCGCCACCCTCCTCCACGACGACGTGGTGGACGAGAGCGACATGCGCCGGGGCAAGATCGCCGCCCGAATCAAGTGGGGCAACGAGGCGAGCGTTCTGGTGGGCGACTTCCTCCTCGGCCAGGCTTTCCGCATGATGGTGGAGGTGGGTTCGCTCCGGGCGCTGGATATCCTCTCCGCCGCCGCGACCGTGATCGCCGAGGGCGAGGTGATGCAGCTCGCCGCCGCCAAGAACACGGAAACGACTGAGGACGAGTATCTCGCCGTGATCCGCGGCAAGACCGCGGAGCTGTTTGCCGCCGCCTGCGAGGTCGGACCCGTCATTACCGGACGCCCCAAGGCCGAGCAGGCCGCCTGCCGCTCCTATGGGATGAATCTCGGCATCGCGTTCCAGCTGGTGGACGATGCCCTCGATTACGGCGGCAAGGCTGCCAACCTGGGCAAAAACGTCGGCGACGATTTCCGCGAGGGCAAGATCACCCTTCCGGTGGTTCTCTCCTTCCGCCGCGGCACGGACCAGGAGCGCGCCTTCTGGAAGCGGGTGCTCGAGCAGGGCGAGATCGAGGATGCCGACCTCGAACAGGCCATCGCCATCATGCGCCGTCACCGGGCTCTCGAGGACACGGTCGAGCGCGCCCGCCACTACGGCGCCATGGCCCGCGATGCGCTGGCGCTCTTCCCGTCGGGACCCATGAAGCAGGCGCTGCTCGACGCGGTCGATTTCTGCATTGCCCGTGCTCACTGAGCATAGCAGGCTTGTTCTTTTTACAGAACGAAACGGTTGACGAAAAAATCAGACGCATTAAAACCAATTTTGTCTTGAGACGGCTCCAGCTGCCTCAAGGCCGCGGTGATTTGAGACGAGCAGCTTGCGCCGCGTGATCAAACGCTAAAGCGCCACGGGCGAATCCCGCCTCGTGGTTCACGAGGATTGATGGCTATGACGCGCCTCTTACCCCTGACCACATTCAAGTCTCCATGTCAGCCTCGTCTGATTGAGCAGTGTTGCCGCTTCACGGCCTGAAATCCTAAGCCCCAGTTCGAACAATCAGTCCGACTTCCTGGTGAAGTCACGACGACCCTTGTCTGAAAGAGATCTGTCATGTCCGTTTTTAACCGTCGCACCCTTCTGGCCGCTACCATCGCGCTCGGCGCTTCCTTGACGGTCGCTCTGCCCGTGGCAGCCCAGCAGAAGAGCATCAAGGTCGGTGTCATGTCCGGCGCCGAGGAAGAGGTGGCGCAGGTTGTGAAGAAGGTTGCGGCTACGAAGGGCCTTACCGTCGAGCTCATCCCCTTCTCCGACTATGCCCTCGTCAACGAGGCGCTGGAGCGCAAGGACCTCGACGCCAACGCCTTCCAGCACAAGCCCTATCTCGACGCGCAGATCGCCGCCCGCGGCTACAAGATCGCCCCCGTCGGCTTCACCTTCGTGCAGCCGATCGGCCTCTACTCCAGCAAGGTGAAGTCCGTCGCCGACCTGCCCAAGGGTGCCAAGATCGGCATTCCGAACGATCCGAGCAACGGCGGCCGCGCGCTCAACCTGCTCGCCGCCCAGGGCGTGATCACGATCAAGGAGGGCAAGGGCCTGTCGCCGAGCCTCCTCGACATCGCCGAAAACCCGAAGGGCGTAAAATTCTCCGAACTCGACGCGGCGCAGCTGCCCCGCGCCCTGCCCGATCTCGATGCGGCCGTGATCAACACCGACCACGCACTGAATGCCGGCCTCGACATCCGCCGGGACACCATTGCGACTGAGAAGCGCGAAGGCAACCCTTACGCCAACTTCGTCGCGGCCCGTCAGGGTGACACGCGTCCGGAGATCAAGACTTTCGTGGAAGCCTACCAGTCGCCGGAAGTCGCGAAGTTCCTGGAAGAGCGCTTCAAGGGAGCCATCATCCCGGCGTGGTAAAGAGTACTTACAACCTCTGAGCGTCATGGCCGGGCTTGTCCCGGCCATCCACGTTTTTGAGCGGTATTAAGACGTCATCCCCGAAACAAGTCCGGGGATGACGTGGAAGGGTTACTTCACCGAAGGCTCGTCGCCTTCACCCACCAGTCCGGCCGCACGCGGAGGATATGCCGTCCCGCCTTGGCGGCCGCTTCGCAATCGTCATAAAGCCCGAACACCGTCGCGCCCGAGCCGGACATGCGGGCCAAGCGGCAGCCGTCCGTCTCGCGCATGAGGCCGAGCGCTTCGCCGATCACGGGTTGAACCTTGCGCGCCGGCAACTCGAGATCGTTGCGGGTTTGCTTGAGCAGGGCGAGCAGCGTGTCCAATGAGGATGCCTCAGGAGCGAAATGCTCAGTTCCGGACAGCTTCTGCCCAGGCTGCAGGCCCAGCGCCTTGAACACGGCCGGCGTCTCCACCGGCACGCGCGCATTGACCAGAACAGCAAAGAGACGCGGCAGATTCAGCCCGGGCCCTACGTCCTCTCCTGCCCCTCGCATCATCCGGGCGCTTGGCTCGAGACATACGGGCACATCGGCTCCGGTGAGCCGAGCCGCCTCCCGCACGGCCGGATGCGAGAGCGGCAAGCCGTTGAGACGCGCTAGAAGCCGCAAGGCCGCGGCGGCATCGGACGACCCGCCGCCGATTCCGGCCGCGACCGGCAGGCGCTTCGTCAAGTGGAAGGTGCCGACCTTCAGGCCCTGTACGCGCTCCGCGAGAAGGCGGGCCGCCTTCATGACGAGGTTGTCGGCATCGCTCCCGGCGAGCGGGGCTGTCGGGCCGCTGACCTCAAGGGCGAGGCTCGGCCCCGGCGTTAGCCGCAGGTCGTCACCCGTGCCGGCGAAGACCACGAGGCTTTCCAGGGCGTGGTAGCCGTCGGCCCGGCGCCCGAGCACGTGGAGCGTCAGGTTGATCTTGGCGGGCGCGCGGGTGGCGAGCGACTGAGGCATGACGCTTCCATGCCCGAGAGCGGCGCGGATGGGAAGAGCACCTCAATGGCCGCTCCACCACTCAAACCTCATCCTGAGGAGCCTGCGGAGCAGGCGTCTCGAAGGAGGTTCCAGAGAACACTGGAGGCGCCCTCGTCCTTCGAGACGGCCAGAAGGCCTCCTCAGGATGAGGGCTCCGGGGAGGTGGTTCAAAAACGAAAATGGCCGGGACAAGCCCGGCCATGACGTTGAAATCAGGAATGTACGGGAGCCTTACCCGCCGTTCTGCTTCGGCGCCTCCGCCTGAGGCGCTGGCGTATTTTCCGCTGCGGCTGGCTTCGGCTCCTCTTCCATGCCGTTATCGATCTTCTTGAGGATCTTCACGAGTTCCTCGTGCTCCGGATCCGAGTTCTTGGCGTGGTCCCACTGGAACTTCGCCTCGAGCTTGCGGCCGACCTTCCAATAGGCATCGCCCAGGTGGTCGTTGATGGTGGCGTCGCCCGGCTTCAGCTCGACCGCCTTCTCCAGCTCGCGCACGGCGTCCTCGTAGCGGCCCATGCGGTAGTAGGCCCAGCCGAGCGAGTCGATGATCATGCCGTCGCGGGGCGCAAGCTCCACGGCCTTCGTGAGCATCTTGAAGGCCTCGTCGATATTCATGTTCTGGTCGACCCAGGAATAGGCAAGGTAGTTCATCACCTGGGCCCGGGCGGCATTCAGGTTCTCGGGAACGAGCTCCAGAGCCTTCTTCAGATCGGCCTCGCCCTTGTCCCACTGCTTCGAGCGCTCGTAGGACGAGCCGCGGTAGAAGAACAGGATCCAGTGGCCGCGCTCGGGCTGGCCGACGAGGTTGATGGCCTTGGTGTACGTCTCGGCGGCTTCCGCGAACTTCTTGCGCGAGCGCTGCACGTTGCCGAGCGCCATGACCACGTCCACGTCCTCGGGATGCTCTTTCATGAGCTTGTCGAGATGCGTGATGGCATCCTCGCCGCGGCCCATCAACTCGTAATTGTGCCCAATGGAGATGTCGGCGCTCGTGCGGATCGGCGAGTCCTTGGGGATGCGTGCGAAGATCGCGTTGGCGTTGTCGTACTGCTTCAGGCGCTCGTAGACGTCGCCGAGGGTGACGAGAGCCAAGGGGTGATCGGGCTTCAGATCGAGGCCGAGGCGCAGATAGATGATGGCGGTCAGTTCGTCGCCCTGGGAGTTGCCCACGACGCCGAGGCCGTAGAGCAGCTCCGCCGCGCCGTCCTGTGCGTTGTTCACGAGCGGCATGAGGGGCTTACCCTCCTCAAGCGCCTTCATGGCGCTGCGCACGATGGGATGGCGCGGGGCCGCCTCGTCGAAAGCCCGGTAGACCTTCAGGGCTTCGTCCTTGCGGCCGCGCTTGGCCAGGAACCGGCCATAGGCGTCGACCACCTGCAGGGTGTTGCGCTCGCCCTCATAAGCCGCCTTGAAGCGCTTCTCCGCCTCGGCCGGATTGCCTGTCACGTCGGCGATGAGGGCGGCGTGGTACTCGCGGAACTGGTCGAAGGCGCGCTCGTTCTTGAGCTTGTCGACGGTGGCCAGCGCCTGCTTGCCGTCCTTGGAGCCGGCGAAGGTCCAGGCGGAGAGAAGCGTTGCCGTAAGATCCGCCTGGCGGCCGCGGATGCTCTTGGAGAGCCGGGCGCGGGCATCAGCATATTTCTGGGTCTTGATGGCGCGGACGCTAAGCGCAAACTGCGCGAGGTTGTTCGACCCGTCCTGCCCCGAGAGGCGCTCCGCCGCCCGGATCGCGTCCGGCATGGAGCCGTTGGCCAGGAAGGCCACGAAGGCGCGCTCCAGGAGTTCCTGGTTGCGGGGATCCTCCTGGATGGCCTGCCGGAAGAAGACCGTCGCAGCCTCCGTGTCCCGCGCCGAACCCGCCACGTAAGCCGAGAGGAAATTGCCCTCAAGGCTCTGCGCCGGCTCCAGGATCTCCTCGGTGGCGTTCGCCACGGCGGCAGGAGCCGCCAGCAGACCAGCGGCCAAGATCAGGGCAGGCAAGCCCCTGCGGGACTTCAGACTTTTCAAGGTGGGCACGAAGCGCGGCTCCAATCATCGCGACATCTCATCAGAGGGAGATGTGCGCCAAATCAGGCCGGAGAATGGCGTCTCCCTCAGAGCGCCGCAAGGGGACAATTGACGCTGGGGCGTAAAAGGCTCGTGAGAGTGGACGTTTGGCTACAAGCCAGGGATGTCATCCCGGACGGCGCAGCCGATCCGGGATCGCAGGACGAGTGAGGCGCTGGTTCACCTCTCCCTCAGGGAGAGGGAGGCCCGAGCCACATTCTGACCGCGATCCCGGATCGCCGCTACGCTTCGTCCGGGATGACGACGGAAAGGGCATCCACTCTCACATGTTGACGTAGTTCGGCCCGCCGCCGCCCTCGGGCGTGACCCAGTTGATGTTCTGGTTGGGATCCTTGATGTCGCAGGTTTTGCAGTGGACGCAGTTCTGGGCGTTGATCTGGTAGCGCACGCCACCCTCGCCCTCGACCCACTCATACACGCCCGCGGGGCAGTAGCGCTGCGACGGGCCGCCGAAGACATCGTGCTCTGAGCCCTTCTGCAGGCCCATGTCCTTGACCTTGAGGTGGACTGGCTGGTCCTCCTCGTGGTTGGTGTTGGACAGGAACACCGAGGACAGCTTGTCGAAGGTGAGCACCCCGTCAGGCTTGTCGTACTTGATCGGCTTTACCTGGGACAGCGGCAGCAGGCACTCGTGGTCCGGCTTGCCGTGGCTCATGGTGCCGAAGGGCGACCAGCCGAAGATCTCGGTCAGCCACATGTCGAGGCCACCCAAAGCCACGCCGGCCGTGGTGCCGTATTTCGACCAGAGCGGCTTCACGTTGCGCACGCGCTTCAGATCGTAGCCGATAGGCGAGGAGCGCCATGACTCCTCGTAAGAAGCGACCTCGTCATGGGCACGGCCCGCCTGCAGGGCCGCGAACACGTGGTCGGCGCAGAGCATGCCCGACAGGATGGCGTTGTGGCTGCCCTTGATGCGCGGCACGTTCACGAAGCCGGCGGAATCGCCCACGAGACAGCCGCCCGGGAACGAAAGGCGCGGCACCGACTGCCAGCCGCCTTCCATGATGGCGCGCGCCCCGTAGCCGATGCGCTTGGCGCCCTCGAACACCTCGCGCACCATCGGGTGCGTCTTGAAGCGCTGGAACTCGTCGAAAGGCGACAGGGTCGGGTTCTTGTAGTTGAGGTGCACCACGAAACCGACGGACACCAGATTATCGTCGAAATGGTAGAGCCAGGAGCCGCCGCCGGAATTGTTCGGCAGCGGCCAGCCCATGGAATGGCGCACGAGGCCCGGCCGGAAGTGCTCGGGCTTGACCTGCCACAGCTCCTTGATGCCGATGCCGTATTTCTGGTGATCCTTGCCCGCGTTCAGGCCGAAGCGCTCGACCATCTGCTTGGTGAGCGAGCCACGGGCGCCTTCACCGAAGATCGTGTACTTGGCGCGCAGCTCCATGCCGCGGGTGAAGTTGGCGTTGGCCTCGCCGTTGCGGCTGATCCCCATGTCGCCGGTGGCCACGCCCACCACCTTGCCGTCCTCGATCAGCACTTCCGCTGCCGGGAAGCCCGGATAGATCTCGACGCCGACTTCTTCAGCCTTGCGGCCGAGATAGCGGGCGACGTTGCCGAGCGAGCCGATGTAGTTGCCGTGGTTGTTCATGAGCTTGGGCATGAACACGTTGGGCAGCGTCACGCCGCCGGCATGGCCCAGATACATGAACTCGTCGGCCGTGACTTCGGTCTTGAGCGGGCGATCCGGATCGGAGCGCCAGTCCGGCAGGAGACCGTCGAGGCCGATCGGGTCGATCACGGCGCCGGACAGGATATGCGCGCCGACCTCGGAGCCCTTCTCCACCACGACCACGGAGATGTCCGCGCCCTGCTCCATTGCCTGCTGCTTGAGCCGGATGGCGGTCGCCAGGCCTGCGGGACCCGCGCCCACGACGACGACGTCGAATTCCATTGATTCACGGGCGGGCAGGTCGGACATCATGTCTCCTCCAGATACGTGCTCTTAGATGGCAGATAGTTTATATATGAACAGTCTGGTCGGCTTCTCAAGTGCAGCCTTGCAGCATGCCGTTTTCCTAACGCGCCTCTAGCATGCCGGAAAGCGCTCATTCTGCATAAGGTTATGCCTGGACGTCCAATTCAGGATGGTGAGCTTCGAACTCCAGTCACGCGTATCTTCGCTTCCGAGAGCAGCCGTGGAGTTTTCGTGCCGTGACGGCTCCTCCGGTTGTTCACAAGCCCCGCTGGTGCTTACATGCGGATCATGCAGGCCAATCCGTCGACCCATACCGCGTTCTACACGCTTTTCGAGACCACCATCGGCCTCTGTGGGCTGGCCTGGAACAAGCGTGGCGTCATCGGCTTCCAGTTGCCTGAGGACCATGCCCCTAAGACCCGCAGTCGCATCGCAAAGCGTTTTCCGGGCGTTGTCGAGGCCCCACCGCCGCCGGACATCCAGCACATCATCGCCGATGTGACGGCTCTGCTGCAGGGTGAAGCGCGCGACTTGTCGGCCGTGACGCTGGACATGGACGGCGTGTCGGATTTCGACCGCGGCGTTTACGAGGTTGCCCGCAGCATTCCACCCGGCCGGGTGCTGACGTACGGTGAGGTTGCCGCGCGGCTCGGCATCAACAACGCCCGGGCCATCGGCCAGTCCCTCGGGCGCAATCCGTTTGCCGTCATCGTGCCGTGCCACCGGGTCGTCGCGGCGGACGGCAGGCTGGGCGGCTTCTCGGCCAATGGCGGCGCCTCGACCAAGCTCCTCCTCCTTGCCATCGAAGGTGCCAGACGTGACGAGAGCCCGACGCTCTTCGACCTGATTTCGTAGGGGTTTAAGATCCCTTGGGTTCTTTGCGGACTTGAGTTGTCCACAGCCCCTGGAATGCTTACATACGGATCATGCAGGATCTCCCCTCCGACCGCGACGCTATCCAGGCGCTGCTCGACTTCCATGTCGAGGCAGGCGTCGATCTCGCGCTCGACGAGACCCCGCATAACCGCTTCGCGGAACCCAAGGCCGAGCCCGCCAAGCCTCAAGGCCCCAAGGCTCCCCCGGCTCAGCCGGCACCCTCCCCCCGCGCCCTTCCGAAGGCTGCCGCCAGTGCGCCCGAGGAAGTTGCCGGCATGGCCCGCGAGCAGGCCCGCCACGCGCAGTCCCTGGAGGAGCTCGAGGCGATCTTGGCAGGCTTCGACGGCTGCGCCCTGAAGTTCTCGGCCAAGAACCTCGCTTTCGCGGATGGCAACCCGGAAGGCCGGGTGATGCTGGTGGGCGAGGCTCCTGGTGCGGATGAGGACCGGATCGGCAAGCCGTTCATGGGCCGCTCCGGCCAGCTGCTCGACCGGATGCTCGCCACCATCGGGCTCGACCGCACCCAAGTCTACGTGGCCAACATCGTGCCCTGGCGTCCGCCAGGCAACCGCACGCCGACGCCTCAGGAAATCGCCATCTGCAAGCCGTTCATCGCGCGGCAGATCGAGTTGGCGTCGCCTGAATTCCTGCTCTGCCTCGGCGGTCCTGCCGCCCAGAACCTGCTCGGAACCAAGGAAGGCATCCTGCGCACCCGCGGGCGCTGGTTCACCTACAAGGCCGAGGATGGGCGCGAGATCAAGGCGCTGCCGACCCTGCACCCGGCCTATCTCCTGCGCCAGCCCTTGCAGAAGCGCCTCGGCTGGCGCGATTTCCAGGCCCTGCGGCGGGCCCTGGACGGGCGCGAGTAAGGCGTCCTTTCGGAACCGGTTCATATGCTTACGCCTTAAGCTTCTGCAGTGACCTGTGCTGCGGCTGGAAGGTGAGCGATGCGCTGGCAAGACTTTCGAACCTCGTCCAATGTGGAAGACCGTCGCGGCATGGGCATGGCGGGCGGCGGAGGGCTCGGAATAGGCGCCATGGTGATCCTCGGCCTGGTCGGCTGGGCGCTGGGCATCGATCCCCGCATCCTGATCGGCGGCGCCGAGATGATGACGGGCGGCGGCTCGGGCTATCAGCAGCAACAGCAGGGCCGACAGGGTGCGCCGCAGGATGAGGCGGGTCGCTTCGCTGCCGCTATTCTCGGCAACACGGAAGACGTGTGGAACACGGTTCTGCCCCAGCAGGCCAATCGCCAGTATCAGGCTCCGAAGCTCGTGCTGTTCTCCGGCCAGACCCGCTCCGGCTGCGGCGGTGCGCAATCGGCCATGGGGCCGTTCTACTGCCCGCTCGATCAGACCGTTTACATCGATCTTTCCTTCTTCGAGGAGATGAAGAGCCGTTTCCGCGCCGGCGGCGACTTCGCCTACGCCTATGTGCTCGCCCATGAGGTCGGGCACCATGTGGAGAACGTGCTCGGTATCCTGCCCCGCGTGCAGGAGCGCCAGCAGCAGGTCAGCAAAACGGAAGGCAATCAGCTTTCCGTGCGCGTCGAGCTGATGGCCGATTGCCTCGCGGGCGTCTGGGCGCATCATTCGGATCAGCGCTGGAAATCGCTCGAGCAGGGCGACATCGAAGAGGCCATCCGTGCAGCGGAGGCCATCGGCGACGACCGGCTGCAGAAGCAGTCACAGGGCCGCGTGGTGCCCGACAGCTTCACCCACGGCTCCTCCGAACAGCGCATGCGCTGGCTCACCACCGGATTGAAGACCGGACAGGTCCAGGCCTGCGATACGTTCCGGACAAGCAGGCTTTAAGAGCCCTGAACAAGGTCTCCGAGGGCGACGTGAGGGCCTTGAGGGCAATGTGAGATCGCCCTCTTGGATACTCTCTTAATGAGTGTGCCTCAGTGAAGGTGAGCCGGTGATGAGAACGGCTTGCCAGCATCCACCACGAAAAGCGCGAACTCCTTTAATTCGGCTGAACCGCTGCTCGACACTTCCATCGGAACGTCGCCTGCATGACCGACCAGGGTCTGGCCGGCGGTGACGCGTGCCACCCCCTGCGGGGTCCTTTGCGTCAGTTCTCCGGCGAGCACGTAGAACGCCTCTGACCCTGGATGAGTGTGCACGGATGTGACGCTGCCTGGAGGACCGCCTGCCTCGTTGATGCGAAGAAGATACTGCGGCGCACTGATCCTTGGAAGCGGACCGATCTCGGCGACTTGCCTGCCACCCTTCGAGGCTTCTCCTGCGCGGCCAAGCTCGAAGAGCCAAACCTTGCCTTCGTACTCGGCCACTAATCCTAAGGGACCTGCAGCCGATTGCGCCTGTTCTTTGTTATCGAAGGTGTGGATCCGCCAGAACAGGTCCCCTGCCGGCAACTCCGTCACTTTCCTCTCAACCAGCGGCTTGACGGAGAGGGCTTGCTGCGCAGTTGCGAGTGAGGGCAGGACGAACAGCCCTGAGGTCAATGCTGCGATGAGCTTGCGTTTCATCATACAACCCCTCCAAGATTGGACGTGCTGTGGCACGAGTTCACGGACGCCCGTCGGGGATCCGGTCGACTAAGTTGTACGCAATCATCCCGGTCACTTTTTGACCGCGGTCTGACAGGTCTAACGATGCGCCTTTTGAGCCCCAAAATCCAGGTGTAATACATAGTGACAGGCTCTAGTCTCCTGCATTGCTGACGCTGAACGCTTTCCCGAAGAACAGGCCCTCTTCATGCCCGGCATCGACGACACCCTCCCCTTCGTCCCGCTCAGCATCGCCGTGCTGACCGTCTCCGACACGCGTTCGCTGGAAGAGGACAAATCCGGCGCCACGCTGGCGGAGCTCCTGACGAAGGCGGGGCACAGGCTCGCCGACCGCGGGATCGTGACGGATGACGTGGAGGCGATCCGCGGCAAGGTGCAGGGCTGGGTCAACGATTCCGGCATCGACGTGGTCATCACCACGGGCGGCACGGGCTTTACTGGCCGCGACGTGACGCCGGAAGCGATTGAGCCCCTGTTCGACAAGCGGATGGAAGGCTTTTCCGCGGTCTTCCACCGCATCTCCTACGACAAGATCGGCACCTCGACGATCCAGTCGCGGGCCACTGCGGGCGTGATCGGCACGACCTTCGTGTTCGTGCTGCCGGGCTCGCCCGGCGCCTGCAAGGATGCATGGGACGGTATCCTGGCCAATCAGCTCGATTACCGGCACCGGCCGTGCAACTTCGTCGAGATCATGCCGCGCCTCGACGAGCACCTGAAGCGGGGCAAGCTCAAGGGCTGAGGACGCGGGCTCTCGGCCTCATACGAGCGAAACCGACTCCGCGATCGTGGAGTCGAGAACAAGGTCGTCGCATGCTCCCATGAGCCAGAGATGATCCACGGTGAGTTGCAGGATCGTGCAATCCCACCAGCAATCGATGAGGGACGCGAGCGCCGCCGTCTCGTCGGCCTCAAGATCGTCTATAAGGTTGTAGAGGCCAACCACATACAGGTCGGTTTCGCGGCAGCCCAGGCTGCGCTGAATGTGGCGGAAGACGTTCTCGCCCATTCGGTTTTCAGGATAGGCGCGAAGATAGAGTCTTCCGCGATTGACGCTGCCGGAGAACAATCCACGAAGCGCGACGTGGATGGGTCCGATCTTGCCGAGCTCCTGCCGCTGCCCTTGATCGAGCACGGGCGGCTCTCCGCTTGAGAGAGAACCGCAGATCGTTGCATGCAGCTTGTCCTTGCGTCGGTCCAGCAGATCCCAGGCGATCTTGTGGGCGAAGGGCGCCGCTCTCAGCGCCTCGTTCAACGCGCCATAAGCTGGGGATCCGAACAGGAGATCACCGGGGATCGGCAGAACGAGCGAGAACACCCGCTCATGCCGGCCCATCACATAGGACGAACCTTCCCGCGCGCTGATCACACGCGGATGATCCGGCGCAACGAGCGGCAGGTGTGCAAGCCGGTAGGTCTCATCGAGGACAAGTCCTTCGCCGGACGTGAAACGCGTTCGGCTGCGCTCGTAGCCGAGTTCGGAATCCTGACAGAACAGGCTTGCGGGTTGGGAGTCGCTCATGAATGGCTCAGACGAAGGCCGGATCGCGCTCGATGGTGGCGGAGAGCCGCACGGGCATGCGGGCCCTCACCTCGTTCAAAAGCACCCGGCGGTGAACCAGATCGCCGGCGCGCACCTTCACATCCGCAAAAAGATTGGTGAGAGCACGCGCCACGCCGGCTCGCCGACGTCGCATCCTTGCAAGTCCCTGCTCCGGCTTCGACAGAGCGACGAAGCGGTCGAGCACCCGGATCCAGCCCTCCTGCGGGATATCGCCATCATCGAGGCACAGGAGCCAGTCGCGCCGCGCCGCCCGCGCGCCATCCGCCCAGGAACCGTGCTCGGCCACCACAAGGGTCGCACCGGCCGCATCGGCAACCTTCGCCAAGGTTTCGTCCTGCCTGTCCGCCAGGATGACAGCATCGCCGACCAGACCTTCGGCCACGGCGGGGACAAGGGCACTCAAGGTGGCGGCCAGAGCCTCGGGCCCATGGCTCACGCGTACGAGAACGGTAATCATATGAACACTATAGCGCTTGTTCATCAGTCCGTCGCCAAGACATTTCTGCCGATCCTGTCTTGATTTTGTTCCTGTTTTGTTCTTAAGCTTGCGGCTTCCGACACCAGATTCGCCCGAGGCTGCCATGAAAGCTCGCGCCAAGGATCAGGCCCATGATCCTGCCCGTTCCAGGCCCGTGAAGCGTACGCCCCTGGAGGCGGCCGAGGCCGCCCGACGGCGCATGGACGATCCGGCTTACCGGGTGGAGGTGGACCGCCGCCGCGGCCGCGGTGCCTCAGCCAACCCGTCAGGGCGCTACGAGCCGGCGCAGCGCGAGGCCTTCGACGACGGTTGGAAGATGGAGGAAGAGCTTCCGACCCTGCCCACCGAGGTGATCGTCGAGAAGCCGCGCACCATCGTCACCCGGAATGACTCGCCCGATATTCTCTTCAAGAAGTCGATCAACCCGTATCGCGGCTGCGAGCACGGCTGCTCCTATTGCTTTGCTAGGCCCACCCACGCCTACCAGGGCCTGTCCTCGGGGCTCGATTTCGAAACCAAGATCTTCGCCAAGCCCAATGCGGCGGAGCTTCTGGAGAAGGAACTGCAATCTTCAAAGTACCAGCCTTCTCCAATCGCGCTCGGCTCCAACACCGATCCGTACCAGCCCGTGGAGCGGCGATTCCGCATCACGCGCTCGATCCTCGAAGTGCTGAGCCGGATGAACCATCCGGTCGCGATCGTCACGAAGTCGGCCCTGGTCACCCGCGACATCGATCTCTTGAGCCCCATGGCCGAGCGGCAACTCGCCAAGGTGGCGATCTCGGTTACCACCCTCGATCCGAAGCTCGCCCGCCGCATGGAGCCCCGCGCGGCCACACCCGCCAAGCGTTTGGAAACAATTCGCAAGCTCACGGATGCAGGAATTCCCGTGACGGTGCTGGTCGCCCCCTTCATTCCGGCCATCAACGATCACGAGATCGAGGCCATTCTGAAGGCCTGTGCTGAGGCCGGCGCCCAGGAGGCCGGCTATGTGCTCCTGCGCCTGCCGCACGACCTCAAGGACCTGATGCGGGACTGGCTTGTCGATCACTACCCGGACAAGCTCAACCACGTTTTCACGCTGCTGCAGGAGGCCTGCGGCGGCAAGGATTACGATGCGAACTGGAGCACCCGCCAATCCGGCGTCGGCCCCTATGCCTGGATGCTCGGCCGTCGCTTCGAGACGACGTGTGAGCGGCTCGGGCTCAACAAGCGCAACCTGCGCCTGCGCACGGACCTGTTCAGGGTGCCCCCGAAGGAGACGGGGCAGCTGAGTTTGTTTTGAACCTCTCGCCCCTGGCTGTCATCCCGGACGAAGCGCAGCGCAGATCCGGGATCGTGTGAGGAGTATGGCTCCCTTCACCTCTCCCGGTGGGAGAGGTCGCGCCGTAGGCGCGGGTGAGGGGTTACGCCATACCCGGAGAGACCTGTAAACCCTCACCCCAACCCTCTCCCTCAGGGAGAGGGAGTTCAGCGCTCCATCCTGCACCCGATCCCGGATCGGCTGCGCCGTCCGGGATGACGAGTGGGGCTGCGACGCTCGTGAACGCTCGCCAAGGGTGACAAAACCATCCCCTTCCCGCTTTCATCCCCTCCATGACCGCCGTGATTCGCCCCTCCAAATCCTCCGGCCTCGGCCTCGCCCGCGAACTCGCCGCCCGCGCGGAGGGCTATACCTGCATTGCCGGCCTCGACGAGGTCGGGCGCGGGCCGCTGGCTGGGCCGGTGGTATCGGCAGCCGTGGTGCTCGATCTCGACAACGTTCCGCAGGGGCTCGCCGATTCGAAGGCGCTCACGGCGGCCAAGCGCGAGGCGCTGTTTGCCGAGATCCTGGCAACGTCGCAGGTGGGCATCGCCTCCGTGTCGCATCAGGAGATCGACACCATCAACATCCGGCAGGCCTCGTTGCTGGCCATGTGCCGGGCGCTGGCCGCACTCCCCTGCACGCCGGACATTGCCTTCGTCGACGGCAACGACCCGCCGGGCCTCCCCTGCGCGACGGAAGCGGTGATCAAGGGTGATTCGAGCATCGCGTCGATCGCCGCGGCGTCGGTTGTCGCGAAAGTGGTGCGCGACCGCATGATGGCGCGGCTCGGGAACGCTTATCCCGCCTATGGTTTTGCCAGCAACGCGGGCTACAGCACCAGGGCGCATCTCACGGCGGTGGCGAGCGAGGGCCCCTGCCCGTTTCATCGATTAAGTTTTTCACCGTTACGCCAAGGGTTACCGGACCTGTAACCTCCCTTAACGCTGATTAACTAAAAAGCTCAATATTTTCAAAGCGTAGGCAAGATTTGCCGATCCAAAATATTTGGATTTTATCGCGTTTGGAAACCTCCTCTTTACCCTATCCGCTCATGATCCTGAGTGTCAGTTGCGTAACCGGTGATCACCCATGGGTACCTCGCGTACCGGGGCTGCCGGCGCCGCCTCCCGGATCCATGTCTCGCGTACCGGGCGGTCTGCGCCGGCACCTCGGACGGGGCGTCAAACGCCCCTCTCCGTTCTGCCGAAAACTCTTCCTCTCAATGAGATCCTTCTCGGCGACTGCATCGCCAATCTCGAGAAGCTTCCCCCTGAGAGCGTGGACGTGGTCTTCGCAGACCCGCCCTACAATCTCCAGCTCGAACAGGCGCTCACGCGCCCGGACCAGAGCCTTGTCGACGCGGTCGACGACGACTGGGACAAGTTCGCGAGCTTTGCCGATTACGACGCGTTCACCCGCGCGTGGCTTCTCGCCGTGCGCCGCGTGATGAAGAAGAACGCGACCCTGTGGGTCATCGGCTCCTACCACAACATCTTCCGCGTGGGCTCGGCCCTGCAGGACCTGAATTTCTGGATCCTGAACGACATCGTGTGGCGCAAGGCCAACCCGATGCCGAACTTCAAGGGCCGCCGCTTCACCAATGCGCACGAGACCATGATCTGGGCCTCCAAGAGCGCGGAGTCGAAGGGCTACACCTTCCATTACGATGCGCTCAAAGCCGGCAACGAAGACGTGCAGATGCGCTCGGACTGGTTCATCCCGCTCTGCACGGGCGACGAACGCCTCAAGGACGCCCAGGGGCGCAAGGTGCATCCGACGCAGAAGCCCGAGTCGTTGCTCGCCCGCATCCTGCTCTCCTCGTCCAATCCCGGCGACGTGGTGCTCGATCCCTTCTTCGGCTCCGGCACCACGGGCGCGGTCGCCAAGATGCTCGGGCGCAACTTCATCGGCCTCGAGCGCGATTCGACCTATGCCAAGGCGGCGCGCAAGCGCATCGACGCGGTCGAGCCTCTCTCCGACGTGTCGATTGCGGCAGCGCCCGAGAAGCGCACGGAAGTGCGCGTGCCCTTCCTGTCCATCATCGAGGCAGGTCTGGTGAAGGCCGGCGAGACGCTGGTGGACGAGCGCCGCCGCCACAAGGCGGTGGTGCGGGCCGACGGCACGCTCGCGTTAGGTGCCATTGTCGGCTCGATCCACAAGATCGGTGCGCTGACGCAAGGCTTCCCCTCCTGCAACGGCTGGACCTTCTGGAACGTGGAGCGGGGCGGCAAGCTGGTCTCCATCGACGAGTTCCGTGCCAAGGTGCGGGCGGACATGGCGGCCTGACGCCACACTGCGACATCGCGAATCCGTGATAGGGCCAGCCATGTGCTGGCCCTTTTCGTTTCCTGCACTAAGCTTTCCGTCACAGAGGCGTCACCCAAGACCGCTAGCGCGGGGAAAGCCTTACCAAAAGCGAGGATCTGCCCCGTGTCGATGAAGCGAATCATTCTCCCTATGCTTGTTGCCCTCGTGCCTGCATTGGCGCAGGCCCAAGGTCTATCGGGCAATCTGGTGCTCTATACGAGCCAGCCCAACACCGATGCACAGCAAACCATCGACGCTTTCAAGGCCAAGAATCCGGGCGTCAATGTCACCTTCGTCCGCGACGGAACCCCGAAGATCCTCGCCAAGCTAAGCGCCGAGTTCGAGGCCGGACAATCCCAGGCCGACGTGCTGCTGATCGCCGACAGCGTCACCATGGAGGGCCTCAAGAAGGACGATCGTCTCCTGGCGCATGAGAAAGCGGACATCTCGGCTTATCCTGCCGGCACCCATGACCGGCAGAAATTCTGGTTCGCCACCAAGCTGATCACCACGGGCATCGCCTACAACACCAAGGCATCCTTCAAGCCGACGTCATGGGCCGATCTCACCAAGCCTGAGGTCAAGGGCCAACTCGTCATGCCGAGCCCCCTCACCTCGGGCGCTGCCCTCATCCATGCCGCGACCCTCACGGGCAATATCGAAGGCGGCTGGGACTATTACGAGGCCCTGAAGAGCAATGAGGCCGTGGCCGGCGGCGGCAACGGCGACGTGCTCAAGCAGGTGGCCGGCGGGCAGAAGCTCTACGGCGTCATCGTCGACTACATGCCGATCCGCGAAAAGGCCAAGAGCGCACCGATCGAGTTCGTGTTCCCGAAGGAAGGCGTCTCCGCCGTCTCGGAGCCTGTCGCCATCCTCAAGACCACGAAGAACGCCGATGCCGCCCGCGCTTTCGTCGACTTCCTGCTCTCGAAGGAAGGCCAGGAATTGGCCCTGAAGCAGGGCTACATCGCAGCCCATCCCGCCGTGGCGTTGCCGGCCGGCTATCCGGCGCGCGAGCAGATCAAGGTCATGGGCTTCGACGCCGCCAAGGCGCTGGCCGACGAAACCGAAAATAAGGCGACCTTCGCCGACATCTTCGGTCAGTGAGACACCGCACGCACGCCAAGTCATTCCTGGAGCGGGGAGGTCTCGGCCTCCTCGCTCCGATTGCTTTGGCTATCCTGGCTTTCGATGTTCTGCCGGCCGGTCGTCTGCTGCTGACTGCCCTTGCTCCCGGCGGTGTGTTCGATCCCGAGAAAGCGCTCGCGGCGCTCGCCAGCCGCTCGGCGATCCGCGCCACCTGGGCGACGCTGGAAACTGCCTTCTTCTCCACCCTGCTGGCGCTGCCCCTCGGCACGCTCATGGCGCTCGTGCTCGGCGTCACCGACATCCGAGGACGTCGGATTGCGTCGTTCCTGTTCGTCCTGTCGCTGATGATCTCGCCCCAGGTAATCGCGCTCGCCTTCCTTCATCTTGCAGGCCCGGCTTCCCCAATCCTCAACACGCTAGGACTCGCACCCGAGGCCGGCAGCGCCAATCCGATGATGGGACGCCTCGGCATCATCCTCGTGCTGGGTCTTCACCATGCACCCCTCGTCTATGTGATCATGAGCGCGGGCCTGAAGCGCATTCCGCTCGCCGTGGTCGAGGCCGCGCGCATGGATGGATCACCGCCGCTCAAGGTCGTGACCGATCATCTCCTGCCGCTGCTGCGGCCGCATCTCATGAGCGCTGGCCTGCTCGCCTTCGTGGCCGGCATCGGCAATTTCGGCATTCCGGCGCTGCTCGGCGCACCGGTGAACTACCTCACGCTGCCTGTGCTCATCTATCGCCGCTTGTCGAGTTTCGGCACGGGCATCCTCGGCGATGTGGCGGCGCTCGGGCTGCTCGTAGCCGTCATCGCCATCGTGTGCGTGGCGGCAAGCCAGATCCTGACCCGACGGGGCGATGTGCTCCTCGAAGAGGATGCGCCGCTGCAACCGTTCTGGATGCTGAATCGCGCCAGCGCTGTCGTCGAAACCTTCGTCATCGCGGTGATCGCCGTCACATTGGTGCTGCCGATGCTGTCGCTCCTGACCGCCGCCCTCGTGCCCTCCTATGGCATGCCGCTGACGCTCTCGACGATCACCCTCGACAACTTCATCGAGGTGCTGGTGCGGCAGGAGGTGACCGTCCGGGCCTTCCTGAATTCATTGCTCTACGCAGGCGGAGCGGCCTGCCTGCTCGCGTGCTTTGCAATCCCGATGGCCTATGGGCTCGTCAGGCTGATGGGACCGATGCGGATCGTCGCCACAGCTCTCCTTGAGATCTCCTATGTGCTGCCCGGCATCGTGCTGGCCATCGCGTGCATCCTGCTGTTCCTGAAGCCGCTGCCGCTCGTCGGCATGTCGCTCTATGGTACCCCGTGGATCATCGTCTTCGCCTATCTCGCTCGCTTCTTAGCCGTGGTGCTCAAGCCGGTGCTTGCCGGCATGACCCAGGTCGATCTGGCGCAGGAGGAGGCCGCGGCGCTCGATGGCGCACGCCTCATGCGGCGGCTTGTCGATGTCATCGTGCCCACGCTGCTTCCGGCTGCCGTCGCGGGCGGCCTGATGGCCTTCCTGCTCGCCTTCAGCGAGCTCACCGTCTCGGCCCTGCTCTGGTCGGCCGGCACGGAAACCATCGGGGTCGTGCTCTACAATCTCGAAGAGGCAGGCTTGGCGAGCCAAGCCTCCGCTGTCGCCATCGTCATCGTGGCCGTCGTGACGCTTGCCATGCTCGCGCTGAACGCGCTGGGCCGATACCTTCCCGCCGGCACCCTGCCCTGGCACATCGAGGTGGAGGGCGCAGCATCCTCAGCCCGCCAGCCGGACCGGATGCCCGCCCGGAGCGGAACGATCGGTCGAGTCGACCCAAGGCCGGCTCTGAGCGCTTAAGCGGTCAGCATCATGGCCGGGGCAAACCGGCCATGGCGGATTTCAGAATGGTACCGTGTGGACAACCACTGCAGCAGTTCCGCATCGAACAGAGCGCTTTCCTCGAAGGGCGGCGTGTGCCCGCTCTTCTCGAACACGCGAACGGTCAGATCCCTGAATTGCTCGCGGTACGGCGCCCATGTGGCGTAGGGCGAGATGAGATAATCATAACGCCCTAGCGCCAGGAACACCGGCACGCCGAGATGCTCAAGCCCCTGCGCGATATCGATGTCGCGGAACGCCTCGCCCCAGAGGTGGTCGAACACCGGCATGTTCACATGCACGCCGTCCCATAGAGGTGCGGCGTCGAACGTGTGATCATACCAGCTTCGCGCACCCATCCTCACGCAGAAGGTGACGAACCGCTTCTCCGGCGCGGCTTCGATCTCCGCCGGCAGCCCGGCGAAGTCGGCCTCGAGTTTCGCCTTGCGCTCGGGGCAGACGGGTTCCTGCCAGTACTGCTCCGTCGCTGCTTGATGCACGGCGCTGTGGCTCGGCCCCGTCGCAATCATCACCACGTGGGATACATGCTGGAGATAACGCTTGGCATATTCCAGCGCCATGTAGCCATGGCCGGAATGGCCGACGATGATCACCTTCTCCAAGCCGAGATGCCGCCGCACGAGATCGATGTCGTCGAGCACGGTATCCAGCGTGTAGTCGGACGCAGCGTATGCGCCCGTCGGCTGCGCGAAGCCGCGATGATCGGCGAAGACGAGCTTCAGGGATTGCCTCAAGCTCTGCGAGAAGACGCGCGGGTAATAGACCGCGCTGCCGATCACGAGAGCGGGCGTTCCCTCGCCCTCGATGGAATAGGCCAGTTCGAATGGGCCCGATTGAATGGTTCCGCGCACGACGGCGCGATTGCTGTCAGACATGATAGTTCCTTCATCCATGCGTCATGATCCGGCCGAAACGGGTGTTTCGGCGCAAAACTGGTCGTGGCTCCTGGGCCACAATGTTTTTGTCGGATCGCGTCGCTAACGGATGAGGCGCATGGCTGATGGACCTGATGGCAGAGCGGTCCTTTTCGCTCAAACGCAGAGGTTTGTGAAGGCCTGAGTTCCCCTTCAAAACTGAAGAGGTCCCCCACAGGCCCGTCAGGCTGCGGGTCGACGTACCTTCGGCGATGGTGTGGACACCTTCCAAGGCTGGAACATTCCCCTATGCCGAACCCGGCTCAGCGCTTTAGCATCCTCACATGGCTCCTTCGTCTCTCGATCCCTTCCGCCTCGCCCTCGCCGAACCGTCCTGGGACGATCTGCGGATCTTTCTCGCCGTGGTGGCTCATGGATCGATGAACAGCGCCGCCAAGGCCCTGGGCCAGAGCCAGCCGACCATCGCGCGGCGCATCAAGGTGCTGGAGGAAACCTTCGGGCTCACCCTGTTCCAGCGCGGCCCCAACAATCTCGAACTGACGGAAGCCGGACACGCCGTTCTGGAAGCGGCCGCTCCCATGGGCGAAGCGGCCGCCATCGTGTCACGCACGGCCGCCACCTACCGGCCCGATCCCGACGCACCCGTGCGGGTGACGGCCACAGCCTCGGTGACGCTATTCCTGTCGCTTCACGCTGCGGAACTGCACGAAGCCGCAGCACCCGTGGAGATCGCCTACATCCCAACCAGGCAGCGACTCGATCTCGCCTCCGGCGAGGCCGATATCGGCCTGCGCATGCGCACCCTCGCGGAGGGCACAGACGATCTCGTCGCCCGCAAGATCGGCCAGATCGCCTTCGCCATCTATGCCCGCACCGAAACTCCCACGGCCGTCATCGCGCCGCCTGAGGACCCGACATTGTCAAAGCAGGCAGCCTATGTGGCGGAGTTCGCGCAAGGCCGCACCATTGCGGCCCGCATCGGCGATATGCCGATCCGTTATCAGGCCGCGAAGGCGGGCCTCGGCGCCGCCTTCCTCCCCTGCTGGCTCGGCGACTCCGATCCGGACCTCGTCCAGGTGATGAAGCCCGAGGGCGACCTGATCGAGGACGTGTTCCTCGTCATGCACCGCCGAAGCCGCAACCGCCCAAACGTCACGCGGGTGGCGAATGCGCTGGCGGCTTTGTTCAAGCGCAATCAGAAGGCGCTTGTGGGCGGGTGAGGCCTTTCACAAAACACAACCTCATCCTGAGGAGCCCACGCAGTGGGCGTCTCGAAGGAGGTTCCAGAGGACACTGGAGACGCCTCGTCCTTCGAGACGGACCTAAAGGTCCTCCTCAGGATGAGGCTCTGGGGGTGCTTCTCTATTAGCTTGATCCACCCTTAGCCTGCTTCTTGCCGGGTTCCTTCCCCTTAGCGCCCGGCAACTCCCCCAGCGCATGCACCAACACTTTTTTCATGGCGCCGGGCAGCGCCTCCTCGTGCAATTGCAGCCGCGGGGTCCAGCGCATGTCCTCCGGCGCGGGGGTTCCCCTCGCGACCTTGGCAAAGAGCACCGTCAGTTCCAGGGGGAAGTGCGTGAAGACGTGGCGGACCGTGCCTGGCAGGCGCTGCCAGCGAGCCTCGATGGGCGCGTCGAGGACTGCGCGGGAAGGTTCGTAATCCGGCACCCAGTCGCTCGTCGGCGGCTCCACCATGCCGCCGAGCAGCCCTGTGGGCGGGCGGGTGCGCAGCAGGATCGTGTCGTCGGCGCGCAAAACCACGAAGGCCGCACCCTTGCGCACCTGCCCAGCCTCCTTCTTCTGCTTTTTCGGGAAGGTCTCCTGCAGGCCCTCGGCACGGGCCCGGCAGGGCACCATCCAGGGGCACAGCGCACAGGCGGGGCGCTTGGGCGTGCAGATGGTGGCGCCGAGATCCATCACGGCTTGAGCAAAGTCGCCGGGACGGTCCTCCGGCACCAGTTCTTCCGTAAGGCTTCGAATCAGCGGCTTAGCCTTCGGGAGCGGCTCCTCGACCATGAACAGGCGGGACATGACCCGCTCCACGTTGCCGTCGACCGCCGCCGCCTTCTCGTTGAAGGCAATGGCCGCCACGGCCGCCGCCGTATAGGCGCCGATGCCGGGAAGCTTCAGGAGTTCGGCTTCAGTCGACGGAAACTGCCCACCGTGCTTGTCCACGACGGCTTTGGCGCAGGCATGGAGATTGCGGGCGCGGGAATAATAGCCGAGCCCAGCCCAGGCGTGCATCACCGCATCCGACGGCGCTTCCGCGAGGGTCTCAACTGTGGGGAACCGCTCCAGAAATTTCAGGTAATACGGTTTGACCGCCGCAACCGTCGTCTGCTGCAGCATGATCTCGGACAGCCAGACGCGGTAAGGGTTTGCGGTCACGCCCGGCTTGGCGCGCCACGGCAGGTCGCGCCGGTGACGGTCGTACCAGACGAGAAGATCCTGCGGGTCGGGCTTGGTCGCGCTCGAAGCGGGCGTTAACATGGGCTTTGGAATAGCGTTCTATACGGAATATTCCAACGCGGCTTTTGGACATTCAACATGAGACGACCGAGGCGACTTTGAGACGACCAAGGCCTTTGGCCCGCCCCCTCGCCGAGTTTCTCGACGTCTGTCTGTCCCCCAGCCTGGCGGCGCAGGGCTTTGCCACGTCGGACATCATCATGGCCTGGCCCGAGATCGTCGGGGAGCGGCTGGCCGCCTTCACCCAGCCCCTCAAAATCGAGTGGAAGCGCAAAGCCCCCCATGCCGATCCGGAATCCCGACCGGACCCGGCGATTCTGGTCATCCGGGCGGAGAGCGCCTTCGCCCTCGAGCTCCAGCACATGGCGCCCACTATCATCGACCGGGTGAACACCTATTACGGCTGGCGCTGCATCGGAAAGATCGTGCTGAAACAAGGGCCGGTTCGGCGGGTTGAGAAGAAGCGCCCGGCTCCTCCCGCCCTCACCCCAGCGGACCGGGAGAAAGTCGACAGGGCCGTCCAGCCCATCGAGGAGGAGGCCCTCAAGGCCGCCCTCGACCGGCTGGGTCAAGCGATCGTCAGCTCCGGTTCACGCACGAAAGCGTGAGATGTCGGCGCTTGCCTCTGAAGGCAAGGCACTCTACCGCAGAACGAAATCTCTTCAGGAGTTCCCTTACGATGATCACCCGGCGTCAGACGCTTCAGCTTCTCGGAACCGCAGCCGTTGCGGCCTATTTCGCCACCAGCCTGCCCGCGCTTGCCCAAAACGTGTCCGCATCCGATCTCGCGGTTCAGGGGCCGCTCGGCGATGCGGCCCTGGGGCCTGAAAACGCCAAGGTGACCATCATCGAGTACGCGTCCCTCACCTGCTCCCACTGCGCCAACTTCCACAAGACCACCTGGCCGGAGCTGAAGAAGCGCTACATCGACACGGGCAAGGTGCGCTTCGTCCTGCGTGAATTCCCCCTCGACCCCCTCGCCACGGCCGGCTTCATGCTCGCCCGCTGCGACGGCGCCGACAAATATTACCCGATCACCGACCTGCTGTTCGAGCAGCAGCGGAACTGGGCTTTCACCGACAAGCCCCTCGACGCCCTGCGCGGTCTGATGCGCCAGGCCGGTTTTTCACAGGAAAAATTTGACGCTTGCCTCAAGGACCAGAAACTATATGACGCAGTCAACGCGGTGAAGAACCGGGGTATGGAGCAGTTCCGTGTGGACTCCACGCCCACTTTCTTCATCAATGGCCAGCGTCATCCTGGAAGCCTGTCGATCGATGAGATTGAAAAGGTCATCAAGCCGATCCTGGGAGAGTAAGCTCTCCTCCCCTGCCCCCTTGGGGCGGGACGGGAAGGCGCGTCCATGAAGCTGACGCGCCTTCGCATTGCCGGCTTCAAGACCTTTGTCGAGCCCACCGACTTCCTGATCGAGCCGGGCCTGACCGGCGTCGTCGGGCCCAACGGCTGCGGCAAGTCCAACCTCGTCGAGGCCCTGCGCTGGGTCATGGGGGAGAACTCCTTCAAGAACATGCGCGCCACGGGGATGGACGACGTCATCTTCTCCGGCTCCGGCGGCCGGCCCGCCCGCAACTGGGCCGAGGTGATGCTCACCATCGACAACGCCGAGCGCACCGCGCCTGCCGCCTTCAACGACACGGACCTGCTGGAGATCTCTCGCAAGATCGAGCGCGAGGAAGGCTCGACCTACCGGGTCAACGGCAAGGAAGTGCGCGCCCGCGACGTGCAGATCCTGTTCGCCGATGCCGCCACCGGGTCCCGCTCGCCCGCCCTCGTCCGCCAGGGCCAGATCAGCGAGATCATCTCGGCCAAGCCCCAGGCCCGCCGCCGCATCCTCGAAGACGCCGCCGGCATCGCGGGCCTCCATGCCCGCCGCCATGAGGCGGAGCTGCGGCTGAAAGCCGCCGAGGACAACCTGGTTCGCGTCGAGGATGTGACCCGCGAGCTGGAAAGCCAGATCGAGAGCCTGAAGCGCCAGGGCCGCCAAGCCTCCCGCTACAAGAACCTCTCGGCCGAGATCCGTCGCCTTGAGGCCCTGATGTATGCCATCAGCTTCTCCGAGGCGCGGGAGCAGGCAGCCACCGCAGAGCGTCAGGTCACCGAGGCCCTCAAGGCCGTGGCCGATGCTACCGAGGAGCAGACCCGCGCGGCCACCGCCCAGGCGGTCGCCGCCCATGCCCTGCCGGGCCTGCGCCAGGAGGAGGCGGCCGCCGCGGCTGCCCTGCAGCGCCTGACCCATGCCCGCAACGAGCTCGAATCGGAAGAACGCCGCTCCAAGGAGCGCGTGACCGAGCTGGAGCGTCATATCGGTGATCTCAACCGGGACATCGCCCGCGAGGCCGCCCAGCGCACGGATGCCGAGGCCACCATCGAGCGCCTCCAGTCCGAGGCGGACGAGATCGCGCTCACCACCGACGGGGCGGACGACGCCCGTGCCGAGGCCGAAGAGCGCCTTCATGCCGCCGAGGCGGAGCTGCACGAGGCCGAGGCCGCCTTGAGCGCTCTTCAGGCCCAGACCTCCGACCTCAATGCCCGCCGCGCTGCCCTGGAGCGCGCGGTGCGCGAGGAGATGGAGCGCGCCGCCCGTTTCCGGTCCGAGAAGGAGCGGCTCGAGCGCGAGATCGCAGCCCTCTCCGGCTCGACCGAGGACGGCCCCTCCCTCGACGACCTGCGCGAGGAGATGGCAATCGCCGAGGAGAGCGCCGGGTCCGCCGAAGAGGCCGTGATCGAGGCGCGCGAGACCCTCTCGGCTGCCCGCGAGGCGGAAAACCGCCTGCGCGAGCCCCTCAACGAGGCCGAGCGCAAGGCGCAGCGCCTTGAGACCGAAGCGCTCACCCTGGCCAAGCTCGTCACCTCCGCCACCGGAGACCTCTGGCCCCCGGCCCTCGACCAGATCACGGTCGAGAAGGGCTATGAGACGGCCCTCGGCGCAGCCCTCGGCGACGACTTAGAGGCCTCGACCAATCCTTCGGCTCCCGCCCACTGGGAAATGACCGGTGCCGGCGAGGGAGACCCCTCGCTGCCGGACGGCGTCCGATCGCTCGCCGATCTCGCCCGCGCGCCGGCCGAGCTGCAGCGCCGCCTGCGCCAAATCGGCGTGGTGGGCCGGGCCGACGGCCTTCGCCTACGCGCCCTCCTCAAGCCCGGCCAGCGCCTGGTCTCGCAGGAAGGCGACGTGTGGCGCTGGGACGGCTTCACCAATGCCGCGGAGGCGCCCTCCCCGGCGGCCCGGCGCCTGGCGGAAAAGAACCGTCTCGGCGACTTGGAGCGCGAGGCGGCGGCAGCCCGCGAGGAGGCCGAGCACCTGCGGCACGAGGCGGAAGCAGCGCTTGAGACTGTCCGCCGGGCCGCATCCCATGAAATGCAGGCGATCGAGGCCGCACGCCAAGCCCGTCAGGCCCTCGATGCCGCCCGCACCCGCCTGACGGCGGTCGAGCGCAAGGAGGCCGAACTCGGCCAGCGCCGCTCGGCCCTGCAGGAGGGCCTGACGCGGTTCTCCGAGAGCGAAGCGGAAGCGCTGGAGCGCGTGCAGGATGCTGAAGGCGCCCTGCAGGACCTCGCCCCGGCCCCCGATCTTGAGAGCCGCCTCCTCGAGGAGCGTACCCGCGTGGCCGAGCGTCGAGCCGCAGCCTCCGAGGCGCGGGCCACCCTGCAGTCGCTCATGCACGAGGCCGAGCTGCGCCGTCGCCGGCAGGAGGCTCTTGCGGCCGATATCCGCCTGTGGACCGAGCGCGCCGCCCGCGCCGCCAAGGCTTTCGAGGATCTGGGCGAGCGGCTCGAACGCGCTCAGGACGAGCACCAGCGCCTGCTGGAGGCTCCCGACACCTATCTCCAGCGCCGCCGCGCGCTCATCAGTGAGGTCGAGGAGGCCGAGGCCAAGCGCAAGGAAGCAGCCGACCGTCTTGCGGATGCGGAGACGGGCCTCGCCGAGACGGACCGCACGGCCCGCGCCGCCCTTGAGGCTCTCTCGGCCGCTCGCGAATCCCGCGCAGGCTCACAGGCCCGGCACGAAGCCGCCGTAGCGCGCCTCGCCGAGATCACCCACAATATCGCGGAAAACCTCGAGACGACCCCGGCCGGTCTCATCGAGCTCGCTGGCCTGAAGGAGGCGACCGAGCTTCCGCCGCATGCGGAGATCGAATCGAAGCTCCACTCCCTCAAGCATGATCGGGAGCGCCTGGGCGCCGTGAACCTGCGCGCCGACGAAGAACTCTCGGAGCTTGAGACCAAGTACAACAGCATCGCCGGCGAACGGGACGACCTCGTCGAGGCCATCAAGCGCCTGCGCCAGGCCATCGGCAGCCTCAACCGTGAGGGCCGTGAGCGGCTGCTCGCCGCCTTCGATGTGGTGAACAACCATTTCAAGCAGCTCTTCACCACCCTGTTCGGCGGTGGCACGGCCGAGCTGACCCTAGTCGATTCGGACGATCCGCTGGAGGCCGGCCTCGAAATCCTCGCCCGTCCCCCCGGCAAGAAGCCCCAGAGCATGACCCTGCTCTCCGGCGGCGAGCAGGCGCTCACCGCCACGGCGCTGATCTTCGCCGTGTTTCTCACCAATCCCTCGCCGATCTGCGTGCTCGACGAGGTGGATGCGCCCCTCGACGACGCCAATGTGGAGCGCTACTGCGCCCTCCTGGAGGACATGGCCCGCCAGACCGAGACCCGGTTCGTGGTCATCACCCACAACCCGATCACCATGGCCCGGATGGACCGCCTGTTCGGCGTCACCATGGCCGAGCGCGGCGTCTCGCAGCTGGTCTCCGTCGACCTGCAGAGCGCCGAGCGCATTCTTGAGGTAGCCTAGCGCATCGTGCGGACCCAGAGGGCCGCGTCAGCGAAAAGTGGTCCCGGTTTTCCGCATCGAACGATGCGCCAGCTAAGGGAAATAGGCATCGGATGGATCCCAAAAGTGGAATCCACTTTTGGGTCGGATGCCGTAAGGTTTTCAGGCCCCGCCATGCTTCAGCCTCAAAAACATGTGCGCTTTCCGGCTCAGCCTGCGTAAAACCGAGCATAAGATAATTATATCAATCACTTAGTTCTTTTCAGACGGTTCTTGACAGGGGTAACCCCCGCTCATATGGTGCGCCCGGCTTTCGGGGCTGGTTTCCAGGCATTTTCCCGCAACGCTTCACAGGAGATCGCAATGGCGGACCCTCACGAGCGGAACGGCGAGAATGAACGGAAACCGAGCAGCGCCGATGATGCCGACCTGTCAGCGAGACTGAAGTCGCTCGATGCGCGGATCTCTCAAGCATCCGTTCAACGAGCCGAGTCGGAACCTCGCGCCCGCCCGACGTCCAATTCCACTGCTCTCGGCCAAGCCTTCCGGCTCTCGGCCGAATTCGTCGCAGGAGTTGCCGCTGGCGGAATTCTGGGTTGGATCGTCGACTACCTGTTCGGATCTTCCCCTTGGGGTCTGATCGTTTGTCTGATACTCGGCTTCTGCGCCGGGATGCTCAATCTGATGCGAGCAGCCGGGGTGGTCAAACCCGCCCGGCACGACGACAAGCGGTGACGGACTTCGAACGCCGAACGGCATTGGCAACAGCGAACTTTTGAGAGCGGATCATGGCGAGCCCGATCGAACAATTCCAGATCAAGCCCATTATTCCGGTCATCAACTTCACCAATTCGTCCGCCTTCATGATCGGCGCCGCCGCGGTGATCGTGGGTGGTCTTCTTTACGCCACGCGCAAGCGCGCTGTCGTTCCGGGCCGCGCCCAGTCGGTCGCCGAGGTGCTGCACGACTTCGTGGCGAACACGCTGGTCGATGCCACCGGCAAGGAGGGGATGAAGTTCTTCCCCCTCGTGTTCTCGCTTTTCATGTTCGTGCTGACGGCAAACCTGCTCGGCATGATCCCCGGCTTCTTCACGGTCACCAGCCACATCATCGTCACCTTCGCGCTCGCGATGCTGGTGATCGGCACCGTGGTGGTCTACGGCTTCGTCAAGCACGGCACCCATTTCCTCGGCCTCTTCGTGCCGTCGGGTGTGCCGGGCTGGCTCCTGCCCTTCATCGTGGTGATCGAGCTCATCTCCTTCCTGTCCCGCCCGATCTCGCTGTCCCTGCGTCTCTTCGCGAACATGCTCGCGGGACACATCGCGCTGAAGGTCTTCGCAGGCTTCGTGGTCAGCCTCCTGGCGGCCGGCGGCGCTCTGACGATCCTCGCTCCGCTGCCGCTCCTCATGGCGGTTGCTCTCATGGCGCTCGAGTTCCTCGTCGCCGCCCTGCAGGCCTACGTCTTCACGGTGTTGACCTGCATCTACCTGAACGACGCGCTGCACCCGGGGCACTAGGTCTGCGCTGAGTTAATCTTCCTTCCCGATCACAGTATATCCCCAAGGAGATCACAATGGATCCGATCGCTTTCAAGTTCCTCGGCGCGGGCCTCGCCTGCATTGGCATGGGCCTCGCCGCCATGGGCGTCGGCAACATCTTCGGTAACTTCCTCTCGGGCGCCCTGCGCAACCCGTCGGCAGCCGACAGCCAGTTCGCGCGCGCTTTCATCGGCGCGGCGCTCGCAGAAGGTCTCGGCATCTTCTGCCTCGTCGTCGCTCTCGTTCTGCTCTTCACCTAATCTCAAGATGGTGATCGGGAGGCTGAGGCGCGGTCTACGCGCTTCGCCTCAACAGGGGTGACGGCGGGCTCAACCGCCGTCATTCATGTTTCCGGCGCATCGTGCGGACCCAGCGGGCCATGCCAGTGAAAAGTGGTTCCGGTTTTCCGCGTCCGACAATGCGCCAATTTAAGAATTAAGCATCGGCTGAGTCCCAGAAGTGCATCGCACTTTTGGGGCCGATGCTAGGAACGTTTATCCTTAGGATCTGCTCCATGGCTCAGGCACAGACGACCAACGCCACAACAGAGGCCCACGGCGGCGCTCACGCAGACGTCGGGTTCCCGCCTTTCGAGACGGAAACCTATGGTGGTCAGCTCCTGTGGCTCGCCATCACCTTCGTGGTGCTCTACACCCTGCTCTCACGGCTGGTCCTGCCGCGCCTGAGCGGAATCATCGAGAACCGCCGCACGATGATCGCAGGAGATCTCGACGACGCCGCCGCCATGAAAACCCGCGCGGAAGAAGCAGGCGCGGCCTACGAGAAGTCGCTGGCCGAAGCCAAGGGCCGCGCTCAGACCCTGGCCCAGGAGACCCGCGCCAAGCTCTCCGCCGAGAGCGACGCCAAGCGCAAGGCCCTCGAGGCCGACCTCAACCAGCGTCTGGCCGATGCCGAAGCCACCATCTCGGGCAAAAAGGCAGAGGCCATGAGCCACGTGGACGCCATCGCGCGCGACACGGCTTCCGCCATCATTGAGCGCCTCACCGGCAAGGCTCCGGCCCCGCAGAAGGTCGAAGCCGCTCTCAACCAGATCAAGGCCTGATCGGGAGATCCGCATGTTAGAGAACACCAATTTCTGGGTTGCGGTCGCCTTCGTCATCTTCTGGGGCATCCTGTTCTACAAGGGTGTTCCCGGCAACGTGATGAACCAGCTCGACTCCCGCGGCAAGCGCATTGCCGATGAGCTGGCCGAGGCCAAGCGCCTGCGCCAGGATGCCGAACGGCTCCTCAAGGAGTACGAGACGAAGCGCGCCGCCGCCGAGCGCGAGGCCGCCGACATCGTCTCCAATGCCCGCGCCGAGGCCGAGCGCCTTGCCGCCGAGGCGCAGGAGAAGATGGCCGACTTCGTAAAGCGCCGCACGGCCACCGCCGAGGCGAAGATCGCCCAGGCCGAGGCCCAGGCCTCCGCCGAGGTGCGCGCCGCTGCTGTCGACGCCGCCATCAAGGCCTCCGAGCGCGTCCTGCGCGACGAGATCACCGGCGCCGCCGCCGCTTCCCTCGTCACGTCCAGCCTCAACGACGTGCGCACGAAGCTGCAGTAAGGCTTCATTCACAACAACAATCTCAAAGGCCGCCCTTCGAGGCGGCCTTTTTGCTGGAGGGCGCACCATGCTGCTGATCTTCGACTGCGACGGGGTTCTGGTGGATTCCGAGGCCCTCGCCTGCGAGATCGACGCCCAGATCCTTACCCGTATCGGGCTGCCGTATTCGGCGGACGACATCGCGCGAAAGTTCGTCGGTGTAAGCTTCAAGGATATGGTGGCACGCCTCGAGGCGGAGCATGACTGCACGCTTCCTGTCGATCTGGGCGCGCAGCTGGACAGCGCACTTTTCGCGAAGTTCGAGACGGACCTGAAGCCGATCGAGGGTGTCCGCAAGGCGATCCTCTCGCTCCCCTACCCGCGCTGCGTGGCCTCCTCGTCCACGCCAGAACGAATCGCCCTGTCGCTGCGCATCACGGGGCTGTCGGACCTGTTCGACCATGTCTTCAGCGCCACGCAGGTCGCGCGCGGCAAACCGGCGCCGGACCTGTTCCTCCATGCCGCAAAGAACATGAACGCCGATCCACAAGATTGCATCGTGATCGAGGACTCAGCGGCGGGAGTTCAGGGGGCGCTTGCCGCCGGCATGCGCGTGATCGGCTTTGTTGGCGGAGCGCATTGCGGGCCGGAGCACGCGGAGAAGCTGCGGCAGGCTGGTGCATCCGTGGTGATCGAAAGAATGACGGACTTAACGAGAACCGTTCAGGCGCTCGCGTGACAACTACGTCATCCCGGACGGCGCCAGCCGATCCGGGATCGTCGGCAGGATAAGTCACTATTCCCGTCTCTCGATCCCGGATCTCCGCTGCGCTCTGTCTGGGATGACGAAGCCAATCAGGACGAAAAGAAAATGCCCGGCACTTGGCCGGGCATTTGCAGTTTGAGGAACCTTACTCCGCCGCTTCCGCCACCGGCGCCGACGGTGTCCACTTGAGCACCGGGCTTCTTGCCGCGCGGGTCTCGTCGAGGCGGCGGCGGGGGGCGTGGTAGGGGGCGCCGGTGAAGCGCTCCTTGTCGCCGTTCTTCGCCGCCATCGCGAGGTCGCGCAGCATCGCGACGAAGAGGTCAAGCGACGCCTTCGATTCGGATTCCGTCGGCTCGATGAGCATGGCCCCATGCACTACTAGGGGGAAGTACATGGTCATCGGGTGGTAGCCCTCGTCGATCATGGCCTTGGCCACGTCCAGCGTGGTCACGCCCGTGTCCTTGAGCCATGCATCGTCGAACAGCACCTCGTGCATGCAGGGCTTGTTGCCGAAGGGCAGCGACATCAGGTCGGCGAGGCCGGCGCGGATGTAGTTGGCGTTGAGCACCGCATCCTCGGAAGCCTGCTTCATGCCGTCCGAACCATGCGAGAGCATGTAGGACAGGGCGCGCACATACATGCCCATCTGACCGTGGAAGGCGGTCATGCGGCCAAAAGGCTTCTCGGCCGCATCAGCTTCCTGCTCGACGAGTTCGAAGCCGTCCTTGCCTGCCCGCACGAACGGCACCGGGGCAAACGGCGCGAGACGCTCGGACAGCACCACCGGGCCGGAACCCGGACCGCCGCCGCCGTGGGGCGTCGAGAAGGTCTTGTGCAGGTTGATGTGCATGGCATCGACGCCGAGATCGCCCGGCTTCGCCTTGCCGACGATGGCGTTGAAGTTGGCGCCGTCGCAGTAGAAGTAAGCGCCCGCATCATGGATCGCCTTGGCGATCTCCGCCACCTGAGGTTCGAAGAGACCGCAGGTGTTGGGGTTCGTGAGCATGATCGCCGCCACGTCGGGGCCGAGGCGCTCCTTCACGTCCTCCACATGCACCCAGCCGTCCTCGCGGGCCGGCACCGGCTTCACCTTGAAACCGATGAGGGCCGCGGTCGCCGGGTTCGTGCCGTGCGCGGAATCCGGCACAAGCACCACGTTGCGGGTCGCGCCTTCGCCCTTGGCCTCGATGGCGGCCTTGATCGCCATCATGCCGCAGAGCTCGCCATGGGCACCGGCCTTCGGCGAGAGCGCCACGGCGGTCATGTTGGTGAGCGTCACGAGATAGCGGCCGAGCTCGTTCATCAGCTCCAGCGCGCCCTGCACGGTGGAGACCGGCTGCAGCGGATGCACGTCGGAGAAGCCCGGCAGACGCGCCATGCGTTCGTTCAGGCGGGCATTGTGCTTCATGGTGCACGAGCCGAGCGGGAAGAGGCCGGTATCGATGCCGTAGTTCTGCTGCGAGAGGCGCACGTAGTGGCGCATGGTCTCGGGCTCGGAGAGGCCCGGCAGGCCGATGGCCTCCTTGCGTTCCAACCCGCCGAGGCGCGGCTTGAAATCCTCCGGCTCGTCGAGATCGACGCCGGTGGTGTCATAGCGGCCGATCTCGAAGAGCAGCGGCTCGATCTGCGCCAGCGCCTTGTTGCCGGTGAAGGTCGGATGCTCGGTGGTGCCGGCCTGGCCGGCGGAAGAGGGTCGTCCCTGGCGGTTCAACATCACAGAACCTCCTTCAAGGCGGCACAGAAGGCCGCGCGATCATCATCGGTGTTCACTTCGGTCGAAGCGACGAGCAACAGGTTGTCGAGGCCGGCACCCGGCAGGAGGCGCGACACGGGCACGCCCGCGAGCACGCCTTTCTCGACGAGACGTTCCACCACTTCAGCCGCGGGTTTTGCGAGCCTCAACGTGAACTCGTTGAAGAACGCCTTGTTAAGCACTTCGACGCCCTTCACGGAAGCCAATTGGTCAGCCAGCTTCACGGCGTTCGCATGGTTGATGCGGGCGAGGCGCGAGAGGCCTGCTTCGCCGAGCAGCGTCATGTGAATGGTGAAGGCAAGCGAGCAGAGGCCCGAATTGGTGCAGATGTTCGAGGTCGCCTTGTCGCGGCGGATATGCTGCTCGCGAGTGGACAGCGTGAGCACGAATCCGCGGTTGCCGTCCGCATCCACGGTCTCGCCGCAGAGGCGGCCGGGCATCTGGCGCAGGAACTTCGACTGGGTGGCGAAGAGGCCCACATAGGGGCCGCCAAAGTTCAGCGCGTTGCCGATCGACTGCCCCTCGCCCACCACGATATCGGCGCCCATGCTGCCTGGGGATTGCAGCAAGCCGAGCGAGACGACCTCCGTGAACACGGCAATCAGCAGCACGCCATGCTGATGCGCCTTGTCGGCGATGGGCTTCAGGTCGCGCACGTTGCCGAACACATCCGGCGACTGCACGACGACGCAGGACACGCTGTCGTCGATCTGCGAGAGAATGTCCTCGGTGCCGGCCACGTCCGGCGCCATGGTGACGACGTCGTCGCTCGACATCTCGGAGAGCGTCCGCACCACATCGGCATAATGCGGATGCAGGCCGCCCGAGAGCACGGCCTTGCGGCGCTTGGTGACACGGTGCGCCATGAGCACCGCCTCGCCCGTGCCGGTGGAGCCGTCATACATGGAGGCGTTCGCCACCTCCATGCCGGTGAGCGCGGCCACTTGCGTCTGGAACTCGAAGAGATACTGCAGCGTCCCTTGCGCGATCTCCGGCTGATACGGCGTGTAGCTCGTCAGGAACTCGGAGCGCTGGATCAGGTGGTCGACGGTGGCCGGCACATGGTGCTTGTAGGCGCCTGCGCCCACGAAGAACGGCACTGACGAGGCCGGGATGTTTTTAGAGGACATCCGGGAGAGGATGCGCTCCACGTCCAGCTCGCCCTTGCGGCGCGGCAGGTCCACCGGCTCCTTGAGGAGCAGGTTCTTCGGCACGTCGGCGAACAGCTCATCGACGTGGTTGACGCCGATGCGCGCGAGCATCTCGCTGCGGTCGGTGTCGGACAAAGGCAAATAACGCATCGGCGAAAGAACCTTGTTTGTTAATGCGAGGGGATGCCCGCCACCACGATCTCCGTGAGCACGGAGTTGGCGATGAAGCATTCCTTGTGGGCGAGGTGGTGCATGTCGGCGATCTGCTCAGGGTTGGGCTGCTTGTCGCCTGAGAACGCGATCACCGGATCAAGAGTTACTTTGGAGACGAAGAGCTTGCCGTTCTCGTTCTTCGTCATGATGCCAAGCGCCTTGTCCTCATATCCATCGACGACGAAGCGCTTCTTGGCGGCGATCGACAGGAAGGTGAGCATGTGGCAGCTCGAAACAGCCGCCACGAACGCCTCTTCCGGATCGACAGCATCCTCCCGCGAGAGGGGCAACGGCACGACGGAGGGCGACGCGGAGCCGGGAACTGTGACGCCGCCATCGAAGAACCATGTATGGCCGCGTCTGTAGCGGTTGTCGGAGAAGCTCTCGTCTTCTCCCCGCCTCCAGCGGATTGTCGCCCTGTACTCGTGCGTCATGGCCGTGCTCTCTTTTTAAGAGATCGACTTCACGAATTCCCCGTACTGCTCTTCGGTCATGAGGCCGTCGAGCTCGCTCTCGTTCGTGAGACGGATCTTCATGAACCAGCCGCGGCCAGCGGGATCCTCGTTGACGGTGCCGGGGGAAGCCTCGAGCTCGCTGTTGACCTCGACCACCTCGCCGGAGACGGGTGCATAGACTTCGCTTGCCGCCTTCACGCTCTCGACGACGGCCGCCTCATCGCCCTTCGACAGGGTCTTGCCGACGCTGGGCAGTTCCACGAACACCACGTCGCCAAGCTGGCCCTGGGCGTAATCGGAAATGCCCACGATGCCGGCGTCGCCCTCGACGCGGATGTATTCGTGATCCTTGGTGTAGCGCGTGGTCATGATGAATTCCCTCTTGTTTGGTATCAGCGCTTGTAGCGATGGGGAGCGAACGGCATGGCTGCGACCTTGGCCGGCAGCGGCTTGCCGCGAACGATGAGATGCAGGTCGGTTCCGACGGCGGAGACGTCCTTGGCCACATAGCCCATGGCGACCGGGCCGTTGACCGTGGGGCCGAAACCGCCGGAGGTCACGATGCCGACCTCGCGCCCGTCAGGCGTGGTGATGACGCTGCCCTCGCGGGCAGGAGCGCGGCCTTCCGGCTTGATGCCGACGCGAACGCGTGAAGCTCCGTCCTTGATCTCGCGCTGAACGCGCGCGGCACCGGGGAAGCCCCCCTCCTCGCGGCGGCGCTTCTGGATCGACCAGATCAGGCCCGCCTCGATGGGCGACGTGGTGGTGTCGATGTCGTGACCGTAGAGGCAAAGCCCCGCTTCAAGCCGCAGCGAATCGCGTGCGCCGAGGCCGATGGCCTTCACCTCCGGATCGGCAAGGAGGGCGCGCCAGAGCTTCGCCGCATCCTCTCCCTTGCAGGAAATTTCGAAACCATCCTCGCCGGTGTAGCCGGAGCGGGAAACGTGGCACCAGATGCCGTCGATCTGAACGTCGGCGGACATCATGAAGGAGAGCCCGGCAGCTTCAGGTGAAAGCTTTGTCAGAACGGCTTCCGCGGAAGGTCCCTGCAGGGCCATCAGACCGAGGTTGTCCTTGCGGTTCAGGCTCACGCCCGTCGGCAGGCGCGCCTGGATGTGAGCGTAGTCCTGCTCCTTCATCGAGGCGTTCACGACGAGATAGAGCCAGCCCTCATGTCCCGGAGCGCCGACGCGGGTCACCATGAGATCGTCGAGGATGCCGCCGTCATCGGCCAGAAGCTGCGAATAGCGCTGCTGGTTCAGCTTGAGATTCAGCACGTCGGCAGGGATCAAGGCTTCCAGCGCCCTGGCCACGGTCTCGTGGCTCTTGTCCTCAGCGACGAGGAAAGCCTGGCCCATATGCGACACGTCGAACAGGCCCGCATGCTCGCGGGTCCAGTTGTGCTCGGTGAGGATGCCGGTGGGATACTGCACCGGCATGTCGTAGCCGGCGAACGGCACCATGCGGGCGCCAAGCGCCACATGCTCCGCATGGAGCGGGGTTTTCAGGAGCGGCTCGTCGCTATGCGCTGGCTCGGCCATCGGGTTCCCTCAAAGGTGCGCGTTCCATCGAGCCTTGCGGCCCGTTGCTCTGCGCCCCCTCTGTCCCGAGACCTGAGAGATTTCCCAAACGCTTCATGCGAAAGGTTACGCCCGTCGGTGGACGACGCTTTCAAACGTCGTCGCTTTCCAGAGTGCCAGCTCCCGCGCGGTCCTTTGGCCTGAGCGTTTCCGGGGCGGTTGCGCCTTCGGCGCCGGACGCTAAGTCCGGTCTCTTCCGCGGGGATCATCGGCTGGGATTAAGCTCTGAAGAGGAATTGGCCTCCTGTCAACAAAGCAAGGCCGGCCTGTTCACCCTTTAATTGACGCCACGCCCGTGAGGCTCCATCTTAGGGGCCATCTGTCACAGAAGGGGAGAAGCGCGGCCTGATCCGGTCAGCAGCTCCACGCATCGTTGCTCGAACTGATCATCGCTCTCGCTCTCGTCGCCCTTAACGGCGTCTTCGCTCTTTCCGAACTTGCCATCGTGTCAGCCCGCCGGCCTCGCTTGAAGGCCATGGCCGAGCAGGGCCGTTCCGGCGCCAACACGGCCCTCACCCTCATGGAGGATTCGGGCCGCTTCCTCTCCACGGTCCAGATCGGCATCACCCTGGTGGGCATCCTGGCCGGCGCCTTCTCGGGCGCGGCTTTGGGCAGCCGGCTGAGGGACATCTTCCTGGGCCAGGGCATGCCCGAGGGTGCGGCCGAGCCTCTCGGCTACGGCATCGTCATCGGCATCATCACCTACCTGTCCATCGTGGTCGGCGAGCTCGTACCCAAGCAGCTGGCCCTGCGCCACCCGGAGGGCATCGCCTGCGCCATGGCCCCGGTAATGCTGATCGTCTCGAAGGTGGCAGCCCCGGCCGTCTGGCTTCTGAATGCCTCCACCACCCTGATCTTCAGCCTCTTCGGCACCAAGTCCGACGATTCCTCGACCGTGACAGAAGAGGAGATCAAGATGCTCGTCGGCGAGGCCGAAAGCGCGGGCGTCATCGAGGAGGAGGAGCGCCGCATGATCTCGGGCGTGCTGCGCCTCGGCGACCGGACCGTGCGCGGTCTCATGACGCCCCGGACGGACGTGGACTGGATCGATACCGAGGACAGCGAGGAAACGATCCGCCAGCTGCTGATCGAGACCCCTCATTCGCGCCTGCCGGTGAGCGAAGGCACCCCCGACAACGTAATCGGCGTCGTTCAGTCGCGAGAGCTTCTGGCCGCCATGCTGTCCGGCCAGCCCCTCGAGATCCGCAAGCACCTGCAGCAGGCGCCGGTCATTCCCGACACGCTCTATGCGCTCGATGCTCTGGCAATCCTGCGGGACGCCGAAGTCCCCATGGCCCTCGTCCATGATGAATACGGTCATTTCGAAGGGGTCGTGACCCCGGCCGATGCCCTGGAGGCCATCGTCGGCGCCTTCCGGTCCGACGGCGAGGCGCCGGAACCCGACGCCGTCCGGCGCGAGGATGGCTCCTGGCTGCTCGCCGGCTCCATGCCGGTGGACGAGATGGCCGAGATCCTCGGCGTGACCCTGCCCGAGACCCGCAGCTATCACACGGTGGGCGGCCTGGTGATCAGCGAGCTGCAGCACCTGCCGACCACGGGCGAACACGTGGAGACCTTCGGCTGGCGCTTCGAGGTGATCGACCTCGACGAGCGCCGGATCGACAAGGTGCTGGCCGCTCCCCTCAACCAGAGAGCAGGCGCGGCCGTCCTCTATTAAGGTTTAGCCGCGGCGTCCGACCGTCGCACGGGTACCGAGACCGACCTCGATCTCGAAGTTGTTGGCCGACGCAGCCGGAACCACGATGCCTTCCTCGACGATCGAGACGGTCGTCTGGGTCTGGCCGGCCGGGATTGCGGCCGCAACCCGGCGGGAGCGGTTGGCGAAGACGGTCGAGCCGTCCTTGACGACGATCTGGACCGGAACGTCATAGCGGCCGGCCGATCCGCCTGCGCCGAGAAGCGCCCGGGCTTCCAAGCCGACCCTCACGAGGGTGCTGCCGTCCGGCTGGCCGACGCATTCACGGGCAAGGTCGCCCAGGGCGATCTGGCTGCGCACGGAGCCCGCATCGCCGGACCGGATGACCGAGCCGCCATCCATGACATCGACGGTCGGGCAATAGACGTCGCGGGTCTCGGCAGCCTGACGCGGCGTCTGGGTCGTTCCGGCCGTAAGCAGCATGTCGCCGACACCGAACCCGCCCTCGCCCGGCGCTCCGCAGCCGGCCAGGGCCGAGATCCCGAGCACGACGAAGGCCCGTCCGGCCCAGCGGTTCAATCCCTTGTTCATTTCTGTCCCCCACCCTCTCTTCATCGTTTACGGAAGGGCATCGAACCCGGCCGCGAACCCGTTCAGCGACACGGGAATCCCGATCCCCTCCTCGGGCGTCTGGAAGACGATGAAGGTGGCCTGCTGGCCGGTCTTCATCTGGTTGATCAGGTTGTCCTCCATGACGACCTCGGCGACGCAGCCCGATGCCAGGCAGCGCACGAAGCCGGCGCGGCCGATATCCGTCTGGTCGATCTTCAGGCCTAACCCTGAGGGCAGCAGAATACCCAGAGGCGCCACCACGCGCAGGAGGCGGCTTTTGCCATCGGCGGTTTTCAACATGATAATCACGAGGGTGACGTTGGGGCGGTCCTCCGCAACGACGTTCTGCACCAGGGCGCACTGCTCGGCGGTGGCGCCGGCCGGGGTCTCGCACCGCATCTGCCAGTCGCCGAAGGTGTTCCTCACCATCCCCTGAGCGCCCGCGCTGCTGGCGCCGAGCAGGGCTGCCAGCCCCAGGAAAGCTGCCGCGCTATGGCGAACCCATTGCGATGCGCCCATCGGTTTCTCCATTCCTTCAACCCTTACCAAGGGTCGCGGCATGCCGCCGCTCCAACTACAACTTTGGCCCGTTGGGACCATGTCAGGGGGCGCAATGTCAAGCGACAGGGCCGCTTTGGAAGGCTGAAACGCGTTTTGGCGGTTATGACGCACAGTTTGGAACGCTTCTACCGTTGCGCTTCCGCGCGTCCTGTGGTCTTTGACGCAGATCAAAGGTGATGGCGCAAGCCGGGCGCCGTTCTTCGCACGCCCGCGCTGTCCCCGATGCTTTCATGGCCCTGGGCCATCACATCTTTAGGAGCTTTGGAACGCCGATGCGGATCGAGACTGGACGTCGATCGGTGACCGCCCTCTCCACGGCAGCGGTCGCACTTGTGTTGGGCATAAGTGAGGCGTGGGCCGCCGCCGGGCAGCCCTCCCCATGGGAAACCGGCATGCAGGAGATGGTGACCGAGTTGGGACAGAGCGTGTCCAACTTTCACACCTACCTAACCTGGCTCATGGCCGCGATCTGCCTCTTCGTGCTGGCGCTGCTTCTCGTGATCGTTGCGCGCTTCAACGAGAACAAGAACCCGGCCCCCTCGAAGACCACCCACAACACCTTGCTCGAAGTCGCCTGGACCATCGTCCCGGTGCTGATCCTCGTGGCGATCGCCATTCCGTCCTTCCGCCTGCTGCGCGAGCAGCTCGTGCCGCCGCAGGCCGACCTGGTGGTGAAGGCGACCGGCTATTCCTGGTACTGGGGCTACGAGTACCCGGCCGATCAGGGTGGCGGCTTCAAGTTCGATTCGAACATGATCCCCGAAGACGGGAACCGGAAGCCCGACCAGCCGCGCCTGCTCGCCGCCGACAACGCGATGGTCGTGCCGGTGGGCAAGGTCGTGCGGGTCCAGGTGACCTCGGCCGACGTGCTTCATGCCTTTGCCTTGCCGTCCTTCTATATCAAGGTCGATGCCATTCCGGGCCGCCTGAACGAGACCTGGTTCAAGGCTGAGAAGGAAGGCGTGTATTACGGCCAGTGCTCGGAGCTCTGCGGCAACGGACATCCCTACATGCCCATCGAAATCCGCGTCGTGAGCGAGCAACAATATGCCGCTTGGCTGACCGAGGCGAAGCAGCGTTATGCTTCCACGGACAGCCCGGCTCCGACCAAGCTCGCGACCGCTCAGTAATCTGAAAGAAGGACCATAGAGGTCTATCATGGCACATGCAGCTGATGCCGCTCACGCGGATCACCACGATCACCTTCCGAGCTTCTGGCGCCGGTGGTTCTACTCGACGAACCACAAGGACATCGGAACGCTCTATCTCATCTTCGGCTTCACGGCCGGCATCATCGGCGGCCTTCTCTCCATCGGCATGCGCCTGGAGCTGCAGGAGCCGGGCCTCCAGTACTTCTCGAATCCGCAGGCCTACAACGTCTTCGTGACCGGCCACGGCCTCATCATGGTGTTCTTCATGGTGATGCCCACCCTGATCGGCGGCTTCGGCAACTGGTTCATCCCGATCATGATCGGCGCGCCCGACATGGCCTTCCCGCGGATGAACAACATCTCGTTCTGGCTCACCGTCTCGGCCTTCGCCCTGATGCTCTGCTCGCTCTTCGTCGAGGGCGCTCCGGGCTCGCTCGGCTTCGGCGGCGGCTGGACCGTGTATCCCCCGCTCTCCACCGTCGGCCATCCGGGCCCCGCGCTCGACTTCGGCATCTTCGCCCTGCACCTTGCCGGTGCGGCGTCGATCCTGGGCGCAATCAACTTCATCACCACGATCCTCAACATGCGCGCTCCGGGCATGACGCTGCACAAGATGCCGCTGTTTGCCTGGTCCATGCTGGTGACCGCGTTCCTGCTGCTCCTGTCGCTGCCGGTTCTCGCGGGCGCGATCACGATGCTGCTCACCGACCGCAACTTCGGCACCACCTTCTTCGATCCGTCGGGCGGTGGCGATCCGGTGCTCTACCAGCACCTGTTCTGGTTCTTCGGCCACCCCGAAGTGTACATCATGATCCTGCCGGCCTTCGGCATCGTGTCCCACATCATCTCCACCTTCTCCAAGAAGCCGATCTTCGGCTATCTCGGCATGGCCTACGCCATGGTGGCGATCGGCGTGGTCGGCTTCGTCGTGTGGGCGCACCACATGTACACCGTCGGCCTCTCGCTCCAGACACAGGCCTACTTCGTGTTCGCCACCATGGTGATCGCGGTTCCCACCGGCGTGAAGGTGTTCTCCTGGATCGCCACCATGTGGGGCGGCTCCATCCGCTTCACGGCGGCCATGCAGTGGGCCGTGGGCTTCGTGTTCCTGTTCACGGTCGGCGGCGTCACCGGCGTCGTGCTCGCGAACGCGCCCGTCGACCGCTACATGCACGACACCTACTACGTGGTGGCCCACTTCCACTACGTCCTGTCGCTCGGCGCGGTCTTCGTGATCTTCGCGGCCATGTACTACTGGTTCCCGAAGATCACCGGCTACGTGATGCCCGAGTGGATCGGCAAGCTGCACTTCTGGGTCGCCTTCATCGGCTCCAACGTGCTGTTCTTCCCGATGCACTTCCTCGGGCTCTCGGGCATGCCGCGCCGCTACGCGGACTACCCGGACGCCTTCGCGGGCTGGAACCTCGTGTCGTCCATCGGCGGCTACGTGTTCTTCGCCGGCCTCTTCATCTTCATGTTCGGCGTGGTCTATGCCTTCATCCGCAAGGAAAAGGCTGCTGCGAACCCGTGGGGCGAAGGTGCGACGACGCTGGAATGGACCCTGTCCTCCCCGCCTCCGTTCCACCAGTTCGAGACCCTGCCGCGCGTCATCGACACGCACCACTAAGACAGCTGAGCTGGGCGGCCATCGCCGCCCGGCTCCTCCCCAGAGGGCTTGCACGAGTTCAAGCCTTCCGGCGAGGAGCCGACCATTGGAGGCCGTTTCGGCCTCGTCACGGCATTTCGGAATTTTGTGATGAGCACCATGTCGAACTCTCTGGCCGAAACCCACGTCGAGAGCCTTGCCACGGCAGGCCTGTCGCAGGGTGACGTGTCCGACTTCTTCGCCCTCCTGAAGCCGCGGGTGATGTTTCTGGTCGTCTTCACGGCGCTCGTCGGCATGGTCGTCAGCCCGTCCAACGTTCACCCCATCGTGGCTTTCGTGTCGCTCCTCATGATCGCCGTCGGCGGCGGCGCCTCCGGGTGCCTGAACATGTGGTGGGACGCGGATATCGACGCGATCATGACCCGCACGGCCAAGCGCCCGATTCCGGCCGGCAAGATCCAGCCCGGCGAGGCCCTGGCCTTCGGGGTGACGCTTTCCGTCGGCTCGGTCATCATCCTCGGCCTCGTCAGCAACTGGCTGGCCGCAGGCCTCCTTGCCTTCACGATCTTCTTCTACGTGGTCGTGTATTCCATGTGGCTGAAGCGCACGACGCAGCAGAACATCGTCATCGGCGGTGCGGCGGGCGCCCTCCCCCCGATCGTCGCGCAGGCGGCCGTCACGGGTCACGTGGCCCTGGACAGCATCGTGCTGTTCGCCATCATCTTCATGTGGACGCCGCCTCACTTCTGGGCGCTCGCTCTCGTCAAGTCGGGCGACTACCAGCGCGCCGGCATCCCGATGATGCCGAACGTGGCGGGCCCGGACGCGACCCGTTTCCAGATCCTCGCCTACACGATCCTGCTCGCCCCGCTGGGCATGGCTCCGGTCGCCTTGGGCTTCGGCGGGCTGGCCTATGCCATCATCTCGCTCGTCGGCGGCTTCGGCATGCTGGCGCTGGCCCTCCAGGTCTACCGCCTGCGCCAGGGCGAGCCTGCCATGCGGGTGGCCCAGCAGCTCTTCGGCTTCTCGATCCTCTATCTCTTCCTGCTCTTCGCCACCCTTCTCGTGGAGCACGGCTTCGGCTTCTTCCGGCCGGTGTTTGGGTAGCGCCATGGCGGACCAAAAGTCATCACGGAGCCTCACCCCTGAGGAACAGAAGCGCCGCCGCACGCGTTCGCTCGCGCTGGCGCTCACCCTCGGAGTGCTCGTGGTTCTGTTCTACGTGGTCACGATCGCGAAGCTCGGACCGGGCGTTCTGCAGCGTCCCATGTGAGGTTTGGACATGGCTGAGAATCCGCACATCCAACGCAAGATGCACCGCACGGCCTTCGCCTGCGTGGGCCTCGTCGTGGGAATGGTTGGCCTCGCCTACGCGTCCGTGCCCCTCTACGACCTCTTCTGCAAGGTCACCGGCTTCGGCGGCACGCCTGTCGCGGTCGACAGCAACGGCTCCCAGGTGGTGAACCGGACGATCTCGGTGTGGTTCGACTCCAATGTGGCGCCCGGCCTGAACTGGCGCTTCGCGCCGGAAACCCCTGAGGTCAAGGTCAAGCTCGGCGAGACCACGACCGTTCTCTACAAGGTCACCAACAAGGGCGACAAGCCGACGACGGGCATTGCAACCTACAACGTGCAGCCCGACTTGGCCGGCACCTACTTCTCCAAGCTCGAATGCTTCTGCTTCACCGAGCAGACCCTGCAGCCGGGAGAAACCCTGGAATCCGCGGTCGTTTTCTACGTCGATCCCCGCCTGGCGGGGGACCGCGACGTGAAGGACCTCTCATCCATCACCCTCTCCTACACCTACTTCCCCTCCAAGGGGGGCAAGCCGGTGGCGGAGGTGACATCATCCACCACCCCCATCTCTCAATAAGACACGTGACAACTTAAGCGGAAACGTCTTAAAGCGAGTTCACCTTCGAGGCACGGAGACGACACGAAATGGCCGAGGCCCACGCCAAGAATCACGACTACCACATCCTTGAACCGAGCCCGTGGCCGCTCATCGGCGCGGTCAGCGCGTTCCTGCTGACCTCCGGGTTCGTGACCTGGTGGAAGGACATCCACATCGCCGGGATGGACCTCGGTCCCATCGTCTTCGGCGCGGGCGTCATCGGCGTTCTTTACACCATGCTCGCCTGGTGGACCGATGTGGTGAAGGAAGCCAACACCGGCTCGCACACCCGGGTGGTCCAGCTTCACCACCGCTACGGCATGATCATGTTCATCGCCTCCGAGGTGATGTTCTTCGCCGCCTGGTTCTGGGCCTATTTCGACGCCGCTCTCTATGCCGGCGACCCGCAGCTCTACTCGCGCATCGAGTCGCTTGGCGGCGTGTGGCCTCCGAAGGGCATCGAGACCTTCGATCCCTGGCACCTGCCGCTTCTCAACACCCTGATCCTGCTCACCTCCGGCACCACGGTCACCTGGGCGCACCATGCGCTCCTGCACAATGACCGCCAGGGCCTGAAGATGGGCCTGTGGCTTACGGTGATCCTCGGCTTCGTTTTCACCTGCGTGCAGGCCTACGAGTACAGCCACGCGGCCTTCGGCTTCAGCGGCAACATCTACGGCGCCACCTTCTTCATGGCGACGGGCTTCCACGGCGCGCACGTGATCATCGGCACGATCTTCCTGGCCATCTGCCTGCTGCGCGCCTATCGCGGCGACTTCACGCCCCAGCAGCATCTCGGCTTCGAGTTCGCCGCCTGGTACTGGCACTTCGTCGACGTGGTGTGGCTCTTCCTCTTCGCCGCCATCTATGTGTGGGGCTACGGCGGAAGCGGAGCCGGCCACTAAACCGCTTGGCGGATAATCAATCAGCAGGGGCGGCTTCACGGCCGCCCTTCGCATTTTCGGGGTTGCGACACCATCTGTCAGCGCATCGTGCGGAAAAGTGGCCCCGGTTTTCCGTACCGAACGATGCGCTCTTCTAAGAAGGGAACATCGGATGGGTCCCAAAAGTGGAATCCACTTTTGGGTCCGATGCCAGCCCCGCCGGACCAATCTGGAGAAAAGCCGTGGCTCATGATCCGTCTGCCCCCTCGCCCATCACCACCGGCCTCAAGGGGCTCTGCCCCCGCTGCGGCAAGGGGCATGTGTTCAAGGGCTTCCTCACGGTGCAGCCGAAATGCGAGGTCTGCGGCCTCGACCTCGCTTTTACTGACACTGGCGATGGCCCGGCGTTTTTCGTGATGTCGTTTGTCGGAATCGTCGTGGTGGCCCTGGCGCTGTGGACCGAGTTCACCTACGAGCCGCCGATCTGGCTCCACCTCGTCATGTGGACGGCTCTCAGCATCATCTTGAGCCTCCTCCTGGTGCGTCCGCTCAAGGGCGTTCTGATGAACCTGCAATACCACCACAAGGCCGAGGAAGGACGCTTCGAGAAGTGACCGCCTCCCGCCTGCACAAGAGCCGATCCCTTATTATTCCGGGCCTAGCGGCCCTGATGGCGCTCGCCATCCTAATCGGCCTCGGCACCTGGCAGCTCCAGCGCAAGGCCTGGAAGGAGGACTTGATCGCGCAGATCGAGACCCGCGCCTATGGCGAGCCCGGCGCCATTCTGCCCGAAGCGGAATGGCCCAGCTGGCGCGCCGACCAGGACGAGTTCCGGAAAGTCCGGGTAACCGGCGCCTTCCTTCATGAGTTCGAAGCGCCGGTTTACGGCCTCGCCCGTGGCGAACGGCAGGGCGCGCCGATCCAGGGCTATTACGTAATCACGCCTCTCAAGCTTGCCACCGGCGCCGTCGTGATGATCAACCGCGGCTTCGTGCCGACGGACCTGCGCGATCCGGCCACTCGTCCCGAGGGCCAGCCCCAGGGAGAGGTCATGGTCACCGGCCTCGTGCGGGCGCCCGAGATCCGCAATGCGTTCACGCCCGATGACGATCCTGCCCGCAACCAATGGTTCGCCCGCGATCCTCAAGGAATGGCGGCAGCCCGCAACCTCGAGCGGGTTGCTCCGTTCCTGATTGACGCCAATGCGAGCCCCAATCCCGGCGGCTGGCCGCGGGGCGGGCAGACGCCCCTGACCCTGCCGAACAGCCACCTGCAATACGCGGTGACCTGGTATGGCATCGCGCTGACCCTGATCGGCGTCTTCGCGGCCTTTGCCTTGCGGCGCCTGAAGGGGCCAGATTCAAACGAGCTGACATAGGACGTTTGTCATTTCAGCCGAGCGGAGCTATTCTACGCTCATGTTCACGCTTCTCACGACCGTAACCCATCTCACCATGCGCCTTGCAGGGCGTACGGGAGAGGCTTTGCGCGTCTAGGACAAGCGTCGAGCATACCCCGAAGCCCTGCGGAGACGAGCAGGGCTTCTTGAAGAGTTCCGTTCGCCTCCGCCTTCATCCAGAGGAGAGCGATATGGACATTCAACCTGAACTTCACCCACCCAGTCCCACCGACGACATCGTCATCCGCGCGGCGCGCCCGAGCGATTGCGATGGCATCGCGGCACTCGGCAACATGCCCGGCTATCGTTGGGGCACCTTGCGCCTGCCCCACCAGACGCCCGAGGCCACCCGGAAATGGCTTGAGGGCATCAACCCAACGAACAATGTCAGTCTCGTGGTGGAGAAGGACGGACAGATCATCGGCAATGGTGGCTTCGAGCGCCACCAGGGCCGCCGCTCGCACGTGGCCTATCTCGGCATGGGCCTGCACGACGATTTCCACGGTCGGGGCATCGGCTCCCGGCTGCTGCGCGAGATCATCATGATCGCCGACGACTGGATGAACCTGCGTCGTATCGAACTGACCGTCTATGTGGACAATGCGCCGGCGATCGCACTCTACAAGCGCAACGGTTTCGACATTGAGGGCACACACAAGGATTTCGCCTTCCGGGGCGGCGCCTTTGCCGATGCCTATGCGATGGCCCGGATAAAACCTTGAACTCTGCGACCGGATGCGGCTTGCCGTCTCCGGCTGCGGCTCCTAATGTCCGGCCGAATTTCCAGGAGATCGACATTGCTCCATGTCTCGACCCGGGGAGAAGCCCCGGCGCTCGGTTTCACTGACGCCCTGCTGACCGGCCTCGCCCGGGACGGCGGCCTGTACATGCCGCAAAGCTGGCCGACCTTGACCACGGAAACCATCGGCAGTTTCGCCGGCAAGCCTTATGCGGAAGTGGCGAAAGCCGTGCTCGGGCCGCTCGTCGACGGCGACATCCCGGAAGCAGCACTGTCACGCATGATCGACGAGTCCTACGCCTCGTTCCGTCACGCGGCCGTTTGCCCGCTAACACAGCTCGGCGACAACCTGTTCGTGCTCGAGCTTTTCCATGGCCCTACGCTCGCCTTCAAGGACGTGGCCATGCAGCTGCTCGGGCGCCTCATGGACCACGTTCTGAAGGCCCGCGGCGCCCGCGCGACCATCGTGGGCGCGACCTCAGGCGACACCGGCAGCGCGGCTGTGGAAGCTTTCAAGGGTCTCGATCAGGTCGACATCTTCATCCTCTACCCGCATGGCCGCGTGTCGGACGTACAGCGCCGGCAGATGACGACAGTGGCCTCGCCCAACGTCCATGCGCTCGCGGTGGAAGGCACCTTCGACGATTGCCAGACCATGGTGAAGGGCATGTTCAACCATGCCCGCTTCCGCGATGAGCTGCAGCTGTCGGGCGTGAACTCAATCAACTGGGCCCGCGTGGCGGCGCAGGTCGTCTACTATTTCACCGCCGCCGTTGCGCTGGGCGCCCCCCACCGTCCGGTGTCGTTCTCGGTTCCAACAGGCAATTTCGGCGACATTCTCGCCGGTTGGGTGGCCAAGCGCATGGGCCTGCCCATCGAGCGGCTGATGATCGGCACCAATGCCAACGATATTCTGGCCCGCACGCTAGGATCCGGCACCTACGAGATGAAGGGCGTGCATCCCACGACCTCGCCCTCCATGGACATCCAGATCTCGTCCAATTTCGAGCGTCTGCTGTTCGAGGCTTACGGTCGGAATGGCGAGGCGGTCCGCCGCCTCATGGCGAGCCTCCACCAGTCCCGCGCCTTCCTGATCGACGCGGAGCCGCTGGCGCGCATCCGCGAGGAGTTCTCGGCCCAGGCCGTCGATGAGGATCACGTCTTGGCAGAAATGGCCGGGACCTATCGCAGCACCGGCTACGTGCTCGACCCGCACAGCGCCGTCGGCACCCGCGCCGCCCGCGCCTTGCTGAAGCAGAATCCCGAAACGCCCGTGGTCGCCCTCTCCACCGCCCATCCGGCGAAGTTCCCGGATGCGGTCGAGCGCGCGACGGGCGTGCGCCCCGCACTTCCGCCGCACATGGCGGATCTGATGGAGCGCAAGGAGAGCTTCACCGTTCTTCCCAACGACCAGGCTGCGGTCGAGCGCTTCATCCGTGAGCGCGCGCGGGCGGTCAAAGGCGCTGCCGCATGAACCAGCACTTCGTCCGCGAGAAGCGGATCGACATCACCACCCTGTCCAACGGACTCATGGTCGCCACCGAGCAGATGCCCGAGATCGCCACCGCGACGCTGGGCGTCTGGGTCGGCACCGGCTCGCGCCATGAAGAGCCGCATGAGCACGGCCTGTCGCACCTCATCGAGCACATGGCGTTCAAGGGCACGGCCCGGCGCTCCGCCCGGCAGATCGCCGAGGACATCGAGAACGTAGGCGGCGACATCAATGCGGCCACCAGCGTCGAATACACGAGCTACACGGCCCGCGTTCTCGGCGAGAACGTGGACGTTGCCCTCGACGTGCTCGGCGACATCCTCATCCACTCGGCTTTCGACGCGGGCGAGCTTTCCCGCGAGAAGGGCGTGATCCTGCAGGAATACGCCGCCGTCGAGGATACGCCGGACGATCTCATCTACGACGCCTTCATGGAAACCGCCTTTGCGGGCCAGGCGGTCGGCCGCCCGATCCTCGGCACGCCGGAGACCATCAAGAGCTTCGACGAAGCGACGATCCGCGCATTTCTCGCGCGGGAATACACCCCGGGCAAGATGGTGCTGGCGGCTGCCGGCGATGTGGAGCATGCCCAGATCGTCGACCTGGCCGAGCGCCTGTTCGGCGCCATGCCGGCTGTAGAGGCGCGCCAGCCCGAGGCAGGCCGCTATACCGGCGGCGAGCGGCGGATCTCCCGCAAGCTCGAACAGGCCAATCTGGTGCTCGGTCTGCCGGGGCTCTCGTTCAAGGACCCGAACTACTACGCCGCACACCTATTCGCCCATATGCTGGGCGGTGGCCTGACCTCGCGGCTCTGGCACGAAGTACGCGAGACCCGGGGCCTCGCCTATTCCATCGATTCCTTCCACTGGCCCTTCTCCGATTGCGGCCTCTTCGGGATCGGTGCCGGAACGGCGGGCTCGGACGTGCGCGAGCTGATGGACGTGACGCTCGCCTGCATGGTCCAGGCGACGGGGGACATCAGCGAGATCGAGCTGATCCGCGCCAAGGCGCAGATGAAGGTGGCCCTGCTCACGGCCCTGGAGACGCCGGGCGGCCGCATGGAACGCGTGGCCCGTCAGCTCCTGTCCTGGGGCCGGGTGGTCGACAGCGAGGAGATCGTCCGCAAGGTCGATGCCCTCGAGGTGGAGCATGTGCGCGAGGCGGGCCGCGCGCTCCTGCAGGGTGCGCCCACGATGGCGGCCATCGGTCCCATCAAGGCGCTGCCGTCGCTGGAGAGCATCGCGTCCGGGCTGCGCGGCTGATTTTCTGCCGCGCCTGCCTTTAGGTCACGCTTGATTCTCCTCAATCCCGCCGCAAACGCACCCCATGGCCCGCTGGTAACAATAACCAATGAGTCCTGCGGACAAGTGGGGGCCTGTTCCGGCTCTGCCTTGCTCTCAAGCCTCCTGACCGGTACCAATCCTGTTCCATTGTCTTAGTACCGGACGAAAGACCGAAGCATTGCGGATCGTATCTTTCGCCATAACCCTTCTTTTGGCGACATTCCTGGGGCTCGCCTGGCCGACAGCCGGCTGGGCCGTCGAGTCCGTGCGCGTCGATCCCAAGATGAAGGCCATCGACCTCACCCCGGCCATCGAGCGCTACAACTCGGACGGGGACGAGATCCGCATTTCCACCGCTCCCGGACGAGATGGCATCGTGCGCCGCATCGCCGTGAAGGCGCGCGAGACCGGCACCCGGCCGGACTGGATGGTCTTCGCGCTCACCAACGACACCGACGAGCAGATCGAGCGCCTTCTGGTCGCGCCGCATTTCCGCCTCACCGGCTCCGGGGTCATCTGGCCTGATCTCGGCGCGACCCGCATCGCGGCGATCACCGCGAGCCAGGGCATCCGGCCGGAACGCGACGACAGCGAGGATGCCGACCTCTTCCTCATTACCCTCGACCCCGGCACCACCGTCACCTTCGTGGCGGAGCTGCGCTCCGACAACCTGCCCCAGGTCCATCTTTGGGATGCGGAAGCCTATAAGGACCGGGTCAACGGCCTGACGCTCTACAAAGGGATCATCATCGGCATCGCGGGCCTCCTCGCCCTGTTCCTCACCATCGTGTTCGTGGTGAAGGGCGCCCTGATCTTCCCGGCGGCCGCAGCGCTCGCCTGGGCGGTGCTCGCCTATGCGTGCATCGATTTCGGCTTCTTCCAGCGCGTCTTCCCGATCACGGAAGCCACCGAGCAGATCTACCGCGCCGGCGCCGAGGCGGTGCTCGCCGCAACGCTCCTCGTCTTCCTCTTCGCCTATCTCAACCTCAACCGCTGGCACGTGCGCTACAGCCACGTCACGGCGTTCTGGCTCCTGTTCCTAGGCGGCCTGATGGCGCTGGCCATCGTCGATCCTCCCATGGCCTCTGGCGTGGCGCGCATGTCCATCGCGGCGGTGGCCGGCATCGGCTTCGTGCTCGTGATCCATCTGGCGACGCACGGCTACGACCGCGCCGTCATGCTCGTGCCCACCTGGCTGCTCCTGGTGGCCTGGGTGACGGCGGCGAGCTTCACCGTGGTGGGCCAGCTCTCCTCCGATCTCGTTCCCCCTGCCCTCGTCGGCGGCCTCGTCCTGGTCGTCATGCTCATCGGCTTCACGGTCATGCAGCATGCCTTCGCGGGCGGGGGCTTCGCGCGCGGCTTCGTCAACGACACGGAGCGCCGGGCGCTGGCCCTTACGGGTGCCGGCGACATCGTGTTCGACTGGGACGTGGTCTCGGACAACATCTTCGTCAGCCCCGAGGTCGAGCATCAGCTCGGGCTCAAGCGCGGCTCCCTGGAAGGTCCCGCCTCCGCCTGGCTCGACCTGATCCATCCCTTCGACAAGGACCGCTACCGGCTCGCCCTCGATGCGGTCATCGAGCAGCGCCGCGGGCGCCTGACCCAGGATTTCCGCCTGCGTTCGTCAACAGGCGCCCACAACTGGTTCCGCCTCCGGGCCCGCCCGGTGATCGGCTCGGACGGCGAGGTGCTGCGCATCGTCGGCACGCTTGCCGATGTCATGGACAGCAAGACCGCGGAGGAGCGTCTGCTGCACGACGCCGTGCACGACAACCTGACCAGCCTGCCGAACAGGCAGCTTTTCTATGATCGTCTGGAGGCGGCCCTCACCTTCGCCAGCCAGGATGATAACTTGCGTCCGACCGTTGTCGTCATCGACATCGACAAGCTGAAGGACGCCAATGCCACCGCTGGTTATGCGGCCGGCGACTCGATCTTGCTCACCCTGTCGCGGCGCCTCAGCCGTCTGCTGAAGCCGCAGGACACCCTGGCGCGCATCTCGGGCGACGAGTTCGCGATCATCCTGCTCTCCGAGCGGGAGACCGACCGCATCATCTCCTTTGCCGACATGGTCCGGCGCGTGGTCACGACGCCGTTCACCTACTCCGAGCGGGAGTTCTTCCTCACCGCGTCCATCGGCATCGCGCTGCATGACCCGCAGATCGCCGCGCGGCGCGAGGAGGTGCTGCGCAACGCCGAGATCGCCATGGCTCATGCACGGCGCAACGGCGGCGACCGGATCGAGGTGTTCCGGCCCACCATGCGGTCCGACCGCAGCGATCATTTCACCATGGAAACCGACCTTCGCCACGCCCTCGACCGGGGCGAGATGAAGGTGCTGTTCAAGCCGATCGTGCGCCTGGAGGACCGGACCATCGCGGGCTTCGAGTCGATGCTGCGCTGGGATCATCCGCGCCTCGGACGTGTTGGCCCCGAGGACTTCATGTCGATTGCCGAGGAGACGGGTCTCATCGTCAAGCTGAGCGTGTTCCTGCTCGAGCAGACCGGCCGTGAGCTTGCCGCCTGGCAGAACGCCCTTGAGGTGGAGCCGCCGATCTTCGCCAGCGTCAACATGTCGAGCCACCATCTGCTGCGCCACGATCTGCTGCAGGATGTGAAGACCGTGATCGCCCGCTCCGGCGTCATTCCCGGCACGCTCAAGATCGAGATGACCGAGAGCCTCGTGATGGAGAACCCGGAATACTCGGCCCAGATGCTGTCGCGCCTGCGCGACCTCGGCGCCGGCCTGTCGCTCGACGATTTCGGCACGGGCTATTCGGCGCTTGCCTACCTGCAGCGCTTCCCGTTCGACACGATCAAGGTGGACGAGTCCTTCGTGCGCCAGATGGCGGGCGGCAGGCCCGTCATCCTGCGCTCCATCGTCAAGATGGCGCACGAGCTCGGCATGGAGATCGTGGCGGAAGGTGCGGAGAGCGAATCCGAGGCGATCGAGCTCTACCAGCTCGGGTGCGAATACGCCCAGGGTCCCGTGTTCGGCGAGCCTATGTCGACGCTCCAGGCGCGCCAGCTGGTGGGAGCTGCCCCAGCGGCGGCCTGATCAGGCGTGGCCGGCCTCCATGGACAGCATGGCGGGCTCGATACCGATCCGGCGCAGGGCCATCTCGTAGCGCACGTCGGCGGCCGTGTTGAACACGATTTCCGCATCGGCCGGCGTGTTGAGCCAACCGTTGGCCTGCAGCTCCATCTCCAGCTGGCCCGCACCCCAGCCGGCATAGCCCAGCGCCAGTACGGCGTTCTCGGGTCCGCGGCCGGCCGCGATGGCGCGCAGGATGTCGATGGTGGCCGTCAGGCAGATGCCGTCGTCGATGGGCAGGGTCGATTGAGCCAGGTGGAAATCAGGCGAATGGAGCACGAAGCCGCGACTCGTTTCCACCGGGCCGCCCATGAGCACCTGCATGGTCCCTACCTTCTGCGGCAGGCGGATGCGCTCCACCTCGGGAACGATCTCAAGCTGAACCAGCAGGTCGGGCATGGTCACGTTGGCGGCAGGGCGGTTGAGGATGATGCCCATCGCCCCCTCCGACGAATGCGCGCAGATGAAGACGACGGCCCGGGCGAAACGCTCGTCCATCATCCCCGGCATCGCCACGAGAAGCTGCCCGTCGAGGTAGGTTGAATCAGTGCCGTATGGTGAAAGGTGAGAGCCCATATCCTACAATCTGCCTTGCCGGGCTCGCCCGCCCGATCACAGGATCGTGGATGGCAGACCCGAGAATAAACGCATAAGTGAAGTGCCTCAGGGAGGCGTCAGTTCCATGGCATCCATGTTCCGCGCCGCTTCGGTTGCGTTTTTTTGTGTTTTGTCCTTTGCCGCAGCCGTCGCGCAACCCGTCAAGCCTTCCGCCTCAACCCAAGGGTTCCATTCCCGGGCCCGCCTGATCGGTGGAGGGCAGCATGGAGAGCATTGGCTTGCCGGAGTCGAGATCACCCTCGACCAGGGCTTCAAGACCTACTGGCGCAATCCGGGCGATTCCGGCCTGCCACCACGGTTCGACTGGTCGGGATCGGAGAACGTGGCGAGCACCGAGATCCGGTGGCCTGCCCCCAAGCGGCATGTGGATGCGGCAGGCGTCGCCTATGTCTACGGCAAGCAGGCCGTGATCCCGATCCTCGTGAAGGCCAAGGATCCGGCAAAGCCTGTCAAGCTCGTCCTGGCGCTGGAATACGGGGTCTGCAACGACATCTGCATCCCGGCCCATGCGGACATGACCTTGGATCTAACCGGCGCCGATTCCGAACGCAAAGCCATCGAGACAGCCCTGGCCAAGGTTCCCCTCCCTCAAGCCTTGGGAGCCCAGGCCGATCTGTCGATCCTGTCCGTCGCTCCCCTCGCCCAGGACAAGCCGGCCTTTGCGGTTACCGTCCGGGCGCCGCCGGGCACGAAGCCCGCCCTCTTCCCCGAGGGACCGGAGAACTGGTTCCTGTCCACCTCCCATCCGGTTGACGGCGACCGCTTCACCGTCACGGTCGAGGAGAAGCCCAAGGACGCCTCAGGCTCCGTTCCCGTGCGCCTGACGCTGGTGGCCGGGGACAAGGCCATCGAGACGGAAGTCAGCCTCGACGCGGGGGGCCTGCCGCGCTAGGAATCATGCATTCAACGGCATAGCTTTGGAGAACCATCCATGCCCATTCAGGTCGGCGAACGCCTGCCCCAGGTTACCTTCCGCGTCATGACATCCGATGGACCCGTGGCGAAGACCACGGACGACCTCTTCAAGGGCCGGAAGGTGGTTCTCGTCGCCGTCCCCGGCGCCTTCACGCCTACCTGCCATCGCAACCACCTGCCCGGCTACGTGCAGAAGAAGGACGAGATCCTGGCCAAGGGTGTCGACGCGATCCTCGTGACCTCGGTCAACGACGTGTTCGTTCTGGAAGCCTGGGGCAAGGCCTCCGAGGCCGAAGGCATCGAGTTCCTCTCCGACGGCAATGCGGATTTCGCCAAGGCCATCGGCCTGTCCATGGACGGGGCTGGCTTCGGCCTCGGCACCCGCTCGCAGCGCTATTCCATGGTGGTCGAGGACGGCGTGGTGCAGGCGTTGAACGTGGAGGACGCCCCCTCCAAGGCGCAGCATTCCGGCGCCGAGAACCTTCTGAAGGATCTCTGATCCTTAACGGTCGGAGGGCTAGGCGCTCGCCCTCCGGCCGTTTTTCTTGAACGGCTGCATCGCAGCCACCGCCAGCTCGTCGACGCGGATATTGATCGGGTCGTCCGCGTGGCCCTTCACCCAGTGCCAGGCGACGTCGTGGCGGGAAGCCGCTTCGTCCAGTTCCCGCCAGAGATCCTCGTTCTTCACCGGCTTGTTGTCGGCGGTGCGCCAGCCGCGCCGCTTCCAGTTGTGCATCCACTGGGTGATGCCCTGGCGCACATACTGGGAATCCGTGAACAGATCGACCGCGCAGGCGCGCTTGAGGGCGTTCAGCCCTTCGATGGCGGCCCGGATCTCCATGCGGTTGTTGGTGGTATGCGCCTCCCCGCCGGAAACTTCCTTCTCGCGTCCGTCGAAGAGCAGGATCGCGCCCCAGCCGCCTGGCCCGGGATTTCCCGAGCAGGCGCCGTCGGTATAGATCATCACGCGCTTGGTATCACTCATGCTTCAAGTCCATATTCTCGCGCGTGTTTCACATGCCGGTGGAAGTTGAGCTTGCGGTCATATTCCAGCGGATCCTTGGGCTTCACCAGCGCGCCCGGCGGCACGTTGAGCCAGTCCACCAGCCGGGTCAGCATGAAGCGCATGGCCGAGCCGCGGCAGAGAGTCGGCAGCGCCTCGACCTCCTCCGCATTCAGACGGCGCACAGCCTGATAGCCCGCCAGCATGGCTTGGCCCTTGGTGAGGTTGAACGAGCCGTCGATCTCGAAGCACCAGGCATTCAGGCAGATGGCCACGTCATAGGCGAAGGCATCCGTGCAGGCGAAATAGAAATCGATGAGCCCCGACACCTCGGAACCGATGAAGAACACGTTGTCGGTGAAGAGATCCGCATGAATGATGCCGGAGGGCAGGCCACGGGGCCAGGAGGCCTCGAGATTCGCCAGCTCCCGCCGGGTCCGCTCAACCAAGCCTTGGGAGACTGTATCGGCCTGGGCCTCGGCCTGGGCGAAGAGCAGCGCCCAGGCCTCAACGGTGAGGGCATTGGGCCTGTGCCCATCGAAATCCTGCCCCGCCAGGTGCAGCCGCGCCAAGGCGCCGCCGAGGGCCCCGCAATGCTGGGCCGTCGGGCGACGCACCGCGATGCCTTCCAGGAACGTGATGATGACGGCGGGCCGCCCGGAAACCCGGCCCAAGGGCTCGCCCCGTCGGTTGTTTACCGGCAGCGGGCAGTTCAGCCCCTTGCGGGCCAGATGCTGCATCAGGCCGAGGAAGAAGGGCAGATCGGCCTCCCGCACCCGCTTCTCGTAGAGGGTCAGGATGTAGGAGCCCTTCGTGGTGTGGAGGAAATAATTGGTGTTCTCCACCCCCTCGGCGATGCCCTTGTAGGAGAGTACCGTGCCGATATCGTAGGTTTCGAGAAAGCCTGAGAGCTCCTCGTCGCTGACTTCCGTATAGACCGCCACCGTTTACTCCGCCGCCTGCTCACGCAACTCGCGCGGCAAAGGAAAGAACACGCTCTCGTCCGCCGTCGTCACACTCTCGACGGAGACCGTGTAGCGCTCGGCGAAGGCATCGATGATCTCCTCCACCAGGACCTCAGGCGCGGAGGCGCCTGCCGTGATGCCGAGGCTCCGGATGTTGCCGTACAGGCTCCAGTCGATGTCCTCGGCCCGCAGGATCAGGCGGACGACGGGGCAGCCCTCGCGCTCCGCGACCTCCCGCAGGCGCTGGGAGTTGGAGGAATTGGGCGAGCCCACCACGATCATGGCCTCGACCTGCGGGGCCACCCGCTTGACGGCGCCCTGCCGGTTGGTGGTGGCGTAGCAGATGTCTTCCTTGTGCGGTCCAACGATGGAGGGGAAGCGGCCTTTGAGGGCGTACACCATGTCCTGAGTATCGTCCACGGACAGGGTTGTCTGGGTCACGAAGGCGAGATTGGTGGGGTCTATCGGCTCAAGCCGGGCAATGTCGTCCACGGTCTCGACCAGGGTGACGGCGCCTTCGGGCAGCTGGCCCATGGTGCCGACGACCTCGGGGTGGCCGGCATGGCCGATCAGGATGATGTGACGGCCACGCTTGAAATGGACCTGCGCCTCCCGGTGGACCTTGGTCACCAGCGGACAGGTGGCGTCGATGGCAAACAGGTTGCGGGCCTGAGCCGCCTCGGGCACCGACTTGGCGACGCCATGGGCCGAGAAGATCACCGGGGCATCCGTATCGGGCACCTCATCGAGCTCCCGGACGAAGACGGCACCCTTCCGCTTCAGGTTTTCCACCACGTATTTGTTGTGCACGATCTCGTGGCGCACATAGACCGGTGCCCCATGGATCGCCAGCGCCTTTTCGACAGCATCGATGGCACGGACGACCCCGGCGCAGAAGCCGCGCGGGGCACAGAGCAGAATGTCGAGGGGTGGCTTCGTCATGATGAGGCGATGTGGCGAGACGAGGCCCCTCCTGTCAAGCGGGAGCGACGCTTATTCGCGGCGGGGATGATGCGCTGCTCCCTCCCCTTGCGGGGAGGGGTGGTCGCGGCAGCGACCGGGGTGGGGGTCGAAAAGTCGGAGCGCTGTGTCTGCTCCATAGAGTGACCTGTCAATACAGCGCCTGACTGAATAGGTCGCACACCCAGTCTCACCACCCCCACCCCTGCCCCTCCCCGCAAGGGGGAGGGAATAGAGCGTGCGATGCGGCACGAAACAGACTTGGGCCCCATCAAGAAACGCTCGCGCCTGCGACCAAGAATCCCTACAACGGTGCAACAGTCCCTCACCACCTTTGATCCCCATGGCATCCACCGCATCCCACGTCAGCTTTCTTCCACCCATCCTGACCTTCTGCGGGGCCGCGGTCGTGGCCGTGCCGGTGTTCCGGCTCTTGGGCTTGAGCGCAGTGCTCGGCTATCTGGCGGCCGGTGTCGCCATCGGGCCGTCTGGCCTGAGCCTGGTGGAGGATCCGCAGACGATTGCGACCGTGGCCGAGCTCGGGGTGGTACTTCTGCTCTTCATTATCGGGCTTGAGCTCAAGCTGTCCCATCTCTGGGAGATGAAGCGCGACATCTTCGGTCTCGGCTTTGCCCAGCTGACGATCACGGCGATCCTCCTCGGCGCTGCGGCCATGGCCATCGGATTCTCGCCGCCGGCCTCCTTTGTGACCGGCGTTGCCGTCGCGCTCTCGGCCACGGCCATCGCTCTCCAGATGCTGGGGGAGCGCAACGATCTGCCGACGCCCTATGGCCAGCGCTCCTTCGCGATCCTGCTGTTTCAGGACCTGTCTGTCGTTCCGCTCCTGGCCATTCTGCCGCTGCTGGCCTCGCGGGTTGGGGACCAGGGCTCTCTCACGGACAGCCTTCTGGCGGTTGGCATAGCGCTCCTCGGTATCGCTGCCGTCGTGCTGATCGGCCGTTACGGGCTCAACCCCTTCTTCCGCATTCTCGCCCGCAGCGGTGCCCGTGAGGTCATGACCGCATCGGCCCTGCTTGTGGTGCTCGGCGCGGCGCTCCTCATGCAGGAGGTCGGCCTGTCCATGGCCATGGGCGCCTTCCTGGCAGGCCTGCTGCTCGCCGAATCCAATTTCCGGCACCAGCTGGAGGCCGATATCGAGCCCTTCCGCGGCATGCTGCTGGGCCTCTTCTTCATGAGCGTGGGCATGTCGATCGATCTTGCCCTCGTCCGCGAGCAGTGGGTGATGCTCGCCCTTGCAGCTCCTGTCGTTCTCCTGGGCAAAACCTTCATCATCGCGGTCCTGTCGCGGCTGTTCGGCGCAAGCTGGCGCGACGGTCTGCGGTCCGGCACGATTCTGTGCACGGCCGGCGAATTCGCATTCGTGCTGATCCCGGTCGCGGCAGGCCTCGGCATCATGTCGCCAGCCGAGGCGCAGCCGCTGACCGCCCTTGCCGCCATTACCATGCTGTTGGGGCCGCTCCTGTCGACGCTCATCGAGAGGCTTCTCAGGAACCATCATGCGGGCGCAGACGAGCCGGATCTGCACGGGCTGAACGTTCCCGAAGGCGAGCTCGAGAGCCGCGTTCTCGTGATCGGCTTCGGGCGGTTCGGGCAGATCGTGAACCAGGTTCTGTTGACCCAGGGCATCCAGGCGACGGTGATCGACAGCGATGTGGAGCGCATCCGCGACGCAGGGCGCTTCGGCCTTCAGGTCTATTACGGCGACGGAACCCGTCTCGACGTGCTTCGCGCAGCAGGCGCCGAGAAGGCCGAGATGATCTGCATCTGCATCGACAATCAGGAAGCCATGGTGAAGATCATTGAGATCATTCACGAGAATTTCCAGAACGCCCGCAGCTTCGTGCGCGCCTACGACCGCATTCACGCGATCGAGCTCATGAACCGGGATGTGGATTACCAGATCCGTGAAGTGTTCGAATCCGCCATCGTGTTCGGGCGCGCGGCCCTGGAGGAACTCGGGACGGATCCCGAAATGGCCGCCCAAGCTGCCAACGATGTCCGCAAGCGCGACATTGCCCGCCTTGTCCTGCAAAAGGAGGTTGGCACGATGGGTGGAGCGGAACTCATGGTGGGCTCCAAGATTACCCCCGAGCCGCTCACGGCTCCCGCCGGCAAGGCGAGGGCTCTCAGCCCTGAGACACGCGACATCCTCGGCGAAGGGGTCATTTGATGGACGCAAGTCCTTCGACGGAAGAATTGGGCCGCAAGGCCGATACGCCGCGCTTTGTCGTCGGTTCCACCATGCGTCATGTGCTCGTCATGACGGGAACCAGCGCGGCTGGACTTGTGGCGATCTTCATCGTCGATCTGGTATCGCTCCTCTACATCTCGTGGCTCAACGATCCGAGCATGACAGCGGGCGTCGGCCTCGCCACTGTGGTGATGTTCTTCACCATCTCGATCAATGTGGGCCTGATGATCCCCATCGGAGCGCTCGTCTCGCGCGCGCTCGGCGCGCGCCGGCCCGATGATGCGCGACGGCTGGCGACATCATGCAGCATTCTCATGACGCTGATTGCTGCCGTGGTCAGCGTGATCGTTCTGCTCATGCTCCCCGTTATCCTGAAAGCATTGGGCGGACATGACCGGACCTACGACGTTGCCCTGAGCTTTCTCTGGATCGCACTGCCGTCCAACGCCGTGATGGCACTCAGCATGGGCCTCTCCACGGTATTGCGCGCCGTGGGCGACGCCAAACGCGCCATGTACGCCACCTTGTCCATCGCGGTCGTGACGGTGGTTCTCGATCCGGTTCTGATCTTCGGTCTCGACATGGGGTCGGACGGCGCAGCGGTGACGATTGGAATCGCGCGGTTCGTGACGGCTTATGTGAGCTTCCGGTATGTGACGCGCATCCACAATCTGCTGGCCTTCCCCACCTGGAAGGGATTGCGGCATGATGCGCGGCCCTTCCTGGCCATTGCGATTCCCGCCATCCTGACCAACATCGCGGCTCCTGCGGCGAATGCGTTCTTCACGGGCGTCGTCGCCCGGTTCGGGGACGAGGTCATTGCGGCCTCCGCCATCATCGATCGGGTAACGCCGGTGGCCTTTGCCGGCCTGTTCGCGCTCGCGGGCGCCATCGGCCCCGTGCTCGGACAGAACTGGGGTGCGCAGCGCTACGATCGCATGAAGCAGATCCTGAAGGATGCCCTCACCATCACGGTGGTCTATGTAGCTTGCGTCTGGCTCATCCTGTTCCTCGTGCAGGTGCCGCTGACCCGTGCCTTCAATGCCCCCCAGCAGACGGCCGAGCTCGTACAGTTCTTCTGCCAGCTCAGCGGCTTCATCTGGCTGTTCATCGGCCTCGTCCTGGTGTCGAACGCCTCGTTCAACAATCTCGGCCATCCCCTGCTGTCGACCTTCTTCAACTGGGGCCGCGCGACCCTCGGCATGATTCCATTCGCCTATTTCGGCGCCCAGATGGCAGGCCCGAAGGGGGCTCTCGTCGGCATCGGACTCGGCTCCGTTGCGTTCGGCATTGCAGCCATCATCACGGCGTTCTGGACAATCCGGCGCCTGGAGAGGCAAGCTGTTCCTGCCGCCTGACTGTCAGGTGTGGGCATCTGTTTGGAGGAGGCTGCAATGTTCAACTGGTTCGATCTAATGCGACAGGCGCAAACCAGTGCAGCCCTGGATGCGCTCGCACGGCAGTTCAATCTCTCCGACGACCAGCCGCAGCGGACCATGGCGGCCTTCATGCCGGCTTTTGCCATGGGGCTCCAGCACGCCATGGCCTCGAGCGATCCGACGCGCGTGCTTCAATCCATGATGGGAGGGGCCTATCAGAATTTCTGGCAGGCGGCCGGCAACCCTTTCACGCCTCAGGCGCAGGAGCAAGGCCAGCAGCTGCTCGACCGGATCTTCGGCTCCGACGAGGTCAGCCGACGCGTGGCGCACCAGGCTGCCGGCTACGCAGGCATCAGCGCCGACACCATGCAGCAATTGCTGCCGGTGCTTGCCGGAATCCTGGCAGGGGGGACATCCCAGTGGATGATGGCGCACACGCAGGCATTCCAGAATTTCGCTAAGCCGAAGGATAGCCAGCAGGTTCCGTCAGCCACCAATCCGTGGGCCGATCTCTGGACGAACTGGATGAAGGCCGCTTCGCCTGAGAAGAAGCCGGCCAATCCTTTCGAGGAGATGTTTGCTGGCTTCTTCCAGATGCCTCCGCCGGCGGAGCCGCCGAAACCGGAGCCGCAATCCTCGCCCACTTCCCTCGATGAGATGATGGAGAAAGGACGCGAGATGCAGATGCAGTACCTCGCGTCCCTTCAATCAATCTTTTCCAACGCCGACAAGAGTGGCGACGACAGGTCCTAGGCGCAGTGCTTCGCCTGCGTCAGGATCGGCACGACCGGACGAACAGGCCGGCTCGAACGATCAGGTCGTTCGCCACGCGTGTGTCGCCCGGCGCTTCGAACCAACACCCAGGACGGGTTCCGCAGAAGCGGCTCCGACAGAGCGCAGGACACATCGCTGCGGGTGAGCCCGATGTCCTTGAGCATCCGGTCATCGAACTCGGCAAGATGCCTGATCTCCCCACGGTGCCGGAGGGCCCTGGAGAGATCCGCAAGCGAGCGGACGAACTGCCCCAGAGCGGTCATGCCGGTGAAGGTCATTCTGTCTGGTATCGTTTTGCTCATCGCTGTTCTCCTTGCTCTCACCGTCAGCTCATCAGCCCTGGAACGCCTCGTATGCCCTGGAACGGGCGTTCCAAGCGTTCCAAGGGTATTCCAGGGTGTTCCAAGACCCGTTCCAGGGGATTTCCTTGGAACGTTCCAAGGCACCTAATGAGAGCTCTTGCCAGAAGCCCTCAGCTAAGTCTTTGATTTATGTAGCAAATTTCTATGTTTCACAAGGTAGGTTGTACCAGATGCGTCCTATCACTTGAAACGATTGTTTGAGATATGTATCATCAATGGGATTGATGATGGGGTTTGCGCCATGCACCTGCTCGACATTGACCAGCTGAGAACGTTCGTCGCCATTGCCGATACCGGCTCGTTCACCCGCGCGGCGGAGATCGTGCACAAGACGCAGAGCGCGGTGTCCATGCAGATGAAGCGGCTGGAGGACCGGGTCGGCAAGACGATCTTCGAGCGCGACGGGCGCCTGTCGAAGCTCACCGACGAGGGCGAGCGCCTGCTGGATTACGCCCGCCGGATCGTGCGGCTCAACGCCGAGTGCATCGCGTCCTTCAACGACAACGAGCTCACCGGCCGCGTGCGCCTCGGGCTTCCCGACGATTACGCCGACCGCTACCTGCCGGAGATCCTGGCCCGCTTCTCGCGCTCCAACCCGAAGGCCGAGGTGACGGTGATGTGCGAGCCCACGCACAACCTGATCGAGCGGGTGCAGCACGGCGACATCGATCTGGCGATCATCACCCATGTGGACCGGCGCGGCCCGTCCGAGATCGTGCGCATCGAGCAGCTTTTATGGGTCACGTCATCGCGCCATGGCGTGCACGAGGAGACCCCGATTCCGCTGGCGCTCGGCCGCCCCAACTGCGACTGGCGCCACTCGGCCACGGAGGCGCTGGAGAGCGCCGACCGGCCGTTCCGCATCGCCTATGTGAGCTGGCATTCCACCGCCGTGGGCGCTGCCGTGCTGGCGGGGCTTGCGGTCTCCGTGCTGCCGGAAAGCGCCGTGCGCCCCGGCATGCGGATCTTAGGCCCCTCCGACGGCTTCCCGGCCCTGCCCTCGTGCAAGATCGGCCTCATCCGCGCCCGCGGCGAGGAGAACCCGCTGGCGGATGCGCTCGGCTTCCACATCAAGCAGTCGTTGGACAACCTCGGCTCCACCCGCACGATGCAGCCGATCGCGGCGGAGTAGCGCGCTGTCCGGCGAAGTGGGGACCGGTTCGCCGATCAGGCAACGCGCCAGCAACAATCCTTATTTAGCGGAAGGCCGCCGCAGCACGAGCACGTTGCCCACGAGCGCCAGCACGACGCCGATGACGGCGAGCCACGTCCACACATAGCCCTCGATCAGGGTCGAGACCGTGAGCGCCACGATGGGAAACAGCACCGTGGCGTAGCCCGCCCGCGCGGCCCCGAGCCGCCGCAGTAGGGTGAGGTACGACATGAAGGCCAGCACCGACGCGCCGACCGAGAGATAGAGCAGCGAGCCCACATACTTCACCGTGGGCTCGATGATGAAGGCGTTGCCGCGCACCAGGTTTAATGCCAGCAGCACCGCGCAGCCATAGGTCATGCCCCAGGCGGTGGCCGACAAAAGCGGCGCGCCCCGGCGCTGCACCATGGTGGAGATCATGTTGCCCGAGCAGAAGAACAGGGTGCCCATCACGCAGAGCGCCAGCCCCTGCAGCGCCGCCGCGTTGAAGCCCGCGCCGGTGATCTCCGGCCAGAACAGGAACACGATTCCCAGCACGCCGATCACGCCGCCGAGCGCCACCCGGGCCTCTGGCCGCTGCCGAAAAATCACGAAGCCGAGCACGAGGTTGAACACGGAGGCCAGCGAGAACACCACCGAGAGCAGGCCGGACGGGATGCTCAAACCACCGTAATAGAACGAGATGAAGTTGAACGAGAACAGGCAGCAGCCCACCGCCGCGAAGCGCAGATGGTCGGCCAACGCGAAGCGCACCTTGTGCCCGGTGGCGAGCACCCAGCCCCACATGAGCACGGCCGCCAGCAGGAAGCGCCACAGCACCGACATCTCCGGCGCCACCACCCCGAGCTGCGCCCGGATCCCGATCCAGCTCACGCCCCACAGGAACACGGTGGCGGCGTAAAGGCCGAGGGTCGAGCCGTCGATCCGGTTCAGGTTCTGCGCGGGCATGGCGGCGGTGGCGTGGCTCATGGAATGTCGTCCTCTCGGGACCATCCGAATACGCCGGGCCGGCCATCAGGACAAATGATGATATCTGATCATTTGCCCTTGGAACGGTGATGGAACGCGCCGATTCCGGGCCTCCACCCTGGAACGCCCTTGGAACAAACCCTGGAACAGCCTGGAACAGCGTTCCAAGCGTTTCATCCCTCAGGGCGCCCTCATGAACCTTGACAATTGTCCCCTGAACGACATAATGTTCTTCTTTTGTTCTGATTTGAAGAAGCCATTGCGATGCCGTCTTTGCCCCCTGTCCCTCTCCCACCCCTGCCCTCCAGCCAGAACCCCGCCTCCGCCGCGTCGGATGCCGCCGCGAGGGAGCCGGGGCGGCTGCGCGACAAGCTGACCCCCAAATTGGTGGCTCGGATGCGGGAGATGGTGGAGGGCACCGACTGGCCCTACCGACGCATTGCCGGAGAGCTCGGCCTGTCCATCGCCACCGTGTCCCGGTATGTGGCGGAAGGCGGCTGGAAGCGCCCGCCGGCCGGATCGCCGCCCCGGGCCTCGACGGCCCTTTCCCGCCAGCGGCTCACCCAGAAGCTCTGGCGCCTTGCGGAGCGTCAGGCGGAGGAGCTGGAGCACCAACCGCTGGCGGTCGCAGGGCGCGCCCTCCAGCCCCTCGCCCGCCTCACCCGGACGCTGGGCGAGATGGACAAGCACGCCCACCCACCCCTCTCCCCAGGCGAATACGAGATCGACAACCAGCCCCGCCGCAGCCTCCACGAGCTGCGCGACGAACTCGTGACTCATCTGGAGCGCATCGAGCGCGAGGAGCGGGAGTATGAGGAGCGCTACTACTGGACGTTTGAGAATGGGGCGGGGATTTAGAGGATTTGTCTGTTATTGCGGACGACGAACTCGAAGACCTGCAAATCCCAACCGCTTCGTTGCGAACAATTGGCACGCTCTACCTACAATGGCGGTGCAAAGCCTGACCAGTAGGATTGTCGGAACCTACCCTTTCGGCAAAGCTTACCCCTAAGGTCTTGCCATCTAAGAAATACGTCTTATGGGCTCGATTAAGGTGAATGCTTAAGCTATCTGCGCTATCTCGATCATATAGGAACACGCGGCACTGCAAGCCATGGCAACCAAGCGACAGCAGAAGATCGCCCCTCCAGAAGCGATCAACAAAACCCATCTAGGTTCGCTGAACGCTGCTCGGATCATGGCGCGCGCGCTCGCTGACGCCGTACCTGAGAGTGAGCGCCTGCAGCTCGCTCGTGCCTTCTGCTATCGTCTGGTCTACGCATGGTGGAAAAGGATCTCGGAGAACGATAGCCGCTTTCCCCTCCGTAGCCTGCTCCAGCCCGTCGTCTTTGCCGACCTACCTGAGCCGGCAGCAGCCTCAGCCGACAGCATCGGGGTCGCCGCTGCGGCTGTGGCCCCGGAGGACGCTGCCTATGCAATAGGCCTCACCTACACGGGGATGCTCGCGCCGACCTACCGGGCTGACTATGGCGTGTTCTATACCCCGCCTCAGTTGACTAGGCGCCTGATTGCCCAAGCCACGGAAGCAGGTGTCGATTGGAGAAAGGCGCGAGTCCTTGATCCGGCCTGCGGTGGTGGAGCCTTCCTTGCACCTATCGCCAGCCGTATTCTCGAAGCCCTGCCCAACGTCGAACCGAAGATTCTCGTCAAGAACATCGGCGAGCGGCTGCGTGGTTTTGAGATCGATCCATTCGCGGCTTGGCTCTCACAAGTGACCCTGGACGCCATCATGCTCCCCGTCTGCCGCAGAGCCAATGCGCGGCTACCGGTGGTCGTGACCGTCTGTGATAGTCTCCAGCGTAGTACGCCGCGCGAGAAATTCCATCTCGTTATCGGCAACCCGCCCTATGGCCGCGTGAAACTTTCGGCCGAGGACCGCGCCCGATTCAGCCGCAGCCTGTACGGACACGCCAATCTCTATGGTCTGTTCACTGACCTCGCCCTGAAGCATGCGCGCTCCGGGGGTGTTATCGCCTACGTCACACCGACTAGTTTCTTGGCTGGCGAGTATTTCAAGAACCTGCGATCGCTTATCGGCAACGAGGCCCCGCCGGTGACAATCGACTTCATTGCAGCTCGGAAGGGCATCTTCGACGATGTCCTGCAGGAAACCCTGCTCGCCACCTACCGTCGCGCGAATACCGAGGCCGCCACGATCCATGAAGTCATGCCGACCGGTGAAGACTATCTCAAAACTGTCGCTGTTGGCACTTTCGAGGTTCCGCAGGAGCCTTCTGAGCCCTGGATCATCCCCCGCAACTCGGACCAAGCCGAACTCGTCGACCGCCTCCACCACATGCCGCACCGGCTAGCTGACTGGGGTTATGAGGTCAGCACCGGCCCACTCGTGTGGAACCGGTTTAAAGATCAACTCCGTAGCCGACCTGGTCGCGGCCACCTGCCACTGATATGGGCGGAAGCAGTCACTGCCGATGGGAGATTTGTATTCAGGGCGGACAAGAAGAACCACGAGCCGTATTTCGAACCAAAGGGAGGTGACGAATGGCTCGTCACCTCGCGGCCATGTGTTCTACTGCAGCGGACCACTGCCAAGGAGCAGAACCGCAGGCTGATTGCAGCAGCTCTTCCCAACGATTTTTTAACTGAACACAAGGCCGTCGTGATCGAGAACCACCTCAACATGATCCGGGCAACCGCCGCCAAGCCCAAAGTGCCGCCGGCTACCCTCGCTGCATTTCTAAACAGCGCCGCTGCCGACCGGGCCTTCCGCTGCCTCAGCGGCAGTGTTGCCGTCTCCGCCTACGAGCTCGAAGCCCTACCGCTACCGGATCCGGCTCGTGTCAAGACGCTAACTAAGCTCGTTGACGCCCGCGCCGGCCGGGCGCGGATAGAAGCAGAATGCGAAGTTCTTTTTAATCTCGGTGGTCCTGCGGAATGAGTCTGCCGACCTATGTGCCTCTTGAGGTCGTCTCCGAGCGGCTGCCATTGATCTTCCCCGAAGGGACGCCAAACCGGGCATACTGTATCCGCGACTTGGCGGCCAGCACTGTGTTCACCGCGCTTTACATCGGCGCGGTAGAAGGCTCCGGCCGCTATCTGGGGCCTGTCCATGTCTATCGCATGACCGAAGAGCAATCGGTCTTGGCAAACGACTTCGACCGGCAGGCTTACAGCTCGGGAGTGCTGAAGAAATCTTATCAAGCCGGCGACACCCGCTGGTACGCCGACAACACCCGTGAACCGATTCGCGACGAGACACTTCGGGACGGCCTCGTCGCGGTAGGCGCGGTGCTCCGCCGCGAGGATCTGCCGACAACATCCAGTGCGCCGCGCTACGCCCTTAAGACAGATTTTGCAGCTCTATTCGATCCAGCATTGACCGGACCAAGCCTCGAGGCTCTCATCGCAGCATTCCAGACGGCGCATCTCAGTAAGAGCGCCCTGACCCGCGTATCTATCATGTTGTCAGGCGCTGCAGGCAGCGCGGCTAGCGTCCTCGTGACTTTTCCTAGCAAGGAGACGAGGTCGCTTGCGCCCGGCCCGAGCTCGATCATCACGAAGGCCGTTGTCGAGGACTTCGCCTCTCGGTTCCTGGAAAGCCCAGCCGTCCTCTGGCTCAGCGAGAGCGGCAACAAAGTCGTTGCGAGAGACGACAAACTCGCAGCCATGATCGGATTGAAGATCGAGGCCGATAAGAACTTGCCCGATCTTATCCTCGTCGATCTTGGATCCAAGGACCCGCTCCTCGTCTTTGTCGAAGTGGTGGCCACGGACGGCGCGATCACTGAGCGGCGGCAGGAGGCCATCTTCAAGCTCACTGACACAGCCGGATTCCCTCGATCTCACATTACCTTCCTGACGGCTTACCAGGATCGCGGCTCCGCCGGCTTCAAGAAGACTGTGTCCGCCCTTGCATGGGGGTCGTTCGCATGGTTCGCTTCGGAGCCTGAAAACATCGTGCATCTACGCGAGGGCACTACGACGGCCGCACGCCTCAGTGATCTCCTGTAGGCTTTACTCAACATGCTATCGGTGACGACAATCTCCCCGATGCGAAGAGCCCCGCCTCACGCCACGCTGTTCACCTGATCGCGTCAGCGCCCGTCAAAGCCCCTGCTTGTCCCGGTGGGGGGCGTATCCGCGCTCTGTTCGGCCGTAATCCGGCACGTCAGGGTCTCGGTTTCTCCTCTCGCCGTGGAGCAGCCAGGCGAGGGCGTAGCCGGCCGCTGCCGCCGTGAACAGCGCGAGCAAGGGGTTGCCTGTCACCTGCTGCGTCACGGCGCGCCGGCCTTGGCGGAGGTAGCGCTCCGCCTCCGGATATTGCTCGCGCGCCTGCCGGGCGTAGTGCTCGCCGCGCTCGTACACGTCGCGGGCGACGCCCGACGCTTGATCCGAGACCTCGTGCAGGGCGTCCCGCACCTGATTGAGAACCTGCTCGGTGGAGGCCTGGGGCGGATCGCCGGATCGGTCGCCCGCCGCCGGGCGGGGTTCGCGCTCGGGCTCGGGGCCTTTGGTGATGGTCACGGAGACCGGATCGCTCGTGGGAAAGGTCTCCTCGATGGCGTGGTCGAGCCTCGCGTCGAGGTTCTCCTGCGAGTTCTCGGCGAGATCGTGGTCCAAGAGCTGCTTTGCAGGCCTGTTCCCTTCCCTTTCAGGGGCGGATGGGCTGCCGGCATGAGGGGGGTTCGCCATGTGCGTTCTCCAGGGCGCTCCGGTGGGTCCGTCGCTAACCGTCTTCCTTGTAACGCCAGGGCTTCGAAGCCTGTTCCGGCCCTGCTCGATCCATGCAGGCAGCCTTGACCGAACGTGGCGCCCGCCCGGCGGGCTGCGGACCCGCGCGGCGGGTTGCGGCCGGGACCGGCGTTGACCTGTCCCCTGCTCCATGTAAACTCGGCGTCCATCAATGAGGGAATAAAGTCCATGGCCGGCAAAGCGCGTACCAGACCGTCGTTCAAGAAGAAGACCCGCCGCTACAAGGCGGTGATCGCCCCGGCCAAGGTGCTCGAAGGACAGAGGAACCTCACGAAAAAGCGCCGCTACGCCAGCCGCCACGGTTAGCGGAACGACAGGCCCGGGAAGGATCACGGGCCGCCCCTCTCAAGCCTTGCTTTCGCGCCCGTCGTCAGAGGTAAAAATCCATGGCGGCGAGTGCGGACAAGCCCGCAACATAAATCTGAAAATCGGCGACCTTGTCGCCGTTCACATCGCCCGACAGCATGTGATTGGCAAAGTTCAGCTGCCCCGCCTGGCCCGTGAAGGATCTGGCGGCAATGAACGAGAACGCCTGATCTCCGGCGGCCCCCGCACTGGCGTCGATCGTGCGCAGGTCGATGCGGTCAGCACCCTGGACGAAGTCCTGGATCGTATCCCGCGCACCCGGAGACGTCTCCTTGACGGCGTTGATGTCGAAGACATCGCTTCCCGCCCCGCCGAAGAGCGTATCGGTTCCCAGGCCGCCATCCAGCGTGTCGTTGCCGGACAAGCCATACAGCTTGTCCTGCCCGGCCCCTCCTTTGAGCACATTGGCCGTCTCGTTGCCCGTCAGCGTGTCGCTGCCGGAGCCGCCGACGGCATTCTCGATGAGCGAGCGTGCATCTTTTTGGAACAGCAGCGCATTGGCGATGTTTCCGGCAGCGATCTTCGCGCCGTCCGCGGACAGCTTCGCCAACTGGTTCGTGGCCGTCGTGGTCCAGGCGCCGGGACGAAGGTCGACTTTCAGTTGGCCGGCATAGTTCGAAAAGTCGTAGGTATCGTTGCCGCCGCCATCCCAGATGGTGAGAAGAATCCTGTTGGCTCCAGGAGCACCTTGCCCCACACCGTTGATGAGCATGTGGCCGGTGCTCGGGCTCCATGAATAGAGGCTGTTGCCGCTGTTGGTGGCATAGTTGGCCCCATAGAGATGCTGAAGGGCCGCGATGTCATACAGCATCGGCGACTGCGCATAGCCCCAGGTCTCGTTCGTGAGGCCTGCGGTCGTGGAGGCCCCGACGTAGGAGCGGTAGCTCATGACCGTGTACTCCATCGAGTCACGATCGAGCGGCATGCCGTCCTCGTGAGGATGCCCCAGACCGAGCGCATGCCCGATCTCGTGCATGAACGCATAGGAGGCGTAATTGCCCTTCATCGGGTTCGTGTACAAACCCGTTGCTTCGCTGAACCAAACATCGCCACCTTCAGCAGCCGTGGTCGGGTGGTAGGCCCAACCGCTGCCCGGCCTGTCCGACATGGCCATGCGAAGATCCGCGTGCTGGGTTGCCGTTTCAGCCAGTTCGGTGAAGCGGAGATTCGCAACCGATGCGACCATGGCCAATGCAGAGCGAGCCATCGTCTGCTGCGCAGCGTTCATGGCTCCGAAATTGGTGAGGTTCTCCGCCGAGCCGTAGGCGGTGCCGTAGTAGGAGCCCTGCGTTGGGAAGCTGTAGGTTAGGCTGTTGGCTGCCCATTTATATTCGCTGATCATGCCATCGATGTAGGCGTTTCCAGACAAGCTGTTGGACGCGATAGCAGGCATGAAACCATCCAATTTGGAAAAATTCAGGAGGATGAAATTGGTGAACTTTGGAATGGTTCAGGTTCTGCACTAATCTGAGAGCTGGCAACTGCTCCGAAGGGGTAGTTGCTCAATTTGCGGCCTGGATTTCGCATGCGCCTCGGTTTGCGCGCAGAGCGTTAAGCCCGTCTATGGCAGACAAAGCGCCGCGCCGGATTGTTCGGCAGCAGGCTTCAGGATTCTTGGGAGAGACTCGTTCTGCGTGCCGAGTGCATGACATCGGCTGCCCGGAGCATCGGTGAGGCGTGATTCACGCGCTTACGAGATCGCCAACGCATCGACCCGCTCGGCAACGGCGGCATCGAACGTTTCGCTGAACGTCTCGTAGGAGAACGGCTTGAGGAGCACGGGCGCGTGCTGATAGGGCGCGGGGACGATGCTCGGATCGTAGCCGGTCACGAAGATGAACGGGATGCCGCGGTGGCGCAGGATGTCGGCCACGGGATAGACCGCGAGACCCGCCATGTTGACGTCGAGGATGGCGAGGTCGAGATCCTCCTCAGCGGCCAGAGCCGCCGCCTGTTCGAATGTGGCGGCAGGGCCGACGACCTGTCCGCCGCAATCGCACACCATGTCCTCGATCAGCATCGACACCAGGGTCTCGTCCTCGACGATGAGAACGCGGGGACTGCGGAAGGTCTGCATGGGCGCTCCCCCTGTGGTCCGGATGTGATGAATGGATCCCTGCATGTGAGCCCGACCGCGTTGGATGGATCGTGATGGATGAGGTGTACTGCCGCCGGTCGGCGGCAGGACGTCGTGCACGTTTAAGGCTGGGCCGCCTGGATCTCGCGGGCTTCGTTGACGATGTCATCGAACAGAGCGGATTCAGGATCGATCTCGAGCCCGAGCTTTTCGTTGAGCACCTTGACAGGCTCTTCCGGCACACCCTGCTTCGACAGTTGAGCCAAGGCCGTGGCGGCTGCGGTGATCTCCGCGTCGGTGATCTCGTCCTCTGGGATCGTGCCGAGCGTCAGCGCCTTCTCGTAGGCCGCGATCAGGCCGACCGTCGAGTTCGGTGCGGCATTCAGCCGGGCCGTCGCCGAGGCATTCACCGCGTTCAGGCGGCCGAGCTTGGCGGTGTCGAGGCCGATCGTCCTGGCGCTGGAGGCTGCCTTCTTCGCGTCGGTGGAGACTTTCGTCCCGGCCTCCCTAGCCTCGCGCTTGGCATCGCGGGTGCTGCGCGCCTCCTCGGCCCTCGCCTGCCCCTTCGCTGCGGCATCGCCCGGGCCGGAGCTGCGGCCGCTGCGCTCGCCGCCACGGGAATTCTCGCCGCCGCCACGTGACTCGCCACCGGACTTTCCGCCGCCACCGCCACCGCCACCGGAGTTGCCGCCGCCGTTTCCGCCACCATTGCCACCGCCGTTGCTGCCACCGCCGCCGCCGTTTCCACCGCCGTTGCCGCCGCCGTTACCACCGCCATCACCGCCTTTGGCCTGGGCCTGGGATTGATCGAGCTGGAGCGAGGTCAGGTCGAGCGACAGCGGTTGCAGGCTGACGGCGAGACCAAGAGCCAGTGCCGAAGCAGTCAGAGCAAGACCTCGTGTCATGAGGTTTCCTTCCAAAACGTATGAGCCTGTCAGCCCCCTTGGCTTAAGGATTATGTGAGAAATTTTCCCACGTCAACCTGGATGTGGGATTGATTCCCACGATTGATCGGCCTACTTAGACACCATGTCCGGCGACGCCCCCCGCTCCCTTGAACCAGCCAAGCTGCATGCGCCCCTCGCGCGCCTGCTGCGCCCCCTCGTGCGGCTGCTGATCCGCAGCGGCATCACGTTCCCCATGCTGGCGGAGCTGCTGCGCGAGCTTTACGTGAACGTCGCCGAGTACGACTTCGCCCTTCAGGGCAAGGAGCAGACGGACAGCCGCGTCAGCCTGCTGACCGGCATCCACCGCAAGGAAGTCCGCCGGCTGCGGGGCGCGGGAGCTCCGGTCAACACGGTGCCGGCGACAGTCTCGCAGACGAGCCGCATCCTGGCCCGCTGGCTTGCGGACCCGGACTTCACCGGCAGCGACGGGCGCCCCCTGCCCCTCCCCCGCACGGCCGAGATGCCGCAACCGTCCTTCGAGCGCCTTGTCGCTTCGGTCACGCGGGACGTACGGCCCCGCGCGGTGCTGGACGAATGGCTCGACCGCAAGCTGGTGGTGCTGGACGACGAGGATCGCGCCGTCCTGGCCGAGGCGGCCTATGTGCCGCGCGGCGGAGACGACCAGCAGCTCTATTATCTCGGACGCAACCTGCACGACCACATCGCCGCCGCGGTGGCGAATGTGGAGGCCGGCTCACCGCCCTTCCTGGAACGGGCCGTCCACTATGACGGGCTGACCAAGGAACTGGCCGAGCAGCTGCAGCGGCGCTCCCGCGACGTGGCCATGGAGGCTCTCCACACGCTCAACCGTGAGGCCCATTCCGCCAGCGACCAAGCTCCCTCGGGACAGTGGCGCTGGAACTTCGGCGTGTATGTCTATTCGGAAGAGGTCGTGCCGCCACCCGCTGCGGCAGCATCCACCGACAAGGGAGCCAAGCCGTGAAGACCCACGCCGCTTCGCTCGCACGAACCCATGCCCTCTGGCTCGTGGCGCTGGTTCTGCTGGTCGCCTCACTCACCCTAGCTTGGGGCCAGCAAGGACAGGACCGCGGCATCGGCGGCACCGGGGTCGTGGCCGATGACCAGGACGGCGACCGGGGCATCGGCGGCACCGGCATGATGGGCCGCATCCGCGGCTTCGGCAGCATCATCGTCAACGGCCAGCATGTGAACTACGCGCCCGACGTGCCGGTGCGGATCGACGGACAGGCTCGTGCGGTGTCCGACCTGAAGATCGGTCAGGTGGTGCGGGTGGTTGCCGAGAACCGCAACGGCGTGCTGGCCACGCGGCAGATCGACGTGACCAGCGAGGTTGTCGGCCCGATCGAGACGACGGGCAGGACGACCCTGACGGTTCTTGGTCAAACCGTCTCTACGCAGGCGCTCAGCGACGCAGGCCGGTGGCAGCGCGGAGAGCGCGTGGCGGTGTTCGGCCTGCGGCGGCCGGATGGCACGATCGTCGCAAGCCTGATCGAGCGACGGGATAGCGGGCCGGAGAGGATCGCCGGTCAGGTCGTCCGAGCGCGCAACGGCGGCCCCGGGATCGGGACGTTGAAGCTCGCCGGATTGGACCCTGCCCTTGTGGGCACCCGGGCCGTGCTCGAAGGGTCCTATGCCAACGGCACGCTCCAGGTGACCCGGACGGCCCGGGAACGGGATCTCCTGGGAACGAATATCCGGCGGTTCTCCATCGAGGCCTATGTGGAGCGGACGCGAAGCGGGCTACGCCTCGGCTCGGGGCTCGAGGTGGCAGGCCGCTCCTCGACCCTGCCGGTCGGGTCCTATGCCCCGGCGGTGGTGACGGTCGTGACCGATCAGAGAGGACGTCTCGGCATCGAGGGGGTGTCCCTCGAAGGAAAGCCGACGTCATTGCGCGGATCACCCCAGGCGGCAGATCGCGAAGATTCGCGCAACACGCCGGCGGATGCACGGGGACGCGGCGGTGCCCCGCGTGATGCGCAGCCGGGATCCGGCTCGTCCCGTCGGGATTCATCGCCGGGCGACGCGCGCGGGCGCGACGGCCAAGGCGGATCATCGGGCAATCGCTCCGGCGGCAGCGGCAATAGCGGCGGCGGCAACCAGGGGGGCGGACGCGGCGGCGATCACGGCGGAGGCGGACCCGGTGGTGGCTCTGGCGGCTCCGGTGCAGGCGGCGGTGGCGGCAATGGCAACGGCGGCGGGAATGGCGGCGGGGGCGGCAATGGTGGCGGAGGCGGAGGCGGAGGCGGAGGCGGAGGCAAACGCTGACATCACCGGCATGATCCCCGCCCCTCCTATATGCTGCACCATGCGGCTCGCATCATGAGGATCGGCGACAAGACCGAAGGGGCGAACAGCTGAGCATCCCTGGCCTCCACACCCTCGGGGTCAGATCGGTCAACTCATGAGACCTCCCACGAACCGCATGACGTTCTCGTGGTTCATCTCAAACACATGTGGAGTGTCCAGCAAGACACATGAGCGGACCGCTACAGACCGCCATTCCACTTCCGCTTTTGACCTAGTCGGACCTTCATGCTCAACCGGGAGAATGACGGTTCATTACACCGGCTAATAATCCAGGAACGAGCGGTTCTGGTTGTCCGTGTAGATGTCGTGGGGTTCGTCCTCGAGCCTGCCTGCAAGATAGAGCACGCTCGCAACGCTGCCGGTGCGCGTCTCGGGAAGAAGCTGGCGGGTGACGAACGGAAACACGCTGCGGATCGTTGCATCGATGCTGCGGCTGAAGCGATCGGCAAAGTCCGGCGAGGTGATGATGTTCATGACCACCTGACCGTCCGGCGCCACGGCCTGCTTCACGGCCGCAAAGGCCTCGCGGGTGATCAGGTCAGGCGGCAGGCTGATCCGGTTGGTGAAGGCATCGAGCACCACGACATCATAAGTCTGGGTGTTGCGGCGCAGGAAGGCCCGGGCGGATTCAGGCACGAAGATCTTGTTCGCGGACAAAGGCTGGCGAAGAAAGTGCTCCTCGCTCACCGCCCGCAAGGCCGGGTCGATATCGACATAGGTGTAGGCATGGAAGCGATCCTCCAAGCCGATGGTGAAGCCTCCGGCCCCGATCACCAGGACGCGCCGGGGGCGGTCGGTGTCGAGCCTCCTGAGAACTTCCTTCTCGATGAACTTCAGGTAGGCGAAGCGGTACTCCGGATGCTCCGCGATCTTGGAGGATGGGCTGTTGTTGATGACCAGGAGGCGGCTGTTCTCGGCCGGATTGGGAACGATCCGCACCTCGCTGTAGAGATTGTTGCTGACAATGCCATACGCCTTGACCGCCGCGGGACTGTTGATCGCAACGATGTAGAGGCCGAGCGCACCGGCTGTGAGAACCAGCTTCCTGTGATCTTCGACCCGCCAGCCGATAAGACCCGCGAGCAGCACCAGGAGCCCAAGGGTGAGGGCTACCGTGATGTGGACGCCGAAGAAGGTCATGAACACGAGGGTCGACACCACCGAGCCCAGGAACGACCCGAGGGTGGACAGGAAGAGCATCAGGCCCGTGGAGCGGGGCAGACTGGCGCCTGTGGAGCAATAGGCGACCAGCGGGATGGTCTGTCCCAGGAGGTAAATCGGGTAGACCAGAAACAGGGAGGTGTGAACGGCGGCCTGAACCAGGCGGTGCGTGAGACCAAGGTTGTCGAGGATCTGGAAGAAAGCCGCCAGGAAGGGATGGGACAACCCGAGGCTCAGAAGGAAGGCGGCAATCAGCAGGTTCCGGGTGAGCTGCCGGCGCACGCCCGCCTCATCGCCGGGCACAAAGCTCGCCCGGCCACCAGCCTCATAGCCGAGTGCCAGCGGGAGCAGCACCGCGGCAATCACGATGGCAACGGTGTCGGTGGCATTGCCCACATAGGGAGTGAGCTGACGAATGGCGAGGAGTTCCACCGCGAGAACAGCATAGCCCTCAATCGCAATGGCACTCAGGAGCAGCGGAGAGGGAAACATCAGGTTTCATCAGCCTTTGATCGGGGAACGATAAGCGTTGCCATGGCATTGCCACACAGCTTCATCAACACGCATAGGAATGGCAACAACCATGTTCGACACTCTGCCGGCTGTCTTGCTCACACTCTTTCTGGCCGTGTGTGTGCTCTGGCTGATCTGGCAGGCCTTCCGCCGCCTCTTCTCTCCCCGGAAGAGACGGGTGGAGCCGTCTCTTGCCGATGAGCCCGGCAACAGCCGTATCGAACCGGCTGTTAGCCGGACGGGCGCTGCGGTGTCGACGATTCCGGACGCAGCCGATGTTCTCGCTCTCAAGGCCGCCATCGATAACCTGGCGCGGCAGGTTGCTGCTCTGGAGCAGCGTCTCGCGGCCGGTCAGACAAGCCTCCCACACCAACCTGCGCCGAGGGATAGAAGCGTCGACCATAGCCCTGTGATCCCTCCCGTCTCGCCCGACCATCGGATCTGACGCGGGATTACGGCAGGCTGGCTCATATCTGCACGTCGCCTGGTCATCCTTGCAGTGCGTGCAGATCAGTCTTGCGCCAGTCGAGGAGACCAAGCACTGTCATGAGCCTATAGACGTCCTAGCTTGTGCACAAGGAAGCTCAACTGCCAAGCTGGTCACGGGCGCCGGAAGCGATCTTGAAGGTATGAATCATCACAACGCCGCAGCGGCTCGGCCTGCCGTGAAGCCCGGCCTTGTTGCGCTGCTCATCGCTGTCTCAGCCGTGAGCCCGCTGGGCATCAATATGTACCTGCCGTCGATGCCCGGGATGGCACGGGCGCTCGGTGTCGATTTCACCACCATCCAGCTGACCCTGTCGCTCTATCTTGGTGCAATGGCTTTGGGACAGCTGATCATCGGTCCGCTGTCCGACCGGTTCGGGCGCAGGCCCGTGCTCCTGATCGGGCTTCTGACATTCGTGGCGGGATCCGTCCTGTGCCTGCTGGCTCAGAGCATCGGCATGCTGATCTTCGGCCGCATCGTGCAGGCCATCGGAGGCTGTGCCGGGATCACGCTCAGCCGTGCCATCGTGCGCGATCTCTATGGGCGCAATCAAGTGGCGAGCATGATCGCCTATGTCACTATGGGCATGGCGGTCGCTCCCATGGTCGCGCCGACTATCGGCGGCCTGCTCGAAACGTTCTTCGGATGGCGCGCCTCGTTCGCTTTTCTGGTCGGCTTCGGTGGGCTCGCCCTCGTGTTTGCGTATGGGCGCCTGCACGAGACCAACCACAACCGCGCCTCAGGAGAGACTGCTCGCGAACTCCTGCAGGGCTACAGGAGCCTGTTTCGCTCCCGCCAGTTCTGGGGCTACACCCTGGTGACCAGTTTCGTGTCGGCCATGTTCTTCGCCTTTCTGGCGGGCGCCCCGTATGTGATGATCGAACTGTTGAGACGCAGTCCAGCGGAGTACGGATTCTATTTTGCCATGGTGCCGTGCGGCTACATCCTGGGCAACTTCGCCACGGGCCGCCTAGCAAGCACTATGGGACCGAACCGGATGATCCTGGCAGGCACGCTCCTGTCTCTCGCGAGCATCGGAACCATGGCCGCTTTGATCGCTTCAGGCTTCCTGGTGCCGGTTGCCCTGTTCGGGCCAATGCTCTTCATCGGCGTGGCGAACGGGCTGGTTCTGCCGAGTGGCATTGCAGGTGCCGTGAGCGTGAGGCCGGATCTCGCAGGAGCCGCCTCTGGCCTGTCGGGCAGCTTCCAGATCGGGTTTGGTGCGCTTGTTGCTCCCATCGTTGGCGCGGCCCTCAGTTCAACCGTCTGGCCACTGATCGTGATCATGGCGATCTGCTCATTGCTGGCGATTGTCTCGCTCGTCTTGGTTGCAGGCCAGCGCATGCCTGTGGCCGGCGGCTAGACCCGTGCAGATCGCGCATAGCGCCTCGTCGCAAAGTCCGGGTTCGGCGCAACTCGGAAGTAGACCTAGCGTCTGCCTTCGCAGGGTGCGCTCACCTTCACAGGGCATTGTTCAACGCAGAATTTGGCCCGAAGCGGAGACCCATGGTTCGGCGCGGTGCTCCTCATGGACGTGACCGGCTCTAGTTTATGCCAAACCCCGCCCATAGGGCCCTGACTTGCCAATCGCGCCGTGAGACGGCAATCTCCAGCTTAACCAAGACAGTCAGCGGGTGGTTGCCGGAGCTTTGGCTCGTCGGGCGCCAGGACAAGGGAAACGGCCGATCATGAACATGGACGTGAAGAACGCCGGTGCCGGCGAGACGGACGAGGCGGCTTTGCTTGAGCGCCGGGCGGGGCTTCTCAGCCGCCGGAGGTTTCTGGCCGGCTCGGCCGCCGGGCTCGGTGCCCTGGGGCTCGCCGGCTGCGTGACCTCGGACGGCATGAGCCTGGCCGAGGCATCAAAGGTCTACGGGCCGGTGCCGGACGAGAAGTTCCCGATCCCGGCCATCGATGTCAGCAAGGTCGATCCGAAATATTTCCGCAAGACCGTCCGCTACGACACCAAGGAAGCGCCGGGCACGATCATCGTCGATCCGGGCAATTACTACGTCTACCGCATCGAGGAAGGCGGCAACGCCACCCGCTATGGGGCCAATGTGGGCCGCGACGGGTTCCGGTGGAACGGCGACGCCTATGTGGGGCGCAAGAGCGAATGGGCGACCTGGACCCCGCCCGCGGCGATGATCAAGCGCCAGCCCGAGGCGGCCAAATGGGCCCGCGGTATGCCGGGCGGCCTCGACAACCCCCTCGGCGCGCGCACGCTTCATCTCTACCAGAACGGCGCCTACACGCTCTACACGATTTATGCCAGCCTCGACGCGGAATCGATCGGCAACGGCATCACCAGCGGCTGCGTCGGCCTGCTCACGCAGGACATGATGCACCTCTACGACCGCACGCCGGTCAAGACCAAGGTGGTCGTGCTGCCCGCTTGATGCATCGGCGGGGCCGGCGCGTCAGCGCCAGCCCATCGCCGGGGCGACGTGCTTGAGGATCGCCTCGATCACATGAGCGTTGTAGGCGACGCCGAGCTGGTTCGGCACGGTGAGAAGCAGCGTGTCGGCCTCCGCGATCGCCTCGTCGGCTTTCAGCTCCTCCACGAGCCTGTCCGGCTCCGCCGCATAGGAGCGGCCGAAGATCGCCCGCATGTTGTCGATCACGCCGATCTGGTCGCCCTCCTTGCCGCGTCCGAAATAGGCGCGGTCGCGGTCGTCGATGAGCGCGAAGATGGAGCGTGAGACCGAGACGCGCGGTTCGCGGGCGTGCCCCGCCTCTTTCCAGGCCTCCCTGTAGCGGCGGATCTGCCGGGCCTGCTGCACGTGGAAGGGCTCGCCCGACTCGTCTTCCTTGAGGGTCGAGCTCTGGAGGTTCATCCCCTGCTGCGCGGCCCACACGGCCGTGGCGTCGGACGCGGATCCCCACCAGATGCGCTCGCGCAGGCCCTCCGAATGCGGCTCGAGGCGAAGCAGGCCGGGCGGGTTGGGGAACATCGGGCGTGGGTTCGGCTGGGCAAAGCCCTCGCCGCTCAGCACGCGGAGAAACACATCCGTATGCTGGCGCGCCATGTCGGCATCGCTCAGGCCTTCCTCCGGCGCGTAGCCGAAATAGCGCCAGCCGTCGATCACCTGCTCGGGCGAGCCGCGGCTGATGCCGAGCTGGAGGCGCCCGCCGCCGATCAGGTCGGCCGCGCCCGCATCCTCGGCCATGTAGAGCGGGTTCTCGTAGCGCATGTCGATGACGGCGGTGCCGATCTCGATGCGGCTGGTCTTCGCCCCGATGGCCGCCAGCAGCGGAAACGGCGAGGCGAGCTGGCGCGCGAAGTGATGGACGCGAAAGTAAGCGCCGTCCGCACCGAGTTCCTCGGCCGCTACGGCCAGGTCGATGGACTGGAGCAGTGTGTCGCGGGCGGAGCGGGTCTGCGAGCCGGGCGAAGGCGACCAGTGCCCGAACGAGAGAAAGCCGATCTTCTTCATGAGGCAGTTCCTGTGCAAAGGCCTTCAGCCGGTTTGGGACCTCGTACGCCCGCCGGTGCGGCAGATCAACCGGACTGAGCAATCCGCATCGAGTGCAGCCAGGCCGGCGGTTCCTGTTGCGCTCGGCCGCTGCAGGCGGCCTCCACGCATGCGGCCATGCTGCCGAACCTGACCCCGCGCCCGACGAGGCCGGGCGCATAATGCGCGTATTTGCCGGAGTTCGTCATCAGCGTTCGCACAGCCGGAGGGATCACCGGCTCGCCGAGCATGCACCAGCACGTATCCGTCACGAACTGCACGCCGAAGGCTTCGGCCTCGGCCACATGACCGGCCTGCGAGGCGGCCTCATGCACGGCCCGGCTGCAGGTCACGATCAGCGCAACGTCCGGCGACTTGGTTCGCCCCCGCACCAGCGCGGCAAGCTGCGCGCACTCGCTCAGGGAGAAGTGCGGATTGCCGAGGCTGACAAGCCCGACCTCCGGCGATGCCGCCGTGTTGAGCGCCTCCCAGGCCTGCTGCAACGCGCCCAGTTCGATGCGTGCTTGGCGCTCAGGCGTCTGCCCGTCCGCCTCCGGGGTGATCCCGGCAATGTGGAACATCGGTGCGGCCGCCACCGTGGCGAAGGCCGCGCCAAAGGCCTTCAACGCGTCCGGCCCTGCGGCGCTCGTCTCAAGCCCGCGGATCAACGGGATCTCGGAGCCGCAAATGGCGCCGCAGCAATAGCCGAGCAGCGGCCAGACGCTGTCATCGGCATCGAGAGGCATCTCGACATCCAGGGCGAGCGTCGCCCGCCGTCCGGCATCGCGATGGCAGCCGGCGAGCGGCGCTCGCCCGGTCAGGGCGATGCAGATGTCCAGGTAGTCCGGGTATTTCATCGTCCGGGCGCCGAGCACGCTGTTGGCATAGACCACCGCGTTCGACTCCGCCCAGCCAACCTGCTCGCCAAATCGGGGCGCAGTCTCGAGCAGGTACGGCGCACAGGTGAAGCTGGGCTCCGCGCCCATGGCCAGATAGGCGTCCGCCAAGGCGCTCGCCGGGTTCCCTAAGCTGTCGGCCACGCCCTGCTCACGCCAGCGGCGCTTGTCCACCGAGATAGCGTTGAGGGTCGTCGGCACCCGCACGCGCGCTCCCTGCCCGACCAGCATCTCGGCAAAGCGCAGGCTTGCCGGACCGGTGTAGATGCAGCCGTCCACATGCACCTGGGAGACATCCATGAAGGCCTCGGCCTCCTGAACGGCGGCCATCCGGATCAGCAGGCGCATGGCAACCTGCGCTGCCTTGCCGTGCCGGCCTGAGAGGAATGCTTCGTCGATCGCATCCAATCGGACCGGCGTGTCCTCGCTTCTCTCATGTTGCGCCTGGTCAGGTTGCCAATCCTCGGCAGGCGCATCGTGGAGAAGCTGAAGGCAGCCTCCCGCCACTCTGGCGTACCGGTACTCACCTAGGCGCGCGAACACCTGCCGGTCCACCCGCAGCACCGGGATCGACCAGTCGAAGACCACCTCGGCGATCATTGCCCCGAGGGTGAGGATCTCCTCGCGCTCGCAGATGACGATGGCCGCCGGCGCATGGCCGTTTAGGATCAGCTCAAGCAGCACGCCGCTTCCGGAGCAAGATCCGCGGCCGCTCGGGATCGCAAGCACCCGCCCGGCCAGGCTCCGGTTGCGCAGAGGATGATGCTGGTCGATCACGATTCCCGTTTGAGGATCCACGCCGCCCCAGAAGCTGAGACCAACCTCCGCGCTGAGCAGTTCGCCTCCCGCCTCACCGGCTACCAATGCCTTGCCGTCAATGGTGAGATTCACGCGATCGCTCCTGGCTCAACGGAATGGTCCGGCCGAAGCCTTTGTCCTGCGATCCGAGGCCTTGTGCAAGGCTGGTTCGGGCTGACATCGTAAAGGGCATGAACTTCAATGCCTGAGCCCGTACGATCATTGCAACCGATCCACCCCGCGCCCGCGCATATAGGCCTGGGGGCTGCATCCCATCTCGGTGCGGAACGCGTAGACGAAGGCCGATGTGGAGCCGTAGCCGAGCTCCAGGGCCGTGCGGGTCACGTCGAGCCCGCCGCCCATGAGCTCGATCGCCTTGAACAGCCGCAGGCGGCGGCGCCAGGAGCGCAGGCTCATGCCCATCTCGGCTTCGAAGCGCCGGGTGAGCGTTCGTTCCGACATGGCAAGGTCCCGCCCCCACGCCTCCGTCCCGCGCGGGTCGGCCGGGTCCGCATAGAGCGCCTCGCACAGGACCATCAGGGGAGATCCCCCGCGCGGCCATGGGAGCGCGCCCGGCAGGGGCGTCGCGCGCCGGAGCTGGTCCAGGATCAGCTCCGTCACCCGGCCGGCATAGCCGTCGCGATCTTCCTCGCCCCCGATGGCTGTGGCCTCGACGATGAGCGCCTTGAGCAGGGGCGTGACGGCGAACACGGTCGGACTCGTGGGCAGGCCGTGCCCGGCCTCATGGGCAATCCAGAGGCTGCGGAACTCGGCCCCGAGCAGGGACCCGGTCCGGTGCGGCAAGCCCGTCGGCAGCCACACGGCCTGCTCCGGCGAGATCACGAAGGAATGCCCCTCAACAGCCACCGTCAGGACGCCGGAGATCGCGTAGACCATCTGGTGCCAGCGATGGGCGTGCTCGGGAAAGGAGTGGCGGGCCGGGATCGACTGCGCCCGCACGGTGATCGGCCGGGGCGGCTGTAAGCCGGGCGGTGCCTGGATCGTCTCCCATGCCATGCGCGGCCTCCGGTTTGGCGTTTATTCTACACAAAATGGCAGAGCGTCAAAATACGGCCAGGCCGGGATGGCGTATAGAGCCGGGAACACGGGCGGATGCCTGCCGTTCCCGACATGAGGAATCTTGCATGACCCGCTTCGACAGCCGCAGCCTGCCCGTCTCGACCACGTCGGACCTTGCGGCCGAGCGCTACCGCCACGGAATCGACCTGCTGCTTTCGGCTTGGCCCGGTGCCGGTGAGGTTCTGGACGAGGCCATTGCGGCCGACCCGGACTTCGCCCTCGCCCACGCGGCCCGCGCCCGCCTGCACGCGATCCGCACGGAGGCGGCGAAGGCCAAGGCGCGGATCGCAACGGCGGAGGAGATCGTCGCCAGGCGCGGCACCGAGCGCGAGCGCAGCCATGTGGCGGTTCTGTCGCTTGCGATTCACGGACAATCGGCGAGAGCCCTGGAGCGGGCGCTCGCCCATGCCGATGCCTGGCCCCGCGATGTCCTGATCCTGTCGCTGCCGCTCGGTGCCTTCGGGCTTCTCGCCTTCTCGGGCATGGCGGATCACGATCAGGCGCGCGTGGATCTCTGCGAGCGTCACGCCCGGCATTTCGACAACGACGACTGGTGGTTCCTCACCTACCGCGGCTGGTCGCATGCGGAGAACGGCAACGTGGCGCACGGCCGGGCGCTCACGCAGCGCGGCTACGACCTGCGCCGAAACAACGCCAACGCGGCGCACGCGCTCTCGCACGCCCTCTACGAAGGCGGCGCTCACGACGAGGCGGAGCGGCTGATCGCCGATTGGCTGCCGGGCTACGACCGCAGCGGCGTCCTCCACGGCCACATCGCCTGGCACTCGGCGCTCGGCGCCCTGGAGCGCGGCGATCCGCAAGGGGCGCTCGCGATTTACGCCGATCACATCCAGCCTTCGGTGACGGCCGGCATGCCGGTGAACGTGGTGAGCGACACCGCGTCCTTCCTGTGGCGGCTGAAGGCCTACGGCCACACGGTGCCGGCGGGATTGTGGGAGGACGCAGCGGCTTATTCCGGGGGCTACTTCCAGAAGGCCGGCTTCGCCTTCGCCGACGTGCACATGGCTCTTCTCGCAGCCGCGGCCGGCGACAAGGCTGCCGTCGAAGAGCGCGTGAAGGCTCTGATGGCGCTGATTGAGACGGGCGCCTTGCCGGCAGGCCCGGTGGTGCCGGCGATCTGCCGTGCGGCTCTCGCCTTTGCGGACGAGGATTACGCGGCCTGCGCGCGCATCCTGGAGCCGGTCGCGGCCGAGGTCGCGCGCATCGGCGGCAGCGGCGCGCAGCGCGAGATGATCGAGGACATGCTGCTGCTCTCGCTCATGCGCAGCGGCGAGGCCGTCAAAGCCGGCCAACTGCTCGACCGCCGCCTGCACCGCCGCCCGTCGTCACGCGACACGCACTGGCGCGGCCTGCTCGCGGCCTGAGGGATCCATGCACACTTTCATGCCATTGCTCCAACCAGGGTTGCGGTTGAAGGGTAGGCTCGTGTTCGCTCCCTTGGCTCCAATATAAACCGGGATAAGCCTGGGGCACCCTTGCTGGTCTAAGGCGGCTAGATCACGAAGAAGTCGGTTGCCGTGATGGTGGCCCTGTTGGTCAGCGTTGCAAACAGCGTCTGGTTGTCGCGAGCACCGCCATCGGCGTCGAAGAACAGGTTGCCTGTGCTCTGATCGTAGATGACCCGGTCGTCGGCCTCCACGGCGGCGCTCGACAGAGCGAAGGCGGTGGCGCTCAGGGCTCCGTCCGTCAGCCCGACAAAGACGGCGTTGTCCAGCCGCAGCGTGTCGTCACTGGCGCGGAAGTCCCGGATCCTGTCGACATTGCCTGCTGCGTCGAGAGGAGCGGCAAAGATGAACGCGTCATCGCCTGTGCCGCCGGTGAGCACGTCGTTTCCGCCGCCGCCGATGAACGAGTCGTCGCCGCGCCCGCCGCTGAGGCTGTCGTTGCCGGCACCGCCCACCAGGAAGTCGTCGTCTCTCCCGCCCGTCACCCGGTCATTGCCCAGGCCGGCATTGAAGTAGTAGGCGTCGCCCGACTGAACGGCCGTGAGAGTTCGGCGCTTCTGGTGCCGAGGCTCACAACGTCGAACTGATCGCCGCGGGCTGCGCCCGAGACGAGGTCGCGCACGTCGAAGGTCAATCCCGACCTGGCCGCATCGAACGTGATCCCTTCGTCGTCGAAGCGGCTGATGCTGCCCACGAGATCGCCGGAGGCGTTCTCGGACTGGAGACGAACCGCGAGGCCGCCATCCTGATTGGTCATCGTACCGGCATCGGTCGCGGTTCCGTTGCCGACCTCCGCGCTCGTAAAGGTGAGACGAACCTGCCGCGCCGAGGAGGCGGTGACGCTGACCGTGTCGGAGCCCGTGCCCAGGTTGACGACATCCGAGCCGCCGGACGAGACATTGAAGGAGGCCCGGTCGTTGCCCGTGCCGCCGAAGAGATGATCGTGACCGGATCCGCCGGACAGCTCGTCGTTGCCCGACCCGCCGACAAGATGGCCATCGCCTGATTGGCCGAACAGCCTGTCATGGCCCGAGCCGCCGTCGAGGTAGTCGTCGCCGGAGCCGCCGTAGAGCGTGTCCCGGTCCGAGCCGCCGTTCAGGTAGTCATCGCCCGCCCGGCCATCCAGGACATCGCGGCCGCCGCGGCCCTGGAGATTATCGCCGCTCCCCGTCCCTCTCAGCGTGTTGTTGCCGCCATTGCCGACCACGGCGTCGCGAAGCTGGAGGGAAACCGCAGCCTCGAAGGACGCAAGGGCGCTGTTGAAGGAGAGTTCCCGGATCTCACCGGACGCGATCGGCAGCAGGAGCTTGTAGCCTGCCGTTCCATTCACCTCGCCTGTCGTGCCCTGCCCATGCCCAGCCAGAACCGTCTTGCCGTGCAGAACGATTTCCCGCCTGTTCAGCGACACGTCGTCCAACAGCCTTGCAAGTTCACCATTGCGTGGATCGGTTAAGTCGTAGGTTTGGGAGAACAGGAACGAGGTACCGGTGGGATTAGGGAGCCCGGCAGCACCAGAGCCAGGAGGGGACGTGAGGTCGAGGAGCACGGGACCATAGGTATCCAGACCCTCGGCCAGCTCGATGAAACCATCCCGGTCATCGTCCTGAGCCAGGGTCGGCACCGTTGCGTTGCTTCCGTCCACGAAGCCGTGAATATGCTGCGGGTGGATCTGGCCAGCCTCCACACCACGGGCAGCCGTGATGACGGTGAGCCGGTTGCCCTTGAGCAGGAGCAGAGCACCGCCCTCCGCCTCGGAATTGTTCAGCTCGTTCAGGTCCGCGAAGAACACGCGGTCTGCGCCGGCGAAGGCCTGAAGGGCCGCATTGAGGTTGGCGCTGTTGAGTTCCAGCGAACCATGCGATCCGCTGGCTCCGCCGGCAGACAATCCGGCGTGAGCCGTATGGTTTTGCTCAGTCATCGATGACTCCCATGTTGGTAGCGAGTGAGCTTCAGGGGAGTGGCGTGGCCGTGGCCCTCAGACAGCCGCACGCAAGACAAAAACGAAGCCCGCATTCACCCCGAGCAGACACTACACGGCAAATCAGCGATCAGATGCAGATTACCCAAAATAACCTGATGAACGGCTGCCAAGCTTGACGTTGTTTCTACTGAAACTTGACTGCCGATTTCGACGACAGCCGAAAGATCGATGGCCCGTTGTTTAAGATTATTTTTTATATAACTTTACATTAGGAGCCGACTGAGCCGATTACGAGATCGCCAGCCACTCGCCTCGCTCGGGCGTCGAACGAGGGGATCAGCGTGCATCCCCCATGTGAACGACGAGCCCTTGAGTGGGACTTGGAAGTTTTCTTCACCGATGAACAGGATCACCAATCCACTCTCCCCAAGGCTTGCCAAATCGTCGCGCCGCCGTAACAGTGCCCGCCCCGCCAGGATGAGAGTCGGTTCATGCAGGAACAGGTTACCGTTCAAGACCAGCCGCTTGCCGGGCGTCGCGAGTGGATCGGGCTCTGCGTTCTGTCGGTCGCCTGCCTGATCTACTCGATGGACCTGTCGGTGCTCTTCCTGGCGATGCCCGCCATCGTGGCGGATCTCGACCCGTCGGCATCGGAACTGCTCTGGATCAATGACATCTACGGCTTCATGGTCGCGGGCTTCCTTGTGACCATGGGCACGCTCGGCGACAGGGTCGGCCGCAGGCGCGTGCTGCTCATCGGAGCCTTCGCGTTCGGTGTGGCGTCCGCAGTGGCCGCTTTTGCCAGCACGGCGCAGCAGCTCATCATGGCGCGTGCGCTGCTTGGCGTTGCCGGCGCGACGATTGCTCCGTCGACCCTGTCCCTGGTGGTCAATCTCTTCTCGAACGAACACGAGCGGAATCGCGCCATCGGCATCTGGGGCACCGCCTTTGCCCTGGGGGGATTGGTGGGGCCTCTCATCGGCGGCGTGCTGCTGCAATATTTTCACTGGGGATCGGTGTTTCTGATCAACATCCCGATCATGCTCGCGCTGCTGGTCGTGGCGCCTTTCCTGCTGCCGGAATACCGGAGCGAGGGCGGCGAAAGGCTCGATCTCATCAGTGTGGCTTTGTCGCTCGGAACCGTGCTGCCTGTCATCTACGGCTTCAAGCACATGGCGGCCGACGGCTTCGCGCCGCGCCAGCTCGTTGCCATCGCGGCCGGCGTGCTGGTGGGCGTGCTGTTCGTGCGCCGCCAGAAGAGCCTTGCGCATCCGCTGATCGACCTGCGCCTGTTCCGCATCCCGGCGTTCACCGCCTCGCTGATCGTCAATCTGGCCGGCATGTTCTTCGTGTTCGGCGTGTTCCTGTTCCAGAACCTTTTTCTGCAACTGGTTCTCGGCCTGTCGCCGCTCGAGGCGGCCGTGTGGTCGGTGCCGTCCGCCCTCGTCTTCACGATCATGTCGTTGCAGGCCTATCGGTTCACGAACCGTCTCGGGCCGGTCAAGACCGTTCTCTCTGGGCTGCTCGTCTATGCGGTCGGCGTCACCGCGATGGCCGTTGCCGCCTATGCGGAGAGCCTCGTCGGCGTTCTTACGGCCAGCATGCTGGTGGGGCTCGGCTTCGTGCCCGTCGTCCTCACCACGACGGGCCTGATCGTCGGGACGGCGCCACCGGAGCAGGCAGGCTCTGCCTCCGCTATCTCCGAGACGAGCGCGGAGTTCGGCGGAGCGCTCGGCGTTGCGCTGCTCGGAAGTCTCGGAACGCTGGTCTATCGCATGAGCATGGACGGCGTGGACCTGAGCGGGCTGAACGCCGCCCAGCAGTTCGCCGTGTCCAGCACGCTCGCAGGCGCGGTCGAGACCGCGAAGGCGATGGGCACCACCACACCGATATGGTTGGAAACGGCACGGAGCGGCTTCTCGCTCGGCTTTGCGGCCTGCTGCGCTCTCGCGGCGATCACGCTGCTCGGCCTCGCCGCCTTGGCTCACAGGATCTATTCCAGCGCGCATATCGATGAGAAGGCCGCCCTGCCTCACTAGCCTGGCCTCACCCTGAACGCTCTTCGCGCGGGAGCGACAGGATCAGTGCAGCATCGGGTCCAGCGGAATGGACAGCAGGACGCTGCCGGATGGATCGACCACGTCGAGCCGCCAGCCCTGCCACGATTCGCCCAACTGGATCGCCTCGGCGCGGATGTCCGCAATGGCCTGCAGGGCGCACGCGTGCGCCTTTTCAAGGTCGAGGATCTCGACCCCCGTATCGTCCGCGATGATCTCGTGACCGTTCACCAAATGAAAGTAGCAGCGCATCAACCATCCATGGCTCGAGCCGGCGCATGCCGCCTCAAACCCCATATCTTCCGAAATCAGCGGACCGGGATCCGATGCGGGCAATTTAGCGGGGGCCGGGTCTCCGGCCATAGAACGAGATGATGAGAAGCTTGAGGGGAATAAACAGCCCGGCCGTCCGTTATTCCTCATTACCGGTCACGGCAGGATCCAGGAGTGCCATCATGAGCGAGCAGGATCTCTACATCATCCGCCCGTCCGGTGAGGGTTGGACCCTTCACCTCGCGAAAGAGACGCTTGCCCGGTTCGATGAACGGCCAAAAGCCATCGAGGCGGCTGTTGTCGTGGCCGAAGCCTCGGCCCGCCTCGGCAAGGCCGCGGGTGTCATGATGGAAGAAGGCGACCAGCGGATCGTGGTCTGGGACGCCGGACGGGACGCTTACTCGAAGGTCTCCTGAAACCGTTCGGTCTCATGCATGAGGCTTGTCGCGGACGCCCTCCTCCGGCGGAGGCGTGCGGGCCCAGACATCGGCCGCCAGGGCCAGCATCACAGCGACGGCCTCCCCCACGGCCTTGTCGCTCGTGCCGGCGCGGGCGCTCTGAAGGACCAGGCCGAGGCGCCGCCGGCTCGGCCACGGCAAGGCGGCCAGCGTGGTCTCAAGATCCAGCCGCGCGACGGGGGATACGCCGGCACGCTGTGCGATCTCGTCGACTTTCTCGGTGAGGGCACTCAGGTGCCCGGCAACGTGCCGGGACGACAATTCAGATGTGAGCAATGGCATTGGCGTAAATCAAGAACTCAAAGGACCTGCTCCCCAGCCGCCCCGTGAGCTTGTTCAACCGCTCGGACCGGCCTCCGTTCCCCTCGGCACCCGATCCAGGGGGGCAATGGGACCGGGTTCATTGTCGCATGGTTAAACCTTGGTTTAGTCACAGGGATCAAATCTGAGCAGTATTCTCGCCACAATCGCCAACAAGGATCCACCTGCTTCGATTTCAGCCGGACGATTGCGAGGGCTCATGACCCGCAGGGATCGCGTTGTGCTTTATGGCCGCCTCGGCCTCATCCTGATGGCCTTCGCCGTGATCGGCGGGGTCGTGGCCGAACCGCTTCTTCGGCCCCTGTGGTCGTCACGGCTGACTGTGGCCAACAACAGCCCGCCGTGAGGCCAGTGCCTTCGTTGAGTGGCAATTCCGGATGCGGTCCGGAACCGAACGCATTCAGCCCGATTGGCCTCTCACCACTCAAGCTTCAGGGATATCCATGCCGCGGTACTTCTTCAACGTGCATATCGGCGGCGACGCGCTCGCCGATCCCGAGGGGCAGGATCTGCGCGATGCGGATCAAGCCTGGGAGGTGGCGCGGGCGATGGCGCAAAACCTGATGAGCACCGAGTTCGAGCAGCCGGTCAACTGGGCGGCGTCCCATATCGAGGTGAAGGACGATCTGGACGAGACCATCCTGGAGTTCCCCTTCATGGAAGCTGTCTCGTTCACGCAGCAATCCCACTGAAGCCTTCGGGTTAGCCTTGAAAGCCGGGATGGCAGCTCCGCCTGCATGTCCAGTTCCGGTATCAACCCGCTCAACGGAGCCACATCCCGGTTTTCGGAACTTACGCTTGGCCCCCCGGTTCACCCAGGCGCCCCTTTTCACGATCCAAGACGCCGCTCCGGCGGAATGTTTGCGCGCATTCCCTCAAAGGCGTCGCCTGATGGAGGCCCATATGCGGAAAGCCCTCATGCTAGCAGCGGCACTGGCCCTGATCGGAACGTCGGCCTGGAGCCAGAGCCCATCGCGGGATGACGATGATGACCGATCCGGGCGGTGGTATGACAGCCGCGACCGGTGGGATGGCGACAGGGACCGCGATGACGACCGGAATGACCGTCGCCGACGCGCCATGCGCGACCACGATGGTGAAGACCATCGCGGCGGCAACGCGCATTTCTTCGTGCGCAGCGGCGACACGCAGCTTCGCGTGGTCTGCAGCGATCGGGAATCGACGCAGGCCTGCGTCGATGCCGCGTTGAGAATGTTCGACCGGGTTCAGTCGCAGCCTCGCGCGGCAACGAGCGCGCCGACGCCTCCTGCGACATCTCAGTGAATCACGGAGGCCGGTGGTGCATGGGCTATCACCGGCCTCGAAAAATTAATCTTCGCAAACGCGGTATCGCCTGACCACCGTTTCGCCGAAGCGGTTCCGCTCGCGCCGGGTCTCGTAATAGCAGTCGCGATCACCGCGCCACCGGCGGCCGCGATCCCAGTCACGATCCCTATCCCGGTCACGCCAGTCTCTATCGCGCTCCCAGCCTCGGTCGCGCTCCTGCCAGTCGCGGCCGTTATCCCAATCGCGATCCATCCTGAGCTGCGCAGACACACCCGTGGCAAAGCTGCCGGCGAGAAGGCAGCCTGCAAGAACAGCCGATAAGCCTTTGAGCTTTGTCATAGCCAATCTCGACCTCCATAGGGGACATGGAGGTCAACCGCGATGATCAGGTCTCGTTCCTGCGGCGCTCGACCCGGCTGCCCGACTTTGTTGAAACGGCAGCGGCCTTTCCGGTTTGGCACCAGCCTGCGATCTCGCCTATTGTAGATGCATCAATCAGCGGAGACGGACATGTCGAGAGTACCGGGAGGACGCAGGCCGACCGATCCCTTCAAGGCGGCCGAAGCGGCCTTCAAGAAAGCCACGACCAAGCCCATCGAGGGACCCGCGCCGGCTCCCTCCATTCCGGGCGTCAAAGAGAGCGTCACCCTGCGGATCGACCAGGATGTGCTCGAATTCTTCCAGCAGGACGGGCCGGGATGGCAGGACCGCATCAATGCGGCCCTGCGCAAGGTGGCCGGCAAGTAGGGATCGATCCGAGCGGCCTCAGGAGGTCTGCATGAACAGCGCGGCCTTGACCAGGCGGTCGGGGCCGAGATCCTCCTGGGCATCGAGGGCCAGGAGCTCCGCCAGGCGGGTGCGGGCGCGGTTGATGCGGCTCTTGATCGTGCCGAGATTGGTGCCGCAAATCTGCGCCGCCTCCTCGTAGGACACGCCCTCGGCGCCGACCAGCAGCAGCGCCTCGCGCTGCTCGACGCTGAGCTTGGCGAGAGCCACCTGCATGTCCGAGAAGTCCAGGCGCGCGCCCTGCTCCGGCATGACTGCCAGCTTGCCAGCCAGCATCCCGTCCGGGTCGTTCACCTCCCGGCGGCTCTTGCGGATATCCGTGTAAAACTGGTTGCGCAGGATGGTAAAGAGCCAGGCCTGCATGCTCGTGCCGGGCTGGAACTTGTCCAGGTTCTCCAGACCGCGCAGGAGCGCCGCCTGCACGAGATCATCGGCATAGGTGACGTTGCCGGTGAGCGAGATGGCGAAGGCGCGCAGATGCGGAATGGCCTCCAGCATGGCCTGACGGACAGGATCCTCACTCGCCATCGCGGTCACGTTCTTTCCCGTCCAGCTGCTTCAGGAGCTGGACAAACCGATCGGGCACCGGCTCGCTCATGAGCTGGGCGTAGTAGGTCTGGAGCTGCTCGCCCAGGAAGGCCGCCACATGAGACAGCAGGGCCGGCTCCGGACCGGGATCTCCGTTGATGTTGAGAAGCTCCTCAAGCGCATCCTGCCCCTCCAGAGCATTGCCGTCGTTGGGATTGTTGTTGGACATGCTTGCTCCTTCAGACACGGCCAGGGTGCCCTGCGCGCCGGTTGCGCTCGGAGGACACCCTCTGCCTTACCTGACTGAAAGGGGGCTGCCATTAACCTACGATAAGTGTGTGTGACGGTGCTCCCGTGAACCTCCGATGATGTGACCAAGCTTGACAGCGTCGGCCGGGAATCGAAAACCGCCAGGGTCCTTGTCTTTCGCCTCCTGTCACCCATAACGCTACAGTTGGCCAACAAAGGCAGGATCATGCCCCGCACCCGAGACGCTCTTCCGGTGGCTCCGCCCCACCCGGGATGGATTCTGCGTGATCGGGTTCTGCCTGGTCTCGGCCTGTCCGTCAGCCAAGCCGCCCGCGAGCTTCGCATCGCCCGCCAGACGCTCCATCGGGTTCTGGCCGGCAGGGCCGCAATCAGTCCGGAAATGGCCGCCCGCCTCGCCCGTCTCTCGGGTACGACGCCCCAGTTCTGGCTCGAGCGGCAGCAGCAGCACGACCTGTGGCACGCGGAGCAGGCACTCACAGGCATCCTCGGGCTGATCCCGACCCACACGCTTCCGGCCGCCCTGCAGGCCGAGATCGGACTTCATCATGACCGTTAAACCTCAACCCGCCACGAAAGCGCGGACCGGGGTCGAGGGCCTGGACGACATCCTCGTCGGCGGCCTGTCGCCGGGCCACGTCTACCTGCTCGAGGGCAGCCCCGGCACCGGCAAGACCACCATCGCGCTCCAGTTCCTGCTCGACGGAGCCAAGGCCGGAGAGACAGGGCTCTACGTCACCATGTCGGAGACGGAAGCCGAGCTGCGCGACGGCGCGGGGTCGCATGGCTGGAGCCTCGGCGACAGGGTGCATGTGTACGAACTCGTCCCGCCGGAAAGCCTGCTCGACGACGAGCACCAGCAAAGCCTGCTCTACTCGTCCGATCTCGAACTCGGTGAAACCACCAAGGCGGTGTTCGAGGCGATCGACCGGACCAAGCCGGTCCGCATCGTGATCGACAGCCTGTCGGAGATCCGCCTCCTGGCGCAGAGCTCCCTGCGCTACCGTCGCCAGATCCTGGCCATGAAGCACTACTTCGCGCGCCAGGGCGCAACGGTTCTGCTGCTCGACGATCTGACCACGGACACCAACGACAAGACCGTTCACAGCCTCGCCCACGGGGTGATCCGCCTGGAGGGGCTGACGCCCAATTACGGCGCCGAGCGCCGTCGCCTGCGGGTGATCAAGTATCGCGGCCAGTCGTTCCGGGGCGGATTCCACGACTACATCATCGCGCGAGGCGGCGTTCAGGTGTTTCCGCGCCTGGTCTCCGGCGAGCATAAGACCGGCTTTGCCCGCGATGTGCTGACAAGCGGCATCGGCCAACTCGACGCGCTTCTCGGCGGCGGTGTCGAGCAGGGCTCCAGCACCCTGGTGATGGGACCCGCAGGCACGGGCAAGTCCCTCCTGACCGTGCAGTTCGCCATCTCGGCGGCGCAGCGCGGCGAGAAGGCGGCCCTGTTCATCTTCGACGAGGAACTCGGCCTGCTCATCGATCGAACCAAGCTGATCGGCATCGATCTTGATGCGCTGTGCGCCGCGGGCAACCTGTTCATCGAGCAGGTCGACGCTGCGGAGCTCTCCCCCGGCGAGTTCACCGACCGGGTGCGCACCAAGATCCGCCGCCATGGCGTGAAGACGGTGGTGATCGACGGCCTCAACGGCTATCAGGCCGCCATGCCGGAAGAAGAGTTTCTGACCCTGCACATCCACGAGCTGCTGCAATACCTCAACAGGCAAGGCGTCTCGACATTCCTGACGGTCGCGCAGCACGGCCTCATAGGCGACATGAAGTCTCCCGTCGATGTCACGTATCTGGCCGACACCGTGATCCTGCTGCGCTACTTCGAGGCCTTCGGTCAGGTTCGGCGGGCGATCTCGATCATCAAGAAGCGCTTCGGTTCGCACGAGAACACCATTCGCGAGATGCGGATCACCAACAGGGGCATTTCCCTCGGTGAACCCCTGGAGGGCTTCCAGGGAATTCTGCGCGGCACGCCGATCTTCACCGACGGCGACCGCACACAACTGCTCAAAGATCGCCCCGAATGAACGATAGTCTCCACTCGCATTCGGAATGCGCGATCATCTTCGCGCCCCATGGGCGGGATGCGGCGGTTGCTGCCGACATTCTGCGCAGCGTCGGCATCGCGTCGGAGATCTGTCCCGACATGCCGGCGCTCGTGCGCGGCATCGCGCAGGGCGCGGGTTTCGCAATCGTGACCGACGAGGCGCTCCGCAATGCGGATTTGAAGGATCTCTCCCGCTGGCTCTCGGATCAGCCCCCATGGTCGGATTTCGCCTTCGTGATTCTCACCCTTCGCGGGGGCGGCATCGAGCGAAATCCAGCCCTGGCGCGCCTGTCGGAGGTGCTCGGCAACGTCGTGTTCCTGGAGCGTCCCTTTCATCCTGGGACTCTGGTGAGCGTCGCCCGCTCCGCCCTGCGCGGGCGGCGCAGGCAATACGAGGCGCGAGCCCGGCTCGAGGACTTGCATCAGGGCGAAGAGCGCCTGCGAGCCGGTCTCGACAAGGAGAAGCGCGCAGCCGAACATCAGCGGCTGCTCATCGACGAGTTGAACCATCGGGTGAAGAACACGCTGGCGACCGTGCAGTCCATCTCGGCCCAGACCTTGCGCACGGCGGACACGAAGGAGGAGGCGCGCGATGCGCTGGAGCGGCGTCTTCTCGCCCTCTCCCGGGCGCACGACGTGCTCACCCGCGAAAGCTGGGACGGAGCCGACCTCGTCGAAGTCATCGAGAAGGCTCTCGAGCCTTACCAGATTTCGGGCGAGAAGCGGTTTCGCATCACCGGCCCGCATGTGCGCGTGACGCCGCGCATGTCGCTCGCCCTCGCCATGGCGATGCACGAGCTGGCGACCAACGCGGTGAAGTATGGCGCCCTGGCCAACAAGTCCGGCACCATCGATGTATCATGGAAGGTGACGAACGGAACCGCCCCGCCCCGACTGGCCCTGCGCTGGACGGAAACCGGCGGCCCGCCCGTCGTTCCCCCGCGCCGGCGAGGCTTCGGGTCCCGTCTCATCGAGCGCAGCCTGGCCAACGATCTCGATGGCCAGGTGGAGATCGCATTCGCGCCGACGGGGGTCGTTTGCACGGTCGACGCCCCTGTGGCCTAGCCGGCTGGAGCGCGCCTGGAACCGCTGCGAAGCTTCGAGACGCATCGTCTTTGCCCGGGTGCAGCAACGTCAAGAACAAACATGAATCAATGACAGACGTTCACATACATGGTATAGTTATTTTACCATCAGCAACCGATTTCAGGCGCTGATGGCCGAGAGATCCGATGTGCTCCCGCCTGTAGAACAGGGAGCATCATCATGCATTCACCTTTCAAACTTGGCTATAATCCGCTCATCCACAAGCTGGGGAGCATCTTCACCCTCACCGAAAACGAGCGGCATGCCCTCGAAAACTTACCGATGCAGGTTGCCGTCATCAAGGCCGACCAGGACATCGTGCGCGAGGGGGATCACCCCTCCCGGTGCTGCCTGATCCTCGACGGCTTTGCCTGCACCTACAAGGTCACGGCGGAAGGCAGGCGCCAGATCGTGGCGTTCAGCATTCCAGTCGACATCGCCGATCTCCAGAGCCTGCACCTGAACGTCCTCGACAACAGCGTCGCAACCATCACCGCGTGCGGGGTGGGGTTCATCACGCACGAGGCTCTGCGCGACCTCTGCACCTCCCATCCGCGCATCGCAGCCGCGCTCTGGCGCGACACCCTTGTCGATGCGTCCATCTTCCGCGAGTGGATGATGAATGTGGCGCGGCGCGAAGGCGCCAGCCGGATGGCTCATGTGCTCTGCGAGCTTCTGGTGCGCCTCAGAGCCGTCGGCCTTGTCGAGGACCATGCCTGCGACCTGCCGATCACCCAGGTGGAGTTCGCCGATGCGCTCGGCTTCACCACGGTTCACGTCAACCGGGTGCTCCAGCAGATGCGGACCGACGGGCTGATCGAGCTGAAAGGAAAACGGCTCTTCGTTCCCGATTGGGAGCGGTTGAAGGAGGCGGGCGAATTCGACCCGACCTACCTTCACCTGGACGATGAGGAGGCGGCCGCATGAGCCTCAATCTTCAGCCGGTGCGTGTGGGCAATGGCAGCGATGAAAAAGGCATGCTGGTCTTCGATGAAGACCAGCGCCTCGTGGCGGTGCTGACCCAGCTCTCGGACCAGTATGACGGCCTGTCCGGCCACTGGTATCTGGAAGCAGGTTTCGGCCGGTTGGATGATAGGAACCAGCCCACGTTCATCGATCTCGACGCCGCGCGGGACTGGATCGGCGAGCGCCTTGCGTCGTCGGACCCGACATGACCCGGCAACTCCGTAAAGCGGCCTCCTTCCGAATTATGTGGCCGTGCCCGTCAAGGCTCGTTGAACCCAGGCTCCGGCCTCCTCGTGCGTCGCGAACATCGGTGGAGCAACACGGACATCGCATCTGCCGAACCCTGCCTCCAGGTGCCAAAGCCCCTTGCTCTTAGGGTCATGGATTTCTCCATCGAGGCGGACGATGACGGCGGCGAGCTGGCCGTCCGCGAGGATGAGAATGCCTTCGCTGTCATGGCCGTCGATAAGCACGCGCATGGGCTGATACGAAATGGTGAAGGTCATGAGTTGAGCCTATGGGCTGGGGCGCAGGCCGATACCGCGCACCAAGAAGAACAAGGCCGCACCCATAAGCCGTCTCGCACAAGCGCTCTTTCAACCAGATGGGGTTTGAGGATTAACCTATGTTTATCGCCCGATCCGGGACAAGCCCATGGAGAACTCCGCCGGAGATGCGCCAGGCTTCGTCGGAGGGTGGGAAAGCTCCCTGGCCTGACCCTACGCCTCTGATCGTTCCAGCCGTCTTCGACATCTATAACATAGATTAATTTTTCGCATTAATCTGAGTTAGCAGATGGCGCCAACACAGGTGGGCGACAAAAATGACCCTGTGTGCGACGGCTAAGTCATCGTCAGCAAACAGTCATAGGCGCTGATGCCCGAGAGATCCGCGCGCTCCCGCCTATAGAACAAGCGAAGCCCGATCCTCTATGACCTTCCACCCCGACTACAACCCGATGATCCGCAAGATCGAGAGCATCTTCATGCTCACGGATGAGGAGCGGCAGGCGCTCCAGCAATTGCCGATGCAGGTTGTGTCCATCAAGGCCGATCAGGACGTCGTACGCGAGGGCGACCGCCCCTCCCGCTCATGCCTGATCCTGAGCGGCTTTGCCTGCACCTACAAGGTCACGAGTGCGGGCAAGCGCCAGATCGTCTCCTTCAACCTGCCGGGTGACATTCCCGACCTGCAAAGCCTGCACCTGAAGGTCCTCGACAACAGCGTCAGCACCATCAGCCCGTGCAGCGTCGGGTTCATCGCCCATGAGGCCCTGCGCGATCTCTGCACACGCTACCCGCGCATCACGTCGGCGTTCTGGCGCGAGACCCTGATCGATGCGGCCATCTTCCGCGAGTGGGTGCTCAATGTGGGACGCCGCGAGGCCTATACGCGAATGGCCCATGTTCTCTGCGAGCTGCTGGTGCGCCTCAGGGCCGTCGGCCTGACCAAGGATTACACCTGCGACCTGCCGATCACCCAGGCCGAGTTCGCCGATGCGCTCGGCGTCACGAATGTGCACGTGAACCGTGTTGTCCAGCAGTTGCGGGCTGACGGCCTGATCGAACTGAGCGGCGACCGGCTGAACATTCTCGACTGGGAGAAGTTGAAGCAGGCAGGAGAGTTCGATTCAACCTACCTTCACCTGGAGGGTAAGCAGGCCGCCGCATGACCCTCGTGCTTCAGCCCGTGCGCGTTGCCAACGGCATCGACGGAGAGGGGATGCTGGTCTTCGACAGGGAGCACCGGCTCCTGGCGGTTTTGACCCATCTCTCGACAAAGAACGAGGTGGCGCCCGGACAATGGTACCTGGAGGCAGGCTTCGGGCGGCTGGAGGGCGTCAACCACCCGACATTTGCCGATCTGGACGCAGCCCAGGCCTGGATCGGTCACCGTCTCGGGAAAAGCCACTAAGGGCTTCCGGTTTTTACAAAACAGCCCGGGAGGCTCGGCGCGATGCCGCCGCGTTCGTGACCGGGTGGAGGGCTGGCCTCCCGATCCGGCCCGTGCTGCAAAGCAGCGCATTTGACACCGTCAAACGCGGCGATATGTGTGTTCCATCGGCCGTTCCAAGGCAGCTTGCCTGCCGCCATCACATGAAATCCGGGCTTGAATGAGCACCACCTCCGATCAGGCCGCCTTGACCCTTTTCCAAGGGGCCGGCGAGGTTCGTGCCCTGGCCCGCGCCTTCGACTGGTCGCGCACGCCGCTCGGCCCGGTCTCAGGCTGGCCACAGAGCCTGCGCTCGACCGTGCGCACCCTGCTGTCCTCGCAATACCCCATGATCCTGACCTGGGGTCCTGCATTCACCCAGATCTACAACGATGCCTATTCGAAGCTCATCGGAGCCGGGCATCCGGCGGCGCTCGGCCACGACATCCGCATCACCCTGGCGGCAAGCTGGGATACCCTCGGGCCGATGATCGAGCGGGTCATGGCAACCGGCACCGCCAACTGGACGCCCGCCCTGCCCCTGCTCATGGAGCGGGCCGGCTACCGGGAGGAGGCCTATTTCAGCGTCTCCCATGCGCCTGCCGAGGACGATGAGGGACGCATCGTCGGCATGCTCGCCGTGTGCAGCGAGGTGACCGCCCAGGTGGTGGGCGAGCGCCGCCTGACGCTGCTGCGCGACGTGGGCGCGGAGGCGGCGGACATCCGCAACCTGGAGACGACCGCCAAGGACATCGCGGCCGCGCTCTCGCGCGGCTTCCTCGACGTGCCGTTCGCCCTGATCTATCTGCGCGGCGACGATGGGGCCTTGTCACTCCTGGGCTCCGCCGGTCTGGACGACCGCAACGCAGGCGCCCCGAGGATCCTTCCGGCCGATGCCATGGAGCCATGGCCCGTGGCACGGGTTCTTACGGGCCGCACGGTCGAATGCCGGGTGGAGCCGATGATATCGATCACCGGAGGGCTCTGGGCCGATTCCGTGACCACCGCGCTGGCCATGCCGATCTCCGGCGGAGGCGGCGAGGAACTCGGCGTGCTGATCGCCGGTGCCAGTCCCAGCCGCGCCCTCGACGAGGGCTACCGCTCGTTCTTCAGCCTCCTGAGCGGGCAGGTCTCCACCCTGGTCCGCAACGCCAGGGCGCACGAGGAGGAGCGGCGCCGCGCCGATGCGCTGGCGGAACTCGATCGGGCCAAGACCCGGTTCTTCTCCAATGTCAGCCACGAGTTCCGGACGCCGCTCACCCTGATGCTCGGGCCGCTGGAGGATCTCCTGCGGCAGGCCGATCTGCCTGGGGACGCCCGCGCCGAAGTTCAGGTCGTTCATCGCAACGCCCTTCGCCTGCTCCGGCTGGTGAACACCCTGCTCGATTTCTCGCGGGCCGAGGCGGGCCGGATCGAGGCCGCATTCCGCGCGACGGACCTGTCGCGCCTCACAGTCGATCTGGCGAGCACCTTCTGGTCAGCCATCGAGCGGGCGGGACTTGCGTTCAGGGTCGAGTGCCCGCCTCTGTCCATGCCGGCCTATGTGGACCATGACATGTGGGAGAAGGTCGTTCTCAACCTGCTCTCCAACGCGCTCAAATACACCTTCGAGGGGCAGATCTCGGTGCGGCTGGCGGAGGTCGATGGATCGATCAGGCTCTCCGTCAGCGACACCGGCGTGGGCATTCCACCGGACAGCCAGGAGCGCATCTTCGACCGCTTCCAGCGGGTGGAGGGCGCCCGAAGCCGAACCCACGAGGGCTCCGGGATCGGCTTGGCGCTGGCGCGCGAGCTCGTGATGCTGCACGGCGGAACGGTCGGCGTCGACAGCACAATCGGCCAGGGCACGACCTTCACGGTGACGATCCCGCAAGGACACGCGCATCTTCCGCCCGAACAGGTCGACGCCGCAGGCGAGCCGGCCTCCACGCGGATCGGAGCCGATGCCTTCGTGGAGGAAGCTCTCCGCTGGCTGCCGGACACCCCTGCTCCGTTGCCTGCGAACGTGGTCCGGCTGCCGCAGCGCAGCGCCGTCAGCCAAAGCACCACGCAAAGCACCGCGAAGGCGCGCGTGCTGGTTGCCGACGACAATGCCGACATGAGGGCCTACATCACGCGGCTTCTCGACGGGACGCACGACGTTGTGGCCGTGCCCGACGGTGCCGCGGCCCTGGAGGAGCTTTTCGAGAACGGGACCGATCTGCTCGTCACCGACGTGATGATGCCGGTCATGGACGGTTTCCAGCTCGTTCAGCGCATAAGGGAAGAGCCCAGGCTGCGCACGCTGCCGATCATCATGCTGTCCGCCCGGGCCGGGGAAGAGGCCAGCGTCGAGGGGCTCGAGGCCGGCGCCGACGATTATCTCGTCAAGCCGTTCGCGGCACGCGAATTGCAGGCGCGGGTGCGCACGAACCTGGAGTTGGCGCGCCTGCGCCGCGAGGCCGACGAGCAGGCGGCGCAAGCCCGCAAGATGGATGCCATCGGGCATCTGACGGGTGGGGTGGCGCATGACTTCAACAACCTGCTGGCCGCCGTCATCGGCTCCCTGGATCTGATGGAACGACGCGTCGCCGGCGACGAGCGGGTTATGCGTCTCCTCAACAACGCCATGCAGGCCGCCCAGCGCGGAGCGCGGCTCACCGAGCAGCTTCTGGCCTTCTCCCGCAAGCAGCGCCTCGAGGTGCGTCCGACGGACGTGAACGGGGTTCTGTCCAACATGGCGGACCTCATGCACCGCACCCTGGGCGGCCGCATCGGCGTCAATACGCTGCTCGGAAAAGACCTGTGGCCGGCCATGGCCGACCCCAACCAGATCGAACTTGCCGTGCTCAATCTCGCGGTGAACGCGCGCGATGCCATGCCGGACGGCGGCCAGGTGGTTCTCCAGACGGAGAACATCGCGGCCGATGATCCGCAGCGGCCCAAGATGCTGACCCTGAGCACGGATGCCGTGCGCATCCGGGTCCAGGATACGGGTGTGGGCATGAGCCAGGAGGTTCTGATGCGGGCGACCGAGCCCTTCTTCACCACCAAGGGACCGGGACAGGGAACAGGCCTCGGGCTGGCGCAGGTCTACGGCATGATCAAGCAGATCGGCGGCGACATGCACATCGCCAGCGAACCGGGCCAGGGCACGACGGTCGACCTGTACCTGCCGAAAACTTCCGCTGGCGTGGTGCAGAAGGCTGCGCAGGAATCGTCGGAGCCGGCAATGCTCACGGGCAAAGTCCGTGTTCTGGTCATCGACGACGATGCCCAGGTCCGGGTGGCAACCGCCGCGATGCTCACTGAGCTGGGATACGACGTTGTGGAAGGCGACAGCGCCCGCTCGGGTCTCGACCGCCTGGAATCCGCCGACACGCCGTTCGATCTCATCCTCGTCGATTATGCCATGCCCGGCATGACCGGCGGCGAGATGATCGCGCAGCTGCGCCGGATCACACCGACCTTAAGAAGCCTTCTGATCAGCGGATATGCCGAGGGTGTGCCCGATGGATCGGGTCCTGTTCTGCGCAAGCCCTTCACGGTCAGCGAGCTCGGCACCGCGGTTGCGCGCGTGCTCCACGCGAAGGAGAGGTGACAGGCCTCTTGCCGGTCCATATCCGCCGCTCCCCGACAGAGTACCGAAAAGCGGAATTCGGACTTTTTCTTCATGCAGGCGGCATTCCGGCAGAAGTTAACGGAATAACCACACCTGCTGGCGGATGGTGGCGGGGATCGTCGCTCCCAGGCCTCATCGAAACCATTGTGCCCGCCTCACTGATCATAACCCTCAGCGTCGTGCTCGCGACGGCCGTGATTGTCGGCGCCGTGCTTCTGCTGGTGCGGGGCTACACCGACGATCTCGCGCGCGCCGAAGGCGATCTGGCGAACCTCGCGCTGACTCTTCAGGAGCGGACGGACGGCATCCTGCAATCCATCGAAGGCGTTCTGCGCGATTTGGTCGAGCGCATTCCGCAGGCGAGCCTCCGGGCATCGGAGTTCGACGGCTTCGCGGGGTCGCAGGCCACGAAGCTCGTTCTGGTCGGAGCCTCCTGCTCCCTGCCTCAGTTCGTGCGCATCGATCTCGTCAACGCCCGGGGCAAGCTGGTCGGCACCTCGAACCCGCGCCCGATGTCCGATCCCATTTATCTGACAGGCGCATCTTATTATCAGGCCTTCACGACGGATCCGTCGCTCGCCTCGTACCTGAGCGAGCCGATGCGGATCCGCACCACGGGCAAGAAGGTTCTGTCGCTCGCGCGCAGGATCAACGACACCGAAGGCAACCTCCTCGGCATCGTGGTCTCCACTGTCGATCTCACGCATTTCGAGACGCTCTACAAGGAGCATCTGCGCAAGCCCTCGTCGGCCGTCACGCTCTACCGGCGCGACGGTGTCGTTCTGGCGCACATCCCGAACTCAGAGCGCGCACTCGGCCGCAAGATCTGGAAGCCCGACACGCCGCTGCAGCGGATGATCGCGAAGAACAGCCCGACGCTCATTCGCGACGTGAGCTGGATCGACCGGCAGGAGCGGCTGTTCGCCCTGCACCCGCTGGCCAACCAGCCCGCCGGCATTGCGGTGAGCCGCACTGTGGCCGAGCTCATGGCCGGACAGCGCCTCGAGGCGCGCGTGATCGGGTTCATCGCCTATCTCATGGGCGTTGCGGTCGACACGGCGAGCCTCATGGGCTTGAGGCATGTGAGAACCGGAATCTTGCGGGCCGCGAGCGAGAGCTACCTGTCGCGCCACGATGTGCTGACGAGGCTTCCCAACAGGCCGTTCTTCATCGAGGAGCTGAAGCGCACATACCTCGCCTCGCAGCGAACCAGTACGGACTTCGCGCTGCATCTTCTCGACCTCAACCGCTTCAAAGACATCAACGACAATCACGGCCATGGCGCAGGCGACGAGATCATTCAGATCGTGGCGCGGCGCCTGCGCGAACGTCTGCGCAAGAGCGACTTCATCGCCCGCATCGGCGGCGACGAGTTCGCCATCATTCAAAGGCCTGTCAGGGACCGGCAGCAGGTCATGGATTTCGTCACGGCCATCCAGGCCGCCATGAAGACGCCCTGCACGGCCGGCAACACGGAAATCGACGTGGGGTTGTCCGCCGGCATCGCGTTGTCGGCTTCCGACGGCAAAACCTCGACCGAGCTCATGCGCGCGGCCGACATTGCGCTCTTCGCGGCCAAGTCCGACACCAACGGCAGCTATCGCTTCTACGACCCGAATATCCAGGATTCCCGCGCGGAACGCCGCGCGATCGAAGGAGCCCTCAAGAGCGCTCTCGACAACCGGGAGTTCGAGCTGTTCTATCAGCCGATCCTCGACCTCGCGACGAACCGCATGTGGGGCTGCGAGGCCTTGGTGCGCTGGAAGCACGCCACGAAGGGGATGATCCCGCCCCTGCAGTTCATCCCGACCGCCGAGGAGTCAGGGCTCATCGCGCCCATCGGCGACTGGATCCTGGAAGAGGCCTGCGCGACGGCCATGACCTGGAGCCTTCCGTTGAAGGTCGCGGTCAATCTTTCTCCGGTGCAGTTCAAGCGCCGGGATGTTTTCGCCAGCGTCACGAAGGCCCTGAACCTCTCCGGCCTGCCGGCCCATCGCCTCGTCCTTGAGATCACGGAATCAGTCAAGCTCACCGAGGAAGCAACCGCAGCGCTCAGGAGGCTGAAGACGCTGGGCGTCGGGATTTCGCTCGACGATTTCGGTACCGGCTATGCGTCGATGAGCTATCTCAGGAGCTTTCCGTTCGACAAGATCAAGATCGATCAGTCCTTCGTGCGCGGCATGATCGACTCGGCGGGCAGCCGCGCGATCATCAAGGCGACCATCGGTCTCGCCAACGACCTGAAGATGAGCACGACGGCCGAGGGTGTCGAGACGCAGGAGCAGCTCAATGCGCTACGCATGGCCGGCGCCTCGCAAGCCCAAGGCTACCTGATCGCCAAGCCCATGCCCCGCGAAGCCCTCGAGGCTTTCATGGCCGATGTTCAAAACCCTCAGCAGTCCGCGCGCGCTGTCGCCTGATGCCGAAGCCCGGCCTTAGGCCGCCTGCGGCCAGGAATGCTGCCTCTCCGCTTCGAGAAGCTGCTCGGCCCTGCGGGTGAATTCGGTGCCGGGCAGGCCCGGCTCGATGGGATCGAGATAGGAGACCGAGATGGTCCCTCCCCGCTTGATGGGCCGGTCCACACCCCAGAAGTGCCCCGAGTTCAAGGCCACGGGAAGAACCACCCGGTCGAGCTTCGCGTAAAGGAGCTCCACGCCGCGCTTGAACGCGATGGGCTCGGAGACGGACTTGCGGGTGCCCTCCGGAAAGATCAGCACGGAACGCCCTTGAGCCAGGGCAGCCCGGCTCTCGTCCACCATCTTCCGGACGGCCTTCGAGCCGCTCTCGCGATCGATCAGGATCATCGGCGACTTGCGCAGGAACCACGAGAAGACCGGGATGGTCAGAAGCTCCTGCTTCGCGACGATGGCCACATCCGGAAAGAGCGTCAGGAACGCCAGGGTCTCCCAGGTCGACTGGTGATTGGCGATGATCAGGCAGGGTTCGTCGGGAATGTTGTGCAGTCCGCGCTCGGCATAGGTCAGGCCGACGATCCCCTTTAGGCCGGCCAGGATGCCCCGCGCCCACAGCCGCGAAGCCAGGCGCACGCCGCGCTCGGGAGAACCGCACAGCCACAGCGCGGCCAGAACGGGCGCGAAGAGGCCGGTCCAGACAGCCAGATAAAGATCGAAGAGTTTGGAGCGGATGAACTGCATGTTGATGAAATGCTTTGGATGAATCAGCGTTCGATGCGCATCACGCTCTGCCGCGATGTCGGTTCACACGCAACAAAAAACGAAGCGGCGCATGATCACATGCGCCGCCTGCAAGACCGATGGAGAACCCTGGCGTCGGGTTTTACTCTGCAGCCTCGGTGCGAGGCGCAGCGCTCGGAGCGGCCATCGGCCGGCGGGCGCCGCCGGCGGCGCCGGGACGGGGCTTCGGCTTGGGAGCGGCGATCAGCCCTTCGCGGATGGCCTGCTTGCGGGCGGCCTTGCGGTTGCGCCGGACGGCCTCGGCCTTCTCACGGGTCTTTCGCTCGGACGGCTTTTCGTAGGCCTTCCGCGCCTTCATTTCGCGGAAGATGCCTTCGCGCTGCATCTTCTTCTTGAGAACCCTGAGGGCTTGATCGACGTTGTTGTCGCGTACCAGAACCTGCAATGGATGTCCTCTCTCTAAAATAGCTTGTTGTGCCTCGGCTTGCGCCTGGCGGATCGGATCGGCGAAGAGCTTGAGGCGCCTGGCCTTAAGCGCTTCGGATTTCGCCCTCGCGGACGGCCTTTTCGGTCATGCCCGACTTGATACGGTATGACACTTCGCCGGTCTGGTCGGCCGGCATGAGCCGTACGATCTCATAGACGTTGCCGGCATTCATCCGGGTATCGGAGAACCCAGGCTGCGCCAGCCGAACCATCTGCCGAACTTTGAACTTGTGAGTCATCGCTTGGGTTCCTCTCTTACTTGCGGGCCTTGCGGGCCGCATAGCGGGCATCGCGCGCTGCCTTGCGTTCGACTTCGAGCCTAGCGTCATCGGCAACCTTCTCGGCCGCCAACCGCTCGCTCTGCTCCGCCTGCAGCTTGTCCTGCTCGGCCTGCTCGGCCGCACGGGCTTCGCGCTCGGCCGCCATGCGGGCTTCATCGGCAAGGCGCTTGGCCTCGCGCTCAGCGGTTCTGGCATCGCGCGCGGCGCTCACCGACGCCCTGGCAGCCCGCCGCTCCGCAACCGCCGGATCGTCATGTCCCGGACGCTGCCGAAACTTTTCCGCCATGGCCTGCTTCGCGTTCTTGGCCGCATTGAGCCGTTCGCCGAGATCCTGATGCTTCATTCCGCTCATTGTTCCTATTTGCTGCCTCGTCGAAACGAGACCGATTACCGGACGCGCCGGATGGTGGCGATGTCACCGCCGGGTAGAGTGCCCTGCTCCTGCTGGGCACGCGCAATGATCCCGACTGCGCGGGGATCGCTCGCCTTTCCGGGATTGTCGACCCAGAGATAAGCCCTGCGGGCGTCGGCGTAATCCACCACGAACATCACGGATTTCGCAGGAGAGGCTTTTCGAAACGTGTTCATTGCGTCCTCGCCGGTATCGCCATCAAAGATGGCATTGCACAAACAAGAAGCCGCCCCCGTGGGAGCGGCTTCGTATCGTCAGGCGCTATATGAGGCGCCCGTCATCATTAGGCCGTCTGGATGTTGTTGACGGCAACCTTGCCGGAACGACGATCTTCGGCGGTGTCGAAGGAGACCTTCTGGCCTTCGCGAAGGCCGCGGATGCCGGCACGCTCGAGAGCGGTGGCGTGAACGAACACGTCCTTCTCGCCATTGTCCGGCTGGATGAAGCCGAAGCCTTTTTGATCGTTGTAGAACTTAACGGTGCCCGTCATCATGGCAGTATTCCTTAGAGTTTATGCATCAGTGCACGTGAGCTTGAAGGCGTGCGGAAGCACGACCTCAGGCTCGGGTTCGTCGAAGTTTGGGAGAGCGTCTGAACGTGCGCCTGGCATGCCAAGGCGTAACGGCCCGATTGTCCGGCCAAAGGTCGATGATCCTGATGTAGGGTGCTCTCCCCCCAAATACAAGCCGCCATTTTGAGAAAATGCCGATCTCGGCGTGAGCATTGTTCTTCGACAATGGCTCATTTTCTGGGAGACCCACGAGAAAAGCGCACCTTGGCGCAAGGTTTTACTTTTCTGGAGCGCGCCGATTCATCCCCCTTAGGAAAGTTTTATCTTGCCATGAGCCGGTGAATGCCCCATATGGATTGTATCCAACCGAGATGTTCGGCCTGCTCTCCCTAGCTCGTGATCGAGCCGCCGAGCCCGCTTACCGTTCCCATCGTTTGTTACCTCCGGCCCTTTCGGGCGGATTTTGCCTGTCGGTGCGCTGCGCCGACGGATTCACTCACAATATTGCCGTCCGGGCCCTGCCCAATGCGGCCACAGGTTTATCATGTCGACTGCTATTCAAACCCAGAATTCCAAGAAGTCTCATCAGCACTCCAAGGCTCCTCTGCAGGCCAAGTCTGCACCCAAGCCGCAATCGTCCGGCCTCTCCCGCGAGGAAATCCGTCAGATCGTCCTTGAGATGATCGGCTGATCGTCCGGTTCCCGGCCCCGAAACGACGAAAACGGCCCATCTGTGGGCCGCTAGAGAGGGTCTGTGTAATCCACAGGCCTGTGCCCTACATTACCCCGGAACCAAGTGTAGCCGGGGAGTGAAGCTGCCGTGAGAGTGATCGTCTGTGGTGCCGGGCAGGTCGGTTCGACCATCGCCCGCCACCTCGCCTCCGAGGGCATCGATGTGACGGTGGTGGATCTCTCACCCGAACAGGCCAGGCGGGCGGACGAGAGCTATGATGTCCGGGGGATGGTCGGCCACGCCGCCCACCCCGAGGTTCTCGAGCGGGCGGGCGCGCAGGATGCGGACATGCTCATCGCCGTGACCCGCTCCGACGAAGTCAACATGGTCGCCTGCCAGGTGGCCTACTCCCTGTTCAATGTCCGCCGGCGCATCGCCCGTGTCCGCCACCATGGCTATCTGGAGCCGATCTGGAAGGGCCTCTACGCCTCCGACCAGCTGCCCATCGACGTGATCATCTCGCCCGAGGTCGAGGTCGCCAACGGGATCGTCCGGCGTCTCAAGACGCCCGGCGCCTTCGACACCGTTCCGCTGGCCGACGGCCGGGTTCATCTCCTCGGGGTTCATTGCAACACGGGGACATGCTCCCTGATCGGACGGCGGATGAAGGAGCTTTCCACGTCGGGCGGCTCCGGCATCGTCATCGGGGTCATCGTGCGCAATGGCCAAGCCTTCGTGCCGAGGGCCGAGGATCAGGTTCAGCAGGGCGACGACGTCTATGTCATTACCGAGACATCGCACGTGGATCGCGTCATGGCCTATCTGGGCCATGAGGAGCAGGTCGCCCGCCGCATCGTGATCGTGGGCGGCGGCAATGTCGGCCTCAACCTGGCGACCCGTATCGCCCATCATGCTCCCTACGTCTCGCTCAAAATGGTCGAGCATTCGCGGGAGCGCGCCGAGTACGTCTCCCGCGAGCTCCGCGATGCCGCCGTGGTGATCCAGGGCGATGCCCTCGACAAGGAGGTGCTGCTCGAGGCCAACGTTCAGAGCGCCGATACGATCATCGCCGTGACGAACGATGACGAGACCAACATCTTCGCGTCGGTTCTGGCCAAGCGCGAGGGCTGCACGCGCGCCATCACCCTGGTGAACAAGACCTCGTACGAGCACGTGCTGCCGGCGCTCGGCATCGATGCGGTCGTAAGCCCGAGCGCCATCACGATCTCGACCATTCTGCGCCACGTGCGCCACCGCTCCGTCTCCGCCCTCTACACGCTTCGGGAGGATTTCGGCGAGGTGATCCAGGCCACGGCCCAGGAGGGCTCGCGGCTGATCAAAGGCACCCTGCGGGATGTCGGCATGCCGGACGGCATGCTGATCGGAGCCATCGTGCGCAACGGAGAAGTCATCATTCCAACCAGCTCGACCCGGGTGCATCCCGGCGACAGCATCATCGCCGTGGTGGCCTACCGGGCTCTGCGCAAGGCCGAGGCGATCCTGGCCGGTCCGTCGACCGAGACAGGACACTAGCGCATCATGCGTGCGAAATCTTCTTCAGGCGTATGGGCTCCGCCCTACATCCGTCCGGTCTTCCACCTGACGGGCCGCATGCTCTTCGCCCTTGCGGCGGCCATGCTGCTGCCCGCAGGGGTAGACGGCTTCACGGGGGACCCGGACTGGAGAGCCTTTCTCATCGGAAGCCTCATCACCTTTGTCTGCGCGGCCGCATTGACCTATGCGACCCGCTGCCGGCTGTCCGGCGGGCTGACCCTGCGCCAAGCCTTCCTCCTCACGCCGGTTGCATGGACGACCATCGCCCTGTTCGGGGCCATTCCCCTCTACATTTCCGATTACGCCCAGTTGAGGGACCACTTTACCAACGCGTTCTTCGAGTCCGTGTCCGGCCTCACGACAACCGGCGCCACGGTGATCGTCGGCCTCGACGACGCTCCCAAAGGCATTCTTCTGTGGCGGGCACTCCTGCAATGGCTGGGCGGCATCGGCATCATCGGTGTGGCCATCTCGATCCTGCCCGCCCTCGGTGTCGGCGGCATGCAGCTGTTCCGTACGGAATCCTCCGACCGGTCCGAGAAGGTGATGCCACGGGTGCGGGAGATCGCGATCGGCATCATGCTGATCTATACGGCCCTCACGGTGGCCTGCGGGCTAGCCTACTGGCTGGTGGCGATGTCGCCGTTCGATGCGCTCGCCCATGCGCTGACGACGGTCTCGACAGCGGGATTCTCAACATCCGACATCTCGATGGCACGTTGGGACAATGCCGCCCTGCACTGGATCGCCACCGTGTTCATGCTGACCGGCGCTGTGCCGTTCGTGCTGTACCTGCGGCTGTTCCAGGGACAGCAGGACGCCCTGCGCGACAGCCAGGTTCGGTTTCTCGCCATGCTCCTGGCGGCCCTGATCTTCGCGGTTGCAGCATGGTTGATCCTCGTCGCCGGGCATGGCTTTGCCGATGCTCTCCGCCTCGCCGCCTTCAACGTGGTGTCCGTGGTGACGACGACCGGCTATGCCACGGCCGATTATACGCTCTGGGGCAACCTGATGGTCGGCCTGTTCTTCGGCCTCATGTTCGTGGGCGGCTGCACGGGATCGACTTCAGGCGGGATGAAGATCTTCCGCTTTCAGGTGATGATCCGCATGCTCCAGAGCCAGTTCCTGCGCCTGCTCTATCCACGGGGCGTGTTTCCGCGCGTCTATGCGGGAAGGCTGCTGCCGGACGACGTGATCGGCTCGGTGGTGGTGTTCTTCTCGCTGTACTTCATCTGCTACAGCGCGCTCACGGTCGCCCTGATGGCGTTCGATCTGGATTTCCTGACGAGCGCCAGCGCAGCCGTGTCGGCGCTGTCGAATATCGGTCCTGGCTTGGGCCCGATCATCGGCCCGGCCGGCAACTTCGCCGCGCTCCCGAATGCGTCGAAGTGGCTCTTGTGCTTCGGTATGCTCTTAGGACGGCTGGAGCTGTTCACCGTGCTGATCCTGTTCTTCCCCCAGTTCTGGCGCGGGTAAGGCCAGACGAGAGAGACCGGACGATCAGCGCCGGGGCGCCTTCTTGGCGGCCTCCTCCATGCCGCGCGGGTTCTTCTTGACCCCCTCCCGGAGCACCTTCGCGGCGGCGTCCTGCTCCTGCTCTGGAGAGGCCGGAATCGGCGCCGTGTCGCCGCGGGCTTCCAGGCCCTGATCGTCAGGCTTTTGGCTGCCCGCCTTGGCGGCCGATTTCAGGGAGCGCAGAGCCTCGGGCTGTTGACCATCCTGCACGCGGTTGGGCATCGGGCGAACTCCTCCAAGAACGGCCCCGTGGCCGCCTCCCAAGGCAATTCCCGTCCCGCCGAGGCGTTCCATTCGCGCAGGACAATGCCTTTGACCCTGCTCCTTCGCGAAGGCTTGCTCCGCCAGATACGCATTGCGCCCCCGTCCGCCCACGGTCCAATAGGGCATGCGCGATCCCTCCCTGTGGCTCATTCTCTCCATCGGCCTGACCTTCTTCCTTGCCGGCATGGTCAAGGGCGTGACCGGCATGGGCCTGCCGACGGTGGCCATGGGTGTGCTGGGAGCGCTCATGGCACCCGTGACGGCTGCCGCCCTGCTGATCGTGCCGTCCTTCGTCACCAATGTGTGGCAGCTGGCGACCGGCCCGAGCTTCATGGCGCTGCTCCGGCGGCTATGGCCGATGACGCTCGGCATCGTGATCGGCACGGTGGCCGGCTCATTCGTTCTGGCCGATGGCAACACGCGATGGACTACGGCGGGCTTGGGCTCCGCCCTTGTGGTCTATGCGGGCTTCACCCTGCTGGCGCGGCAGCTCTCCGTGCCGGTCCAGTGGGAGTCATGGCTGTCTCCCCTGGTCGGCCTGACGACGGGCCTGGTCACGGGAGGCACGGGCGTCTTCGTCATCCCGGCCGTCCCCTACCTTCAGGCTCTCGGGCTCACCAAGGACGACCTGATCCAGGCCTTGGGGCTGTCCTTTACGGTATCGACCACTGCGCTTGCGGCCGGACTCGGATGGCGCGGAGCATTCCAGCTCGACGGCCTCGTCCTGTCGTCGCTTGCCATCGCGCCCGCGCTTGCGGGCATGTGGCTGGGTCAACTCGTCAGGCGCAGGGTCAGCCCCGAGACGTTCCGGCGATGGTTCCTCATCGGCCTGCTGCTTCTCGGGGCTGAACTCGTGCTGAAATCGGCGCTGCAGAGTTGAGGGCAGCGCTTTAGGAGCGCTCCTCCCAGACCTTCGCCAGTTCGACGATGGTCTTTACCGCCTTTTCCATGTCCTGGCTGGAGACGAACTCCAGCGGAGAATGAAAGGCGTGGCCGCCGGCGAAGATGTTGGCGCAGGGCAGGCCCATGAAGGACAGGCGCGAGCCGTCCGTGCCGCCGCGGATGCTGTCGCGCCGAGGCTCCATGCCGGCCCGGCGGACTGCCTCCACGGCGTGCTCGATGATCTCCGGATGCCGGTCGAGCACCTCCTTCATGTTGCGGTACTGCTCCGTGACCGTGAAGGTGTAGCTGGAGCCTGGATAGGCCTTCATCACCTCGCGGGTGATGTTTTCCAGCAGCGCCTCTTTCGTCTTGAGCCCCTCCTCCGTGAAGTCGCGGATGATGAGGCTGAGATTCGCCTTCTCCATCACCCCGGAGACACCCGTCGGGTGGATAAAGCCGTCACGTCCCTTCGTGGTCTCGGGCGCCATGTCCCGCGGCAGGCGCGCGACGATGTCGCCCGCGATCCGGATGGCGTTTTCCATGCGGCCGTAGGCCTGGCCCGGGTGGATCGCCACGCCCTTGATGGCGATCTCCACCGCATCGGCCGAGAAGGTTTCGTCCTCGATACTGCCGGCGGCTCCGCCGTCCATGGTGTAGCCGAAATCGGCCCCGAGCTTCTTCAGGTCGACCTTGTCGACGCCGCGGCCGATCTCCTCGTCCGTGGTGAAGAGGATGCGGATCGTGCCATGCTTGATGTCAGGGTTGTTGATCAGGAATTCGGCGGCGGCCACGATTTCGGCGACACCGGCCTTGTCGTCGGCGCCGAGCAGCGTGGTGCCGTCCGACGTGACGATGTCGTGGCCGATCATGTCCTTCAGGACCGGATGGTCGGCGACGCGGATGACCCGGGAGGAATCGCCCGGCAGGCGGATGTCGCCGCCCTGGTAGTTCCTGACGATCTGCGGCTTGACGTTCGTGCCGGAGAAGTCCGGCGCCGTGTCCATGTGCGCGCAGATGCAGATGACCGGCACGCTGTTTTTCGGGGTGTTGGACGGAATGGTCCCGTAGACGTAGCCGTGCTCGTCGAGATGCGCGTCGGAGACGCCGATGGACAGAAGCTCATCGACCAGCAGGCGGCCGAGATCTTTCTGCTTTTCGGTGGAGGGTTGGGTTTTGGAGGAGGCGTCGGACTGGGTATCGATGACGACGTAACGGAGGAAACGGTCGGTAACGCTGGCGGCCATAGATTGGAATCCAATTCGCGAAGAGACGATGGACTCTTAGCCGGGATCGGTTGCCGCGTGAATGGGGTGCTGGAAAATCGACAGGATGGCTGCCCCAGGTCGAAGGATGCCTCGACCTGGGGCTTCTTAACGTCCCGTCCTCAGGCGGCCTTCACGTCCGTGAGGAAGCTCTGCACCTCGCGGCTGAGATCGCTGGAATGCCGCGCCAGTTCCTGGGCGGCCCCAAGCACGCGGCTTGCGGCCGTGCCGGTCTGCTCGGCTCCCTGCCTCACGTCGAGGATGCTGCCGCTGACCGATGCGGTGCCCCGTGCGGCCTCCTGCACGTTTCGGGCGATCTCGCCGGTGGCGGCCCCCTGCTCCTCGATCGCGGCTGCGATGGCCACCGAGGTCTCGGACATCTGGCTGATGGTGCTGCCGATGTTCTGGATCGCGCTCACCGCCTCGCGGGTTGCGTGCTGGATCTCGACGATCTGGGCCGAGATTTCCTCCGTGGCTTTCGTGGTCTGGTTCGCCAGTTCCTTCACCTCGGAGGCCACGACCGCGAAGCCCTTGCCGGCCTCACCGGCGCGGGCCGCCTCGATGGTGGCATTGAGCGCCAGCAGGTTGGTCTGGCCCGCGATGGTGTTGATGAGCGCGATGACGGCGCCGATCTTCTCCGCCGTGCTGGCCAGGGCCTGAACGGTGACGTCCGTGCGCCGCGTCTCCTCCACGGCCGCGCCTGCGACCTTCGCCGACTGCGAGATCTGGGCGGCGATCTCGCGAGTGGAGATCGACAGCTCCTCGGTGGCCGCGGCAACGGTCTGCACGTTCAGGGATGCCTGCTCGGCCGCCGTCGCAACGGTCTGGGATTGCACGTTGGTCTGCTCGGCGGTGGACGCCATGGTCTGGGCCGTGCCCTCCATCTCGTATGCTGCGCTCGAGAGTGTCTGGGTAAGGGTTGCGACATTGGCCTCGAACTGGCGTGTCAGCTCGTCGAGACGCTGCGCACGGCGAGCCTGCGCATCGGCATCGCCCGCGTAGATCTTGTCCGCCTCGTCCTTGGCGATCAGCGTGTCCCTGAACACCTGAACCGCATGAGCCATGGCGCCCAGTTCGTCGCTGCGGTTCTGTGCCGGCACATCGATCTGCCGTTCACCGTCTGCAAGGGACCGCATCACCTGCCCGAGGGCCAGGATGGGCTGGGTCACGCCGCGGCCGATGAAGGTTGCCACCACGCCGATGAGCAGAACGATGATGGCCACGCCCGACAGGAGCTTCAGGGCCGTGCTCCATACCTTGGCGGCGGTGTCGTCCGTATAGACGCCGGAGCCGATGATCCAGCCCCAGGGCTTGAAGCCCTTCACGTAGGAGATCTTGCCGACGGGCTCCTGCGCACCGGGCTTGGGCCACAGATACGGCACGAAACCGGCGCCGCTCTCCTTCACCTTGTCCACGAAGGCGACGAACAGGCGAAGGCCCGTCGGGTCCTTGTTCTCCGTCAGGTCGGCGCCGACGAGTTCCGGCTTGATGGGATGCATCACCATCTTGGGATGCATGTCGTTGATCCAGAAATACTCCTGGGTGTCGTAGCGCAGGACCCTGATCGCATCCGCGGCGGCCTTCTGGGCAGCCTCGCGGGTCAGGCGACCGGCACGCTCCTCGGCCTCGTAGTGCGAAAGGATGCCATAGGCCGACTCGACCACATGCTGGGTCTTGACCATCTGCGCCTGGGTGATCTCCTCGCGCAGATGAAACAACGCGACCGCGATGATGGCGGCAATGCCGACCAGTGCCGTTAATGTGATGGAGTGGATCTTCGTCCCGATACCGAATTTCATGCGCATGCAGTCCCCCAGAATCTGCAACTCTTTTGTTTGTGGTGATGTTCTGCCCAATCCGACACGGAAGAACCTTCCGTCAGCTTCAGCTGAATTCTTGCGGGAGCAGAGGAAGCTATAAGTTATTGTCTTTGGTTAAGAAGCGGTTCATGCCGCGCTGAACTGCAGGCATTTTCAGCGAAAATCACGCGCTGATCCTGCGGCTCTATGGACCCGCACCGGCCGTTTCGCCTAACCTGGGGATTGTTCCCTAGGAATGAGGCGGTCTCACAACCCCGGAGGTTTCGATGAAGCGAGCGGACAAAGTCATCATCAGCTGCGCGATCACCGGGTCCATCCACACACCCAGCATGTCGCCCTACCTGCCGGTGACGCCGGAGCAGATCGCCGAGAGCGCCATCGCGGCGGCCGAAGCCGGAGCCGCGATCCTTCACCTGCACGCCCGCGATCCGCAGACCGGCCGACCGACCCAGAGCCCCGAGGTGTTCAAGCAATTCCTGCCGGCGATCAAGGACGGCAGCAACGCCATCGTGAACATCACCACGGGCGGCGGGCTCGGGATGAGCCTCGACGAGCGCCTCGCGGCGGCGAAATGGGCGCAACCCGAAATCGCCTCCATGAACATGGGATCGTTCAACTTCAACATCTCCGGCGCTGGCGGTCGCATCGCGTCGTTCAAGAACGATTGGGAGAAGCCCTATCTGGACATGACCAAGGACTTCATCCTGTCCAATACCTTCGCGCAGATCGAGCGGGGCATGACCGAACTCGGTGCGCTCGGCACACGCTTTGAGTTCGAGTGCTACGATGTGGGCCATCTCTACAATCTCGCCCATTTCGCAGACCGCGGGCTCGTGCAGCCGCCATTCTTCGTACAGGCGATCTTCGGGATCCTCGGCGGCATCGGGCCTGAGCCCGAGAACCTCATGCATATGAAGGCAACGGCCGACCGGCTCTTCGGGAACGACTACTATCTCTCCATCCTGGCCGCCGGCCGCCATCAGCTGCCGTTCGTGACCATGGGAGCCATCCTCGGCGGGCATGTGCGCGTTGGCCTGGAGGACAACCTCTATCTGGGCAAGGGCGAGCTCGCGCCGTCAAATGCCGACCAAGTGCGCAAGATCCGCCGCATCCTCGAGGAGCTCTCATTCACAATCGCGACCCCTGACGATGCGCGTCGCATGCTGCAGACGAAAGGGCCGGAGCACACGGCCTTCTGAAACGACGCGAGAGAGCCGCGCCGAGTTCGCGTGCCCTACTCCTCGGAACGGCTTGCAGATTCACGATCGCGTTCGTATCGCTTGTTGAGCGGAAACGGCGGCAGCCAGGATTCGCGACGAACGGTCCAGAGCTCGTAGGTGGGCATCAGCTGGTCAGGGGCATCCAGGGAGCCGAGGTTCACTTCGATTTCATCGGCACTGCGTGAGAAGACGGACGAGCCGCAGCGGGGGCAGAAGAACCGCCCAGAGTAGTCGCGTGTTTCGCCCTCGATCGTCACCGCATCCTGAGGGAATATCGCGGAGGCGTGAAAAAGGGCGCCGTGATGCTTTCGGCAGTCGAGGCAGTGACACAGGCCGACCCGGTAGGGACGCCCCGAGGCCACGATCCGAACATTGCCGCACAAGCAGCCTCCGGTGAAACGGTCCATGCCGCGCCTCCTCCACAATCAGGCGGTGGAATCTATCACAAATGCCAGCGCTGTCATTGCAAGAGCCTGCTCTAGACCAAGCCATGCGCGGCTTTCCAATCCTTTGCAGGCGTGCCTAAGATGGACGCCCCAACAGGGAGGAAACAACAATGAAGACGCGTTATGTTCTCAGCGCTCTGGCGGCGATAGCCATGACCGGAGCCGCGCAGGCGCAGACCTCGGTCAAGCTGGGCGTCCTGAATGACCGGTCCGGTGTTTACTCCGACCTCACCGGCGAGGGCTCGGTCATTGCGGCCCGCATGGCCGTCGAGGACTTCAAGGCAGCCGAGAAGGGCATCAAGGTCGATGTCGTGGCGGCGGACCACCAGAACAAGCCGGATATCGGCGCCAGCATCGCCCGGCAATGGTACGATCAGGAAGGCGTCGACGTGATCCTCGACGTTCCGACCTCCTCGGTGGCGCTCGCCGTGAGCGGCATCGCCCGCGAAAAGAACAAGATCCTGATCAATTCAGGCGGCGGCACATCGGATCTGACGGGATCCCAATGCTCGCCCAATACCGTCCACTGGACCTACGACACCTGGGCGCTCGCGAACGGCACCGGCGGCGCCATGGTGAAGCGCGGCGGAAACACATGGTTCTTCGTCACGGCGGACTATGCCTTCGGCCATGCCCTGGAGCGTGACACCTCAGCCCTGGTGGCCAAGGCGGGCGGCAAGGTCGTCGGCACCGTGCGGCACCCCTTCCCGGGCCAGGACTTCGCGTCCTTCCTGCTGCAGGCGCAATCCTCCGGCGCCAAGGTGATCGGCCTTGCCAATGCGGGTGGCGATTTCACCAACACCATGAAGCAGGCGGCAGAGTTCGGCATCGTCCAGGGCGGACAGAGCCTTGCGGGGCTCCTGGTCTTCATCACCGACGTTCACTCCCTCGGCCTTCAGGTGGCGCAAGGCTTGGTGATGACCGAGGCCTTCTACTGGGACCAGAACGACCAGACCCGTACCTGGTCGAAGCGCTTCGCCGACAGGAACGGCGGCAAGATGCCCACCATGGTGCACGCGGGCGTCTATGCCGGCGCGCTTCACTACCTCAAGGCTGTCGAAGCCCTGAAGGGCAAGGACACCGCGCAGGTGATGGCCAAGATGAAGGAGATGCCCACGGACGATCCGCTGTTCGGCAAGGGCATGGTTCGCCAGGACGGCCGCAAGATCCACGACATGTACCTGTTCGAGGTCAAGAAGCCAGCCGAGTCCAAGGGACCTTGGGATCTCTACAAGCAGCTCGCCACGATCCCGGCCGATCAGGCCTTCCGGCCTCTCAACGAAGGCGGCTGCCCGCTCGTGAAGGGCTGATCGCAACCGACAACGGCAGGGCCAGGTTCATCCTGGCCCCATTTCTTTGAGCCCCAGTGACGAAAGAGGCTGCGATGGATCTGGACATTCGAGGGTTGCGCGTTCTCGTGACGGCGGGCGCCGCCGGCATCGGTTTGGAAATTGCCAGAAGCTTCGTGCGCGAAGGCGCTAAGGTGCATGTGTGCGACGTGGACGACGCGGCGCTGGCCGCCCTGGCGACGAGCGATCCCGAGGTCACGCGATCCCGCGCCGATGTTGCGAACCGGCAGGATGTGAGCCGCCTGTTCGACGAAGCCCTGCAAGGGCTCGGCGGCCTCGATGTTCTCGTCAACAATGCGGGCATTGCCGGCCCGACCGCACGGGTGGATGAGGTCGATCCCGAGGATTGGGACCGGACGCTAGCGGTCAACATTACGGGCCAATTCAACTGCGCTCGCTTGGCCGTCAAACATCTGCGCGAGAGCAGGAACGCTTCCATCATCAATCTCTCGTCCGCGGCAGGCCGTTTCGGCTTTCCGCTGCGCTCCCCCTACTCCGCTGCGAAATGGGCGGCGGTCGGATTCACCAAGACGCTCGCCATGGAACTCGGTCCGCTCGGGATCCGCGTCAATGCCATCCTTCCGGGCGTGGTGGAAGGAGACCGGATACGCCGGGTGATCGGCAGCAAGGCCGAGGCGCGTGGCATCAGCTACGAGGAGATGGAGAACGAGCTCCTCCGGCATGTCTCCCTGCGAACTGCGGTAAAACCGCAGCAGATTGCCGATCAGATCGTGTTCCTGTGCTCGCCGAGGGGGCGGACGATCTCGGGTCAGGCCATCGCCATCGACGGGGATACCCAGTCCCTCGCGTGACCATGACGGGCATGGACCCTGCGATGTTCGATTCGTCCAATCTCCTGCTTGCTTTATCCATTGGCCGCCCGAGTATCCTTGTTCATCCTGTGCCATAAGGCAGAACAGAAGAACCAAGGAGGACCACCGATGCACCGCAGAATGCTGATCCTGGCCGCAGGCGCCGCCGCGCTCGTGGCCGCCGTCTCGGGCGTGCAGGCACAGGAGACGATCAAGGTCGGGCTGATCCTGCCGCTGACCGGGCCGTTCACCGCCATCGGGCGCCAGGTCGAGATGGGCGCCAGGCTGTACATGCAGCAGAAGGGCCAGACGGTCGCAGGCAAAACCATCGAGCTGATCGTCAAGGACGACGGCAGCGTCGCGGATGCCACGAAGCGCACCGCCCAGGATCTCATCGTCAACGAGAAGGTGAATGTGCTGGCAGGCTTCGGCCTCACCCCGCTGGCGCTCGCCACCGCGCCGCTCGCCACCCAGGCCAAGGTACCCCAGGTGGTCATGGCCGCCGGAACGGCAACGATCACGGAAGCCTCGCCCTTCATCACGCGCACCAGCTTCACCCTGCCGCAAGCCACCGAGCCGATGGCCGACTGGGCCGCCAAGAACGGCATCAAGCGGGTGGTGACGCTGGTGTCCGACTACGGCCCGGGCATCGACTCCGAGAAGGCCTTCTCCGGGGTGTTCACCAAGGCGGGCGGTCAGGTGGAGAACCTGCGGGTGCCGCTGGCGAACCCCGACTTCTCACCCTTCCTGCAGAAGGTGGCCGACGCCAAACCCGATGCGCTGTTCGTGTTCGTGCCCGCAGGCCAGGGGGCGCAGTTCATGAAGCAGTTCGTGGAGCGCGGCTTCGACAAGAGCGGCATCAAGCTCATCGGGCCGGGCGACGTCACGGACGACGAAGTGCTCAACGGCATGGGGGACGTGGCGCTCGGCGCCATCACCACGCATCATTACTCGGTCGCGCATGACAGCCCTGAGAACAAGGCGTTTGTGGAGGCGTTCAAGAAGGCCAACAATAACATGCGCCCCAACTTCATGGCGGTGGGCGGCTATGACGGCATGCACCTGATCTACGAGGGCCTGAAGAAGACGAACGGCCAGGGTGGGCAGGCGCTGATCGATGCCATGAAGGGCATGAGCTGGACCAGCCCGCGCGGGCCTGTCTCCATCGATCCGCAGACCCGGGACATCATCCAGAACATCTATGTGCGGAAAGTGGAGCGTCGGGACGGGGAGCTCTACAACGTGGAGTTTGCCACGATCCCGAACGTCAAGGATCCGGTCAAAGCCGCCAAGGCCAACTGACCTTGCTGCGATACAGGAAGCGCCGCACCAGATGCGGCGCTTCTGATGCGATGGTTCGCAAGCTGACCGGCTGAAGACCTAAGTGAGTGGTGCATCCACGATGCACACCACACCGGTGGACGGAAACACGATCTGGGCCGTGCCATCGAGATCCTGCGACAGGCTTCGCTCGATCAGCCGCGATCCAAATCCGCGCCGCGACGGCGGCTGGACCACAGGGCCTCCGCTTTCCTCCCACCTGAGATGCAGCCGCGGCCCGCCTTCGCCTTGCTGCACATTCCAGGCAATTGTGATCGCGCCCGTCTCGCTCGACAAAGCACCGTACTTCACCGCATTGGTGGCCAGTTCCTGCAGCGCCATGGCAAGCGCCAGCGCCATGCGGGGCGGCACGCGGACCCTTGGGCCTTCGAGGTGCAGGCGATCTTCGCCACGGCTCGAATAAGGCGCTACGGCCTGATCGACGATGTCATACAGGTCCGCGCCTTCCCAGTTCTCGCGGGTGAGAACGTCATGGGCGCGGGACAGGGCGAAGACGCGGGCCTCCAGAGACTCCTTGGCCTGCTCGGTCGAGGCCGCATTGCGCAGCGTCTGAGATGCCACCGACTGCACGGTGGCCAGGGTGTTCTTCACCCGGTGGTTCAGCTCGTTGATAAGGAGCTGCTGGTGCTCCTCGGCGACCCGCCGGTCGTGGATGTCGATGGAGACGCCGAACCAGCGCACGATCTCACCGCTCCGGGGATCACGATATGGTTCGGCCCTGACAAGGAACCAGCGATACTCGCCCTCCTTCGAGCGGATGCGATGCTCGACCTCGAAGATGCCGCCAGCTCGGCGGGCCTCCTCGAAGGCTTTCAACGTGACGGCATGGTCGTCCGGATGAACGAAATCAGACGTGACCTGTGACACGTCGGTCGCCTTCAGAGGAGCCCCCGTGTAAAGAGACCATTGCCGGTTGAAGAACTCGTGCTGTCCGTCCGCATCCGTGATCCAGATGATCTGCGGCACCGCATCGGCCAGGAGCCGCAGGCGCTCCTCGCTCTCCCGCAGGCGCTCCTCGGATTCCACCTGCTCGGTGATGTCGCCGTAGAAAACCGCCAGGCATTCATCGACCGGGTACGCGTGCATCGAGATCCAGGATGGCCGTCCATCGGGCCAGACATAACGATGCTTCAGGCGTACGGGCTTTTTGGTTGTCAAGGCGCGCCTGTACATGTCTCCGAGAGCCGGATCGGCATCGGGGTGAGCCTCCCAATAGGTTTTGCCAATGATCTGGTCACGGGGCCGACTTTCGAGGCGCAAGGCCTCCGCATTCATGTCGATGATGCGGAAGTTCCGGTCCAAGATCGCCAGGCTCTCCCCCATGCCGTCGAGGACACCGCGCAGGCGTGTCTCGCTCTCGCGCAGGGCCGCCTCAGTGGTGATCCGATCGGTGGTCTCCACCACGATGGCCAGCACACCCCCGGGCTGCCCGCTCTCGTCGATCACGGGGCTATAGTCGAGGTTCATCCACACCTGCTCGGGCACGCCCTTGCGATACAGGGTCAGTTCCTGATCCCGGAACGAGAGGGTGCCGCCCGCCATGCCGACCTTCATGACATGGGCGTTGAAATCGGCGACCTCCGGCCAGCCTTCCAGCACGTTCGATCCGAGAAGCCGCGGGTGGCGCCCTGCGGCGAAGACCGAGTAGGGATCGTTGTAGATCATCACCCCATGCTCGCCCCACAGCAGAACCATCGGGATCGGGGAGCGAAGCATCAGCCCGACCGTGGTCTTCAGGCTCTGGGGCCACCTGGAAATCGGCCCGATGGGCGTGCTGGCCCAGTCATAGCCGCGGATGAGCGCGCCGGCCTCGCCGCCATCCCGAAGGAAATCGGGGTAATGCGGGGTTCTAATGTCCATTGCCCCGACCTTTCCTCCCAACAGCCTCGGTCCGAAGGATGCGTCCGTCCGGCAGGAGGCCCTGCTGCAGGGCAGCTTGGCCGCATCCGCGACGAGCGTTGATCTCCGCTACGGTGATCGGGGCTGGAAGCCCTGGCGTGAAGGACACGTCCAGAACTGTTCGAAAAGGCATGAGCTTTTGTCTGTGGCTTGGAATGGCGACGCTTTGATGTTTTGTAGCGCCCTCCTCGGCCGGGGCAATGGGGCCAGCGGCACCTCCTTGACGCAGGCGCCGCTGTGAGGCTCCGGCAGGATGGGGCACGTGTCAGGGATGGGCGCGCTTTCGGCCGGAGCGGAGGCTCCGGGAGCGCAGCACTCCGCCGCCTCTACTGCACTTTCACCTGATCCTTGATCTTCTCGAAGACCGTGCGGCGCATGACCTTTTTCTTCACGAGATCATCGACGGATTTGTAGGGCCGACCCTTGATGATGGCGCGGCCGAGGGCGCCTGCACCCTTCAGGGAGTTCAGCTGCTCGAAGGACGCCCGGTTGAGATCGACCAGGTCAGAGGCCGGGCCCCCAGGGCGTGCGGGCTCGGCGAGACTCGCCTGAACCGTACCCGTCATCTCGATGTCCCTGGGAGACGCGGTCATCGACCGCTCGGGTTGGTTGAACGCTGCCTCAGCCGCCGTCGCACCGACAGAGGCCTGCTCGCTGGAAAGTTGCGGAGGAGTGGCCATCATGGGAGACGGAACAGGCTCCTGCGGGCCGGACGCCGACACGTAAACCGCTTCCGTCGCCGGGGTTGCCATGGATGCGGCAGGATCGGCATCGGCCACCTGCACGCGCTCGGACCTTTGCGGCAGTTCCACCAACTGCGGCTCGCCTGCCAGGATCTGCGGCGGCGCGACGGTGACCATGCCGCCCGCAGGAGCGCTGGTGCCCCCGGACAGCCACAAGGCCAGTGATCCAGCAGCCATGAGGCCAACCACCAGAAGAATGCGCAACGCCTGAAGAGCTACGTTGTCGCGCTGGTCGTAGGGATTGTGGGTTCGTGACAAGTTGCCGATCTGCATGGGTTCCTCACACCTTTACTCGTGGTGGATGCTCCACTCTTGATGAGCGTGCATGCGGCAAACGGGTTCGTCCTTCCGCATGCAGCGCTAAAGCATCGGACCCAAAAGTGGATTTGCACTTTTGGGTCCGATGCTTCCTTCATGAATGAGAGCATCGTTCGTGCGGAAAACCGGGTCCACTTTTCCGCACGATGCTCTAGCGCTAGAGGCGGGATGTGGCACAGGCGTGGCAATCTACCGGCATCTCGCCGGATCAACGGCAATTCGGGATAGGTGCGCAGATTTTCTGCGGGGTGACGCCACCTCGGCAACGTCATCACCTTTCAACAGGCATCTCCTCAGACGCTGCGCACGCGCGCGGGTGCACCGAAGTCACATTCGAGGGCAGAGCGGTCCCAGCGCCCGGCATCTGCTGCCGCTGCATATGTGGAGGTCAGAAAGTCGAGCAGCATCGCATCGGGATCGGGCCCTTGGCGCAGAACGTCGTAGCGCAGGATGAACTCACCAAGGTTGTGATCGAACTCTGCGCCTGCTGGAACAGCCGCATCGCGAAATCCCGGCGGCTCGGGATAGGCATAGGAATAGAAGGCGGCGTGAGGGTAGGCATCGCCGCCGGGCCAGAAGCCTGCGCTCGACACTTCATGGGAATAGGCTTCACGGGTGACCGCGTCCGGTAGGCCCGGCACACCGCCGGGATGAGGCAATGCTTCGCGACCGGAAAAGCGCGTGACGGCAAGATCGAAGCTGCCCCAGAAGAAGTGCACCGGCGAAACCTTGCCGAGAAAGCCGCTGCGGAACAGCTTGAACACCCGGTCCGCCTGCATCAGCATGCGCCAGAAGCGATGAGCGGCGTCTGGATCGTAGGATGCGTGCTGGTGATCTTCCGAGAACCGGATGGGGTTCTGCACCTCGTTTGGCATCTCATTGATCGAGACCTTGATGCCGATGTCGCTCAGAGCATTGAGGAGATCGGCATAAAACGCCGCGACGCTCTGCGGCCGGAGCGGAAGCATGCGCTCGTCGCCACGGCTGGTGCGCACGAGCAGGCGATGAGCGATGAAGTCGAACTCGATCTCCAGGATGTCGCGGCCGATGGGTATGGGCGAGGTGGTCAGGCCCCGTGCGGAGACGTAGAGCGGCACATGCCAGCCGTGATTGAGCCACGGCGTGAGCGCGAGCCGGATCTTGCCCACGATCTGCGTCCAGAGCTGGAGGGTCGCGGCGGTCTCGCGCCATTCAGGATAGGAGAGTTCAGGCCAGCCACCGTCATCCATGAAGCACCTCCGGGCGGAGCGGGATCGCGGACCGGGAGTATAGCTGGCGGATCGCAGGCTGCACAGCACAGCCTGCGATCACGTTTTGTTATGCGGCCGGGCGCAAGCCCGCGAGGGTCGCCGGGATCTCGATGTCGACTTCCAGGGTCGACACGGAGGCGCCACGATCCATCTTGATCTGCACCTTGTCCTGCGGCACCGCCAAGTGCTTGGCGATCACGGCCATGATCTCCTCGCGCAGGATCGCCACGAGATCGGACTCGCCGCCTCCCACGATGGTGCGCTCATGAGCGAGCAGGACCTGAAGGCGCTCGCGCGCCACCGGAGCGGACGTGGTGTTTCTCTTGAAGAAGCTGAAGAGGCTCATGCGGCCCTCCTGGCGAAGAGTTTGCTGAACAGGCCGCGCTGCTTCTGCACCTCGACGAGGGTCTCGCCCTGCAGCTTGCGCACGGCATCGAGATAAGCGCGCGCCGGCGCGGAGTTCGGGCTGCCGAGCGTCACGGGAGCACCGAGATTGGAGGAGCGCAGCACTTCGGTGCTCTCCGGAATGATCGCGAGAAGCGGGATCGACAGGATCTCGAGCACGTCCTCGACCTTCAGGATCTCGCCGCGCTGTGCGCGGGCCGCGTCATAGCGGGTGAGCAGAAGGTGCTTCTCCACCTGCTCGCCGTTCTCCGCCTTCAAGGTCTTGGAATCGAGCATACCGATGATGCGATCGGAATCGCGGATGGACGACACTTCCGGGTTGGTCACCACCACGGCGACATCCGCATGGCGCATGGCGAGCGTTGCGCCGCGCTCTATGCCGGCCGGGCTGTCGCAGATGATCCAGTCGAATTTTTCACGCAGGCCATCGATGACACGGGCAACGCCCTCGTCCGTGAGGTTGTCCTTGTCGCGGGTTTGGGAGGCCGGCAGCAGGTGCAGGGTCTCCACGCGCTTGTCGCGGATCAGCGCCTGCTCGATCTTCGCATCGCCCTTGATCACGTTGATCAGGTCATAGACCACCCGCCGCTCGGCGCCCATGATCAGGTCGAGGTTGCGCAGGCCGACATCAAAGTCGATCATCGCCACCTTCTGTCCCGACTGGGCCAGCGCCGCGCCCAGGGCCGCCGTGGAGGTCGTCTTGCCGACGCCTCCCTTGCCCGATGTCACCACAAGAACTTTCGCCATCCTTGGTTCTCCTACCCTTCAAGACTGTTGTTGCGACGGCATCACCAGCAGGTTCCCCGGAGGACCGCAGAACATGTTCGGAGAGCGGAGGCGGATCAAGCTGTCGCGATTTCTTACGCAACGGAATGAAATCTATTCGGCGCCCGTTATGGTTACCGGACGGTTAAGATTTCGGCCAAGAGGTGCAGTTTTCGGCGAAAAACAAGGGTTTCTGAGAAGAAACTGCACCTTCCGGAAGGTCAGGAGCAGCCTCTGATTCAGAAAAAAGGGCGCCCAGGGCGCCCTTTTCGTGTGCGTTGCATTCTGCTGTTAGTTTGCGGCGGCTCTCCAGCGGGAGCTGAATTTCGAGCCCACCTGCCAGCGCTTCACCTCGTTTTCCGAATCCTCGCACGGGAGTGTCATCGCGTCCCGCAGATACGAGAATTCCGCGTCAACAACGGCTGCTAGCAGGAAGCAGACCTCGTCCCGCCGCCCCAAAAGCCTGTTCTGAAGCACGAATTCGGCTCGAACAATGACCGCCTCCACCTTGCGCCTGTTCCAGTCCGCATCGCCGAAATCTTCGACAGCGTAGGATTTGGTCTCGAGTTCCCAGCGGTCGCGGATAGCCTGCTTGTACTCGCGAACGAAGCCGGGGAAGAGTTCTGCGGCCTTGCCAGTGACTCCATCGCCACGTTTGTCGCCGCTGGCCTTCACCTCGGCGATGAAGGTGTCGACGATGCCGGAGATCCGATCCTGGGCGGCTCGTGCGAAGGAGCGGTTGCGGGATTGCAGATCGCGCTCGATGTTCTCGCGCTTGGCGGCCTCGTCAAGGGCGCGCTGCTCCAGGATTGCGGCCTCCTGCTGGAGTGCTTTGCGGGCCTGCTCTTCCTTGGCCATGGTGTTGGCCACCTGATTGGCCTCAGTCTGAAGAACGGCCTTGATCTCCAGCGGATCGATCCACATCGGCGCCACCACATAGTCCAGGCGCTCGCGTTTCATCGCCTTGACGATCTCCGCAAGATCCGTGGCGGAGGCGTAGATCGCATTGCACTTGCGGGTCTGGAAGTCCGCAAAGGCATCATCGAGCGACGTCGCGGTGAAGGCGATGCTGTTGGTCGCAATGTTGAACACGGTGCCTGTCTTGCGCAGAACCGCAATCTTGTGCGCCTCGGAATCCTCTCCGACCGTGTGGCAGATACGCCCCTGGCTCGGATTGGTGAACACGATGCCGTATCCGGAACTCTTTCCATTGAGGATCTGCGTCTCGAGCGCAGCCGAGCTCAGGACCTCCTCCTGCAAGGCCTTCACGACTTCCGGGCCCGGGATGGATGCCAGGCGGCCGAAAGTGGTCTCGACCTTGCGGACAACGGATGTGACATAGCCCGGTGCCTGAGAGAGCAGGCCGATGCGCTGGAAGACGATGACGTCATAGCCTTCCATGCCGTCGATCGGGCACGCAGCCTGGGCGATCCGCACGCCTTGAACGTCCAGCTCCTGCCTCTGGATCTGGGCCATGGTCAGGCGCTCCAGATCCTTGATCCGCGCCACGTTGCGATCCTGCGCGAAGCAGATGGAAGGATTCCTGTCCTTGAAGACCAGATCGCCCTTGAGGCTCTTCACGATGCGGCCGGAAGCCGTGTTGTAGAGGAAGATCAGATCCTCGTTGTCGCCATCGATCAGGAAGCGCGTGCGCTCGGTGATGCCCAGCTGTCGGGCAAGCGCCGTCTGAGGATCCTCCGACGTCTTCGGCGTGTTCTTTTCGGTCCACGCCACCATGACCGACCGATAGTCGTCCTTCAGGTTCTTCGTATCGATGAAGCGGGAGAACTCGCTGTTGGCGCGGTTGATGCCGTTGAGGCTGCGCTCTTTCAGAGCCTTGGCGAACTGCTCGCCGAACTTGGTGAGATCGGCCGTATGCGGGGACAGGATGTTGCCGGTCACATAGGATTCGATGAAGGTGACGTTCTTGCTCGCTTCCAGAGCCGCTTCGGAGATCCGGCGGTCGAGAGCCTGCTGCCGCTCGTCGGCGAGGCTCTTCATGAACACGCCGAAAGTCGCGTCGCTCTTGAAAAAGGCTTCAAGTGCCTTCTTGCCCTTGCGCGCCTCCGCGAGATTCTGGGAATCGACGGCCGCCTTCGTGGACACGGCGGCTTTCGCGATCTCCGCGAGGTTGGGCGGGCTGCCGCCTGCGGCGGTTCTGTCCTTCAGATATTGTGAGATGTCGTTCAGGAAATCGGCGATTTCCTGCATCTCTTTGCTCTGGCCCGATCCTCCGCCGGCCGCAGCCTCGGCTTCGGCTTGCTTGAAGCGGTTGTAGAACTCGACCGGAACCCTCTGCCAGTTCGCCGATGCCGACGTCTTGCAGTAGTGATTTCCATTGTCGGCCTTGGCGCAGGTGCGGAAGCCGTCGAGGGAGAATTCCTGGGCGAGGGAGGGTGAGAGGAGGCCATAGAGGCCTCCTCCGATCAGCACCGCCGTCGTCAGGCGACGCGGAAAGCTCAGGCGCATTCGGTGCGTTCCTCGGTCGAGGGCTTGCCCTGGAAGGTGATCGTCTCCTGGAAGGTCCGGCAGGTCTTGCCGTCGGGCATCTTGTCGACCTTGGCGACCTTGATCGAGCCGGTCGCATCTTTGCTCTTCCAGGTTGTGGTTGAGCCGGCGGGCTTCCTCACCGCCGTCGTTACAGCCTGCTGGCGCTGAGCCTTCGATTGAGCGTCCATGTTGGCGAGGATTTGCCCGAGAACCGCTCCGACCAGGGCGCCGGCAATGATGCCGCCCGGCTTGCCTTTCCCGACTGCCGCTCCGACGGCCGCGCCGCCGGCGCCACCCAGGAGAGCGCCGAAAGGATTCTGCTGAGCGTGAGCGGGAGCAACGGTCCCGAGCGCCAGCGAGAAAGCAATGAGAGATGTCGTGATGAATTTACGCATACAGGCCCCTTATGTGTTTTTGTGCCTAAGTTCAGCCTACATCTTGCCACTTAGTCGACACAATAAGGAAAACCCGAGGTTGCACCGCTTTTCGTGCAAACCCGTCGTGCCGCCATGCATAGTTGAGCAGGCACCACGTATAAGCTTTAACCGCCCGAACCGGCGGCGTAGTCAGCCATCCCTAGTACATCGTTTTTGAATTCTCGAAGCAGTTCATGGGGCTGCACGCGCTTCAGGGGTGCCCAAGCCGTAGGACCATTTTGGAGCAACCGGGGTGTCGTTGCAGGCCTGGATGAAAGCGGTGATCCGCTCGCACAGCTCCTGCCGGCTGACGACGCGGATGTGGCGCAACACCGAGCGGGCCATCTTGGAGAAAAACGTCTCGACATAGTTGAGCCACGAGGCGTGCTTGGGCGTGAACACCAGCTCGAACCGCCCGGGACAGCTGTCCAGAAAGCGGTGGGTCTCCCGCGAGCGATGGGCGGAATGGTTGTCCAAGAGCAGACGGATCCGCCACTCGGCCGGATAGCTCGCATCGAGGCGGCGCAGAAAGGCCACGAACTCGCAGCTGCGATGGCGTTGTGTGAGAGCGTGATGAACGACACCTGAGACCAGGTCCACCGCAGCACTGAGGGTCACGGTGCCCAACCGCTTGTATTCATGATCCCGCTGAACCGTCGGGTGCCGGCCCCGTTGCGGCGGCCGGTCCGGGGCGGTGGGAGCAATCGCCTGCAGTCCCGGCTTCTCATCATAGGACAGGATCGCCACCCGATGCCCCTCCGGCGCGACATCCTGGAGCCGGTGTGCGGCTTGATAGACCTCAACCACCGCCGCCAGGCGCTCATCGAAGGCAGGATCACGCCGCTCCAGATAGTAACGGACCTTGTGCGGCCGAACCTCCTGCTCCTGGAGAATGGTCCGGACCGTGCTCGGCACCAGAGTGGCCAGGCAGGGGTGGCCGGCCGCAGGCCCGAGGCGACGGGCATGGCCGGCCAGAAGCCGTAAGGTCCACAGTTCATGAGGATAGCCCAAGCTCTTGGGCTGGGCACACGCTTGCCCGACCAGCCACAGCCGCGCCGCCGGCGTGATCTGGCGCGGGCGTCCGGAGCGGGGCAAGTCGTCCAGCGCGCGGATGACCCCGACCGCTGCGGCTCGCCTGGCACAGCGTCTCACCCGCTGCCGACTGAGAGCAAGCCGGGTTGCGGCTTCACGCACGCTTCGGCCCGTCGCCAACTGCTGCACGATGCCGGCGCGCTCGGCATGGTGACGGGGAGCGGTGCGCGCCTGGGCGAGCGTGCTCAGGAGAGAGTGATCTGCCGCGGTGAGAGGCAGAACGGACACAGTCGCACGGGACATCGCGCCTCCTTGTTCCAGCCCATGGGGCGCAACGGCGCGTCACACCGGGTGCAGATGGCCGTCGCTCTCGATCAGCCGCAAGGCCTCGGTGAGGGAGACCGAGCGGTGAAGACACCACCACTCGCCCGTATGGCGATACCAGGACACATCAAAACAGTCGCGGCCAGCATACTCCAGACGCGCAAACGGCGAATCGAACTCGGGCTCGAGCGCGTCCGGATCATCGCAGCGGAAGCGCTGCAGGAAGCGGTATTTGTTGCCATGCCATTTACCCAGGATGGCGACTGGGTAGTTGAACGCGGTACTGGGCCGGATCTCGGGCAGGAAGCGCGGGCGCAGCACCTCGGCCAGAAAGCGCTCGCAGGCGGCGGTAATCGCCACCTTCTCCGGTTCAGGCGGCTTCTGCCCCACCTTGGAGCGAACACGGACCCATTGCCTTCCAGCCATGATGGCTCCACCACCGTGATCCTGGCTCAAAGATACCGCGCGCCCACCGAAGCGCAATGCAATCCCTCACGAGCCTGATCGGCAGTTCAGAATCGATGTACTAGGATGGTCAGAAAAAGGCCTCATGTAGAGCGTGAGGCCTTTTGATGATTTACCGCCCGTCCCTCTTCAGTCCGCCCGAATCCGCGCCGCCTGTCTGAGCGCCTCCTGTGCCGATGGCGCCTGCGGAGGCCGCGGGGCTGCCGGCCGGCAGGGTTCCGCCCGGCTGAAGCGGTGTCGAAAGCCCCGACGGAGCCCGCGGCGTATGGGCTGAGGAGAACCAGTTGTCGTCCGAGGGACTGCCGCCGGCCGCCGGCGCGGTTCCGCTGCCTGCGCCATGCAGAAGAGCGTCATCCGCTTGGGGGGCGCCCTGCCCCGGCTGGCCGCTCATCCGGCTGGAGGAGCTTGGGGAGGTTCCAGCTGCCGATGCGGCGCCTGCTCCCGTATAGGTTCGCGCCCCGGAAGCCCCTTGGCCCATGCTGCCGCGGCGCGAGCCTTCGAGGCTGCGGTCGATGACGCCGCTCTCGAGCGGGAACGGCGGCTGCGGACGGCGCGGTGCCGGACGGATGGACCTGTTCTGCCGAGAACCCATGGAGCCGGACCGGTTCATGCTCCACAGCAGGGCTCCGGCACCCACAGCCAGCACGCCGGCGAGTGCGCCGAAAACCGTACCGGTGGGCAGGCCGTAGCGGCTCGGCATCATCGCCTGCGGCATGTGCCAGCGGCTGGATTCGTAGGACGCGATGCGCTCGCGCTCATAATCCCGCTGCAGGCTCTTGAGCTCACTCGGGGAGAAGACGCCGCGTGCGACGATCATCACGCCGTTCTCCTCCAGGGTGAAGGCATGGCGGATGGAGCCGGTGAGGTCCTTGAAATCCATGGCCCAGTCATGGCTGTCCTTGTTCGGCCGGGCAGCCAGCTCGTCGGCCTGGCGCAGGATCTCGTCCTGCTTGCGCTCCAGATCGGCCACGTAGCTGGCCGTGCGCTCATGATGGGACAGGGCGGGATAGAGCACGTTCTGCTGCGCCGCGATGTGCCGCTCCAGCTCGTCCTGGAGATCGTCGAAAAGCTCGGAGCGGCTGTTCGGGCCCGTGCCCGTGGCCTTCAGAACCTCGCGGCAAAGCTCCTCGATATTCGCGTGATCCGACACCACCATTTGCCATAGGTCCATGGGAAGCCTCCTCTTGAGCCTTTGCCTTGATCACAGTGAACGGCTTGGGCGGACGGCTGTTCCGCCAAGAAGCCGTTCGGCCGGCGGCAGGGTCGCAGGCGCTCCAGAAGGACCTGCCCTGGAGCGCCTGGACTGCTGCGCTGGCCTTAGCCGTTCGGCGAGAAGCCGAAGTCCTTTGCCCGCAGCTCGGCGATGCGGATATCCGCGAGCGTGAACACCGACGTGGTTGGGCCGAAGCCGTAGGTGATCTGCACGTCGTCGCGTACTTGGACTGTATATTTGAGCATCTGTTCAAACGTTTCGAACAGATCGTTCTCGATGGAGATCTTGTCCCAACCGGCCTTGAAGTCGGTCACGACGTCACGGCCGGGTCCATCCCCCGAGGAGAACAGGAAGAGATCGCGACCGGACCCGCCTTTGAGGATGTCGTCCCCGAAGCTGCCGAAGATCCTGTCGTTGCCGCTGCCGCCGTCCACCTTGTCGTTCCCGCCGCCGGCCGTGAGAACATCCGATCCGTCTTCGCCGTAGAGGGTGTCGTTCCCGGATTGGCCTGCCAGCTGGTCGCTTCCCGTGCCCCCTTTGATATAGTCGTTTCCGGTGCCGCCGAGGATGGAATCGTTGCCCGCTTCGCCCCGCAGGTCGTCTTTCCCGTCGCCGCCGCGGATCTCGTCGAAGCCGCCCCGGCCGAGGATCTTGTCGTTGCCGTAGCCTCCATACAGGTGATCGCCCTTGCCGCCGCCCTTGAGGTAGTCGTCCCCGAGGCCGCCCCAGAGCCAGCCTTGCCCGGATTTGAGGAACAGGGTGTCGTCGCCGTTTCCGCCGGAAAGAAAGTTGTACTGGGCCGTTCCGCGCAGATCGTTGTCGCCGTTCGTGCCGCTGAGCACGAGCGGCTTGACAGTCGACGGCAACCAGACGCCGTCCACACGGGCTTCTGCGTCATTGTCGTCCGAGACGGTTGCATAATTGGTGTTGATGAAAACGTCTGGTCCATCGGGACCGCCGGAGAGGTTCAGGGATATGGAACGCAGGGACCCGTCTGCACCAAGGATCAAGCTGACGCCTGAGACGAGATCCTCCTCGGTGAAGTTTCCGACCCGCGGCTGCTGGAGAAAGAAGTCGAGACCCGGGGTCGTGCTGGGCAGGATGAACGAGGTTCCACGGGGGTAGCTGTTAGCGATGGCCAGCGCCTCGCCTGTCAGGGTCAGGGAGCCGGTGACAAGCTGGCCTTCCTTTTAGCCGCCGACCGCTGCGCCATATCCCAGTTCCAAGAACCTCGGATCGACCGAGTCACCAGGCTCGTCATTGGGAACCAGATCATTCTGATAGGCACCCTCGACGCCTCCATAGAAGATGTAGCTTAGGGACGACATGTGATCTCCATTGCGTTAAGAGCAACACGGATGCAGAGCGGCTGCGCCAAGTCCCAAGGCAATCGATTCAAGGGGAATGGGCCTATTCTTCTGGATTGCCGGCAGAACCGTGCTCCTCGTAAGCCCCGAGCGAATGTCTCAGTCCCACGTAAGGTTGTACAGGTACTCAGAGGGGTAGCATCCCGATGGAGGCCTGCTGCCTCCCCTTGGCCGATGGGCTCGAAATCTACCTCAAAAGGTGTAAGGTTCCCGAGCTATCAGGGAGCCGACGTATCGATCATGACTTCATCGCCGCAGAACACATTCGCCCCCATCGCTCTCCCTGCCGGTCTCCCAACCTATAACGATGTGGTGGCAGCGGCGCAGCGGATCGAAGGGGTGGCTCATCGAACCCCGGTTCTCACCTCTCGCACCGCCGACGAGCGCACAGGCGGAACGCTGTTCTTCAAGGCGGAGAACCTGCAGCGCGGGGGCTCGTTCAAGTTCCGCGGCGCATACAACGCCATCGCGCAGCTGTCACCCGAAGCGAAGAAACGCGGCGTCGTCGCCTTCTCGTCCGGCAACCATGCCCAGGCCATCGCCTATGCCGGGCAGCTTCAGGGCGTTCCCACCGTCATCATCATGCCGCAGGACGCGCCGGCCATGAAGGTGGCGGCCACAAAGGGCTATGGCGGCGAAGTGGTCATGTACGACCGCTACACGGAGGACCGCGAGGCCATCGGGCGCAGGCTCTCGGACGAGCGCGGCCTCACCCTCATTCCGCCCTACGATCATCAGGACGTGATCGCCGGCCAGGGCACGGCCGCCAAGGAGCTGTTCGAAGAGCTCGGTCCTCTCGACATGCTCTTCGTCTGCACCGGCGGCGGCGGCCTGCTGGCAGGCTCGGCGCTCGCCACGAGGGCGCTCTCGCCGGAGTGCCGCATCTATGGCGTCGAGCCGGAGGCCGGCAACGACGCGCAGCAATCGTTCCGCTCAGGCTCCATCGTGAAGATCCCGGTTCCAACCACCATCGCCGACGGGGCGCAGACCACCTATGTGGGAGCCAAGACCTTCCCGCTCATGCGCGCGCTCGTCGACGACATTCTCACCGTGTCCGACGCGCAGCTCGTCGACACCATGCGTTTCTTCATCGAGCGCATGAAGATCGTGGTGGAGCCCACGGGCTGCCTGTCGGCGGCCGCGGCGTTGAATGACCTCGTGTCGTGCAAAGGCAAGCGCGTCGGCATCATCATCAGCGGCGGAAACGTGGATCCGCGGGCGCTGGCGGGCTTTCTGGCGGGGTAGAAGTCCCCTCCATCGTCATCCCCGGGCTTGTCCCGGGGATCCACGTCTTCACAGCGGGTTCAAGACGTGGATGGCCGCAACAAGTGCGGCCATGACGAGGAAAGCGTAGTGCTAGTGTCCCGCTCGCACGACCACAGCCATCCCGTCATGATCGCCGGTGGTGAGCTTGGGATCGTCGGTGAGCGCGTTGCCGAGATTGACGAAGCCGCTCACCTTGTAGACCGTGCTGCGATCAAGCCTTTGCGTGAAATCGTCCCGCGCCCGGTTGAACGAGCCGTATTGGTGCGGCGGATCGCGGAACGGATTGACCTCCTCGCGGCTGAAGGCGCCGGTGAACAGGTAAACCTGTCCGAACACATGCGGCCCGAAGATCCGGCCGTGATTGTTGCTCACCTCGAAAATGTCATTGGAGAAGGCGTCATCCCTGCCTTGCGGCAGTTGAGGGTACAGCGTCCCGTCGATGAAGCCCTGATAGCCTGCCGAATGCCCGAAGCGCACAGGATAGCCGGCGCGAGCGGCGGCAGCGATCAGGCGCGCCTTGGCGTCCTCCGCGCTCGAGGCGCCTTCATCGATGAGGATGACATTGATCGGCTCACGCAGGTTCTTGCCGCGGTAGATTTCACCGAGCCAGTCGGATGGAACCCCTTGGGCCGTCAGCATCCACTTGCCGATGGCGGGCAAGCCCTCGGGTGCTGCCACATCCATGCCCTGCTGCGCCTGGATCGGTTGCGGATCCATCATGAGGGCGCAGACGATGAGAAGGCACAAGCGAATCTGCTTCATTCGCCTCTCCTGAAGCTCCGCGTCAGGAGAGCACGATCAGCCTCCGTTGACCATCGCCTTCAGGTCTGGGCCTTCACCGCCAGAACCGCGTAACGATGCTGCGTCGCGCGCTCAAAGCCTTTGAGCAGCGACAGATTTTTCGCCTGCTCCCGATGAATCGGCTTGAGGTTATGGTCGATCATGATCTCGGCAAAACCTGCATCCCGCAGCAGGTTTGCCACCTCCCCGGCGCGAGCTCCCTTCGAGAAATACACCCGCTTCAGGATGCGCTCGTGCGTTTCGCGCATGCCATTGGGGGCATGTGGAGCTCCTGCGAGTCCCGGAACCAGCTTCTCGATGAGGCGGATCATACGCTTGACCAGCGTGTCCGATACGAAATCTCCATCGACGATGAGAAGCCGACCGCCGGGCTTCAGCAGGGAGTGCCACTCCCGGAAAGCCGCCTTCGGGTCGACCAGCGTCCATACCAGATGCCGCGTAACAAGCACGTCGTAGCTTCCCGGCTGCTCGAGGGTGCGCTCGGCATCGCCCATGACGAAGCGGATATCCGCGCCGCGCCGTGCCGCCTTCGCGCGCGCTTGGTTCAACATCGCCTCCGACCAGTCGAGACCGGTCACGTCGAAGCCGAGGCCGTGCAGCAGATGGGAGATCACGCCGGTGCCGCTGGCGAGATCGAGCGCCCGCCGCCCCTCGCCCGCTCCGAGATGGCGCAGGAACAGATCGCGCCACGCCTGCCGCTCACCTTCCGAGAAGATCTCGTGCCCCACCTGCTCATCGAATGTTGCCGCGCGTGCCGACCAGTAGTCGCGGATCTCGTCCCGGAGCGTGTAGTTCGCATTCATGAGAAGCTCGTAATGAAGATGAATTCCCGCGCTCCTCTAGGAGCAAACTTTGACGTCGTCAAACTGGAATGATTGTAAACTGCAGAATTGAATAATTTCAAACTATGGCTCTACTGATTTTAACTAGATTAATTCTAAAAGATAACGCTTGCATGACCTAGTGTTCAAACCTAGGAGAAGCCCGCTTTCTCAAATGCTTTCGAGGCGCATCATGCAACTCTCCAAACTGTTATTCGGTGCCGCCCTGGCGCTCGTCGGGTTCCTGCCCGCTCCCTCCTCTGCCGCCGACAAAGTCACCGTGACGGACATCACTGGCCGCAAGGTCGAGGTGAAGGCGCCGGTCGAGAAGGTGATCCTCGGCGAAGGCCGGCAGATGTATTTCGTCGCCACCCTCGACACGGACCAGCCGTTCAAGCGCGTCGTCGGCTGGCGCGACGACCTGCAGAAGGCGGATCTCGACGGTTACAAGGACTATCTCGCCAAGTACCCGCAGATCGAGAAGATCCCGACCTTCGGTGGCTTCAAGGAAGGCACCTTCGACGTGGAGCAGGCCGTCGCGCTCAAGCCCGACGTGATCCTGCTCAACATCGAGGCGAAGACCGCCACCGACGACGCGAAGCTCATCGAGAAGCTCGCCAAGATCGACATCCCGGTGGTGTTCGTCGACTTCCGCGAGAAGCCGTTCGAGAACACCGATGCCAGCATGCGCCTCATCGGCAAGCTGTTCGGCAAGGAAGCCCGCGCTGAAGAGTTCATCGCGTTCCGAAAAGCACAGATCGATCTCGTGACCGAGCGCCTCGCCAAGGCCAATCCCGCCAAGCCCCTCGTGATGGTGGAGCGTGCCGGCGGCTACTCGGACGATTGCTGCATGTCCTTCGGCAACGAGAACTTCGGCAAGTTCGTCGAAGTGGCCGGCGGCCAGAACATGGCTGCCAAGATCATTCCCGGCACCTTCGGCGTCGTGAACCCCGAGCAGATCATCGCGGCCAATCCCGACCACGTCATCGTCACCGGTTCGAACTGGGAACTCTATGTGCCCGGCGGCGCCTGGGTCGGCGTCGGCTCCGGCGCGGACAAGGCGAAGGCTCGTAACAAGCTCGCCGGCCTGATGAAGCGCCCCGCCTATACCGGCGTGAAGGCCGTGAAGGACAACCGCGTCCATGCCATCTGGCACCAGTTCTATAACAGCCCCTATCAGTTCATCGCCATCCAGGCGATGGCCAAGTGGCTGCATCCGGACCTGTTCAAGGACGTGGATCCCGACGCCACCATGAAGACGCTCTACGAGCGCTTCCTGCCCGTGCCCTACAAGACCGGCTACTGGGTCTCCCTCACCGACAAGGAATAAGGCTCTTGGCCCACTCTCCCGCCATCGCCATGCCGAAAGGACGCGGTGCCTACCGCGTCCTCGTGCAGCGCAAGAAGCTCGTGCTTCTTGCGCTTGCCGTCGTTCTCGTTCTCTCCGTCATCGCCGATCTGGGTTTAGGCCCCGCGCGCTACTCGATGCGCGAGGTCGTGATGGCTCTCATGGGCTCGCCGGAGGTTACAGAGCAGGTCAGCGTCGTGATCTGGGACATCCGCATGCCGGTGGCGCTCATGGCCGTGGTGGTCGGCGCGGCGCTGTCCGCAGCCGGCGCGCAGATGCAGACGATCCTCAACAATCCGCTCGCCAGCCCCTTCACGCTCGGCATCTCGGCCGCAGCGAGCTTCGGCGCTTCCGTTGCGCTCGTGTTCGGCGTCGGCTTCCTGCCCTGGGCCATCGACTACATTGTGTCGATCAACGCGCTGCTCATGGCGATGGCTGCGGCCCTGTTCATCCATTTCATGAGCCAGAAGCGCGGCGTCACCGTCGAGACCATCGTGCTCCTCGGCATCACCCTCGTCTTCACGTTCAATGCGCTGCTCGCGCTGGTGCAGTACCTCGCATCGGAACAGGCCCTGTCTGCCGTGGTGTTCTGGACCATGGGCAGCCTGACCCGCGCCACATGGCCGAAGCTCGCCATCACCACGGCGGTGGTTGTCATTTCTCTTCCGCTTTTCATGCGCCGCGCGTGGGCGCTCACCGCTCTGCGGCTTGGCGACGACAAGGCCGCGAGCTTCGGCGTCAACGTGCGCTGGGTCCGGCTCGAGACCATGATGGTCATCAGCCTGCTTGCCGCCGTGCCGGTGGCGTTCGTGGGCACCATCGGCTTCATCGGATTGGTTGGCCCGCACATCGCCCGCATGCTGGTGGGCGAGGATCAGCGCTATTTCCTGCCGGCCTCCGTTCTGTCGGGCGCCGCGATCCTGTCGCTCACTTCCGTCATCAGCAAGTCCATCGTGCCCGGCACCATCTTTCCCATCGGCATCATCACGGCGCTGGTGGGTGTGCCGTTCCTGTTCAGCCTGATCATGTCCACCCGGAGGCGCGCATGGTAACGACCCTGCAACTCAACGAAGTCGGCGTCCGCTACGGCAAGCAGGAGGTGCTCTCCGGCGTGACCACGCCCGTGCTGAAGGGCGGCGAGGTCACGGCGGTGATCGGGCCGAACGCCGCCGGCAAGTCGAGCCTGTTCCGGCGCATCGCCGGTCTGCTTGACGGGCCGGGCAGCATCCGCATCGACGACGTCGCCCTGAGGCCTGGCCCGAGCCCTGTCTGCTACATGCCGCAGGACACCTCGGTGAACACGGTGCTGACCGTCTACGAATCCGTGCTGCTCGCCCGCAAGCAGGGTGCGCCGCGCAAAGTGACGGACGAGGACCTTCAGGAAGTCGACCGCGTTCTCTTCAGCCTGCGGATCGAGCCGATTGCGTTCAAGGGCCTGAACGAACTCAGCGGCGGGCAGCGGCAGCTGGTGTCGCTCGCGCAGGTGCTTGTGCGCGAGCCCAAAATCCTCCTGCTCGATGAGCCGACGAGCGCCCTCGACCTGCACCGGCAGGTGGAGGTGCTGGCGCTCATTCGCTCGCTCGCCCGGGACCGGGGGATCTGCGTGGTGCTCGCCATCCATGATCTCAACCAGGTGCTGCGCGTCGCCGATCGTGTCATGGTGATCGATGCCGGCACCATGGTGAGTTGCGGCCCGGTGGAGACGGTGATCACCCCGACCCTGCTGCAGACCATCTATCGGGTCGATGGTCGGATCGAGCGCTGCTCGCGCCTGTGCCCGCACGTGATCATCGACGGGCCGCTCGAAGCTGCGTGAGGAGGCCGCGGTTCAACCTACGCCGCTCCCTTCAACATGATAATCGGGCACTGGATAGCCTCGCGCCAGCCCGGCTGCTTATAACGGGACCCTCTCGAATCATGGAACCTCGTGCATGAGCCTTGGACCGCCTGAACGTCGATCGGACGAGCGCTTCGCCACCACGCTGGAAGGCTGGATCCGGGATACGAAGGGCAAGGCATGCATCCAATGTTCCATATGGGACCTGTCGCAGTCGGGTGTCAGGCTGGTGATTTCCGGCTCTGCCGACATTCCCTTGGAATTCGAGCTTGAGATCCCCGACGCGGGTGCAAGGGCCATGACACAGCTGGTGTGGACGGACGGAACGCATTACGGGGCGCGTTTCACCGGCTGACCGGCAGGTCCCATCAACGCTCTCTTCACCCCTCTGTGCCATGCTGTCCCGCATGACTTACTCCCGCGATACCCAAGCCATCTCCGAACTCACCGGCCAGCCCGTCAGCACCTGGTCCGAGGAATGGCGGATCGAGACCGAAGCCCGCACCCTCCTGAAGATGTCCAAAGCGGAGCGGGATGCATTCTTCAACGGCAGGAAGGATGCGGATGGGAAGACCATTGATCGTGGGGTGATCGGCATCCGGGGCCTCAAGGCGGCCGAGGAGATCAAAGCCACGATGGAAAGGCTGCAAGCCGTTCGCAGCGAATCCAAGTAACGGACCCTATTCCTAATAATAGAAATGAAAAAGGGCCGCGCCCAGTCCTGTTGTTTGACTGTGTTCGCGACCCTTAAGACCGTATTTGCCCCTACGGTTAATCCGGAATAAACCATCACCTCTGTCCAAGCAAGGCCAAATAGTTCGCAAATAAACGATCGTTTGCGTCAGAATAGCGCGCATATTCTCTTGACACACTCAATTGACGCCATGATTTGTCACAATTTCGCCTGATTACTCTACGAATAGAGAGGTTCACGACCCTCATTTTGCCCCTACGGGTCGGACCTTGAAGCGCCCCTCCATGAGCGGGCGCTTCCTTTTTGTGGTCTGCCTCTGATTCGCTGCCTCGGGAAAACCCGTCACGAAGCGCCCTGGGGGGCGAAGAAGCAGATGATGGCCCGGGTCGTAGGCTCCTCGCAGAGGTGGAACTTCGCGTCGGGCGACATCTTGGAATGCTCGCGGCCGATAAGGCGTCCGTCCCAGAGCCGCCAGCCCTCGGATGTTTCCGTCACCGTCTCGCCACGGGCCTCGATGAGTTCGCGGCAGTCATGCTCATCGCAGCACCAGGCCGGATACCAGTCGTGGGCGTAGGATGCCTCGCCGAGCACGCAAGCTATTGCAACGATAGCCAGAGCCTTCACAGAGGCCATTCAGCGCAAGCCTTTCCCGAGGATCCAGCCTCGATTGCCGAGCTTGACCCTGATCTTGGGGCGGGTGCTATGGCACGTCCAGCCCTGCCCTAACGGCAGAATCTCGTCGGGCCAGGTTTATTCCTGCGTCTTGAGGTAAGGCTCGACCTTGCCCTTGAGCTTGATGGTCATCGGGTTGCCGAAGCGGTCCTTGGCACTCCCGGCGGTGACCCGGACCCAACCCTCGCTGACGCAATACTCGTCCACATTGGTCTTCTCGGCGCCGTTGAAGCGGATGCCGATCCCCTTCGCCAGCAGTTCCTCGTCATAGAAGGGGCTGTCCGGGTTCGAAGCCAGGCGGTCGGGAAGCGTGTCGGTCATGCGAGGGTCTCTCCAATGGGGTCGTTCAGGGGCGGCAACCTAGCGTCTCAGGGGCGGAAAGCCAATTCCGGCTGGAGCATCGTGACAAGCCAGCTCGGATGTCCTACTTTCGTTGTACGCCCCAACGGCAGGACGATAATCCGCGCGTAAGCGGAAGAGACCAGGGAGAGAAAATCTTGTCGGCAGCGACAGACGGGATCCAAACAGATTTTTCCGAAGATATGAGCTATGGAGACTATCTCCGGCTCGATACCCTCCTCTCCGCCCAGTCCCCCCTGACCTCCGAGCACGACGAGCTTCTCTTCATCACCATTCACCAGGTGATGGAGCTGTGGCTCAAGCTCCTGAACCGGGAGCTCGACACCGCTCTCGCCCATATCCGGGCCGACGAGCTCCAGCCCGCCTTCAAGTGCACGGCCCGCATCAACCGGATCCAGGAGCAGCTGATCCAGGCTTGGACGGTGCTCTCCACCATGACTCCATCGGATTACCTGAGCTTCCGACCGGCCCTTGGCAAATCTTCCGGCTTCCAGTCCTGGCAATATCGGCTCGTCGAGTTCAAGCTCGGAGCCAAGGACGCGGTGAAGATGGCGCCGCACCGGCACCGGAGCGACCTCGCCGAGCAGCTCGACGCCGCCTACCGGGCACCGGGCCTCTATGACGAGGCCCTGCGCCTCCTGGCCCGCCGCGGCTACGCGGTTCCCACAGAAGTTCTCGACCGGGACGTGACACAAGCTTACACGGCGCATCCCGGCGTTGAGGCGATCTGGGAGGAGATCTACCGCCATGCGGGCGAGCACTTCGATCTCTACGAGCTCGCCGAGGAGCTGGTCGATCTGGAGGACGCGTTCCAGCAATGGCGCTTCCGGCACATGAAGACCGTGGAGCGCATCATCGGCATGCGCAGCGGCACCGGCGGCAGCAGCGGCGTCAGCTACCTGCGCAAGGCGCTGGAAAAATACTTCTTCCCTGAACTCTGGTCCGTTCGCGGCAAGCTTTAATCAGGTTGAGTGCATCATGCTTGATCTCCGCTCCCAGTTCTCCCGCTTCCTCAGCTCAGAGCCCGACCGCCTGCATTTCGCAGCTCACAGCCATCACCCCTGGCCGGATGTGACGCGCGAAGCGCAACTGCAGGCCTGGGACGACGCCGCCCGCCTCATGGACGACAAGTGGGAGCACATTTTAGGCCCCGTGCTCGACGAGTTCCGCGGCCATGTGGCCGGGCATCTCAACCTGCCGGATCCTTCCACCATCGCGGTGGCGCCGAACACGCACGAATTCCTGAAACGCATTCTGTCCTGTTTTCCTGCCGACCGCCCGATCCGCATTCTCACCTCCGACGGCGAGTTCCACTCCTTCACGCGCCAGATCGCCAGATTGGAAGAGGAGCAGCTCGTGGACGTCACACGCGTGCCGGCCGAGCCTTTCGCGAGTTTCGAGGATCGCTTCCACGCCGCCGCGAAAGCCGGCTACGATCTCGTCTTCGTCAGCCAGGTGTTCTTCAATTCCGGTTTCGCGCTCGATGGACGCCACCTGGCGGAATGCGACCGCAATGGCGCGATGATCGTCATCGACGGCTATCACGGCTTCATGGCGCGGCCGACGGATCTCGGCAGCATCGCGGATCGCGTGTTCTACGTCGCCGGCGGCTATAAATATGCCATGGCCGGTGAAGGTGCATGCTTCATGCATTGCCCACCGGGTTGGGGCCTGCGCCCACGCGATACCGGCTGGTACGCCGCCTTCGGCAATCTCACGAACGCGCAGAGCGGACAGGTGGGCTACAGCGAGGACGGGTGGCGCTTCATGGGCTCGACCTTCGATCCGTCCGGCCTCTACCGCTTCAACGCGGTCATGCGCTGGCTCGCGGACGAGGGCATCACGCCCGGCATCATCCATGCCCATGCCAAGGCGCTGCAGCAGCATTTCCTGCGACACATCTCTGGTTCCGCATTGTTCGCAAACGCTTCGCCGGTGGTGCCGGCGGACGAGACGAGGCGCGGCAATTTCCTCACGTTCCAGACACCGGCGGCTCAAGCCATCCACAACGACCTGAAGGCGCTACGCGTGGTGACCGACGTGCGCGGCCAGCGCCTGCGCCTGGGCTTCGGCATCTATCAGACCGAGGAAGAGGCGGACGATCTCCTCCGCCGCATCGATGAGGCCGGTGCGCTGGAGTCGCTGTCCGTCAATACTTCCTCAGCCGCGTAAGGGTCAGAGCCCCACCATCTTCATGCCCGGCTCCGGGTAACGCGTCCCGGCGGCGGCGCCCGGCGGAATAATGCGGTCGATGCGTGCGAGATCCTCATCCGTGAGCCTCACGTCAAGCGCGCCCACATTCTCCTCCAGATATTTGCGGCGCTTGGTGCCGGGGATCGGCACAATGTCGTCGCCTTGCGCCAGCACCCAGGCGAGCGCGAGCTGCGACGGTGCGCAGCCTTTCTCGCGCGCCATGGCTTCGATCTCGCGCACGAGGTCGAGGTTCTTCTGGAAATTCTCGCCCTGGAAGCGCGGCGAATTGCGGCGGAAATCGTCTTCTGCCAGATCGTCCACACTCTTGATTTGTCCCGTGAGAAAACCGCGCCCCAGCGGAGAGTAAGGCACGAAGCCGATACCGAGTTCGCGCACGGTGGGCAGGATCGCGTCCTCCGGATCGCGGCTCCAGAGCGAGTATTCGGTCTGCAATGCGGCAATCGGATGAACCGCATGAGCACGGCGGATCGTCTGGGGGCCGGCCTCCGAGAGCCCGAGGTAGCGCACCTTGCCCTGACGCACGAGATCCGCCATGGCCCCGACCGTGTCCTCAATCGGCGTCTCGGGATCGACCCGGTGCTGGTAATAGAGATCGATCACGTCGACCTTGAGCCGCTTCAGGCTCGCCTCGCAGGCCTGGCGCACGTAATCGGGCTTGCCATTGATGCCGAGGCGCTCGCCATTGGGGCCGCGCACATTGCCGAACTTGGTGGCGAGCACGACCTTGTCGCGCCGATCCGCAATGGCGCGACCAACCAGCTCCTCGTTGCGGCCGACGCCGTACATGTCGGCCGTGTCGAGAAAGGTCACGCCGAGCTCGATGGCGCGATGGATGGTGACGATGGACTCCGCCTCGTCGCCGTTGCCGTAGAACTCCGACATGCCCATGCAGCCGAGACCGAGGGCGGACACCTGCAATTGGCCAAGCTGACGCTGCTGCATGGGAGATCTCCGAGTTTGACGATGGGGATGCGGCAGCGCGTGGCCGCGGATGGAGCATCAACTGGACTCGCCCTGCCCGGTTTCAAGGGCAATGATCGTCAGACAGCCGCTTCCGCCAGCATCAGGACGAGGCCGAGCGCCACGAGAATGATGCTGGGCCAATGGTGCTTGGGGTGGAACGCGCGCACCCGCCCCTGCGGCTCGAGCGTCGCGTTTGCAGCTGCGGGACCCGTCCTGTGCGCATCGCTCAAGCGCCCCTTCCAGAGCACCTGGCCTGCCGCCAGAACGACCCCGGCAATGATGAGCAGCGCACCGATCCAGACGAGGACCATGCCCGATTGCATGAAACCCTCCCGCTGTAAGCCCCACAGAGCGAAGCATAGCACGGCTTGCACCGGAGGCCCAGGAACAGCGCCAGGTGTCAGCGAACGGCCGAGGCCGAGCGGTTGAAGAGCAATGCGTCTGGATGGTGACGCATCACCTCTTCCGTGCACACTTCGGGTCCTAGGGAGGAGCGAAGCTTCGGATAGGATTTCGCCAACTCCTCGAGCGTTACATTCTCCGCAATGCGGGGATGAGCGACGCAAACGGCGCCGTCCCTGCCCCACGCGGCCTCGAACGGCAGAGGATCGACGCTATCTGGCTTCTGCATGCCGAAGCGGTCGTAGACATCGACAAGCGTGCCGTCGCGCGTAGAAGGATGGTTATCGCCGCCGTAATCGGCACGCATCATGTGAACGCAGGCGGCATGCAGATCCTGCATCGGCACGTCTGCTCGGCTATCCCACGGGCGATAGCCCATGAGGATGCACTTTCCCTCGGCGCCGCTGGTGCAGGTGAAGTCGACGCCTGTCTCCGTCTGAAGCGGCAAGCCGAGTTGCCGTCCGCGCGCATCGGGCAGGCATGCGTTATGATGGGTCCGTCGAACGAGGTCCTCGACCAGAAGCCGGTAGAGCACGACCGGGCCGCCGGGCACTCCGTCCTGCATCTCGACGGTGTCGATCAGGACATGAATTGTCTGCTCGCCTCTCCGCATGACGATGCGGGCTCCGGCTAGGGCCTCCCGCTCGAGCACCCGTCCCTCATTAAGATGAAGTCTGAACTCACCCTGGTCCGCCTCAAGGCGGCCACTCAGGGCTTTACCTGCACTGGTCGAGGCCAGGAGCAGAACGGCGCTGACGGCGATCCGCAAAGGCGTATCCATGGCACATCACTCTCCGGCTGATGCCAGGAGAACCCTCGCAGGGAAGCAACGAGGGTTCTCTGGCTCGGGCTTAGTCGAGCGTGACGCGAGCACCATCCTTCAGGATGACGCTCGTGGCTTGCACGCCCTGGCCGGCGACGGCGCCCTCACGGGCAGCACCATTGAGATTGCGGCCGTTCAGCAGGATGCCGTTCAGGTTACGGCCGTTCTCGGACACGCCGTTCAGGTTGCGGCCGTTGAACGACAGGCCAGGCTTCCGGGCATTGGCCTCCGAGGCCACGAGGAGACCCGCCGTCAGCGCAGCCGTGACGATAGTAAGAGACTTAATCATTGTGTTACCTACAGCCCCCTATGATTGAACATGTCCTTGCCGGCTCTTGTTTTGAAACTTTATATCGATAGGTGGCGCACCAAACTCAATGAACCTTGGGTTGAAAACTTTCCTCATGGAGAGGCGCTGTGTCCTAGCGCACATGCCACAGGCGAGGCCCCAGGGCCTTACCCGCTATCGCGGCCGTGCTATGCTTGAGGGATGCCCTTGCCATCAGTCACAATCCGCCGCCTCAAGCCAGGGGACGTTCGGGTTCTTCGCCGGCTGAACGTCCTGTTCGGACAGGCCTTCGCGGATCTTGAGACCTATACGGGCAATCAGCCCGAGGACGCCTACCTGAAGGGGTTGCTTGCGAAAGAGCACGTTTTCGCCGTGGTGGCGCTGGCCGGCGAAGAGGTTCTGGGTGGGCTTGTGGCCTATGAGCTCGACAAGTTCGAGCAGGCGCGGCGCGAAGTGTACATCTATGACCTCGCCGTGGATGCGGAGCATCGGCGGCAGGGCATCGCGACGGCTCTCATCGAGCATCTGCGCGGGATCGCTGCGGAGCGTGGCGCCTGGGTGATCTATGTGCAGGCGGATTACGGCGACGACCCGGCCATCGCGCTCTACGAGAAACTCGGGACTCGTGAGGACGTGCTGCACTTCGACATCGCGCCGGCAGCACCACCAACGCGCTGATCCGGAGGCAGCCGGCGGAAGCGTCAGGCCGCCTGCCCGGCGCACCAGCCCGAGGACCAGGCCCACTGGAAATTGTAGCCGCCGAGCCAGCCGGTGACGTCCACCACCTCGCCGATGAAGTAGAGCCCCGGCACCGCCTTGGCTTCCATGGTGCGGGAATCGAGCTCGCGGGTGTCGACACCGCCCAGCGTCACCTCGGCGGTGCGGTAGCCTTCCGATCCTGCTGGCTTGAAGCGCCAGCGGTTCACCGCCTCCTCGACGGCACGCAGCCGCTTGTCGGAGTAATCCGCGAGATTGGCAGGCCCCTTCTCGGTCTCGGCGATGAGCTGCGCCAGACGCTTGGGCAGGAACGCCGATAGGGCGGTCTGCAGAGCTTGGCGGCCGTTCTGCGCACGCGCCGCGCGCAGTTCCTCGAACAGGTTCACGCCCGGCAGCATGGACAGGGTGATCTCGTCGCCCTCGCGCCAATAGGAGGAGATCTGCAGGATGGAGGGGCCGCTCAACCCGCGATGGGTGAAGAGCAGCGCCTCGGGAAATTGCGTCTTGCCGCAGGCCGCTACCGCATCGACGGCAACGCCCGCGAGAGGCGTGAGCCGCTCAAGCATCGTGGGCTCCAGGGTCAGCGGCACAAGGGCAGGACGCGTCTCGACAAGCTTCAAGCCGAACTGCTGCGCGAGATCGTAGCCGAAGCCGGTGGCGCCCATCTTCGGGATGGACTTGCCGCCGCTGGCCACCACGAGGGAACGGCACTGCACCGCGCCCTGCGAGAGCCCGAGCGCAAAACCCTCGGGTGTTTTCTCGACGGACTGCACGGAGGTCGAGAGGCGAAGCTCCACATCGGCCTGCCGCATCTCGTTCAGCAGCAGATCGACGATCTGCTTCGACGAGCCGTCGCAGAAGAGCTGGCCTAAAGTCTTCTCATGATAGGCGATGCCGTAGCGCTCCACGAGGGCGATGAAGTCGCGCTGCGTATAGCGGCGCAGGGCCGAGATGGCGAAGCTCGGGTTCTGCGAGATGAAGTTGGCAGGCCCCGCGTTGAGATTGGTGAAGTTGCAGCGCCCGCCGCCGGAGATGCGGATCTTCTCGCCGGGCTTGGCCGCGTGGTCGACGACCAGCACCGAGCGTCCGCGCTTGCCGGCCTCGGCCGCGCACATCATCCCGGCGGCACCTGCGCCGATCACCACAACGTCGAACTGATCCAAGTGAAGTTGTCCTGAGAGCCTACACGGCTGCAACGAAAAGGCTCAGCCGATTGCCTCCGGCTTCGCGATGAGCCGTAGGTATTCAGGTTGAGAGGATGATGCAAGCGGCTCAAGATTGCGCCAGCGCGGGAAGCATGCCAACGCTCCCGCGTTAAACTCTAACGCCGCTTTCTCCCTCACGGTCATCCCGCCCCATGCCGCACCCTGCCGAATACGGCGCCTTGTTCGCCGCAGCCTTTCTCTCGGCCACGATTTTCCCGTTCCAGTCGGAGGCCGTGCTGTTCGCTATGCTCGTGGCCGAGCACTACACCTGGTGGGTGCTCATTCTCGTGGCGAGCGTGGGCAATATTCTCGGCTCGATCGTGAACTGGTTTTTGGGCCGCTTCTTCGCCCGTTTCGAGGATCGCCCCTGGTTTCCCGTGAAGCGCAGCCAGATGGCCAAGGCAGAAGCCTGGTATCACAAGTACGGCCGGTGGACCCTGCTGCTGAGCTGGGTACCGATCATCGGTGATCCGCTCACCATCGTGGCAGGTCTGCTGCGGGAACCCCTGCGGATCTTCATCCCGCTCGTGGCGCTCGCCAAGACCGGCCGGTATCTCGCCGTCGGGGCCTTGAGCCTGGGGTGGATCTAAGGCCCCTGCAGGCTCGACCAGATCTCTTCCAGGTGGCCGGGGTCGATGACGTCACCGGATGCCGTGCGGATGACTGCGTGCATGCCGGCGGGCGCCTCATTGGTCATGGCCCAATGGACAGCCTCGCGCAGGGAAGGGAATTCCACGATGTCGCTCGGGGCGCTCTGACCGCCATGCGAGTCCAAGGGCTCAAATTGCAGATGGGCCGGAGCATCCAAATCGGTTTGCATCACCATGTCGCCGTCCTGCTCTTGTCCGAAGGGTTCAGGCGGGACAACGTTTGCAGAGGCTGGGCCGTTTCAGCTTGGCCGGAAGCAGACAGCCTTATGCCGCCTTGTGCTCTTCCCGGGCCTCTTCCCAGACCTCCCAGGCCGCATCGGCATTGATCGCCGCGATGCCGAGACCGACGATCAGGTCCGGCCAGGCCGAGAGCGTGGCTGCCGTCACCAGCCCCGCCCCTATGATAGCCACGTTGGCAAAGGCATCGTTGCGGGCGGACAGGAACGCCGCCTTGGTGAGGCTGCCGCCCTGATGGCGAAAGCGCGCGAGCAGGAGCGCGCAGGCGAGGTTGACCGCGAGCGCCCCTGCCCCGGCGATCGACAGCGTCCAGGGCTCGGGCGGAACCGGAGCCCAGAACTTCTCCCAGGCCATCCAAAGAGTGGCGAGCCCCGGCACGAGGATGATGCCGGCGAGCCCCATTCCCACACGTGCCCGCATCCTTAAGCTGAGCCCTAAGGCCAAGAGGATGAGGAGGTTTATCGAGGCATCCTCCAGGAAATCGATGCTGTCGGCAAAGAGCGATACCGACCCGATGGCGAGCGCCACCGCGAACTCGATGCCGAAATAGCCGAGGTTGAGGGCCGCCACGGTGGCAACCACCAGACGCAGGGGTTGGCTGGACTGGTCGACCTTCATAGAGGCTTCGCTCCTGGGGGATACGGATCGGACGCCTTAGGCATAGGGGGATGTGCTTTGCAAGATACGCCACCGTCATGGCCGGACTTGTTCCGGCCATCCACGTCTTGAGAACGACGGCGCGGCAAAGACTTGGATACCCGGGACAAGTCCGGGGGTGACGGCGTGAGCGCTATCAAGAACAGGAACAGCCCTCTCAGCAACTCCATTGCGGCAAAGCAGGCGTGACCACAAGGAATGGCAAATTTTCTTGCAAATTTCGCAATTTCAGATGAACAAGGCTCTAAAGAACAGCGCATCGTGCGGAAAAGTGGACCCGGTTTTCTGCGCTCAACGATGCGCCGCTTAGGGGATTGAGCATCGGATCGATCCCAAAAGTGCAAGTCCACTTTTGGGTCCGATGCTCAGGGGAAACCATGCCAGCCTATCGTTCTCGCACCACTACCCACGGCCGCAACATGGCGGGCGCTCGCGGCCTCTGGCGGGCCACGGGCATGAAGGATTCCGATTTCGGCAAGCCGATCATCGCCGTGGTGAACTCCTTCACCCAGTTCGTGCCGGGCCACGTCCACCTGAAGGACTTAGGGCAACTTGTGGCGCGGGAGATCGAGAAGGCGGGCGGCGTCGCCAAGGAGTTCAACACCATCGCGGTGGATGACGGCATCGCCATGGGCCATGACGGCATGCTCTATTCCCTGCCCTCGCGGGAGCTGATTGCGGACTCGGTCGAGTACATGGTCAACGCCCATTGCGCCGACGCGATGGTGTGCATCTCCAACTGCGACAAGATCACCCCCGGCATGCTGATGGCCGCCATGCGCCTCAACATCCCGGTGGTCTTCGTGTCGGGCGGTCCGATGGAAGCGGGCAAGGTCGTGCTGAACGGCGTGACCAAGAAGCTCGACCTCGTGGACGCCATGGTGGCGGCCGCCGACGACAAGATCGCCGACGAGGACATCAAGGCGATCGAGCGCGCTGCCTGCCCCACCTGCGGCTCGTGCTCGGGCATGTTCACGGCCAATTCCATGAACTGCCTCACGGAGGCACTCGGCCTGTCGCTGCCCGGCAACGGCTCGACACTCGCCACCCACGCCGACCGCAAGCGCCTGTTCGTGGAAGCCGGTCACCTGATCGTCGATCTCGCCCGTCGCTATTACGAGCAGGACGATGCAAGCGTTCTCCCGCGCACCATCGCGTCGTTCGCCGCGTTTGAGAACGCCATGACCCTCGACATCGCAATGGGTGGATCGAGCAATACGGTGCTGCACCTGCTCGCCGCCGCCCACGAGGCGGAAGTCGACTTCACCATGGACGACATCGACCGCCTGTCGCGCCGGGTGCCCGTTCTGTGCAAGGTCGCGCCAGCCATCGCCAACGTGCACATGGAAGACGTGCATCGCGCCGGCGGCATCATGGGCATCCTCGGCGAACTCGACCGCGCCAGCCTGCTCGACACCTCGGTGCCGACCGTTCACGCCGAGAGCATGAAGGCAGCCCTCGACCGCTGGGACGTGCGGCGCACGAACTCCCACGTGGTGCACGAGTTCTTCAGCGCAGCCCCCGGCGGCGTGCCGACGCAGACCGCCTTCAGCCAGGCGAGCCGCTACGACAGCGTGGATACCGACCGCGCCGGTGGCGTCATTCGCGACGCGGAGCATGCCTTCTCCAAGGACGGCGGCCTCGCCGTCCTCTCCGGCAACCTGGCGCTCGACGGCTGCATCGTGAAGACCGCCGGCGTCGACGAAAGCATCCTGGTGTTCTCCGGCCCTGCGGTCGTGTTCGAGAGCCAAGACGATGCGGTGAGCGGCATCCTCAACGGCAGGGTGAAGGCCGGCGACGTGGTGGTCATCCGCTACGAGGGACCGCGCGGCGGCCCCGGCATGCAGGAGATGCTCTATCCCACGAGCTACCTGAAATCGAAGGGCCTCGGCAAAGCCTGCGCGCTCATCACCGATGGGCGCTTCTCGGGCGGCACCTCGGGCCTCTCCATCGGCCACGCCTCCCCTGAAGCGGCCGAAGGCGGCACCATCGGCCTCGTGCAGGACGGCGACCGGATCGAGATCGACATCCCGAACCGCAGCATCCGCTTGGCCGTGGACGACGCGGAGTTGGAGCGTCGCCGCGCCGATCAGCAGGCCAAGGGCTGGCAGCCGGCTCAGCCGCGCAAGCGCAAGGTGTCGGCGGCCCTCAAGGCTTATGCCATGCTCGCCACGAGTGCCGCCAAGGGCGCCGTGCGGCAGATCTGAGACGCGGGGAGCCCGGCTTCGCCTGGGCTCCTCTCCAGGTCAATGTGCGAAAACGCAGATAGCGTTCTCCATTGATATATTTTCCTTAACCTAGACCATTTTCATCTCTGAACATCCCGACAGGCTGCGGTGGCCTCGCCCGCCGCAGCCAAAGGTCTCAGGGCAGCGATCCTGCCTTGACGAAACAGTATCGCCTGGAGTCCAGTGACCCGATCAGCCGCAGGATTCCAGATGACCCGCCTTCTATGGATCGCCAGCCTCTCTTTGCTCATGGGGCCGGCCCTCGCCCAGACCACGCCGGAGGACAAGCCCCTCAGGCTCACCGTCCGCCCGTCCGGAACCGAGGCGGAGGGCAACGAGGCTTTAGAGCGGCAGCAAAAACTCCTCAGGCGCCTGGAGCGGAGCAACCATATGGTGCGCTCCATCTGCATCAACTGCGGCGACGAGTGGAAGCACCAGATCTACGCCCCGTTCGACCCTTATGCCGCCTTGGGCCGCGCCGCCCAGCCGTCGGGCGACGGTAACTAATCTCACAAGCTGACCTTTGGCCGCGCCCGGATTGTGTTGAGAAGGTTTTCCCGACCCTCTATATCCGAAGGGGCGAGGACGACCTCGCCTTCGTGACAACTGGTAGGGACGGCCCTGCCTATGACGGAGGTCCTGTCATGGCATGGACTTGGCTTACGCTTGCCGGCTTGTTCGAAATCGGCTGGGCTATCGGCCTGAAATACACCGACGGCTTTACCCGGCTGGTTCCTTCGGTTTTGACCGCCCTCAGCATGATGGTCAGCGTCCTGCTTCTCGGCTTGGCGCTCAAGACCCTGCCGGTCGGCACGGGCTATGCGGTCTGGACCGGGATCGGCACCGTTGGAACCGCCCTGCTCGGCATTCACCTTTTCGGCGAGCCGGCAACCGTGATGCGCCTGGTCTGCATCGGCCTCATCGTCTCCGGGATCCTGGGCTTGAAGTTAGCTTCGGGCTAGCTTGGACCTGTATGGTGAGTGCGTCATGACCACATTCGTTCAGGAAAGGCCGAGATCATCGGCGCGAGGCCTCCGGGTTTTCGTGCTGGTCGTCTGTCTCGTGATCCTGGGCCTCGAGGGCTGGCGCTACTGGCATGACCGGGGACATGAGTTCGATCGGATCCGGGCCGAAACCCTCAACCTTGCCAAGTCCTTGACCCAGCATGCCCAGGACACGTTTGAACTCGCGGACGCGCTCCTGGTGGATGTGGTGGACAGGGTCGAGACCGGCGGCATCCTGCCGGATGCCATCGCGCGTCTGGACGTCTTTCTGGTCGAACGGGTTCAGCCGCTCCAGCGAATCAAGGCGCTGACCATCTTTGACCAGGATGGCACTCTTCTGAGCAGTTCGCTGCCTGGACATCGCGGCCGCGTGAATATCGGCGGCCTCGCGTTATTTCAGCATCACAAATCAGCAACCAGCAGCGAGTGGTTCGTCGGGCCTTTGATTCGCGATCCCCTCGGCGGCGATTGGGTCCTGACCATCTCACGGCGCATCAACAAGCCCGATGGGAGCTTCGGCGGCGTCGTCCAGGCGAGCATCCCGCCGCGCTATTTCGGAAACTTCTTCGGCCGCTTCGATGTCGGATCGCAGGGCTCGATCACCCTCCTTCACCAGAACGGCACGATCCTGTCGCGCTATCCCTACATCGAGCGTGCGGTCGGATCGAATGTCCTGAACGATCCCCAGTTCAGGAATGCGAGAGGTTCGGGCAATTACGAGTATGCGTCTCCCATCGACGGGCAGATGCGCATCGGCGGCTATCAACGCAACCACATCTTTCCCGTTGGGGTGGTTGCCGCCGTTGGACGGGACGAGGCCCTCGCGCGTTGGAACGAGGAATTTGTGTTCCGCAGCAGCATCATCGGCCTGCTCATCCTCACGATCGGCTCGCTCGGCTGGATCCTCGCCGGTGCCCTTCGGCGACGGGAGCATGCGGAGGCGGAGCTTGCCATTCTGGCCACCACCGACGGCCTCACGGGCCTGGCCAATCGCCGAACGTTCGACAGGCGGCTGGAAGCGGAATGGCTGCGCGCCGCGCGCCAGAAGACCCCCATGTCTCTGCTGTTGATCGACGTGGATCAGTTCAAGGCCTACAACGACGTCTATGGGCATCAGGCCGGGGACGAATGCCTGCGGATCATCGCCAAAACCATTTCCGAAGCAGCCCGCCGGCCCGGCGATCTGGCGGCGCGCTACGGCGGCGAGGAACTCGCCATTCTCCTGCCTGGAGCAGACGAAGCTGACGCGGCGACGATTGCGGAGAACTTGCGCGCGAAAGTCGAATCCCTTCGCGTGCGCCACGAGGCCAATCCTCCAAGCTGCATCCTCACGATCAGCATCGGCAGCGCCACCCGGATCCCGAGCTTGGATCGCTCCCGCATCAGTCCGGACGACCTGGTCACGCTGGCGGATTCAGCCCTCTATCGCGCCAAGCAGAACGGGCGCAACCGCGTCGCCAGCGAGAAAGCAGCCTGATCAGGCCTCCTCGATCAGAACACATTCTCGCTGAAGGCAGGCTTCACCGAACCGCTCCAAGCGCCGTGATAGCGTTCCAGCAGTCGCTCAGCCTGCGTGCGGCCTGAAGCAACGATCTCCTCCGCATAGGCGAGATGACGGGTTTCATCATGTCCCATTTGATCGCGACAGGCGCGGCGCTGGAGACCTGCTCGTGAGAGGGCCAGGGCGTCCCGGGCGACATCCTGGGAGGAGCGGCCGGCGATGCTGGCCTTGAGGGCCAGCTTCGGCACCTCGGCGCGCAATTGCTCGCGCTGCTCCGCACTCCACGCCTTCACCAGTTCCCAGGCGCCATCAAGGGCCTCCTCGTCGTAGAGGATGCCGGTCCAGAAGGCCGAAAGCGCCACGATGTGCTCGAGGTTGCCCACATCCGCGCCGCGCATCTCCAGATAGCGCTTGAGGCGCACTTCCGGGAACAGGGTCGAGACGTGGTTCGCCCAATCCGAGTGCGTGGCGCGCTCGCCCGGCAGCTGCGCGAGCTTGCCGGCGAACAGATCGCGGAAGGAGGCTCCCGCCACATCGTGATAGGTCGAGCCGCGCTTGACGAAATACATCGGCACGTCGAGCGCCCAGTCCACATAACGCTCGTAGCCGAAGCCCTCGTCGAAGGCGAAGGCCATCATGCCCGTGCGGTTCCTGTCTGTGTCGAGCCAGATGTTGGAGCGCATGGACAGGTAGCCGTTGGGCTTGCCGTCCGTGAAAGGCGAGTTGGCGAAGATTGCGGTCGCAATCGGCTGCAGCGCCAGGGATACGCGCAGCTTCTTCACCATGTCGGCCTCGGAGGCGTAATCCATGTTCACCTGCACGGTGGACGTGCGGTACATCATGTCGAGACCAAGCGAGCCCACCTTCGGCATGTAGTTCGTCATGATGCGATAGCGGGCCTTGGGCATCACGGGCGTCTCGGCCCGTGTCCAGAGCGGGCTCATGCCCAGCGTGAGAAAGCCGATGCCGAGCTTGTCGCCCACGGCCTTCGCGTCGGCGAGATGCTGCGCCGTCTCACGAGCCGTCTCATGGAGGTTGGCAAGCGGGGCACCTGACAGCTCGAACTGCCCGCCGGGCTCCAGCGAGATCGCACCGCCATCCCGGTCGTCGGCAAGGCCGATGGGATGGCCGCCCTCCATAATCGGAGCCCAGCCGGTGCGCTCCTGCATGCCTTCCAGCAGCGCACGAATGCCCCGGTCGCCGTCATAGGGAACCGGCGACAGGTCAGCTCTGTAGAAAGGAACCTTCTCGTGCTCGGTGCCGAGCCGCCACAACTCACGCGGCTTCTCGCCGGAGGCAATCCACTCCACGAGTTCCGACCGCGCACCAATGGGGGTCGTATCGGATACGTCCCGCGCCATGCATCACCTCATCAATAAGCGCGTTCAAGGCGCGCCGACTTAAGCGTCGGAACTCCATAAGGGGCTTAACGCCAAGGTGCAATGCGGGACCCATGCACAAAACGATGAGGGCTGGGGCATCGGCCCCAAAAGTGGACTTGCACTTTTGGGAGCGGTCCGATGCTCAATCCATAGCTGGCGCATCGCGGAACCAGGCCGCACGATGCCCCTCATCAATGCCGGAACGCCGGCTCCCCCGTCGTTTCAGCGCTGAGCCAGTCGACCACACCGGCGAGCGCATCCCGATTCGACAGGCCACGGCCGACCGCTTCGGTGTATAGCGTCAGCTGATGGTCGGCACTGGTGCCGCGGGCGACGATCCAGCGGGCGAGATCGAGTTCCCGCTGGCAGCCGAGCTCCTTGGCATCCTCGGCTACCAGATCCAGGGTCTCGTCGAGGAGTTCGCGCACCGGTTTAGCCATGCGGGTCTTCTCGTCGACGAAGCTCCCGTGGATGCCGTAGCGCTGGGCGCGCCAGCCGTTCTCGTCGTTGATGGCGCGCGACGCGCCGGTCTGGCCGGCATTGAGATTCTTGTCGAGGCTCAGGCGGCGCACGAGACAGCGATAGAGGGCCGCAATCGCGATGGTGTCGTCGACCCTCGTGCAGCTGTCGGCCACGCGCAGCTCCAGGGTCGGATGCTTGAGCGACGGCCGGATCACCCACCAGACATAGCTGGAATTCTCGATGGCCCGGGCGGCCACCAGCGTGTCGATGTAGCGCTTGTAGTCCTGCTCGTCCTCGAACAGGTCCGGGAATCCGGTGCGCGGCAGTTCACGGTAGGCCGCCAGCCGGTAGCCGAGGAGGCCCGTCCGCTGCGCCTGCCAGAAGGGCGAGGAGGTGGAGAGCGCGAGCAGCAACGGCAGGTAGGGCTGAATCCGATTCATGATGTCCACGCGCATGCCGAGATCCGGCACCTCCACATGGACGTGCATGCCGCACAGCACGTTGCGGCTCCCGAGCATCTGCAGGTCGTGCATGACCTTGCCATAGCGCGGCTGAGCGGTTGGGCGCACGCGCGACCACACGGCGAGCGGATGGGTGCCGGAGGCCATGATGGACAGGTTGAAGCTACGGGCGACGGCCCCGACCGAAGACCTCAGGCCAGCCAGCTGGGCACGGGCATCGGCCAGCTCCAGGGAGGGCTTGGTGGCGATCTCGATCTGCGGCTCCAGCATCTCGGGCTGGATATCACCTGAAACCCGATCCCGGCAGGCGGCGAAGAACTCCTTGATCCTGCCTTTGGCGATATCCCGTCTGGGCGCATCGTTGACGAAGTACTCTTCCTCGATGCCGAACTTGAAATCCCAGCTCATTTCCTCGTGTCCTTCATTATTCTTTAGAAATGACCCTTGCACAGGCGGATCGGCCTACGCCGACAGGCCCAAACTCCGGCTCAATTGGGCCAGAATGGGGCGGATCGGCGTGAAACTGCTAAGCTTTTGAAGCTAGAGGCGGATCGGCTTGAGCCGTCGTCGGACGACGAGATCAGTGCCAATCGCCGAGCACGGACTGAACGATTGCCAGTGCGGCCACAGCGGCTGTGTCGGCACGCAGGATTCGGGGTCCCAACGATACGCAAACACATCTTTCGTGGGCAGCGACAAGCGCTCTCTCCTGATCGGTGAACCCTCCTTCGGGTCCCACAATAACAACCAGACCAGCTTGATTGTTCCCAAGCTTGGCCAGGGCCTCAACTGGGTTCGAAACAGGCGCGTCCTCATCGCAGAAGATCACCAGGCGCTCCGTCTCCAAGTCCTTGAGAAAGCGCTCTAAAGCCCGTTCCTCGCGCACCTCCGGGATCGACAGGATCCCGCATTGCTCGGCGGCCTCGACGGCGTTGCTGCGCATCCGGTCCAGGTTGACCCGCGAGCTCTGGGTCCGTTGCGTCAGGACGGGCTGGAGAATGCCCGCCCCCATCTCCACGGCCTTCTGAACCATGTAGTCGAGACGGGCGTGCTTGAGGGGCGCGAAGGCATAGATGATGTCGGGTGCAGCGCTCTGCTCGCGAACCCGCTCCACACAGACGAGATCGGCGGCCTTGCGGCCTTCCACCGCGACCTCGGCGCGCCATTCCCCGTCCCGGCCGTTGAAGATCAGGACCGGGTCCTCGCTCTTCAGGCGCAGGACATTCAGCAGGTAATTGGCCTGCCCCCGGTCGAGCCCGATCCTGGCGCCGGCCTGGAGGGGTGCGTCGACGAAGAGACGGGGAGCGTTGAAATCGTATTCAGCCATGATGACCTTGCGCTGAGCCGCCTACGCTGTATCAACTTCCTCTGTCCCCAGGGAGAGGGGTGGCCGCTTTGGTCACGGGAAATTCAGGTGTCATATGGCACAGCTTGAGGCCGAGGCGACCATTCGCCTCTTGGCTTCTTGGCCCTTCACCTGATAACAGAGCGCAGGCATGCGAGACGTCGCACGCTTTTTGAGGGAATATTGGCATGACGCATATCCGTTCGCATCTTCTGGCTGCGGTGGCCGTTGCGGGCTTCTTCATGAGCGCTCCTGCCTTCGCGCAGTCGAGCGCCTGCCAGGACGGGCAGAAGATCATGGCTGAGCGCCGGAGCCTCAGCGACCAGATCGGGAAGCTAAGCCAGGGCGGCAAAAAGATAGATGCTCGCTCTGCCTGCACGATCTTTACAAAGCTGGCTGCCAATGGCGAGGCCGGTCAGAAATGGATGACCGACAACAAGGATTGGTGTCAGATCCCCGATCAGGCTCTGGAAGGCTTCGCGCAGCAGCACAAGCAGATTCAGAAGGTCAAAGGCGAAGCCTGCGGGGCCGCCGCCAAGATGGCCGAGATGGAAAAGCGCGCCAAGCAGCAGGCCCAGCAAGCCCAGCAGGGCGGCCTGGCCGGCAAGATGGGCGGCGGCCTGACCGGCACCCTCAGCGTTCCGAAGGGCGCCCTCTAATCTGAATCCTTGAGCACTATGGACCGCCCGGCCGCGCCTTCCCTGCCCGATGCCGTCAGGGGGCATTGGGCCGAGCGGTGGGCGCCACCCTCGCTCAAGCCATACCTGCGCCTCGCCCGGATCGAGCGCCCCATCGGCTGGTGGCTGCTGCTCCTGCCCTGCTGGTGGTCGGCGGGGCTCGCGGCTCTCAACGCCGGCCAGTCCTGGCCCGATCCTTTCCATTGCGGGCTCTTCCTGATCGGCGCTGTGGCCATGCGCGGGGCAGGCTGCACCTACAACGACATCGTCGACCGGGATCTCGACACAAAGGTCGAGCGGACCCGCCAGCGTCCCCTCCCCTCAGGCCAGATCGCGCTCAAGAGTGCCCTGGCTTTCCTCGTCCTCCAGGGCCTCGTCGGCCTTCTGGTTCTGCTGCAGTTCAACGGCTTCGCCATCGCCACGGGCTTCGCGTCTCTCGGCGTGGTCGCCCTCTACCCCTTCATGAAGCGCTTCTTCTGGATGCCGCAGATCGTGCTGGGTCTCGCCTTCGCCTGGGGAGCCCTGATGGGGTGGGCCGCCGCCTTCGGTTCCTTGGACTGGGCTCCCATTCTCCTTTATCTCGGCAGCATCGCTTGGGTGGTGGGCTATGACACAATCTATGCCCTGCAGGATATCGAGGATGACGAGGTGGTTGGGATCAAGTCCTCCGCCCGCTTCTTCGGCGAGCAGGTGAAGCAGGGCGTCGGCATCTGCTACGCCCTCACCGTGATCTTTCTGGCCGCCGCATTCATGCAGGCTGGCGCGGGGCTCGTCTCCTTTGGAGGCTTGGGCCTGTTCGCCCTCCATCTGGGGTGGCAGGTCATGCGCCTCGACCGCCACGATGGCGCCGGCGCATTGCGGCTTTTCCGGTCGAACCGCGATGCAGGCCTGATCCTGTTCATGGCCATGACCTTGGACTGCCTGATTTAGATCTCTCAAGACCGTTTTAAGACATCGTCCCTATCGCTCGGGAAAAGGCCGGGAACGGTGCGTGAGATATGGTATCTCCGCCCCGGCGTTCCCATCTCAGGTTCGATGCTGTCCCCTTCTCCCCTTTCCCTGTCGTCCCTTGCTCCGGCAGTGCGCGATGCCGCCCGCCGTGCAGGAGATCTGGCCGTGCCCTATTTCCGCGCCGGCGCGCAGAGTACCGCCAAGCTGTGGTACAAAGGCGGGTCTTCCCCGGTTACCGAGGCAGATATCGCCCTCGACACCTACTTGAAGGGCCAGCTCTCCGAACTGCTTCCTGAAGCCGGTTGGCTTTCCGAGGAAACAATCGACGATCCGGCGCGGCTCGGGCGACGCTATGTGTGGATCGTCGATCCCATCGACGGCACCCGGGCCTTCGCCTCGGGCCATCCGGACTGGGCGATTTCCATTGCTCTGGTGCAGGACGGCAAGCCCGTTCTCGGAATCCTGCATGCCCCGATCCATGATCGTCTTTATGAAGCAAGGCTCGGCGAAGGCGCGTGGAGCAATGGCGTAAGGCTGCGGCTGCCCGAAACGGAGACTTTTTCGGGCGCGGTCCGGGTGGCAGGTCCCAAGCCCCTCGTCGACCGGCTTGAGCGGCAGATCAATCCCGTCGAGCGCCTGCCCAAGGTTCCGTCGCTGGCCCTCAGGCTCGCCCGGGTGGCGGACGGCTCCATCGATGTGGGCCTCGTGTCGGCTCATTCCCAGGATTGGGATATCGCCGCTGCCGATCTCATCCTGCAGGAGGCAGGCGGTCGCCTGACCGACCTAGACGGTTCGGTGCCGGTCTATAACAAGCCCAGCCCTTCTCACTCAGAGATGATTGCCGTTGCGTCACGGTTGCATCCTCGTGCTATTGGAGCCATGAGAGCCTGAAGCATCTCTGGCTCCTCAAGCCTCATCGTTACAACCCTCGACACAAGAGCCCTATCACCATGACCGACACGCCTGGCAAGCAGCTCCTGCATCTGGTTTTCGGCGGCGAGCTCACCAGCCTCGAATCCACCGAGTTCAAGGACCTGTCCAAACTCGAAATCGTCGGAGTCTTCCCGAACTACGCTTCGGCCCATGCGGCCTGGAAAGCCAAGGCGCAGGCCACCGTGGACAACGCGCAGATGCGCTACTTCATCGTCCACCTGCATCGCCTGCTGGATCCGCAGCAGGGCTGACCCGGGCACGATGGGTCTCGTCAAGCGCATCACCCGCTCCCGTGCGGTGCAGGAGGCCATGGGCTTCCTCGTAGCCGGCTACCTCAAGCTCGTGCAGCGCACGAACCGGTTTGTCATGGAGCCGGCGGATGCCTATGACCGGATCGAGATGCCCGTGATCGCCGCCATGTGGCATGGGCAGCATTTCATGATCCACTTCGCCAAGCGGCCGCAGGACCGGGCGGCGAGCCTCGTCTCCCGCTCCGGCGACGGCGAGTTCAACGCCATCGCCCTGCGCCACTTAGGCGTGCGGGCGATCCGCGGCTCGGGCGCGCGCGGCCGCGACATCCGCAAGAAGGGCGGCGCCCAGGCCCTGCGCGCCATGCTGCGGGCTTTAAGCGAAGGCGAGATGGTGGTGATGACCGCCGACATCCCGAAGATCTCCCGTGTGTGCGGCCTAGGCATCGTCACCCTGGCGCAGCTGTCCGGGCGGCCGATCGTGCCCGTGGCCGTGGTCACCAGCCGCCGCATCGACTTCAAGAGCTGGGACCGGGCCAGCATCGGCCTCCCCTTCGGCCGCGGCGCCATCGTGATGGGCGAGCCCGTCCCGGTGCCGAGAGATGCGGACGATCATGCTCTTGAACGCCTGCGGCAGAGCGTCGAGCAGGAGTTGGACCGGGTGCACGAGCGCGCCTATGCGCTGGTCGGCTCCCGGGATCCGGGAGCCAAGGCCAGTCCCATGCTTGCGGAAGGCTCCCGGGCATGAGGCTGCCGCTCACCTTCCGGACCTACCGGACCGTCGTGTCCATCCTGGAGCCCGCCGTTCTGGGTCTTCTCTACTGGCGCCAGCGCAAGGGCCGCGAGGACAAGACCCGTCTTGGCGAGCGCCAGGGTCACCCGAGCAGGCAGCGGCCCAAGGGCCACCTCATCTGGGTCCATGGGGCCAGCATCGGCGAGACCCTGTCCCTCCTGCCGGTGGTGGAGCGCATGACGCAACGCGGGCTCGCGGTTCTGGTGACGTCGGGAACCAAGACCTCGGCCGGCCTCATCGCCCGGCGGCTCCCACCCGGCGCCGTGCATCAGTTTGTGCCGCTGGATGTGCCACGTTATATAAGGCGCTTCCTGGATCACTGGCAGCCGGACTTGGCCCTCATCGCTGAATCGGAAATCTGGCCCAACACGATCATGGCGCTCTCGGAGCGGGACATCCCGCTCGTCATGGTCAACGGCCGCATGTCGGACCGCTCCTACCAGCGCTGGCAGAAGATGCCCGGCATCATCCGGGGCCTGCTGGAACGCTTCGCCCTGTGCCTGACCCAAACCGCCGAGGATGCGGAGCGGCTGGCGCGGCTCGGCGCTCCCCGCGTGGTCGTGACCGGCAACATCAAGTTCGACGCAGCCCCGCCGCCCGCCGATCCGCGCGTGGTGGCGCAGCTCTCGGGGCTGATCGCAGGCCGCCCTGTGTGGCTTGCCGCCAGCACTCACCAGGGTGAGGAAAGCGCCATCATCGCCGTTCACAGCGCCCTAGCGAAGCGCCACCCCCATCTCCTGACGATCATTGCTCCCCGCCATCCGCACCGGGGGCCTGAAGTGGCCGCCCTCGCAGGCCAGGCAGGTTTGCGGGCTGGCCGCCGCTCGCAAGGGATGCATCCCGACCGGGCGACGGATGTCTATGTGATCGACACGATAGGCGAGATGGGGCTGTTCTACCGGCTTTCTCCTATCGTCCTCATGGGGGGAACCCTCGTGCCGGTCGGCGGGCACAACCCGATTGAACCTGCCAAGCTGGGAGCCGCCATCCTGCACGGGCCCCATGTTCATTCGGCCTTGGAGATCTACGACGCGCTCGACCGGTCTCGCGGGGCCCTGATGGTGAAGGACAGCAACACCCTTGCGCGGGCGGTGAGCGAAATGCTTGGCAACGCCGCCCTGACCCGTGACATGGCCCGCGCCGCCGGCGACGCGGTGCAGGCGCTGGGCGGCGCTGTGGACCGCACCATGCAATCCGTCGAGCCCTTCATCGTGCAGGCCAAGCTGGGAGCCCGCCGCTGATGCGCGCGCCACGCTTCTGGTGGCAACCCTCTCCTTCACTGCAGGCGAACCTGCTGCGCCCGGTCGGCCTGATCTATGGTTCCGTTGCGGCAAGTCGGATGAAGCGGCGCGGCGAGCAGGTGGAACTGCCCGTCATCTGCATCGGCAACTTCACGGCGGGCGGCGCCGGCAAGACCCCCACGGCCATCGCCATTGCGGACATCCTAGACGGCGCAGGCGAGAATCCGATCTTTCTATCCCGGGGCTACGGCGGTCGTCTGGCCGGCCCGGTCCGGGTCCAGCCGCAGCACGGGGCTGCCGATGTGGGCGACGAGCCAGTTCTTCTGTCCCGCACCGCCCGAACCATCGTGTCCCGCTCCCGACCTGCCGGAGCGCGGCTCGCCTATGAGATCGGCGCGACGGTGGTCGTCATGGATGACGGGCTTCAGAACCCGTCTCTGATCAAGGACTGCGCCATCGCGGTGGTCGACGGCGCCACGGGCATCGGCAACGGCCTGCAACTGCCGGCCGGGCCGCTGCGGGCACCCATGAGGGCTCAATGGCCTCTGGTCGACGCCGTTCTGGTAATCGGGGACGGTGAGCCGGGACGGCAGGTTGCCCTGGAGGCTGACGAACACGGCAAACGCGTCTTCACTGCATCGCTCGAGCCGTCGCCGGAAGCCGCCGAGGCGCTAAAGGGCCGGAGGGTCATGGCGTTCGCTGGTATCGGGCGGCCGGAGAAGTTCTTCGACACCCTGCATGCCTGCGGGGCCATCGTGGATGTGTCCCATGCCTTTCCGGACCACCATTCCTTCAAGCCGGAGGAGGTGACGGCCTTGCGGCAGGAGGCCGAGAAGCTTGGGCTCCTGCCGGTGACGACGGAAAAGGATCTTGTGCGGATTACGGACGCTTCGGCAGCGTGGCCTGAACTGATGGCACTGCCGGTGCGGCTGCGGATCGAGAATGAGGTGGGCCTTCGCAACCTTCTCATGCGGCGCATCAACGAGCGCCGCCTGCGCATCGTTTGAAGCGCAGCCTATTTCCTGGGTGCGGCTTGCCCCGTGATGCGCATCATCACGGCCTCGGGGGAGGCATAGGGCTCCTGGTGCTCGACGCTCCAGTACTTCAGCTCGTCCAGGGGGATCTCGGCCCCCGTCACCGCGCAGCGCACATAAGCCCCGGGCTTCACCACCCGAAGATTGCTGTCGAGATATTGCACGACGGCTTCGCCGCCGCTGCGTTCGAACTTGTTCAACATGAAGGACATCGACAGATTGCGTTGCGCTTACCCCTCACATAAGCGCTGCGCCGGCAGATTGCCAACATTAGAGCATCGTGCGGACCCAGCGGGCCGCGTGCAACGATGCTCTCATTCAAGAAGGATGCATCGGACTCAATCCCAAAAAGTGGAATCCACTTTTTGGGATTGAGTCCGATGATTCACTCAGAACAAGGCGCCCTGCTCCTCCACCGCCACGATCCTCGGCTTTGCAGGTCTCGGCCGTGAGCCGAAGCGCCCGCCGGTGGCATCCGCCTTGCCGTCGGCGAATTCGAGCACCAGCGCCTGACCGTCATGCACCGCCTCGGCGGAGTTCATGGGCCGTCCTTCCGCATCGCGCACGAGCGCGAAGCCACGCTTGAGCACCGACTTGTAGCTCAGGCTGTCGAAGAGCTTGGTTACCGCCTCCAACCGGTCGGCCTTGCGGGCGAGCTGGCCCTGCAGAGCGGGCCCAAGCCGTTCGGCCACCCGCTGGGCGGTCTCGGAAGCCTGTGCGAGCCGCGTCCGCTCGGTGCGCAGCAGGGTCTCGCGCGAAACGACGAGACGCCGGCCGATCTGCTTGAGGCTCTCCTCGCGCAGCAGAATGGACCGGCAGACCGCATTGTGGGGGCGCGGCCCCACTGCATCGAGGCGGGCACGCATGCGGGCCACGTTCGCCACCGGCGACACATGGGCGAGCTGGCGCGCCACCTTGAGCAACCGCTCCTCGTGGCCGCGGGCATTGCGGGAGAGCGCCGGATAGAGCTTGGTGGCTGCCAGATCGAGCCGCTGGCGCTTGGGCGAGAACAGCGCTTCTGCGCTGGGCATGGCCCGGGTGGTGGCGCGCAGGTCCGAGCGCCGCCGCTCGACGAGCCGCAGCGCCGCTTCCACATGACGGCGGGAGAGGTCGTTGACGGCGGCCATGAGCTCGACGCGCACCGGCACCACCATCTCGGCTGCGCCCGTGGGCGTCGGCGCACGAACGTCGGCGGCATGGTCGATGAGGGTCGTGTCGGTCTCGTGGCCGACCGCAGAGACGAGCGGGATGTCGCTCTCGGCCGCGGCGCGGACCACGATCTCCTCGTTGAAGCCCCACAAATCCTCGATGGACCCGCCGCCACGGGCGACGATGAGCACATCGGGGCGAGGAATCCGCCCGCCGGGTTCAAGTGCGTTGAAGCCCCGGATAGCGGCGGCGACCTCCGCCGCGCAGGTCTCGCCCTGCACCCGCACCGGCCACACCAGCACCCGGCGCGGAAAGCGGTCCTCCAACCGGTGGAGGATGTCGCGGATCACCGCGCCGGTCGGCGAGGTGACGACGCCGACCACCTGCGGCAGGAACGGCAGGCGCCGCTTGCGCTCGGGGGCGAACAGCCCCTCGGCGTTGAGTTTCCGGCGGCGCTCCTCCAGAAGTGCCATGAGGGCGCCGATGCCGGCGGGCTCCAGGCTCTCGACGACGATCTGGTACTTGGACGAGCCCGGGAAGGTGGTGATGCGCCCGGTGGCGATGACCTCCATCCCCTCCTCGGGCCGGATCCTCAGCTTGGAAAAAGCCCCCTTCCAGATCACCGCATCGATGCGGGCATTCTGGTCCTTGATGCAGAAATAAGCATGGCCCGACGAATGCGGCCCGCGATAGCCCGACACCTCGCCCCGCAGGCGCACATGGCCGAACGCGTCCTCCAGGGTGCGCTTGAGGGCGCCCGCGAGATCGGAGACCGACCATTCCTGGGCATTCGAGGGGGCTTTGTCTGCGAACATGACGTGAACCTAATCCGCCCTCATGGGGTCTGCCAAGGGCGCGGACGCAACAGGCGGCGACAACGGCCCGCTATCCCCTGAGCATTTCGCCGCGCCCGTTGAAAGAGCCTGGGCTACGCTGTTTCCGGGTAGGCGAAAAGACCGGGAGCCGCTATGAGCCCAGGCGTCATCAGGAGGCAAGCCATGAACATTCTTCTCATCGGTTCCGGCGGACGGGAGCATGCCCTGGCCCGCAGCCTTCAGGCGAGCGCGCTCTGCGACAAGCTCCTGATCGCTCCCGGCAATCCGGGTACAGCACAGTATGGCACCAACGTGGTGCTGGACGTGACGGACCACCCCGCCGTGATCGATTTCTGCCGGGTGGTGAAGGTCGATTTCGTGGTCGTCGGGCCTGAGGCGCCCCTTGTGGCCGGGCTGGTGGACGACCTGCGGGCCGCCGGCATCAAGGCATTCGGACCGAGCAAGGCCGCCGCCCAGCTTGAAGGCTCCAAGGCCTTCACCAAGGATCTCTGCGCCGAGTTCGGCATCCCGACCGCCGCTTACCGTCGCTTCACCGATGCGGAGACGGCGAAAACCTATGTGCGCAGCTACGGCGTGCCGATCGTGGTGAAGGCGGATGGCCTGGCCGCCGGAAAGGGCGTGGTGGTGGCCCTATCCTTCGAGGAGGCGGAGGGCGCCATCGACATGATGATCGGAGGCGGCCTCGGTTCAGCCGGAGCCGAGGTGGTGATCGAGGCCTTTCTCGAAGGCGAGGAGGCGAGCTTCTTCGCCCTCTGCGACGGCACCTGGGCAATCCCCTTCGGCACGGCCCAGGACCACAAGCGCGTGTTCGACGGCGACCGCGGCCCGAATACCGGCGGCATGGGCGCCTATTCCCCCGCCGCCGTGCTGACGCCGGACCTGCAGGCGCGGGTCATGCGGGAGATCATCAAGCCCACGCTCGCGGGCATGGAGGCGCGGGGCATGCCCTATACGGGCATTCTCTATGCCGGGCTCATGCTCACGGGGGACGGGCCGCAGCTCATCGAATACAATGCCCGCCTCGGCGATCCGGAAACCCAGGTGCTGCTGCCGCGCCTGAGATCCGACCTTGTGACGGCCCTGCTCGCCGCCTGCGATGGCATGCTGAACAGCATCTCCCTGCAATGGTCCGATGCGGCAGCCCTCACCGTCGTGATGGCCGCCAAAGGCTACCCAGGCTCGGTCGAGAAGGGCTCGGAGATCAAAGGCATCGACAGGGCCGAGGAACTCAACGACGTGATCGTCTTCCATGCCGGCACGAAGCAGGACGGCGGCCGGATCGTCGCCAATGGGGGACGGGTGCTCAACGTGACGGCTCTCGGCACCACCATCGCCGAGGCTCAGCGGAAGGCCTATGAGGCCGTGGACCGGGTCGATTGGCCCGAGGGCTTCTGCCGCCGGGATATCGGCTGGCGGGCGGTGGAGCGTGAGCAGGGTTGAAAACGCCTCTACCCCTCTTGACTGATGACGTTAGGTAAGTTTTCCCTCGTTCGGGTTGCGCCTCATTTTCCAGCGCCGGCTCATCAACTTTGCGAACCTGCGCTCTAGCTTATCCTAGAGGCCATTCCACAACGCTGAGCGGCTGCCCATGAGTGATGATCTCTTTCCCGGCTTCCAGAGCCACTGGATCGACACCGAGGTCGGGCGCATCTTCGCGCGCAGCAAGGGCACCGGAAAGCCGCTGGTGCTGCTGCACGGTTTTCCCCAGACACACGCCATGTGGCACCACCTGGCACCGACGCTCGCCGAGACCCACACGGTCGTCTGCATGGATCTGCGCGGCTATGGCTGGTCCACGGCGCCCAAAGGGGATGCAAAGCACGAGACCTACTGCAAGCGCTCGATGGGGCGCGATGTGATCGAGGTCATGGAAGCCCTGGGCCACGTGCACTTCACCGTCATCGGGCATGATCGCGGCGCGCGTGTCGGCTACCGGCTCGCGCTCGATCATCCAGGCCGTGTCGAGCGCCTCGCGCTGCTGGATATCCTGCCGACCTACCATGTGTGGGAGCAGATGCGGGCCGGCGCGATACCGGAAGCGCATTGGGGCTATCTCTCCCAGGCCTATCCGACGCCTGAGGAGGAGATCGGGCGCGACCCGATCCCCTACTTCGAAGGGCTGATGCGGCTATGGTCCGCCGCAGGCGACCTCGGCGCCTTCGATCATCGAGCCTTGGAAGCCTATTGGCAGAGTTGCAACGAGCCCACTCGCATCCACGCCTTCTGCGAGGATTACCGGGCCGGCGCCACCCAGGACGTCGAAGCAGACGAGGCCGACCTTGCCGCCGGCAAGACGATTGCATGCCCGACATACGTGATCTGGAGCGACTTCTATCTCGTGAGCGGCCCGATGGGGAACGCGCAGAAGCCGCTCGACACCTGGCGCCGCAGCTTCGCACCCAAGGCCAACGGCATCGGCGTGTCGTCCGGACACTTCGTGGCAGAGGAAAATCCGAGCGCCACCCTGGAGGCGCTGCAGGCCTTCCTGCTCAGCTGAAGCCTGACACTCTGCATCGGTCTTTGCATCCGTCGCGGGAGGAACCTGTCATGCAAGCGGCACGTTCACCGCTGCAGACGGGATCCCTTTCATGGCCAAGCACATTTCGGACCAGCCGAACGCTCAGGACTCATTGTCCGACACTGAAATCATTCCCATCACGGAAGAAGAGCTGCGCCTCGACAAGCGAGAGGTCACAACCGGCAAGGTTCGTGTCCGGACCAGCGTCGACGTCGAGACGGAACTGGTCAAGGCCACGCTGGAAGGCGAGACCGTCGAGGTGACGCGCGTTCCCATCGATCGGATCGTAGAGCGCGCTCCCGAGGTTCGCACCGAGAACGACGTGACGATCATTCCTATCCTCGAGGAGGTTCTTGTCGTCGAGAAGCGTCTTGTCCTGAAGGAAGAACTGCACCTTCACAGGCGCAGGACCATTGAAGACGTTGAGACACCGGTGGAGCTTCGCAAGCAACGCGCCATTGTTGAGCGTGTATCCGTCGACGATGATACGAGCTCCAACACATGAAAGCACGCGTGAGCAGCTTGTCCTTAGGAACGAAGTCGACGAGCAGCAATTGATAAGTCAATGCGACTGATGCCGCGATGCTTTCCAGCGATCTGGCACAGGCATCCTGAAATACCGAACTGCTTAGCAACCGTGCCGCATTAGCGGCCCATGGAGATTTTGTGCAATGGCCAAGACTGTAACCTGTCTCTTCGGCAGCGACTCTCAAGCTTCTTCCATCATCAGCGAGCTGGAGCAATCGGGCATTTCGCAGGGCAAGATCTGCCTGTTCACCACCTCCGGCAACAATCGTACTTGGGACGGCACGAGCGGCTTCGACGAGAGCTCCAGCGGATCGCACCATGACCGTGTCGAGAACTACCTGACCACGAACGGCGTGCCGCACGATGATGCCCGCGCCTATGCGGAAGGCGTGCGCCGCGGCCACGCTCTCATCGCCGTGCGCTGTGACGACGACGAGGTTGACCGCGTGGTCGACATTCTTGACGACGATGATGTTCTTGATCTCGACGAGCGGCAGGATGCCTGGCGGTCGGAAGGCTGGAGCCATCAGGGTTCGGGCGTTGCAGATCTGGGAGGCACGGCCACCACGTCGGCAGGCATGCTGGGCTCCGGCATGACCGAAGGCAGCGCCATGCGCGACCACGAAAGTCTTCAGGACAACAGCCTGTACGCTCAAGGCCGCAGCTCGGATCGCGACGAGGTAATTCCTATTGCCGAGGAAGAGCTGCATGTGGGCAAGCGCGAGGTCAGCCATGGCCGGGTGCGTATTCGCTCCCACGTGACGGAGCGTCCCGTGCAGGAGCAGGTTTCCCTTAGAGAAGAGCGCGTGTCCGTCGAACGCCGTCCGGCCGACGGCACCCTGCGCACCGGCTCGGTGAACGATGGCGACCTCTTCCGCGAACGCTCCATCGAGATGGAGGAGCGCGCTGAAGAAGCTGTTGTTTCGAAGGAAGCCCGCGTGGTCGAGGAAGTGGTGGTGCGCAAGGATGCCGACCAGCGCACGGAAACGGTCTCCGACACAGTCCGCAAGACCGAGGTGGAGGTCGACGACGAGCGCAGCGCCGGCATCTCGCGCACCGGTACCACCGACAAGAACCGCTAACTCGGCTCCATGAGCTGAAACAAAGCCCGGGGCGGAACGTTCCGGGCTTTTTTCATGCGGTTCTCACCGCCTGCCCTCGAAGAACTCCCGCGTAAATGCGGCGACCTCGCACTCATACACGCCCGCATAGACCTTGGGGCGGATGGTCGATGGGGCTCGTCGAAAACCTGGATGCGATTGCCGATGGCATCGTCCTCTATTCGAACGCTGCATCATGTATGCGCCGCAAGCTTGGCGAGGTCACCTCGTCGCAACTCTCCATATGGAGGGGGGCTCAGCGAGCCGGCACGGCTAAGAGAGGGCATCCGCCACCCATACCTTTAGGACGCCGCGCTCCAGCGGTTGCTGACCATGACCACACCCGCACCCTGGGGACCTGAAATCCTCGTCAACGTTCCTGCCGGGATGCAGAGCCAGCCGAAGCTGGTGGCTCTTCAGGATGGCGGGTTCGTGAGCCTCTATGCCGCCGTCAGCCCTGACTGGCTGACCACCAGCCTGCGCGGCCAGCTTTTCGACGGCAGCGGCGAGAAGACCGGCGACGAGTTCATCATCGCGACGGGCAGCGCCGACCTCGCTCCCCAGTACCCGACCGAAACCGTCCTGACGGATGGCCGGTTCGTGGTGACCTGGCAGGAATACGTGAACCATGGCGAGGCCGGGATCGGACGGGAGATCCGGGCCCAGATCTTCAATCCGGATGTGACCCGGGACGGTGATCCTGTGGTGGTGAATGACGGCATTCCCGCGGGCGAGCAGCTTCACCCTGCCATTGCGGCCCTGAGCAATGGCGGCTTCGTCATCACCTAAGAGGACCCCAATCAATCCGATCCTTTTGCGCCGCCACGGGACGACATCATGGCCAGGGTGTTCGACGCCTCGGGCCAACCCGTCGATGCGCGTTTCGTGGCCAATGGCACGACGGACCGGACGCAGGCGTCACCCAGCGTGGCGGGGCTCGGTGACGACCGTTTCGTGGTTGTCTACACCGACAGCAGCCGCAGCCCGGACGACCCGGCTGTCCGCACGATCCGCGCGCGCATCCTACCCCATGATGGGCCGGAAGCCACCGGCGAATTTCTGGTAGCGAGCGAAACCGGCAACACCCTGGAGCAGCCTGTCGTCGTGTCCCTGTCGGACGGCCGGTTCGTGGTGGCCTGGACGGAGATGAAATCCCAGAACAGCAGCACGGTGTCGAGCATCAAGGCGCAACTCTTCTCGGAGAGCGGCAGCAAGATCGGCGGCGCGTTGACGGTTGATACGTCAGTCACCGGTGAAATCCTGGATAGCCCGTCCCTTGCACCCCTGCCAGGCGGTGGTTTCGCCGTGGCCTACCGCAATGCGGCCTGGCCGGATATAGACGTGCATCTCGTCACCTTCGATGCCGACGGCAACAGGGCTTCGGACGAGATGATTGCCAATCCGTCCACAGACGGCTCGCACTCCTCCCCCGCAATCGCAACGCTGGCCGATGGACGCTTCGTCGTCGCGTGGCAGGACGAGAGCGCCGCCTCGGTCGACTTCGCCGATATCCACGCGCAGATCTTCGACGCCGGCCTGGGTGGGCCTCCCGAGCCGATCACCGGGACGGATGAGAACGACCTCCTGAACGGTACGAACGGGGATGATCAGATCTATGCTCTTGCGGGCAATGATACGCTCAACGGCCTTGCCGGCGATGACTGGCTGGACGGCGGCACCGGGGCCGACCTCATGCGCGGCGGGCGAGGCAACGACTCCTACGTTGTCGATGACGCGGGAGACCGGATCGTAGAGGCGGCGAATGAAGGGCACGACACTGTCGTGACCACGTTCAGCTTCAGCCTCGCGGATCTGCCGAACGTGGAGGCGCTCAATGTTGGCGGCTCGGCGGACACCAATCTCACCGGCAACAATGCGGTCAACCAGCTGCTGGGCAGCACAGGCGCCAATCGGATCGACGGCGGCCGTGGAGCCTACACGATGGTGGGTTTCACCGGCAACGATACCTATGTGGTGGACGACGCCGGCGATGGGGTCTTCGAGGTGGAAAATGGCGGACTCGACACGGTCGAGAGCAGTGTAGGCTTCACCCTTGGCGATCACATCGAGACCCTGATCGGAAGCGGCACAGCTGCGATCAGCCTCACCGGCAATGTCCTGGGCAATCGCATCATCGGCAACAACGCGGCGAACACCATCGATGGTGGCCAGGGCAACGACACGCTGGCTGGCGCCGGGGGTGACGATCTCATCCGTGGCGATACGGGTGCGGACATGATCGACGGCGGGTCGGGTTTCGACATCGTGTCCTTCGCGCATGCGGCCTCGGGCGTGACGGCGAGCCTGTCGGGAGGCTCGGCAGGCGAGGCTGCCGGCGATGTCTATACCGGCATCGAAGGCTTGTCCGGCTCGGCTTTCGCCGACAGCTTCTTCGGCTCAGGTCAGGCCTGGCTGAGCGGCCATGGCGGCAACGACACCTACACGGTCTCCGGCTCGAATCAGGTGATCGAAGGGGCCGGCGGAGGATCCGACACTGTGGTCGCCGTCGCGTCCTTTGCCCTGCGGGCGGATGCGGAGGTCGAGGTGCTGCAGACCAGCGCGGCTGCGGCTGCGACTGCTCTGAACCTGACAGGCTCCGACTACGGCAACACGATCCTGGGCAATGGCGGCAGAAACCGGCTCCAAGGCCAGGGCGGCGCCGACGTGATCCGGGCAGAGTCGGGCAATGACGTGCTCTCCGGCGGGTTGGGCAACGATCAGCTGCGGGGTGGGGCCGGCAAGGACACGTTCGTCTTCGATACGCGCACGAACAAGAGCACGAACGTGGACAAGATCTATGACTTCACCTCGCGCCATGACTCGCTTCAGCTGGATAACGCGGTTTTCATCAAGCTGGGGAAAGGCTCGTCCAAGGGCGTGAAGTTCAAGGCCGACATGTTCGTGGAAGCCTCGCGTGCGCAGGATGCGCATGATCGGATCGTCTACAACAAGAAAACCGGCGTGCTGTACTACGACAAGGACGGCACCGGCGGTTCAGCTCAGGTGAAGATCGCCACGCTGACCAACAAGGCGAAGCTCTACTGGCACGACTTCTTCGTCATCTGAGATCGAGGCGGGCTCGCCTCACCGCCTCCCTTCGAAGAACTCCCGCAGCAAGGCGGCCGCCTCGCCTTCCCTGATGCCGCCATAGACCTCCGGGGCGTGGTGGCAGGTCGGCTGATCGAAGAAGCGCACGCCGCTGTCCACCGCGCCGCCCTTCGGGTCATGGGCGGCGTAATAGACCCGGCGGATGCGGGCGAAGGAGATCGCTCCGGCGCACATGGTGCAGGGCTCAAGCGTCACGTAGAGATCGCAGCCGGAGAGACGCTCGTCGTCGAGGGCCTCGCAGGCGAGTCGGATGGCGAGCATCTCGGCATGGGCGGAAGGATCGCGCAGCTCCCGCGGGCGGTTGCCGCTCGAAGCCATGATGCGCCCGTCCTTGACGACAACGGCCCCCACCGGCACCTCTCCGCGCGCTGCCGCGGCGCGGGCCTCGTCGAAGGCCACGCTCATGGGATCTGCCCCTCCCGGATCAAGCGGCTTGCGATCGGCGTTGTCCATCACTCTCGTGTCCCATTGCTATCGTTGATTCCTTGGCCCTCGCTTCTCTTGAGCACCTCTGCTATCAGGCTCCCATGACCGACAGCAACGACGATAATCGCAAGGGCCGTCCGCCGGGACGCTCCGACCGTGGCCGCCCAACGTCCGGCGGCCGCCCCCGCAAGCCCCGCGAAGGCGGCGAGCGCCCCTTCCGCGCCCGTGGCGATGATGACCGCCCGCGCAAGCCCCGTGACGCCGGAGACAAGCCTTTCCGCAGCCGCGATGGGGACAAGCCTTTCCGCCCGCGCCCTGCGGGAGACAAGCCGTTCCGCAGCCGAGACGGCGACGAGCGCCCCCGCCGTTCCGAGGGTGGCGACAAGCCGTTCCGCGCCCGCAGCACCGATGACAAGCCGTTCCGCCCTCGCGGCGAAGGTGGCGACAAGCCTTTCCGTCCGCGTCGTGAGGAGGGTGACCGCCCCTTCCGGGGCCGTGGCGGCGACGAGCGTCCGCGCCGCTTCGACCGCTCGGCAGAGGATCGCCCGCGCCGCGCCCGCGAGGAGCAGCCTGCGGTGCAGGCCGAGCCTCAGGAGCCGGTCGAGGACCGTATCGCCAAGGTGATCGCCCGTGCGGGCATCGCCTCCCGCCGCGACGTGGAGGTGATGATCGCGGAAGGCCGCGTCACCCTCAACGGCAAGGTGCTGGAGAGCCCTGCGGTCAATGTGACCGCCGCTGACACGATCACTGTGGACGGCGAGCCCTTGCCCACCAAGGAACGCACACGCCTGTGGCTGTTCCATAAGCCGCGCGGCCTCGTGACCACGGCCAAGGACCCGGAGGGACGCCCCACCGTATTCGACAACCTGCCCGAGGACCTGCCCCGCGTGGTGGCGGTGGGCCGGCTCGACATCAACACGGAAGGGCTGCTGCTGCTCACCAATGACGGTGGCCTCGCCCGCGTCATCGCCCATCCCGACACCGGCTGGCTGCGCCGCTACAAGGTGCGCGCCCACGGCGAGGTCAACCAGGCCGATCTCGACAAGCTTCGCGACGGAATCTCCATCGATGGCATCGACTACGGCCCGATCGAGGCGCGCCTCGACCGGGTGCAGGGCGACAATGCCTGGATCACCATGGGCCTACGCGAGGGCAAGAACCGCGAGATCAAGCGCATCCTCGAGCATATGGGCCTGCAGGTGAACCGCCTGATCCGCATGTCCTTCGGCCCCTTCCAGCTCGGCGATCTCGAAGTCGGCCTTGTGGAAGAGGTGCGCACCAGGGTTCTCAAGGACCAGCTCGGTGAAGCGCTCGCGGTTGAGGCCGGCGTCGATTTCGAAAGCCCGGTGCGCGAGCCGATCGCGCCTTTCGGCTCCTCGAAGAAGGAGCGCCAGGACCGTGACGAGCGCCCTGCACGGCCCGCCCGCGGCCGCGATGAGGAGCGTCCGCGCCGCCGCCGAGACGATGACGAACGGCCGTTCCGCGCCCGTGACGGCGACCGTCGCGGTCGTGATGAGGAAGAGCCGAGGAAGTTCCCCTCGCGTCTCGACGTGAAGAAGACCGTCTGGCGTGCCGGCGAAACCGATGAGGATGCACCGAGCAGGAAGGTGCCCCGCCGCGGCGCCGATCCACGCGAAGCCCGCGCCGCAGCCGGGGAGCGTCAGCGCGAACGCATGGGCGCGATCACCTCCAAGGAAGGCCGCAAGGTCCGGGTGGAGCGCCTCGTGCGCCAGCCCCAGGAAGAGGAAGCGCCCGCTCCGCGCAGGGGCCGTGGTGCAACATCCGGTGAGGATCGCCCGCGCCGTCGTGACGACCGCGATGCGGCTCCGGCGAGGCGCGAGGGCGCAAGCCGTCCGCCGCGCCGCGACGACGACCGCCCGCGCCGTTCGGCCGGCGACAGGCCGTTCCGCTCACGGGATGAAGGATCCGAGGATCGCCCACGCAGGCCTCAGGGCGACCGTCCTTTCCGCTCGCGCGAAGGCGGCGATGACCGCCCCCGCAAGCCGCAGGGGGATCGCCCATTCCGTTCCCGCGAGGGAGGCGATGACCGCCCCCGTCGCTCTGACGGAGACCGGCCTTTCCGCGCCCGTGGCGATGACGAGCGTCCCCGTCGCGGCCCTCCGCGCGGCGATGGACCGTCTCGCGGCGGACCGAGAGGCGGCGCCGGCGGCGGCTTCAAAGGCGGCCCCCGAGGTGCGTCCAAGGGCGGTGCCTCGAAGGGTGGCTTCAACAAGGGCGGTTCCAAGGGCGGCCCGCGCGGTCGCCGCTAAGACAACACAAACCTCATCCTGAGGAGCAGACGCAGCCTGCGTCTCGAAGGAGGGTCCAGTGGTCTCTGGAGACCCCTCGCCCTTCGAGACGGTCACTTGCGTGACCTCCTCAGGATGAGGCTCTTTGAGTTTTGTGAGACTCTCTTCATGAGGTTTGAACCATGAGAATCGTGGGCGGGCGCTGGCGCGGCCGCTCGCTCAAGGGGCCGAGCTCGGACGCCATCCGCCCGACCTCGGACCGCCTGCGCGAGACGCTCTTCAACATCCTCCAACATTCCTATGACGACTCCATCGAGGGCGCGCGGGTGCTCGACCTGTTCGCCGGCACCGGTGCCCTGGGTCTGGAGGCGCTTTCGCGCGGCGCCGCCTTTGCGCTTTTTGTCGATGACGGTGCGCAGGCCCGCGGCATCATCCGCGAGAACGTGGAAGCGCTCGGCGCCGGCGGCGCCACCCGCCTCTTTCGCCGCGACGCCACCCGCATGGGCGAGGCGGCTCCCAATGCGCCCTTCTCCATGGTGTTCTGCGATCCACCCTACGGCCGGGATCTCGCACCCAAGGCGCTCAGCTCCTGCGCCGAAGGCGGTTGGCTCGTGCCGGACGCGCTCGTGATCGTCGAGGAAGCGCAAGGCGTCGAGGTTTCGCTGCCCGAGCGCTTCGAGGAGATCGAGCGACGGGATTATGGGGAGACGAAGGTGGTGTTCGGGCGGTTCAAGGGGTGAGCCGATGACTTATCGGCTTCACCTTCCAACAAGACGGTTGTCCTAAAGGCATTTCCAAATAACATTGCTCCGCCGCTTCCGTGGCGCTCTGCAGTTCCGATTTGCGATGGAGGATCGCCATGGCCGCACCATTTCTCTGGGGATCCAAAATTGCGCTCCCGGCGGATATCAGCATGCCGCAGGTCACGGCGCTCAGTAACGGGAGTTCCTCGTCATAGGCAGAGCCGGATCGCCTGAGAGTTCCGTGCTGACGGCCTGGATCTACAATGCGGACGGATCCTTGCGATCGGAGCGCATCGTCGAAATACCGGACGCTGGGCCGCAGGCCCATCTGTCGGATCTTGCTCGATGGGCCAGCGAGCCCATGGCAGTCGAGCTTCCCGATGGCCGCACTGCCCTGACCTGGACCTCCTACAGGCCGAGTTCCGGCCTTGTGAACCCCTGGCTGGGGCTTTACGACGCCGATCTCTCCCCCCTTGGGAAGCCGACGGCAGTTGTTCCCCTCTCAGGATCCAACTCCAGCTTTTACTATGCCGATGCCATCACGAGCTTCGGGGAGGGTGGTATCGTCGTCAGTTACCGCCTCGGAACTAACGGTCCGGCTACTCTGAAGGTTTTCAGCTCAAGCGGAGCCAGCTTGCACGAGGAGCAACTGGGAGCCGTCTATACGCGTGCCGAGGACATTCCCGCGACTGACATGACGGCCTTGTCCAATGGACAGGTGGTGGTTGTATACCGGAAAGGCATCTCGGATATAGAGGGGCGGATCCTCACGCCCCAAGGGTCCGGTGCTCCCGGCATTTCAGAACCCTTCTCGATCTCGACCAGCGGTTCGCCCCAAAAGGAAGCAGTCAAGGTCACGGCACTTCGACACGGTGGCTTCGTCGTGACCTGGATGGAGCAAGGCCCGGCCGGGCCCCCTGATCCCAATGCCTTCATGAGGGTCTACACCTCCGACGGAGTTGCCATCTCCGACGCAAAACCCGTTTCATCCCTGGCTCTTCCGAACCTGTTGTCCGCCGGTCATTCCGATGTGCTTGCCCTGCCGGGCGGCGGCTTTGCCGTAGCTTACGAAAAGGCGACAGAAGTCGCTGGAGGTGTCGAGAGATATGAGGTTCATATCGCCATCTTCGACAAGCAGGGAGTGCGGCTGACCGACGACGTCCGTGTCAATCAAGCGACGACAACTCAATCCATCTATCTGCAGGAACTTCACCTCATGGCTGACGGACGTATCATCGTTCGTCACTCGCAGGGGATCCAGATCGTCGATCCGCGCGGCGAACCGGTTTCGTTGAACGGTACCGCCAGAAGCGATCATTACATCGGCACCGCCTTCAACGACACCTTCGACGGCGGAGCGGGTGCAGATGTTCTGAACGGTGCGGGTGGAATCGACTTCGTGTCGTTTGCAAGTTCAGGCGTCGGCGTAACGGCGAGCCTCGCAGGCGCCTCCGGTGATGGTGCCGGGGACACCTGGATCTCGATCGAGGGCATCATCGGCTCCTCCCATGCCGATACCCTGACAGGCAACGGCGCCACGATCCTCAAGGGACGTGGTGGCGACGATACTTATCATATCAGGGCAGGAGACATTCTCGAAGAAGCCTTCAATGAGGGGCGTGACACGGTGATCGTCGGCGGCAGCTATGCATTGAGCGTGGATGCGGAGATTGAGGTGCTCAGAGTCTCGGGTTTGTCCTCCAAGATGTCAGCCAACCTGACCGGCTCGGACACAGCCAACGAGATAACAGGCCACGCGGGCAAGAACACGCTCGAAGGCCAGGGCGGCAACGATGTGCTCAAGGCCGCCTCCGGCAATGACGTCCTCTATGGCGGTTCAGGGGCGGACAAGCTCTCCGGCGGCACCGGCAGCGACAAGCTCTACGGTGGCACAGGCACGGGCAGGGATGTGTTCGTGTTCGACACCAAGCCGAACAAGATCAGCAACGTGGACCGGATCTACGACTTCAACCCGAAGTACGATTCCGTTCAGCTCGAGAATAAGATCTTCACCAAGCTCGGCAAGGGCTCGGACAAGGGCGTGAAGTTCAAGGCGGATATGTTCGTGAAGAGCGATGCGGCCAAAGACAAGGAAGATCGCATCATCTACGACAGCAAGACAGGGGCGCTCTCCTACGACCAGGACGGCACTGGCGCGAAAGCTCAGGTGAAGATCGCCACCCTGCCGAAAAACCTCAAGCTGACCTACCACGACTTCTTCGTGATCTGAGCGCGCATACCCAGAGCGAAGCCGCGCATCATCTTCACGCTGTCATCCCGGGGCCGCACAGCGGAGCCCGGGATCCATATCCGCTGGCGATGCAGAATGAGGCGCGACACTTCTCGCCCTCTCCTAATACGTCGTGTTTATGGATCCCCGCCTTCGCGGGGATGACACTGGAGAGGGCCAGTCCATCGAGAAGCGATGAGTACCTGCAGCTCTCGCATTTGCCCTCCCCGTCCCCAACCGCTATACCGCCTCTTCACCCGTCGCGGAGGAAGGGCGCATCATGAAAGCGGTTCTCTTCGAGCAGTTCGGCCAGCCGCCCCGCGTGCAGAACGTGCCGGATCCCACGCCTGCTCCGGATGGCGTCGTGATCAAGGTGGAAGCGACGGGCCTGTGCCGGAGCGACTGGCATGGCTGGATGGGGCATGACCCCGACGTGGTGCTGCCGCATGTACCGGGGCACGAGCTTGCCGGTACGGTTCTTGCCGCAGGCAGCCGGGTCACGCGCTGGAAAAAGGGCGATCGCGTCACGGTGCCGTTCGTGGGTGGATGCGGGCATTGTCATGAATGCAATTCCGGCAACCATCAGGTCTGCGAGCAGCAGTTCCAGCCGGGCTTCACGGCCTGGGGATCGTTCGCGGAATATGTGGCTGTCAACTATGCCGACACGAACCTCGTGGCACTGCCCGAGGAGCTCGATTTCGCCACCGCGGCAAGCCTCGGCTGCCGCTTTGTCACATCGTTCCGCGCCATCGTCGACCAGGGCCGCGTGAAGCCCGGTGAATGGGTGGCGGTTCACGGCTGCGGCGGCGTCGGGCTATCGGCCATCATGATCGCAAGCGCCATGGGGGCGAATGTGATTGCGATTGACCTCACCGAAGAGAAGCTTGCCTTCGCGCGTGAGATGGGCGCCGTGGCAACGGTCAATGCCCGTGATGCCCGCGACGTGATCGGCGCAGTGAAGGAGATCACCAGCGGTGGCGCTCATGTGTCCATGGACGCATTGGGCAGCCCGGTCACCTGCTTCAACTCCATCGCCAACCTGCGCCGCCGCGGGCGTCACGTGCAGGTCGGGCTCATGGTGGGCGATCATGCCCGAGCAACCGTGCCGATGGCGCAGGTCATCGCCCATGAGCTGGAGATCTATGGCAGCCACGGCATGCAGGCCTTCCGCTATCAGGACATGATGGCCATGATCCTCACCGGGAAGCTCGCGCCGCAAAAGCTCGTCGGCAAGCACCTGAGCCTCGACGAAGCGCCCGCCGCCCTCATGGCGATGGACCGGTTCGAAGGGCTCGGCATCAACGTCGTCACAAGCTTCTAGTCATCAGTGACACGACGCTCGCGTTGTTGAACACGCGCCGAGCGCGCTATGTAAGTGTTCTGCCCTGTTGCTGCGCTGGAGAATTCGATGGCCTACCTGCCCGCTGAAAATCGCTATGATGACATGATCTACAACCGGTGCGGCCACAGCGGGCTCCTGCTGCCGGCGATTTCGCTCGGGCTCTGGCATAATTTCGGTGAGGACAAGTCTGCTGCGACCGCGCGGGAGATCTGCCGCACGGCCTTCGATCTCGGCATCACGCATTTCGATCTCGCCAACAATTACGGCCCTCCTCCGGGCTCGGCCGAAACGCTGTTCGGCGAAATCCTGCGGCATGACTTTCATGGCCTGCGCGACGAGATGTTGATTTCCACCAAGGCCGGCTACCGCATGTGGCCCGGCCCCTACGGCGAGTGGGGAAGCCGGAAATATGTGCTCTCCAGCCTTGACCAGAGCCTCAAGCGCTTAGGCGCCGAGTACGTGGATATCTTCTACTCCCACCGCTTCGACCCGAACACGCCCTTGGAAGAGACCATGATGGCGCTGGATTCCGCCGTGCGGCAGGGCAAGGCGCTCTATGTGGGCCTGTCGTCCTACAACAGCCAGCGCACCCGCGAGGCAGTTGCGATCCTGCGCGAACTCAAGACCCCGTGCATCATCCACCAGCCGAGCTATTCCATGCTCAACCGCTGGATCGAAGAGGACGGCCTGCTCGACACCCTCGATGATGTCGGCATGGGCTCCATCGTGTTCTCGCCGCTCGCGCAGGGCATGCTGACGACGAAGTACCTGAACGGGATCCCTGAGGAGAGCCGCGCCGCGCAAGGCAAGTCCCTGCGCACGTCCTTCTTGAGCGAGGACAACCTCTCCCGCATCCGCGGCCTCAACGGCATTGCCGAGCGGCGTGGACAGACGCTGGCCCAGATGGCGCTGGCCTGGGTGCTGCGCGGGGAGCGCGTGACCTCGGCGCTCATCGGCGCGAGCCGCCCCGAGCAGGTGGTCGACTGCGTCGGCGCGCTCAAGAACCTGTCGTTCACGCCCGAGGAACTCGCCGAGATCGACCACTTCGCCGGCGAGGGCAACCTGAATATCTGGGCGGCTTCAGCGGAGCGGAAGGGCCCGTCGCGGTGAAGCGTCGATCCCAAAAGTGGATTTGCACTTTCAGGATCGATTTGACGCTCTAGGACAGGCCGCAATCCCCAGTCTCTTCGGGGATACCTCTTTTGGGGGACTTGAGAAACCGGTTAACAAATGGTTAATGCAAAGCTTCATTGGCCATTTGTCCCAGGTCGCTTCCATGGTCTCCGTCACTGCCTCCGACAACCGCCGGCACGCCAGGCGCTTTCCTGCCCATCACCCGGCGCAGATCATGCTGGGGCCTGACGCGATGATCCCCTGCACGGTGCGGGATATCTCGACCGGCGGCGCCAGGATCGCCCTGAAGCCGCAGATGGACCTGCCGGAGACCTTCGAGCTCTTCATCGCAGCCCATGACCTGCAAGTTCGCCGGGCACGGGTGTGCTGGCGCAGGGACGGCTTCGCCGGGATCGCATTCAGCGCCGACGAGGCCGACGCTGCAATGACGGCAGAAGTGCCCCGCACGCTCACCTTCGAGGATTGCCTGGATCAGGCCGCCATGCCGGCCCATCTGGCGGCCAAACCGGCGCGCAAGAATCTCAAGCTCTGGCAGACCGGAGCCTGACCATCGCCTGGGCGCTTCCAGAGAGGAGTGCTCAATAAGGACTGGGTCAGCGGCGTCCGAACAGGCGCTCGATGTCGCTGAGCTTCAACTCCACATAAGTCGGCCGTCCGTGGTTGCACTGGCCTGACAGGGGCGTCGCTTCCATCTCGCGCAGCAGAGCATTCATCTCCTCCGGCCGCAGGCGCCGTCCGGAGCGGATCGAGCCGTGGCAGGACATGCGCGAGAGAACGGCATCGAGCCGTTCCTCCAGCGGACCTGAAGCCCCCTGGCCCCATTCGGCAAGCGCATCGGCGACATCCTGCACCAGCGCCTTGATGCGACCGCCTGCGAGCGCGGACGGCACCTCGCGCACAAGGAGCGCGCCGTGCCCGAAGGGCTCGACCACGAGGCCGAGGCCCTCCAGCGAAGCCGCTTCCGCGAGCACCCGGTCCGCATCCACAGGGTCGAGATCGACCACCTCGGGGATCAGCAGCAATTGCCGCGCAATGCCGGACGAGGCGCGCTCGCGCTTCAGGCGCTCATAGACGAGGCGCTCATGCGCTGCGTGCTGGTCGACGATGACGATGCCGTCCTGCGTCTGCGCGACGATATAGGTGCCATGCAGTTGCGCGCGCGCGGCACCGAGCGGGGATTCCTCGGTCTGCGGCTCCATCTCGGCAAGCGTTGCGCGGCTGTCGGCGGATGGCGCGGCGAGATCGGGCAGGCTCGCCTGCCGTTCTGCAAGGCCCGAGGCGGAGGCATAAGGATGCTCCGGCGCATCGAGCGGGGCCTGCCAGTTGGCGAAAGCGCCCGTGGGACGGATGGCATGGGTGCGGTGCGGGTAGGCCGGGCGCATGGGCAGCGCGCCTTGCGGACGCAGGCTCTCCAGGGTGCGCGTGCCGCCGGTGGATGAGGCCCGGAAGGCATGGCGGGTGATGGCCTCCTTCAGGGCCGCCACCACGAAGCCGCGCACGAAGTTCGGATCGCGGAAGCGCACCTCCGTCTTGGCCGGATGCACGTTCACGTCAACGCTGCGCGGATCGAGGTCGATCATGATGGCGAGCACCGGGTGCCGGTCGGAGGCCATCACATCCGCATAGGCGCCACGCACCGCGCCGAGCAGCAGCTTGTCGCGCACAGGCCGTCCGTTGACTACGAAGTGGATCGCCGTGCCGGTGCCGCGATGATAGGTCGGAAGACTGGCGAAACCGCCAAGCCGCACGCCCTCGCGCTCGACGCCGATCGCCATGGCGTTCTCGTGGAACTCAGGCCCCAGCACCCGCGAGAGGCGGCGCAGGAAGCCATGCTCGCCGGGCTCCTCCGGCGGATAGGTGAAGGCCGTGATGTGCTCGCCTGACAGGGTGAAGCGGATTGTCGGATGCGCGATGGCGAGCCGCTTGACGATCTCCGCCACGGCTTGTGCCTCCGAGCGGTCGCTCTTCAGGAATTTCAGGCGCGCGGGCGTGGCGGAGAACAGGTCCGTCACCTCGACGCGGGTGCCTTTCGGCGCAGGCGCGGGCCGCACCGGGCTCTTCACGCCCGCTTCCACCACGATGGCGCTGCCGGTCTCGGCTTCGGCCGTGCGGGATGTAATGGACAGCCGCGCCACCGCTCCGATCGACGGCAGGGCCTCGCCGCGAAAGCCCAGCGTGTTGATGGCGAACAGGTCGCCGTCCGGCAGCTTGGACGTGGCATGGCGTTCGACCGCGAGTTCCAGGTCCTCGGGCGTCATGCCCCGGCCGTCATCGACGATCCGGATCAGGCGGCGCCCGCCCGCCTCCACGGTGATCTCGATGGAGGTGGCGCCTGCATCGACGGCGTTCTCGACCAATTCCTTCACGGCCGCCGCCGGGCGCTCGACGACCTCGCCCGCAGCGATGCGGTCGACGAGGATGGGATCGAGGCGGCGGACGTGCATGAGGGCCTGCTGGTTCAAGAGTCGATGAGCGGAAGATAGGCGTTGAAGGCGACGGAAACCAGCACGCCCGATGTTATTCCCCTGCTGACTTGGAACGTCATTCCGGACGGCAAAGCCGATCCGGGATCGCTTTTAGAATGAAGCGCTGGCCTCCCTCTCCCTGAGGGAGAGGCTTGGGGTGAGGGGTTAGTGTCCTGTCCGGATAGACCTGTAACCCCTCACCCACGCCTGAAGGCGCGACCTCTCCCACCGGGAGAGGTGAACCGCAGCCACTCTCGTCCAGCGATCCCGGATCTCCGCTGCGCTTCGTCCGGGATGACGTTCAGGGGAGCTACCCCTGCGCGAGATACTGCTTCGCCAGGATCTTGCCCTCTTCCACGGCAGGCTGGTCGAACGGATCGACGCCCAGCGCATAGCCGGCCAGGATCGTCTCCAGCATGAAGTGCATGAGCAGTTCGCCCACCGCGCGCTCGTCGAGCTTTTCGATATGGATCTGGCGGGTCGGGCGGCCGTTCTTGGCCAGGGTGTCGGCGGTGGCGCGCCCCTGCGCGGCGACCAGATCGCCGATATGCTTGCCGCCGAAGCCCGCCTCGCCGGCCCGCTTGGCGAGCTTCTCGTCCATGAGCGGCCCCTTGCCCGCCACGCCCGTGGTCATGACGGTGAAGAGCTTGTCGTTGGGGCCTGCGAGATAAAGCTGGAGCTGGCTGTGCTGGTCCACGGGGCCGATGGCCGCCACCGGCTGAGTGCCGTGGCCATCCTTGCCGACGCTCTCGGCCCAGAGCTGCACCCACCAGCGGGTGAAGCGCTCGAGCCGATCCGCATAGCCCATCGCCACTGTGATGCCTTTTCCGTCGCGGGCCATGGCAACGTTGAGGGCGGCACCAAGCGCCGCCGGCGCGTCCTTGGCGGCGGCGCCGCTGCGGAAGGGCTCGGAGGCGTCAGTCGCACCCTGGCGGATCGCCGCGATGTCGAGGCCGAGCACCGCTGCGGGCAGCAGGCCCACATTGGTGAGCACCGAATAGCGCCCGCCGATGCCGGTGTGATGATCGAGAAAGCGCACGCCTTCGGGCTCCAGCAGATCGCGCAGGGCATTTCTGACGCCATCCTTGCGCGGCTCCGAAAGGCCGAGGAACACATCCTTGGGATGGGCGCTCAAGCCCGCCTTGTCGAGGGCGGTGAGCACGGCGATCGTCTGCATTAGGGTCTCGCCTGTGCCGCCGGATTTCGAGATCGATACGAACTTGGTCGAGGAGAGCGGCAGCTTATGCAGGACGCGGTCGAAGGTGATGGGGTCGAGGTTGTCGAGGAAGTGGACCCGGGGGCTCTCGGTGAAGCGCCCGGCACCGGGCACCGCATAATCCTTCAGCTGGGCCAGGGTCTGCCCGCCGAGGCTCGATCCGCCGGTGCCGAGGAACACGACATCGGTGGCATCGTCGCGCAGGAAGGTGGCCGCCTCGCGGATACTCGCCAGATCGTCCGTCGTGCGGGGCATATGGAGCAGCGGCAGCCGTCCCGAAGAATCGTCCTGCGACAGCCGCTTCATGGCCTCGCCGACAAGCCCGAGCGCCTCATCCAGCGCCGCCTGCGGTAGACCGCCCTCCCCGATCGTGGATTCAAGGGCAAGATCGATCGATTGCTGCAGGGGCATAGGCGTACTCCGACTCGTTGCAAGTTGGAGCGAAAGACTAGGGCAGAGAGGAAGCCGAGGCTAGAGCCGCGGAACTGAGCCGACGTCTCCGTGGTGAGAGGCGACCGGGTGAGACCCTCCCGTCATGGCCGGCGCAAGGCCGATGATGACGACGGAAGTGGATTCCAAGACCGACTCTTGGGACAAGCTCGCCGTCTGGAGACGGCGGGGTCACACCCCTGTCGGCCGCCCGGCGATCACCGTCAGCATCCGGCCATCGCCGAAGATGCGCTCGGCCGCCTTGCGGATGTCGGCCTGGGTCACCGCACCGACGAGGGCGTTGCGGCGGGCGATGTAATCGATGCCGAGCCCCTCGAAGGCGATCTGCGCCAGGGTGTGGGCGATCTTGGTGGAGGTGTCGAAGCCGAGCGCATAGGATCCGATGAGATAATCCTTCGCCTTCTGCAGTTCCTCGTCGGAGGGGCCTTCGCTTGTCAGCTTCGCCATCTCATCGGTGATGACATCGAGAGCCTCGACCACGCGCTCGTTCTTCGTGGCCGTATAGCCCCAGGTCATGGCGGCGGAGCGGTAGCTCACCAGCGAGGTGCCGACGCTGTAGGCGAGGCCGCGCTTCTCGCGCACTTCCTGGAACAGGCGCGACGTGAAAGCGCCGCCGCCGAGGATGTGGTTCAGCACATAGGCCGGGATGAAGCCCGGATCGCTCCAGGCGATGCCGTTCATGCCGAAGCGGATGACCGATTGCGGCACGTCGAGATCGACGACGATGCGCGAGCCGATCTTCTGCAGCGTCGCAGGCTCGATGATCCCTAAGGGCTTCGCTTCGGGAAGAGAGCCGAACACCTTGTCGAGGAGCCCCGACAGGTTGTCGGAACCGATGGCGCCAACGACCGCCACCTTGACGCGACCGCGGGCGATGATCGCCCGATGCATGGCCACGAGATCATCCCGCGTGATCGCCGCGACGCTCTCCGGCGTGCCGGAGGTGGGGCGCCCATAGGGATGACCGGCAAAGCCTTCCTCGAAGAAACGGCGGGTCGCCATCACACCGGGATCGTTCTGCTGGTACTTGAGGCCGGCAATGGTCTGGGCTCGCACGCGCTCGATGGAATCCTGGTCGAAGCGCGGCTCGGCGAGCGCCAGGCGCAGCAGATCGAAGGCTTCGTCCGCGTGCTTGACCAGTGTCTTCAGTGAGCCGCCGAGCGCGTCGTTGCCGGCGTTGAAGGACAGCTCGATGGCGCGTGCGGCCAGGCGCTCCTGGAACGCGTCGGAGTCGTACTCGCCAGCGCCCTCGTCAAGGAGACGCGCGAGCATCTGCGCGACGCCCGGCTTGGTCTCAGGATCATGGGCCGAGCCGCCCTCGAAAATGAACGAGACGGCAATGAGCGGCACCACATCGGACTCGACGTGCCAGACCTCGACGCCGCCCGGCGAGGTGAGCGCCTTCACCTGGGTCGGAGACGAGGACAGGGTTTCGACAGAAGCTGTCATTGTGACCTCAAATTCTGGGGCAGGCAGCTTCAAGAAGCCGACTTCTGCAGGTAGCCCGTCACGGACCGGCGGGGGACAAGGTAGCGCTCGGCAGCAGAAGCCAGATCGTCCTTGAGAACGGTCTCGATCTCCACCGGCCAGCGGCGCACCTCCTCGATGGTTTCGCCGATGGCGAGCGCCGAGCCGTAGATGCGGGCGAGCGAAGACTGACTGTCGGTGGAATAGATCGTCTCGGCCACGAGGCGCGTCTTGGCGCGCTCGATGGAATCCCCATCCAGCGCCTCGGACGGAATCGTCTTGAGCACCTGATCGACGGCCTCTTCCAGCGCCTGGAGCGACACGCCTTCGGCCGGGACTGCATAGACGCAGAAGCGGGTGTCTTCCATGGCGGAGGACATGTACCAGGCACCTGCATTCACCGCGATGCCGCGCTCCATGACGAGCTTGCGGTAGAGATACGACGTCGGGCCGCCGCCGATGACTTCGGCAAGCAGTTCGAGCGAATAGCAGTCGCGCTGCGAGGCGGTGCGGCAGGACGGCACGAGATAGAGCCGCTGCATGGTCGGCTGCTCGACCTTGGGGTCCGCCACGGTGATGTGACGGGCCGCCACCGGCTCCGGCTCACGCGGACGCACGCGGATCGGCCGCTTGCCCTGCGGCGCGACGCGGCCATAGGTGCCATCGGCGAGGCGCCGCACCTCGTCCTCGGTCACATCGCCGGCAACGACGAGGATGCCGTTCTCGGGCGTGTAGAAGCGGCGGTAGTAATCAAGCGCGTGATCGCGGTTGAGGGTTTCGATCTCATGCATCCAGCCGATGATCGGAATGCCGTAAGGATGATGCACGAAGAGGGAGGCGGCCATGGCCTCGGACAGCTGTGCCGAAGGGTCGGTCTCGACCCGCATGCGGCGCTCTTCCAACACCACGTCACGCTCCGGAGCGATCACCGATTCCTCCAGGAGGAGGTTCGTCATGCGATCGGCCTCGAACTCCATCATGGTCTTGAGGTTTTCGCGGGCGACGCGCTGGAAATAGGCCGTGTAGTCGAAGGAGGTGAATGCATTCTCCTGCCCGCCGAGGCCGGACACGACCTTGGAGAACTCGCCGGCCGGGTGCTTCTCCGTGCCCTTGAACATCAGATGCTCGAGGAAATGCGCGATACCCGACTGGCCGATCGGATCATCCGCCGAACCGTTGCGGTACCAGATCATGTGGGTGACCACGGGAACGCGATGGTCGGGAATAACCACCACGTCGAGGCCGTTGTCGAGGGTGAAGGAGGACAGGTTCGGGCCACTGCCTTCCGTCCGCCCGAAGGAAGCGGCGTCCGCGCGAAGAATGGGCTTAGAGGCAGTATCCATGACGTTTCAACCTTGGCGACATCAAATCGTTTCGCAGGATCAGACCTACGGGAATAGTCAAATTAGGGGGGTACGCAAGCGAAGCCGCGAAACTTTCCGGTGGGGAGACGGTTTGCGCCGCACAGCGAAACCAGGCTTGGCTTTTCAGGACCCCATAACGTTTTCAGGCGAAGCGGGGGGACCCGTTCGCCTGAAAGAGAGAGAAGAGAGGATGGCTACTGCCGGCGACGCTCTTGCTGCTGGCGGATGAAGGCCTGGGGGCTGTCGGGATCACCGTTGACCACCGGATCGGCGGAGGCCTTGAGCTTGCTGCCTCCCTGGGCCTTGAGGAGCGCTGCAGGAGGATCGCTGAGGAAGCGGCGCTCCAGGCCGTCGCCCTGGAGTTTCACGTCGTCGCCTGACGTCCCATAGGATCTCAACTCCTCCGGAGTCATGCGGCTCATATCGGCCTGCGCGCCTGTCCGGGCGGGAGCCGTCGTGGCGATGTTGTTCGGATTGCGCCCTGCGCGCACCTCCTCGATGGAGAGGCGGCGGCCTTCGCTCAGCTTGTATGCTTCGGAGTTGGTCCAAGGTGTGCGGGCATCGGCGGCCGCCTTGCGGCGGGCTGCCACATCCGGGTCCTTGGGCCAGTTGCCGTTGCGCGCCTCGGCACCGCCGCCTGGCGCGGGAGCGGGCAGGTTCATGCTCGGCGGGAGCACGAGAGGAGCACGCTCGTTATAGACGATCGGGTCCTTCTCCTTGGGAATGATGCCGATGCTGCCGAGCAGGCTCTTGACGGCCTCGCCCTCCTGCGCCGAAGCGCCGGTGGCGGCAACCAGAAGCGCCAAAGCCCCTGCGCACCCTACGATTTTCATTCCCTTCATGGCACCCACCATTAATTTCTCGTTGTGGCCGGAAGGCCTGATCGCTCATTCTGGCGAACATATGGCAGCCGGACGCTGCGAAACATTATTTCTTTGCTCGACGCCCTTCCAGCACGAAGGAGTCATAGAGCAAACCAGCTACCCCCGCAACGATAGCGGCATCGGCCACGTTGAACACGTACCAGGACCATGAGCCGATATGGAACTGGATGAAATCGAACACGGCCCCATAGGCGATCCGGTCGATGACGTTGCCGATGGCCCCGCCGACAATCAGGCCGAGCGAAACGGCCAGGAGCTTGGCCGAGGTGCGGCGGATCCAGACGCTCAAGCCAATGGCGGCCAGGATCGAGATCACGACCAGGGCCCAGCGGCCGAGATCGGAGTTCTGCTGGAACAGCCCATAGGAGATGCCGCGGTTCCAGACCACGATCAGGTTGATGAAGGGCGCGAACTCCACCGGCTCCTTCACCGGCAAGTCGAACACGAACAGGGTGTAGAGCTTGGTCGCCTGATCGAGGACGAGCGTGATCAGCGCGGCGGAGAAGCCGAGGATCGCGGCGGCCGAGAGGCCTTTGCGAGCCATGCGGCTCTTGCCGGAGTTCCTCGGGCTGCGCGGACGCGTCGCAGCGCCGGGGCGCTGCGGGCCGGCCTGAGAGGCCGACCCTGCTTCCGGGAGCGGCGCGCCCGTCTCGTTCGCCTTGCTCATTCCGCTGCCGCCTTCAGCTGGTCCCACTCCCGCAGGGCCGCCGCGTCGCGGGGCGTCACGTCCGGGTAATCCGGGTCGGTGCCCACATCCGGAGTGACCTTCCACGAGCGGGCGCATTTGCGTCCCTCGGCGAGGGTAGGCACAACGGCAACGCCCTTCACATCCTCAAGGCGGAAGGCCTCCGTTAGCCCTTCGCCCTGCACCACCCGGATGCCGGACGTGATGCAGATCTCGGCGAGGTCGAGCCCCTGCACGGCCTTGAACAGGCTCTCATCCGCAATGTGCACCACGGGAGCAGCCTCAAGGCTCGCGCCGATGCGCTTCTGCGCACGCTCGATCTCGAGCGCACCCGTGACGGCACGGCGCACGCGGCGCACCTTCGACCAGCGGTCTGCGAGCGCGTCGTCACGCCACTCCGCCGGCACGTCGGGGAATGTCTCGAGATGCACCGACTCGGCGCCGGGATAACGCTCAAGCCAAGCCTCTTCGGCCGTGAAGGCCAGGATCGGCGCAATCCAGGTCGCCACGCAGCGGAAGGTTTCGTCGATGACGGTCAGCGCGCTCTTGCGCACCTTGCTCGAGATCGGATCGCAGTAGAGCGCGTCCTTGCGGATGTCGAAGTAGAACGCCGACAGGTCCGTGGTCATGAACGAGGTCAGCAGGGCGACCACGCGCTTGTAGTCGTAGTTGCCGTAAGCCTCGCGCACTTCGCCGCCGAGTTCCACCAGACGGTGGAGCACGAAGCGCTCCAGCTCCGGCATCTCGCTGAAGGCGACCTTGTCGGCTTCGCGGAAATGCGCGAGCGAGCCCAGCATCCAGCGGATCGTGTTGCGCAGCTTGCGGTAGGTTTCAGCCGTGGTCTTGATGATCTCCGGGCCGATGCGCTGGTCGTCCCAGTAATCCACCGACGCCGTCCAGAGGCGCAGGATGTCGGCGCCGTAATCCTTGATGATGGTCTGAGGCGCGACCGTGTTGCCGAGCGACTTCGACATCTTGCGGCCCTGCTCGTCGAGCGTGAAGCCATGCGTGACGACGATGTCGTAGGGCGCGCGGCCCCGCGTGCCGCAGCTCTCGAGCAGCGACGAGTGGAACCAGCCGCGGTGCTGGTCCGAGCCTTCGAGATACATGACCTGATCGGGGCCGCCATCGACCTTGCGCGTCACCTTCAGGTCCTCGCGCTTCTCCAGCGCAAAGGCGTGCGTGCAGCCTGAGTCGAACCACACGTCGAGGATGTCGTTCACCTTCTCGAAGTCGGCGAGGTCGTAGCCGCCGGCCTTGAGGAAGCGCGAACCGTCGTCAGCGTACCACGCATCCGCGCCCTCCTTCTCGAAGGCCTCGGCGATAGCGGCGTTGACGCGCTCGTCCTTGAGGATTTCGTTGCTGCCCTTCTTCACGAAAACGGCGATCGGTACGCCCCAGGCGCGCTGGCGCGATACCACCCAGTCGGGGCGGTTGGCGATCATGCCGTTGATGCGGTTCTCGCCGGATTCCGGCACCCACTCGACGGTCTCGATGGCACTGAGCGCGCGGGTGCGCAGCGTATCGCGGGCGGGCTCTTCCGGCTGAAGGACCAGAGGCGCAGCCTGCTGAACGCCGCCCTCGTGGCCGAGCGGTTTGTCCATGGAGATGAACCATTGCGGCGTGTTGCGGAAGATCAGCGGACCCTTCGAGCGCCAGGAATGGGGATATTGGTGCTTGAGACGCCCGCGCGCGATCAGCGCGCCGACCTCGACGAGCTTCTTGATCACCGCCTCGTTGGCGCCCGCATCCTTGCCCTTGTCGTCGTAGATGCGCTCGCCCGCGAAGAACGGCACGTCGGGGAAGTAGGACGAGTCCGGCGACACCGTATGCGGCACCTCTTTCGTGCCGCAGGCAGCGAAGACGTCGCGATGCTTCACATAGGTGTTGTAGTCGTCGGCGCCGTGGCCCGGAGCCGTATGCACGAAGCCCGTACCGGCATCGTCAGTGACGTAATCGGCAGGCAGCACCGGCACGCCGAAATCCCAATAGCCGTTCGCACCCTCAAGTCCGCGGAACGGATGCGCGCAGCGCTCGAGCATCACCGGCAGCACGTCTTTCACGCGCTCATATCCGGCAACACGTGCAGCCGCGAAGACATCGGCCGCGAGCTTGTCGGCGATGACAAGACGGTCGCCCACCTTGGCCCAGTTGTCTTCCGCCGCTTCCGTGACCCTGTAGAGGCCGTAAGCGATGTTCTCGCCATAGGCGATGGCGCGGTTGGCCGGGATCGTCCAGGGAGTCGTCGTCCAGATCACCACGGACGCGCCGTCGAGATCGCCGTCGAGCGTGTTGGTGACCTTGAACTTCACCCAGATGGTCGTGGAGGTCTTCTCGTGATACTCGACCTCGGCCTCGGCAAGCGCCGTCTTCTCGACCGCTGACCACATCACCGGCTTCGAGCCGCGATAGAGCTGATCGCTCACCGCGAACTTGATGATCTCGCGAGCGATCTGCGCTTCCGCGTCGTAGCTCATGGTCAGGTACGGGTTCGTCCAGTCGCCCTCGACGCCGAGGCGCTTGAACTCCTCGCGCTGCACATCGATCCATTTTTCGGCGAAGGCGCGGCACTCGCGGCGGAACTCGACGATGTCCACATCGTCCTTGTTCTTGCCCTTGGCCCGGTACTCCTCCTCGATCTTCCACTCGATCGGCAGGCCGTGGCAGTCCCAGCCGGGCACATAGTTGGAATCGAAGCCCAGCATCCCCTGCGAGCGGACCACGAGATCCTTCAGGATCTTGTTGAGGGCGTGGCCGATATGGATATTGCCGTTGGCGTAGGGAGGTCCGTCGTGGAGCACGAAGCGCGGACGGCCTTTCTGGACCTCGCGCAGGCGCTCGTAGAGCCTCTTCTCGTTCCAGCGCTGCAGGAGCAGCGGCTCCCGCTGCGGCAGGCCGGCCCGCATGGGGAACTCAGTCTGGGGCAGGAACAGGGTTTCGGAATAGTCGCGGGCGGCGCTTGCAGGCTTATCGGTCATGACGGTCGATCAGGTCTCGTGTGGCCCGGGTCAAAGCGGGCGCATCGGGCTTCTCTTGAGGGGCGAACGGCTAGGATCCCGGACCTTCGCAGGTCATGCGAAAGCCGGGCCGATAATTCGCGCCGCGCCTATCCGGGCGGCCGGCAGGACCTGAGAAACCATGGGCATGGGGAGCCTTTTAGCAGCGCCGGGCCGGATAATAAAGCGTGGTGATTCCGGGAGGGGATCCCTATTTATGAGCCTAAACCGGCCTTACAATATGCACAGGCGACCGGCAGGAAGGATCAACCCATGGCAGACTCGACCATCACGACCGAACGGCGCTCGCGGGCAGGCTTCGACTTGACGCCCCCGGGTCCCGACCAGTTCCGCGCGCTCGTGAACAATCTCGACGACGAAGAGCGCCGCGTTCTCCTGGAGCATGGCACGGAGCGTCCCTTCTGCGGCATCTTCAACGAGGCCAAGGACAAGGGCACCTATTGCTGCCGCCTCTGCGGACTGCCGCTCTTCCATGCCGGCACCAAGTTCGAATCCGGCACCGGATGGCCGAGCTTCTTCGACCCCATCGACCGTGACCACATCGCCTTCATCCGCGACACCAGCTACGGCATGGTCCGCACCGAGATCCGCTGCGCCCGCTGCGAGGGCCATCTCGGCCACGTGTTCAACGACGGCCCTCCCCCGACCGGCGAGCGCTACTGCATGAACTCGGTTTCCATGCGCTTCGTCGCCGAGGGCGATCCGCTGCCGGACGAGCTCGGGCGCGGCGCGCCGGAGGGCGAGGTCACGGGCTAAAGGCCCCGCCATGGAGCCGCGCCGGCAGGACATCGACATCAGGGCGGGCGGCGATTTCTACGCCCGCCTGCCGGTCTTCGACCATTTCTCCGACCTGACCGACCCTGGGCGCTACATGCCCGTTCCGGACGATTGGGTGCTCGGTCTCAGCGACATCGTCCGCTCCACTTCGGCAATCGGGGCGGGACGCTACAAGGAAGTCAACACGGCTGCCGCCGCCGTGATCGCCGCGGTGGCCAACAAGCTCGGCACGAGTGAGTTCCCCTTCGTGTTCGGCGGCGACGGCGCGAGCTTCGCCCTGCCGGTCTCACAATCCGACATCGCGCGGGACGCGCTGAGCGCCGTTGCAGCCTGGGTGCGGGATGCCTTCGGCTTCGAACTCCGCATTGCCCTCGTGCCGGTCTCGGAGATCAGGGCCCAGGGCCACGATGTCCGCATCGCGCGGTTCTCCGCCTCGCCGGACGTGTCCTACGCCATGTTCGCGGGCGGCGGCCTGGCCTATGCAGAGCGGCAGATGAAGAACGGCGCCTTCGCCATCCCTCCGGCTCCATCGGGCACCCTGCCCGACCTCTCAGGTCTGAGCTGCCGCTTCGATGAGATCCGGCCGGAACGCGGCGTCATTCTCTCCCTGATCATCTTGCCCACCCCGGAAGCGGACATGCGGGCTTTCAACACGCTCATCAGCCAGGTGCTCGGCTTGGCCGAGGGCCAGGAGGCCGGTCGCCCCCTCCCGGACAAGGGACCTCCGCTCGCGTCCCCGTTCCAAGGGTTCGGGATCGAAGCGAAGACGGTCAGAACAGGCGGGTTTCACTTGTGGCCCCTGGCGCGGCTTGCGGCCGGGCGTCTCGCATCGTTCATGATTTTCCGGACAGGTCGCCATTTCGGCGGCTTCGATCCCGCTCGATACCGCCACCAGCTTGTCGAGAATACGGACTTCAGAAAGTTCGACGACGGCCTTCGAATGACGCTCGACTGCACGCCCGCCCTGGCCGACCGGCTGGAGACGATGCTGGCGGAAGCTGAGAAGCAAGGCATCGCCCGTCACGGCCTGCATCGGCAGGAGGCGGCCCTGATGACATGCTTCGTCCCCTCGCCCACCCGAGCCGACCACATCCATTTCGTCGACGGCGCCATGGGCGGCTACGCCATGGCCGCGCAGGCGATGAAACCGGCTGTCTAAACCATAATCAATCCGGACGGCGTGAGCCGATCCGGGATCGCTTTACCAGTCCAGCACTGTCATGCCGGGGCCGCGCAGCGGAGCCCGGGATCCATAACCGCTAATGATGCAGAATGAAGCGTGACGCTGTTTGCTCTGTTCCGAAACGTCGTGGTTATGGATCCCCGCCTGCGCGGGGATGACAGTGCGGAGGTTCCGGCGCTCTGGCCTGAAAACGATCCCGGATCTTCGCTGCGCTCCGTCCGGGATGACGACTTACGGGTTCACCCGATCATCGAAACCGTAGGATCTTCAGCAAGCATCCGCTTCGCCTCGACCGAATCCCGATCCATCTGGGCGATCAGCGCCTCGACGCCGTCGAACCGCTCCTCTCCCCGAATCCAGCCGATGAACTCCACGTCCATGATCTGACCGTAGAGATCGCCGGCGAAATCGAAGAGGTGCACCTCAAGGAGTGGCGCTCCGTTGTCGAAGGTCGGGCGGCGGCCGAAGCTTGCGACGCCGTCCACGAGAGTACCGCCAACCGATGCCCTTACCGCAGAGATGCCGTGCCGCAGGCGGCAATCGTCGGGCAAACGCATGTTGGCCGTCGGGTAACCCAGAACACGCCCGCGCTTGTCGCCATGGCGAACCTCGGAGCGGACGAACCAGCGATAGCCAAGGAGCCGGTTGGCCGTGGCGATGTCACCCGCCTCAAGAGCAGCCCGGATGGCGCTGGAGGAGACCGGCTCCGTGCCCTCGACGATGGCGGGCGCTATGATGCAGTCGAGCCCCCGCTCCCGGCACAATTCGCTCATGCGCTCCGGATTGCCCTCGCGCCCCCGGCCGAAATGAAAGTCGTGGCCGATCACAACACCCGACAATTCCAGGTCTTTCGCCAGCAGGTCCACGAAGCCCGCGGCCGTGAGCGCGGCGAGCGCCCCGTCGAAACGCCTCTGGAAAACGCCCGCGAGGCCGAGCCGCGCGAAGATCGCCAGCTTCACGGGCTCCGGCGTCAGGCGAAACAGCGGCCTGTCGGGTTGGAAGAAGGTGCGCGGATGCGGCTCGAACGTGACGACGGCAGCAGGCCGTCCGGAGTTCAGCGCCATGGTCAGGAGATGCCGGTGGCCGCGATGCACACCGTCGAAATTGCCGATGGCCGCAACGGCTCCCTTGAGGCTCTCGGGCACAGGCTCGCCATCGCGGCAGATCGCGAAGGGGGTGGGCATCAGGGGAGAACCTCGGAACTCATCTGGGACGGGTCAGTGCCGCGCGACCCTGTCGAAAAGCATGCAGCGGGTCAAGGGAAGAGATGAGGGCGGCTCTCGCGGTGTCATTCCCGGCCGGAGCGTCAGCGGAGGGGAAGGGAATCCACTCACACGCGTCGAGTTATGGATCCCCTTCCTGGCCTACGGCCGCCGGGGATGACACCTGCAACCTTCAGCAGCTTCACCAGGACAGCACATCCGTAAAAGCGGTCGGCCGAACCGGCTGCCGTTCCACCCAGTTCTGCACGTGATCGGAGACGAGATCGCCCTTATGCAGACCCAACTCCTCCGCGTGGATGCCGCGGGCGATCATCAGGGCGTCGATGCCGAAGCCCACGGCGCCTGCGATGTCGGTGCGGATCGCATCGCCGACGGCCAGCACCCTCTCCTTCGGGATCGGATGGCCGGCGAGATCGGACGCCACGGCCAGGGCCCGCTCATAGACCGGGCGGTGCGGCTTTCCCGCATAGAAGACCTCGCCGCCCATCTCCTCATAAGCAAGCGCGATGGTGCCCGCGCACGGCAGGATCATGTGACCGCGCTCGACCACGAGGTCGGGGTTGGCACAGACCATCAAAAGGTTGCACCGGCGCATGGCCTCGAGCTGCGGGCGGTAATCCTCGACCGTCTCCTCCTCGTCATTGTCGAAGCCGGAGCAGACCACGTACTCCGCCTCCGCGATGGAGCCGAAGCGCACGTCGAGACCATTGTAGATCGGCATGTCGCGGGGCGGCCCGATATGGTGCACCACCTTGTCGATACGCTCCTGGATCGCAAGCCGGGTCAGGTCGCCCGAGGTGACGATGGCGTCATAGGCCGAGCGGGGCACCCGAAACCCGTCGAGCTGCGTTCCCACCGAGGCGCCGGGGCGCGGGGCGTTGGACACAAGAATGACCCGGCCGCCCTTGGCACGAAAGCGCGTGAGCGCGTCGCTCGCGGACTCATAGGCTTTGACGCCGTTGTGCAGCACGCCCCAGACATCGCAGAGGATGAGATCGTAGCGTTCGGCGAGAGGCTGAAGCCCTCCGACGTGAAGGGGTCGGGACAGAGCGGTCATGGGGTCTCACTTATCAGGAGACCGGCGGGTAGGACCTTGCGCGTTCCAAGTCAACCGGCGCGCCGGAGGCGGGTTGGCGCATCCTCCAGACCGAAGGCGCGCGGGAGTTCCTGCTCGCCCTCAGCAATCTCCGGCTTGACCGGGCGCGGTGCCGCAAAAGCGAAGCCCTGCGCAAGCTGGACCCCAAGGTCGGCGAGAACCGGCACCATGTCGTCGCCCTCCACCCGTTCGGCGATCAGCCGGATGCCCTGGCGGCGCAGTGTGGGGGCGAAATCCCGCACATCGAGCTCCGGTCCCGCATAGCGTCCGTCCTCCCGCTCGGCGGCTCTGATCAGCAGATCGGCCGGCAGCTTCATGAAGCGGACACCCAGATCCGCCAGCACCTGCGCATCGAAGCGGAGATCGGCGGCACGATCGAGGGAGAACGGCACGCCGCGCTCCCGCAGGCTCGCCAGCGCGCTTTTAAGGTCGCCATCGAGATGGCGCCAGCTGTGCTGGGGCAGCTCCAGGACGATCCTGCCGAAGATTTCGGGTGAGGAATCCAGCAGCCCGGCAAGCGACCACAGGAAGCCCGGCTCGACGATGGCATGAGCCGACAGGTTCACCCCCACGATGGCCTCGCTGCCGCGGGCCATGAGATGGCGGGCGACCGCCATGGCGCGGATCAGGATCCGCCGGTCGAAATCGGCAGCACGGCCGGAGCATTCCAGGATGGGCAGGAACTCCACCGGCGCCAGCAGGGTCCCGTCCGCCAGACGCAGCCGCGCCAGCACTTCATAGAAGCGGATCTTACCCTGAGGCAATGACACGATGGGCTGCAGGTGCAGTTCGATCCGGTCCGCCTCGAAAGCCTGGGTGACGAGCCTGATCCGGCTCGTCTCATCGGCCGAGAGCCTGCGGATGGAGGGCAGCAGGGATGGCTCGGGAAAGGTCTCAGATCCGACGCCGGAGCCCTCCACAAGCGTCAGGGAAGGCTTGGTGCGCAGCACCGGAGCAGCCTGCGCGGTGCTCTCCGGCGCACCCGCGGCTTTGGCGAGGTCACGCAGGAGAACCGCCGGACCTTGCCCCGCAGTTCTGCCCGATCTCGGGGCCAGCGGAGCGGCAGGGCGGTTCGCCGGCTCGCGCTCGTTCAACCGATCCGATGCAGACTGCAAGTCCGCTTCAGCCTGCTGCTGGAGGATGAGGAGACCGCCGATCACCATCGTGATCAGAACGGCGAAGGCCGGCATGACAAGGCCCGCTTCCATCGGCACATAGGCCGAAGCCGATGCTGTCAGAAAGGCCGGTGTGAAGGCGAGCAGAGCCGCCCTCCGGCCCCGCAGGACCAGAGTTATTTTCTTCGTTATGACCATGGGTGCCCCCGCTCCCCTGGCTCGGGGCTGATGCCCGAATCAGTGTCTTAACCGAATGTGAATCACGGCGAATCGCGAGGCAAGTTTCGTATTCCCGCAATGGACATTTTTGCGCAACCGCGCGTTGCTCGCTCAGTACCGGTCAGTCAGTTTGGAAAGGGCGTATCGATGGAAGAGCCTCGCAAAGACCTGCTCATGCAGGTTGAGGGAATGACCTGCCAGGGCTGCGTCAATTCGGTCACCAAGGCGATTCAGCGGCTTGATCCCGGCGCCAAGGTTGAGGTGGATCTCGATCATGGACGCGTGCATGTGGTCACCACGGCGCAGGCCCTGGAAGTGACACAGGCCCTCAATTCCGCCGGCTATGAGGCGACAGGCATGACGATGTAGAGCGAAGGCCTGCGCCCCGCTCATGGCTTGGCGTAAAGTTCCTTTTGCTGCCTCGGGAAACGGCTGCTAGGCTCCCGGCCAACTATTTCCGGGGATTAGCCATGACCGCCCAGATTTCCAGAGCCGCCAACGACTCGCTTGCACCCAACGATCTCGAGGCCTGGTGGCTTCCGTTCACGGCCAACCGTTCGTTCAAGCAGCGCCCGCGCATGATCGCCCGCGCCAAGGACATGTACTACTACACGCCCGAGGGTCGTGAGGTGATCGACGGCGCTGCCGGCCTTTGGTGCTGCAATGCCGGCCACAACCGGGACGAGATCACCCGGGCCATCCAAGCCCAGGCCGAGGAGCTCGACTACTCGCCGGCCTTCCAGTTCGGCCATGCGGGCGGCTTTGCGCTCGCGTCGCGCCTCGCCCAGCTCGCCCCCGGCGACCTGAACCACGTGTTCTTCTGCAACTCGGGCTCCGAGGCGGTGGATACGGCCCTTAAAGTGGCCCTCGCCTATTGGAACGCCAAGGGTCATGGCAGCAAGACGCGGCTGATCGGCCGCGAGCGCGGCTATCACGGCGTCGGCTTCGGCGGCATCTCGGTGGGCGGCATCGTCAAGAATCGCCAGTTCTTCGGCTCGCTTCTCGCCGGCGTCGACCACCTGCCCCACACCTACAACCGCGAACAGCAGGCCTTCTCCCGCGGCGAGCCCGAATGGGGTGCTCATCTGGCGGACGAGCTGGAGCGCATCGTGGCCCTGCACGACGCCTCCACGATTGCGGCCGTGATCGTCGAGCCGATGGCCGGCTCCACCGGCGTGCTGGCGCCACCCAAGGGCTATCTCAAGCGCCTGCGCGAGATCTGCGACAAGCACGGCATCCTGCTGATCTTCGACGAGGTCATCACCGGCTTCGGGCGCCTCGGCACGGCCTTCGCGGCCGAGCGCTACGGCGTCGTCCCGGACATGATCACCTTCGCCAAGGGGGTGAATTCCGGCGCCGTGCCCATGGGCGGCGTGCTGGTGAGCGACCGGATCTACGACACCTTCATGAAGGGTCCGGAGCACATGATCGAGCTGTTCCACGGCTACACCTATTCCGGTCACCCGCTCGCCTGCGCGGCGGCGCTCGCCGCCCAGGACATCTACCGGGACGAGAAGCTCTTTGAACGCGCCAAGGCCCTTGAGCCAGTCTGGGCCGATGCGATCCACGGTCTCAAGAGCCTGCCGAACGTGCTCGACATCCGCACCATCGGCATCGTGGGGGCCATCGACCTCGCCTCGCGTCCCGACGCGGTGGGCGCCCGCGCCTTCGAGGCCATGGACCGCGGCTTCCAGGAGCACGGCATCATGATGCGCGTCACCGGCGACACCATCGCCCTCTCGCCGCCGCTGATCATCACCGAGGCGCAGATCGGCGAGATCGTCGAGAAGCTCACCAAGGTGATCAAGGCGGTGGCTTAGCCCACGCCCCTCTCATCGTCATCCCGGACGGCGCAGCCGATCCGGGATCGCTGACCAGGCCAGCACTGTCATTCCGGGGCCGCAGAGCGGAGCCAGGAATCCATAACCGCTGACGTCACAGAATGGGGCGCGACACCGCTCACCCTCTTCTGAGACGTCGTGGTTATGGATCCCCGCCTGCGCGGGGATGACAGTGTTGAGGTGCCGGGATCATGTCCTGAAAACGATCCCGGATCTCCGCTGTGCTTCGTCCGGGATGACGGGCGGTGTTGCGCTCATCGCAACAACCCTTGCCCCTCCCCGCCGCAGGGAGTAGGACCGCAGCACGTTTTTCCCATTCCAACGGCTGCTGTAAAATCCATGTCCAAGGCCGACACGATCAAGGCCCGCGCCCCGCGCGGCTTTGCCGACCGCACTCCCGCCGATCTCGCCGCCACCGAGCGCATGCTCGCGGCGATCCGTGAATCCTATGAGCTCTACGGCTTCGAGGGAGTCGAGACGCCGTTCGTCGAGTATACGGACTCGCTCGGCAAGTTCCTGCCCGACCAGGATCGGCCGAACGAGGGCGTGTTCTCGTTCCAGGACGACGACGATCAGTGGCTGTCGCTGCGCTACGACCTGACCGCGCCGCTCGCCCGCTATGTGGCTGAGAACTTCGATGCATTGCCCAAGCCGTATCGGAGCTACCGGGCCGGCTGGGTGTTCCGCAACGAGAAGCCGGGCCCCGGCCGCTTCCGCCAGTTCATGCAGTTCGACGCCGACACGGTGGGCGCGGCCTCCGTCGCGGCGGACGCGGAAATCTGCATGATGGCCGCCGATACGATGGAGCGGCTTGGGCTCAAGCGCGGCGACTTCATCATCAAGATAAACAACCGCAAGGTTCTGGACGGTGTGCTCGAGGCCATCGGCCTCGGCGGCGAGGATAAGGCTGGCCAGCGCCTCACGGTGCTGCGTGCCATCGACAAGCTCGATCGCCTTGGGCCTGAGGGCGTGAGCCAGCTTCTCGGCTCAGGCCGCAAGGACGAGAGCGGCGACTTCACCAAAGGCGCAGGCCTCGAGGCTGATGCCATCGAACGCGTGCTCGCCTTCACGGCCGCCAAAGGCGCGGGCAATGCGGCAACGGTCGAGAATCTGCGCAAGGTTGTCGGCTCTTCCGCCCGCGGCCTGGAAGGCGCAGACGAACTTGCGGAGATCGCCTCGCTGGTCGCCTCTTCCGGCTACGAGGATCGTGTCACCATCGACCCCTCCGTCGTGCGCGGCCTCGAATACTACACCGGCCCCGTCTACGAGGCCGAGCTGGCCTTCCAGGTGCAGGACGAGGACGGGCGTCCCGTCCGCTTCGGCTCCGTGGGCGGCGGCGGGCGCTATGACGGCCTCGTGGGCCGCTTCCGCTCCGAGCCTGTTCCGGCGACAGGCTTCTCCATCGGCGTCTCGCGCCTGCTCTCGGCCCTGCAGATGGTGAAGAGCCCCATCGTGTCGGGCGCGCAGACACCCGGCCCCGTGGTGGTGCTCGTCATGGACAAGGACCAGATCGCCGCCTACCAGCGCATGGTCTCCGCCCTGCGCCAGGCCGGCATCCGGGCCGAGCTCTATCTCGGCTCCTCGGGCATGAAGGCCCAGATGAAATATGCCGACAAGCGGCAGAGCCCCTGCGTGATCATTCAGGGCTCCAACGAGCGCGAGCGCGGCGAGGTCGAGATCAAGGATCTGATCGAGGGCGCCAAGGCGGCCCGGGCCATCGCGTCCAACGAGGAATGGAAGGCCGCCCGCCCGGCGCAGTTCTCGGTGTCCGAGGGCAAGCTGGTCGAGGCCGTGCGCGAGGTTCTCGCCCGCCATTTCGGGTAAGCTTGGCCTTTCGGGAACCCCTGTGCGTAGGTCCGGGTTGTCTCGGAAGCTTGACCATCAGGAGACGAACATGGCGAAGGCCAAGGACAAGAAGACCCCATCCAAGGCGAAGAAATCGTCCGGCAAGAGCACCGGCACGAAGCTGGCGAAATCCGCCAAGAAGTCGGGCATCATGGATCTGATCAACACGGATCTCGGGCGCGAAATCTTGGCCGAGGCGCTCATCGCAGCCGCAGCCGCCTTGACCAAGACCCGCACCGCCAAGAAGGCTGGCGCGGCCGTTGCCGATGCTGGCTCCCAGACCGCCGACCTGACCCAGACCGCCGCTGGCGCCGTCGCAGGCGTCGTAACCGAAGCCGCCCGCCACTTCCTGCCCCCGAGCCTGATGGGCGACGAGGGTGGCTCGGACAAGAAGGCGGAGCCCAAGAAGGTCAAATACGTGAACCGCTCCAGCGACCACAGCAAGCGCAAGACGACGAAGGCCAAGAGCGACACGGCCGCGAAGCGCTGAGGCTTCGGGCATTCCGTCATCCCGGGACTGCGCAGCAGAACCCGGGATTGCTAGACGAGTGAGGCGCCCTTCACCTCTCCCTGAGGGAGAGGTCGCGCTGTCGGCGCGAGTAAGGGGTTAGCGTCCTCTCCGGATAAGACTGTAACCCCTCACCCCAACCCTCTCCCACCGGGAGAGGGAAAGCAGAGCCATATATTGAAAACGATCCCGGATCGGCGTTGCCGTCCGGGATGACGTCCTTGGGTCTCACCCCCTCCTCCGTTCACCCTTCCTGCCAAAAACAATCGCCTTCGCGCCCGGGCATTGCTAGAGAGCATGCCAGCATAAGGATTGGGCCAGGCCAGTGACGGAGACGGATGCCATTGTTGCGCTGATCGCGCTGTTCGAGCGCGAGGGCTATGCGCGTGTCGAGCCGCCGGTCCTCCAGCCGGCGGACGTGTTCATCGACCTGTCGGGCGAGGATATCCGGCGGCGCATGTTCGTGACGCAGGATGCGGCCGGCACGGAGCTGTGCCTCAGGCCGGAATACACCATCCCCGTCTGCCTCCAGCATCTCGCCCAGCGCGGCGCCGAGCCCCTGGGCTATTCCTATGGCGGCCCGGTCTTCCGCATGCGCCATGCTGAGAGCGGCGAGTTCCTGCAGGCGGGATTGGAATCCATCGGCCGGACGGATGTGTCGGCCGTGGACGCCGAGATCCTGGCGCTGGCCCTGGAAGGGCTGGCCCGGATCAGCGGCCCCGCCCCTATCGTGAAGCTCGGCGACATGGGTCTCCTGCACGCCCTGATCGACGCCCTGGGGGTTGCGCCCGCTGCCAAGAGGCGCGTGATCCGCGCCATCGTGTCGGGCCAGGGCCTGTCGAGCCTTGCCGAACCCGAGGGCCCGGGCTCCCAAGAACACGCAGGCCTTCTCGCCGCCATCGAGGGGCAGGCGCCCCAGGCGGCAAAAGCCTTTGTCGAGGACATTCTGTCGATCGCGGGCATCGCCCGGGTCGGCGGGCGCAGCGCGGGCGAAATCGCCGAGCGCTTCCTGGCCCGCGCGGCAAACCGCACCGGCCTCACCGATGAGGCCCGGCAGGTGCTGGAGCGCTATCTCGCCATTAGCGGCGATCCGGATCAGGCAGCCCACGCGGTCAGGGCGCTTGCGAGGAATTCAGGCCTCGACATCGGCCCGGCCCTGACCCTTTTCGAGGAGCGCACCGGCTTCATGGCCGCCCGCGGCCTCGACGTCGGCCGCTTCTCGTTCGCCGCCACCTTCGCGCGGAACCTCGACTACTACACGGGCTTCATCTTCGAGGTGCAGGACCCGCGCCGCCACGATGGCAAGCCGGTCGTCGGCGGCGGGCGCTATGACCGCCTCCTGGAGCACCTGGGCGCCGAGGCGCCGATCCCGGCGGTCGGCTGCTCCTTCTGGCTCGACCGCATCGTGGGGAGGCCCTGATGACCGACACTCCCCTCATCCTGGCCGTCCCCTCCAAGGGCCGCCTCCAGGAGAACGCGGCCGCGTTCTTCGCCCGCGCCGGTTTGGTGTTCACCCAGTCCCGTGGGGCGCGCGATTATCGCGGCACCCTGGCGGGCGTGCCCGACGTGGAGGTCGCGTTTCTGTCGGCTTCCGAGATCGTCAGCCAGCTGAGCTCGGGCACGGCCCATCTCGGCATCACCGGCGAGGATCTGGTCCGCGAGCAGATCCCCGATGCGGACACGGCCGTCGAATTGCTGACGCCGCTGGGCTTCGGCCATGCCAACGTGGTCGTGGCCGTGCCGCAGGCCTGGATCGACGTGCGTACCATGGCCGACCTCGACGAGGTGGCGGCCGACATGCGAGCCCGCCACGGCACCAAGATGCGGGTGGCGACGAAGTACGTGAACCTCACCCGCCGCTTCTTTGCCGAGAAGGGCGTGTCCGACTACCGGATCGTCGAGAGCCTGGGGGCCACGGAAGGCGCGCCGGGCGCAGGCTCCGCGGAGCTGATCGTCGATATCACCACCACCGGCGCGACGCTTGCGGCCAACGCCCTGAAAATCCTCGACGACGGCGTGATGCTGCGCTCCGAGGCCAATCTCGTGGCTTCCGCCCGAACGCCCTGGACGGACCGGGCCAAGGCTGCCGCGACGGCCGTGCTGACGCGCATCGCCGCCGAGGAAGAAGCACGCACCAGCCGCGAGGTTCGGGCATGCCTCGATCCGGCGAAAGCATCGGCGCTGGCGCCGCTCGCCAGGGAGCATGGCGCAACTCTCCCTTACGGCAACGCCCTGGGGCGCGAGGTCGTGCTCCATTGCCGGACCGCAAAGGTGTTCGACATCGTGACGGCCCTGCAGAGTCTCGGGGCTCAGGACATCTCCGTCCGGGCCCTCGATTATCTGTTCCGCCCCACGAACGCTCTTACCGAGCGGCTGCTGCGGCGAATTGGTTAGGTGCGATTCCTCACGCGAGGGTAGGACAACATCGCCGCTGAGGCACCTTGGGCGTTGCCTCAACGCTCAAGGACCCTTATGGTCCGGGCGTTTTTACGTTGTAGAGGTTCCGATGAACGCGCTTCGACTTGCGACATTTCTGGTGGCATTGACCACCGTCTCGGGAGCTCATGCCCAGTCAGCCGCAGCAACCCTCGGCCGCCCGGTTGGCCCGACCCGCCAAGTGGACACCAAGGTTCCGCAGCCTGGCGAGACGGGCAAGGTCTTCCCGCTGAATTCGTCCTGGGTGGCTGTCAGCCTGAACGGCAAGTCTTTCACGGGCGAGCGTCCGAGCTTCAGGCTCGACGACCAGATGCGTGCCACCGGCTTTGCCGGCTGCAACACCTATGCGACCGCGGCCTACCCGCTGCGTGAGCAGGTCCTGGCCGTCGGCCCCTTCGCCCTGACGAAGAAGAGCTGCGACAAGTCCTCCATGGCCATCGAGCAGTCCTTCCTCGTGGCGCTCCGCTCGTCCGGCAAGTGGGACATTCAGGGCCGCAACCTGATCATCAAGACTCAGAACGGCGGTCAGTTGGTCCTGGAGCGCGCGCTCTAAGGCCTTCATTGAGTGTGAATGAGAAAGGCCGGCTTGAAGCCGGCCTTTTTGTTTGCGCTTGGTATATGGCGTCATCCCAGGCTGCGGAGCAGAACCGGGGATCGCGTGAGGAGTATGGCTCCCTTCACCTCTCCTTGTGGGAGAGGTCGCGCCGGAGGCGCGGGTGAGGGGTTGCGCCCTCTCCGGATGGGTCTGTAACCCCTCACCCCAACCCTCTCCCTCAGGGAGAGGGAGACCCGCGCCCTATCCTGCAAACGATCCCGGATCGGCTGCGCCGTCCGGGATCACGCTTTGAATTACTCCGCAGGCTCGGCCTGACGCAGGTCGACGGGAGTGGACAGGCCGCTCTCCGTCTTCTTCATGTCGATGCGCCGGTCGTGATAGGCCGCGAGCGTCGAGCGGTGGCCGATGGAGACCACCGTCGTCTGCGGCAGCTTTTCCTGGATGATCTTATAGACCTCCGCCTCGGTGGGCTCGTCGAGGGCAGCCGTCGCCTCGTCCAGGAACAGCCAGTCCGGCTTGGCCAGGAGCGCACGGGCAACCGCAAGGCGCTGCTGCTCGCCGAGTGACAAGGTCTGTGCCCAGGCCCGCTCCTCGTCGAGGCGCTCTGCGATCTGCGGCAGCTTGGCTGACCGCAGCGCCTCCGCGATCTGGGCATCGGTGTAGGTGTCGGCCTTGCCCGGATAAGTGACGGCGTCGCGCAGCGTGCCGATGGGAATGTAGGGACGCTGCGGCAGAAGCATCATGGTCTGCCCCTCCGGCACCAGAACCTCGCCCTCGCCGAAGGGCCAGATGCCGGCGATCGCGCGGAACAGGGTGGACTTGCCCGAGCCCGATGGGCCCGTCATGAGCGTGCGCTCGCCCGGACGGAAGGCGAGACCCTGGGCATGCAGGAGGGCGCTGCCGTCAGGCAGGCGCACGTCAAGGTTCTGCAGGCGCAGCTCGCGTCCGGGAACCTCCGAGATGGCGAGCTTGCTCTCGCCGCCGACCCGCTGGGCTGACGCAATGGCGCCCTCGAAGGTTGTGAGGCGGTCGAGTACGGCCTTGTAGTCTGCGAGCGTCGTATAGATTGTGATGAAGTAGGTGAGCGCGGATTCCACACGCGAGAAGGCGCCGACCACCTGCTGCATCTGGCCGAGCGAAATCTTGCCGATGAAGTAGTAGGGCGCCGTGAGAATGTAGGGCACCACCACGTTGGCTTGGAAATAGGCCGAGGTGAAGGTGTTCAGCTTGATGAGGCGGACGACGATCCGCATGTAGTTGTCGACAATCTGGCCGAAGCGCCGGGCGATGCCCTCCCGCTCGGCCGGCTCCCCGGACAGCAGCGCCACCTGCTCGGTATATTCGCGCAGGCGCGCCAGGGAGAAGCGGTAGTTCGCCTCGACCCGCTCCTGCTCGAAGTTGAGGGCGATGAGCGGGCGGCCGATCAGGTGTGTCACCCAGGTGCCGAGAATGGCATAGCCGGCGCAGACCCACACCAGAAGGCCCGGCACCTCCACGCTGGTTCCCGGGAACGTGAAGCCGGCCGAGATCGTCCAGAGGATCGCCACGAAGGAGACCAGGGTCGCGGCCTGGTTCATGAGGCCGACCGACAGCGAATAGGTGCTCTCGACGAACTTGCGCAGGTCTTCCGAGATGCGCTGGTCCGGGTTGTCGGCACCGCGGCCGATCAGCTGCATCCGGTAGTGAGCGCCGTCGCCGAGCCACTCGCCGACGTAATAGGTGTTGAGATAGGCGCGCCAGCGGATCGTCAGCACGTTCTGCAGCAGCACCTCAGTGAGCGCGATGGCCACGAAGACGGCGGCGAGCGGCGTGAAGATGACGAAGAGCTGATACCAGAAGGCCGCAGCATCCTTGGCCTCCAGCGCATTGAACATGTCGCGCGAGAAGAAGCTGAGGCGAACATTAAGGGCGACCTGGGCGAGGTTGATCGCAATCAGGAATCCGATCATCCAGGTGCCGATGGTGCCCTCCCGTGCCCGCACCAGGCCGATGAAGGGAATCCTGATGATGCTGTCGGCCTGGGATTCAAGGTAGCGGTCCGCGATACGGCAGATGGTGCGGACGACCGGGACGTAGGCGAGCCCGAAGATGAGGGCTCCGAACGCCGTTGCGCCGAGGGCAGCAGACGGCGGCGGTACATAGCCGGTGTAGTCGCCGGTGATGATGCCGGCCCGAGCACCCAGGATCAGTGCGAGGAGCACCAGATGCGTGGCCGAGAGCATCACGAGGAAGATGCGCAGGAACTTTGGAATGGTCCGCCCGATGTACATCACCCCGGCCAAAGCCAGGGTGGAGAGGGGCAGGTAGAACGGAACGGCCACAGTTCCGGACACTGAAGCCGCAAGAACCACCAACCCTAAGAGTGCCAGCACGAGGCTCGCCTTGATCATACGCATCTCCTGCCAGGGTTCCTGCCCCGGCTCTTAGAAACTCAAGGCAGCCGGATCAATGGCGCTTGTGGCGAAAGAAAGGAGGAACTTCCTCTTGACGCTAGCGATAGCAGCCTTGTGACAACAGCGACAGGCGCTTAAGTCACGATCAACGTTCTTCAAAACAGATTGTCCTATTTAAAGAACGAAACCGTTGACATAGAGAACATAATGGCTCATGTGTCACACCTACCCAAGACGAAAGTTTCTGAAGGCGAATTGATGAACGCCCCCCTTGGCTATATCGGCGACACGCCGACGCAGCGTTTAATCCCGGCCCAGCCCATCGTGCGCCTGGAAAAGGTTTCAAAGACCTTCCCTGGCCGCGACGGCCAGCCTGTGACAGCTTTGCGCGAGACAGACCTCGCGGTGTCACAAGGCTCCATCCTCGGCGTGATCGGCCGCTCCGGCGCCGGCAAATCCACCCTGATCCGCCTCGTCAACGGCCTGGAGAAGCCCTCGTCCGGCAAGGTAATTGTCGACGGCGCCGACATCGCGGCCCTGCCCGAAGCGGCGCTTCGCCATGCGCGCCGCTCCATCGGCATGATCTTCCAGCACTTCAACCTGCTCTCCTCGCGCACGGCCGCCCAGAACATCGCCCTGCCGCTCGAGGTTGCGGGCTTCGGCAAGGCGGAGATCAGGACGCGGGTCGAAGAGCTTCTCGCCCTCGTGGGCCTCTCCGACAAGCGCAACCGTTATCCGTCCGAACTCTCCGGTGGCCAGAAGCAGCGCGTCGGCATCGCCCGCGCGCTTGCCACCAAGCCCAAGGTTCTGCTCTCCGACGAAGCAACTTCTGCCCTCGACCCGGAGACCACCCGGTCCATTCTCGACCTGCTCGCGCGCATCAACGACGAGCTTGGCCTGACAATCCTGCTCATCACCCACGAGATGGCGGTGATCCGCAACATCGCCCGCGAGGTCGCGGTGATCGAAGGCGGGCGCATCGTCGAGCAGGGCGACGTGTTCGAGGTCTTCACCCGGCCGCAGCACGAGGTCACCCGCTCCTTCCTGGCCGACGAGTCCGGTCGCGCGTTGCCGCCCTATGTGCAGAGCAGACTCACATCCGAGGCGACGCCCGGCAGCCAGGCGGTCATCCGCATCGGCTTTCGCGGCCCTCATGCCACCGATCCGGTTCTCGCGCGGCTTGCCCGCGACCTCGATATCGAAGCCAACATCCTGTCCGGCTCGGTCGACGAGATTGCTGGACGTCCCTTCGGCACCCTGGTCGTGGGCGTGCCGGAAACGGCGGTTTCCACCACTCTCGACTTTCTGAAGAAGCACGGTCTCGACACGGAGGTCCTCGGCTATGTCGCCTGAGATGATCAACCTCATCGCCGCCTCCACGGGCGAAACTCTCTACATGGTTGCGGTCTCGGCCCTGATCGCAACGCTCTTCGGGCTGCCGCTCGGCGTGTTTCTCGCCACGTCCGGAAAGGGCGAACTGTTCGCGGCCCCCTGGGTCAACCGGGTGCTCGGCGTCATCGTCAACGCCACGCGCTCCACGCCCTTCATCATTCTCGTGGTGGCGATCATCCCGTTCACGCGCCTGATCGCCGGCACGTCCATCGGCACCAACGCCGCCATCGTTCCGCTGACGATCGCCGCAACGCCGTTCATTGCGCGCCTCATCGAGGGCGCGATCCGTGAGGTGGATCAGGGCCTCACCGAAGCAGCGCGCGCCTTCGGCGCGAGCCCGCTGCAGATCGTGCTGAAGGTTCTGCTCCCCGAGGCCCTGCCCGGCATCGTGCTCGGCCTGACGCTCGCCATCGTGTCCCTGCTCGGCTTCTCGGCCATGGTGGGCGCGGTCGGCGGCGGAGGTCTCGGCGATCTCGGCATCCGCTACGGCTATCAGCGCTTCATGCCCGAGATGATGCTCGCCGTTGTGGTCGTGCTCATCGTCCTCGTCCAGGCGGTGCAGAGCATCGGCGACCGCCTGGCCCGCCACCTCAACAAGCGCATCCGCCACGCCTGATTATCTAGAAAAGTTCGCACAAGGAGTACCAAAGATGTCTCTGAAGAAACTCGGCCTCGCCGCTGTCCTGTCTCTCGCCGCCCTGCCGGCTCTCGCGCAGCAGACGCAAACCGTTCGCATCGGTGCCACGCCCGGTCCGCATGCGCAGATTCTGGAGGCCGTTAAGCCGATCGCCGCCAAGAAGGGCATTGACATCAAGATCGTCGAGTTCTCCGACTACGTGGTGCCGAACACGGCGCTCGCCGGCGGCGACATCGAGGCGAACTCGTTCCAGAACCAGCCCTATCTCGACAACCAGGTCGCCGACCGCGGCTACAAGATCGAGAGCGTGGCGCTCACCGTGAACTTCCCGATCGGCATCTACTCCAAGAAGCACAAGAGCCTCGAGGCGTTGCCGAACGGCGCGACGGTCTCGATCCCGAACGACCCGACCAACGGCGGCCGCGCCCTCATCCTCCTGCAGGACAAGGGCCTCATCAAGCTCAAGGAAGGCACGGGCTACAAGCCGACGCCTCTGGACGTGACCGACAACCCGAAGAAGATCAAGTTCGTCGAGATCGAAGCCGCCCAGGGACCGCGCGTGCTCGCAGACGTGGACGCCGCCGTCATCAACACCAACTACGCAACGTCAGGCGGGTTGGATCCGGTGAAGGACCCTATCGCCCGTGAGAACCCCAAGGGTCCTTACGTCAACATCATCGCCGTGCGCAGCGAGGACAAGACCAAGCCGTGGGTGAAGGCTCTCGTCGAGTCGTATCACACCCCTGAGGTGAAGGCGTTTATCGAAGAGAAGTTCAAGGGTTCGGTTCTGACCTCCTGGTAAGCATCGTCCGTCTCATACCTTCCCACAAGGCCGGGCCATGTGCCCGGCCTTTCTCATTCTTCCACTGGTCTGTCGCACCAATCTTGACAAAGAAGTCGGCTAAGCTTCCCAATCGCATGGTGTTCAAAAATCGGCTCAGGAAGGCCGATACACCGGGAGGAATCGCATGCGACTTTCATTGATAGGCCTGGCCTTCACATCGGCGCTGTGCGCGGCACCACTTGCCGCGCAGGCTCAGGCACCGATTACCATCTACTGCTCCATTCTCGAGGAGCAGTGCCGCGTGGGCGTTTCAGCCTTCGAGAAGGCAACCGGTGCCAAGGCCACGATGGTGCGCAAGAGCACCGGCGAGACGCTGGCGCAGATCAGGGCCGAGGCCTCCAACCCGCGCGCCGACGTGTGGTGGGGCGGGCCTGGCGATTCCCATATTCAGGCAGCGGAAGAAGGGCTGACGGTCGAGTACAAGTCGCCGAAGATTTCCGAACTGCACGACTGGGCCCAGCGCTTCGCCGAGCAGGCCAAGTATCGTGCGACAGGCACCTATCTCGGGGCTCTCGGCATCGGCTACAACACGAAGGTTCTCGAGAGCCGCGGCTTGCCGGAGCCGAAATGCTGGGCGGACCTCCTCGATCCGAAATACCGCGACGAGGTGCAGGTGTCCGATCCGAACTCCTCGGGCACGGCCTACGTGTTCCTGGCATCCCTCGTGCAGCTCATGGGTGAGGACAAGGCCTTTGACTACATGAAGGGCCTGCACAAGAACGTCAATCAATACACCAAATCGGGCGCCGCTCCCGTGAAGGCCGTGGCGCTGGGAGAGACCGGCATCGCCATCGCGTTCATGCACGACATGGTGACGATGATTGCCGACGGCGCACCCGTGAAAACCCTCGCGCCTTGTGAAGGCACAGGGTACGAGACCGGCTCCATCTCGCTTGTGAAGGGCGGCCGCAACACGGAGACGGCGCAGAAGTTCGTGGACTGGGCGCTCTCTGCGGAGGCACAGAAGCTCGTCGGCGCCGACATGAAGATCTACTCCACCGCGTCGAACAAGAGCGCGCCTGTATCGGCGGATGCGCCGAAGCTCTCGGAGATGAAGCTGATCAACTACGACACGGCCAAATACGGCTCGGTGGCCGAGCGCACACGCCTGCTCAGGAAGTGGGACGCTGAGGTCAAGTCGGCACCGAGATAATCTCGAAGCGAGGTGTCTCAAAACAAGGCCGGGTGCAGAGCTCGGCCTTTATCTTTTTCTGCATCACTTCTGCCGCGGCTCCTTCAGGTTCTCTCCAGCCGTCACGAGGCTCCCTGCCCTTTTGGCCTTCACGGCTTCAAGCAGCGTCCAGGCGGCGTTGCGCACCTCGTCCTGCACCGCCTCGTCCTGATCAAGCTCCTCATGGCTCGTGGCATAGGGTTTCCAGTAGCCGATATAGCGGTCGAGTTCCGCGGCGCCGCCTGCCGGGATGAGATCCATGGCGCGCAGCCAGTCGGAGAGGCTGCGGCGAACATCGCCCGCGCCCTCGGCATCGCCATGGACGATGACAGAGAAGAGTCGGCCCTCAAGATGCTTGGGATAATCCCAGCCTTTGAGTTCCATGGCCTTTGCGATGTCGGTCTTCTTGCCCTGGGTCGAGGTCGGGTCCGGGTTGCCGCCATCGGCGCAGACGAGCCGGTCCATCATGAGCTTCAGGGGCGACGAGACCTGATACCAGTTGACCGGTGTGACGATCATCACCCCATGCGCAGCCACCCATTGCGGATAGATGTCGTACATCCAGTCATGCGTCTGCCCGAGCGAGTAATTGGGATAGCAGGAGCACGGCCAGTGGCACAAAGGCGCCGCCGTGGAGAAGCAGGCCTTGCACGGGTGGATATGCCGACCGTATTCCGAGGTGAGCCGGCTGAGTTCCAGCACCTCGACCTCCGCATCCTCCGCGCTTGCGAGAACCTGATGGGCGATCTCCACGAGACGATAGCTCTTGGACATTTCGCCCGGACACGTGTGCTCGCTACGGGACGAGGCTGAAACCAGGAGAAAGCGGGCAGGACCGTTCGGGTCCTCATGCCGTTTCTGCGCGACGTCGATGGCGTCCTTCGCGGCAATCCAGTCGACGGCGAGATCGTAGTCCGGATCGGCGAAGCCCGGCCCTGCTTTGCGGGTCTTGGGGCTCTTGCGATGATGGCTGTAGGCATCCCAGGCCGCGTCAGTGATCCGCTGCAGCTCGCTCCCGAGCGGCTCAAAGGCAGGATCCTGGAACTGCTGGAGGAAACGCTTCCGGAACTCGCCTTCATCGAGGGTCGGATCGGGCGTGCCCTTCCGTGCTTCTGGAGTGGACAAGGCACAGCTCCTGCGTTGCGGCATGGTTGCCAAGCTTGGAACGCAGGGTATTCATGCCGGTTCCGGCATGGCTCTCGACCGGGGCCATCACACTTTGCTTACCGGTTTTAAGCCCTACCTCCCTGCCGCACGACCAACGGAGCAGCTGATGCCAACCACACCCACGATGCGCCTGAACGATGGAAACGCGATGCCGCAAGTAGGCTTCGGCGTCTGGCGGGTTTCCAACGACGAGGCCAAGGGCGCCGTCGCAAGGGCCATCGACGCAGGCTACCGCTCCATCGACACCGCTTCCATCTACGGCAATGAAGAGGGTGTGGGAGAAGCCATCCGCGCGACAGACATTTCGCGCGAAGAGCTCTTCATCACCACGAAAGTCTGGAACGATCGTCAGGGCTACGACAGCACCCTTCGGGCCTTCGATGAAAGCCTGGCACGCCTCAAGGTCGATTATGTGGACCTCTACCTGATCCACTGGCCGGTGGCCGGCAGCGAGGCCTATCGCGACACCTGGCGGGCATTGATCAAGCTGCAGCAGGATGGACGCGCGAAATCCATCGGCGTTTCGAACTTCATGGTGCCGCACCTGAAGCGCGTCATCGACGAGACCGGCGTGACGCCTGCGGTCAATCAGATCGAGCTGCATCCGCGGTTCCAGCAGAAGGAGCTGAGTGCCTTCCACAAAGCGAACGGCATCGTCACGGAATGCTGGGGGCCACTCGGTCAGGGCACGATCCTGTCCGACGAGACCTTCGCTGCCATCGGCCGCAAATATGGCAAGACGCCCGCACAGGTCATCCTGCGCTGGCACCTCGACAACGGCTTCGTGGTCATTCCGAAATCCGTGACGCCGTCGCGCATCCGCGAGAATATCGATGTGTTCGACTTCACGCTCGATGCAGACGACATGCAGGCTATCGAGCGCCTCGACAGCGCCTCGGGCCGCGTCGGGCCCGATCCGGCGGTGTTTGGCTGATCATCGGGAAAAGGCGCTACAGGCGGCCTTTCACCGGGTCGCCTGTCGCATCAAACTGCCTGTAGATCGTCTCTGCGATGGGGAGCAGCTGCGCGCGCTCCGCTTTTGCCGTGACCACGTAGGACAGGCCGTTGTCGATCCAGGAGAAGGCGGACACATCGTCGCGAGACTCGAAGCGGAACGACGTCTGCGCTTCTGATCCGCCGGACCGCGCATAAAGCGTGAGACGGTTGCCGCCCGGATTCTCGTACATGAAGAGAGCGGCCGCCTCGCCGCTGTCGGGGAGAAGCCGCCCGCCGATGAGCCGGTAGCCCTGGGCCGTCAGGTTCGGAGCGGTCAACGGCTTGCCGACGCGACGGGACAGCCATTGCACGAGATGCGCCTCCTGCTCGGCAGGCACCTCCACCGGATGCAAGCGCTCGCCGACATAGATCCGATGCGCCGCAATGGCATTGCCCGCAACGCTCGCCGCCGTCACACGACCTGAGCCGGACCACCAGATCCCGCCTGCCGCTCCCAAGGCAGAGCCGATGAGAAGTCCCACTACCGCAGCCGCAACGGCCGTACCGCGCCTGCGCGCCGGACGGCGTTGCGCGGCCATGAGGTTGGCCACCCTCAGGCGTGAGGGAACAGGCTCCGCGGCCTTGAAGGTCAGCCGGGCACGCAAGGCTTCGCGCAGTTCGATTTCCTGCTTCACCTGATCGGCCAGAGCGGGATGGTTGTCCAGATAGGCCCTGACCGCCTCGTGCCGCGACGAGGCGAGCCTGCCGTCCACGAAAGCCTGCAGATCGTCTTCGCCGATGGGTCGCTCGCCCGTCACTTCACTCTCCTCAAGACGGTGCTACGCCCGTTCTCCATGAACTCCCGCAGCCGCGCCCGCGCGCGGCTCAGGCGCGACATGACTGTGCCGAGGGGAATTCCCAAAACCTGTGCGGCCTGTTCGTAGGACAGGTCCTCGACGCCCACCAGCAGCAGAAGCGAGCGCTGCTCCTCCGACAAGGCATCCAGCCCAGTGAGAACGTCGCGCAGGCCGGCATGGCTCTCAGGGCTTGTCCCAAAAGCCTGAACATCGTTCAGAGCCTCCTCCCCCACCTGGGTCCCGCGTGCCTTACGCTGCCTCAGGCCGTTGAGGAACAGGTTGCGCTGAATGGTGAAGAGCCAGGCTCTCAGGTCGCCCTCGTGGCGGCGCTGCCCCCACCGGCTGATCGCCCGCTCGAGGGTGTCCTGAACGAGATCGTCCGCTGCCTCATGATCGCGCAGCAACGCCCAGGCGTAGCGCCTCAGGGCGGGGATCTGCGGTTCGAGCAGGGAGGCGATCTCGTCCAAGGTCAGCTCTCACATGGCGGCATCATTCAAGTATGAACCGCCGGTCCCGGCAAGCCTCACGGCATCGCCACATGCCAGACGTTGTTGACCCCGTCGCCCGTGACCTCGCCGGGCTTCGTATCCTTCACCCAAAGGTAGAGCGGCTTGCCCTTGTAGGCCCATTGCTTGGAGCCGTCGTCGCGGGTCACCACGCTCCAGTCGCCGGACGCGGAGGCATTCGCGGCAGCCATCAGCGGCGGCCAGTTCTGGGCGCATTGACCGTTGCAGGCCGACTTGCCGGCCGCATCGCGATCGAAGGTGTAGAGCGTCATGCCCTTGGCGTCGACGAGGGCCTTGCCCTTGCTCGTGTCCGCAACCTTCGCGGGGGCTGCTGTTTGAGCAAGAGCGGCGGATGCAGCGATGAGGGCTCCGGCCAGGATGGCAGGGCGCAGGATCTGTTTCATGGTGTCCTCCGAGGTCAGATATGACCACACACTCTAAGACACCGGCCGAAACCTCTTATTCCCGCAAGCTTGACACTATTCTGTGCGTCTCACCGCCCCATGGGATGAAACCGCGACGGGTCATCGAGAGGCTCGCGGAGCTCGATCCGGTGCCGACCGTTGTCGCGGATCTGCGCCGTGCGATAAGTTCCGTCCAGATCGTCCTGCGGCGGCTGGAGGATGTCGACATCTGCTTCGTCGAGGCGCCTCACCTCACGGTCGACATCAGGCACGAGCAGACTGACCACGGGAACTGGAGTGACCTGGACGGAGGCAGTCGCCTCAGGCTCCTGGGGCAGGATGTGATCCGCCTCGGAAACCTCCAGCAGGAAACCGCTTCGCTCCATCACGGCCTTGCGTCCCTGCACGAGACTATCGCTGCCGAGCAGCCGGAAGCCCAGCTTGTCCCGATACCACCGGACACTTTCGTCGAAGTCCGGCGTGCGGATCGAGGCAGAACTCGGACGAGGCTCGGTGTCGGCTGCCGCAGGTGATATGAACGAGGTGCCGAGGCAGGCGATGACGAGCTGCGCCCCAAGGAGAGCCTGCCGGCCTTTCAAAAGAATCGATTGTCCTGCGCTCACGTCCCTATCCTCGTTTAGCCAGCTATCGCTTAGCCATATAAACATGAACGCGCAGGGCGGCAGATCGTTTGGTGGTGGGCTAGCTATGCAGTCAGGTCATTCCTGGATGAGCTTGAGCAGCAGAGCCGACAATTGCCCGGCTTCCTTATCGGTGAGCTTCGCGCCGATGAAGCGGTTGATCGCCGCGCCATAGACGCTCCACATCCGCCATTGAAGGGCCTTGCCCTCCTCGGTGATCTCGATCAGCTGGCGCCGCTTATCGCCCGGAAAAGGAATGCGGCGCACCAGCCCCTCGTTTTCCATGCGGTCAAGAAGCCTGGATAGATTGTACTGCTCGAAGAGGCCGGCTTCCTCGATCTCACGCGGCGTGAGCCGGCCTTCCGGCCCCCGCTTCAGTTCGAGCAGCACATCGTACCAGTGCAGGGATTGGAAACCCGCGCTCTTCAGTTCCGCCTCGATGCGTCCCATGACGGTACGCTCGGCCCGGATCAGACGGCCCCAGGCCCTGATGACGGAGGGAGATGGCTCCTGAGGCGATTCTTGCATGGCGGCAAAGCTCCTCTGTTTTTGATGCAATTGCATTGAGATTGACAGATCCATGCACATGCATCAAATGTATATGCACTTGCATGGAGATTTGCAATGTCACACGCACAGCCGACCAATCCCGACTACGCCGCCCTGCTTCTCAGGGTATCGCTGGGCATCATGTATATCGCCCACAGCCTCATCCTGAAGTGGATGACCTTCACGCTTGCCGGCACGGCGCAGTACTTCGAATCCCTGGGCCTGCCGGGCGCCCTCGCCTATGCCACCTTCTGGGCCGAGCTCATCGGCGGCATCCTGCTCGTCCTCGGCGTTCAGAGCCGCTGGGTCGCGCTCGGCCTGCTGCCGGTTCTGTTCGGTGCCGCCTGGGTTCACATCGGCAACGGCTGGGTGTTCTCGGCTCAGGGCGGCGGCTGGGAATATCCGCTTTACCTGATCGTGCTCTCCGTTGCACAAGCCCTTCTCGGTGACGGGGCCTATGCCCTGAAGCCCTCCCGCCCGCTGGCCCTCGCCACTGCTCCAACATCCCTCAAGGCCGCAGCCTGAACCCTCTTCAACCCTGGAGAATACTCATGAAGCTCTACTACTATCCTGGCGCCTGCTCGCTTGCCCCGCACATCGTTGCCCGTGAGGCCGGCATTGCCTTCACTCTTGAGAAGGTGGATCTCGCCAACCGCACCACCGAGACCGGCGCGAATTTCGCCGCCATCAATCCGAAAGGCTACGTTCCGGCTCTCGGCTTGCAGGACAATTCCGTGCTGACGGAGGCCAGTGCCATCATTCAGTACCTGGCGGATAGCCAGCCTGCCGCCGACCTCGTGCCTGCTCATGGCAGCATGGAGCGCTATCGCCTTCTGGAGTGGCTTGGGTTCATCAGCACGGAGATCCACAAGGGCTTCGGTCCTCTCTGGAATCCCGCAACGCCGGACGCCGTGAAGGCCGCAACGAAGGAGCGTCTCGCCACCCGCTTCTCTCTGCTCGACGAGGCGCTCGGCAAGCAGCCCTTCCTCATGGGCGACAAGTTCACCATCGCTGACGCCTATCTCTTCACGGTGGTGAACTGGACGAACTTTCACGCCATCGACATCTCGTCGTTCCCGAACCTGCAGGCCTTCCAGGCCCGTGTCGCATCGCGACCGGCCGTTCAGCAGGCACTTGAGGCCGAGGGCTTGACGAAGAAGGCAGCCTAAACTCCGGCAAAACTTCTCCTGAGCAACAAAAAAGCCCCGGAGGAAACTCCGGGGCTTCTTCGTTATCAGGCTGTGGTGCCTGGACGTCTTAGAAGTCCATGCCGCCCATGCCGCCCATGCCGCCACCGCCCGGCATTGCCGGACCGTTGTCGCGCTTGGGAGCCTCGGCAACCATGGCCTCGGTCGTCACGAGCAGGCCGGCCACCGAAGCGGCGTCCTGCAGAGCCGTGCGGACCACCTTCGCCGGATCGACGATACCAGCCTGGAGCATGTCCACGAACTCTTCCGTCTGGGCGTTGAAGCCGAAGGTGTCCGACGAGGTGTTGTCGTTGATCTTGCCGACCACGATCGAGCCCTCGACGCCAGCGTTCTCGGCGATCTGACGGATCGGAGCCTCAAGAGCGCGCAGCACGATCTTGATACCGGCCTGGACGTCCGGGTTGTCGGTTTTGAGCTTCGCAACCGCACCCTTGGCGCGCAACAGAGCCGTGCCGCCGCCGGGGACGATGCCCTCTTCCACCGCAGCGCGGGTGGCGTTCAGAGCGTCGTCAACGCGGTCCTTCTTCTCCTTGACCTCGACCTCGGTCGCACCGCCGACGCGGATCACCGCGACGCCGCCTGCGAGCTTGGCGAGACGCTCCTGGAGCTTCTCACGGTCGTAGTCCGAGGTGGTCTCCTCGATCTGCGCCTTAATTTGCGAAACGCGAGCCTCGATGTCAGCCTTCTGGCCGGCACCGTCGATGATCGTGGTGTTCTCCTTCTCGATGCGAACGCGCTTGGCGCGGCCGAGCATCGGGAGCTGCACGGTCTCGAGCTTGATGCCGAGGTCTTCCGAGATCGTCTGGCCGGCGGTGAGGACGGCGATGTCCTCGAGCATGGCCTTGCGGCGATCGCCGAAGCCCGGAGCCTTCACGGCGGCGATCTTCAGGCCGCCACGGAGCTTGTTGACCACCAGAGTGGCGAGAGCCTCGCCTTCCACGTCCTCAGCGATGATGAGGAGCGGCTTGCCGGTCTGAACAACAGCCTCGAGGATCGGCAGCATGGGCTGGAGCGAGGAGAGCTTCTTCTCGTGGATGAGGATGTAGGGATCCTCGAGCTCGGCCACCATCTTCTCGGCATTGGTGATGAAGTAAGGCGAGAGATAGCCGCGGTCGAACTGCATGCCTTCGACGACGTCGAGCTCGGTCTCGGCGGTCTTGGCTTCCTCGACGGTGATGACACCCTCGTTGCCGACCTTCTGCATGGCATGGGCGATCATCTCGCCGATGTCCTTGTCGCCGTTGGCGGAAATCGTGCCGACCTGGGCAACCTCGTCGGAGGACTTCACCTTCTTGGCGCGGGCCTGGATGTCCTTCACGGCCTCAGAGGTCGCGAGGTCGATGCCGCGCTTGAGGTCCATGGGGTTCATGCCGGCGGCAACTGCCTTGGCGCCCTCGCGGACGATGGCCTGAGCCAGAACGGTCGCCGTGGTGGTGCCGTCACCAGCGATGTCGTTGGTCTTCGAGGCCACTTCGCGCACCATCTGGGCGCCCATGTTCTCGAACTTGTCGGCGAGCTCGATCTCCTTGGCGACGGTGACGCCGTCCTTGGTGATGCGCGGAGCGCCGAAGCTCTTCTCGATCACCACGTTGCGGCCTTTGGGGCCGAGGGTGACCTTCACCGCGTCGGCCAGAATGTCGACGCCGCGCAGCATCTTGTCGCGAGCATCGGAAGAAAACTTAACGTCTTTGGCAGCCATGGGCTTAGCCTCCAGTTAAATTGGAAAATCTTTAATGGGTCCGCGGGCTTGGTTAGCCGACGATGCCCATGATGTCGGATTCCTTCATGATCAGGAGATCCTGACCGTCGATACGCACTTCGGTGCCGGACCACTTGCCGAACAGGACGCGGTCGCCGGCCTTCACGTCGAGGGCAACAACCTTGCCGCTCTCGTCACGGGCGCCGGGGCCGACGGCGACGATCTCGCCCTCTTGCGGCTTCTCCTTGGCGGTGTCCGGGATGATGATGCCGCCGGCCGTCTTCTCTTCGGCTTCGATGCGGCGGACGACAACGCGGTCGTGCAGCGGACGGAACTTCATGGAACTTCCCCTTTGACTGTTGGTGCAGCCCCTCTGGCCGCACCCTGGTCTGTCGGCTGTTAGCACTGTTCATTGACGAGTGCTAACGCTGGCCGCGAGATAGGCATATGCTGACGGGGAGTCAAGACATCTAACTCAAGGTCAGCCTCAGAAAGAGGCCTTGACGCCCTATAGAGCCGGGTCATGATCGTTTCATGACCGATCTGGATGCCATCGGCAAAAGCTGCTTTGCCCTTCACGCCCGCATGACGGCGCGGCTTCTGAGCCGCACCTACGAGGCGGCCCTGCGCCCTCTAGGCCTCAAGCTGCCCCAGTTCGGCATCCTGGGTGCCATCGGGCATGGAACGACCGCATCCGATACCGTCCTGGCCGAGAGGCTGGGATTGGAGCGCACCACCCTTGTGCGCAACCTGAAGCTTCTGAACCAGAACGGCTGGATCGAGCCCCTCCCCGGCGAGGGGCGCGGCTTGCGGCACCGGCTCACCCCCGAGGGCCAAGCCATTCTGGAGGCTGCCATCCCCCTCTGGCAGCAGGCCCAAGCTCAGGTGGAGGCTCGGCTCCAGGATGTCGAAGGCGATGAGGCCCGCAAGGCGATGCGCGCCCTGAGGAAGGCCTCTCATTCCTCTTGAAAGCCATTGCAGGATCTCGCTCCTTCCCCTACCGTGTATCTACACAGATGGGAGAGAGCGATGCTTGAGCGGGTTCATGGAATCGTATCGCGGGATGTGCTGACGGCCGAGCCGGGCCTCGCGTTCCTGCGCGGCATGCTGGAGGGCCGCCATCCGGCTCCTCCCTTCTCACGCTCGACCAACGTCTACATGATCCAGGCCGAGGAAGGCCGGGTGATCTTCGAGGGTGAGCCGACTGAAAGCTTCTTCAACCCGCTCGGCACCATCCATGGCGGCTGGACTTCCGCCATCCTCGACAGCGCCATGGCGTGCGCCGTCCACAGCACCCTGACCGCTGGCCAGGGCTATACGACGGTCGAGATGAAGCTCAACTTCGTCCGGCCGATCCTGCCGAACACCGGCAAGGTCACATGCGAGGGCGTTCTGATCCATCGCGGCGGAACGCTTGCCACCTCCGAGGGCAAGCTCTTCGATGCCAAGGGGCGGCTTCTCGCCCACGGCACCGAAACCTGCATGATCTTCAGCGCGGCGGCCAGCAAGGCGGCTTAGGGCATCGGACCCAAAGGTGGAATGCACTTTTGGGATCCATCCGATGCTCAGTCTCTAAGCTAGCGCTTCGATGTCATCGCAGCCGCGGCGACGATCAGCAGACCGCCGCCCAGCGTCGCCCAGGTCGGGATCTCGCTGAACACCCCGTAGCCGATCAGCACCGCCCAGATGAGAGCGGTATACTCAAGTGGAGCCAGCCGCGCCGCCTCCGCCTTGGCGTAGGCGGTGACCATGAGCATGTGGCCCATGAAGCCCAGCCCCCCCATGAGCATGAACCAGCCCAGGTGCATGAGGTCGAGCGGCTGCCAGACGAAGAGCGCGAAGGGCGCCACGAGAACGGCCGGACCGATATTCTGGAAGACCACGATGTGCAGGAACTTGTCGCGCTGGGCGCGCTGGCGCAGCAGCACGAGGCTGAGCGCATAGGTGACGGCCGATGTGAGCGCTGCGGCGACACCGGTCCAGGACCGCGTCGCGTCTGCCTCTCCAGTCTGCCCCAGAACGACGACAAGCGTTCCGGCAAACCCGATGGCAATGGCCCCGATGATCCGGATATCCACCCGCTCCTTCAGCATCAGGAGCCCGAAGAGGGCGATGAACATGGGCGAGAGGAAGGACAGGACGAGGGTCTCGGCCAAGGGCAGCTGCCCCAGCGCATAGAAGAAGCTGACCGCCGTGACGACGGCGATGACCGACCGAACCGAATTCGCCGCCACTGTTTCTCGGCTCGGCCAGCCGGGCCGCATGACGGACACGACGGCGGCCACGATGAGAGAGCCGCAGGCAAAGCGCAGGAAAGCCACCTGGAAGATCGGGTAAAAGGCGGCCATTCCCTTGATGACCGCATCCATGATGGACAGAACCGCGATGCCCGAGGCCGCCCGCAGGGCGGGACCGAATTTCATGATGTCACGACGATGTGAAAAGCAGCGTCCGGGATGAGCGCCGTCGAAGCGAAGGCTCTTACAGCACTTTCATTGCAGCTTCACGCTTCTTTTCACGGGATCGACAGGAAAGCGATCCTGGGCTGCGCGCTTAAATTCATCCGAGCTTGGCGGAAACAAAAGCCGCGCTTGTCGTTATTTAAGCAAAACACAGCGATAGGACACTTCAATGCGTGCTTGGATCCCTTGCTCTGCAATGCTTTTGGCCGCCCTCCTGCCGGCCGCGGCCTCGGCCCAGCCGATGGGCCGCGCCGGACAGTTCTACGGCAACACCTATATCGCCTCGGAATACGACAACTATCCTTACGCACGGTCTCAGGACGGCTATGCGGAGGATTATCCGCTCGTCACGCGCCCTTCCTCCAGGACCCAGGCTTATCGCACCAGCAGTTACCCGTATGACGTGCGCTCCACCGGCAGCGTCGTCGCCTCCCTGCCCCAGGATTACGGAAACGGCACGGGCTACGACAACAGCATCGATTATGCGATCGCCCCGCAGTTCCAGCGCCAGATCGTGTCGTACCAGGGAAGAGAACGTCCCGGCACGATCGTGGTCGATACCAGCAGCAAGTTCCTCTACCTCGTGCAGGACGGTGGCCGCGCCATCCGCTATGGCATCGGCGTCGGCCGCGAAGGCTTCGAGTGGAGCGGACGCCAGACCGTTTCCATGAAGCGCGAATGGCCGTCATGGCGCCCGCCGGCCGACATGCTGCGCCGCCGGCCCGACCTTCCCCGGTTCATGGAAGGCGGCCCCGACAATCCGCTCGGCGCCCGCGCACTCTACCTCGGCTCATCGCTCTACCGCATCCACGGCACCAACGAGCCGCACACCATCGGGCAGGCTGTTTCCTCGGGCTGCATCCGCATGCTCAACGACGACGTGGTCGATCTCTACAACCGCGTGAAGGTCGGTGCGAGCGTGATCGTGCTCTGATCGCACGAAAGCGGAATCACAACTCCTTCGGTGGCCGGGCTGAAGCCCGGCCATTCTCTTTTTGAAATGCTCTCGCCGGCGTAGCGCCGAGTCCCGCAGGTGTGCGGGTGATCGATCCGTTCTCAGAATCCCATGCCGGCAAAGCAAAGCGCCCGCCATGTGGCGGGCGCTGTCATCGACCGGAAGAACTCTTTTAAGCCCAGTCGCCCGCGTCTCCGCCATCGCCGCCGAAGTCGGAAAAATCCTGACCGGAATCCTGTTTGCTCGCATCCTGGTAGAGTGAATCCGTAATGCCCGCATTGCCGGCGTCGGCAGCCTGATCGGCGCCTCCGAGGCCGGCCGCAGAGGCCACATCGCTCGCCGGATTGTTGTCGCCGCTGAAGGCGCTCGTCAGGGCATTGGCGATCATCATGCCGCCGGCAACGCCGGCCGCTGTGGAAAGCGCCGTACCCAGGAAGCCGCCTCCGCCGCCGCGCTGCATCATGCCACCGCCCCACGGGCCGGGCGCGCCGCCCATCATGCCGCCCTGAGGCGCGCCATGATGCTGTTGCGAATGGTGCTGCGGCTGTCCCCAGGGCGAAGCCTGACGGGCCGGAGGGGTGTTGTAGGCCGGTCCCGGCGGGCGGGAGCCGCCGCCGAAGATGCTGGACAGGAAGCCGCCCTGCTGCGGCCGCCGGCTGGCCTGATCGAGTTCTGCGCGCAGATGCTCGTTCTCAGCCTGAAGATTGGCAAGCGCCTGCTCCTGCACGTAGACCGCCTGCGCCATCGCGTAGGGCGCATAGGGCTGCTCGCGCAGCTTCTCGGCAATGAAGCGTTCGGCCTCGGGATCGCGCGGCTGGTTCGCCACCTGTTCGAGCCGTCGGAAGATGTCGCTGATGACCTGGCGTTCCTGATCGTTCATGGCAAGCCTCCTTCACGAGATGTTGGAGACAGATGTAAGCATGGCCATCGGGTTTGTTAGGGGTGCGCGAGGTCGAGCCTGCGCATATTCCGCAGAGCCTGCGGTGCAATGGCCTCCAATTCCTGAAGCTCACGCCACGCGGCCCCATGCACCTCCCGCAGGTTGGGCAGGAGAGCCGCGCTCTCCTGGGCTCTCACCAGATACCGGATATCGTGATGCCAATGCTCGGGCTCCCCGCGCTCGGGACGGGCGGGGATGCGGTGGCTGTCGATGTCGATGGGAAGACCGGATGTGCCATGCCAGGGATCAATCGCAAGCCCCTCCATGCCGGTCTCCTCCACGGCTTCGCGCAGGGCTGAGACCGCCAGATCCTCCGGTGCCTCGTAATGCCCGCCGGGTTGCAGCCAGCGGTCGAGAGATCGGTGATGGATCAGGAGGATTCTTTTGCCCTTTGCGTCGAGGATGAACGCCGATGTGGTCACATGGCCGGGAAAGGTGCGGCGGGAATGAATGTCATCCCCATTCCCGATCTGCCGCCGCAGGAGCGCATGACGCTCCTCAGGCACGTCGAACGCACGCGCATGCCGGTCCAGAATCGTTTTTACATGCTCTCGGAAGGCCGCAGCGTCGAAGCTCGGAGATGAGACATCCACCGCCGCTCAGCCTTTCATCACCTGGGCGAAAGCGTCCTTATAATCCGGATGCCAGCGCGACAGGGGCGGACGGTTTTCGATGATGTCCTCGGCGGCCCAGCGGATGCGCTTCTCGTCCGTGTCCCGGGTGGTCTCGTTGTCCGGGCACAGCACATAGAAGTCGCCCCGCTCCAAGGCCGGCAACAGGAAATCGATGACCTGTTCCGGAGCCCAGGCGCCGGCGGGCTTCTCCGTCACGCCTCTCGCCTTGGTGAAGCCGGTGTAGACGAAGCCCGGGATGAGCAGATGCGCCGACACCCGGCAATCGGGCGCGTTGCGCAGCTCATGCGCCAGCGCCTCGGTCAAGACCTTCACGCCGGCCTTCGATACGTTGTAGGCCGTATCGCCCGGCGGCGTGGTGATGCCCTGCTTGGAGCCGGTGTTGATGATGGCGCACGGGCTCCCCTGCTCGATCATGGCTGGAGCGAAAGCCTGAACGCCGTTGATCACGCCCCAGAGGTTCGTTTCCAGAATGGCCCGCCAGCGCTGCGGATCGCCGAAAATCTGCCCGCCGCCCTCGGTGCCGGCATTGTTCATCAGCACGGCGACTTCACCGAAGGCTGCATAGACCTCGTCCTTCAGGCGATCGACATCCTCGCGCCGGCTCACGTCGGCGGCTATGGCCAGAACGTTGTCCGGATTGGCAGCAACGCCTGCCACCTCTTCGGCGCTGCGATGGAGAGCCTCGCCCTCGAGATCCGCAAGGCACACTTTCATTCCTAAACGCGCGAAACGCTTTGCCGCCGCAAGCCCGATGCCGCTGGCGGCTCCGGTGATGACGGCAACGCGGTTGGCGGCGATTGCTGGATGCTGGGCCATCATTGCGATCCTTGAGTTCGGCCTCGGAGCCGATGAGATTCCTTGATGGCCCAAACTGGTGCACCTTGGATCATTCGCCAAGGCGCGTCGCGCATGGACGGCATGCGGTTGCGGTAAGACGCCCGCTGGAAAAAAGAAGGCCCCGCATCGCTGCGGGGCCTTGGAGGTAACTTGATTATTCCGCGTCCGGCGACTTGAGCGGCCGGACATTGGTCTCGACCTCCTCCTCGTCGAAGAGGGACGGGTCGTCCTCCTGCGTGTCGAGGCGGGTCTTCTTGCGCAGGGCCACGTATTTCTTCTGGATCTTGGTGCGGCTTTCGCGGGCGATCTCGAGGGCGCCCTGCACGAGGGAGCGCTCGGCCTTCTCGTTCTGCAGCTCCTCCGTGAGGCGCCGGTTGGCGGCCTCGAGGGCGCTGCGATCCTGCTCGAAGCGCTTGGTGAGCTGGTCGATGCGCTCGGAGAGGCTTGCCACCTTGTTGTCGGAGCTTTCGATCTGAAAGTCCTTGGCCGCGATGGCCTTGCCCAGCATCTCCACGCGCTCCTGCAGCTCGATGCGCGAGCGCTGGAGTTCGTTGACCATGGCCACCTGACGCTCGACCTCCTGCTGGGTCGCCTCCAGGCGGCGATCGAGAGTGTTCTTCTCGATGGTGGTCTCTTTCAAGGTGCGCTCGACGCCGCGCAGCGCCTCGTTCTTGTCGCGCAGCTGGTCGCGGGTATGGGCCAGGATCTTGTCGGTGGCCGAGAGACGCGAGGTCAGTCCCTCGATCTTCATGTCGAGCGAGGAGAGATCGGTCTGGTGGGCCGAACGCTCGGAGTCGATCTGCGTTTCGAGGCGCTGGCGCAGCACCTGCTCGGCCATAAGCTTGGTCTCAAGCTCGGAGGCGCGCTGGCGGGTGGATTCGAGCTGCGTCTCCAGCTCCCCATAGCGGTTGCCGAGGCTGGAGAGGCGGTAGTTCTGCTCCTCGGCCACCTTCTGCAGCCGCTTCACCTCATGATCGAGCAGGCCATTGCGCTCGCGGGTCTCGATGAGCTCCCGCTCGGCCCGGGCCACGGTCTGGTCGGCTTCCTGGGCCTCGAGGCGCAGGGCCTGGTTCTCTTCCGTGATGTTGCGGGCCCGCTCGGTCTCGATGGCGAGCTGGTTCTCCAAGTCGGCGACGATCGCCTCCTTGTCCTTCACGTTCAGGCGCAGGTCCTCGATGAAGCTGTCCTGCTCGCGGAGCTTGGATTCCGCCTTGCGCAGCTGGGATACGGCGGCGTTCATGTCGTCCACGGTTCGGGCGTGGACGCTGCCGAGGTCCCCAAGCTCCCGGCGCAGGCTCTGCGCGGTTTCGGTTTCCTGCTTGAGCACCGCCTCGGTCTCGAGCAGCCGCGACTGGAGATGCGGATAGCTGCGAATGAGTTCGGTCACCGGCTCGTTCAGGAGGGCGAAATCCTCCTTGAGGCTCCGCAGCTCCTCCAGCCGGTCGATCATGTTGGCGAATCGAACGCGGATCAGCTCGTTCTTCTGGCCGACCGAATCGAGCATGCCGTTGGGCCGGACGATGACCGGCTCGGCCTTTTCCGGCGCAGCGGGAGCCTGAAGCGCCGGGGCAGCCGCCGCCCCGCCGCCCTGCGGCATCAGAGAGGCAGATTCGGCCTCATCCTGCTTTTTGCCAAAACGATTCCTGAAAGACGTCCATCCCGAAGACATGATGCCGGCCCTTACGTCCTGAAATTCATACTTTCCTAACTTTTAACCCAAGCGAGGGGTGTTTGGAAATAAAATTTCGTTGCGTAAGAGTGTAGCAGCCTTACTCTGCCGCGATGGTTAACGGCTGGCCGGAGCGCTTGCCGAAACCCGCCTCCTCCAGGGTTTCCGGCATCGGGCCGCCTGTCGCCCAGTCGAGAAGCTCGACCGTATGGACGATGGGGATCCCGGTCCCCTGGCCGATCTGGGTCATGCAGCCGATGTTGCCGGTGGCAATGAGGTCGGGCTTGGTGCGCTCGATATTGGCCACCTTGCGGGCCCGGAGCTGGGCGGCGATCTCCGGCTGGAGCAGGTTGTAGGTGCCGGCCGAGCCGCAGCAGATGTGCCCTTCCGGCACGTCCTTCACGGTAAAGCCCGCCTTCTTCAGCAGGGTCTTGGGCTCGGTGCGGATGGCCTGGCCATGCTGCATGGAGCAGGCGGAGTGATAGGCCACCACGAGGTCCGTCTCCCGCACGGGCTCCATCAGCGTCAGGGATGTGACGTATTCGGTGACGTCCTTGGCGATGGCGGACACGCGGGCCGCCTTCTCGGCATAGCTCGGGTCCTCCCGGAACATGAAGCCGTAATCCTTGATCGTGGTGCCGCAGCCGGACGCCGTGATGACGATGGCATCCAGCCCCTCCCCGTCCATCTCGGCGATCCAGGCGTCGATGTTGCGCTTGGCGAAGGCATGGCTGTGCTCGTCCCGGCCCATGTGGTGGACGAGGGCGCCGCAGCACCCCTCCCCCTTCGGCTGCACCACGTCGACGCCGTGGCGGTTGAGGAGCCGGACGGCGGCCTCGTTGAAGCCGGGCTTGAGCACCGGCTGGGCGCAGCCGGACAGGATGGCGACGCGGCCCCGCCGCTCCCCATGGGCCTTGTAGGTGCCGGGCTGATCGAAGGGGGTGCGGGGCGGTATGCGCACCGGCGCCAGCTCGATCATGGCCTGCAGGCGGCGGCCCAGGAGCGGCAGCGCGCCGATGACACCTTTAAGGGGCTTGGCCAGCATCGCGGCGCCGAGCGCGAAGCGGAAGCGGTTCGGATAGGGCAGCACGGTGGCGAGAACCCAGCGTAGGAGCCGGTCGTGCCACGGCCGCGTGTAGGTGGCCTCGATATAGGCGCGGGCATGATCGACGAGGTGCATGTAATGCACGCCCGAGGGACAGGTGGTCATGCAGGACAGGCACGAGAGACAGCGGTCGATGTGCTTGACCACCTCGGGAGACGCGGGCTTCCCGCTCTCCAGCATATCCTTCATCAGGTAAATGCGCCCGCGCGGAGAATCGAGCTCGTCCCCGAGGAGCAGATAGGTTGGGCAGGTCGCCGTGCAGAAGCCGCAATGAACGCAGGTGCGGAGAATTGTCTCCGACGCCGCCATGGCGGGATCCTTCAATTGATCGGGCGTGAAATTGGTTTGCATGGTTTATCTCAGATCGCCCCTTGCCACCGGTTGATGGCATCAATGGGATAGATCAGCATGATGATGTTGAGAATGAGATTATCGCGGATCCAGAACCCGACAAAGGCTTCCATGATCAGAGCCACAAGGATGGTCAGCCAGACGGGCCAGAGCCGCGCCAACGTGAACCCTGCGATCATGGCGAGAATGTCCGAGACGGAGTTGATGACGCTGTCGCCATAATAGTCGAGGGCGATGGTGGTTGCCCGATAGCGGTTGATAATCGTGTCGGTGTTCTCGGCGATCTCCCAGGCCGCCTCCAGCCCGATGGCGAGCAGAAGCGCGATACCAAAGGGAAGCGCCTTTCCGCGCAGAACACCGATCATCCAGGCGCCGCAATAGAACAGGAACCCATGGATGACATGGGAGGGCGTGTACCAATCGGTCAGATGCTGCGAGTTGCCGGAATCCTTCACGGTCCCATGCCACAGCTCGACGCTGCCGCAGGTGCAGATCGGGGTACGGCCTATTGCCAGAAGAATGGCGGCGGTGAGCGCGATGAGCCCGAGCGCGAGCCCGACGATCAGCGCAGGGTGCGTGCCGTTGGAGGCCGTTGCCTCCGAGGTGAGCAAAGTTGTCCCGGCCATCTCAGATCCCCGCATACATCCGCCCCGGATTGAGAATCCCGGCCGGATCGAAGGAGGTCTTGATGCCACGGGTCAGCGTCATCAGTGCGTCGGATTGCGGCTCGAACACGTCGAGGGTCGAGCGCACTTCCGCAGGCGCCCGCACAAGGGTGGCATGGCCGCCATAGGTTTTGGTCGCTTCGCGCAGGACCGAAGCACCGGCATCGCCGTCGGCCGGCGTCGAAATCCACACGAGACCGCCGCCCCAGTCGTAGAACCATTGCGCGTCAAGAGACTGCGCCACATGCGCTGCGAGATCAGGCCCCTTCGTCGGCGTGGTGGAGACGCGCCAGATCGCTCGTTGAGCGTGATCGGTCAGAACGCTGGCATCACGCACCGATTGCCAGAGCGCCTCGGCGCCCACACCTTCGAGAATGTCCATGAACCGGAAGCGCTTGAACAGGCGCTTGAGCTCGTTCATGCGGTAATCCACGGAGACGCGAAAACCTTCGAGCCGGATCAGCGTGCTGCCGCCGCGCCGGTCACGGTCGGGCAGATGCGCGGCGCCTGTCACGTCGAAAGGCGAGCCGAGGGCTATGGACAAGGCCTCGATGGCCTGGCTGTCGTCGAGGCCGCGGATGACCAGCGTCGCCATGCGCTCCGGCTTCGGGAGCACCTTGAAAGTGACCTCGGTAAGAAAGCCCAGCGTGCCCCAGGAGCCGGCCATGAGCTTCACGAGATCGAGCCCCGTGACGTTCTTCATCACGCGGCCGCCCGACTTCACTACCTCGCCGCGCCCGTTGACGAAGCGCACGCCGATGAGGCTGTCCCGCGCGGCCCCCGCCATGATCCGGCGCGGGCCGGAGATGTTCATGGCAGCAATCGCCCCGATGGTGGGATCGCCCTTTGTGCCGAGCAGAGAGCGATAATCCATGGGCTCGAAAGGCAGCTCCTGCCCTTTTGCAGCGAGAACCCGCATGACCTCCAGCACCGGCGTGCCGCTACGCGCGGAGATCACGAGTTCCGCCGGCTCGTAGAGCGTGATGCCGGACATGGCGGCCGACGAAATCGAGGCATCGGTCTGGTTCGGACGCCCCATCGGCGCCTTGGTGCCGTTGCCGGACACATTCAGCAGCGTGCCCGTCGCGGCCGCGTCGCGGATGATGATGGAGGCTTCCTGCTCGTCGCGTGGGGTGTGAGTGGTCACGCGGCGAACCTTCCTTCGAGCGGAAACACTTTTGCCGGATTGAGCAGCCAGCCGGGATCGAACACGCCGCGCACGCGCATCTGCTGCTCCAGATCGACGGGATTGAACTGGTAGGTCATCAGGTCGCGTTTCTCGATGCCGACGCCATGCTCGCCGGTGAGGCAGCCGCCGACCTCGACGCAGAGTTTCAGGATGTCCTCGCCGGCCTTCTCGGCCTTCTCCATCTCGCCCGGCACGTGGGTGTTGAACATCACGAGCGGATGCAGGTTGCCGTCGCCTGCGTGGAACACGTTGGCGACGCCGAGCCCGTAGGACTTCACGATCTCGTCGATGCGCCGGAGCACATAAGGCAGCTGGCCCGTCGGGATCGTGCCGTCCATGCAGATGTAGTCCGCCACGCGGCCCGTAGCGCCGAAGGCCGATTTGCGGCCCTTCCAGATCGCCGCGCTCTCGGCTTCCGATTGCGAGACCTTCATCGTCTTGGGCCGGAACGGTTCGGCGATGGTGACGATGCGGCGGAGCATGTCGTCGATCTCCTGGTCCGAGCCCTCGACCTCCACGATCAGCATCGCCTCCACGTCGAGCGGGTAGCCGGCATGGGCGAAGGCCTCGCAGATCTGGATCGCGGGCTTGTCCATGTATTCGAGCGCCACCGGAATAATCCCCGCGCCGATGATCGCCGCCACGCAGGCGCCCGCATCCTCCGCCTTCTCGAAGCCGAAGAGCGCAGGGCGCGCACCTTCCGCCGCACGCAGGATCCGCACCACGGCTTCCGTGACCACGCCTAGCTGGCCTTCCGAGCCGCAGACGAGGCCGAGAATGTCGTAACCCGCAGCGTCCAGATGCTCGCCGCCGATCTCCACCACTGTGCCGTCGAGCATCACCAGGGTGACGCCCAAGAGGTTGTTGGTGGTCACGCCGTATTTCAGGCAATGGGCGCCGCCGGAATTCATCGCGATGTTACCGGCGATCGTGCAGGCGAGCTGGCTCGACGGATCAGGCGCGTAGAAAAAGCCCTCGTGGGCCACGGCCTGGCTGATGCCCAGATTGGTGATGCCGGCCTGGACCCGCGCGGTGCGTCCCTCGAAGCTCACATCCAGCACCCGGTTCATCTTGGCGACGCCGAGCACGATGGCATCCTCCTGCGGGATCGCCCCGCCGCAGAGCGAGGTTCCCGCCCCGCGCGGCACAACCTTGACTCCATGGTCGTGGCAGAAGCGCATGACGGCCGAGACCTCCTGCGTGGTGGAGGGCAGCACCACCGCGAGCGGCATCTGCCGGTACGCGGTCAGGCCATCGGTCTCGAAGGCGCGGCGTTCATCCTCGGAGACGATCAGGGCCTCCGACGCGACAAGGCGCCCCAGCCCCTCGATGATCTCCCTCCGGCGCGCCAGAACAGCTTGGTCCGGTTTGGGAAATGCAATGGTCATGGAAGCCTCCTTGAGGATCATCGCCTGCGCCTGGGGAATGGCTACCTTAACAATAAGGCGGCTTTCCCCGTGAGCTTTTTCCAATAATGTAGAATCTCTCTAAGATGGCATAGGTGTCCAGCAAAGGAGTTTTTGATGCGTTCCTTCGTTCTATCCGCCGCCTTCGTTCTCGTCGGGCTCGGTCAGGCCCAGGCTCAGGATGCCGCCGCCGGCGAGAAGACCTTCGCCCAATGCCGTGCCTGCCACCAGGTGGGTGAGAATGCGAAGAACGCCGTCGGCCCGGTGCTGAACGGGCTTTTCGGACGCCCGGCCGGATCTGTGGAAGGTTACACCTACTCCCCAGCCAACAAGAACTCGGGCATCACCTGGGACGAGGCGGTTTTCCGCGAATACATCCAAAACCCGCGCGCCAAGATACCCGGCACCAAAATGGTCTATGCCGGCCTGAAGGACGAGCAGCGCATCACCGACCTCATTGCTTATCTCAAGCAGTTCAACGCGCAGGGCCAGAAGGCCACCCAATGAGCATGAGTGCCGCGCCGTCCCCGGCTCGCCCGGAGAAGCCCCGCGTGGGGCTGTTCGTCACCTGCCTTGTCGACCTGATGCGTCCCTCCGTGGGCTTTGCCGCCGTCAAGCTCCTGGAGAATGCCGGCTGCGTCGTCCACGCGCCGGTCCAGACCTGCTGCGGCCAGCCGGCCTACAACTCGGGCGACCGGGGCACCACGCGGGATCTGGCGATGCAGATGATCGAGGCCTTTCAGGGCTACGACTACGTGGTTGCTCCCTCGGGCTCCTGCGCGGGCATGATCAAGGCGCATTACCCGGAACTCTTCGAGGAGGATCCGAACTGGCGCGCCAGGGCCGATGTTCTGGCGGCGAAGACCTACGAGCTCACGAGCTTCCTGGTCGATGTGCTCGGCATCACGAAGGTCAATGCCACGTTCGACGGTGCCGTGACCTATCACGATTCCTGTTCGGGCCTGCGGGAACTCAAGGTCAAGACCCAGCCGCGCAGGCTGCTCGCCAGCGTGGAAGGCCTCACCCTCGTCGAGATGCAGGACAGTGATGTGTGCTGCGGTTTCGGCGGCACCTTCGCGGTGAAGTACAGCGACATCTCCGGCGCCATCGTGGAGGCCAAGGCCAAGAACATCGAGGATTCGCATGCTCCGACCATTCTCGCCGGCGATCTCGGCTGTCTCATGAACATGGCCGGCAAGCTCAGCCGTGACGGCAGGCCGATTCAGGTGCGTCACGTTGCCGAGGTGCTGGCCGGCATGACCGACGAGCCGCCGATCGGTGCTGCAAAAGCCAACGCGATCAAGTAGACATCATTCATGACCGTTCACTCCACCTCCCCTCAGTTCAAGCAGAATGCCGCGCGGGCACTGAACGACAGCCAGCTGCAGAAGGCGCTCGGCAACGTGAAGCAGGGCTTCATCGACAAGCGCCAGATGGCCGCCGACAAGCTGCCGGAATTCGAGGCGCTGCGGGATTCGGCGCGCGACATCAAGAACCACACCCTGGAGCATCTCGACCTCTACCTCGAGGCTTACGAGGAGAAGGTGAAGGCGTCCGGCGGGCATGTGCATTTCGCCCGCGATGCGGCGGAGGCCCGCGACATCATCTTGAAGATCTGCCGCGAGACCGGCGCCAAGACGGTGACGAAAGGCAAGTCCATGATCTCGGAGGAGATCGGGATCAACCATCATCTTGAGGCGAACGGCATCACGCCCGTCGAGACCGATCTCGGCGAATACATCATCCAGCTGCGCAATGAGCTGCCGAGCCACATCATCGCGCCCGCCGTGCATCTGAACGCCACGCAGGTGGAGGAGGATTTCCGGCGCGTCCACACGCATCTCGACGCCAAGCGCGATCTCTCCGAGCCCGTGCAGCTGTTGACCGAGGCCCGCGCGGTACTGCGCGAGCGTTTCCTCGCGGCGGATGTGGGCATCACCGGCGCCAACTTCCTCGTGGCCGAGACGGGCACCTCGATCATCGTCACCAACGAGGGCAATGGCGATCTGACCCAAATCCTGCCGAAGACCCACATCGTGCTCGCGTCCATCGAGAAGCTCGTGCCGACGCTGGAGGATGTGAGCCAGCTCCTGCGCGTGCTCGCCCGCTCGGCGACGGGCCAGGAGCTCTCGGTCTACACCACCTTCTCCACCGGCCCCCGCCGCAGCACGGATGCGGACGGACCGGAGAACTACCATGTGGTCATCCTCGACAACGGCCGCTCGTCCATGCTCGGCACGGCCTTCGAGGAGATGCTGCGCTGCATCCGCTGCGGCGCCTGCATGAACCATTGCCCGGTCTATCACGCGGTTGGCGGGCACGCCTATGGCTGGGTCTATCCCGGCCCCATGGGCGCGGTGCTCACGCCGTCGCTCATCGGTGTCGACAAGGCGGGTCACCTGCCCAATGCTTCCACATTCTGCGGTCGCTGCGAGAGCGTGTGCCCGGTGCGCATTCCGCTGCCCAAACTCATGCGCCACTGGCGCGAGCGGGAATTCGAGCGGCACCTGACGCCCGCCACCGTCCGTTCGGGCCTCCAGCTCTGGGGCTTCTTCGCCAAGCGCCCTGACCTCTATCGCTTCGCGACCCGCGCGGCAATGGGCGTCTTGGGCTTCGCCGGCCGCCAGCGCGGCCGCTTCTCCTGGCTGCCGATGGCGAAGGGCTGGACCCAATATCGCGATTTCCCCGCCCCGCAGGGCGAGACGTTCCAGCAGCGCTGGAAGCGCGAGCGCAACGGGAGAGCTGCATGAGCGCCCGCGACGACGTCTTTGGCAACATCCGCCGCTCGCTCGGGGTCAACGGCACCGAGACGATCCGGCGCCAGATGGTGCAGGATCGCCTGGAGCGCTCGCCCAAGGGCGTGATCCCCCAGCGCGGACAGGTCTCGGGCGAGGAGCGGATCGCCCTGTTCAGGACCATGGTCGAGACCTCGCTGGCGACGGTCACCGAAGTGGCTTCCTCGGCGGAAGTGCCGCAATCCATCGCCCTCTTCCTGCGCAATCACAACCTGCCTGCCACCTTGCGCATGGGCGACGATCCCCGCCTCAACGCCATGCCCTGGCAGGACACCACGCTCGAGGTCGCCCACGGGCCGAGCGAAGGCCGAGATCTCAACGCGGTAAGCCACGCCTTCGGAGGCATCGCCGAATCCGGAACGCTGGCGATGGTGTCGAGCGCCGACAATCCTTCCACCCTCAACTTCCTGCCCGACAACCACATCATCGTGGTCTCGGCCAAGGATATCGCCAGCGATTACGAATCCGTCTGGAACCGGGTGCGCTTCGCCTATGGCAAAGGCTCGATGCCGCGCACGGTGAACTGGATCACCGGCCCGTCCCGCTCCGGCGACATCGAGCAGACCCTGCTGCTCGGCGCCCACGGCCCAAGGCGGCTGCATGTGGTGGTGGTGCGGGAGTAGCGTCAAAGCTCAAGCCGCATTGCTGCATGGCGCACGGCCGCATCATGACCCTCTCTCGTCATCACCGGGCTTGTGCCGGCGATCCACGTCTTTGCCACCCACCCTCTCCATCCTCATCCTCAGAGTCTGGGTCATAAAGCGCCGACAAGCCCTCCTCCCCCTTGTGGGGAGGAGTTGGAGGTGGGGGTGCCGGCGCTTCGCTGGTCCAGTCTAGCGCTCACACCCCCACCCCGGCTGCTTTCGCAGCCACCCCTCCCCACAAGGGGGAGGGAAAGCCTATGCCCAATGCCAGAAGGGATTCCTGAGCCAGCCTCTGAGGAGCAGATGCAGTCTGCGTCTCGAAGGAGCCTCCAGAGAGCACTGGATCCTCCTTCGAGACGGCGCTTTGCGCCTCCTCAGGATGAGGGTTGACAAAGGAAAGACGTGGATGGCCGGGACTGATCCCCGGATCAAGTCCGGGGACGGTCATGACGGAGAGGGTGTCATCCCCGGCGTATGAAGTGCGGGAAGCGGATCCACTCATACGCACTGCGCCATGAATTCCCTTTCCCTCCGCTGCGCGTCCTTCCGGGAATGACACTGCCCCCTTTCCGCACGAATGGAGCAGCTGCGCAGAACGTTCATGAACCAGCCTCTGAGGAGCGCCAGATTCGACAAGCCTTCCGGCTGAGCCATAATTGCCTGGCAAGATAGCTGCAAAGCTTGGAGCTTCGGCATGTCCATCCCGACACTGATCTTTCGTACCCTTCGCTGGTCGGCCTGGGACGGCTGCGAGGCGGGGCTGGAGCATGTGGATGTGCGCCCGGCCGATGGCGGGCTCGACATCTCCGGCGTGGTGATCGCCCAGGAGGACGGGACCCAGTTCGGCCTTTCCTACCGTCTCAAGCTGGATGCCCTGTGGCACACGAGGGACGTTCTAGTGAGAACCACCTCAGGCCATGTGCTCCACCTGGAGAGCGACGGCCACGGGCATTGGCTGGAGAACGGCAAGGATCAGCCGGCGCTTCAGGGCTGCATCGACATCGACATCCAGGCGACGCCGATCACCAACACCCTGCCCATCCGGCGCCTCGATCTCGACACCGGAGAGAGCATGGAGATCCGCCTGTGCTACATCACCGTGCCCGATCTGACTGTCTTTGCCTCGACCCAGCGCTATACCGCGCTTGAAGCAGGCTCGCTTTATCGCTTCGAGAGCCTGGAGGACGGCTTTACCGCGGACCTGCCCGTGGACCAGGACGGTTTTGTCCTCGACTATCCCGGATTGTTCAAGCGCCTCGGCTGATCCAGGTTTTCCCGCCGTGACATCTGGGCACAGGAGGTAGGGCTGGCGCCGACCTACCTTTTCAGCTAAGTCTTTGAAATCGCATGTAGTTTTTAGTCATTCTAAACTAGAACAACAAATGATCGTCTGCTCCTGCAACATCCTCTCCGACGGTGATGTCAAAGCCTGCCTCAAGCCGGGACCGGATTGTCCCCGCACCCCGGCGCAGGTCTACCGCTGTCTCGGCTGCAGCCCCAATTGCGGGCGCTGCGCCCGGACGATCCGCGCCATCATGGATCAGGCCCTCGCGGCTGCGGGCGCGGAGCCCATCGCGACCTGTAACCGCGGCTGCTGCCCGACCACCCTCGAAAAAGCGGCGGCCGAACCCACCCTTTGAACAAAGGGGCTTTTACCCTAGTTCATAATCCTCCAGAGCATCGGACCCAAAAGTAGATTTGCACTTTTGGGATCGATCTGATGCTCATGTTTTAAACTTGCGCATCGTTTGGGCGGACCCAGTGGGCCGCGCCAGCGAAAACCGGCTCCACTTTTCCGCACGATGCGCTAAGGAATGGTCCGGCGCATCGGCGCCGCATGGACGAGAGGGTTAGGATGAAGGGTGATCCCAAGGTAATCGAGTATCTCAATCGCGGCCTGCGCAGCGAGCTGACGGCGGTCAACCAGTATTGGCTGCACTACCGGCTCCTGGACGACTGGGGCTACAAGGAACTTGCGAAGACCTGGCGCAAGGAATCCATCGAGGAGATGCACCACGCGGATCGCTTCATCGAGCGCATCATCTTCCTCGAAGGCTTTGCCAATCTGCAGGTGCTCGACCCCCTGCGCATCGGCCAGAACATCCAGGAGATCCTCGAATCCGATTTGGCTGCGGAATACGAGGCCCGCAATCTCTATGGTGAGGCGGCTGGCTATTGCGACAGCATCGGCGACCGGGTGTCGAAGAATATGTTCGAGGAGCTGATGAAGGACGAGGAAGGCCATATCGACTTCCTCGAGACCCAACTCAACCTCATCGAGCAGATCGGAGTCGAGCTCTACGCCCAGAAGCATATCGGCGGCCTCGACGACGAACACTGAGGCTCTTCATATATCAATCAACCTCATCCTGAGGAGGCGCGGAGCGCCGTCTCGAAAGAGATTCCAGAGAGCACTGGAGGCTCTTTCGAGACGCAGCTGCGCTGCTCCTCAGGATGAGGCTCCTGGAGAGATTCGAGGCCCGCCCCAGGCGGGCCTTTTGCTTGTCAGGTCGATTTCGCAAGCTTGCCGGGCTCCTCGATCGAGGCGATCGGCAGGGTCACGAGGCGCAGCTCCGGATCGTCCGGATCGATGCGGATCGAGAAGCCGAGGCTGCGGCACATGTCAAGCATGGTGGAGTTCTCGCGCAGCACCTGGCCCTCGACCTCGCGCAGGCCCTCCACCTTCGCCCACTCGATCATGAGCCGCATCAGCTCCCAGCCGAGACCCAGGCCTTTCAGGTCCGAGCGGAGCAGGATGCCGTATTCTCCGGTCTCGTGGTTCGCGTCCGCATGGAGGCGGACCGCGCCCATCATCTCGCCCGTCTCCCCGTCGAAGGCCACGAAGGCGATGGCACGGGCGTAGTCGAGCTGGGTCAGTCGCGCCAGGAAGGTGTGGCTGAAATCGCGAACGGGCGCGAAGAAGCGCAGGCGCAGATCCTCCGGGGTGATCTTCTCGAAAAAGCGCCGGAACTCATCCTCATCCTCCGGCCGCACGGGCCGCACGAAGGCGTTCCTGCCGTTACGAAGACCAATGGTGCGCTCCCATTCCTTCGGATAGGGCCGCACCGCAAAGCGCGGATGTCCGCTGCTCTTGCGGGTTTCGGGCGCAACCGCCACGCGGGCATCGACGGCGATCACGCCGGTCTCATCCGCGAGCAGCGGGTTGATGTCGAGCTCACGGATTTCGGGCAAGTCGGCCGCCATCTGGGCGAGCTTGACGAGGGTCAGGGCAATCGCCCCCTCGTCGGCCGCCGGAACGTCGCGATAGGCCTTGAGCCGGCGCGACACGCGGGTCCTCGCGATGAGATCGTGGGCGAGTTTCAGGTCGAGGGGCGGCAGGGCCAGGGCCTTGTCGTTGATCACCTCCACGGCCGTGCCGCCGCGCCCGAAGAGCACCACGGGACCGAAGGATGGGTCATCAGCGATGCCCATAATCAGTTCGCGGGCCTTGGTCCGGCGCACCATCGGCTGCACCGTGACGCCGGCCACATGCGCCCCAGGCTTCAAGCGTGCCGCGCGCTCGAAGATGTCGGCCGCGGCCCTGCGCACCGCCTCCTCGGTGGTGAGATCGAGCTTCACGCCGCCGATATCGGATTTGTGCACGATGTCCGGCGAGAGAATTTTGACGGCAACCGTTCCCCCCTCGGAGAGAATCGGTTGTGCGGCTTCCGCCGCCTCGTCCGGTGTCGTCGCGAGCACCACCGGCGCAGTGGGAATGTCATAGGCCCTGAGCAGGGCATTGACCTCGAGCGGATCGAGCCAGCGGCGGTTCTGCGAGACCGCATGATCGGTGATGGCGCGGGCGGTATTCGTATCCGACTCGAAGTCGTGCGGAAGGTCGTCCGGTGTCTCCATCAGCTGGTTCTGAGCCTCGCGGTAGCGCACGAGCTGCATGAACCCGCGCACCGCATCGGCCTCCGTGGCGAAATGCGGGATGCGCGCCTCCTCGAACACGCGGGCCGAGTCCGGGTCCTCGCCGATCCAGGCGGCGAAGACCGGCTTCTGGCGATAGCCCCTCGCCCGGTCCTTCTTCACGACGTTCACGACGGAGGAGGCCACCTCCGAGGCCCCAGCCACGGCTGTGGGCACGTTGAGGATCAGAACGGCATCGTTCTCCGGATCGGCAAGGAGCGCCTCCAGAGCACCTGCATAACGCTCAGGGTTGGCATCGCCGATGATGTCGATGGGGTTTGCCTTCGACCAGGTCGGCGGCAGGATGGCATCGAGCGAATTGCGGGTTGCCTCCGAGATGGTGGCGAGCGTTCCGCCGAGATCCACCAGACGGTCGACGGCGAGAACCCCGATGCCACCTCCATTGGTAAGAACTGCCAATCGATTGCCAGGAAAAGGCTTCTGCCGCCCCAGGGTTTCCGCCGCGGCGAAGAGCTGGTCGAGATCGAGCACGCGCAGCAGTCCGGCCCGGCGGAACGCTGCGTCATAGACCGCGTCAGACCCCGCCAACGCGCCCGTATGCGTGGCGGCGGCCTTGACTCCTTGCGCATGACGCCCGGCCTTGATCACCACCACGGGTTTCACGCGCGCTGCGGCACGGGCGGCCGACATGAACTTCTTCGCGTTGTCGATGGACTCGATGTAAAGCAGGATCGCGCGCGTGCCGCTGTCGGCGGAGAAAAAGTCGAGGCAATCGCTGAAATCGACATCGACCTTGTCGCCGAGGGACACGATGGCCGAGAAGCCCACATTCCTTTGCGCGGCCCATTCGACGAGGCCCGCCGCGATGGCGCCCGACTGGGAGACGAGCGCCAGATCGCCGGGCTTGGCGCTGTGGGCCGCGAAGCTCGCATTCATCTTGGCCCGGGGAGCGAGCACGCCGATGCAGTTGGGCCCGACAACGCGCAGCCCGTGCGCGCGGGCCGCCAGCCGGACCTGCTCATTCAAGGACCCTTCGCCATAGCCCAATCCTGCGGTTGCCACGATGGCGACGCTCACGCCGATCTGCCCGGCGTCCTTGATCACGCCGAGCACCCTCTCCGGGGGCACCGCGACGACGATGAGATCGGGAACCTCCGGAAGCTCGGCCAGGGATGGAAAACACGCCCTCCCTTCGATCTCCACATGGTGCGGGTTAACGCACACGATATCGCCCTCGAACCCACCGGCAATGAGGTTGCGCAGGAAGGTCAAGCCAAGAGAGCCGGAGCGCGGGCTTGCGCCGACGACGGCAATGGAGCGTGGGGCGAGCAGCTTGTCGAGGCGATAGGTGGACATTGGAATCCTTCGTCTCGTGAATGTCTCAGGGCGGAGCAGCCCACCAGAACCTATTGCGACCCGCTGTAAGCGCAAGTCACCCCGGCGGCTTTGATCCATCGCACAGGATCACGAGCAGGTGTCAGCCGCATGAACGTGATAGTCACCGCCCTACCCGGCTTGCTGGCGTGTCCATCGATAATGGGCATCCGGGGTGCGTTCCTCGTTCCCGGAGCCGTCGGTCAGGTCGACAAGCCTGAAACCATGTTTTTCGTAGAACCGGCGCGCCTGCCCATTCGCCTGGAAGGTCCAAAGATTCAGCTCCTCCGCATCCTCCCGAACAGCCGTCAGAAGAGCCAATCCCACTCCCCGGCCATGCCATATCGGGTCGACATAGAGGTGATCGAGCCAGTCCTGCTTCGAGACGGCAAATCCGATCAGCCGCCCCTCATCCTCGGCAAGCCAGATCGTGGAGGATGGGAAGACGTGATCCTCGAAGAACGCCAGATCCTGCTGCGGCGTGTGAAGCTCAGGCAGGTACGGGAGGCAGGTTTTGCGCACGTGGCGGTGCAACCGGGCAACCGCCTCCATGTCGGCGCGGGCAGCGTGGCGAAGACCGAAGCTGCGCACTATTCCGCCCAAACTCTTGTGGGCGGGAAAATCACCTCGACCAGCGTTCCCTCGCTCGGTTGGCTGGAGATCTGCAGCGCGCCTTTGTTCGCCTCGACCAGTGCCTTGGTGAGAGGCAGGCCCAGCCCCGTGCCGCCGCGCTTGCGCGAGGTCGCAAGCTGGCGGAAGGGTTCGAGCGCGGCCTCGACCTCCTCGGGTGTCATGCCGATGCCGGTGTCGCGCACCCGGAAGGCCACTTCGCCCCGGTCCGTCATGGCCGTGGAGACGATCACCTGTCCGCCCGCATCGGTAAACTTGATGGCGTTCGACACGAGATTGAGCACGATCTGACGCATGGAGCGCTCATCGGCCACCACCGGCGGCAGCTTGGGCGCGAAGCTCATGCGCATGACGATGCGGTCGCGCGCGGCCTGCGGCTGAAGCAGGGCGACGCAGCTGGAGACCAGATCGTTCAGGCCTACACCCGTAAAGGAGAGTTCCAGGCGGCCTGCTTCGATCTTCGCAAGATCCAGGAGATCGTTCACGAGGCTGATCACATGGGAGCCGGAGGCGTGGACGTCCTTGAGGTATTCCTTGTAGCGGTCGTTGCCGATCGGGCCGAAGCGCTCTTCGAGCATGACTTCGGCAAACCCGAGGATGGCATTCAAAGGCGTGCGGATCTCATGGCTGATCTTGGCCAGAAGATCGGATTTCTGGGCGCTTGCCTCCTCGGCGGCATGCTTGGCGCCGATCAGCTCGCCTTCGGTCTTCTTGAAGGCCGTGATGTCGCGCAACACAGCGCAGAACCGGCGCTCCGGACCGTCGCCAAGGCGGCCCATGGTCATGAAGAGCGGGATGGACCCGCCCTGGCGTTCCCGACCGAGCACCTCGCGCCCGTCGTTGAGCAAACTGCCGACACCCGGCGAGCGCAGGCGCTCAAGGTAATCCAGGGCAACGATGTGGCTCTCGGGCGCCAGCAGCACCGTGATGGCATCGCCCGCGACAGCCCGCTCGTCATAGCCGAAGAGCGCCTCGGCCGAGCGATTGAGGGACAGGATGCGCCCCGTCTCGTCGAGCACGATCACGCCGTCGGTTGCCGTGTCGAGGATCGCTTCCAGCTCGTGGACGCGGCTGTCCGCCGCCGGGGGCTGAGCATTCGCATTGGAGGCCCTGCGGATCACCAGAAGATCCGCCTCCCTGCCCTCCCACTCAGCCGACGAGGCGCGTACCTTAACGGCGATGTTCTCATCACTGCGGGCGGTCAGGGCAAGGGCCGTATCCTCCTCGTCCGAATTTCCGAGAGCAGGCGATCCGCGGAACAGGTGCACGAGACCGCCATCGGCTCGGATCTGCTCGATCGTCTCATAGCCGGTGAGATCGAGCAGGAAGCGGTTGGCGAAGAGGATGCGCTCCCCACGATGGATCAGGATGCCGATCGGCAACCGGTCGAGGATGGGATCCCCGCTGGCTGGAGCGTCAGCCGGCCCGGAGGGAGCATCTCTCTCGGTGGCCGGTGCGGTCTCGTCAGGCTGATCCGCGACCTTCTCCTGAGATGAAGCGTCCTCCAACCGGGCGCCCAGCGCCCGCGCAATTTCGCGAAAGGCATTTCGCTCGGCGTCGGAAAGGGTCGATCCCGGAGGTGGCCTGTCGACGAGCTTGCGCTGGGGCGCTGGTTCCGGAGCCGCGGTGCTGGAGAGAGCTTCCGCGACCTGCTCCCGAAGATTGGTGAACCAGTTTTCCTCGTCGGACGCATCGTTTTCCGGCTCCTGCGAGGGCATCTCCTCCGGGGGACGGAACGGGAAGGTGTCGTCCGGGACGAGGCTTTGGGCGATCAGATCGGCCCGATTGCTTCCCTCATCCTCCACCGGCTTCTCGATGGCTTCCCGCTCGCGCGCGGCATCCATGCGCAACAGACCGAAGCCCCGGAACCCGATCAGCGCCCGATCCGAACTGAACACGGGCATGCCAGCCCAATCCACAGGCACCTGCAAAGGAGCGTTATCGATATTCCAGAAGACGGTTCGTCCGCTCCAAGTATCGCGACGGGCAAACAGGTCTGCAACGGCACCGTCCGAATCCTCAACGACCGAACGGCACACCTCATCCCAGGTCCGCCCGATGATATCAGCCGCAACAGGTCCAACAGTTTGGGCGAGCTCCGGCGAGACTTCGGTGAAGCGGGTCTGCGCATCCGCCTGCCAGACGAAGCGGATCGTGCCGCGGGTCTGGCCTGCTCCAGGAGCCGGATCACCCAGGATTTCAGAGATCTGCTGCTGAGGTCGTGAATTCCCGTCGGCAGCTTGAAGAGCACGGGAGCGCGCGACCCTGCTTGTCGATCCTGTGAATGCCGTCACCAGCACGGCTTCGCCGTTCTCCAAGGCTGCCAAGCGGCAGGCACAGGCAACCGGAAGCCAAGGGCGAGCCGGGTCGAGCCTCAGACGCTCCACCCGGACGTTCTCACTGGGAGCAAGGCCGCCGGCGAGAGCCTTGATGCGCTCCCGGGTGCGCAGATCGCGTGTTACCCGCTCGAAGCCCTCGGTGAAGGCACCCCTCAATCTCTCAGTGTCTGGGAATGTCCAGAGCAGCCTCTCCCCTGCTCGGTCCCAGATGAACACGATCGCGCCCGGCTCGGCGAGCAGGCCAAGAGCCGGCTCTGCGGCAAGCCGCGCCATCAGATGTTCAAAGGGGTCGGGACCACCCGTCATCAACGGTCCTTGCAAAGGTTGTCAGAGGAATTCTTCTGGCTGAGCTTTAGACTAATATCTGCAGTCAAGCATGCAAGGCGGAACCCTTGAATCCGTTTACTTTGAGGTAACCTTAATAACGCGAGGCACAAAGCAGTTGATTTTGCAGCGCACAATGTGATATTGCACTGCACAAATGCCTTACAACAAGGAGCATGTCATGGCAGCGAACCAGCCCCAAGGTTACGAGATTCCCCCGGAGATGCGCGATTTCGCCGAGAAGAGCGTCGAGCAGGCCCGCAAGGCGATCGACGGCTTCATGAGCGCGGCTCAGAAGACGGCCGATACCTTCGAAGGCTCGGCCGCTACGGTCCAAACCAGCGCCCGCGATGCCGCTCGCAAGACCTTCACGTACACCGAGCAGAACCTGAACGCAGCCTTCGACCTCGCCCAGAGGATGGTTCGCGCCAAGGACATGCAGGAGGCCATGCAGATCCAGGCCGAGTTCGTGCGCAGCCAGTTCGAGGCGATGCAGACTCAGATGAAGGAATTCGGCTCCATGGCTCAGTCGGCCATGAAGCAGCCGGGCTCCAAGAAGTAAGACAACCCTCCAACAGCCCCGCGAGGACCTCACGATGGCGGAAGCGAAGAAGCCCCGAGCCAAGAGAGCGACGAAGGCCGCCAGCCCTGAGCTGAAAGCCGATCTCATCGAGCTGGCGGCCGCTCCCGCCGTCACGGCCCTGGAGGCGGTCACAGTTGCAAAGCCTGCGACGCAGCCGAAGGCGCCCGAGGTAAAGCCCGTTGCACCTGAGGCTCTCTTCTCCTCGGCGAAGAAGCAGGGCGATGCGTTCCGCCAAGCCGTCGGCGAGGCGGTCACCGCATCCGCCAAAGGTGCCCTGGAGGTCAACGGCAAGATCATCGACGCCCTGACCAGCCAGAGCAGCGCGGCTCTCGACCTCTGGCGTTCGGCGATCAACCCCGCTCCCCTCCCCGAGGCCCTCAAGGCGCAGAGCCAGGCGACACGCCAGGTCTACGAGGCGGCCTCCGCCCAGTGGAAGGATATCGCAGAGTCAACGGCGCTCTGGTTCACCAAGAGCCTGGAGCCCCTGCACTCGGCCTTCCAGCGGCCGGGGCGTTAAGCCCGCTATCCGTCCGCATCATGATACGCTAAGGCTCGGCCACATCGGCCGAGCCTTTTTTCATGTCTTCATCACCGATTCCAGCCGTTATCGCCGTCGTCATCCATGAGGATCGGACCCTGCTGGTCCGCCGGGCCAATCCGCCCGATGCCGGCTTATGGGGCTTCCCAGGTGGGAAGATCGAATTCGGCGAGACGGTCCGGGCGGCAGCCATCCGGGAGTTGCTGGAGGAGACTGGCGTCCATGCGGAAGCGCAGGACGTCATCACCACGCTCGACATCCTCGTGCCGGATCCGTCCGGCGCGACTCAGCAGCATTACATCCTGATCGCCGTCCGCTGCCGCTGGATCTCCGGAGATCCTGTCGCGGGTGACGATGCGCTCGAGGCCGGCTGGTTTCCGATGACAGACCTAAAGCACGGCAAGCTTGCCATGAGCGTCGATGTGGACACGATTGCCCGGCGTGCTCAGGCCCTCGCGTCGAACCACCTTGAGTGATTTGCGCCAGTCGAACCAACAACCCTTCGCGGTAAGAAAAAGGCCTCACCTTGTGAGGATGAGGCCAAGTTGTTGTCTCTTAACTTGAGGCTGGAAGGCCTAACGTCACCGGCAGATTTGCACATAATCGCCGGATGATCTCAACCCGCCCAGCCGCATCATGGTTGATGAAGAGTAAACATTCATAAATCATCAATCATGCTGCAAACAGTTACACCCAAACATATTGCAACATTCTCTCATATTCTTCTATGACCTCACGGACAGGCAATTCATGCCTAGCGATTTCTAGCTCACAAGTACGGAATACAATCATGCGTAAATCTGCTCTTGGACTGCTCGCTGCCACAGCGGCTCTCGGCCTTGCGGTTTCGAACGCTCAGGCGGCGGATCTTCCGTCCCGCTACTCTCCCGCCGCTTCCTACAATGCGATCCCGGTCTTCACCTGGACCGGCTTCTATGCGGGCCTGAATGCAGGCTATGGCTGGAACATGGGCGACAGCCGCTTCTACGACCCGACCTTCGGCAGCATTCCCGGCCGCCGGCACGGCGGCTTCGTAGGTGGCGCACAAGGCGGCTACAATTATCAGTTCGGCATGTTCGTAGGCGGCGTGGAGACGGATCTCCAATATGCCGCTGTCGGCAACAAGGGCGCGTCCTACGGCACGACCTACTATCCGGGTGACTCGGATGGCTTCTTCGGCACCATCCGGGCCCGCGCCGGCGTGGCCCTTGACCGCGCCCTCGTCTACGGCACAGCAGGCTTCGCCTATGGCGATGTGGGCGGCAACAGGGGCGTCGATCCGGTCCTCGGACATCATTCCGGCGACGAGATCAATTGGGGCTGGACCATCGGCGGCGGCGTCGAATACGCGATCACCAACAACTTCACCGCCAAGGTCGAAGGCCTCTACGTGGATATCGACACGAAGGACAATTTCGATCGCGGCGGCCGCGTCAATGTCGAGCGCGATGCGGAGTTCGGCGTGCTGCGTGCAGGCGTGAACTACAAGTTCAACTGATCGCCTAAACCTTCCCCCAAATACGAAGGCCCGGTGCTGTCACCGGGCCTTTTCGTTTTGCCGCTGGTCGGCACCTGCATCAGGGGTCGTTGACGGCCTGAGGCGCTTGGAGAGGCTCGGTCTCGCTTCGCTTGAGGGCAAGCAGCCGCCTGGCGGCGGTCCCACCCGGATCCGATGAGTAGAGCCTGTCATTGAGCACTTCGATCTGCCAGCGCTGCAGCTCAAGCAATGCTTTCAGAGACCTCACCCGAATCTGGAGATCAAGAGCATCCTTCAAGGGATCCGGGGCGTCGCCTGTCATGGAACCATGACTGCCAATATTGCGATGAATCATGTCTGAACGCGCAAGAGAATGAACGTCAATCGGTGAGGTCTGCCACGAACAGGCCCGGCAGGTGAGCCATACGCAAAACAATACTGGTCACGATCCCTAAAAGGGCTCGTGCATCGACAATCCTGAGAACTCTGCTTGATGGATGTAAGTTTCTTACAATTCCTGGGGGCTGGCAAGTCTCAACGAGTGCATTCCATGCGGCCTAAGCACCAAGCTGGGCGCTTTTGAGGCCGCAGCGCTTGTCTGACCGGAACCTGAGGTGAAGTTCGGCAGCTCCACCGGCAGAGCTTGTAAAGAGAATGACCCATGCCAGACACTCGCCATGAAACAGAAGCGGACAAAATTCTCTCGGCCTTGAGCCTCACCGCCCCTGACGAGCAAACCCTGCTGCAGGGTCGGCGTCTTCTGGCCGAGGCCCTGGAGCAGGCAGAGCGGCGCGGACGCCAGATCCTTGGAAACCAGAAGGAATCGAGCGGCTAAAGCTTCGCCAAGAACATGACAATCAGCCTTTAAGCGCCAGGATTCAGCCTCTGCTAACGGCGGCCCGGTAGGATCCATCAGAACCGGCGGACACCCCCTGCGACATCAGCGGCGAGGAACGGCCTCATGCTGCGGCACGTTGCTTCCCTGTGCGATAGAGCACAGCGGGCAAAGCTCGGATGTGATGATCTTCCGGGCGTTGGAGAATAGGTTGATGCGCTCCTTTCTGATGGTAATCTTGGCCGGCGCCTTTAGCACGGCAGCAATCGGTGGCGCTCAGGCCCAATCCGCCGACACCCGCATTGCATCCATGCCCTTCGGCGAATGCCTCTCCATCATCAGCGAAGCGGCGCAGGAGATGGACGAGGAGCCTGTCAAGCTCGTCAATACGAGCGATGTTGTGACAGCCCGCATCCAGGCCTCGGACGGCTTCGTCACCGTCTCGTGCGACCGCAGCGCCAGCAAAATTACACTCACCAAGAGTCCTGTTCCGGAAGCCGCCGGCATGACGGCAGCGCGCTGATCACAGCTGCCACGACTCGCTCACAAGATGGCGCACTAGAGCATGCTCTTCTGCGCCATTTCGAACGGACCCCAGTTCTCAAGAGCACAAACCCCCTTTGGTCCCCAAGCATCGTGCGGGACCTGATACCTTCCTTGAATACAGCGAACATGCGGTGCAGCCAAAGTTGGTGGCCAGCACAACGAACCTCTGCATCGCGCAGTCTTCCTCTGTCTATCATGAGACCTGTCGTATTCAGGTCATGGTTTGCTGTTGAGGTAAGACCGTGGCGAAAGAGTTGCGGGGTCTTCCATAGAGAGCCGGGAACTTGGCGTGATGCTCGATGATTCAAGCATTAACGCGTAAGCCAAGAGCGTTTGAGTTTATCCATTTCCCTCCCACGATTATGAGGCACGACAATGCCAGCGAAACATTTCAGCCAGACGCCGCCTGATAAGGCCAACGACCTTTTTGAAAAGATCTTGGCGACCTCGGACACCGCGACGAAAACACGTGAGCGCCTCTTCGCGGATTTGAAGGACGAACTGGAGCTTCTCGCCAGCCTGCAGGAGCAGCATCTCTTCCCTATCCTGCAGAGGCACGGGATGGAGGAACTGCTCAGCGCTTCCATCAGCGATAACGCGGAGACCGCCTCGCTGCTGGGTGAGCTCGAACGCATGCAAAAGAGCAGCGGCGAATTCCTCGGCAAGGTCGCCGAGCTCCGCAAGGCGTTCCAGCGGCACATCCGAGATGACAGGAAACAGCTTCTCCCGGCCGTTCTGGAAGTGCTCAGCGACGAGGAGGCTCAAGCGGTCGCAGAGCAGGTCGAGGACGAACTGGCGAACCTCAGCGACGCGAAGCAAGTCGAAGGACGCAATTCCGCCGGCATGAGCCCTGCAATCCGTGGCAGCCTCGATGGCGTGGACGATGTTGTTCGTATGGGAACAGACAGCGCCCATGCGGTCGCCACCAGCGTCCAGGATCTCTCGCAGGAGTGCCTGCGTATGAGCCAGAAGCGGCTCCACACGAACCTCGATGGATGGACCAAGCTCGCCCAGTGCCGGTCGCTTCAGGACCTCACCAGGACCCAGGTCTCGCTTATGCAGGACAATCTTGAGCTGACACTCCAGAACAGCTTCCGTCTGGCCGGTCTGGCCGCGCAGCTCGCAGAAAAAACAGCATGGTACGGCAATGCGGGAAGGGGGACCTCTTCGGTGGCGTCTCTCCCGAATCCCGCTGAACGAACCCTCGCCTAAGCCAAGATAGGGTACCGACCAAGCGAGAAACGGCACCGGACCATATGGTCCGGTGCCGTTCTGCCTGTTTCAATGCCAATCATTGAGCTGTTTCGTACGGCATTGGCAGCCTACCATCAATGGACAGCCAACTTGCGCGGCCTATATGTGAAGCATCACTGACGAGGCGCATTCATGCCTGAAACCGACCAGCAGAGTAACGAGGAAATGGACGAGCTTGACATCGCAAGCCGCGTCAATTTCCGGGACTATCCGAGTTCCGGTCTGGTCGTGATCGCCGCCATCAGCTCGGGACTGGGCTGGATGCTGTACAAGTGGCTCGGCCGGAAGCGCAAGGCGCACACCGATGCCCCGATCGTGCCGGCCCAAACAGACGTTCCGTCGACTTCAGCGGACTTGCCCGCCGATACGAAACCCGAGCGCTGACATTACAGCTCCTGGACGTGCTGCAGCGCACCGCCGCCTGATGAGCCTTGGCTTACCTTTGGGAATTAGCAGGAGGTTCTCATGGCTCACGGTGCTGTTTCATTCGTCCTTGGCATCATCGCTCCTCTGGCTCTGGTGAGTTGGCTGCTCGTACTGCACTGAAGCGGCAACGATCAGCCTTACCAAACGACAGCACAAACCTGAGCGAGATCCTTCGGCAGACATATCCAAGAATTCGGCGCCATATCTTCCGGTACGTAATCAACCATTTACCTTTCAGGCGCAGCCTTCATGAGTGCCTGATTGGCACGGTCCTCCCTCCCGGTCGCAACAGCGGCCCTCCTTGAGCGCCATGTGAGAAGGCGCTCTTTCTTTGCACGGCTATGGACAGGGTGAGTTGAATAGGGCTGCTCCGTCAGGAAAATACAGGACCATCCAGGCATCCTGGAATCTTATGCCTTCTGAAACGTCACCGGAGCACGCTCCCGATACTGTTACGCTTGGGAAGGCACAGAATAAAAACGCAACCCTTGCCACGATGTTGCCTTATTCGACCATCAAAACGGTTCCAACGGACGAACAGAGACGATTTCTGAAATCCGCAGTATTATGAGCACCACAAGAAGTGCTCACCTCGATCAATAGTTGCCTAGTGTTTTATCTCTGCGTAATCGCAGCAAGTTCTTCATAGAACTGCATAAACTATTATTCAGAAGCCTCGAAAAGAGGCTCGCTTAATTTTGGGGCAGATAATATGACTTTGAATCCTTCGGTCGCTCCCGGCGGCAACTTTGACTTGTCCAATTGGAAGATCACCCTTCCTGTGGATGCCAATGGCGGCATCAGCGGCACTGCCGTGGAAGTGCAGAACCTTTCCACCTACCAGAACTCCAAGTACTTCTACACGGGTGCCGACGGCGCCATGACCTTCGTGGCGGCAGTCGACGGCGCCACCACCAGCGGCTCCTCCTATGCCCGTTCCGAGCTGCGCGAGATGAACGGCACAGCGAAGGCCGCATGGAACCTCAACACCGGCGGCTTCATGAGCGCCACGCTCGAGGTTGATGCCGCTCCCATCCGCGAGGGCATGGGCGGCCGCATCATCGTCGGCCAGATCCACGGCCAGGACGACGAGCTGGTCCGGCTCTACTGGGAAAACGGCAAGCTCTACTTCGCTAACGATCACGCCGGCTCCAGCAACAGCGAGACGAAGTTCTACTTCGTGAATGCGTCCGGCCAGCAGCCGAGCGTGTCGCTGGACGAGCGCTTCTCCTACACGATCAATGCCAAGGGCAGCACGCTCGAGGTGACGATCTTTGCCGATGGACAGGTCTACAAGTCGGTCAGCACCATCAACAGCGCGTGGCAGTCGGATACCTTCTACTTCAAGGCTGGCGCCTATCTCGGTGCGAACGAGACCAATGGCACGGGCTACGGCCAGACCTCCTTCTACGCTCTGAACTTCAACCACAACGGCACGGTGACCACGCCGACGCAGCCGACGCCCACTCCGACGCCGACGCCGACGCCTACTCCCGACCTGAAGGATGATGCGGTCACGGCATCGGACGATCGCTACGCGGCAGTGGAAGATAAGGCTTTGACCGTCAGCGCATCCCAGGGCGTTCTGGTCAACGACACCGCCGCCGACGGCGGCAAGGTAGCCGTTGCCGGCACGTTCGCCACCGCTCAGGGCGGCAGCGTGACGATCGGCGCCGATGGCTCCTTCGTCTACACCCCGAAGGCCGACTTCTTCGGCTCGGACAGCTTCAGCTACACCGCCAAGGACGCGGATGGCGACACCGATACCGGCACCGTCACTCTCGCCGTTGCCGATGTAGCGGAGACGAGCACACCCACCACCCCGACGACGCCCGCCACCTCGCGGCCTGTCACGACGAAGACGATGCTCGGCACGAGCAGCGCGAACAGCCTGACGGGCACGTCCGGCAACGATCTGATCGACGGCAAAGGCGGCGACGACAAGATCTGGGCCAAGAACGGCAGCGATGTGCTGATCGGCGGCACGGGCAAGGACACGTTTACCTTCGATACCACGCCGAGCAGCAATAACGTGGACGTGATCGTCGATTTCAATGTGGCCGACGACACGATCCGCCTCAACGACTCGGCCTTCACCAAGCTCAAGTGGGGCAACCTGGCGGCCAGCAGCTTCGTGGTTGGCACCAAGGCATTGGATTCCGACGATCGCATCGTCTACGACACCAACACCGGTGCCCTGTCTTACGATGCGGACGGCTCGGGCTCGGTGGCATCCATCAAGTTTGCCCAGATCGAGAATCTCGCCAAGCTCACGGCGGCGGATTTCCTCGTCATCTAAAGGCAGCACTCCCTATCAGCTGTGACGCGGCCCCGGGCAACCGGGGCCGCTTCTTTTTGCGCATCGTACAACATCCTGCGTCGGGCCGATCGGACGACCCAGACTGAAAAGAGCAGCCGTCCGCGCCAGTTATCCACCGGGTGCCGACCTCAAGGCGCTCGTCGTATAGATCGCCAAGGCTATCCAGATCAGGCCAAAGGCGATGGCATCCACCCGGCCAAAGGCCTCCCCATAAACAAAGACGCCAAGAGCCAGCTGCCCGGAAGGCGCCAAGTACTGCAGGAGGCCGATGGTGGAAAGCTTCAATCGTTGCGCCCCAGCGGCGAACCAGATCAGCGGCGCTGCCGTGCTGAACCCCGTGAGCACGAGAAGCACATCGAGACCGACATGTCCTTGGAACGCCGCAGCGCTGCCATCGGAGAAAGTCACGGCCAGATAGCCCAGCGCCAGGGGCGTGAGAAGAAGAGACTCGATGCAGAACCCGACGAGCGGAGGCACCGGCACGATCTTTCTGACCAACCCGTAGAAGCCGAAGCTGCATGCGAGGGCCAGCGCGACCCACGGCATCTCGCCTGAGGACAGGCCGAGGACGAGAACGCCCACCCCGGCGAGCAGACAGGCTGCCACTTGCGCAGGATGAAGCCGCTCCCGGAGGAAGAGCACACCCAGCACGACGTTCAGAAGGGGGTTGATGAAGTAGCCGAGGCTTGTCTGCACCAAATGCCCGGAATTCACGGCCCAGATGTAGATCAGCCAGTTGATCGCAACCAAGCCTGCCGAAACCCCGAGCAGGAGCAGGTGCCGCCTGGAAGAAGCGGCCTCGACGAGCTTTCTCCACTGCCTGAAGGCAAAGATCAGCCCGAGCGCAAACAGGCTCGCCCACGCGATGCGGTGAGCAAGGATCTGAAGCGGCGGTATCGACGAAAGGAGCTTGAAGTGCAGCGGCACCACCAAGCCCCACATGAAGAACGCCGCGAGCGCATAGAGAACGCCAATCCTCGTCCGACCTATGTCGGAGGTCTCATGTTCCGGTGCCATTGCCATCAACCTGCTGGAGAGTATGAACGCAGCAACCCGCGACGGTCCCCGTTGAGGGTCGTAGTCCAAATCCCAAAAACGGTATAGCGGCCAGTGAGCCAGGTCCGCTCAAGAGCAGGCAACAATGAGCCGCTATGCCTTCGGAAGGCACATCAGACTGGATTTTTGGGGAGCAATGCCTCGAACCTGCGAGGGCCAAAATGTTAAATTTTGAAGTGGTACAGCCGCCCCGGCTCGAACGGGGGACCCCCAGATCCACAATCCTGTGCTCCTCGTGCTCACAAGGGATTGGGAAGCATCATTAGCACTTGCAAAACCTTGAATTCAGGCGATACCTTCAGTTCAATAGAGTCGGAAGCAATCACGATGGATTGGGAAGTTGCTTCCCATGTGCTTCCCAAAGGGTCAAGGGTGCGCCTTACCAAACCAAATATCGCAAAGCTGGAGCTACCGCCCGGTAAGAGCGAAGCCATATTCTTCGACGACGCCCTGCCCGGCTTTGGTCTCCGGATAAGGGCAGGTGGCAAGCGGGTCTGGATTGCCCAATATCGCGTGGGCAAACAGCAGCGCCGCGTCACCATCGGCTCGGTTGGAACCCTGAGCGCGGATAAGGCAAGGGAAGAAGCCCGCAACATCCTAGCCAAGGTACATCTTGGCGGCGACCCGCAAACCGAGAAAGTCGAGAACCGCGCCCGGGCATCCATCACCTTGGGAACTGTCGCCAAGCGGTATCTGGAGGAGTACGCCCAACCGAACCTCAAGACACGGAGCTATGAGGAGGTGGAACGGCACCTGACACGTCATTGGTCCCTTCTCAGGGATCTACCCATCCACAAAATCCATCGAGCGACAGTAGCCGGGCGTCTTGCCGAGATAGCCAGAGAGAACGGCCCCTTTGCTTCAAACCGAGCCCGCGCCTCTCTCTCTGCCCTATTTTCTTGGGCTATGGGCGAGGGATTGGCGGACCTCAACCCCGTGACTGGCACCAACAAGGCAACAGAGGAAATTTCACGGGATCACGTTATCAGTGCCCCAGAGTTGGCGGCTATATGGAATGCCTGCCGGGATGATGACTATGGGCGAATAGTCCGTCTCTTGATCCTTACAGGCCAACGTCGTGATGAAGTGGGCTCTATGGACTCAGCGGAGATTGATCTCACGGCAAAGTCATGGACGATCCCAAAGGCCCGAACCAAGAATGGCCTCTCCCATACTGTTCCCCTAAGTGATATCGCGCTTGAAATTCTAGAGAACGCATCTTGCCGCAACGGCCGCTCTCTTATCTTTGGGGAAGGTGAAGGCGGGTTCCAGGGCTGGAGCAAGGCCAAGGCCGCTTTAGATGCACGTATAAGGAACGCCGGAGAGAGCGTCCGCCCATGGCGTCTTCACGATATTCGGCGGACGGTCGCAACTAGTATGGCTGGGCTTGGCGTCCTACCCCACGTTATTGAAGCGGTACTCAACCATATATCAGGACACAAGTCGGGCGTTGCTGGCATCTATAATCGCGCAACCTATGCCCGGGAGAAGCGTGAAGCCTTGGAAGCGTGGGCGGCGCACATCGTCCGATTAGTCGGAGCGAAGCAGTGACGAATGAAGAAAATGATGAAGTTTTGCTTCGCACTGGCAATGAGGAATTCGATCATTACGAAATAGAAGCTCTCCTCAACACTCTAACACGCCTCCGCGAGAGCACTGACCCCCGCCTAGGCGATCAATCAGCAGCCGGTAAAGAGGCGAAAGCCCGAATAGCCCTTATAATCGTAGGCCGCTTAGTACGCGCAGTTGCTGGATGGGCGATAGACCATGAGGTAGGAAAAGCTCTTGAGGGCCGCACATTTGTGGGACCTGGAACGCCTAGAGCCAAGAAAATCCCAGGATATTTGGAGATGCTGTCAGCCGTAGAGGATCATAGGCACGAGAGAAGGGGTGCCAGCGTTAGAGTTGGGTATGACACTGCCTCTGTAAATCTCGATGCTGCGACGTTGCGGCTGATACTGCTAAACTTAACTCAACCCAATCCTGGGAGCATCCCAGAGTTCCTCCGGTCATCACTAGAGGAAGCCCTTGAGGCTTTACAGCATGGTGACTCTCACCCACTCTTCACGCCCCAGAAGACTGGCCGCAAAGTCAGTTTTAAGGAGCGGCAACTCCAGTTGCGAGCTATCGGCTTTGTTTATTACCGCACTGGACTGGGCTTAAAAAAATATGCCGCCATCAGGCAAGTAGCCGACGCTTACGGCGTCAGTGAAGAGACGATTAGATCATGGGAAAAGCGGCTGCGGGATGAACTTGGACCGGTTGAGGTTGAACTGGCAATTTCTGAGGCGAGACAGGCAGCCTCACGAGAAGAGATGGCAAAGGCACCAAAGGTAGCACTTAAGCCTGAACTCCCAGGCGCTAAGTCTGTCACCGTGATAAAATGGCGTGAACAGCGTTATGGGGCGCAAGCTCTCCGCGAGGCGTCGCAAGCATTCAAGGCCGCCCAACGTGAACGTGGTGCAGAAGGCTAGTGTCTGCGCACCTATAATTCGGTGCGTATGCACCAGAATATTCACCGCGACACTTAAAGCCTCTTATAGCCATTAATGCCTTCGTTGAAGTCCGCAACAGAGTGGTTTTGACGAAAGGAAGAGAATGACTAGCAAACTCGCGGCCCTGCCATCGGATATTTCCAGACATCGCGTCTTAAACACTGCTGAAGCCGCTGCCTTTTGCAGGTTCAGCATTTCCCATTGGCGGCGGCTCTATCGTGCCAACGAGGTCCCTCCCCCTCTCAAGCTGAGCACCCGCAAGCTTGGATGGCGAGTTGGGGACCTTGTGGATTGGATTGCCCAACGTCCTGAGCGTACAGCAGCCTAGGCATATTCCATAACCCAGAGGTGAGTCTGTCGCTGAAAGAAAACCCCGTCACGGGGTCCGCGCGGGGCTCAAGGATTTTCCAATGTTCAAGCCTAATAACATGCGCCGCCCCCGGCGCAAAGCTCCCTCGTGCTTGCCTGACCTATTCGACTGGCAGCGTAGGCAAGAGCTTCTGAGGTGGCTCGGTTTGTTTGAACAGCGTTTTCGGCTGGATAAGTGGTGCGTCTGCCGGGGTTAGGCCGCCGCGAGCTGCGGCAGCGGATTAAAATAAGCCTGATCGGGTGTCTTGCGGTCAAGGGATGAATGAGGCCTCTGGCCATTGTAAAAGGTCAGATAGCGGCCAATCGAGATGCGGGCCTCGGACACGCTGTCGTAGGCCCTCAGATACACCTCCTCGTATTTGATGCTGCGCCAGAGCCGCTCGACAAAGACGTTGTCGCGCCAGGCGCCCTTGCCATCCATGCTGATCGCGATCTCGTTCTTGCGCAGCACACTGGTGAAGTTGTGGCTGGTGAACTGGCTGC
>NZ_JACXAB010000059.1 GCF_014699075.1 Microvirga sp. | reverse complement strand
CTGTTCGGCAGCCATTCTGGCTGCTCTCAGGCAGAAACTCCACTTATCCCGCTGTTCAAATTTCCCGAGCCAGCTCTCCAAGAATGGTTCGCCTGTCGCGACGATCTCGGCGAAGGATCTCGATGGTGACAACCTCACCTACAAGATTATTCTCTCTAATAGCGCTGCGGTCGATACGGATGGCTACTTTACAGTCAGCGGCAACCAGCTTCTGATAGCCAACGGAGTGATGTTCGATGCCGAGCGGCCTCTCACGCGGCAGGTGACTCTGCAGGTGAGCGATAACAGGGGCGGGGTGTCGCGTCAGACATTCACATTCAATATCTCCGACAAGAGCCCTGAGGTGATGGCTGCTTCCGATGCCAGCCCCTTCAACGATATCATTAAAGGCAGTAAGCTCGGCAACTTCAAAGATACGTTCTACGGCGGTGCCGGCGATGACAAACTCTGGGGCGGGTTCGGCAACGACACGCTCTGGGGTGGAACCGGAAAGGATGTCTTCGTGTTCGACGGCAAACTGGCTACATCCAAAACTGATCGAAGGGACAGTTTCGATACAATCAAGGATTATAGCGTCAAAGATGACTCGATCTGGCTTGAGAACGATATGTTCAAGAACAACAAGGCGCTCTATGCCAAGATCAAGAAGGGCACGGAGCTTGCGCCGAAAAAGATCGAGAGCAAGTTCTTCACCGTGGGAGACAAGGCGAAGGATGGGGACGACTACTTCGTGTATGACTCGAAAAAGCGCGTTCTCTACTACGACGCTGACGGTTCGGGATCGAAGGAGGCTATAGAGATGGCAACCTTCACCAACAACAGGGCTCTGAAAAACTTCAAGTTCTCGGAACTGTTCTTTATCTAGCTGTCGTTACGTTATATAGATCAAAAATCAGCCGGTCGCCGAAAGGTGGCCGGCTTTTATCATTAAACCCATCTGTTCCAAGCTTGGTGCTTAGTAAAATCAAGCTCAGTCTTTCATTTTTGCAGCGGCCGGAACATTAGGAACGGGGCGAGGCTCGCCACCGATCAGCTAGCTTTTGCCTAAAGCAATATTGCTTTCAGTGTAGAGCATAGCCGGCATGCCTAATCCAGCCTCGGGCATCTTTTGCAGTGATGGTGTCGAGGTCAGGTTTGGGCTCTGCTTCCAAGGCTTGGAGAGCGCGGGGGATTTGGTCTTAAGCCGCTCTTTCATCTTGGCCCAGGCGTGCTCGATCGGATTGAACTCGGGCGAGTAGCGCGGCAGGTACAACAGTCCAATCCCCGCCTGATCGAGCAGGTCCCGCGCTTCGGCGACGTGATGCGGGCGGAGGTTGTCCATCACCAGAATGGCGTCTGGCTTGGTGCGTTTGAGAGCCGGTACCAGGATCTGCTCGAGATAGGCAAACAGCACCGAAGTAGAAGTCGAGGCCTCGATGCTCATTGTGGCGAACATCCCGTCACAGGCGATTGCCCCCAAGACCGTCAGCCGCTGCCAGGAGCCGAGCGGGATCGAGCCATAGGCGCGCTGCCCACGCGGCGCTCTGGCACAAGTGCGAGCCATCTTGGTGGTGACGCCGCTTTCATCCAGGAATACTAGGCGATGCGCGGGAAGCACGCTCATCTGCTGGCGGTAAGCCTCACGCTCGGCGACAACCTCGGGCCGCTCCTGCTCGGCCGCCCGAAGTGTCTTTTTTCGGACGCAGCTTGAGGCGCTTGAGCGCCTCGCAGATCACCGCCAGACAGACCGTCACACCCGTTCACTCGGCCAGGCGCTCGCGGTACTCCCGCAGCAGTGCGTCATTGTCCTCGATCACGAGCTGACGCAGTACCTCCAGAGCCCTTGCATCCAGGCGCGAGGGTACGCCGCCGCTGTGCGGCTTCGCAGCACGCCGGCCTTCCTCGCGCTCCTGGCGGCGCCAGTTCGACACGGTAGCCGGGCAAACTTGGAAGCGGCGGGCGATCTCGACCCGAGGAAGGTCGCCGCGTTCGCAGGCGACCAGAACGCGCTCACGCAAATCAGCGCAATAGGGCTGGGACATGGCTCGCCCACCGGGCCATATCCCGGTCAACGCACAGATCACCCAGATGGATTCAAGGCCAGATCAAAAATGCTTTAGTCAGAGATGGATGAAGTAAACTGAGTTAGATCGCTGCGCGAGATGTTGTGAGAAACCAGCTGGAGCCCAGCAAACGCCATCGCAACGGATTACTCGTACTAGATTCACAAACAACAAGAAACCCGCTTCGGCGCGAGCCGAAGCGGGTTGAACTTGGTCTGATGCCAATAATCGCTTAGATCAGGATGAAGTCCGCAGCCGTCAGCTTCAGGTTCTTGTCCAAAGTTGCGAACTTCACCGCTGCTGCAGCGCCTGAGCCATCCACGTCGTAGGAGAGGGCGCCGGTCGATTTGTTGTAGACGATCATGTCCGCAGCATCCTTTGCCTTCGATCCGATATAGAAGGCCGAGGAACTCAGCTTGCTGCCGCTGAGGAGGGTGAAGATGTCCCTGTCCAACGCGATCTTGTCGTCCTTGGTCGAGAAGCTGACGATCTTGTCGACATTGCCACCAAGGGCGGTGTCGAAATAGAACGTGTCCCGGCCTGCACCGCCAGTGAGCTTGTCACTGCCGAGCCCGCCATAGAGCTTATCGTTGCCGGCGCCACCATCCAGCTGATCGCTGCCCATGTGGCCTTCCAAGATGTCATTGCCGTTCATACCCTTCAGGGAGTTCTTACCCTTGTGGCCGATCAGGATGTTGGCCTTGGCATTTGCTGTGAGGTTTATCGCCTTGCTGAGCGTATCATCCGCGGCTAGGCCTTCGAACTTATCGTTGGTGGACAGTGTCGAGTTCTTGGAAACCATCCGGCTATCGAGGCCGCCTGAATCGATGACGATATCGACCTTTTCATTGAACTTGTAGACGTCGTTGCCTTTGCTACCCTTCAGGATGTTAGGCCCATCACGACCACGGTCACTGCCCCCGATGAGTGTGTCGTTACCGTCGCCGCCATCGAGTACATCGATACCCTCGCCACCATCGAGATAGTCGTCACCTGCGTTGCCGTAAAGCAGGTCGCGACCGTTGCCCGCGGTGACTCTTTCTCCAGCAGCACTGCCGAAGAAGCGATCGTCGAGGCTCTCAGCCGCATTCGTGTTCAGATTGACAAGAATCGACTGGTTGGCACGGCTCCAGTTGATGAAGGAAGTCTTGGAGAGATCGAGATCGACAGCCTCGGAGGCGCTCGTGAAGAGGATGGTGTCGATCCCAGCAGTGGATCCTACAACCTGAGAAACACCGAAGTTGCTGTTGGCGTTGTAGGTAAGGGTCGTGGCAGCGTTTGGAGACGTAAATGTGAGAACGTCAATAAACCGCAATGAGTTGAAATGCGCAGAGGCACCAAGCTGGACAACATCCAGCTGATTTTCGGACCTATATCCTTGGTTGTCGGAGCCGGAGATGCTTATGCCGAATACATAACTATCTACTAGGAAGGTATCATTCCCGGCCATTCCATTAATGATATCGTCATCAGTATCAGGCTGATTTCGGACGTTATGGATATCATCATTTTCTGTAAGTTCGGTGTAAGCCATAGCTCTGCCCCTAATATACTGGCTAAAGGTTTTTGAGTTTTTATAACATTGCATATGGGGGAGAGTTGAGCAACCCTGAGTATGGGCTCCTGAACATAATATTCCATCTATCCAGGCTTTCCCGCCACATAGCTTTTCTGGCGCAAACCTATGTCGACGATGGACTTACTCTCCGTGCAAACAAGGCGCTGAGGACTTATCACCCCCATCAACGGGGGCAGCCGAGTTGGGGGTAAGCCCTCAACAGAATCGATTCAACCGAATGATCCGGCAGGGTTCTCCAGCTGACGCGGCCGGAACATGAGGCGGCCGCACGAGCAGGGCATCCGAACGTTCGAGGATGCTCAACATAGACGAGTCCTGCAGGAGGTGCGGCGTCGCAACCGGCAGCATCAGCCGCACAGGTCCTTGAGCGAGGCTCAAGGGCACGTCCCGCAGTGCCAGTGAGGCGCGCATGTAGTCCTGCCGCTCCTTGTTAGGCGGCAGATCCGCGCCCAGGATAGCATCCTCACTGGGATCCTCGCCTGCCTCGGGGTCGCCAAGGAGCGCCCGAATGGCCGGAATCAGGAAAAGGACAGCACAAACGAGGGACGAGACCGGGTTGCCGGGGAGACCCAAGAGCAAAGTCGACCCCAGGCGCCCGTGCATCAGGGGCTTTCCCGGTCGCAAAGCCACGCGCCAGAAGCCGAGATCCATGCCCTGGCGGCTCAGGGCCTTCTGCACAAGGTCGTGCTCGCCCACCGAGGCTCCACCAAGAGTCACGAGGATATCGGCGCCAGCATCACGCGCCGCCTGGATGCGCTCCTCCAGCTCACCAAGATTGTCGCGGGCAATACCCAGATCAATGACCTCGGCGCCGGCCTTTTCAACCATCAGAATGGTGGCCGGGAGACTTGAGGCTGTGATTTGGTCGGGGCCGACGGGTTCACCCGCTCGCACCAATTCGTCACCCGTGGCCAGTATGGCGACCTTTGGCTTGCGATGAACGGGCAGGGTTCCGTACCTCATTGCAGCGGCAAGAGCGATGTGGCGGGAATCTAGGCGCAAACCTGCTTGCAGAAGCACGTCGCCTGCCTGAAAATCGAGTCCCACTGCACGAATGTGGCGGTTCGGGCGGGCCGCATCCTTCACCACCACCTGATCTCCGACGCGCTCCGTATCCTCCTGCAAGACCACGGCGTCGGCGCCGTCCGGCACAGGGGCGCCTGTGAAGATCCGGACGGCCTCCATTGCGCCAACAACTCCCGCGAAGCGAGCCCCTGCGGCGCTCGTGCCGATCACCTGGAGGGTTGCAGGAACTTTGGTGCAATCGGCACTGCGCACTGCATAGCCATCCATGGCGGAGGCCGGGAAGGGCGGCTGGTCGCGAAGGGCGCTGAGATCCTCGGCCAGGGTGCGCCCGGCACAGGAGGTGAGGGGGACATGCTCGGTCTCAAGCGGCTTCCCTACGCTCGCCAGCACCCGAGACAGGGCATCCTCAACCGAAATCAGGCTCATGGCGCCTCGTAATCTCCCGATCGTCCGCCGCTCTTGTGGCGCAGGCGGATGTTCTCGATCCGCATGCCCTTATCCGCGGCTTTCACCATGTCGTAGATCGTCAGGCACGCGATAGAGACTGCGGTGAGTGCTTCCATCTCGACGCCGGTCTGGCCCGACACTTTCAGCTCTGCGCTCACGCGCACGCCGGGAAGGCTCTCGTCGAGGGTGCAGTCCACCTTCACCTTGGAAATCAGGAGAGGGTGGCAGAGGGGGATGAGCTCGTGCGTGCGTTTGGAGGCCATGATGCCGGCAAGCCGCGCGGTCCCCAGCACGTCGCCCTTCTTGGCATCTCCCTGGCGGATCAGCGCGAGCGTCTCCGGCAGCATGACCACGCATCCTTCGGCGATTGCCGTGCGGCTCGTGACGTCCTTGTCCGAGACGTCGACCATGTTGGCCTCACCCGCCGCATCGAGATGCGTGAGTTTCGTCATGCGGCCTCGCCGAAGAGGAGTCTGCGGGTGGCTCCCGCCACATCCGCCTGCCGCATCAGGCTCTCTCCCACGAGGAAGGTGCGGATGTTCACCTTCGTCAGGCGCTCAATGTCCTGGAGCGTGAAGATGCCGCTCTCGCCGACGACGATGCGGTCGGATGGGATCAGGGGTGCAAGTTCCTCGCTGACCGCAAGCGAAACCTCGAAAGTGCGAAGATTGCGGTTGTTGATGCCAATCAGCTTTGTGCCAAGCGGCAGGGCGCGCTCCAGCTCGGGTCGGTCATGCACCTCGACCAGCACATCCATGCCGAGGCCGTGAGCGGTGTCGATCAGGATGCGGGCCTCCTCGTCCGTGACGCTCGCCATGATCACGAGGATGCAGTCGGCACCCCAGGCGCGAGCCTCGTAGACCTGATAGGGCTCGAAGAGGAAGTCCTTGCGCAGAGCCGGGAGACCGGAGGCTTCGCGAGCCTGGGCCAGGTATTCGGGCTTGCCCTGGAAGGATGGCTCGTCGGTGAGCACGGACAGGCAGGTGGCGCCGCCTTCGGCATAGGCGCGGGCAAGACTCGGCGGGTCGAAGTCGGCGCGGATCAGCCCCTTGGAAGGGCTTGCCTTCTTCACTTCCGCAATCAGCGCAGGACGCCCTTCGGCGAGGTGGATCTCGATGGCCTTGGCAAAGCCGCGCGGCGGAGAGGCCTCGCGGGCCTGGCGCTCGATTTCGGCCTGCGGCACGGCAGCTTTTGCAGCTGCGATCTCCTGGCGCTTGTAGGCTTCGATGCGGCTGAGAACGTCGTTCATGGCTTAACCGCTCAACCGTTCGAGACTTGAACGAGGCGGTCCAAGGTAGCCTTGGAGGCACCGCTGTCGAGAGCCCGCGAAGCACGCTCAAGACCGTCGCGTAAGTTCGCAGCTTCGTCGGCCACCACGAGGGAGGCGGCTGCGTTGAGCAAGGCAACGTCACGATAGGGTGTGCGGGCACCTTCGAGGACAGCGCGCAGCTGCTCTGCATTATGCTCCGGATCGCCGCCCCTCAGGTCATCCAGCGATGCGGTCGGCAGGCCAACCTCCTCGGGCGTGACGGTGAAACGGCGTATGGCACCATCCTCCAGCGCGACCACGAAGGTGGGGCCTGTCGTGGTCATCTCGTCGAGCCCGTCGGAGCCGTGCACGGTCCAGACCTTGTGCGAGCCGAGCTCCTTCAGAACCTGCGTGAGGGGCTCAAGCCATGCTTCTGAAAAAACACCCAAAAGCTGGCGCTTGGCACCGGCCGGGTTGGCGAGGGGGCCGAGCAGATTGAAGATCGTGCGCGTGCCAAGCTCCACACGCGTCGGCGCCACGTGGCGCATGGCAGCGTGGTGGGTCTGGGCGAACATGAAGCAGAGCTTGGTCTCGGACAGGCAGCGCTCCAGACCTTCAGGGGCGAGGCCGAGCTTCACCCCGAGCGCCGAGAGCACGTCTGCCGTGCCCGACTTGGAGGAGGCGGCGCGGTTGCCGTGCTTGGCAACAGGCACGCCGCATGAGGCCACGATGATCGAAGCCAGCGTGGAGATGTTGTAGCTGCCTTTGTGGTCGCCGCCGGTGCCGACGATGTCGATGGCCTTGTCGGGTGCGTTGACCCGCAGCATGCGCCCGCGCATGGCGGTAACGGCGCCGATGATCTCGTCGAGGGCTTCGCCCCGAACCCTCAGGGCCATCAGGAAGGCGCCGCCCTGGGCTGGCGTCACCTCGCCGGAGAGCAGGTCGTCAAAGGCATCCCGTGCCTCGTCCCGCGTCAGGGACGCGCCGGTGGCCACCTTGGCAAGGTAGGATTTGAAGGATTCCATCGGTTTCAGTGCCCTGCTGGTGCGGCTGCGGCGGCGCTCGCGCGGTGCTTGGCATTCCAATCCGCCGCGAGGTCGAAGAAATTGCGCATGATCGTCACCCCATGTTCGGACAGGATGCTCTCGGGGTGGAACTGCACGCCGTGGACCGGCAACGAGCGGTGGGACAGGCCCATGACAAGGCCGTCGGCCGTCTCCGCCGTGACCTGGAGATCGTCCGGACAGGTCTCCCGATCCACGATGAGGGAATGATAGCGGGTGGCCTTGAACGAGCCGTTGATGCCGCGGAAGACGGTCTGCCCGTTATGCTCCACATCGGAGACCTTGCCATGCATCGGCAGCGGCGCCCGGGAGACGGTGCCGCCGAAGACCTGACCGATCGTCTGCAGGCCAAGGCAAACGCCGAAGGTCGGGATCTCGGGCGAAGCGCGCTTCACGAGATCGAGGCAGACCCCGGCCTCATTCGGGGTGCAGGGCCCGGGAGACAGCACGATCGCGTCCGGCCGATGGCTAAGCACCTCGTCGGCGGTGATGGCGTCGTTGCGCACCACGTCGACGGACGTGGCGAGAGGGCCGAGCAGATGCACCAGATTCCAGGTGAAGCTGTCGTAGTTGTCGATGACGAGAACGCGGGTCATGGCGCGCCGACGTTCGCGTATGCGACGCCCCCGGTCAAGGGAACCATTGGCATGAGGTTCATTGCCCGACCCTCGCCTGGCTGGCGAAGCGCACGGCCTCTTCGGCGGCCCGGAACAGGGCCTTCGACTTGTTGATGCATTCCTGCTGCTCGGAGGCCGGATCGGAATCGTAGACGATCCCGGCGCCCGCCTGAACGGCCATGCGACCGTCCTTCACCACCGCTGTGCGCAGCACGATGCAGGTGTCCATCTCGCCATTGGCGCCGAAATAGCCGATGCAGCCGGCGTAAGGTCCGCGCTTGTCCTTCTCCAACTCGTCGATGATCTGCATGGCGCGCACCTTCGGCGCGCCCGAGACCGTCCCGGCCGGAAAGCCGGCAATCAGCGCATCGAGGGCATCGAAGCTCGGGTCGAGACGACCCTCCACGTTCGACACGATGTGCATGACTTGGCTGTAATATTCGAGGAAGAACGAATCCGTCACCTGCACGGAGCCCATCTCGGCCACGCGACCCACATCGTTGCGGCCGAGGTCGAGGAGCATCAGGTGCTCGGCGCGCTCCTTCTGATCGGCCAGCAGGCTCTCCGCGTGAGCCCTGTCCTCGGCGGCCGTGGCGCCCCGCGGGCGGGTGCCGGCGATGGGGCGGATCGTGACCTTGCCGTCGCGGACCCGCACGAGGATCTCAGGCGATGAGCAGACGATCTGGAAATCTTCGAAGTCGAGGTAGCAGAGGAACGGCGCCGGATTGACCCGGCGCAGCGAGCGGTAGAGCGCGAAGGCGGGCAGGGGGAAGGCGGATTCGAAGCGTTGGGACAGCACCACCTGGAAGATGTCGCCGGCGCGGATGTAGTCCTTCGCCCTGGCCACCATCGCCTCGAATTCCTCCGGCGTGGTGTTGGACACCGGGGGCTCAAAGCGAATGTGCGTCGGGTCGGTGCGATCATCCATAGGGAGCGGACGCTCCAGGGCCACCGTCACCTCGTCGAGGCGCGCCAGAGCGGTTTCATAAGCTGCCTTGGCCGAGATGCCCGCCTGGGGGCGCACCGGCGTGATCAGCGAGATCTCGTCTCTTACCCCATCGAACACCACCATCACGGTGGGGCGGATCAGGATGGCGTCCGGCACCTTCAGGACGTCAGAGTTCGGCTCGGGCAGCCGCTCCATGAGCCTGACCATGTCGTAGCCCAGATAGCCGAAGAGCCCGGCCGCCATGGGCGGCAGATCGTCGGAGAGGGGCAGGGCGCTTTCCTTGATCAGGGCCCGCAGGCTTTCCAGGGGAGGACGCTCGTCTACCCTGAACTCCTGCATCCGGCTCAGCGCCCCACGGTCGATGGACGCAACGCCGTCCTGGCAGCGCCAGACGAGGTCCGGATCGAGCCCGATCATGGAGAAGCGGCCGCGGGTCGCGCCGCCTTCGACCGACTCCAGCAGGAAGGCCGAGCCCTTCCGCCCGTGCCGCAGCTTGAGGAAAGCCGCGACCGGGGTGAGCAGATCGCCCACCAGGGTGGTGCGCAGAACGCCGGCCTCGCCAGCCTCATAGGCCGTGGCGAACGTGTCGAAGTCGGGCGCGAGCGTCATGGCCTACAGTTCGCCGCCGGTAGCCTGACGCAGCGCCTGCTGATTGATCGTGACGCCGAGATCCTGGCGGACCTGGGCGATGTACTGGTTGATCAGGTCGTCGCCGAGGGCGGTGCGAAGCTGGTTCTCGGTGGTCTGTGCCTGCTGGGTTGACGTGACCAAAGCCGGGACCGTGGCCGAGGTGACCTTGAACACGGCACGGGCGTCCGGGCCGTTGGCCGCATGTCCAGCCTTGCCGACCGGAACGGCGAAGATACGGTTCACGGCCTCGGCAGTGAGATCGTCCTTGCCGGGATTTCGGGCAAGGTCGGTGGCGGTCTTCACCGTCGCGCCGGCCTCCTGGGCCACCGCCTCGATGGCTTCGCCCTTCTCCAAACGCTCCGTGAGCCCGCGTGCTCTCTCGGAGAGGCGCTGGGCAACCTGATCTTCGCGCCACTGGGCGGCGACCTGATCGCGAACCTCGTCGAGGTTCTTCTCGCGGGAGGCCTCGATGCCGGTCACGTCATACCAGACATAGCCGGTGCCCGTGCGCAGAGCCTCGTTGTCGACGCCGATATCCGACGCGAAAGCTGCCTTTACGACCGCATCTTTCGCCGGGATATTGACTGGGGTGCCGGCCTTGTCGAGACCGTTGGCATCAACCGCCGGAGCCTGGACCAGGGTCAGGCCCTTCTCTCTGGCGATGTCCGCCAAAGGCTTGGCGCCGGCGCGCAGATCCTCGATCTCGTCATGGATCCGCTCGATCTGCCCCTGGGCCCGCTCCGTTGCAACCTCCTGCCGGAGCTCCGTGGCAACCTCTTCGAATGGTCGCACCGCTTCGGGCTGAATCTGCGTCACCCGCAGGAGCACAGGGCCGAAGCGGCCGGCGACCGGAGCGCTTGCCGCACCCTGCTCCAGGCTGAAGGCGGCATCCGCCACAGCTTGATCGAGCATCTCAGCCTTCGTGAAGGTGCCGAGTTCCAGATCCTGCTGGGACACATTGCGCTCAGTCGCGATGGATTCGAAAGTTGCGCCTTCCTTGATCTTGGCGGCGGCGGCCTCGGCTTCGGCCTGGGACGGGAAGGTGATCTGCTGGATCGTCCGGCGCTCAGGGCTGCCGTATTTCGCCTTCTGCTGCTCGAAGCGTGCGCGGGCATCCGCCTCCGACACAGCGTCGGGCTTGGCCAGGGCAGCGGCATCGAGGGCCATCGCCGTCACGGCGCGGTACTCAGGAGCCCGGAATGCGCTTTTGCGCTCATTGAAGAAGCTCTGGAGCTGTTCAGCCGTAGGGGCGGGAATATCACCCGCCATCGCTGCCGTCAGAAGAAAGTAGGCGCTCGCGCGGCGCTCAGTGGCGTAGCGATTCAGAGCCTCCCTGGCGGCCAGGGGCACATTGATATCCCCGGCGATCGCCTCGGCGAGGTGAAGCCGCGCCATGGCGGAGCGTTGCTCCTGCACGAAACCGGCCTCGGAGAGATTGATGTTGCGAAGCGCCTGATCGAACAGGGCACGGTTGAACTGACCGTCCGCACCTTTGAAGGCAGGGTTGTTGACGATCGAGGCGGCGACAAGCTGATCGGAGACCGACAGCCCCATCTCCCTGGCCTTTTCCGCCAGGACGGCATCGGTCACCAGATTGTTGATCACCTGCTGGTCGAGGCCGAAGGCCCGGGCTTGCTCGGGGCTGATGACCGTGCGGAACTGGCGTCCGAGCCGCTGCAGTTCGTTGGTATAGGCGTTGCGGGTCTGATCGACCGTGATCGTGGTGTCGCCGACCTCGGCCACGGTGGAAGCGGGCGTTGCGCGGAAGATGTCGCCGATGCCCCAGATGGCGAAGCTGACGATAAGAGCGCCGAAAAAGATGGTGGCGATGGCTTTGCCGACGATTGTCTGCCCAGCCTTGCGCATGTTCCGAAGCATCGTGAACCCGTTTCCCAAAAACTCGTTAAACCTGCCGATAAACGATCAGGGGCTCTACGAAAAGGGCAAGTCTGGTTGAAAGAGGGTCTAAGCCTCTGCTAGTGCCAATTTATCAAGCGCGACAGGAGTGCCTTACATGAGCGTCGATAGGCCGCGCCCGCTGGTTGCGGGCAACTGGAAGATGAACGGGTTGAAGGCCTCGGCCAGGGTGCTGGAGGAGATCCACGCGGGCTATACCCCCGGCCTCAAGGCCAAGGTTGAACTGGCCGTCTGTCCGCCCGCGACCCTGATCGGCTATGCCGCGCAACTCTCGGTCGGCTCCCGGATCGCCATCGGCGGGCAGGACTGCCACGCCAAGGAATCGGGTGCCTTCACCGGTGACCTGTCGGCCGAGATGCTGGCCGATGCCGGTGCCACCTACGTGATAGTCGGCCATTCCGAGCGCCGCCAGTACCACAGGGAAAAGGACCAGGATGTCTGCGCCAAGGCAGTGGCGGCTCACCGGGCTGGCCTTACTGCCATTGTCTGCGTCGGCGAGACCCGGGAGGAGCGCGAGGCCGGCAAAGCCCTCGCCGTGGTCAAGAAGCAGTTGCGCGGCTCGATCCCGGTCGATTCGAACAGTCACAACCTCGTCGTTGCCTACGAGCCCGTCTGGGCGATCGGCACAGGCCTGACCCCGACGGCCGCCGACGTGGCGGAAGTCCATGCGGCAATCCGTGAGGAGTTGAAGCGCCTTGTCGGCAAAGCGGAAGCTCCCAAGGTCCGCATTCTTTATGGCGGCTCCGTGAAGCCCTCGAATGCTGCCGAACTGATGGCGGTGGAGAACGTCAACGGTGCCCTAGTGGGCGGCGCCAGCCTCGTGGCGGCCGATTTCCTGGGCATCGCAGGAGCTTATCTGGGGTAAGTGCGAAAAGGCCGCTTGCGGGTCTTTGATCCTGAGCCCACCTATGCTACAGGCCGCCGCAACGAACGGATTGCGAGCGGCTGTCGCCCTGTGCGCAGCCGCTTGAGGTTTTTGAAAACGATGCAAACAGTTCTCATCATCATCCACCTGATCATCGTGCTTGCCCTGATCGGCGTGGTTCTCCTGCAGCGCTCCGAGGGTGGCGGCATGGGCCTCGGCGGCGGCGGAGGCGGCGGCGGTGTGTCCGGCTTCATGACCGGGCGCGGCCAGGCCAACGCGCTCACCCGTGCGACGGCGATTCTGGCGGGCCTGTTCTTCGTGACCAGCATCGCGCTCACTGTCATGGCGACCTCGACTCGGGCGCCGCGGTCGATTCTGGATGGCGCTGCTCCGGCGGCTCCGGGTCAGCAGGCTCCGGGCGCTCCGCAGGGCGGCAACGTGCTTGAGCAGCTGCAGCGTCTCCAAGGCGACCAGCCTGCGGTTCCGGCTCCCGGCGCTCCGGCGCCAGCAGCGCCTCAGCAGTAAACGAACCCAGGGCCGGTGCTTCCGGCCCTCTCTTTTTGTGGATGGCTTTCAGGTGGTCCGGTTCGCAATTGCGAATCGGCGCCTGATGTTTATGGATAGGGGTCCATGACGCGGTACGTATTCATCACCGGCGGCGTGGTGTCTTCGCTCGGCAAGGGGCTGGCTTCGGCGGCCCTGGGAGCGCTTCTCCAAGCACGCGGTTACAAGGTTCGGCTTCGGAAGCTCGACCCATATCTCAACGTCGATCCGGGGACGATGAGCCCCTATCAGCACGGCGAGGTCTTCGTGACCGACGACGGCGCTGAGACCGACCTGGATCTCGGCCATTATGAGCGCTTCACCGGCGTGCCGGCCACCAAGGCCGACAACATCACGACGGGCCGGATCTATCTCGACATCATCACCAAGGAGCGCCGCGGCGACTATCTCGGCGCCACCATCCAGGTGATTCCGCATGTCACCAACGCCATCAAGGACTTCGTGATCACCGGCAACGAAGGCTTCGATTTCGTTCTGGTCGAGATCGGCGGTACGGTGGGCGATATCGAGGGCCTCCCGTTCTTCGAGGCTATCCGCCAGCTCGGCAACGATCTGCCGCGAGGCCAGGCGATCTATGTCCACTTGACCCTGCTGCCGTTCATCCCGTCCGCCGGCGAGCTGAAGACCAAGCCGACCCAGCACTCGGTGGCGGAGCTACGCTCCATCGGTATCCAGCCCGACATCCTTCTGTGCCGCACGGACCGCGAAATCCCCAAGGACGAGCGCCGCAAGCTTGCCCTGTTCTGCAACGTGCGCGAGACGGCCGTCATCGAGGCTCGGGACGCCCGCTCGATCTATGACGTGCCCCTGGCCTATCACGAGGCGGGCCTCGACAGCGAGGTTCTGGCGGCTTTCGGCCTCGACACGGCCAAGACCCCGAACCTGTCCCGGTGGACCACCATCTCCGAGCGCGTTCATAACCCTGAGGGCGAGGTCACCATTGCCGTCGTGGGCAAATACACGGGCCTCAAGGACGCCTATAAGTCGCTCATCGAGGCGCTGCACCACGGCGGCATCGCCAATCAGGTGAAGGTGAACCTGGAGTGGATCGAGAGCGAGGTCTTTGAGAGCGAGGATCCGGCCCCGTTTCTGGAAGGCATCCATGGCATCATGGTGCCCGGAGGCTTCGGCCAGCGCGGTGCCGAGGGCAAGATCCGGGCGGCCCGCTTCGCCCGCGAGCGCAAGGTGCCGTATTTCGGTATCTGCTTCGGCATGCAGATGGCCGTCATCGAAGCGGCCCGATCGCTCGCCGGCATTCAGGATGCCAGCTCCACTGAATTCGGCCCAACCTCGCAGCCGGTGGTCGGCCTCATGACGGAGTGGCTGCGCGGCAATGAGCTCGAAAAGCGGACCGCCAGCGGCGATCTCGGCGGCACCATGCGGCTCGGCGCCTATCAGGCCTCCCTCAAGTCCGGCAGCAAGGTGGCAGAGATCTATGGCGGTACGGAAATCTCCGAGCGTCACCGTCACCGCTATGAAGTGAACATGTCCTACCGCGAACAGCTTGAGTCGAAGGGCCTACGCTTCTCGGGCGTTTCGCCGGACGGCATCCTGCCCGAGATCGTCGAGTACGAGGACCATCCCTGGTTCATCGGCGTGCAGTACCACCCCGAGCTGAAGTCGCGCCCGTTCGAGCCGCACCCGCTCTTCAAGAGCTTCATCCACGCGGCCGTGGAGCAAAGCCGGCTGGTTTGATGTTAACCTGAACCGTCGCGCCCAAATTCTTACGGGCGCGACCAGCAGGAAAGTGCCCGATGACCCGCCGGATCGACCATCTCGTTGTTGCCGTCCAGGACCTCGATCAGGCCGGACACTTCTATCAGCGCCTTGGCTTTCAGGTGGGCTCCCGCAACCGGCATCCCTGGGGCACCGAGAACCGGCTTGTGCAGTTTTCCGGCTCCTTCATCGAGCTGATCACCGTTGGCGAGGGCGCCGCAATCGCGCCTCACCGGGCGAGCGCCTTCAGCTTCGGGGCTTTCGTGCAGGACTATCTGCGGACCCGTGAGGGGCTGGCCATGCTGGTCCTCGACAGCCAGGACGCCAAGGCTGATGCGGCGCTCTTTGCCGAGAAAGGCATCGGATCCTTCGAGCCCTTTCACTTCGAGCGTACCGGCCGCCGGCCCGACGGCAGCGAGACCAAGGTCGCTTTCACGCTGGCCTTTGCATCAGCGGAACTCTCTCCCAAAGCCGCCTTCTTCGTTTGCCAGCAGCACTATCCCGAAAATTTCTGGAATCCGGAATTCCAGCGCCACGACAATCAGGCGACCCGGATTTCGTCCGTCACCCTGGCCGCTCCTGAGCCGGAGCAACTCCGTGATTTTCTTGGCGCCTTTACCGGTGTGCAGCCCGGAAGTCCCGACGGGGACGACCTGTCCTTCCGGTTGGCTGACAGCCACATCGACGTTCTGACGCCCGATGATGCCGCGGAGATCTACGGCTCCATCGAGGCCGAGCTCGACCAGCCGTCCCTCGTGGCCTTCGCCATCCGCGTTCAGGACATCCAGCGGCAGGCACGGTGGCTCGATGCCGCGGAGGTTCCTTACCAGCATATCGGCAGCAGACTCATCGTTCCGGCCAGTGCCGCCTTCGGCGTGGCGATCGCGTTCGAGCCAACATAAAATTAACCATGTTCCCTTAAGCCGTTGAACGACAATCAACCGGTGGGGAGCATAAAGCCGTGGCCAATTCTCTCGCGGGCTTGCCCGACTTCCTGATCTTCTTCGTGCTCGCTGTCGCGCTGGTAGGGCTGTATCTGGCCATCTACACGCTCGCGACCATGCACAACGAGTTTGCCCTGATCCGGGAGAACGTGATCTCCGCGGCTACAGCTTTGGGCTTCAGCCTCGTGGGATTCGCCCTGCCGCTCGCCAGCGCCATCGTTCATGCCCAGACCATCGTCGACTGCCTCGTCTGGGGCCTTGTTGCCCTAGCCGTGCAGATCGTCGTCTACTGGCTCGTGCGGATCGTGATGCCGAACCTTTCGCAGCGCATCGCTGCCGGCGAAATGGCGGCAGCGCTGTTCCTGGGCGCCTCATCGCTGTCGGCCGGCATCATCAATGCCGCTGCAATGACATTCTAGGTCGGAACAAAGCGGAAGAGGTGCGGCCGTTCAGGCCTACATCTCCACAAGCCTGGCGAATTGCAGAGCTTCTGCCCGCATTGCGGGCGGTACCATCATCGGGTTTCGGTGCCGGACCGCGTGGAGCATGGCAATCCGCTCGAGCGCTCTGAGATAGATGTCTGGAATCTCGGTCTCGCCCCACTCGAAAGCCTGGTAGTCGCGCAGGTTCATATCGATCTCGTGCGCCATCCTGCTCTGGGTGAACCCAAGGGCGGTTCGGATCGCAATGAGTTCCTGCATCTTGTCCTGATCTGACATTAGAGCGCCCCCCAAAGCGCTATCGGTAAATTTTCTTAGCATTTGCAGTGACTTCAATACTCTTTACCTAATTACCTAAGGGAAGATTACTGATCGTGCCGATTGGGGCAGAAAACCGATGCTTTCTATAAAATCGCTGCCTGGTCCTGGTGCGCCCCTTGAGTTGAAAGCTTCCATGGAACATCGCCGCTTTGCCTTTCAGATCAAAAAGGCTAGTGACAGCCCATGACTGATAACAAACAGCCCCAGAATGTCGTCCAGATCGGCTCTGTCCGCTTTGGCAATCACCTGCCGCTCAGCATCATTGCCGGGCCCTGCGCCATGGAAAGCCGCGATCACGCCTTGGAAATGGCTGCAGCCCTCAGTGAGATGGCAGGCCGGCTGGGCTTGGGTCTCGTTTACAAGTCCTCCTTCGACAAGGCGAACCGGACGTCGATCTCCAGCGCCCGCGGCATCGGGATCGACAAGGCGCTCGCCATCTTTGCCGAGGTCAAGGAGCGTTACGGGCTGCCGGTGCTCACCGACGTGCACGAGAACGACCAGTGCGCTGCCGTGGCCGAGGTCGTCGACGTTCTCCAGATACCGGCCTTCCTCTGCCGCCAGACCGATCTCCTGATCGCGGCGGCCAAGACCGGCCGGGTGGTCAACGTGAAGAAAGGCCAGTTCCTGGCTCCCTGGGACATGGCGAATGTCGCCGAGAAGGTGAAGGCGGCAGGCAATCCGAATGTCATGCTCACCGAGCGCGGCGCCTCATTCGGCTACAACACCCTTGTGTCCGACATGCGCAGCCTGCCCATCATGGCTGAGACGGGCGCCCCGGTGGTGTTCGACGCCACCCATTCCGTGCAGCAGCCCGGCGGCAAGGGCGCGACCTCCGGTGGTCAGCGCGAATACGTTCCGGTTCTCTCCCGTGCGGCCGTCGCGGTCGGCGTTGCCGGCGTCTTCATCGAGACCCACCAGGATCCGGACAAGGCGCCGTCCGACGGCCCCAACATGGTGCCGCTCAAGGAACTGGAGGCGCTGCTCGCACAGCTCAAGGCCTTCGATGCCTTGGCGAAGAACCAGCAGGCTTAACGTCTGATCCGTTCCATGTGACGTTGCGAGGGCAGATCTGCATTCCTGCCGCTCGCCTAACGGCGCAGGCGTGATAGGAAGCGAAAGCTTTCTCCGCGGTTCCCCTGTCAGGCGCCCATGTCGTCCCGCAATCTGATCCTGATTCTCGCCACCAGCGGCTTCGCCAGCACCTTCTCCGGCCGTGCCGTCGAGCCGATGGTTGGCGTGATCGCCAGGGACCTGAGCTCCACGCCGCAGACCATCGCGCTCCTCTCCGCCGCCTTCGCGCTCCCCTACGCCTTCATCCAGCCCATCCTGGGGCCGGTCGGTGACGCCCTCGGCAAGGAGCGGGTGATGAAGGTGGCTCTGGCGGTGCTGTTCCTGGCCCTGGCCTGCTCCATCTTCGCGCCCGATCCTTCGACACTCTTCACGCTCCGCATCATCGCCGGCGCCGCTGCAGGCGGGTCCATTCCGCTCTCCATCGCGCTCATCGGCGACCGGGTCGATATGGCGCAGCGCCAGGTGGCCCTGAGCCGGTACTTCATTGCCGTCATCGTCGGTCAGCTGGCAGGCTCGTCCTTTGCGGGGCTGCTCGCCGAATGGATCGGGTGGCGGGGCGTCTTCTCCCTCTCAACCTTCATGGTCGCCCTGGCCCTCGCCGCTACCGTCATCGGCTTCAGAGGAGCGCTTCCAGGAGGGAAGTTCGATCTGAGGGGTGCGCTCCTGCGCTACCGGGACATCCTCTCCAATCCGCGCGCGCTGACCCTCTTCAGCCTCGTCTTCGTGGAGGCCATCGCCATTTTCGGCATTTTCCCCTATGTGGCGCCCCTTCTCGAGGAGCGAGGCGGTGGTGGGGCCACCGAGGCCGGCTTTGCTCTCGGTGGGTTCGCCATCGGCGGGCTCGTCTATTCCGCGCTCGTCGCCTGGATGCTGAAGCGGCTCGGCATCGGGCCCATTCTCATGGGCGGCGGTTTCTCCGCAGGCGTCGCGCTCGTCCTCCTCGGACTGGGCGGAGACTGGAAACTCGACGCGGCCGCCATGCTCTTCCTGGGGCTCGGCTTCTATATGCTTCACAACACCTTCCAGGCCCAGGTGACCGAGGTGGCGCCGGGCGCCCGCGCATCGGCGGTTGCGCTTCACGCCTTCTCGTTCTTCTGCGGTCAGGCGCTCGGCGTCGTGCTGATGGGCTTCGGACTGCGCAACATCGGGTTGACCGGGGCAACGTCCGTTGCCGCCCTGATCATCCTGGGTGTCGGTTTTGCCGCATCGATCCTCCTGACGCGGCCGGCGGCTCAGCGCGCCCGATAGGGGGCGACGCCCTGGTCGGGCAGCCAGAGGTTCTTCGGCAACTCGCCTGTCTGCCAGAACACGTCGATCGGGATGCCGCCACGCGGGTACCAGTAGCCGCCGATACGCAGGTAGCGGGGCTCCAGCAGATCGGCGAGCCGCTTGCCGATGGCGACCGTGCAATCCTCATGGAAGGCGCCGTGGTTGCGGAAGCTGTGCATGTAGAGCTTCAGCGACTTCGATTCGACGAGCCAGGGGCCCGGTACACAGTCGATCACCAGAATCGCGAAATCCGGCTGGCCTGTGACCGGGCAGAGCGAGGTAAATTCCGGCACGGTGAAACGGGCGATATAATCGGTGTCCGGATGCGGGTTGGGCACCCGGTCGAGCTGCGCGGCTTCCGGGGTATCGGGGAGGGCGCTTGCCTGACCGAGTTGGAGAGTTGTTTCCGTCATAAGATTTCACCTTGGATCGAGGGGATGAGTCTCTTGCCGTCCTTGCTCACCTGGGTATTTCGGTCAATAAGCCAATTCATGACTTGAGGCCGCACCCGCTTCCGGGTTGCCTCGGCCGCACTTCAGCCAGCAGGAGCCTGCTTTATGACAGCGATCATCGACGTCTTCGCCCGCCAGATCCTCGACAGCCGAGGCAACCCCACCGTCGAGGTGGATGTCACCCTCGAAGACGGCTCCATGGGCCGCGCCGCCGTTCCCTCCGGCGCCTCCACCGGCGCTCACGAGGCGGTCGAGCTGCGCGACGGCAACAAGAAGGTCTATCTCGGCAAGGGCGTGCTCAAGGCCATCGATGCGGTCAATAACGAGATCCTGGATGCCATCGGCGGCATGGATGCGGAAGAGCAGGTCGCCATCGACGAGACCATGATTGAGCTCGACGGCACCCCGAACAAGGCACGACTCGGCGCCAATGCCATCCTCGGCGTCTCGCTGGCGGTTGCCAAGGCTGCGGCGGAAGCCTCGACCCTGCCGCTCTACCGCTACGTCGGCGGCACCCAGGCGCGCGTTCTTCCAGTGCCGATGATGAACATCATCAACGGCGGCGCGCATGCGGACAACCCCATCGACTTCCAGGAGTTCATGATCCTGCCGGTCGGCGCCCCCACCCTGGCGGAAGCCGTGCGCATGGGTGCCGAGGTGTTCCACACCCTCAAAAAAGCTCTGAAGGATGCCGGCCACAACACGAATGTGGGCGACGAAGGCGGCTTTGCCCCGAACCTTCCCTCCGCGGAAGCCGCCCTCGATTTCATCATGAAGTCCATCGAACAGGCCGGCTACAAGCCCGGCAAGGACATGGTGATCGGCCTCGATTGCGCCGCCACCGAGTTCTTCAAGAGCGGCGCCTATCATTATGAGGGCACCGGCCAGAAGCTCTCTCCGCAGCAGCAGGCCGAGTACCTCGCGAAGCTTGTCTCCGCTTACCCTATCGCTTCCATCGAAGACGGCATGTCCGAGGACGATTGGGAGGGCTGGAAGGCCGTCACCGACCTTGTCGGCTCCAAATGCCAGCTTGTTGGCGACGATCTCTTCGTCACCAACGTGAACCGCCTCTCACAGGGCATCAAGCAAGGCGTCGCCAACTCGCTCCTCGTGAAGGTCAACCAGATCGGCTCACTCACCGAGACCCTGGCTGCCGTCGACATGGCCCACCGGGCCGGCTACACCGCCGTCATGTCCCACCGCTCTGGCGAGACCGAGGATTCCACCATCGCGGACCTCGCGGTGGCCACGAATTGCGGGCAGATCAAGACCGGCTCGCTCGCCCGTTCCGACAGACTGGCGAAGTACAACCAGCTCATCCGCATCGAGGAGGAACTGGGCTCGCAAGCGCAATACGCAGGACGTGCCGCGCTGAAGGCGCTGGCCTGATCCCACAGGCCGAGTTTTCACTCACCCTTTCTCGTCATGGCCGGGCCTGTCCCGGCCATCTCGATTCAAAAAGGCGCTGTGCATCGTGCAACGAGATCAACGGCACAAGGCCGATGATGACAGGCAAGGTGCGCGCCTAACATCTCCTTAACCATGCCGATGTAAGACTCAGGCTTATGGTAATCCGCAGACGCGCACGACGATTCCTCATCCCGCTGGTGCTTTATAGCATTTCGGCGGCTGTGGCCGGCTACTTCGTGCATCACGCCCACAGCGGTGCGCGCGGTATCGAGGCCCGCCAAAAATATGAGGCTCAGGTGGCTGAACTTTCCGGTGAGCTTGCGGGTTTGAAGACTCAGCGCTCGGACTGGGAGCGCCGCATCGCCCTGCTGCGCAGCGATCAGATCGACCGGGATCTGCTCGAGGAAAGAGCACGCGTAATGTTAGGACGTGTGCACAAGAACGACCTCGTCATCATTACAGGCCCATGATTAAGCATAGCCCGAAAGTTCTGCTTAACTGAAATCAAGTTAATTCTTAATATGTCATGTAAATCAATGGCTTGCACATTTCATTGTGCAGCGCAAAACGGCTTTTAGCCCACTCGATTTCCTTTTCCGTCTGCGCTACAACTTTCGTCGAGGAAACCCTTCGGAGGACCCGATGGCTGTTGCTGCCCGCAAGGCGGGCCGTGCTGGTTCAGGCGCGGCTAACAAGACCACTTCCACAAAAGGCTCCACACGCGGAGCTGCACCCAATTCCCCACAATTCGATAAGAACCAGGACCTCTCTGCCTATAACGAGATGCTTCTGATCCGCCGCTTCGAGGAGAAGTCCGGACAGATGTACGGCATGGGCCTGATCGGAGGTTTCTGCCACCTCTACATCGGCCAGGAAGCCGTCGTTGTCGGCATGCAGATGGCCACGAGGGACGGCGACCAGGTGATCACCGGCTATCGCGATCACGGTCACATGCTTGCCTGCGGCATGGACGCGAAGGGCGTCATGGCCGAGTTGACAGGCCGCCGCGGCGGCCTGTCGAAAGGCAAGGGCGGCTCCATGCACATGTTCTCCAAGGAGAAGCATTTCTATGGCGGCCATGGCATCGTCGGCGCACAGGTGTCGCTCGGCACCGGCATCGCATTTGCCAATCAGTACCGTGAGAACGGCAATGTCTGCCTGACCTATTTCGGCGACGGCGCGGCCAACCAGGGTCAGGTCTACGAGAGCTTCAATATGGCGCAGCTTTGGAAGCTGCCCGTGGTCTACGTGATCGAAAACAACCGCTACGCCATGGGCACGTCGGTAAGCCGCGCCTCGGCCCAGACCGACTTCTCCAAGCGCGGCGTGTCGTTCGGCATTCCGGGCGAGCAGGTGGACGGCATGGACATCCGCGCGGTCTACGCCGCCGGCCAGCGCGCCATCGAGCATGCCCGCTCGGGCAAGGGGCCGTACATCCTCGAGATGCAGACCTACCGCTATCGCGGCCACTCCATGTCCGATCCGGCGAAATACCGCACGAAGGACGAGGTGACCCGCATGCGCGAGGAGCACGACCCCATCGAGCAGGTGCGCCGCCGTCTGCTGGAGAGCTGGAAGCTGTCGGAAGACGAGTTGAAGGCGATCGACAGCCGGGTGCGCGAGATCGTCAACGAGGCGGCCGAGTTCGCCACGCACGATCCGGAGCCGGACCCGTCCGAGCTCTACACGGATATCCTCCTGTAAGCGGCGCCTCTAGCGCCGCTCCCCACATCTCGCCGCTGCGACAATCGAAACAGGTCTTTTAATGGCGATCGATATTCTCATGCCCGCCCTCTCGCCCACCATGGAGCAGGGCAAACTGGCCAAGTGGCTGAAAAAAGAGGGCGATCAGGTCAAGCCGGGCGACGTGCTGGCCGAGATCGAGACCGACAAGGCGACTATGGAGGTCGAGGCCATCGACGAGGGCGTCCTGGCCAAGATCCTGGTCTCCGACGGCACCGACAATGTGGCCGTGAACACCCCCATTGCGATCCTCGCGGGTGAGGGTGAGGACGTATCGGCTGCGGCCTCTTCGGCAAAGGCGCCGGCTGCTCCGGCACCGGAAGCCCAACCGGCACCAACGCCCGACATGCAGGCCGAAGGCTTGGCCGATCGTCCGGCTCCATCCGAGCGTCCGCAGCAGGCGGATGTCTCGACTCCGGCAGCGCCCTCCGTCATCACGAACCGCACCAGCTACAACGCTTTTGCCGAAATCCCCGAGGGCACGGAACTGGTCAACATGACCGTCCGCGAGGCTCTTCGCGATGCCATGGCCGAAGAGATGCGCAAGGACCAGAACGTCCTTGTCATGGGTGAAGAGGTGGCCGAGTACCAGGGCGCCTACAAGGTCACGCAAGGGTTGCTGCAGGAATTCGGCGCCAAGCGCGTGATCGACACGCCGATCACCGAGCATGGCTTTGCCGGCGTCGGCGTCGGCGCGGCTTTCACCGGGCTTCGCCCCATCGTCGAGTTCATGACCTTCAACTTCGCCATGCAGGCGATCGACCAGATCATCAACTCGGCAGCCAAGACCCTCTACATGTCCGGTGGCCAGCTCGGCGCCCCCATCGTGTTCCGCGGCCCGAACGGCGCGGCGGCCCGCGTGGGTGCGCAGCACAGCCATGACTATTCCGCCTGGTATTCGAACGTTCCGGGCCTCAA
>NZ_JACXAB010000058.1 GCF_014699075.1 Microvirga sp. | reverse complement strand
ACCGGTCCAGATGCGCCTCGAACGCCGCCCAACTCTCGAAGCGGCGGCCGGCAACGGCGTTCTTCTTGACGTAGCCGACCCCGCGCTCGTCCTTTCCCTTGGTGCGCGCCCGGTAGGGCGCACAGGCGCGCGGGGTAAAACCCCAGTAGCGGGCAAAGGCATGAAGGCGCCCGTTGAACCGCACCTCCCGGGTGGCCGCATCGTGATGCTCAACCAGCGCCTTGGGATTGTCGAACAGTACTTCGGCCGGAACCCCGCCAAAGCGCAGAAAGGCGCCTTCCATGCCCTCGAACCAATCCGCCTGGCGTTCCCGCAGCGAGGGACGGATATGCAGCCGGCGCGAGTAGCCTAGCGTTGCCACAAACAGGTGCACCCGCACCCGCTCGCCACTGATCCACACCCGCGTGTCGCCAAAGTCGATCTGCATCTGCTGGCCCGGCGCCGTCTCAAACCGCACGGTTGCCCGCATCTGCGCCTTCAACTCACGGCGCCAGCGCTGCACCCGCAACTCCACCGAGCGCAGCCCGATGACGATCCCGTGCTCGCTCGCCAACTCCTGGCGCACCACGTCGGCATTGCCGCCGTGCCGAAAGAACCGTTCCCGCAGCCAGTCGTCCAGGCCGTCGAAGGCCGTCCGGCGCACGGGCTTGCGGAACGCCACAGCCCCGCCCTCGCGCAGATACCGCCGCACCGTGTTCCGCGCGCAGCCGAACTCCCTCGCCAGCCGCTTGGCTCCCCAGCCAAGCCCATGCAGCCGCAGCATCGCGGCCACCTCCTCAGCCTGAAGCATCTCCTCTCCCCACATCGTCCGCGACAATGCAGGATCCACTGAAACCCCGGTCGACATCTATTCCTCCTCTGCCAAGGAGGGGGTCAGTTCTTCGCTTCGTCAGGGGGTCAGTTTCTCAGTTCGGCCGACACGGGACACTGGTGTGTTCGAGACCATCAACCATCTGCTGGTCATGGCCGACCGGGAGCAGGTGGGGCGGGAGGCCTCGCCCACCGCCGCCGTGCTCGATAGCCAAAGCGTGAAGACCAATGAGAGCAGCGGACCGCGAGGCTATGATGCAGGCAAGAGGGTCAAAGGCCGCAAGTGCTAGGTGATGGTCGATACCGACGGACGCGGCCTGATCCTGGAGCCCCAGCCTGCTGACGTTCAGGACCGCGATGGCGCCTGTGTGGTTCTGCGCCTGTCACGGCGTGCGTTCCCGTTCATCGTCAAAGGGTTTGCCGACAGCGGCTATGCCGGAGAGGCTCCCACCCAAGCGACCTCAATTATCATCGAGATCGTCAGGAAGCCACCTGATCAAGTCGGCTTTGCGCTGCATCCACGCCGCTGGATGGTTGGAAGATTCTTCGCCTGGATCAGTCGCAACCGACGGCTCTGGAAAGACCCCGAGGCGACGCTCACGTCAGCCCGCGCGTTCCTCTACGCTGCTTCCGTCATGCTCCTCGTCCGCCGCTTGGGACGGTGGTCGTGATTTACGGGCCGGACTTTCAGTTTAACGCTGCTGAGGAGGCCCTCGACCACAGCTCATCATCGCAGGAGCGCGCCTGCTGAAGCTAGTTTGAATGGGAAACTTCGGCTTAGTCGGTAATCTCGCTTATAAGATAAGAACCCTCCCAGAGGAATTACTTCAAAGTACCGAGTGTCTTCAGCCTTGGTGGCTGTTAAACCAAGTGGATGGAATTGCTAAGCTAGACGTAGCCAATTTAAAGGAACGGAGATGCCCTATGACTGGTAACGTTATCGTTCTTCCGCCGCCCACTCCAGACCTCGAAGTGTGTAATGCGTTCTATGATGGGCTTTCCCATGGCTACTGGAAAAACCATACATCTGACTGGGACGGCTACTCCTCCAGTCAGTCATTCGAGTCAATCTTCGGGATCAATTCGTCATGGACGGCGCCGGGCAAAAACGGGACTATCTATAGCAGCCCGACCCTACTTCAGGCTCTCAGCATCCAAGGTGGCGGTGATAACGCGTTCATCCGTGAAGCGACGGCCGCTCTCTTGAACTCATCTGAGGACAGTACGCTCGTCGATGGCACCAGCTACTTTTATAGAACGTCACAAATCATCAACATCGTGAGGAGTGTCTATGGCCTCAATGACACGGACACCACAAACGACAACGTCTATAACGCCACACTTGGCGCTGAGTATCAGGCTCTGTTCGAGCACTGGAACACCATTCGTGATAATTCTGGCTATATGGAAGGCGGCTATCCTGCGAACACGGGGACTGGCGACTGCGCCAAGATCCTGAACTTTGACAGTGGATCTGGATACACTGCCGCAAACGGATGGTTCATTTACAACGGCTTTGTCATCCAGGGCGGTGCTGTCTCTGGAGCAGGCTCGGAGTACGTGTCCTCGTCAGGCCAGAGCGTTCTCGCTCCCGACAACGAGGGAGATTATGCACATTCTCTCCTGATTGCCCCGGGAGACTGGTCCAACTTCGACTTCGAGGGCGCTTTCTTCTCTTCGGCGTCCGACAACAATCACGTAACCGTTACAGCTTACAACGACGCGAACCAGATGATCGGTCAGAAGACCTTCGTGGTAGATGCGTCGGGACCTAATGGCGCGCGCTATGTGAATTTCAGCGAGCTCGCTGGCTTCGATGACATTCACAATCTTAAGATTGCAGGCACTGCCAGCCTCAGTGTGGATGACTTCCGCTACATCTGAGTTTCCTAGCGATCTCCTGGGCTGTCTAGCCTCACGGCCGCCGTGCCGCATTCGGGTAGCACGGGGGCATATTCTGCTCTGCTGTGAACTTGAGCGCCATGTGCTTTGTAGCCCAATAGTCCGCAGATTGGCCTCGCCATAAATTTCGGGACGGGCTTTAAACCACCATAGTAGTCCATGGCTGCTCTCCTGTGCACGTGGCCAGCCGATGTTATCGGCATCCAGGGAGAGCCGCCCCATTACCCAATGGTGAAAAACTCCGCAAGCGCCGTTTTTCGGATGCTCGACGTACAGGATGCTGGGCCTAATCGGGCACACAGGCCCTACTAATAGACCGACAAAGCAGCGCCCGAGAGTTTTTCAGCAAAATCTGTCAGGACCGGACCTTCCCCAGACAGCCTGATCGATCGTTGGCCTAACCGCATCCCTAACGGCCCCGTACGGTTGGCGACACTCCGCTTGTAGTAATCGAGCATCATGAGAAGTCGATCAATGGTCCGATGCGCTTGTTATCCTCCCGACAGGAGAAGACGTCCGTAGTCTGAGCTCAGCTTTGACTGCATTAAGCTCGTGGTGTAGGTGATCGATGCGACCCTGCAGGCTGCGAATCTCCTTCTTTGCGTTGCCAAACTCCTTTTGCAGATGATCACACTTGGTTATCAATTCCGCGTCGGTAAGGTGTGCGAAAAGACTCTTCTTTCCGGGAATCCTCCCGGAGAGGTATCGAATCTCAACCAACGTTCTCAGACCGATGCCAGGGAGTTGCAGCCAACTGGTGTCAGAAACGTTTGCCACCTCGCGAACTGTGGGACGGCGCCCGTTGAACTCCAACAGGATCGCCTCTTTGACACGCGCAGGAAAACTCTCAATCGGGAACGGATCATCCAACGGCATCAAATCCTCACAGACACTTCGCCAATTTCGTTAAGCCGGAACAAGCCCTAGCCTAGAATAGACCAGTATTTTGATGCTCCCTCGCCAGAATGGGAAGTTGCGGCTCTTAGTACGTGCTCGCCTTTCCTGAGTGCTCCCGCGTATTGCAACAGCGGCGTGATCTTGTGCTGGCGTATCAGGTCTGACGGATTTCACCATCAGCAGCCACGTCCGCGATGAGCGATTTCCAAGACGATGGTCCGCATCAGAACCCTGAAATCCAGAGTACAGCTGCGGTTCCGTACATACCAGAGATCAAGCTCGATGCGACGCTGCATATCAGCAATCGTCCGAGTCTCCCCGCGTGACCCGTTCACCTGAGCCCATCCTGTTATGCCGGGTCTGACCGCAAACCGCCCGGAATAGTCCGGGATGTTTTGGCCATAATACTGGTCGTGAGCCAGCGCATGAGGGCGTGGTCCCACCAGTGACATCTCCCCTCGAATAACATTCAAGAGCTGGGGGAGCTCATCGATACTTGTGCGCCTCAACCAGCGACCGATGCGGGTCACTCGTTTGTCGTCCGTCGTGGCCTGCTGCACTGAAGGTCCATTCTCAAGCACGCTCATCGTACGGAACTTGTAGATCTCGAATGTGAACCCTCGCAAGCCAGTGCGAGTTTGCTTGAAGATAGCGGGACCTTTCGAGTCCAGGCGAATGGCCAACGCCGCTATTAGCAGCAATGGGCTTAGGAAGATAAGAGCCAGGGCGGCCAGCCCGATATCGGAGATGTACTTGAAGTCGTACTCTGCCAGAAACTGATAGACTAAGTTGTCTCTAGGTTCAGATTTGAATGCGGGTGCGTCGTTGCGGGCTACCAAGAGCATCTCCACTATGAATTGGATCAAACTTTAGCCGTTCGATTTCGCTTAGCGTAGCAATTGCATACGAAAATGGTCCCAACTCTTTGGTGTGAAAGAACGCGGCCGAGAGGAGTAACCATCTTTTCCTAAGAAATTCAGTTCAAATAAGCTGGCCGAAGCCTCTGACCTACTTGTTTCGCAACGCAGGAGCGGCTTGACTTGAGTAAAGTGCGAACGACTGCAAGATCGTTAGAAGAGGCTTAGACGGAACCGGGGATGACCAAGCACATACCTACCGCTTCAATTGTGGCGACGCCATTTGCGGGAGCCATGGAATTTCGATTGGCGATGAGAGAGCTTGCCTCCGCCGTCAGTATCATCACTGCAGGCCAGGGTAAGAAGCGCCGAGGTTTGACGGTGACGGCGCTTTGCTCGCTCTCGGTCGAGCCTCCAAGCCTCATTGTCTGCGTCAACAAAGCGACCGAAGGCCATAAGGCGATCTTGCAACACGGCAGCTTCTGCGTGAATGTGTTAGCAGCTGAGCATCGCCTCTTCGCCGATTCCTTTGCAGGGCGCACAGGGCGTCGCGGGATCGAGCGCTTCTCAGAGGGCGAGTGGACGTCGCTAGTAACAGGAGCGCCTGTGCTCGCTGGTGCCATTGCGGTGTTGGACTGCGAGATCATCAATTTCCTGGACCACGGCACACATACCGTATTTATTGGGGCCGTCCGAGCCGCACGTTCTGAGCCCAATCGTCGAGCGCTGGTTTATCGCGCAGGGGATTATCAAGGGGTTTGATGCTGCCCTCCCTGTGTTCGGTGGCCGCAGTACTCTTATCTACTAGCGCGAGATTGGAAGTGGTTTCGAGATGAGAGTTGCCTATCTAATCAATCAATACCCTGCTCCGTCTCACAGCTTCATCCGGCGAGAGATCTTGGCCCTTGAAGCCCGCGGTAACACGGTCCTGCGTTACGCCTTGAGCTGCCGAGAAGACGAACTGGTCGACAAAGGCGACCTCGCCGAGAAGGTTAAGACTAGGCATGTTCTTCGCCAGCCGCTGTCGGACATTCTTGCAGCACTAGCACGAATTGTTATCCGGCATCCGCTCGGCATGGTGAAAGCTCTCGGGGCGAGCCTGCGCATCGGCTTCCAATCAGATCGCGGCCTCGCTCGACATCTCGCCTACCTCATCGAAGCCGCCGTGATCGTCGATTGGTGCAGCCGCGACCAAGTAGAACATCTGCACGTCCATTTTGGAACGAACCCGGCCACGATCGCTCTCTTAGCCAATCTGATTGCCGGGATCTCCTACTCTCTCACCGTGCATGGACCGGAGGAATTCGATGGGCCAAAATCAATTGCGCTAGCAGAAAAGATAAGGGCGGCAGCGTTCGTGGTGGCCGTGAGTTCCTACGGGCAAAGCCAGCTGAAGCGATGGGTTGATCTCGATCAATGGGCCAAATTACACGTCGTCCATTGTGGGCTGGACTGCAATTCCTATCCCGAACAGCAGGTTGACGGGATCCCAGAACCCAGCTTCGTTTGCGTTGCTCGTCTTGCTGAACAGAAGGGTCATTTCCTTCTGCTGGAGGCTACAGCCAAACTCCGGGCCGATGGCCTTCGATTCAAGCTTGTTCTGGCGGGTGATGGCCCGTTGCGAAAGCAAATTCAGAAGCGAATAGAGGAGCTCGAGCTCAGCGATATCGTCAAGATTACTGGCTGGATTTCCGGTGATCGTGTCAAAGGCGAAATCGCGCAGTCCCGTGTCTTCGTCCTCCCGAGCTTTGCCGAAGGCCTTCCTGTTGTCCTGATGGAGGCCATGGCCATGCAGCGGCCGGTTGTGTCAACCTACGTTGCCGGCATTCCTGAGCTCGTCGTCCCCGGCTCGACCGGCTGGCTCGTGCCTGCCGGTGACGCGCTATTGCTAGCCAAGGCCATGCGCGAGGCCCTCTCCACAGAGCCTCAGACGTGGGCACATATGGGGGCAGCCGCGCGACGGCGCGTCCTCGAACGTCACGACGTAAACCGCGAGGTGGAAAAGATCGAGCGCTTGATCTATTCGACAACGAAGCGAGAGGCCCTATGCTGAACATCATACTGACTCTTGCAGCCACCTTGGTCTGTCTGCCGTCGGTCACTCTCGCGCTCGAGATCCTGGGCGCCTCCGCTCTCAAAAACCCTGCCAAGCTCGCGTTTCGCACCGGCCGCTCCACCAGACCCGGACCCATTGCGGTCCTGGTGCCCGCCCACAACGAGGAAGCCGGCATCCTGACCACCCTGCAGGACATTACTGCACAGCTGCGCCCCGGCGATCGCCTGCTGGTGGTGGCCGACAACTGCACCGACAACACCGCCGCCGTGGCGCGGGCGGCCGGAGCTGAGGTCTGCGAGCGCCACGACCCGGCACGGCGCGGCAAGGGCTATGCGCTCGACTGGGGCCTGCGCCATCTGCGGCAGGATCCGCCCGAGGCCGTGGTCATCATCGATGCCGACTGCCGCGTAGCATCAGGCTCCATCCTCACCCTCGCCGTAACCGCTCTCGCGGCCGGGCGGCCAACTCAGGCATTCTATGCTATGACAGCGGCCTCTCGGGCTTCGGAGCGGCGGGTGCAGGAGTTTGCCTGGGTGCTTAAAAACCATGTGCGACCGCTCGGGCTGGCCAAGCTTGGGCTGCCGTGCCAGCTCATGGGCACCGGCATGGCCTTTCCCTGGCAGGCTCTCACGGCCGTTGATCTGGCCAGCGGCCATCTGGTCGAGGACGTCAAGCTCGGTCTTGATCTCGCCGCCCGCGGCTGGGCCCCGCTGTTCTGCCCTTCCGCCTATATCGAGAGCACCTTTCCGACCTCGGAGAACGGTATCCTCACCCAGCGCCAGCGCTGGGAGGTCGGCTCGACCCGCACGCTGCTGCACGAGGGGCCGCGGGCGCTCTGGCAAGGGCTCAAGCACCGCAACTTGCCCCTACTGGTGTTGGCGCTCGACATTCTGGTGCCGCCCCTAAGCCTGCTGGGCGGAGCGATCGGGTTGGTATGGCTTGCATGTGCGGCGGCGGCCCTGGCCGGGCACGGCCTGACGCCACTGATGCTGGCCACGGGTGCGGGCTTGCTGGCAGCGAGCAGCCTGGTGCTGGCCTGGGCGCGGTTCGGGCGCCAGATCATGACGGCGCGCGACGGCGGGGAGTTGCTGGGTTACCTGCGCCAGAAGATCGAGATCCATCTGCGGCGCCCAGGGCAGCGCCCACAATGGATCCGCACCGACAGATCCTGAGATCCGCAGGATCGGAATCCCTCGCCTGTCGAACTGCCGCCCGTGGGCCTCTACCGCAGCCCTCATCCTGACAAGGTGTGAAGCACCGTTTCGAGCGGCTCGCCTGGACCTGATCCGGGCAAAAGGGGACGTTTCCCGCCTGCACTGGGTCATCCTTGGAGACGCCCGCGAGAGCATCGGATGATTTATGGAAATTATCCGATGCTCTCGATTATCTGTATTGCTGCATTGTGTTGCCGGAAAATCGAGTCCACTTCTGCGCACTAGGCCGTCAGACGCGGCACGATGCTTTAAGCGGGCTCCTCAGGATAAGGTAGTGTTCCCAAGGTGGACCGCACTCAGATAGCATCTCTGAGAAGGATCATTGAAGCCCAAAGGGCGGGTGCCCTCAGGAGCACCAGATCCCCTCTGAGGAAAAACAGACCTTGTCTGTTCCTCAAGACAAGGCCTGTGTCATAGGTCAGATTCTCAGAACACCCCACAGGCCTGACCGACGCAATGATGCTGCATCGATTTCCAGCCCCGTCAGCTGCGCTCGCGGCGGGCATCCCGGCGCGGCCGCGCCCCAACGACCGAGGCCCCTGGGACCGGATCGACCCTGATCAGGTCCCCTTCCCGAATCTGGGTGAGCTCGGTGGCCGGCACTTCCTGGATGCTGCCCGCCTCGCTGCGTAGGATCACATAATGCCGTGATGCAGGCGCCGAATTCAGGCGGTCGGATGCAGCGCGGGTGCCGTCGAAGCGTGATAGGCGATCATGGCTCGTCTCGAGCCTCGCACGAGCCTCATCGAGATCACGTTTCGTCTGCTGCAACTCAGATTGAAGTTCGATCTGGCGCTGGTTCTGAAGATCTGGGAGAGACGCCGTGTTCTGAATGACGGTGCTCTGCGCCCGGGTCAGATCCGCCTGCTGCTGAGACTTAGTCCGTTTGAGCTCCTCCAGGGCGATCTCAATTTCCAAAAGGCGCGAGTCCGTGGCGATCCCCTTGGAGACCAGCGACTTGATGCCCTCGTAGCGCCGGCTGGTCAGGTCGATCTGGTTCTCGGTCGTGGTGATCTGGGTGCCGACCGCGTCCACTTCCCGCTTGGCCGTATCCCTGAGCAGTTCGCCCGCCTCGATCTGGCCGCGATACTTCTGGCGGCGCCTGTCCATGAGGGCCTGCTCCCGCTGCAGGATCTCCTTCACGGCAGTGTCTTGGTGCGCGGCGAGTTCAGCCGGCAGCTCGACGGAGCTCCGGTCGTTGAGCTCGGCCTGGAGCCTTGCCTCCCGAACGAGAAGGCTGCTGAGCTGCCGCTGGGCCGCTTCGAACTCACCGCGCACCTCGATGGCGCGATCGCGATCGCGATCGCCTTCGGCCTCGGCCCGATAGAAGCCGCCGGCGACGCTGACCGCGTGGAGCACCGTCATTCCGGACCGATACCGATAGGCGCCCGGCTGATCGATATCTCCGGCGACATAGATCATCGGAGGCTCCTGTTCTGGAGCCGGGCTTAGCATGACGGTCAGGTTGAGCCTGTCTTTGAAGTAGTCCTGAAGCCGCTGCATCAGCGCTGCCTCGAGGTCCTCGGGGGTCATGCCCTCGGCCTGTATGTGGCCGGCGAGTGGAAGCGAGATGCGCCCGTCCGGCCTGACGACGACCTGGCGGTTGAGGGTCTGCTGCTGCGCGACCCAGACCTCGATCAGATCCCCTGCCTTGAACCGGTAGGGAGCCGTTTGCGCCGCCGCGGATGCAATCCACAGTCCAACGCACACCGAGGCGAGACCCGCCACGATGGTCAACCGTGTGCTGATCATCCTGCGTCCCGCGCTGGCGGCACAGTGGAGCAGGTCCTTGGAAAAGGATAGGTCCAGGTTCGGGCCGGTGACTGCGGAAGCGCGTTCGCCGTCGGGATGGCGCACCCCTCGAGCCGGAATGAGGGGATCAGGTCGGTCGGTGGAGATGATGGACACGAGATGCCCCTGTAGTTTTGAAATCCTGTATGACGAAAGCGGCGGCGACCGAACCTGTCGGGGCTGGGCTATCCGCCGGTCTGGCCCGGTAGCGGCGCGGTCTGCCGCATGAACTGCTGAACCGCCTCCCATTTGGGCGCGGTGGACGGGGCTTGCTGCTCCGTCTCGAGCAAGCCCCAGCTTCCCCACTTGCTATAGGGCCCCATCGAGCTGTAGAGCACATAGAGATCGCCTCCGGCCGCCTGCCAGTTCCGGAGATGGGACAGGTAGATCTCCTTCATCTTCGGGTGCCGGTTGGCGGCGAGGAAGAGTTGCTCAAGCCGCGGGTTGTTCTCGGCGCCGCCATGGCCGGCAAGATGCTGGCCGCCCTCGTAGGCGATGAGCCGCACACCCGTGGCGCGGGCGACCTCTGCTTGGGCTTCGATCATCTGCCGGTTCCCCGTCTCGACCTCACGGGCAAGAACTTGCATGACCTGATCGACCGACCAGCCTGCGACGTCCTCCTGCCGCTCCGGGTCGCCCAGGGCATTGCCGAAATACGGTGCGACGGCGAGGACATCCGCGTAGCGGCGCGCATCCTTCCATACGAGCACCGTCGTGCTCGTCCAGGGATTGGCCGCCTGGGTGGCGTAGACGCCGATCACTCGGGCCTTCTGGTCGGCGAACACCTCTTCCCAGATCTTCAGCACCTCCGTCGTGCGCTGCGAATAATACCGGAGCTGCGCCTCGAACGCGTTGGACGAGAGACCGAGCTCCCTGCCCATCTGGGCCGCATATCGCGCCTGCTCGAACATGCCGTTCCAGACCTCGTTGGAATACTCGACATAGACAGGCAGCGACGGATCGAGCTCCCGCTTGACCTGCTCGGCGAAACGGCGGACGTAGTCGTCGTCGGCCAGATGCGGAATGCAGAACCAGGGCGCCGTCTTCTGCACGTTCGACAGCTCGACCATGTATTCTAGGGCAACCCCGCCCTCGGCCTGGGTGAAGTTCGCCTTGCGGGGACGCTCGGCCCAATGGCGCACTTTCGAGTTGTTGGTGTCCATCCAGTCCATGAAGCGCAAGGCAGACATGCCGGCCCAGTGATCGAGAAAGGCCTTGCGGAACGTCGGCGGATCGGCCGCGACATTCGGTTCGTACAGACGGATGTTCCGCACCGGGTCCGCAGGATCGGTTTCCACCACCTGCACGCCGAGATCGGCAATCAGGTCCCGCCCCGGTTCGCGCTGCTTCAGGCGCGCGCCGAACGTGTAATTCAGCCGACCCTTACCGTCATACAGGACGACCAACTCCTTGGGGAGGTGGCCCCGAGCCGACGTGCCGAGGAGGAAGCTCTCTATGGCGGCCCCCTGCGGCACTTCCTTCGGATAATTGTCGTCCGTCATGGGTGGCAGTGCGGCATCCCAGGTGAATGGCTTTCCGAAAGGCTGGGTCCGCCAGCGCGAAGCATGCAGAGCCAAGTTGGCGAACGGATGCTCCGTCGTCCAGTAGGTCACGCCGGCCAGATTGATTCCCAACCGCGCCGACACAAGGGACTCCCGAGTTGCGGGCGGCGCCGCGACCTGTGCCTCGCCGGCAAAGGCGACGCCGCCGGACATGGCGAGAGCCAATACGATGCGTTGCGCCCTGGTCTTGATTCGTCTGGAGAAAATCATGGTTTCAACGTTCCTGGGACACGGGACGGGTGACGGCGATGGCCTCTCGACCCGGCGGGGGGTACCAGTAGGCGCGGTCGTGAGCGGCGTTGTAGGTAAGAGGGTTGTCATAGTCGCCGCGCGAGAAACGGTAACGCCAGCGGCTCAGATGCTGCAGCCACTTTGCGTAAGCCCGGACGACACTGCCCTCCTGGCGCCAGTAGGTGTCCCGGACGTAAGACCAATAGGTGTAGACGAACGTCTCGCTGACGAAGGCGCGACATGCTTCAAGCGAGGCGGCGCTTTTTTCGCCGGCACTCTCCGTTACGAAGGTCCAAGCCATCTGCTGAAGAAGGGCGGCCTGCGCCTCTTCAATGTCCGACGGTGCCCAGGCGCCGAGCGGCGAGCGGCGATACACGGTCGCATAGCTCACCAGCGCCGTGTAATAGGTGCCCAACGAGGTCAGATGCACGTCGTCCCGAAACAGCCGATCCATGGTTTGCCGCACGCTCGACCCGCTGATGCCGGGCAGACCGGCGCCACGAGTTGCACGCTCCACCAGGGCCGCGAGGGAAGCCGCTGCCGGCAGCGGCAACACCCGGTCCGTGCGCCCTTCAGCTGCCAGGGACTGGTTGATCCGGACAGCCACGCACTGCCATGCCCAATAAGCCTCACGCTCGTAAGCGATCCATCGGGTCGGATCGTCCTTGTCGTTCAGGCTGATCCAGGAATGGTACAGATAGCTGGTCGCCTCCGGGTTGCCGTCGATTAGGCGATCGTGGAAATGCCGGAGATAGCGGACCGTGTCGTTCCAGATCAGCGAGCCCAGCAGCGTGTGCTGCTCCGTGATGATGAGCGCATCGTAACGGTCGCTTCCGATGGTTTTCGGCTGGCGCAGCTCGTCGATCACGTTCAGACCCGCGCCGTTGCGGTTCTCCCCCTGGCTGTAGCCTGCCCAACCCGTTTCTCCCGCACCGCGCCCACGGACACGCTCGCGGATCGAGGAACCGAATAGATTCTGCTGATTCCAGACGGCAGGCGTGCCCAAACTGTCAGCGATCATCGCAAGATAGTCCGGAAACGGGTGATCCGTAAGGCTATGCCCTGATACGAAAACCCGTGCTTCCTCCCGAGCCGCCAATGGAAAACCCAAGATTGGCTCAAGCTCGCCTTTGGGCAGGCTCGCCCTGTCGTCGGCCCGGCAAGCCTCGGCCGCACTTGCAGCCATCGCGAGAACCAGAACCCCATGACGTGCGGTCTTCATGACCCTCGCCAGCGTGCGTCGGCGACGCGAGTAGTTTCGCGGCGTTAGCCGATCAAATGGAGGCATAAGGACGAATCCCACACGTCACTCTTAAGCTGGATCGAACAGATGTCGTGATATTAGGAAGGTAACCAGTCGATTACCCAAGTAGGAATACGGGCAGAACAGAGGAAAAAAGGAGTAATTTACATCACAATCAGCGGCTGCCAAATTTCATATTGTAAGGATTTATGACGGCATTGAAAACGTGGAGCCTCTCGTTTCGCGGCGGACCGATCAAACCGGCACCAGCCGCTTGAGGCCATACGTGCAGCATGCGCAGCCCGATAAGGCGGTGTGAAGTCTATGCTAGAAGTCGCACTGGACGGTTTCGCCTCTCTGGTCTGTCTTCCCTCGGCCATTCTTGTGGCCGAGATTCTGGCTGCTTCCACTCTCAAGAACCGTGCCAGCCTCGCGTTCCGCACCGGCGGCTCCATCAGACCCGGACCGATCGCGGTCATCGTGCCGGCCCACAATGAGGAGGCCGGCATCCTGCCCACCCTGCAGGATATTGAGGCGCAGCTGCGGCCCGGCGACCGCCTGCTGGTGGTCGCCAATAACTGCAGTGACAACACCGCCGCTGTGGCACGGGCGGTCGGGGCCGAGGTCAGCGAGCGTCACGATCCGGACCACCGCGGTAAAGGCTATGCTCTTGATTGGGGCATGCGCCACCTGAGGCAGGATCCGCCCGAGACAGTGATCATTATCGACGCCGATCGCCGCGTCGCGCCGGGCACCGTGCTCACCCTCGCCCAGGCGGCCCTCGCCACAGGCCGCCCCACCCAGGCCCTGAACATCATGAAGTCCGCGCGAGCAGGGCCAAGGCGCCGGGTTCAGGAACTGGCCTGGGTTCTCAAGAACTATGTGCGACCGCTCGGGTTGGCCCGATTCGGGTTGCCCTGTCAGCTCATGGGCACCGGCATGGCCTTCGCCTAGCCCCTGATCGCCCGCGCCCGCCTGGCCAGCGCTCATCTGGTGGAGGACGTCAAGCTCGGCCTAGATCTCGCCGAGAGCGCCATGGGCCCCTGTTCTGCCCCTAGGCCTGTGTCGAGAGCACCTTTCCCACCTCGCAGGCCGGCCTCCTCACCCAGAGGCGGCGCTGGGAGATCGGCTCCACCCGGGTGCTGCTGGGCGAAGGCCCCCGCGCGCTCGCCAGGGCGCTGCGCACCCGCAACTGGCCGCTCCTGGCGCTGGCGCTTGACGTGATGGTGCCGCCCTTGAGCCTGCTGGGTGCGGGCCTCGTGCTGCTGTGGCTGGCGGCCCTGCTGGCCGGGCTGGCAGGCTTCAGCTTGGTGCCGCTGGCGGTGCTCACGGCAGCAGGCGGACTGGCGGGCGCCAGCCTGGTGCTGGCCTGGGCGAGGTTCGGGCGCGGGATCCTGTCAGGACGGGATCTGTGGCAGCTGGCCGTCTACCTGCTGCAGAAGGCCCACATCTACCGCTGGTCCACAGCCCACAGCCAAACATGGGTCAGAACAGACAGATCGTAAAAACGCTATCTCTTCCGAGTTAGATGGCCCTCCCAAGCATTAGGCGTCGAGCGCTCTCCGTTTCAGGCTAGTCTCGACGAAAGGCGAAATGCGTCTGTCATGGATACCATCAAAAATCCGTACGACTTCGCCTTTTCAAGGATCAGGCGCAACTCCCCCTGCGTGCAACCATACTCAGTTGGATTGTTGCTGACATCGTGGGTGAAGATTGTGAGCCAGCCCCTGCGGCGAGCGACATCCTCGATGATGCGAGACCAGTAGTTCCGGTATCTTTGTCGGCTCTCAAGGCCGGCGCTGGGAATGTGAGAACGGTCGAAATTGCGCATGTTCCACCGACGGCAGATGCCTCGACACGTTTCGAATTGCTTCCTAAGCATTCGGCGTGCCGAAAGTGACGCGTGGCCATAGGATAAGCAAATGTCTTTGGATCGCAAGCGCCAAGGATGCCCCGAATAATCGCGGTATTCTTCAAAACCGATGCTTCCACGCTGCTCGCGCTCTGCAGGATGCTGCTTTCATGGAAATAGCTGTGACATCCAACTTCATGTCCATGCGCGCTGACTTCAGCCAGATCGTCACCTGTGAAGAAGTCGATGCCTCCGTCCCTCTGGGCCAAGAAGGAGCCGCTTACATAGAATGTTGCCTTGGCGCCGTATTCGTCGAGAAGCCATCTGCTCTCAAGCCAAGCACTTCGTGGAAAGTCGTCGAAGGTCAATGTGAGGAGAGGATACTCCGGCGAAACTTCGAGCGGAGCAATGTTGAGACTCCCCGTGACTTTCTTGACGATCCTGTGGCCTAAACTGAGATCCACGCCCCACCTCCTCACCAAATGCCGCCATTCAACTTGAGGTCACTCACGCATCCTCGAGAGGTCAACACGGGATTCAGGCAATCATCTGCCGGGGGACTGCACACTTTTTCCTTAGATTCACTCACTGTCAGAAAGAGGTACTTCATGAGAATATTTGTCTTTGCCAAACTCCTCTGGTCTGCTCCCTTATAGGTTGATGTTCCTTCGCATGCGGATTTCGTCAGCCTCACAGTGGAATATGAACTTAGGCTTTTTGATTTTTCATTCTAAATCTCTGTCGATCGGACGTTGAGCTTCCGACCCGGCGAGAATGGATGATGTCCGGCGCCTTATGTCACCACTAGCTTGGCAATGACAGATCGCTGGACTCGTGAGAAGATGAGTCCTGATCGGTCATGATCATCGACGCGACCCAATAGGGTGCGCTCTCCTGCACTGCACGTGAGCCAGAGGAAGGTAGCAGATGACCTGCATCTCTGATAACGCGGCCCATATCCGTTCTATCGCCAATGAGCTGTGGGACACGATCATCATCGGTACAGGTGTGGGCGGCGCCACGATCGGCTATAGGCTCGCAAAGGAAGGACATCGGGTTCTGTTCATCGAGAAAGGCAAAGCCCACTTCTCTAGCCCAGGATCGATGGACGAGCGTCAGGAGGATGCGGAGAAGAGGCTCGAATCCGCCTATTGGCCTAACCGGATCAGCATGCGTGTCAATGGCCGGGAGAGTGAAATCTTCGCGCCGCTGGGATGCGGAGTCGGTGGAACATCGCTCTTATACGCCGCAACCCTTGAGCGCTTCGAGCCTTCCGATCTCGAACCCACTAACGATCACCCCCACCCAACTGGCGGCTGGCCAATCCGTTGGGACGATCTATTGCCATACTACGAAGAGGCCGAACGCCTTTATCGAGTCTTTGGCACACCGGATCCATTGTCCGACCAGCCACAACACATGCTCCGCCTTCCGCCGTCTGCGAGCGCTGTCGATAGGCATTTCATGCAAGCGTTCTCGCAAGCAGGCCTTGATCCTTACCGTCTCCACGTAGGATTTGGATACAAGCCTGGGTGTCTAGAATGCGGCGGCAAGCGATGTGAGCGGACCTGTCGAAGTGACGCTCGGTCCGTCTGCCTCGACCCCGCCATGCGAACCGGTTGCGCAACCCTGCTGCCTGAATGTGAAGTCGTCAGGCTCGATGCGGATTCGGAGCGGGTGCGATCGGTCATATGCCATCATGAGGGACAGCACTATAGCATCCGCGGCAAGACAGTTGTTCTTGCGGCGGGTGCCTATCACAGCCCCGCTGTACTGCTCCGCTCCCGCAACAGCGCCTGGCCGAATGGCCTCGCGAACGGTTCGGGAATGGTCGGACGCAATCTGATGTTCCACGCGAATGAATGGATCGCCATATGGCCGAAGAAGAAAGCGGCAGTCGCCGGACCCCGTAAGGTGATTGGCATTCGCAACTTCTACATACATCAGGGAAAGAGGCTGGGCATATTGCAATCTACAGGCCTCTCTGCAGGTTATAGCGAGATTTACGGCTTTATGCTCACATGGTTTGACCGCGGCCATTTCCGCCGAGTATACCCATTACGGCCTCTTTTGCGTATGATTGCTAAGATTGGCACCCTGTTGCTCGGCCGAGCCACAATTTTCACAATGATCATCGAAGATTTTCCGCATCGGGAGAATAGGGTCTCTCTCGACGAGAACGACCCCGCACGGATTTGCGTCAGCTACGATGTGCCCGATGAGTTGCGGGACAGAACCCAGACAGCTCGCAGGTCTGTCAGGAGAGCGCTTAACGGACTGAAAGTCCTTCCGCTCCAGATTGAAGTTCAGCTCAATTACGGTCATCCTTGCGGCACATGTTGCTTCGGCCACGATCCTTCGGAAAGCGTTTTGGACGCGAACTGCAAGGCTCATGAGGTAGACAATCTTTACGTAGTCGACGCTTCGTTCATGCCGAGCAGTGGGGGGGCCAATCCCAGTCTCACGATTGCCGCGAACGCTCTGCGCGTCGGCAGAGCCTTGAGCGATCGCCTGAAGGAGGCCGTCGTGCCATTAGGGCGTGTCATCGCTTGATCCAATCGAGTGTAGCGGCGAGGCAGAGAATGCCCATGAAAGATGAGGCAGTCTTCTCGTAGCGGGTTGCCACGGCTCGCCACTCCTTCAATCTGGCCCAGAGCCGCTCGACGACATTGCGGTTGTTGTAGATCCACTCGGGACAGGCCACCGGCGCCTCATGACGCTGCGGCGGGATGGCGGGGCGTGCGCCGATGCTCCAGATGTACTCACGAAAGGCATGGCTGGTGTAGCCGCGATCCCCGACCACCCATGTTGGCACATCCGGCAGTTGCTCCAGTAGCGGGATGGCATGAGGTCGTTCATGCGCCTGCCCAGGCGCGATCCGAAACCCAATGGCGTGGCCGGAGGCGTCGGCGATCACGCAGGCCTTGGTGCCATAGCCGCCACGAGAGCGGCCAAGTGCTTCACGATCATCTCGCTCAGCTTGAGATCCCCTTTCGGCGAGCCCCTGCGGCCTTCTGGTGGGCCCGCACGCTTGTGCCATCAAGAAACACCATGCCGAGCTTGACCCCGCACTCCTGAACAAGGTTCAGCAAGCGCTCCCAGACGCCAGCTCGTGCCCAGCGGATGAAGATCTGGGCGGCACGCCACCAGGGTCCCAGTTCCTCAGGGACAGCCCGCCATTTGGCGCCGTTCTGATGCCGCCGCAGAATGGCCGAAAGGGTGCGACGCAGGTCCTGTGGCGGGGTCTTGCCTTTCGGCCGGCACGCTACAATCAGGGGCTCCAGAAGAGCCCATTGTCCGTCGCTGAGCATTGCTCCTCCTTAGCGCGGAGGAGCAAAACGCAAACCGATCCAATCAGTTCAGGCGACAACACGCCCTAGCCCATAGAAACCACGTTTGAACTTGAGTTCCATCCACGAGGCGTCAATGAAGAACCAGGCAGAGCACGTTTCCTCTTTGAAACCTCCAACCGTTTCATCCAAGGACCCCTATTATTCTCGTGAGAAGAAATCCCTTTCCACTTGGGATCCAGGCCGCTCACTGATTGCCAGTCTTCGCGCCTATCAACACGCTTCCGGTTCGAACACTCCCTGGGCAAGTCTACAGCGGAGTTGGGCCGTGTTGCGTCACCGTTTCTGGAGCATCGTGACAGGGGTCGATATACCCCTTAACTGCTAAATCGGCGGCGGCCTCCTTATTCCTCACCCGAACGGTGTCGTTATCCATCCGGATGCCGAAATCGGCCCCAACTGCCTCATCTTCCAGCAAGTCACGATCGGTATGGCACATGGTGGGGTTCCCCGCATCGCCGGCCATGTAGATATCGGTGCCGGAGCCAAGGTGCTTGCGCCGTTTATGGTCGGAGAACACGCTCAGACCGGCGCGAATGCCGTCGTGATCCGCGACGTACCGCCCGGAGCAACTGCAGTAGGCATTCCGGCGCGGAACGTTTGAACTCCTTTCGGATATTCACCTGCTGCGGCTGAGCGCCTGGTGAAGCTTGATGTTGAGTTGCTGGCAGAACCCCAGTCGACATGCGCAGCCGCTTCATCTGTCCGTCCCTTATCACAATTGGCCCCTAACACCCTGTACGAAAACTCAGGGGAAGATCCGCAATTGGGGGTAGTACCATTGCGAACCCGTTACGCGGGCCTCAGTGATTGACTTGAGCTCACCTGAGTTCAAGTATTTTGGCTGACCACTTACGCAATCGCTGCCGGTGGGGGAGTAAGGCTGTGATTAGATATATTCGCCTCCATAGCTTTGAGGCTCTAAAAAAGGTAGTTCAGCCGCTCACGCGGCAAGGGCGGATGAGAGATTTCAGCCGTCTGCTTCAGCTGCAGCCCGGTGATCGCGTCATTGATTTAGGTGGCTCCGCTAGCATCTGGGAGCATGTCAAGGTGCCTCTGGTGATCACCATCGTGAACTTGCCAGGGGCTGAAATATCGAAGACTCCTGTCGGACCGCATCAGTTCACTTTTTTAGAAGGCGACGCAACAGCACTCGAAGATCTTGAGGACAACAGCTTTGACGTAGCCTTCAGCAATAGTTGTATTGAGCACGTTGGCGGACTGGAAAAACAATCCGCATTCGCAACGGAGGTGAGGCGCCTCGCGCCGAAGTACTATGTACAAACCCCGTCCATCATTTTTCCTTTAGAGGTTCATACAGGACTGCCGTTCTGGTGGTTCTATCCGCCTGCCTTGAAGCGGGTCATTATTCAACGCTGGCGCAAGACAATTCCCGCTTGGTGTGAGATGATCGAGGGCACTACCGTTCTCACGCAAAGGCAGATCAAGAAGCACTTTCCAGACGGCGATATCGTAACAGAGAGAATACTAGGAGTGCCAAAGTCATACGCAACCTTCCGGGCTTAAGTAGCTCTAGCCGCCTGGAACCGTCAGGTTGATATATGGTCTGGTTAGAGCAACTCGGCTAGGTTTTCTCTTCCTGGCTATCTGCTTGACCTTGGTCGGAATCGTCGGCGATGATAAGCGTCACCGCCCCATGGACGCCCGTAGGTGGTCAATCACAACTGTGGTTCAGGCCTCATTTGCGAGGCCAGGATGCGCTTACTATAGCGTAGGTCCCCCTGCGGAGTCTGCGTCAGCCAAGATGGGACCAGATGATGTGAGCCCAGCAAGGTTCCGAGCGTGCGCCATACGTCGTTCGAACTCCTTCTCGAAAGTATGGTCATGCGCAAATGCGAGGCTACGGCGACTCTGCTGTTCGATTTCTTGGTCACACAAGGACACGATGAGTTTTGCCAGTTTTCCAGGACGGTCCATGGGTGTGGTCCAGCCAGCACCACTCGCCGATACGATGCCGCGCAACGCCTCGTTATCGTATCCAATGATAGGCACCCCACAGGCCATAGTCTCAAGGTAAGTGCATGAGGGATCACCCTGTCTATGACAGCAGATGAACAGGTCCCCATATTCCCGCACGAACGGCATTAGTTCTCGCTCGAAGTCGAGGTTGCCCTTGAAGTGCACAAGGTCAGCCAATCCACGATTCCTTACGTCCTCTCGCATCTGCTGCTCTAGTGTTCCCGTGCCGCAGATAAAGAGTTCAAAAGGCCGTCCACGATCCCGCAGCGCGTGAGCGACACGCACCAAGTGGTCCGCACCCTTCATTGCAATGAGGCGCCCGGAGAATACAAGCCGAAGCTTTCCTCCAGTGCGGCGGGCCTCAAAGCGCTGCTGAAGGGTGGATTCGTCCGCAAGCATTCTCGAGTCTACGCGCGTGTCGAAATAGAGCATCGCTTTTGAGTTAAGAGTTCGGTACGCCTCGTAGGTGGGAGTGCCATTGCACTGAACTCCTGTCGCATGGATGATCGCCTTTCGATTTCGTCGCTCCTGACCAAGTTCCCACATAGCCTTACGAATCAACTTGAGGGGGTTTGACGTCGCAGTGCGGGCGATCTGGAGACGCGTACGCAGTGAGTACTCAGAGGCATATGCGCACGGTACGCCTAATCGTGCACATACCTCAGCGAGATGCGCCTGACGGTAATGTACAGTTAGCATCACGAGCGCAGCGCCAAGCAAGAACTCCTCCATCTCCGAGGCAACGTGCGGCAGAACTATCAAGTTGAAGGGCAAATCCTCCCGCATTACAGTAATATTGTCGAGATTGTCTCCCACCGTAGATGTCGGCTCCATGATGACATCCACAGGACCCGGCCATAGACGTTGATGCTCCTGCACACCCGAAATGAACTTGCGCGTGAGGACAAAAGCGTTCTCCGACTGCGCAACTGGTAGTGCAGGAACAAGGACCAACGTCGGTTCTTTGGACATATCAGCCTCTGGTAGAAATCCGCAGCAATCGCCTTCTGAGCTTGATGGAAGCATCATGCACCATCAAGATTTGTCCTGAAGCGGTTATTCTGGGTAACCCATACTGACGCGCACTCCTACATGCGAGAGCCAATCGATTGACACTCATCATCCAGTTTAAGAACGGGTGCACGATACCCGGACACTGGATTGAGGCAGCTTAGAGACAGGACATCTATAAGCTTCATCAGCGACCTATGAAAGTGGACATACTCTTGTTCGCGCCAAACGACTTTCATGCCGGTTTCGGCCCGACAAACTTCGCATGTCCAGCAGTAGACTTAGAGTCCGTCCCGTAATCATGAGTTCCGTCCCAAGCGGGGGACCAGGAGCATGACAGAAGCGGCGTAGAGGAACGCGCGGGCTGAGGCGAGCGTGGCCTCCGGATCCTTCCAGAGCCGTCGGTTGCGGCTGATCCACGCGAAGAACCTTTCAACAACCCAGCGGAGTGGGTGCACCGCAAAGCCGACCTGATCGGGCGGCTTCTTGACGATCTCGATGCGGATCGAGGTGGCCTGATACCAAGCGGCATGAAGGCTGACTCATTCAGGGTTTTCAGTCGGGCGCATGTCTGATTCCATGCTGGCGACCAGGAGGTTCGCCATGCGCCCAGGGATCGAGCTACGCCAGGACTATGATGCGGCCCGGCTGCGGGCTTCGGCGAAATCGACCCGTAATGCTGGACAAAGCCGACGATTGCTGGCGCTGGCCGAGGTCTACGACAGCGGCACGCGGAGCAAGGCGGCGCGGGTCGGCGGGGTCGGGCTGCAGACGGTGCGCGACTGGGTGGTGCGCTTCAACGCCCACGGACCCGAAGGCCTAGTCGACGGCAAGGCACCGGGGAATGTCTGCAAGATGAGCGCCCTCCATCGCGAGGCCTTGCTGGCCCTGGTGGAGAGTGGCCCGATCCCGGCTGTTCACGGGGTGGTGCGCTGGCGGCTGAAGGACCTGGTGCAGTGGCTCTGGGGCGAGTTCCGGATTGCGGTGAGCGAGACGACGCTGGGCCGCGAACTGCGGGCGCTCGGTTACCGCAAGCTGTCGGCCCGCCCGCGCCATCACGCCAAGAGCGAGGCCGCGGTGGCGGTTTTTAAAAAGAGCTTCCCACGCGTCTGAAGGAAATCGCAGCCAGCGAGGCCGCTGGCAAGCCGCTAGAGATCTGGTTTGCCGATGAGGCGCGGATCGGCCAGAAGAACAAGATCACCCGGCGCTGGGCCCGGCGCGGCACCCGTCCCTCGGCGCCCCGGGATCTGAGGACGGCCTCCACGTACATCTTCGGGGCGATCTGCCCAGCCCTGGGCAAAGCCGCTGGCCTGGTGCTGCCGCGCTGCACGACCGAGGCGATGACGCTGCATCTGGCCGAGATTGCGCAAGCGGTGGCGCCCGGGGCACACGCGGTGCTGCTGCTCGATCAGGCCGGCTGGCACGTCTCGCGCAAGCTGAAGGTGCCCCCCAACATCACCCTGGTGCCGCTGCCAGCCAAAGCGCCCGAGTTGAACCCGGTCGAGAACATCTGGCAGTACATGAGGGAGAACTGGATCTCCAACCGGATCTTCACGTCCTACACGGACATTCTCGATCATTGCTGCGGGGCTTGGAATAAGCTCGTTGACCAACCTTGGACCATCATGTCCATCGGTTTGCGCGACTGGGCCAATGCATGAGCATCAGCGCCGGTTGGTATGAGCCGGCGCGTCGCCGGTATAGCCGCTGTCGGCAAAGGCCTGAGCGATGAACGGGAAGGAGCGCCGCGACAGGCGCAGGACCACACAGGCCCCGTCCCGGTCCTGGATGTCAGCCGGCTGTGGCTCCAGGATCAGACCGCGCCCGTCGGTATCGACCATCACCTGGCGCTTGCGGCCCTTCACCTTCTTGCCGGCATCATAACCTCTTGGGCCGCCGCTCTCCGCCGTCTTAACGCTTTGGCTGTCAAGCACGGCGGCGGTGGGCGAGACCTCCCGCCCGACCCGCTCGCGATCCGCTATAACCAGGAGGTGGTTGATGGTCTCGAACAGGCCGGTGTCGCGCCACAGGCTGAACCAGCGAAAGACCGTGCTTTTGGGCGGCAGATCGGAGGGCAACAGCCGCCAGGCAATGCCGCCGCGCAGCACGTAGAAGATCGCGTTCAGGATCTCCCGGACAGGCCAGAGGCGCGGGCGTGGGGCTCGGGCAGGAGCGGCGCGATCAGCGCCCATTCGGCATCGGTCAAATCGGCTTCGTATCGCAAGCCGTCGCGGCTATACTGCCGCCGGGTGGTCGGGGTCCACATTGCGGTTCCAGGTCAGGCTTCACCACCCTCCTGGAATCATACCGGCCTCGGCCACTCAACCCTTTTCGGGACGGGCTCTTAGCTCGGTCAGCTACGATCCGCTGCAGGATCAGATGTATAGTAGTTCTTGATCGAAACTCCTTACAGCATAGCAGCCAAGTATGAAAATTGTCCCGACCCTTATGTATGCGGAACCGTATTCGGAAGCAGTAACCAAATTTCTCAAGCAGCATTCAGTTCATTTGAGCCGATTGGAGCCATGAGCCTACTTGCTTTGCAACACATAGGCGATTTGACTTGGGACTTATAAAGGCCAGCATAGACGCACAGAAGGATACTTGAAATGTGCTCAGGAAATTGCAAGCCATCCTGCAACTTCAAACATGTAGTGCAAAACGCCGAGGTTGCGAAATCTCACAGGATGACAGCGATTGAACAGTCCTCCGACAGCTGGAATGTTAGAACGCGTGGTCGTGACATCCAGAAACAAGACGACGAATGTTGTGGTACAGACCATGCTGTCCCTTGCGAGGGCCACCGGATCTCTTCCGCCCATGATGTTTGCGATCAAAGTCTTTGCAGCACCTGCGAGAAGAGCTCTTGTCAGAGCTTCTAGCCGCTGACATGCGCATCGCGGTGGCCGCCCTTGAGCCTGCTGGATGCGGGCCTCGCGCTGCTGTGGCTGCAGCCGTGCTGGCTTGAGTGAGGTTCGGGCGCGGGATCCTGTCAGGGCGAGATCTGTTGCAGCTGGCCGTCTACCTGCTGCAGAAGGCTTACATCTACCGCTGGTCCACAGCCCACAACCAAACATGGGTCAGTACAAACAAATCGCACAGCTTTCGCTTCCCGGCCGTAACACGCGGCGCGAGTAGAAGCGAGCAAAAGCAGAGCCTCTTTGAAATCGTTCTGCTGCGCCGTGACGTGAGCCCTGAGTTTCCTCCGCTCAGAGCTGGAGTCCGCTGGTTGATTGAACCGATCCCGAAGTTTGGACCACCTCTGGTTAGAGTTTTCCGGCTTCTGAACCTGCCCCGAACGCTGGACCACGGCCGAACGGAATTTCCGGCCTCATGGCCCCATCGGCTGGCTGGGGGCGCC
>NZ_JACXAB010000057.1 GCF_014699075.1 Microvirga sp. | reverse complement strand
TCCCGTCGGACCAAGTGAATCACAGATCGCGCCAGCTCAAAACCCCAGGAGTCTAATTTCCTGTCCGATGCTCTAGAACGGCAGGCGGTGATCGGGCTTCCCTCCGCGCGGCGGGTCATGTTGAGCAACAAGGACGCTCTCGAACGCCTGAACTCCTGAAGGGTAGGAGACGGACACCCTGCCGTGCGCGACGCTCTAGCCAGCTACCTACCCGGCGTGCGGAAGAACACGATGGTGTGGCGCATGGCAGACCAACGGAATGTCTGCACAGGGTCAAAGTGTAATGTTGAGCCGATCAAATGAAGGTCCGCTCACGCCGCCAACGCGGAAGTTCGGCTAAGGTCAGCCCCGTGCCATTCGCAGTCCTTCGCCTGCGAGCGTCGCGAGGTTTGCGGCAGCGCCTACGCATAAATGCAAGCGATGTCGTGGCGGTTGGGCGACAGCGTGGATTGGACCTTTGGGCGCCTGGAGTGTCGCTTCAGTGACTTGATGACCGCCGAGCCGCCTGGTCAAAAGCCTCGACGACCGTGTGATACAGCGCAGGCGGCAAATCATGCCCCATTCCATCGATCAGCATTAGGTCCGCATGCGGGACCGAAGCTGCGGTGTCCCGGCCGCAAGCCGGAAGGAAAATCGGATCATCAGTACCATGAATAACGAGCGTCGGTGCGGTGATGGTCGCCAGGCGTGAGCGACGGTCACCGGTCACGGCCATCGCGGCGATCTGCCGTGCGGAGCCACCGGGATCATAAGCGCGCCGGGTTTCCTCCAGGATGAGGAGACGATGAGCCTCTTCGTCAAACGCATGGCCGCTGCCGGCGATGCGGTGTGCAAAGGTAAGCTTGTGTGCGACGAAGCCGGCTTCGTCCGAGACGGGATCCGGGGCCGGGCGCATCATCATCGCCATGACCTCGGGCGCGGCCTGGGGCAGCATGGGATTGCCCGTGCTCGACATGATCGAGGTCAGGGACAGCACCCGCCCGGGATGCTCGCTCGCCATAATCTGGGCGATCATCCCGCCCATCGAGCGCCCGACGACATGCGTCCTGTCGATGGCGAGGGTGTCTAGCAGCCCAATGGCGTCCGCAGCCATGTCGTGGAGCGTATAGGGAACCTCGGGTCGCTGCCCAGCCATCAGCGCTGCCGCCAGCGCACCGAAATCCGGCGGAGGGCACTGGTGAAAATGGGTCGAGTGTCCACTGTCCCGATTGTCGAACCGGATCACGCGATAGCCACGCGCCGCCAGCGCTTCGCAGAAAGGGACCGTCCACCGGATCATTTGCGTGCCTAACCCTGCGATCAACAGGATCGCCTCGTCGGCCTCGTCGCCGAAACTGTCATAGGCCAGATCGATCCCATTGGTCTTCACGATGGTCATGATGCTATTCCGCTCGGAGTGAGGTTGGATGAGCCGGCGGGCCAAACGCCAAGCGCAAGACGTGCGACCGGACGTCTTGGGGCCAGTCCGCGATGCATTGCTTCAGCCTCGAGCGATCATCCGCGAAGAGCGCGCGCGTCGCCTCCTCGTAGCCCGGCAGATCGCCCGCCATGGCCAGCATGAAGTGATAGGCGGCTTCCTGGGCGGCACGTTTCTGCTGTCGCGTTCCCCCGCTTCTGCGGGCCTCGTCTACCAGCCTTCTCAGGGCGGCAGATGCGCCACCCGGCTGAGCGGCCAACCAATCCCAGTGCCGCGGCAGCAGTGTCACCTCGCGCGCAACGACGCCCAGTTTTGGTCGCCCCCGGCCCCTTGGTTGGAAACTCTCGTCCTTCGCAGGTTCAGTCGCCTCATCCGCACGGGGGCGGTAGCGCCCAGCATGCGTCCGAGGCGGCTGGGACAATCTCTCGACAATGTCGGCCTCGGACCCGCGCAGGTCCAGATCGATAACGCGGCCGGTCGCATCGTCGAAAACGAGGATCGCGTGCGATGAGCGATTGTCGGTGGCTGCTTTGACCGCGAGAGCCACTTCGATAAGCGGGCCGGAGAGGAGCACGCGATGACCGTCAAAGGCCGTGCAGGGTTTGGCAAGGAGGTCGGACACATTCAGCACCACAGGCTAGCCGCTAATTACTACCCGGATAAAAAACTTGCGTCAATATTGCCCGGGTAGTATTCACGGCGGGCGTCCTTATGGACGACGAGGCGATATGCAGTCGCCTCGCAACAGACTGAAAGGCTTGGCGGGATGAAGGGCGAGGCGCGCAAGGCGGCAGTGGCAGCCTACAAGGAACGCAAGGTCGTCGGCGGGGTCTATGCGGTTCGCTGCGCGGCTTCCGGCGAGACCTGGGTCGGACAATGGCCTAACATCGAGACCATTCAAACTCGCCTGTGGTTCACACTGCGACAGGGCACCCACCCCAGGAAGGAGATGCTCGAGGCCTGGCGTCGCCACGGCGAGGCGCAATTCAGCTTCGAAATCCTGGAAAGGCTCGAGGATGAAACATCATCTTACACGCGTGACTCGTCTTTGAAGGATCTGGCATCCCGTTGGCGGGAGAAATTGAAAGCCAACCCGATTTGAAGAGGAGGAATTCCGACTTCCACCTGTCGCGCATGCGCCCGACCTGATCCATCACTGATGAGGAGCGTCCCGAGAAGGACCCGTGCTTCGTCGCTCCGAAGGACCGCTCCGGGTCACGGACTGCCCTTCAGCTTGGCCGTGTGAAGGTCCACTTTACGCTCCAGCCCTGCCCTCCCCTTCTGGCTTGAATGCTCAACGGGCAGCTCACTGCCTCCTGCCCTCCCCTGATCATCGCAGCAGAAGCAGCATGGATCCCAGCAAAGCTTCACTCACTCAAGGTCTCCGAAACTAGCTCTCCAAAGCCACGCTTCCGCTTGATGTAATCCGTTGTTATGCTTGACGATGAGTAGGATAGGCGAAGCTAAATGTGGAATAGGTACGGTTTGGTGGTCGGATGGACCCCGTAGTGCTCGGCTGCATCGTGAGCTGCTTCATCTGAGATCAGGCCACGGGAACCTATGTAGGCCTCTCGTTACGAGCCGAGCCGCTAAAGTCCTTATATTCAAAGCACTTTCACGGGCTCCGGGTAAGCCCTCCCTCTCCCGCTGGTTAATGAAATGGCTTGAGAAACGTTTGCAAACGATCAGTTGCTCATAACAAGCGAAAGTGTACAAAGGGCCTGAAAAATCGCTTCGGAAACCGGTTAATGGCCCCTCCCCTCTCGAAAGCTTGCCTCATCGGCTACGCCCGCGTGTCCACCGAGGACCAAGCGCATGATGCTCAACTGGATGAATTGCGCGCTGCCGGTTGTGCCGAGATCCATCAGGAGCACGGTTCCGGCGCAAGCCGAGCCCGGCCGGTGCTGGCGCGGCTCATCCGTGAGATCAGGCCGGGTGAGGTGCTGGTTGTAGTGCGTCTCGATCGACTGGCCCGCTCGGTGAGCCACCTTCTTGAGGTAATCGAAACGCTAGAGGCCAGGAAAGCCCATTTCCGCTCCCTGCGTGATCCCATCGACACCTCGACGCCACAAGGTATATTTTCCTTGCAAGTGCTCGGCGCGGTGGCGCAGCTCGAACGCTCCCTCATCTCCGAGCGGACGCGCGCCGGCATCAAGGCGGCCAAGGCGCGGGGCAAGAAACCAGGGAATCCAGGGATGCGCGAGCGCCGTCCGGACGCGATCCGGAAGATCGCCCTCGCCCGGGAGAAGGTCTACCTTGATGAGCTGATTGCCGGCGCGGATCGCTGGATGCCAACGGTTCGGCGCATGCGGCCCCAGCACCCATGGGAGGATATTATCCGCGCACTCGCACACAATGGGCAATCCTGGACCGTAGCCCGGCTGCGGCGCGCCGTCGGCAGGCTCGTGTCGCAGCACATGGCAGACCCTGCCCTCCTCCGCCCTGCCCCACGCAAGAGCCCGCAGGACCGCCTCATGACGCTGATCGCCGGTATCGCCATGGCCGACCCAAGCCTCTCGCTGCGGGACATTGGGGCGCAACTGGAGCGTATGCGGGAGCGGACGCCGCGCGGCGGCTCCACATGGTCAGCCTCCTCGGTGAAGAAGCAACTTGACCAGGCCCGCAAGGCGGGGCTGGCCCTGCCGACGCCCCTGCAAGACGTGGTGTAGCCAGCTTCGCTGGGCGGTGTCATTCACCCATCCGCGCGGGTTCCGTTTGGGCATGGGACGCCGAGGTGCCCCCACCGCCATGCCACCAGTGATTCAAGGTCAGTTCTCCGACCTGGCATCCCCGCGCAATTGACAGGAGAGCCATCAGAGGATCACCATCGTGCAGTGGGGGCGCGCCACAGGAATGGCCGAAATGGATAGTTTCGATCATATTCTGAACTGGAAGCTGAAACGAGGCTCACACGCCTTCCCCGGCAAGGACGGCGGAACCTGCATCAACGAAGCGGCCATTGTAGCGGCTGGCTTCCCCTATCGGCCGGTCCGGGCGGTGGAGACCATGCCCAACTGCTTTTCGCTCCCGATCTGCCGCCTGGCGATGCTCCTGAATGATGAAGCCAGTGATGAGCAGCGGCAGCAGCTGCTCCCGTTCGTCACCCACCTGGCCTGCGCCGATGCAAAACAGGTCGAGTGGGAGCGGGAGGTCTATATCGCCCAGCACCTGAGATACCGCATAAGCTGGCAGGATCGTCTTGAGGTCCTGGAAGGTGCATTGGCCATCGGACGGCAAGCTGACGTGCTGGCAACAGAGGAGGTCAGGTCCAGGCTGAACGCTGTCCAACAGAGTGCCAAGGCACCCACGTCGGTAGCCGACCATCCCAAGTTCAGCAAGATCAAGGAGTGGCTTACCCCTCGGTAGCCTGTGTCAGCTGACACAGGCTACCTTGCGATGGCACTCCTAAGTACCATCATGACGGATAGGCTCTCACAGGGGGCGAGATCGGCCAGCCGTGCCGCGAAGACAACGGGCTTCTACCCTTCACGAACACTCGGTCATCCCTGGCCCATGTCTCAGGCTCAGGCCATGGAAACCCCGGCAGGATGATCATAAACAGTCGGGGATCCATCAGTGTCCTGAATCTGTCCCCACTCAACCGCTCCTTCCTTTGAATTGGGCCGCCCCGAGCATGAGCGCGGCGCTGGATGATGCCTGGCAATAAAACCCAGTGTCTGGTGCTCAACCGCCGTGATCCCGGGGCCAACATGGCCCGCTTCTATGTCCTCTCATCGAGGCGAGCCTGTTCGGCGACGCAAATTTGATCCGCGAGTGGGGCTGGATCGGCACTGCCGGACGCCGCAAGATCGAGTTGCACGACAGCGATGGCAGCGCCATGGAGGCTCTTGAAATGTGGCTGCGCCGAAAGCAAAGGCGGGCTACGTCAAGCGTCCTGAGTGAAGATAAGGCTTTACCTGGTGGACTTCATCGCATCCAATCGGCTCCCTCCCCGGGTGCCAATCTTCCCCCCTGATCCCTGGTACAGGCGAATGGCGGCACTCGAGCACCGACCATGAGGCCGCCATGAAACGCAGAACCTTCACCAACTCCTTCCTGGCTCTATCCGCAGCCCCTCTCCTCGCCCACCAAGCCACCACATCCTCTGTTGCGGCCGCTGAGCCTTCAGGTCCGCCTCTCATGGGCGGCTCCATCACGGACGTGCCCGGGATCAAGATCGGTCATCACACCCTCACCCGCCGGCCAACGGGATGCACCGTCATTCTGTGTGAGGACGGCGCGGTGGGCGGAGTGGATGTGCGCGGCTCCGCCCCTGGCACCCGTGAAACCGACCTCCTCGATCCGACCAATGCGGTCCAGCAGGTTCAGGCCATCCTGCTGTCTGGTGGCAGTGCCTATGGGCTGGAGGCTGCCACAGGCGTGATGCGCTATCTCGAGGAACGCAAGCTCGGGTTCAAGATGCGTGCGGGCGTGGTTCCGATCGTGCCGGCCGCCATTCTGTTCGACCTGGGTGTCGGCGACTTCACCATCCGTCCAGATGCCGAGGCCGGATACCAGGCCTGCCTCGCCGCTGCGTCAGGTCCGGTGGCAGAGGGCAATGTCGGCGCAGGGGCGGGAGCAACGGTGGGTAAGATGTTCGGCCCTGCCTTTGCCATGAAGGGCGGCATCGGCACCGCCAGCCACCGGGTTCCCGGCACGGACGTCGTGGTTGGCGCCATTGTGGCTGTGAACGCCGTGGGTGACATCTGCCACCCCGACACGCGCCAGATCCTTGCCGGAGCCAGACGGGAGGAGGGGCAGGGCTTCCGGGACACCATGGCAGCAATCATGAGCGGTTACCGCGTCGTTACATCAGCCGGCAGCAACACGACGATCGGGGCCGTTGCCACCAATGTGCCGTTCAACAAGGCCGAGATGAACAAGATCGCCCAGATGGCTCATGATGGCTTCGCCCGCAGCATCAACCCGGTGCATACGATGTCGGATGGCGACACGATCTTTGCCCTGTCCACGGGCAAAGCCTCAGCGGTCCGCGCCGATGTCTCGGCGGTCGGGGCGATCGCCGCCACGGTGATGGCACAGGCTGTGGCCCGTGCGGTGATCCAAGCCGAGAGCCTGACGGAGCATCAGCTGCCGGCCCACAGAGACTACGTGAAGGGGTGAATGGAGCCCGCTGGTGGATCTCAATGAGCGGGGAGGGCACCCATGGGGCGAACCTCCCCGCTCACAATGCTTGCTGTTCCGCCCCATGACAGTGTTCTGTCGATGGTCAGCCCGCTTTGCCTCCGGGCTCAGTAGAGCGAGGCTTGCACCGGCGGTACCTGCTTCTCAAAAGGGAGTCCTTATCCGCGAGTTCCGGCCGCTTGGATGCAGATGTCGGGCGCGAGGTTAAACACATCCGTTAGTCGGGCCGAAGATTACTCGATGGGCATAGAGTATGTTGGGCATTCACTTGCTGAACGCCGAGCCGTAGTCGAGTCGAAAACACCCAACCTTATCTCAAAATATTCAGCGCCTTTGATCGGCACTTCCTTGTTGAGCGGCATCGTGTGTCAGCTGACACAGTTACCTATAAGGCGGGCGTCATGGCCCTGCGGACCCTTTGCGCTGCAATCAGCCTGAATCGCTGCCATTTATCTGTTTGGATGTGCCGGAGCAGAGCTGAGGCCAATGCCTTGTGTCAGCTGACACAAGACATATCGTGCACTGATGTGGATTGGTTCATTTCCGATCCCATAGGGCTGGTTTCGCTATCTCCGAGCTGAACGTAGTTCAGGTCAGACAGCGTCTTTCTACTCCGTCGAACCCGACAGGAGAGGGGCTGTGTCCGCTGACGCAGAGCTACGCCGGCTCAATGCAGAAGCTACGAGAGAGCTTTCTGCGCATCTAGCGCTGGCGCTGTTAACCATTTTTTAACGTTCTTCCGACAATCCTCCCCCCTACTTACGGCCCTGAACCGCGCTTCCGCCAAAAACCGTAACACTCCGCTCTGTCGCGTAAACAAAGAGAGGTGCCCCACAATGGACACTGGTACCCCGTTTCTTAAGAGCCAGACTTTCACTAGAGAGCGAGTGACCCAGGTTATCGCTCAAGACGGAGAGGCGCTCTCAAAAGAGCTGAACAATCTTCGGCACGAGTTATACGCACCTGAGGCCAAAAAGACTCTACGCTCATTTACGTCAGGCGAAGCAGCAAAGCTTATTGGAGTTGCAGACGGATACCTCCGACAACTCTCCTTGGCAGGGAAGGGGCCCCAACCCGCTATTGGTCATGGCAATCGTCGATCCTACACCCTTGAGCAGATCAACGATCTTCGCCGGCTTCTTGATGACGGAGCGAAAAGCAAAAAGTACCTGCCGCAGCGTACGGGCAGTGAACATTGCCAAGTGATCGCAGTAGCAAATTTCAAAGGCGGGTCCGGAAAAACAACGACTGCTGCCCACTTGGCGCAGTATATGGCATTGCAGGGTTATCGGGTCTTGGCTGTCGATCTTGACCCACAAGCATCTCTGACAGCACTCCACGGCTATCAGCCGGAAATGGATATCGAAGCCGACAACACAATCTATGGCACAATCAAGTATGACGGGGTTCGTAAGCCCTTAGCAGAGATCATTCGCAAAACGTACTTCCCTGGTCTCGATCTCGTGCCTGGGAATATTGAGTTGCAAGAATACGAACATGAGGTTCCGCGCTTCATGAGCGAAGCTCACGGTGGTCGTTTCTGGGACCGTATCGCTAATGCCCTCGCATCTGTCGAGGACAATTACGATGTGATGATCCTCGATTGTCCACCCCAACTCGGGTACATCACCCTTGGAGCACTTTGCGCTGCCACAAGCCTGCTCATCACTGTTCACCCGCAGATGCTGGATGTGATGTCGATGTGTCAGTTCCTTCAGATGACGGCTGCTCTTCTCGAAGTAGTGCAGGACGCAGTCAATAAGAGCAGCAATGGGCCGGATGTAGCGCTTGAGTACGACTTCTTACGCTATGCAGTCACTCGCTTTGAGCCCAATGACGGCCCCCAAAACTGGACTGTAGCTCTAATGCGGACACTCTTCAGGGAGAGGGTTCTTAACAGTCCGATCCTGAAGTCGACAGCTATCGAGGCGGCGGGTCTTAGCAAGCAAACCTTATACGAGGTGAGCCGTGAGGATTTCACCCGCTCTACTTACGACCGCGCCATCGAATCTTTGGAGTCGGCGGGCTCCGAAATCCAGACACTAATGAAGAAGGCTTGGGGACGCGAATGAGCAAGCAATTAAGCCGCCTCAAAGGCTACATGGCAAACCGCCTTGAAGCGAAGCCAGAGTCACCAACTGAAGTGGCCACAGCATCCACGTCGGAGTTCTTTCCTTCGATTGCGACAACTATTCCCGAGCAACCCCGGCAAGGCGCAGTTCCGCCCTCACTGCGGACAATGAAGGATGCCGTCACTCGTCTCGGCACCATTGCTGATGAAGCCCAAGCTTTGATTGCTGCGGGCGACAAGGTGATTGAGATTGATCCAGAGGTAATTGAGGACTCCTCAATTACCGATCGTCTTGAGGTTGATCAGCTCAAATATCAAGAGCTTCTGGAGTCCATCAAGGCCGGAGGGCAACGGATTCCAATCCTCGTTCGTCCTCACCCAACAAAGAACGATACTTACGAGATTGCATACGGCCGGCGGCGCCTGCGCGCCCTGCGAGAACTGAAGCGGAAGGTCCGGGCGATTGTCCTCGATTTGAGTGACGAAGAGCTCGTAATCGCTCAGGGTCAGGAAAACTCCGCTCGACTGGACTTAACCTTTATTGAGAAGGTCATGTTCGCGGTCGCGCTCGACGATCATGAATATAGCCGAGAGACTATTGAAGCAGCACTAACCGTTGATCGTACGATGGCTGCAAGGCTCCTCACTCTAGGCCGACGTCTTCCGTTGGAGGTTATAAAGGCGGTCGGTCCTGCTCCTAAAGCCGGGCGGCCAAGATGGGTTCAACTGGCAGACCTTCTTGAAAAAGACGGCAACCGAAAGCGTGCTCAGAAGCTGATCAGCGCACGCGAGTTTGTGTCAGCTGACACGGACACACGATTTATGCGCTTGATCGATTCTTTGATTGAAAAGACCGATGCAGGCTCATGGGTCGAACACTCTGGTCGGAGGATCGCGCGCGTTGAAAAGGCTGGAAGTAAGGTCAAGATCATCGTTGACGCAAAGCAGGAGGTGCAATTCGCCGAATACCTCAGCACGAACTTGCACGAGATCTACCAGCAATTCCAATCAGCTAAGACTTAAGCCCATCACGCTTTGCCATGAGGCGGGTAGGACGTCTTAATCTAATCAGGAGCATGAAGGGGAGCGAAGCTTCCCTTCACCCCTCAAGTTCCTCCAACTCAGTGGCAGCCTTAGATTCCCCATTAAGAAAATGCCTACTCGCAGCAAGATCCGCTTTCACACCCCGTGGTCGCTGGTCCAAAGTCACAAAATGCTAGCAAAGCGGCGAAAGGTGGGATGCTGCTCCCTGCAAGATTATAGGAACTTGTTGTCTTTGCGTACGCCAGGTACAAAGTTGGCAACTCTGAGCAACTGATCGTTTGAAGACGTCTATCAAGCCTTTTGTTAACCAGTGAATAAGGAGAGGGCTTCCCCGTGGCCGGCGAAAATGCTTTGAAAACAAGGGATTTAGCAGATCGGCTCAGAAGGTGAGGCCGACACAAGCCTCCGTGACTAGGCCCTAAACGAAGCCGTTCGCGATAACCGTCCGAGAGAACAGCGCGCATCCTAAGGACACGCCGTAGTCAATTCCGGCTTAGCTTCTTCTGATACAACCGCATCTAAGTATTTTAAGAACTTAGCTGTTGCGATCAAGCGTGGCTTTCGGAGTAACCGGGGCATTTTGGGGGGCAGGGATTCCTCCAAACGGGCATTCATGATTCAATCCCGGCATGACATCGCCGCCCGGTAGGTCCAGCAAGCCTCTGTCCTCGACGGCCCTGCGCCAGCTGGTCTCGGATCTGGCTGGCAAGATCGATCGACTGGAGCAGGAGGTCGAGCAGCTACGCCTCGACAACAGCAACCTGCGCCTCGACAACCAGGCCTTGAAGGACGAGATCGCAAGGCTCAAGCACCTGCCGCCACGACCGCCGTTCAAACCCTCCGGAATGGAGAAAGCCACCCAGCCAAAGCCTGCCGGTCCGGGCCGGCGCCCTGGGCGCGGCGCCAAACGGGATCGGGTCACCCGCGAGGTCACGCTGCACGTCGAGGTTCCACCCGGCTCGCGCTTCAAAGGCTACAAGACGGTGGTGCACCGGGATCTCGTGCTGGTTGCCGAAGTCGTGGGCTACAAGCGCGAGCGCTGGGTAACACCCGAGGGCCAGACCCTCATCGCGCCGCTGCCGGCGGGAATTACCGGCGGCTACGGTCCCGGCGTGCGCCGGTTCTGCCTGGCTCTGCACACGCAAGGCCAGGTCACCACCGAGCGCCTGACCGACCTGCTGAACGGCATCGGCCTGTCGATCTCGAAGCGCGAGGTGGTGCGTCTGCTCACCGCCGATCTGGAGGCGTTTGAGCAGGAGGACCGCGCGATCCTGCAGGCGGGCCTGACTTCCTCACCGTACATCACCGTCGACGACACCGGTGCGCGGCATGCCCGCCGTCCGGGTGTCACCACCCAGATCGGCGGCAAGCGCTTTTGCGTCTTCCGCACCAGCCGATCGAAATCGCGCTTGAACTTCCTGTCGCTGCTGCGGGCCGGCTGTGACGACTATGTCGTCAACGAGGCCGCGCTGGACTATCTGCGCCGGCAGCCGGTCGAGGCCGCCGTGATCGCGCGGCTGGCGGCGCATCCGGACCAGGTGTTCTCGTCGCAGATGGAGTGGTGGCAGCATCTGTTGCGGTGCTCGATCAACATCTTCGACCGGCCGCTGCTGCAGACGCTGAACGAAGCCGCCACCTGGGGTGCGATCCGGCATCACGGACTGATGGAAAACACCGTCGTGGTCTCCGACGATGCTGGCCAGTTCCGCATCGCCCAGCACGCGCTGTGTTGGATCCACGCGGAGCGCCACCTGGAGAAGCTGATGCCGGCATCACCCAAGCAGGCCAAAGCGGTGGACTTGGTCCGCGAGACCATCTGGTGTTTTTACCGCGGTCTGAAGCTGTGGAAGCAAAGCCCCTCGCCAGGAGGTGAGAGGGCCTTTAGGCAGCAGTTCGAACGGATCTTCGGCCAACGCACGGGCTACAAGGACCTTGATGAGCTGCTGGCCCGGTTGGCGCGGCGCAAGGACGAGTTGCTGCGGGTGCTCGAGCGCCCGGAGATCCCGCTGCACACCAATGCATCCGAGAACGACCTGCGGGCCTGGGTGATCAAGCGCAAGGTCTCCGGCGGCACGATGAGCGTGAATGGCCGTGTTGCACGGGATGTGATGCTCGGGCTTTCGAAGACCTGCCGCAAGCTCCGGCTGTCATTCTTCGATTATCTCGGGGATCGACTCGGCCTGCATGGGGATCAGCCGAGGATCCCACCGCTCGCAGGTCTTGTGACCCAAGCCTAAGGCGGGTCGCCCCCTAATCTGCCCCGCTTACGCTTTCGGATGCGCGAGCCTCGCAGAACTTGAACGAGAGAGCTCGAGCTGAGATCGATGCCGCTTCTGCTCTGCTGATGAGTGTAGGGGAGGGGACAGTCAACGGTACTGTCAAGTTGGCCAGAGATCGGGTCCGTGGCAGGATCTCGGGCATGAGCACAACGCCCAATCCGTACCGGGGCTTCCGCTATCCGGCCGAGATCATCAACCAGGCGGTCTGGTTGTATCACTGCTTCAGCCTGAGCCTCCGCGACGTCAAATTGATCCTGGCCGCTCGGGGCATCGTGGTCAGCTACGAGACGATCCGCGCGTGGAGCCTGCGCTTTGGGCGGACTTACGCCAAGGCGCTCAAGCAGCGGCGGCCGCAACCCGGCGACAAATGGTTTCTGGACGAGGTGTTCGTCCGCATCAGGGGCAAACTACATTATCTGTGGCGAGCGGTTGATCAGCATGGCAACGTGCTTGACGTGTTGGTCCAGAGCCGCCGCAATACGAAAGCGGCCAAGCGCTTCTTTCGCAAGCTGCTGAAGGGCTTGTGCTACGCGCCACGAGTGATCGTGACGGATAAACTCGGATCCTATGGCGCCGCCAAACGCGAGATCCTGCCAGGCGTGGAACATCGGCAGAGCCGATATCTCAACAATCGCTGTGAGGTGTCGCACCAGCCCACCCGACGGCGGGAGCGCCACATGAGACGATTCAAGTCAGCTCGGCACGCCCAGCAGTTTCTCGCCACCCACTCACCGATCCACAATCACTTCCAGCTCCGCCGTTACCATCTTTCCGCCAGTGAGTACCGGGCTGCGCGGGATCGCGCCTTCGCTACGTGGCACGATGCGACTGGTACTGCCCTCGTCGGCTGATTGGGACTGGCTTGCGGGCTGCACGTACGGCATCTGTGCCGATCAGGCGTAAAGTTGACAGTACCTCCTGAAGGAACCGATTGGCGTTGTCGGGGTGATCACGCCCTGGAACTGGCCCCTGCAACAGATTGTCAGAAAAGTCGGCGCGGCTATCGCGGCCGGCTGCACCACGGTGCTGAAACCCAGCGAAATCTCGCCCCTCAGCGGTCTGCTCTTTGCCGAGCTCATTTATGCCGCAGGTGTGGTGAACGGCGACGGCCCCACTGTGGGCGCAGCGATTGCGGCCCATCCCAATATTGACATGGTTACCTTCACCGGATCGATGCGCGCAGGTGTGCTGGTCGCGAAGGCTGCGGCAGAAACCGTCAAGCGCGTTCATCAAGAACTAGGTGGAAAGTCTGCGAACATCATCTTCGATGATGTCGATCTTGAGGAGGTTGTAGCACGTGATGTTACCCTGTTGATGCGCAACTCTGGGCAGACCTGCAACGCGCCAACACGGCTGCTAGTTCAGCGCGATCAGCATGCAGCCGCAGCTGCTACTGCAGCGAGAACGGCGGATGCCATCGTTGCCGGTGACCCGCGTTCCGAGGCAACGGAGATGGGGCCTTTGTCGAACGTCAGCCAGTTCGACAAGGTGCAGCGGATGATAACCGCTGGGATCAGGGACGGTGCTCAACTGGTTGCGGGCGGGACCAGCCGCCCGGATGGTCTAGAGAAAGGCTATTACGTGCGACCGACGGTGTTTGCCAATATCAACCCGGATATGACCATCGCGCGCGAGGAGATCTTCGGACCGTTCCTTGTGATCATCCCCTACGAGGACGAGGACGAGGACGATGCGATCCGCATCGCCAACGATAGCGATTACGGACTGGCGGCCTATCTATCGACACGCGATAGCGAACGGGCACGCCGCGTGGCGGCCCGGCTCAAGGCTGGCAACATTCACCTAAACGGTGGACGCGCTGGGCCGACGACTCCCTTTGGCGGCTACAAGCAATCAGGAAACGGCCGAGAAGAGGGTGTGTTCGGGATAGAAGAGTTTCTGGAGATAAAAGCGGTTAGCGGCGGTTGAGCCCAAGCCTCCGCACACCTTGTGGCGTGTCTGGTCCGGCGCAGATCCTGTGTGTGGAGGATCGGAGGTGGTTCTGCAGGCTCAGATTGTAGATCACATACCGCCGGACGCAGAGCAGTATGGCAGATCTATCAAAATGTCTTCGCTTGAACACGCCACCCTCCGCCACTGAAACTTTCGGAAGAGTAACTGGAAACAGACGGTTTGCCGCATAACCCTCGCGTTTGATCCAGACCATATGCTCACCTCCGGTTCTACGCATATATTTGATCTAATCATGCTGTGTCTTCGATCAGAACCACCTTGCCCGAGGACGTCGGACATGTGCCATAGTAGATATTTCGGATCGACCAGAACACATCGGAGCCGTGCATGCCTGTCTTTTCTAGATTCGGGCGGTACATCGAAGAAGTTGCTCGCCGCGGTTCAATTCGCAGTGCTGCGGAATGGCTGAACATCGCACCATCCGCGATCAACCGGCAGATCATCATGGCCGAGGAAGAACTTGGCACGCAGCTCTTCGACCGACTGCCACAGGGCCTCCGGCTCACGCCGGCAGGCGAGCACTTGATCTACAATCTGCAGCGCTGGAAGCGCGAATTCGAGAATGTTCAATCCGAGATTAACAACATCCAGGGTCTAGCCAGCGGCAAGATCACAATTGCCGCTGCCGAGGCTATTGCTGGAGATCTTCTGGCGGGCATCCTTGCTGATTTTCACACCGACTGTCCTCACGTGATGATCTCCATCCATGTCGTTGGCGGCGGCGGCGTGAGAGAGATGGTGCTTAGTGGGAATGCTGATCTCGGCTTGACTTTTATGTCGACCTCCTACCGAGTCATGCGCGTCGAGCATTCAGTTCGATTGGTCCCAGGCTTGGCGATATTACCGGACCATCCGCTGGCGGATAGGGCAAGCATTAGTCTGTCAGACTGCCGCGACCTGCCTCTGATCCTCCCCGAAGAGGGGCTGCTCATCCGCAACAGCATCGATACAGCTCTAACCTCGGCTGGAATTGCTCTGAATCCAGTGGCGGCATGTAACAATTTTGCATTCATGAAAGCCATGGTTTTCAGGCGAATAGGTGTCGCTCTCTTGACCCGTGCCGAAATCCTTTCAGAAATCCGCAGCGGACAGCTTGTTTTCATCCCGCTGTCTGACAGCGAAATAAAACCGTCATCGCTGTCTTTAGTAACTATGTCACATCCATCCTCTGCGGCCATGCGCGTTTTAGGTACTATTGTCAGAGCAATGAACGACATGACCGAAAGAGACTGCTCTAATTTATAGAGCACGCTTTCCGAAAAATAGTATTTGAAATGAAGAAAAATAGCAGTCTATCCTGTGATCATGACCAACTGGAACAAAAATTAGGTCGCACCGCCCCAAGCTCCGAAAGAGAGTGGCGGTTCCAGCGAGCATGGAGAACCGTTGTCTCATGCAGGGAACATCACTCGATATTTCTGAATTTATGGCGTTTGTTGGCAAGGACGTGCCACAGCCAGAGCAATACAACTATGGTGTCACTCGCGACGGTATTCGCCACTTCGCCTATGCGGTCCCTGACATAAACGCGCTTTACCTTGAGGATGATTATGCGGCAACCACGCGCTGGCGCAGCATCATCGCACCGCCAGGTTATCTCTACGCACATGGCTCGCCCGCTTGGCTGAGCAAGTTCCCGGGAATCCGGGACACCTTCGGCAATGAACTCACCAATGCCGACAACGCCACTGAGGAATGGGAATTCCTCAAGCCGGTGCGTCCCGGCGACACGATCCTTTCCTATGGCAAGATCGAGGATGCGACGATTAAGAAATCGCGCAAGCTCGGCGATTGCGTGCTGGTCAAGGAAGGCATGCGCTTTACGAACCAGCGCGGTGAGATTGTTGCAAAGCTCAATTCCTACAGCTTCAGGTTCAAAGGCTCCGACGTTGCTTCCAATGGCGGTGTTGGCCAGTCCTATCCTCCGTTGCCGGAGGGCCAGTTCACACGCAATATCGCGACGCCGCCGCTTCTTCCCGGCACTCAGCCCACGCCCGTCAGGCGGTATGACGAGCCGCGCTTCTTCGAGGATGTGAATGAGGGCGATGAGCTCCCCCTGTGGGAATTCGGTCCAGTGATGGCTTTCGATATCGGTCGCTTCAATGCAGCCACGATTGGTACCGGCTATGACCGCATCGGCCGGACCGGACACATTCCGGATGCTTTTGCACCGGGCGTCCTGCGGATCCAATGGTTCGGGGCCATGCTGAGCCGCTGGGGCGGCCCGAACAGCTGGGTGACCAGAATCTCGCAGCGCAACGAAGAGTGGGTATTGGTCGGCTACAAGATCATTTGCGGTGCGCGCGTAACGCGCAAGCATGTGGTCGATGGCCGTTGCCTTGTCGAATTAGGTATCTGGTGCAACAGCGAACTTGGTTTCCGCACTAACAGTGGCACCGCCGAGATTGAGCTCGAGAGCCGGTCCGCTCCGGCACCGGCTCGATAGGGGAGGTTGGATGACCCTGTCCGGTGAGGCTTTGATCGCGCGGTTGCCCAAGGCCGAGTTGCACTTGCATATCGAGGGTTCGATTGAGCCCGAGATGGTGCTCGAATTTGCGGAGAGGAATGGGATCGACTTTCCCCACAAGTCAATCGAAGCTCTGCGCGCCACCTATGAATTCGACAATCTCGCCGGGTTTGGTGCGGTATACCGCAGCAATTCTCAGGTCTTGCGCACTGGGCGTGATTTTCACGACATGACCTATGCCTACATGCGTCGGGTCCGGCAAGACGAAGTGATGCATGCGGAGGTGGCATTCGCGCCGCAGGGAGCATCAAAGCGCGGCGTCGATCCGATCGAAGCGTTAGAAGCTGTGCTAGACGCGATGGAGCTTGCCAAGGCCGATTTCGGCATGACCGGCGGCGTGATCATAGGCTGTCAACGCAATTGGGGTAGCGACGAAGGTCTGGCGATGCTCCAGACGGTCAAGCCCTATCGCGACCGGATCATGGCGCTTGGGCTTGCAAGCATGGAGGTCGGTTTCCCACCGCGCCTGTTCGAGCGCATGTTCGATGAGGCGCGCGACATGGGCTGGAAGACGACCGCACATGCCGGCGAAGAAGGGCCGCCGGAGTACATATGGGAGGCACTCGATATCCTGAAGGTTGATCGTATTGACCATGGCGTCCGCTGCGAGGAAGATCCCAACCTGATGGCTCGTCTGGCTGAAGAGCAGATTCCGCTCACAGTGTGTCCACTCTCCAATATCTGCCTGAAAGTGTTCTCGACATTGGCGCAACACAATGTCGCGCGCCTGCTGCGGTCAGGTCTGCTGGTCACAGTGAACTCCGACGATCCGCCTTACTTTGGCGGGTATGTCAATGCGGAATACGCCGAATGCCGAAAGGCGCTGGCTCTCACGGATGACGAGATCGTCCAGCTGGCGCGTAACAGCTTCATCGGCTCATTCCTGCCGAAGTCCGAGACATCGAGATACCTCTCCGCCATCGATCTGGTGCTCGCAGGACAGTTCGACACCCATCCGACGGAGTGCTTACGACCCTAAACCAACCGGGAGAATCTTGTGAACGCGCCTTTCGATCATCGTAACAAGAACGGCCTTAGCAGAGAAGGTTGGAAGGCTTTCTCTAATCCGCGCTCGATTGCTCTCGTGGGTGCCAGTGGCCGCATCAGCAGCGTCAGTTTCACGACGCGTTTTCTCGATACAAACCGTGATCTTGGCTATTCCGGAGAGATATTCCTCATTAATCCGATGCGAGACACGATCCTGGACCGGAAATGCTGGAAGGACTTGTCCTCATTGCCGGTCTCACCCGAGTTGGTGATCATCAATCTCCCCGACGAAAAGGTTCTACCAGCCGTACATGAGGCGATTGCCTGCGGGGCGAAGGGTCTCATGATCCACTCCGGCGGGTTCGCCGAGCGGGGAAAGGCGGGGGTTCAGCGTGAGCTGGAACTGCAGCGCGCCTGCGCTGAGGCCGAGATCGCGGCGCTTGGGCCGAACTGCCTCGGCCTGATCAACCTGACAAACGGCGTTTCGCTGTCAAGCTTCCGGCTTTCCCCGAGCCTGAAGAAAGGGCCCATCGCACTGATCAGCCAGAGCGGTTCCGTGGCTGGCATCCTTATGCATATCGCAAGTGAGTATGGCGTCTCTTTTGCAGCTAGCACCGGCAATGAAGCGGTGACGACGACCGAAGACCTGATTGCTCAGGCAATCGACGATCCTGCAACCAAGCTTATCGTGTGTTTCATAGAGGAGCTTCGGCGGCCATACGCGCTGTTCGATCTCGCTGCCCGCGCGCATCAGGCCGGCAAGCCGATCGTGGTGCTCAAGGCAGGACTGACCGAGAAAGGCGGGGAGGTTTCGCGCGGCCACACGGGCGCGCTTGCTGGCTCGGGCACTGTCTATCGGCAGGCTTTCGAGCAGGCCGGCATCATCTTGGCTGAAGACTTCGATGATCTCGCTCAGACTGTCGAACTGCTCATGAAAGTGAAGCCGGACTTGGCCTCCGTTCGTATCGGGATGCTCGGCACGTCCGGCGGCGAACTTGGAAACGTGACGGACCTTTGCGAGGCAATGGGCATCGAACTGCCTGACCTCTCGGAAAAGACACTTGCAGCTTTGCAGGATTGGCTCGTTCTTCCCGCGGATGTCTTGCCGCGTAACCCGGTCGATGCAGGGACCGGGTTCAACTTCTCGGGAACCTATGAAGATCGCATGCGCGGCGCCATTCGCGCCGTCGCTGCGGATCCCTCCATCGATATGGTTCTGGTTGTGCAAGGCTTTCACCGCGAAGGGGAGAACGGTCTATTGTCGCTCAACCGCGAAATTATGGCCGCGGCGGCAAAGGAATCCTACCAGACTGACGTTCCAATCGCCGTTTTGACCTGCCAATCGACCCGCTATGACGAGGAAATCATGGCAGAAATCATGGCTGCAGGCGTTCCGGCCCTGCGAGGTGCGCGCGAGGGACTGATGGCTATCGGCCATCTCGCTCAATACTCCGCTTATCTACGCAATCGCCGGCAAGCTGCCGTCAAAAGTGGCACGCCAGGAACGACCGCTCGTCCTGCTTCTTGGCCGAATGGCTTGGTTCCGCAGGGAGATCTGTTCTCGCTTCTCGCGACCAATGGATTGCCCGTCACCCGCAACGGCATTGCCCGAAGCGCAGAGGATGCCGAGGCTTTGGTCCGTGAGGTCGGCGGCAAGGCCGTCATGAAGATCGACACCTCGAGGGTCATCCATAAGAGCGATATAGGCGGCGTGGCGCTGAATGTCACGCCGGAAACGGCAAGGGAGAATTTTACCCGTCTGATCGAGTGTGTCTCCCCACCCGTCGGAAGCGAGCCGAATGAGGGCATCTTCGTCGCCGAACAGTTGAGCGACGGGATTGAGTTCTACATCGGAGCCAAGCCCGATGCGACGTTCGGGACCGTCATCGTTATCGGCATGGGCGGGCGGCTACTCGAGGTCTTGGGCCAAACGAACCCACTTGTCATGCCATATAGCAAGGCCGACGTGGTGAGAGCCATTGAGGCAAGCGGCTCGTCCCGCTTCCTCAATGGTTTTCGGGGCGGACCTGTAGCGAATCTCGATATGCTCGCATCCCTTGTCGTTCAGGTGGGCGACTACGCGCGCTCTCTCGGCGACGCGATCGAGGTTCTCGACCTGAATCCCGTCATCATAACCCGAGACAGACCGGGCGGCTGTATCGCGGATGCGCGCCTTATACTTAAGGGAGCTGAGCAATGAAAGACTATACGCAGATCAGCTTCGGGCTTGCTGAAGAGGTCGCTACACTGACTCTCAGGCGTGCTCATAAGCTCAACGCGCTGACGGACCAGATTAACCTCGAACTGTTCGACGCTCTGAACCGCATTGCCGAAACGCCGGCGATCAAGATCGTCGTGCTGTCAGGCGAAGGCCGTGCATTCTCCGCGGGCTACGATGTGGGCGAGGGTCCGGACATGCCGGAGCGAACTCCAGCCTATTGGAAATATCACTTTTTCCTCGCATTCCAGACGCTACGCCGCATCTGGTCGCTGCCACAGCCGGTGGTCGCTAAGGTGCGAGGCGCCTGTCTCGGTGGCGGCATGGCTCTCGCCATGGCCAGCGACCTCACTTATGCCAGTGACGATGCCTCCTTCGGCGATGCCGAGATCAAATTCGGGGGCGGGGGCAATATGTTCCCGGTTCTACAGTGGATCATCGGGTTCAAGAAGCTGAGTGAGCTGCAGCTCACAGGCCGGAATGTTTACGCCGCCGAGGCGCTCGAACTCGGGATGGTGAACGAGATCGTACCGGGCGATGACCTCGACAGGCGTGTCGACCAGATCGTGCGGCACATGTGCTTGCTTCCTGATGGCACACTGGTTCGCAACAAGGCAAGCGTACGACGCTGGTATGAGCAGATGGGAGTTGGAGCTGTCATCACCGCGAACGAGCAAAGCTCGGCACTCGGACTCAGCACGAGCGGAGAAACCGAGTTCACCCGGATTTCGAAACGAGACGGGGTTTCGGCGGCCCTTCGGTGGCAGAAAGGCCGTTTCGCAGATGTGGGAGCGTTCAAATGAATGAAGCTCGTTCCGAGGCGCAGCCGCTCCTCACACCGATGCACAGCCGCATCGGCCGGCTTGATCTCGTGCGGATCAAGGACGATGGACAGCGCTTCATTGCCTGGCTCATCAGCGCAGTCCTGCTGGTATGGTTTTGGCAGTGGTATGTGGCGGAGTTCGATGTATCGCCTGCCGTGTTCCCGTCACCCGCCGCCGTCTGGGAAGCGCTTTATCTCAATCTCGCGGACGGCACCTTCATCTCCGATTTAGCCTACACGATGGAAGAAGTGCTGATCGGGTTCTTCGGTGGAAGTACGGTCGGTTTCCTACTGGCGCTGATTATCTCCGAGTTCAGGCCGGTCCGCACGATCCTCTATCCTTATGTGATCGCCTTCCAGGCCGTGCCGAAGACGGCACTTGCGCCGATGTTCCTGATCTGGTTCGGCTTCGGAATTGAATCCAAGGTCGCACTCGTCATTTCAACCGTGTTCTTTCCCGTTCTGATTAACACGCTTTCTGGGCTCGAGCGGACAGATCCGGACCAGCTCGACATGCTCAGGGCTTATTGCGGGAAGCGCTGGCGCATCTTTCTGCGCGTCAAGCTCCCGAGCGCGATGCCGCCGCTCTTCGCCGGTTTGGAGCTCTCGATCGTGTTGGCAATCATCGCCGCTGTCGTCTCCGAGTTCCTCGGCGCGGTCGGTGGGCTCGGCTATCGGATTCTTACCTTCAACACCAATCTCGACATGGCTGGGCAGTTCGCCGCGCTCATCCTGCTGTCCCTCACCGGATTTATCCTTCATGCAATCGTGAAGTACATCGGGAACCGAGTCGTATTCTGGGGGCGGGCGCGAGAAGGCAGCACTCATTGATCAATCAGCAAAGGGGAACAGATATGCGCAGTCTTGTCCAGAAAGTTGCAGTTGCAGTCATCAGTACGTCTCTGTTGGGTGCAAGCGCTACGGGCGCTATGGCCAAGGACCTGAAAAAGGTTACGTACGCCATCGCCACCGCGGATCTCAACGTAGGCTATCCCTTTGCGACGCTCCCGAAGGCGCTCGGCTACTTCGAAGATGAGGGGCTCGATGTCTCCATCGTGCCGGGCCAATCCTCCGCCGCAACGGCGCAGATCCTCCTGACGGGTCGTGCCGACGTCGGCGTAGCCCAACCGGATCCGGTCATGATCCAGCGCGCCAACTCAAGGATCCCACTTGTCTCGTTTTATGCCGTCAGTCGCAGGGGGACGAATGTCCTCATCACCCGCGTGGACTCTCCCATCCAAACGATTAAGGATCTCAAGGGAAAGAAGGCTGGCGTTGGAGATCTCGGATCGGGCAGCATAACCTACCTCAAATCGCGGCTGCTGCAGGAGGGCATGAGCGACAAGGATGTCCAACTGGTCACAACCGGCTATGGCACGCCTGGATTTGAGGCGCTGAAGAACGGGGTTGTCGATTTCGCTGTCAGCTTTACCGGTGGCGTCGCTCGGATGACTGTCGCAGGCTACAATGTCCGCAAGCTGCCTCGGACCGAAGACGAGCTGAATCAGTACAGCTATAACCTGTTCGCCACTGAGGACTACATCAAGAACAACCCGGATATCATCAAGGGTCTGGGAAGAGCGACGGCCAAGGCAACGATTTTCCTCAAGAACAACCCGGAGGCCGCCGTTCGTGCGTTCTGGAAATACGCACCGGACCGTGCACCAAAGGATCTGAACGATCCAAAGGCGATGGAGCGCGATCTGGCCATCCTGACTGCTCAGATTCAGGACATGGGGGCGGACGAACTTCCGGATGACTTTGCTTGGGGTAGCCAGGAGACAGCGGTTTATGACAAGATCCAGAAGTATCTTATCGATGCCGGGCAGATCAAGACACCTGCTGACCCCAACATCTTCTTTAACAACTCCTTCGCCAGCGACTATATCGATTTCGACCACAAGGCGATCGTTGACGCAGCCAAAGCTGCGAAATGAATCCGAGAAGGCCTGACAGGGCTTGCCCTGTCAGGTCGATTGAACACCCAATTCACGATAGATCGGAGCCAACGATGAAGCAGGTATCCCACGGCATCTCCTTCCAAGACGTTGGACGAACCTTCATGACGCGTGAAGGAAAGACGCTCACCGCATTACAGACCGTGCGCTTCGAGATCGAGCCGGGCGAGTTCGTGTCGCTTCTCGGTCCAAGCGGATGTGGCAAGACAACTTTGCTGCGCATGGTCGCCGGCTTGCTGTCGCCGAGCTGGGGCAAGGTCATGGTCGGCGGCAGCGAGGTCACGCGTCCGCGTCCGAACTTCGGTGTAATCTTCCAACAACCTCTTCTGCTTCCCTGGCTGTCCGTTCTCAAGAACGTGCTTCTACCGGTCGATGTGCAGGGTCGTAAAGTCGGTGACTATGTCGAGCGTGCACATGAACTCATCAAAATGGTCGGACTGAAGGGGTTTGAGAACCGCCTGCCGACCGAGCTTTCTGGGGGAATGCAGCAGCGCGTGGCGTTGGCTCGTGGGCTGATTCATGATCCGAAGCTGCTTCTGATGGATGAGCCTTTTGCAGCCCTTGATGCCATGACGCGTGAGAATATGAACATTGAACTGCAGCGCATCTGGCACGCTAACCGCAAAACGGTCCTGTTCGTGACGCACGGCATTCCTGAAGCTGTCTTTCTCAGTGACCGAGTGGTCGTGATGAGTGCCCGACCCGGGCGTATATCCAAAATCGTTGATATTCCGTTCGAACGCCCGCGGCGCTCGGAACTTCTCGGTACGGCTGAGTTCGCCGAGATTGTGGCCGAGATCCGGTCAATCTTCGATGAAGCGCATGGCACGCATCCGTCCAAACAAGAAGCTGCTTGACGCATAGAGAATCATATGGGCAGCGCCTTCTCATGATCCCCGCCATGTCGGAAGGGAGCTACGATTCAGGCGATACCAATATAAGGCCCCACAATCTGTATCTGCAGCATATATGTACTGGCTATTTTCTTACCTGCTCTTGACTTGCGACGGTGCCGCCCTTCTCTGGACGCCGTCCTCAAGTGGTGTACAACACCTCCACATTAGCACAGCAAAGCCTTCGGAGCCTCCACCCGCTAGAGTAATTTGGCCTACCTATGCCTGAGGGCCGTGTCCTACAGCGACCCACCATCGATCGCGAGGGTCTGCCCAGTGACATAAGTTGCAGCAGATGCAAGAAAGAAAATGGCGGTCGCTACCTCTTCTGGATATCCTATGCGGCCGAGTAAAGCTCGTTCAGCGGCACTCTCCTTGCGCTGCTCTGGCCAGTCCGCGATCCAGTCTGTTGATATCAGCCCGGGGGCAACGGCGTTTACACGTACGTCTGGCGCCAAAGCAGTTGCCAAACTCTTTGTCAGATTGATGAGACCGGCTTTGCTGGCCGCATAAGCGATACTGCTGCCACGCAATCCCAGCCCGGCGACTGACGCCGTATTAACAATGGCCCCTTTCGACATCTTCAATGCCGCCGATGCTGCGTGAGAGCACCTGAACGGTCCAATGAGGTTAGTTGACAGGACCTTTATCCAAAGCGTTTCCGTCATCGCGTCGAGGTCGGAGAACGGAATGGGCCTACGTGTTGCTGCCGTTCCGGCATTATTGATGAGGAAGTCTAGAGCATCGGACCGGAACTAGGACTCTACGGCTTCTGCGCGGGCTGGAGTTGTGATTCACTGCCTGGAACGGGA
>NZ_JACXAB010000056.1 GCF_014699075.1 Microvirga sp. | reverse complement strand
AATGGGGGTGACCGTGCTCATGGGCTGCTCCTGGGCTCCTGGCTGCTCGAAGCAGCCATGCTACCTCACCGCGGGGTGGGAGCCGTCCACAGCATCAGAAGCTGACCTTTATCATCGGCGGATGACCTCGTGACGGAGCTTCTCTTGTCTCATCCGTGGAGAGTTAAGCGCCACAGCAGAAGGGCAACAGCCAGTGCAAGAATGCTCGAGACACATTTCCAGAATACGACAGGGTTACGTTGAGCTAACGGCGCACGAGCCATCTTCAGGAGGTTCGGATTGGGCTGGCGCAGATCGAATGTAAACTCTGAAATCGCATCGTACCGCCTCCTGGGGTTCGGATGCACGGCTTTGCGCAACGCCTGATCCATCCAGTCCGGCACCTGTGGGTTGATCTCTGACGCTGGAACGTAATGCAGCAGGTTCTGCTGTGCTCTGCTGCGTGTCCTTGGAACCTCGGCGCCATAAGGAAGCTGGCCGGTAAGCATCTGGTAGACAATCACACCAAACGAGAACAGATCAGACCGCCAGGTACCTCGCTCTCCCACAAAATACTCGGGAGCCGCGTACTGCGCTGTGCCGAGGATATCGTCACAACCCGTCTGCGGCGCGGACTCGACGACTCCGGCAACACGCGTAGACCCGAAGTCGATGATTTTCACCGTACCGGCTGTGTCGATCATGATATTGTGTGGGCGCACATCCTGATGCACCATCTCGAGGCGGTGAAATGCGCGCAGGCCCTTGGCGATCTGCTCGGCGATTTCACGAACGGTCTCCAGCTCCGGGCGTGGATGATCAATCATCCACTGAGCCAGCGTTTGGCCCTCGATGAGCTCCGTCACCACATAGAGATGGCTCCGCTTACGAGAGTGAGGCAGAGCCTTGAGGACATGGGGGCTGTTCAGACGCCTCGCGATCCACTCCTCCATCATGAAGCGCCTCAGATGGTCGGGATCATGCCGCAGATCGGTTGATGGAACCTTGAGAGCCACGTGTGTATCGGTTGGTGTGTCGAGAGCCAGATAGACGTGACTGCGGCTGCTGGAATGGAGTTCACGCAAAATCCTGTAGTCGTCCAGCAAGACGCCCGTTTGCGGGATCGCCGGCGGCGTGAGGTCCGCGGCTTCGGCCATGATATCGCCTGCCTCCCCATTAGGCACTGCATCGATCCGCACGATTTGAACCGTCAGATTATCGCGGCTACCTGCCCGCAGCGCCTCTTCCACAATCAGGCGTGCGGCACGGTCAAGGTCGTCTGCATGTGCTTTGACGGCTCTTGCAACCATGGTGCCACTAACGTGCTCATGCACACCATCGCTTGAGAGGATAAAGAGATCGCCCGCCTGCAGCGGCACAGTGCGATAGTCGATTTCCGCGCTCGGCCTTGCGCCTAGAGCCCTGGAAAGATAGCTCTGTTGGGAAGATACATTGATACGGTGGTCGTCAGTCAGCGGCTCCAGAGCGCAACCGGCCAATCGGCTCACGCGACAATCACCGATGTGGAAGATGTGCGCGAGGCACGATTTCAAGACCATCGCGGTGAAAGCGCAGACATACCCCCTGTCTATGTCGCTGGCGTATTGACTGCGTCGTGTTTCCGCATGAAGCCATGAGTTGGTCGCGCTGATAACCCGTTGCGCTGCCGTTTTGACGGACCAGGCATCCGAGGTGCAATAGTAGTCTGTCAAAAAGCTTTTGATCGCCGATTCCGCGGCGATGTGGCTTACGGAACTTGTGCTGATCCCGTCCGCAACCGCGATGGCAATACCCTTGAGGGCGAGGGCGGATCCATTCGGGATCAAGGCGCCGTGGAAATCCTGATTGGTTTCCTTAAGCCCTCTTTCGGAGTGCTGCCCGATCGAGATGGTCAGTGGGCGCGTCATGGAAACACCATCAGTGGAAGCCCCGCTCTCGGGCGGGGCTCCAGTCTGCGTTCGATCACTCGGCGGGGAAAGCGGCCATACGAACTCCGAGATCGGTGTTGCGCTTCGCACCGGTGCGCACATGGGTCGAGTAGAGTGTCAGGCCGACGAAGGCCAAGCCGCCGACGAGGTTGCCGATGACAGTCGGGATCTCGTTCCAGATCAGATAATCCATGACCGAGAAATTGCCGCCGAGCAGCAGGCCCGAAGGGAAGAGGAACATGTTCACGATGGAGTGCTCGAAACCCATGTAGAAGAACAACATGATCGGCATCCACATGGCGATCACCTTGCCCGAGACCGAGGTCGAGATCATGGCTCCTACGACACCCATTGCAACCATCCAGTTACATAATACGCCACGGATGAAGAGCGTCAGCATGCCTGCAGCACCATGGGTTGCGTATCCTACAGTGCGGCCCTCCCCGATCACGCCAATCTTCTGACCGACCGCGTCGGGCTCCTGAGTGAAGGCAAACGTAAAGATGATCGCCATCATTACAGCGACTGTGAACGCGCCAGCGAAGTTTCCTACGAACACGAGACCCCAATTGCGCAGGATACCAGCTGTGGTTACACCCGGCCGCTTGTCGATGAGAGCAAGAGGGGTGAGCATGAAAACGCCGGTGAGCAGGTCAAAGCCCATCAGGTAAAGCATGCAGAAGCCCACCGGAAACAGGATTGCACCGGCGAGGGGCTGGCCGGTCTGGACAGTGACGGTAACCGCAAAGGCGGCTGCAAGCGCCAGAATGGCGCCGGCCATATAGGCGCGGATCATCGTGTCCCGAGTTGACATGAAGATCTTCGATTCGCCGGCATCGACCATTTTGGTGACGAACTCGGCAGGTGCGAGGTAAGCCATCGTGGTTCCTTTCCTGAGTGTAGAGCAGCCGAAGTTCAGCGAGTGGCTGCAAGGGGGATTGCGTCTAGGTTAACCCGTACTGGAATTCTCATGCCGCATTGGGCAAGAGGGCTGAAGCCGCGAGCAGGATGCGCGCACCGTTGACTCGCAGCGGAATTTTGTGAGCGCATCCTTGGTCAGCACCCTGCGCTTCGCCGCTCTCAAGGCTGATTACCCAGTTGTGCAGGGGGCAGGTCACGGAATGGCCGTGCACGATGCCCTGCGAAAGGGGGCCGCCCTTATGGGGGCAGCGATCCCGAAGCGCGAAGAGAGTACCGTCGGCCGCTTTGAACACCGCGATGTTTCCTCCGGGTGCCTGCACGATGCGGGATCCAAGAGCCGGCACATCCTCGACTGCGCCCACGTCGATCCAATCGCTCATTCTGCTGCCTCCGCCAGAGTGAAATTAGCCATAGGTTTGAACTCGTGCGCGTCGCGTCCGGCTGCCCGCTCGGCCCACGGATCGATTTGCGCTTTGCGTTGCGAAATTTCGAAGCGCTCGAAGAGGGCGCGGCGCTTGTCGTGGTCCTCGACCACGATCCCGCGGATCGCATCTAGGCCGACGCGATCGGCCCATTTGTACATGCGCTCCAGGTAATGACCTTGCTCGCGGTAGAGCTGGGTCAAGGCCGCAATGACCTCGATGCACTCGTCCTCCCCGGCAGTCTTGCAGAGCAGTTGCGTGCCCTTGATGTGCAGGCCGGCCGCTCCCGCGAAATGGATCTCGAATCCTGAGTCCACGCAGATCACGCCGACATCCTTGCAGGTCGCTTCCGCGCAGTTACGAGGACAGCCAGAGACCCCCATTTTCAACTTCGCGGGCGTCCAGGAGCCCCACATGAATCTCTCGATCTTGACGCCCAGGCTGGTGGAATCCTGTGTTCCGAAGCGGCACCATTCCTTACCGACACAGGTTTTCACCGTGCGCAGGCCTTTGGCGTAAGCATGGCCTGAGACCATGCCGGCCTCGTTGAGGTCTGCCCAGACAGCGGGGAGATCCTCCTTGCGCACACCCAGCAGGTCGATACGCTGACCGCCCGTGACCTTCACCGTCGGAATGTTGTACCTGTCGGCGACATCCGCGATCGCACGTAGTTCCCGCGGATTCGTGAGGCCACCCCACATGCGCGGAACGACGGAGTAGGTGCCATCTTTCTGAATGTTGGCGTGGATGCGCTCGTTGATGTAGCGGGAGCGGCCGTCATCCTCGTATTCCTCCGGCCAGTCGCACAGAAGATAGTAGTTCAGGGCAGGCCGGCATTTGGCGCAGCCGCAGGAGGTCTTCCAGCCGAGCTCCTGCATGACGGCCGGGATCGACTTCAGCTCCGCCACCCCAATGAGGCGGCGCACCTCATCGTGGCCCAGATCGGTGCAGCCGCACATGGGCTCGGTGGCGGCGCGGGAAAACTTGTCCCCCAGCGTCAACGCCATTACCTGCTCGACCAGACCCGTGCAGGTTCCGCAGGAGGCGGAGGCTTTGGTATGCGCCCGCACGTCGGCAAGCGTCGACAGGCCCTTCTCGTTGATTGTCTGAGCGATCTTGCTCTTGCACACGCCATTGCAGCCGCAGATCTCGGCGTCGTCCGGCAAGGCTGCGACGGCCGCCGTGGGATCGAGCGAAGCGCCTCCAGCATAGGATTGCCCAAAGATCAGCGTGTCGCGCAGCTCTGATACATCGGTCTCTTTGCGCAGGAGGTCGAAAAACCAGGAGCCATCCGCAGTCTCGCCGTAGAGAACCGCGCCGACGATGTGGTTGCCCTTGAGAACGACACGCTTGTAGATCCCCCGGGCCACGTCGCGCAGGACGATATCCTGTCTGTCGTCGGCTTCGCTGAAATCCCCCGCGGAGAACAGGTCGATACCCGTGACCTTCAGCTTCGTTGCCGTAACCGAACCCGTATAGCTGGCTGTCGCGTCGCCTGCGAGCTGCGCGGCGACCACCTTGGCCATTTCGTAGAGCGGTGCGACCAGGCCATAGCAGGTTCCCCGGTGCTCGACGCATTCGCCCACAGCGAGAACGTTTGGATCGCTGGTGCGCATGTTGTCGCCCACGAGGATGCCCCGGTTCGTCTCCAGGCCCGCTTCCTTGCCGAGAACCGCGTTAGGTTTGATGCCGACGGCCATGATGACGATGTCGGCAGGAAGCTCGGTGCCATCGTCGAGCTTGACCCCGGTGACATGCGCTTCGCCGAGAATGGCGTGAGTGTTCGCCCGGCAGCGAACTGCGATGCCGCGCTCCTCCATCGCGCGCTGCAGGAGATAGCCCGCCGAAGGATCGACCTGGCGCTCCATCAGGGTCGGCATGAGGTGGAGGACCGTGACGTCCATGCCCTGCGCCTTTAGGCCCGCGGCGGCTTCGAGGCCAAGTAGCCCGCCGCCGATGACTATAGCCCGCCCGCCCTTTCGAGCCGCGACCAGCATGGACTCGACGTCATCCTGGTCGCGGTATGTGACGACTCCGGGCAAGCTCGCGCCCGGGACTGGAATGATGAACGGCAGCGATCCCGTCGCGATCAGAAGCTGATCGTATTCTGCCGTCGTGCCGTCGGCAGCCCTTACGTGCTTCGCATCCCGATCGATCTGCACAACCTGCTTGCCGCGATGCGGGGTGACGCCGTTGGCCTCATACCAGGCATCGTCATGGATCAGGATATCTTCGTAAGCCTTCTCGCCGGACAGGACGGGCGAGAGCATGATGCGATTGTAGTTGACGCGCGGCTCAGCGCCAAAAATCGTGACTTCGTAAGCGTCCGGCGAACGACTGAATAGTTCCTCCAGCGCATGGCCGGCAGCCATACCGTTTCCGATAACGACGAGCTTCTTGGGCATCCCAGTCTCCCTGAGAACATAGAAAATCCACGACGCCTCCTTGACACTACGATGCAAGCACAAAACCGCCGCCTGAAGGGACCACGTACTGCTTGCGCAGCACCCAATCGATTCATGCGACGTCGTTGTCGGAGCAATGCCATTTGAGAGGCAGAACAGTCTGATATGTCTGATCAGACTGTCGAGCGAGGCCTTTGGACTTCGTTGTCGTGACCCGCGTTGTTCTCAAAAGTTAGAGAATGCACGCTTTTTACTCAAGGAGATAAATTAAGCACGGTGGCTAACATATCATCAGCCTATTGCACTGGGAGTGATCACCATGAAGACTTCCTCCTTACATGTCTAATGTGAGCTACGGAAGAAGCAGGTCATGAAAGCAACCAACGAGGCCGAGAAACAAGGCTGAATAGGAGTGGCACAGCCGAGCGGGGCTCTGCCTGCCCCAGTTCGCAAGTTTGCCTGCTTCCCGCCTTTTCGATAAACTCTGGCTAGTAGCGTCCGGTCACCCCTCTCAAATTTCCATGAATCTTTTCGTCTTCGGTCCTGGTTACTCTGCACTGCAGTTCATCTGTGCTTACCGGCAACGCTTTGAGCGGATCGCCGGCACGTTTCGTTCCGATACAAAGGAAGAAGCGCTGCAGGCATTCGGGATCGCCCCTTATTTCTTCGACAGTGCGAGATATGATCCGGGTATTTTCGATGAGCTTAGCCGCGCCGACATCTTGCTTATTTCGATCCCGCCTGCTTTGGGTTTCGATCCGGTGCTGAGTTCGTTGTCCCATGCCGTCGCATCGGCTCCTCGCCTGCGCTGGATCGGGTATCTATCAACGGTCGGTGTTTACGGCAATGTGGACGGTGCTTGGGTTGACGAGAACACTCCATGCAGCCCTGTCAATGAACGCTCCCGGCACCGGATCGCCGCGGAGGAACAGTGGCTCAAGCTTGGAAGGAGCGCGGCTTTCTCTGTTCAGATCTTCCGCCTCGCCGGTATCTACGGACCGAGTCGCAACGCTCTCCAAAAAGTCGCGGATGGAACAGCGCGACGCCTCATCAAGCCTGGACAGGTCTTCAATCGCATCCATACTGCCGACATCGCGCAGGTTCTAATGGCATCCATCGAGCGCCCGAGTCCTAACGCGATCTATAACGTCGCCGATGACGAGCCAAGTCCTCCTCAGGACGTGATCGCGTACGCAGCGCACCTTCTCGGCCTTCAGCCTCCGCCAGAGGTGCCGTTTGCAGAGGTCGATCTCAGCCCAATGGCCCGCTCCTTCTATCAGGACAACAAGCGGGTTCAGAACACGCGTATCAGGAGCGAACTGGGAGTAAGGCTTGACTTCCCCACCTATCGCCAAGGGCTTGAGGCGCTCCACGCGGCTGGTGAAGGCATCAGGTCATCGAACGACAAGTCACACGAGAGAAATAGCACTCGTATCGGCCGCTAGCTTCCTGCCAAGTGCGACGACCATGGGCTTGAGATGGAAGCTGTCCTTCGGCATCGCCGCAACAGGCCAGCCGGCCCTCTCGACCGCCTGCGCGGTGACAGGGCCGACGGCAGCAATCAGAGCCCGCCGCATCGCGGTATCGAGTTCCGCCGTTCTCGCGAACCGCTGCGCAACGTCCTGAAGGCGACGCACCTGGGCCGTGCTGGTGAAAGCGATCAGCTCGATGGCTCCGGCGATGAGATCGTCAATGAGGCCGGCAACCCGCTCGTCATCCTGCTCCGAGGCATACCGGTAAGAGAGAATGGGATCGACCTTGGCGTCAGCCTTTTTCAAAAATGTATCCAGCAGATGCTCACCGCCAGGATAAAGCAGCACGCCAACGCAACTGCCGCTCAGATCCAACGCCGACAAAGTCGCAATCAAACCGGCCGTGGTGGGCTCCTCCGCCATTACATCCGGTGTGACACCGATGCCGCGCAGGACCTTGGCGGGCTTGGGGCCACGGGCGATCTTGCGCGTCCGGCGAAGGCTCGCGATCACGGCGGCTTCGATGCCGCTGCGCCGGGCGAATGCCAGGAGACGGCTCAGTCCCTCCCCCGTATAGAGGACAAGGTTGTCGTGCTGCCCTTCGACAAATCGCTTCAGCCAAGCCCGCATTGAGGCAGGATCTTCCACGTCGTGGATCGACACTAGAGGACAGCGGACGGCAATCGCACCGTGCCGCTCGAGCATGTTCACGAACAGATCAAGCTCGCGGCTTTCAGGCACAGCTATTCTTCGACCCTGTAGCATGATCTCTCCTACCGTCTCTATGCTTCGGCCAAGAGCCGCTGTGCGGAAGCGGGTGCGCTCCCCAGACTCACCTGACCGGCCCTGCCGAAGACGCGCCCGATGCCGATGATGACAGGTTTCGATGGGTCGCGCCGGTCACTTGCGTGATCGAGTTCCGCGATGGGGCCGGTCCAGCGCTCGTCGTCCGTGGACACGTTTGACACCATCACTGCCGGTGTGTCCGGGGAGAAGCCTTCTTTAATGAGACGTGCGGAAATCGCGCCTGCCGTTCCTCCCGCCATGTAGAAGATCGTCGTGGTGAGAGGATCCGCCAAGCCACGCCAATCCAGATTGTCGGGAAGACGTCCTGTCTTTGCGCATCCAGTTACGAACCGAACTGACTGCGCCACCTCGCGATGAGTGAGGGACACGCCCAGCGACGATGCCAGAGCGATGCCGGCGGTAATGCCCGGCACCACATCCACAGGGACGCCTGAGCGCTCCAAATGCTCGATCTCCTCCCCGGCTCGTCCGAAGATCATGGGATCGCCGGATTTCAGGCGGACCACGTGCTTTCCGTGCAGAGCCAGACGCGTCATGAGGTCGTTGATGTCTCCTTGCGCGCAGGAGGCACGCCCCCCACGCTTTCCGACCATGAGGCGCTTCGCTTCGCGGCGGGCAAGCTCGAGCACGTCTTCCGAGATCAGGTCGTCGAAGAGAATGACGTCGGCCGCTTGAAGCGCCCGCACGGCCTTGAGAGTCAGCAGCTCCGCATCGCCCGGTCCCGCGCCAACGAGCGTGACGCGTCCCACTTCCCCAATGGGCCGCGACGCAATCTGTCTGAGCACGTCATCAAGACTTGATCCCATGTTCTCCGGCGGACGGCCCTGGAACGCCAGATCGGCGAAGCGCTCCCAGAACGCACGCCGTGGCAACCCCTGAGGCAATTGCTCCATGATGCGCTTACGCATGGCCTTCGCCAGCGAAGCCCACGAAGACAGGGATGGATGCAGCAGCGTCTCGATGCGACGCCGGATGGCCTGGCCCAGAATCGGCGCGGCTCCGTCTGTCGAGATGCCGATAACGACCGGCGAGCGATTGACCACCGAGCCGAACTGGAAATCGCAATAGCCCGGCTTGTCGATCACGTTCATCGGGACGCCTGACCGTCGCGCCGCCGAAGCGAAGGCTTCAGCCTCGTCCTCCTCCTCGAGATCAGCAACTGCAAGAGCGGCATCATTCAGGATCTCGGGCGTCCAGCCCCGGCGATGCAGCGTAAGACAGCCATCCGCCGCTCCGCGAGCCAGCAGGGCCTCCATCTCGGGACAGATCTCCGTGGCATAGACGTTCACTTGGGCTCCCGCCGCAGCGAGAAGCTCTGCCTTCCAGGCAGCGCCAGGCGATCCGCCAATGAGCACGGCACGTTTGCCGTGTAAGTCGAAAAAGACCGGAAGCTTGGCGAGGCGGCCCAGGCGGCCGGGTTCGACTTCGGTCGGCTTTCTCAAAGGCTGCAGCATCAATGACCTCCAGATATCCATGCGGACACAGGTCGTCCATGGGGGTCGCGAGGACCTTGCCTGAACGCAAAAACGCCGCGTGATGAACCGCATACCGCTGAAACGGCACTGCAATCGATCATGCGACGTCGTTGTCGGAAAAATGCCTCTTCAAAGGCACGCGCGGCCAATCATCGTTGATCGGCGCTGCTAATCAAGGCAGGCTACGACTTCATTGTCTGACCAAACCTTGGGAAAAAGCTTAGCACTGCACGGATTTTGCTCAAGTCCATTATTTGTGCACACTTCGCCTAATGTATAGGCCCTATCGCATATCCGCCGTCACTGCGGTCTACTTCGCCCTGATCCCAAAGCCACTCACGTAACCTTGGATGTCGTTTGGGTCGAAAGCGCGCCCGTCAATAAATGCATCCATAGCCGCGGCGAGGTCATCGCCTGCGGCGGAACCGACGATTGAATTTGATCCTACGCCCTCGACCTTGCTGTCGGCGACAGGAATGACCTTTGCGGATCCCACGAGCGCGGTGCGATATATATCGGGTCGATAAGCGGCTTCAACGCGAGCAAGGTAGGCATCAGTGTGATCGGTCTGCCCCCAACGGATCATTTGGCTGTAGATCCACCGCGCCTGACTGATCCAGGGGAAGTTGGCAGCCTGCCCATAGAACATCAGATAACTATGCATCGATCGCATTCTGCCGTTTGGATCGACCGTGAGCTCCCCCTTGAGAAGTCGCAGGATCATCTCCGGCGAGGCGCCCACATACGCCGGATCTCCGAGCATCTCAGCCAGACTGCCGTGGTTATCGGGATCGTCGCACCAGCGGGCAGCGGCATCCAGCGCCACGATGAGGCGCGACAGGATCTCCGGGTTCTTCTCCGCCCATTCGGGGCTTACGCCCAACACCTTTTCCGGAGCGGACGGCCATATGTCCGCTTTAGTGGCTACAATTCGGCCAACCCCCTTTTCGACGGCGATCATGTTCCAAGGGGCGTTGACGCAGAAGCCGTCTATAACCCGCGCCGTCATGGCATCCACCGTCATCGGGGGTGGGACCACGGTCATCATGACGTCGCTGTTTGGATCAATGCCTCCGGCCGCGAGCCAGAAGCGGAACTCGTAATTATGGGAAGAGAACGGGTAAGTCATGGCGAAGACGAGCGGCTTGCGACCATCTTGCCTTCTTCGTTCGATCACGGCCTTCAAAGCGCGAGCGTTTGCAAGCGCATCCTCTGAGCCGTCGAGGCCGGTGACTTCTTGCATCTCACGATACAGGTGGAGCGAAAGCGTTATGCTGTTTCCCCCACGTCCAAGGGCGAAGGGGGTGAAGCAGGAATATGGATTTGAGCCGAGCCCCAGCTGGGAGGCGACCGGCATTGGGCTCAGCATGTGAGCGACGTCGAACTGCCGGAAGGCCAGCCTGTCGCGGATGTTCGACCATGACACATCCTTGACGAGCTGCAGGTGGATGCCCTCCCGTCGGGCAAAGCCCTGCTCCTCCGCCGCGACAAGCGCCGCCATATCGAGAAGCGGGATGAATCCAATGCGCACCAAGCGCTCCGGCGAAGGCCGACCTGTCTTGCCGGAAGACGTATCGTCCGATGATCCTGATTGACTCACGGAACGCCCCCTAGATGCCTGAGAATCCAACACGCAATTATTTCTCCAGAAGCGAAGCCGCCGTGACGACGCTCTGCGCAATGTCGACGAGCTTTCTTTTTTCGTTCATGGCTGTTTGGCGAAGAAGTGCATAAGCCTCTTCCTCCGAGAGCTGCCGGGTCCTCATGAGAATTCCCTTGGCACGCTCTATGATCTTGCGGGACGCTAGTTCGTTGCGTGTTGCCACCAGCTCACGTTGCAGGCGATCGAAGGCGTTGAACCGGCTGACCGCCATGTCCACGATGGCCTTCACTCTCTCCTTGCGTAGTCCATCGACAACGTAGGCCGACACACCCGCTTCAACAGCGGCCTGGATCATACCATGGTCGGAGCGGTCTACGAACATGGCCACTGGACGGGAGACGAGCTTGGAGACCTGAAACATCTGTTCAAGTACGTCCCGGCTGGGATTCTCGATTCCGATGATGATCACGTCCGGATCGACGGTGCTCAGCCGGCGAAGCATGTGGGTCATCGTGTCGATGACCTCAACGTCAGCAACTCCTGCCTCCCGCAGGCCGTCGAGGAGAATAGCGGCCCTGACGCTATTCTCCTCGATGATTGCAACACGGAGAGGCCGCTGACCTGTTTGAGTGCCTTTAGTCAAGTTGTTGGAAACTCTCGATGCCGATCATCACATAAGACAGCAAGCAAGTTTCAGGCCAAAAATATCCGCTGGAGCCTACCAGGACCCTGGGACACGCTGCTCAAAATTTAGGCATCTAGTTCCACCTGATGGACTTATTGAGGGGTGGGTGCAGCACTGGAGTAAGCCATCATCGTATCGATGCGGCGCTGACAGCACCTCATGGCACCCTGCCCGACGGATACTATCCAATTTTGCCATCAACCTGAGCTCTACAGGCGTCTTGGCTCCACTAGTTCGCAAGGTCTGTTCCGGGTCAATGTGTAACGTTGGGCCGACGGAATGAACGTCCGGTATTCCTACTTCAAGCAGACATCCGGCGTACTTCCGCGATGTGCCATTTCCAGACGTTCGGTCAAGCGAAGGGTATCAGTTGAAGTGGTCCCATCTACTGATAGAAGGTCCAAAGAAGACTTTCGCTGAGTTCTTTCAAAGCCGCGACAGCATCAGGCCGCTCGCGAGCAATAGCAGAAACGATGGCATCAGCGAGCGCGAAGGCAGCAGTGGGTGAATTTGGCAGCAGCCGGTTTCTTGCCGGGGCGAAAAAGGTCATGTCGGCGACGGGCACAAGCCCGAAGTTCGTTCGGCTGCCGAACATGCCGCGGAATTGCGCCACCAGGGCTTCCACGTCACCGAGGGAGTTGCCGGCATCCCGACCGCCGTCATCGGCGAAGCGGGCGAAGGCGGCCCGGTGATCGCTTTCCTGGGCGAATACGATGCTCTCCCAGGCTTGAGCCAGGAAGCTGGCGTTGCGGAGCATCGTGCCATCGAACCCGGCGGGCACGGACACGGATGCGGACACAATCTCCTCGGATCGGGCGCCATGCTCGCCGCTGTCGCCCTGAAGAACTGGCTTGCCGAGAAGGGCATTCCGGGTCGCGTCAGGTATTATGGCTGCCCTGCAGAGGAAGGAGGCGCGGCCAAAGCTTTCATGGTTCGCGCCGGCGCCTTTGACGACGCCGACATCGCGATCTCATAGCATCCCTACAGCTTCTGGGAGGTCGCACCGGCTTTGTCGCTGGCCAACACACGCGCCGACTTCGCTTTCACGGGCCGTGCAGCCCATGCCGCAGCCGCTCCTCATCTGGGACGCAGCGCGCTCGATGCCGTCGAGCTGATGAATGTGGGCGTGAACTATATGCGCGAGCACATGCCGTCCGATGCCCGTGTGCACTATGCCCTGCTCGATACGGGCGGCATCGCACCGAACGTGGTGCAGGCTTATGCCCGCGTGCGCTATTCAATCCGCGCCATAGACCTGCCCGGCATGCTTGACCTAGTCGAGCGCGTGCACAAGATCGCGCAGGGAGCCGCCCTCATGACGGAAACCAGCGTCGAGATGCGGATCGTCAGCGCCGTCTCCAACACAGTTGGCAACACTCCGCTCGAACATGCTCTTCACAGTGTCATGGAGGAGCTTGGACCACCCCCATTCGACGACGCCGATCGTGACTTCGCGCGCAAGATCTGCGCAACCTTGTCGCAACAGGAGATCGCATCCGTCTACCGGGCCATAGGGCAACCGAAGACCGATACGCCTCTCGCCGATTTCCTGACGCCCCTCGACTCGCCGCGCAAGCCCATGATCGGCTCGACCGATATCGGCGACGTGAGCTGGGTTGTCCCCACCGTTCAGGCACACGCTCCGACCGTGGCCATCGGCACGCCTTTCCACACGTGGCAGGTCGTGGCCCAAGGCAAAATGCCGGCGGCGCACAAGGCAATGGTGCATGTTGCCAAGGCCATGGCCGCAACTGGCATGGCCGCGATTACCGATCCATCCCTGATTGCCGCTGCCAAAGCTGACCTTGTGGAGAGAACGCGGGACACCCCTTATGTGAGTCCGTTGGCTGAGAGCGTCGAACCGCCGTTGGACATGTCGCGCAGTTAAGCTCTAACTAGTTGTGGGCTCTGGCGCGGCGGAGCCTCACCCGCGCCGTGTCGCCTTGATGCTAGCAGTATCAAACTTGGCCATGATCGTCAGGTTCGAAGTGACTTCTTAAGGTCGGCATCGGGTCAAACTGTCACCTTCCGACAGTCCAAGAAACGTCGGCTCTCAGGTGCCGAAGCGGGCTAAGCCTTTACGTCGCAGGAGCGCCATTGTGAGACCTTCCAGGCCTAGAACCCGCGGTGGAAATCTCGGGAACGCTGTTTATGAAACCGGATGGAAGCATGCACACATGGCCGTGAAGCAATTACCAGCGGCACACGCCCTTGGCGGCGCTCAATCATTCCGGAGCCCGAGGCCAACATCTGCGTCCATCCCTTGAGCACCTGGAACGAGAGCTCGTCGCGCTGGTCGATAGGCGCTTCGAGCACATGAATGGCACGATGTGACGCCTGAGCCCGTTGGACAGAACGAGCGTTTGGCCAAGACATTGGTTCGCCTACTGATCGAACGTGCTTAAGTGATCGACTCACCAGTGGATGCGCAGGTTAGGGACACGGAGAAACCAGATGACGACTGATCAACCGACCAATCTCGATGCTCATCGTGGCATGGCAGCCCAAATGGCCACTGACCTTCGGCTTCTCCGGTCAGAAGTCGAAGCCGACCAGAAAGCACTGCGTACGAGGCAGGCGGAACTCGAGGATCTGCTCGCAGCCGCCCCTGCCACTGATTGGCACGAGGCGGCTGAGAAGGCACGCTACCTGCTTGGCCTCCTCGCGCAGAATTTAGATGCAAGCGATCTACGCCGCCGCAAGCTGATCGAACGGGTGCTGGCCGACTTCCGCCATTTGCTCGGCAAGTAAAATCACTAGCGCTTTCTGAAGTGCTGTTCATGCTCCCCTGGGTCCTCCTCGACACGGCAAAGATCCCGGTGACGGCGGTGATCTGCGCATCAAGAGGCGTGGGGCCGAGTTCTCCATCATGTTGGGCAGCAACGAGCTGATGAATAGCCGCCTCAGCGGTTCCGAGGAGGCGCTTGCTCGATTGTCATGTTCGAGAGCTCAGGATCGTCAGAAGCCGCAGATCCTTATTGGTGGGCTGGGGATAGGCTTTACGCTTCGCACTGCGCTCGCCGAACTCGGCCCTGATGCTCAGGTTACTGTGGCTGAACTACTGCCGGCTGTTGTGGCATGGGCGCGGGGTCTTATGGCTGAAGTATTCGGCGATAGCCCGACAGATCCGCGCGTCAGCTTCGTCGAAGGAGATGCTGGACGTCTAATAAGATCAAGAGGGACTGACACGCAAGGCTAATGATAGCCTCTACGAGTTGCCAGGACTGAGTTCCGCTCGAACGGCGCTGACACTTGGCGGCGTCCTGGCTGTGTGGTCGTCGGCACCGGCTCAAGCCTTCACCCAGCGCTTGCGCAAGGTGGGGTTTAGCGCAGATGAGGTCGGTGCTCGCGCACATGGAACACGTCGAGGCGCAAGACACACTATCTGGATTGCGATCAAACAGGGAGGATGACCCAGCTCGGAGCGCGCAACGAGGGAGACGATGGACGTATGCCCCTCCCCTGTTGCAGCCACCGCAACCCCTCATGCTGACAGAGCCGGCGCCGGTGAAGACCTCTCTTCCAGGTGTGAGGGAAACGTCGCTTACGGATTGCCTGAGCCTTCCTCGACTGCTTTCAACAGAACGGGTCGGTCTGGGAGAGGATCAACGGGGCTCTGGGAAAGCTAGCGGGAGATAGCTCCATCCACCAGGTTCCGGTTGTCTAGCAGAGGCGGTGCGCAACCAGTTCGTTTGTTTGCGCACCTGTCCACCAAACCCAAAATTTTAATGACTTTGAGGTCGCCCTTCAGCTCGAGAGCCCATTCACCAGCTCGATGAAGGGGTCAAGTCCGGCGTAGGGCAGCGTAAATTTCTCGCCTCGGAACAGCATCGGCACATCTTGACCACCCGCGAAGCCGGAGGTCAGCTTGCCACGAACCGTAAAGGTCTCACCGGCGGTCACCTGCCCCCAGGGCTCATCGATATAATCCGTGATGCCGAGCTCATTCAGCTTCGCTTCGACCGCTTGTGTCCGGGCGTGGGGAGGCAGCTGTCGAAGGCCACTGTCGATGTCATCGCGCATGGCAGCGTACGCGGGGTTACGAACCTTGTAGCGGAGCTCCACATCCTGGGTGAAGCGCCAGACGGACCCGGTCACCATCTGTTGCTGCTTCGTGAGTGGATTCTTCGCCGGCTTCTTGACCGTCTTTGCCGCCTTGGCACGAGCGGGAGCCTCGGCAGGCTCAACATCGGCAATCAGTGCCCACTTGCTCGACCACTCCACTGCCCGATAAGTGCCTTTCGTAAGGCGATCAGTGAACTCCAGAATGTCCTGATCGATCGGACGTTTGCCACCGCTGGCCTCAAAGTAGCGCAACCGCATCTCGTCCGGCAGAAGCAGATAGAAGTTGTCGCTCTTCACATCCACGTCGAAGATATCGGCCACCTTTACGACCTGACCGCGTGTGGCCGGAGCCTCGACCCCATCACCGGTCGGGTAGACCATGGTTCCTTTGGGAACGCGGATAAAGCCGCCCACCTGAATCTCCGACATATGTTTTTCGTCTCTCTGTTATGGGGCTCAGCGTGAGCCGAGAAGGCCAAGGGCCTGAAATGGGAACGGCACCCGAAGGTGCCGTTTCTGTTGCTAGGCTTTCCCGAGCCCCGGATGGTTACGCCGCGAGGCGCACCGCACCCATGTCAACGTTATCGTTGGCATTTATGAGTTTTGCACTGTTAAGGCCGTAGCTCAGCCTAATCGCAGCCTAGCCTTTATTGCGCCCAGTCGAACCCATGTCGCCCCCATCACAAACACACCGGGGCAGCGGCATGACCTCAACGAAAGGCCATTTCGCCCAAAACCCGTCTTGCGGTACCTGGACGGCCGGTGTGCTTGTGGTGGAGGCGGCGGGAATCGAACCCGCGTCCTAAACGCCTATTCCACTCTGCCTCTACGATCATAGCCAGGCGAACCTGACCTGCCTGATATAGGGCCTCGCCGACCTGATTACTAGGCACAAGATCTACAATCGTGTCTGTCGAAGAAGGAATCCGTTCACTGTGCGTGGGAAGCCTCGCGCCAGCAGGCAGTTCGCACTTGGTTCATCGCAAACGAAACCATAATCCAGCATGAACGTCTCATGTGGGACCGGCTCCTATGCAACCCGATCAGCAGTGCCTAAGCTCCGGCTTAACATGTCATGACGCTGGAGCAGCAGAGATGATGAAAAAGCAGATCGTTGCCATCCAGGATGTCTATGTGCCCGTCCAACGGCGTCAAATCCTTGATCGGCAGAAGGTTGAGGCCCTTGCCGAGAGCATGCTGGCCAAAGGGCAAGAGGTACCTATCCTGGTGCGACCCGATGGCAAACGTTTTGTCCTGGTTGAGGGGCTGCATCGACTGGAGGCCTGTAAGGCACTCGGGGAGACGACCATACCCGTTTACCTGGTACAAGCTCGCAAGCATTGAGCGGCGCTCGCCGACGAGCTCGTGCGCGGAGCGCGAGGCTCAGTGCGATGGTGCCTGCCCTTAGCCCCAGACGGGCTCCCGCTCCATGCATCGCCAGGCGATCGGATGAGATGGGCCAAGGCTGCTGCCGCCATCGCCTTGCCACTCCTCAAGTTGCGGCGAGGCTTGCGGTGTCCGGGACGAAGGTGGTGGCGCACCTGTGTCGTACTCTACAGCACCAAGGAAGCATCTTCAACGGAATAGGTCTTGTGCAACTGCTCGAAGCCGGCCGCCCTCCTCCGCTGATACGTGGCTAGGGTTGTAACCTAACCAAAAGAGCTCCGACTTCGAGCGCAAGCCGTGGCAAATGGCTGCTGAAGCGGCAAGGCGAGCTATATCGGCTGCAGCGAGAACTACTTCTTGGATCCGGCGCTTGAGCCCACAGTTCCTTTTGTCGAAGGTGCAGCGGCTATCGTCTTCGCCTTTTCCTTCTTTGGCTTCTTCGCCTCCCGGTTACCGCGCTGTTCACCTTTGGCCATAGCTGCTTCTCCTAAACGTTGGGCTCGGAGCGTAACACCTGCAGAGGCATAGCGGAACATTGAAGTGTCATAAACTTGCGATTACTCTGTGTTAGCCTGAGAGTGACGACTGTCTCGCGTCGGATCTGTACGACGGTTCAGGTACACTTAATCGGCCTCACCCGTTTGTATAGGCTCGGCTCTCAGCGAGGCGATGATCACATTTGGGTTTGATATTAAGTCGGAGTTGCATGCGGTGTCGGCCCCAGGACTCTCGGATTAGGATAGTTGGCGTCTTTTCTCGCTTAGCTGGGCTGCTTAGCGATGCCGTGGATCTCTGCTCTTCACCCGAAACTCACGCCATGCAATGATGCTGGCCTGGACTGCCTCCCCGATCGTCCCATTCCGCCACTCCCCGCTCATGCGTTCACACGGGAGTGGAAGGATGTATGTCCCGACGTGATCCTCCGCCAGAACCTGCACCGGCAGCCCACAGCCCGGATACCCGTCGGTTGTGAAATCCTTTAAACGGGCAGTTCGCGTTACCATGCACCCGCTCCCATGAAGCGTTTCGTTGAAGGGGAAGACCGCCGACAGGCCACCCTGCTCCCAGATTGCCTGGACGACTATGTGGCGCCCGACAATCCCGTGCGCATCGTCGAAGCCTTCGTTGACGAACTGGACCTGGCAGCTCTCGGCTTTGCCGGGGTGGTGCCAGAGGCGACGGGCCGGCCCGCGTATCATCCCGCGACCCTGCTCAAGATCTACAGCTACGGCTATCTCAACCGCGTCCCGTCAAGCCGCCGCCTGGAACGGGAGACCCAGCGCAACCTCGAGCTGATCTGGCTGACCGGCCGCCTGATGCCCGACTTCAAGACCATCACCGATTTCCGCCGCGACAACGGACCGGCCATCCGGGCAGCATGTGCGCAGTTCATCGGGCTGTGCCGCCAGCTCAACCTGTTCACTCGGGCGGTGGTGGCCCTCGACGGCTCCAACTTCAAGGCGGTGAATAACCGCGACAAGAACTTCACCACCGCCAAGGTGGCCAAGCGCATCGAGCAGGTCGAGGCCGGCATCGCCCGCTACCTGGCCGCTCTGGATCGCGCCGACCGGCAGGCTGGCGAGGAGGCCGAGGCCAGGACCGTCCGCCTGAAGCAGAAGATCGCGGGCCTGCGCCGGGCGATGCAGTCTCTGAAGCAGATGGAGCAGCAGGTGCAGGCTGCGCCCGACCAGCAGATCTCTCTGACTGATCCCGATGTGCGCTCTATGGCCACCAGCGGCAAAGGCACCGGCATCGTCGGCTACAACGTGCAGATGGCGGTGGAGACCGAACACCATCTCATCGTGGCGCACGAGGTGACCAATGTCGGCAACGACCGCACGCAACTGCTGGCGATGGGCCAGAAAGCCCGGGACGTGATGGCGTGTGAGGAACTCACCGTGCTCGCCGACCGAGGTTACTATAACGGCGACGAAGTGCTGGCCTGCGAGGGCACCGGTGTCCTGCCCTTTGTCCCAAGACCCAGAGCTCCGGCAACACCAACCGCGGTCTCTTCGCGGGGCAGGACTTCGTCTATGACGCCGAGCACGACCACTACACCTGCCTGGCGGGCCAGCACCTGACGAAGGGCAAGGTGCGCTCAGACCGGCGGGACAGCATCGACCACTACCGCAACCTGACCGCGTGCCCGAGTTGCGCCCTCAAGCCTCAATGCACGCCGGACAAGCACAAACGGGTGAAGCGCTGGCAGCACGAGGATGTGCTTGACCGGATGCAGACCCGGCTCGAGCGTATGCCCGAGGCCATGCTCATTCGCCGGGGCTCTGTTGCATTAACCTGTCAAGCTACAGGATCTGGTAGGTGGCCAGCCCAGTAAACACGCTAGGGCTTGTGCCTTGCGAAGTTAATGCAACAGAGCCGTGGGGGATGATCGTACTCAAGGTGCCCCATATGATTATTTTATCCGGTCATCTTTCGGGATCATAGAGCATACGCCGAAGGCCAGACCTCAGTTCCGCTCCGAGGAGGTGGCGTGTTGCTGCAAGGCCACGTTTTGCTTCGAAGGAGCCCTACAGTGGTGCGTGATTTCAGAATGGTTGATCTTTTGGGGTCAGCATTGCGAACGGCATCGCCAGTGGCGAGTTTACTCTCCATAGGTCGGAGCGGTGCACCCATGGCCGTAAAGTACGTTTTGATCCTCATCCTCAGCAGTGCAAGCCCTGCTGAACAGCATATCGCTCAAGCTTGGGATAAACTGTTTCCAAGCTATGATTCCTGCCTGAAACAGGCGTCCGCCCTTGAAATGCAGAATGCCGTCCTAAAGGATTGCAAGACGGTTGAGGTTCCGGGTGACGGGCCACCGAAGGAAGAAGTTCTGTTAACGCCTGAAGCGAGCATCCTTGAGGAACCTGACCAAACTGGCACCTCGACACAGCCTCCTAAAGACTGAAAGGCCATCATAACGCAGGGGCAAATCGATGGGTCTATAGCTCTTCTGATGCAGAGAGTACTCGTTGGGATTACTATCCTGATGCGCTGCTTGCTTTGGCCGATCCCCTGCCCACCCTTGATATTCTGAAGAACAAGGTTTGTTCTGCGTACAGGGATAGGCGGGTAAATGTCTGGCAAGGCAGCTAAAGACCGCAAAGAATTTGTCACCATTCTGATTTGCAACAACCCGTTGCTTTCCACAGGGCTCGAAGTTCTCTTAGCTAATACCGGCTTCGTCGTTTCAGAGGGAGGGTCTGATAAGCCATCACCTCGGCGACCCCACCTTTATACGCAACCTGATCTGTTCATCGTCGATGCCAGCAACTCCTCGGAGAACACGCTTGAGATCATCAAGCGATTGAAAGTGCAGCAGCCTGATGCTCGGGTGGTCATGGTTGCTAGTCACTTCGACGTTAGCTTCATTCGATTCGGGTTCGGCGCGGGAGTTGATGGCTTCTGTCTATCCACGAGTGATCGTGAGGTTCTGATCAAATCACTTGAGTTGATTATGATGGGCGAGAAGCTGTTGCCGGGAGCGCTGATTCGTTCGATGCTCAACGAAATGGCTCCGGGCGCTAAGTCGGATCAGGACACCCCTAAGGCAGAGCCATTGCCAATTGATCCGGGGATACACAAACTCTCAAAGCGAGAGGCCGAGATACTGCGATGCCTGATGCGGGGTGAGCCCAACAAAGTCATCGCAAAAAAGCTTGATGTTACTGAGGCAACGATCAAAGTTCACGTCAAAGCTATCCTGCGCAAGATCGGCGTTGCTAATCGCACCCAAGCCGCAATGTGGGCTACGGAGCGTTTCACAACGCGGGGCGGCAGCCCGTGATACTGCTAGGTCAGTATCAGTTGTACAGACCCTTGATCTTGTAGTGACAACAGGGAAAGCGGACCACCGCCCCCCATATCGAGAGCGGTTTGCGTCGGCAGGAGGCTCGCCTTCAGCAGGAGAGCGCGCAAATAGCTCCCTATCCAGCCTCTACATCAGTGTTGTTCGTTGCCCGAGCTTCCGTCAGCGACCCGCTTGATCTCGAACACCGCAGCAGTGATGAACGCGGAGAACACAATAAACATTGTCACAGTTCCGAGCATCCCCGCCTCAATGGCAGGGTTCGCCCCCATCAGCGCAATCAGCGCCAGAGCCGGAATGCCAATCGTGATCGCGCCAAGAAGGTAAATCGGATTTGTCGGTTCTTTAGGCGAGCGTGTCTTGTGAGACTGACGCATTGGGGTGTCCTGTGCCAGAGCCTTAATCTTGGTCGAGGCATCAAGCAGATCGAGACCCGACACGTTCATCGCTTGCTGCTTCATGATGATCCTCCCGTGATTTGTGCTTTACAGGAGTGTGTCGAGCAACCCCAGGCTTCGCAAGTACGGCAACGAACCAGAGTCAAAGCAAAGGGGGTATTGCCCCTCCGTCCTGAGCCCCTTTGGCTTCAGCCGTTGTCCACAGGTCCAGAAGCCTGTCAGGGTCTGTGATTCTCAGAAGCTGCTCCATAGCCATACTCATAGAGATGCCGTAGTGGAGCATCTTTGCGGGTCGGCCTCGAAGGCGTCCTGATCAGCCCAATTAGGACGCCACGTATGCGGAGTTGGTGCTCAGGAAGCGAACGCCTCGTCTCAGAAGCAGATGTGATCCATCCTGTAGAGATCACCAGCAACACTCGGACCAGCACCGCTCTGCCGCAACAGCCCGGAGCGGTCTTGTGCCACTGCCGCTTCGTCATAGCCCTCGACCAGCAGCACCCAGTCGGCCATCGCATCTTGACCACCCCTAAGGGCTGTTTCGCGGGTTGATGCCCTGCTTCGATCCTGATCCGCAATCAAAAGATGAGCGGCACAGAGGCCCTGTTGGTGCGCGAGCGACTGTGCTTCGCTCGTCAATACACCGCGCAAATGCGCCTCGCGTCCGGGTTCAGGAGCGAACCGGTTGGTTTGAAGACAGCAACCCGCACCCGATCCGCTCGATGCAGCAACTCGGCACAGGCTCCGGTTCATGTTCCGTAGCGCAGGCATCACTTGCTGGGTGCAGTTCGTGGGATGGTTCAGGTGCTCCAAGTAGGTTTGCGATGTAAACACATCGAGGTCTGTGACGGTGTACAAGACCAGAAACTGCGGCCCAGAGCCGACAACGGAGTACCGGCGACCCTGGAGGAAGCCAGGGATCGCGAGCCGCTCCCTCATGTGCTCATGGGAGTGCCAGTCGAGGTACTCGGTCTCGCGACCTTGCTCGACATCGTGCCATGCGATCAGCGCTCCTGACCCCGTCCAGCCCATTGGCACCTCCCCGGCACATCATCTCTCCAAACCGTCCGCTCGACAGTACGCTACTCTAAACCCTGCCTGCTGGGATTGACTATTCCTCACAAAGGGCCGCTTCCTAGCGCCTCACTGGTTTCCGTCATTCCGGTTCCAGACATGGACGAGCATTTTCCAGTCACTCCCGGCCTTTTGGACCAGAGCCGTGCCTTTGCCCTGGAAATCCTGGGGTGATTGCCCCTTGGTTCGCCCGACTGTGGTGAAGATCACGTGCGCCCTGTCATTGCCAAGTGGTTGAGCGTCGACGATGGTGACCTGTTTGAGTTCGGCTCGCTGCGCCTCGCCTTTCCAGAACTCTGCGATTCTGCTCTGACCTTTCGCCATAGGAGCTTGAGGCGGGAGGATGGAAGCATCCTCTGCATAGAGTTTCAGAACCGCGTTGAGATCACCCTTGGCGTATGCCTCCACGAAATGATCAGCCACCTTCTGGAGCTCGGCTTTATCCTGGGCGGATGCAGGCAGCCCCACCAAACAGAACGCAACAACCAGCGCGATCTTACGCATTGTCGCCTCCCGAGGTAAGAAGCAAGCATTATGCCCCAAACACCATTAGTCGAGAAAGTATCCAGTCAATCATTCTGAAATCTTGAAGGGCCGGCAGGTGAAATGTCATGGGGTCGGGATGCTCGCGCTTTCGCCGTGTGAGGAACGTGGGCGTCCGGCCGACGTTGATCTGCAGCCCTTGCGGGTGGAAGGACACATGATGCTCAACAGGCTCCAGGCTTTTACGATCGTGACGCTCGCCGGGATCGGCGAGGCCCTTGCCCAGGCCGCCCCTCCTGCCACGCCCGGCTCCCCTGCCCCTCCCGCGTCGGCGGATGACGGCAGCGGTGCCTCCTGGCTCTGGATCATTCTCGGCCTGGCGATCCTTGCGGCCTTGATCTGGTACTTCATGCGCGGACGGTCGCGGAGCACTGCTGCCGACTCGACCAGTTCGTCGACCACCTCCGGAACGGCCACGAGCCATCCCAAGGTTTTCGACAACGACAAGCGCAAGTAGGCAGGCGTCCACTGGAATTACGGGTCGTCAAGGCCGATCTCCGCAGCTCGTGGCCGGGACAAGCCGTTCTGAGATGTCGGCAAGGTCGGTGGATGATTGTCCGGGCCGCTAGGTGGATGCTACGGCGTCTTCCTGGGCGACATTCTCCCGGTCCTGCGCTGCCAAGCTTCCCTTATCTCCTGGCGCAAGCCCGGCCGTGGTCTCGGGAGGGTACGCCAGATCAGCAGGGTGCAGGCCTTGCCTACACCGAGAATGAAGGCCAAGCCGTAGATGAAGATCACGGGTGAATAGCTCTCGTACCTCCGACTGCCAAGCTCCGTGCTGCCTCTTCGATCCAACGCTGCGGAGGAACGTTGATGAGGATGTGCGGTTGATCTCTTGTGAAGGCAACCTGCGCCCGCGCAGGTCTCCTTGACCAGCTTCTGTGGACTGGGCCCCCTTCGACCGCCCGAGCGGGGCTCCTTGTCTCTGCCACGTCTGAAGTGCCTTTGGCACAGCCCTTGCCTGAAGGCAGGAACAGGGGAAGAGTGCGGCACGATTGCCTGTCCGGGAACCTCGCCACCCCCGACGTGTTCATGACGTTCACGTGACAGGAGAGTGAACGATGCAGACGTGGTGGCTGACGGCATTGGGCCTGGGGGCGGGACTGTGCACCAGCCTCAGCTTCGTGCCGCAGGTGCTCAAGGCTTGGCGCGAGGGGGACACCGAGGCGATCTCGAAGCGCATGTACATCGCCTCCCTGACCGCCTACGGCCTGTGGATCGTGCACGGGCTGATGATCGCCAGCGTGCCCGTCATCCTGTTCAATATCGTCAACGTGCTCTTCGCCGGCCTTATCCTGGCGCTGAAGCTGCGTGGCCTCAAGGCAGCGGGAGCGCGCTGAACCATGGACGTCTCACTCTCAACTCTGGTTGGATCCGCCGCCGGCTGCATTGGTCTCTACAGCTTCGTGCCGCAGGTCGTGAAATGCTGCCGGACCGGCGATGTCGCGGCCATCTCACTGCGGATGTTCGCGGTGCGCACCATCGGGCTGTTGCTGTGGACGATCTACGGCTTTGCGCTCGGCAGCCCGCCTGTGCTGATCTTCAGTGCTCTTGGCTTGGTGCTCAGCTCGGTTATCCTGTTCCTGAAGGTTCGCGGTTCCCGTACGCAGCCCGTCAGCGAGAGCTGCCGTCAGCACCAGCCGGATCAAAAGGATCCAGGCGCGGCTGAACCTGTCGTGGGTTGAGTCCCGGATCACGGTACGGCCCCTCCCCGGCCCGTCGACCGCCACCTGGACCGTCCTGCCGTAGCTCGCGCGGCCACCTGGACCGCCGGCCGAGAATGAGTATCTGCCAAGGCAACGCGTCGCGAGCGGGATCGACGTCTTGCGGCAGGAAGGCGAGGAAGAAGACCGCCGTCTTCGGATTGAACAGAATGACCACGAGGCCGTCGCGAATACCCCGCCAGGCTTGTCTTGGCCGGCCAGACCGGATTGATTTCCTCAACGGTCGACGTCGAAGGGGAACTTGCCTTGGTCAATAAAGAAGTCGTCAAAGGCCTTCTTCACCCCAGGCCAATGGGGGTAGTCGTCCCCAAT
>NZ_JACXAB010000055.1 GCF_014699075.1 Microvirga sp. | reverse complement strand
GAGCGTGATGCCCGATGCGGCGGCATTCGGCGGCGAAGAAAGTGTTGAGGGGCTGTCCATCGGCATGCAGGCTCGGCTCCTGGTTGCTTCTGCAAGCCTGATCACCGCCCGCGTAGGACAACCTTGCCCTTGCGACCGGGTTCAGTGCTGGCGCGCACGGCGTCGGCGATCCGATCAAGCGGGAAGGCGGCGTCGACCGGGAGCGTAAGCTTGCCACTGGCAGCTTCGGCGACGACTTCCTCGAGCAGACGGCCGATCACGTCGGGTGCAAGGCGCGGCTTGGCACCCCAGAAACCCCGGATGGTGATCTGTTGGAAGATCGCAACAGACGGCTCGATGCGGATTGGCTGGCCGCTCAGGGCGCCGAAGATGACGATCTCGCCACCGTCAGCCACCAGGCGAGCAAGTTGCGCGGGACCGTCCCCGCCCACGGAGTCGAGCCCAGCGCGGATCGATCCATCACCGACAAGATCTCGAGTGCGCGATTCCCAGCCGGGCTGCTCGGTTGACAGGACGTTGGTGATACCGGCGGCGGCAAGTTCGGCGACAGCCGCGTCACGCCGAACAAGGCTGAGCACGTTGACGCCCTTTTCCGCAGCAAAGCGCGACAGAAGGCGTCCGACCGCGCCATTGGCAGTGTTCTGCACGAGCCAGTCGCCGCGCTGAAGGCCAAGGTCGGTCAGCACCATCTTGGCGCTGAGTGGCATGGCGATGAGCTGACAAGCTGTCTCATCATCAATGCCGTCGGGCACGGGGCGTGCGTACCTTGCATCGACCAAGTAATAGTCGGCCCAGGTCTGCTGGGCGCCGCCGATCACGCGCTGCCCGACTTGGAGGTTCTCGACCCCGGCGCCGAGTTTTTCCACCACGCCGAGCGCCTCCGTACCGCCGATCGCCGGCAGCGGGGGCTTGATGCCATAGGTGCCAGCCACGGTCATCAGATCATGATTGTGGATGGGAGACAGGATCATCCGGACCAGCGCCTGCCCCGGCCCGGGCGACGGCCGCTCACGCTCGACAAGGGTCAACACCTCGGCCGGATCGCCGAACCGTTCGAATACAATGCTGTGCATGAGCAATCCCTTTGTCGAAATAGGTTCTTCAATTAGGCTGGGTGGTCCTGAGGGCAAGATTTGGCACGAGGCTGAAGAAACGCTTCGGTCTGCTCATGAGGCGGCGAGCAGACCTTCATTCCATCTGCTGTTCGTTACACTTTGACCCGCAGGCGACCTTCGTGCCCAGCGGTGCTCGCTCACTTGACCGATGTATTCTGCTGACCACTTACTGGGGGCATGGGGATCGCGATCTCCCCACGAGGCGGCATGCCCAAGCATCGCGTCCTGTTTCCCAGCGAGGACGCCGCATGCCATCAGCCGGCACTACGAAAGCCGAACCCCGCTCCGGGGCGGGTGTGCCGATCCGTTCCAGCCGCGGACTGCTGCCGGACGCTAGGCGGGTTCTCTGGGCCAAGTCCTTACGGGCGTTCGGCGACGGCTACGTGGCGATCCTGCTGCCGGTGCACCTGTCCCGGCTGGGCTACGATGCCTTTGGCGTCGGCCTCATCTCAACCATCTCCCTGCTGGGCTCGGCCCTGCTCACGTTCGCCCTCGGGCTGGTCGCCTACCGGATCCTGCGGCGTCGGGCCCTGCTGGCTGCCAGCCTCCTGATGGCGGCGACCGGGCTGGGGTTTGCCGGGATCGAGGCTTTCTGGCCGCTGCTCGTGATCGCCTTCGTCGGCACGCTCAATCCGTCCGGCGGCGACGTCAGCGTCTTCCTGCCCCTCGAGCACACCGTCCTCTCGCACGTCGTCGCTGACGATGACAGGACAGCGGCGTTCGCCCGTTACAGCTTCGCCGGCGCCTTCTTCGGCGCCCTCGGGGCACTGTCAGTCGGCATGGTCGACTGGCTGGCGCCGGTCGTCGCGCCGGGAACGATATCGGCCGTTCTCTTCGGTCTCTACGGCCTGCTGGGAGTGCTCACGTTCCTTCTCTATCGCCACCTTTCACCTCAGGTCGAGGCGGGCACCGACAACCCACCCGCACCACTCGGCCCGTCCCGCGGGATCGTCTACTGCCTAGCGGCCCTGTTCTCGGTCGACGCTTTCGGCGGCGGGCTCGTCATCAACGCGCTGCTGACGATCTGGCTCAGCGAGCAGTTCGGCATCGGCGTTGCCACCATCGGGGCGATCTTCTTCGTCACCAGCCTGTGCTCCGCGGTTTCGTACTTCGCGGCGGTGCCGCTGGCCAAACGGTTCGGGCTGATCAACACAATGGTGTTCACGCATCTGCCGTCGAGCGGTTTCCTGATCCTGACCGCGTTCGCCCCAACGATTTGGACCGCGTTCGGGCTGCTGATCCTGCGCAGCCTGCTGTCTCAGATGGACGTGCCGACCCGGTCCTCGTACGTCATGGCGGTGGTCCGGCCGGAGGAGCGGCCGGCTGCGGCGAGTGTGACGGCGGTGCCCCGGAGCCTGGCCTCGGCCGTCGCCCCGCTCCTGTCCGGATGGCTGCTGACGGTGTCACCCTTCGGGTGGCCGCTCGTTCTCGCAGGAGCCCTGAAGGCGGCCTACGACCTGACGCTGCTGTGGCAGTTCTCGGCCATCAAGCCGCCGGAGGAGCGCTGATGCGGTCTCGAAGGGCGTTCCGGGTGATCCTGCGAGGAGGCTAATGAACACCTCCACAAAGCGGCTGCTGTGGCTGACCGCCGTGGGCATGGCGTTCATCGTTGCAGCTTGGCTGCTCGGCATGGCCTACGTTCTCACCGACTGATCCCGATTAATGATAGTCTGCATGCGACCAGGCAACGACATTCGACCCACAGTTTCACCATGGCTGACACGGCAGATACTGCGCACGTCATCATTCGGCCGCCGCTTGCTTGGGGACTAACCGTCATTGCCGGGCTTGCTCTCAACTGGCTTGTGCCAGTGCCGTTCCTGCCGGGAGATCTGCCTGCTGGCTGGCTCGGCGCGATGGTGTTTGTCCTCGCACTGGCGCTGTTCGCCTGGTCCATCGCAACGATGACCCGGGCTGGCACGAACATCCCCACGAACCAACCAACCACCACCATCGTCGAAAGAGGGCCATACCGCTTCACGCGCAACCCCATCTACATCGGCATGTTCCTGGGGTTGATTGGCCTGGCCATCGCATTCAACACTATCTGGCTGCTACTGATGATGGTGCCCTTCGCGCTCGTCATCCGCTACGGCGTCGTGGCTCGCGAGGAAGCTTACCTCGACCGCAAGTTTGGGGATGTCTACCGCGGCTACCGCTCCCGCGTCCGGCGCTGGCTGTAGCGCCGCCGACCGCGGAGGAGCGGCCTGCCATAGGCGGGCCATGGACGATCTTCTATGGGAAGGACAGGGGGTCAGAGCAGACGCGCGCCCTCGTATCGGGCGAAGGTCTCGCGGACAGACGGCCCGAACAGGACCACCTCATAGGTTACCGGCGTCATGCCCTCCATCTCCATTCCGGGCGAACCCATCGGCATCCCAGCTACGGCCAACCCCTTACCTACGGGATCCTCAGCGAGCAGGCGCTTGATCGTGTCGGCGGGCACGTGCCCTCGATGACATAAGCGCCGATCTCGGCGGTGTGGCAGGAGGCAAGATCATTCGGCACGCCGAGGCGCACCTTCACGCGATTGATTTCCGACGTCTCGATCACGTCCGCGGTGAAGCCAGCTTGGCGCAGGTGGCTGACCCAGCCGGGGCAGCAACCGCAGGTCGGATCCTTGCTGACGACTATCTTGGGAAGATTTTGGGCTCGCGAGGGGCGAGGATGCGCGAGGAGGGCGCTGGCCGTGAGGCCGACGACGAGGCTGCGGCGGGTCATGAGCATGGTGTTCATCGGATCGCCTTGCCGGCAGCCGCTCAGGCTGCCTCGCGCTGCGGGTGGTTGGGACAAGCTTGGACCTCGACGGTCACATGCGACAGGCCTTCGATGCCTGAGAGCCGCTGCTTGTAGACGTCGGGCGGGTGAGGGGTATCCGACACGACCGAGACGATCAGGCCGGAATGGCCGGGACCGAGGCGCCAGAGGTGGAGATCCGTCACGCGGTCCTCCCCGACCTCGATGCGTTCGCGCACCGACCGTGCAAGCGTCTGGTCGGGGACTGCGTCGAGGAGGGTGGCGCCGGCTGTGCGGATCAGCCCCCATGACCAATGGGCGATGATGACAGCGCCCACCACGCCCATCACAGGATCGAGCCAGCTCCAGCCATAGACGCGACCCGCTAGCAGCGCCACGATGGCGAGAACTGAGGTCAGGGCGTCGGCGAGAACGTGCAGGTAGGCGGCCCGGATGTTTGTGTCGCCGCCATGATGATGGTGATCGCCGTGCGTATGGCCGTGGCCGTGATAATGACCGTGATCATGGCCGTGATGATGATGGTCACCGGCCAGCAGCCAGGCGCTGGCGAGGTTCACGGCGAGCCCGATCACCGCAACCACCGTCGCTTCGCCAAACTGGATTGGTACCGGGTTCATCAGGCGCACGAGGCTCTCGTAGCCGATGAGAAGAGCAATGAGCCCCAGGATGATCGCGCTGGAGAACGCCGCGAGCTCGCCGACCTTGCCGGTCCCGAACGAGAAGCGGGGATCGTGGGCGTGCTTGCGCGCGAAGCGATAGGCCAGCGCCGCAATGGCGAGCGCCGCGGCATGGGTCGACATGTGCCAGCCGTCGGCCACCAGGGCCATGGACCCGAAGATCGTCCCGGCGACGATCTCGGCCACCATCATCGCTGCCGTCAGCCCGACCACGAGCCAGGTGCGCCGCTCGTGCCGGTCGTGGTGCTCCCCGAGGAAGACATGCTCGTGCTGCCAATCGTGCAGGGTATGATGGTGCATCTGATCGCTCTCGTTGCTCACGACTTAGATGGGAGCCCTAGCGGGTGCCGGGGAGCGGCCCATGGCCGCTTCGGGTTGGGGGCGTACATCTTGGCCGACCACCGGCCGTGGGATCCTACTTGCCGTTCTTCTTGAGCCAGTCCTGCATCTCGGCGACCTCCTTCTCCTGATCGTCGATGATTTTCTGCGCCATCCGCTTCGTCTCGGGATCCTTGGCGTGCTTGAGGGCGACCTTCGCCATCTCGACGGCACCCTGGTGGTGCGGGATCATGTGCGTGCGGAAGTCCACGTCCGGGTTGCCGGTGTAGGGCACGTGCATGTTGTGCATCATCTTCATGTCCGCCGCCTTGAAGTCCTTGGTCGAGGCCGGGTCGTTCGGCGACGGCATCATGTCCTGCATCATCTTCTGCATCGCCGCCGGGTCCATGTTGCCCATGGGCATGGCGCCGGACATCGGCATGCTACGGTGACCCTGGTGCGAGGTCTGCGCGTACGCCACGCCGGCCACGGCGGTGATCGCGAGAGCGGCGATGGTCTTCATCGTTGTCTCCTTGGCGTGAGGGAAGGTCAGTTGTTGACGAAGCGAGCCTGGACGGAGTGCCCGTCAGCCATGGTGGCCGAGACGACCACGCGGGCGCCCGACCCGAGCGGCTGCGCCAGGGCACCGACAAGCTTGTTGGGCTCGGCCGGCTGAAGTTGAACGGTTGCCGTCTTGCCACCGTCCTGCACGATGGCGCGAGCGTTCTTCGTACCCGCGGACGCCAGCGGCTTATCGTCCGACTCGGTCAGGAACAGGACGAGCTCGGCGCCCGTGGCGACCATCTCGACGTGATGGCCGGAGCTGTCGACGACCGGCCCGCCGTTCGGGCCCTTCGCCAGCTCGTGGCCGGTTGCCGCCAAGGGAGCGGCCACGATGGCGAGGGCGAGGATGAGATGCTTCATGGTGTTTCTCCTTGTGTCATGGATCAGAAGGCTTCCGCCGGGGTGAGGCCGCCGGCGCGGCCATCGCGACCGGCCTGGATGCGCTCCAGCGGCTTTTTGCCGAAGGTCAGGAACAGGACCGGGGTGAGGAAGGTGTCGATCAGCGTCGCCGAGATCAGCCCGCCGAAGATCGTCACCGCCACCGGGTGCAGGATCTCGCGTCCGGGCTCGTCCGCGCCGATCAGCAGCGGGATGAGGGCGAGGCCGGCCGAGAGGGCCGTCATCAGCACCGGGGTCAGCCGCTCCAAGCTGCCGCGGATCACCAGGTCCTTGCCGAACTGCTCGTCCTCGTAGAGCGCGAGGTTAATGTAGTGCGAGACCTTCAGGATGCCGTTGCGGGCCGAGATGCCGGCGAGCGTGATGAAGCCGATCATCGACGCGACCGAGAGCGGCTGGCCGGCGATGTTGAGCGCGATTACGCTGCCAATCAGCGCCAGCGGGATGTTGCCCATGATGATCAGCGCCAGGGCCGGCGACTGGTAGCGGCTGTAGAGCACCACGAACACCATCGCGAGCGAGAGGAGCGACAGCGCCCCGATCCGCAGCGTCGCCTCCTCTTGCGCCTGGAAGGTGCCCTCCAGGCGGGTGACGTAGCCCTGCGGCCACTGCGTCTCCCCGGTGTTGCGGCGGATGTCGGCGATGATGGCCGCCATGTCGCGCCTGCCGTCCGTGTTGCCGAGGACCGCGATCCGGCGCTGGCCATTCTCGCGCAGGACCTGGTTGGGCCCGTCCGTTTCCTCGACATTCGCGATCATGCGCAGCGGCACATGCCCAGTCGGCGTGGCGATCAGCAGGTCGCCGAGGCCTGTGGTGGAGCGGTCCTGGTCGGACAGGCGCATCACCACATCGAAGCGGCGGTTGCCCTCCACGATTTGCGAGACCGTGCGCCCGTTCGACATCGTCTCCAAGCCTTGCGTCACCGTCGCCGGCGTGAGGCCGTAGAGGGCCGCCCGCTCGTAGTCCACGTCGATCCGGAGCTGCGGGATGCGCACCTGCTTCTCGACCTGGAGGTCGACGAGCCCTTCGACCCCCGACAGCCGCTCGCGCAGGCCCTCCGCCAGGGTGCGCAGCGTGTCGACGTCCTCGCCGTAGATCTTCAGCGCGATCTCGGCCCGTACCCCCGAGAGCATGTGGGCGAGGCGGTGTGAGATCGGCTGGCCGACGTTGAGCGTCGCCGGCAGGGCGGCCAGGCGGGCACGGATGTCGCCCATCACCTCCTCCTTCGAGCGCTCCGACCGCTTCAGGTCGACATCGATCTCGGAGGAGTGCACGCCCTCCGCGTGCTCGTCGAGCTCGGCCCGTCCCGTGCGGCGACCAACCGAGATCACCTCCGGCACATCCTTGATCAGGCTCTCGGCGACCAACCCGAGGCGGTGGCTCTCGGCCAGCGCGATGCCGGGGTTGTAGGCGAGGCTGATGGTGAGGGTGCCCTCGTTGAACGGCGGCAGGAAGGCCCGGGGCAGCAGCGTCGCCCCGTAGGCCGCCAGGCCGACACCCAGCAGGATGGTTGTGAACAGGGAACCCCGGTGCGCGAAGGCCCAGCGCAGCAGGGCGGCGTTGCCGCGCTTGAGGTGCCGCACAATGAGGCTGTCGTGCTCGTGGCCCTTCACTCGTCCTGAAAGCAGGTAGTAGGCCAGCACCGGCGTCACGGTGATGGAGGTGATGAGCGAGGCCAGGATCGAGACGATGTAGGCCACGCCGAGCGGCGCGAAGAGGCGTCCCTCGATGCCCGAGAGCGCAAAGAGCGGGATGAACACCAGGATGATGATCATCGTCGCGTAGACGATGCCGGAGCGGACCTCCTGGGAGGCCGCCGCGATCACCTCCAGCACCGGCCGCGGTTCGGGAAGTTCCCGGTTCTCCTTCAGCCGGCGCAGGATGTTCTCAACGTCGACCACCGCGTCGTCGACGAGCTCGCCGATGGCGATGGCCAGGCCACCGAGGGTCATGGTGTTGATGGTGAGCCCGAAGGCGCTGAAGACGAGTACCGTCACCAGGATCGAGATCGGGATTGCGGTCAGCGAGATCACGGTCGCCCGGACGTTCATCAGAAACAGGATCAGGATGATGGCGACGACGGCCGCGGCCTCCAGCAGCACCCGCTTCACGTTATCGACGGAAGTCTCGATGAAGGTGGCCTGCCGGAACTGCAGGTTCGTGGCCGACACGCCCTGCGGCAGTGTCTTCTGGATCTCCGCCAGCGCGCCCTCGATCTTGCCCGTGAGGTCGACCGTGTCGGCGCCAGGCTGCTTCTGGATCGACACGATCACGGCGGGCTTGCCCTGGAAGCCGGCGTCGCCGCGCTTCACCCGCGGTGCGAAGTCGACTTGTGCTACCTGGTGCAGGAAGACCGGCTGGCCCTGCTTGTGAACCACCACCGTGTTGCGCAGGTCCTCCAGCCGCTTTGTGACGCCCACGTTGCGGATCAGATACTCGCGCCCGTGCTGATCGACGAAACCGCCGCCGGTGTTGGTGCCGAAGCGGGTGACGGCGGCCTCGATCTGCTCGTGCGTGACGTCGAGCGCCTGCAGGGCCGCGATGTTCGGCACGATCCGGTACTGCCGGACCTCGCCACCGATGGGGATCACCTGGGCGACGCCCGCGATGGTGAGGAGCTGCGGCCGGATGATGAAGTCAGCGATCTCGCGCACCTCCATCGGCGAGACGGTGTCGCCGGTGACGGCGACCAGCATGATCTCGCCCATGATCGAGGTCACCGGTCCCATCTGCGCTGTGACGCCGGTTGGGAGCTGCTCACCCACGAGGGCCAGGCGCTCGGCGACGAGCTGGCGCGAGCGGTAGATGTCCGTGCTCCAGTCGAACTCGACATAGACAATGGACAGGCCGACGCCGGAGACGGACCGGACACGGGTGACGCCCGGCATGCCGTTCATGGCTGTTTCGAGTGGGTAGGTGACGAGCTGCTCCACCTCCTGCGGCGCGAGACCCTCGGCCTCGGTCATCAGGGTGACGGTCGGTCGGTTGAGGTCGGGGAACACGTCCACCGGCACCCGCGGCAGGATCCACGAACCGTAAGCGACGAGCACGAGCGCCGCCGCGATGACGAAGAGCCGGTTCTTGAGGCTGTTGCTGACGAGGAAGTTGAACATCGCCGTGCCTCACCGGATCTGGTTGATGAGTTCGGAGCCGCGGATCACGATCCGCTCGCCCTCGGCAACGCCGGCCCGGATCACGAGGCGTGTGGCGTCGAAGGGTTCGGTCCGCACCGGCCGCGCCTCGAAGCGTTCCGGATCCGTGTGGCGCCAGACGACCGCCTCGCCGTTGGCGCCGCGCACCACCGCGTCCCGGGGCATGATGATGTCTCTGACGGAGGCCCCGTTCTGCGCGAAGACCGTGACTGGGGAGCCGACCGACAGGTTGCCCGGCGGGCTCTCGACGGCGAGCTGCACCACGGTGGCCTGTTGCTGGAGCGTCTTGCTGAAGCCCTGGAACGTGAGCTTCAGGGGCGTGCCGTCCACGGCGATGGCGCTGGCGCCGGTGACCTTGGCAGGATCGATCTCGCCATAGACGAGCGCCTCCACCCAAAGCCCCTTCGGGTCGACGATCTGGAAGACGATGTCCTGGGAGGCGACCACCTGGCCGGGGACGACCCGCGCCGCAGCGATGGTACCGTCAATGGGAGCCAACAGGACCTCGGGCTCGATCCGCGTCTGGCGCACGATCTCGCGGCGGCGGCGAAGGCCCTCCAGCTCGGTCTCGGCATCCGTGACCTGGCTCGGCGGGGCGACGCCGCGATCCGAGAGCTGGCGCACCCGCTTGAGCTTGGTCTCGGCGACCGCGATCTCCTGCTCGATCTCGCCGACGCGCTCGGACAGCGTGGTGCGGTCGGCCTGCGGTACCGCCTGCTCGACGAGGGCCAGCACGTCGCCTTTCCGGACCGCCTGCCCGAGCCGGGGGAGCCCTGTCTCGGGAGCGATGATGCGCCCACCGTTGATGCTCTGCACGAGGCCGGAGCGGTTCGGGTCGGCGATGACCCGCCCGATCAGGCTCACGGCCTTCTGCGCCTCCTCCGGCTTCGTCAGGGTCGTCCGCACATTGAGCAGGCGCTGGCTCGGCTTGGGCGCGAACACTGTGCCGTCCGGCAGACGGCGCGGGGTGTCGCCTGCGGGGAAGGCAGCCTTGGCGGCATCCGCCCCGTGGTCATGCCCTTCATGAGCGAAGGCGTAGGCGGTCGAGACGGCGAGCAGGACGAGCGCCAGGCCGGTCACCGGCACCAGCCTCCTCCGGCTCCGGGCCACAAGACCAAGCAGGAAACCGAGCGCGAGTGCGACGCCGGCGATGACATAGGGGGTGGCCACCTCAATGCTGCCGAGCCGCACGGTCGGCGTGTTCTGCAGAACCTGGAGCGGGGAGCCGCGCGCCGGGGCCGGGGCCGCGGCGACTGCCTTGGCGGGCAGCTGCAGCGTGCCGATCAGCAGGTCGTCCCCGCCTGGCGCGGTGACGGCGAAGATGAGCTCGAGCGGGCCTTCGCCCGCGAACTTCGGCGAGGTCACAGTGTAGGTGCCGTCGGCGGCGGCCTCGGCCTGGACCTCCTCATCGCCGCCGACCGTGACGGCCATCTTGGCGTCGGTCACGGGCTCGTTGGAGGCGAACCGGTCCAGGTAGAGTCCGAGACGGTCGCCGCGAAGGATCCCAACGAGTTCGTAGGCATCCGACTGCGCGGTGACCCGCGGATTGTTGGTGGTGACCGCAGCCGGCGGAGGGGCGCCGTGGTCATGCCCTTCATGGGCGACCGCCGTGGCGGCGATGGTGGTCAGAAGACCCAGGCCGGTCAGCATGGCCTGGAGGCGGCGCAGGGCGCCGTTCGAACGGATAAACATTGGGAGGACCCCGGAACAGAAGCACGTCGTCGGAAGCGACGCGGCTTCGGCCGGTCGCTCGGTTACGCGATGCTGGGGGTTCGTGGTGGGCGCTTGAGGCCGTCGAGGCTCAGGCCCGAGCCGTTCTGGGACGTGGGCAGGAGCGCGGCCGCGATGCCCATCGGCGCGGAGATGGCATCCAAGCCGATGGCCGTCAGGGCGATGGCGCAGACGCTGGCGCAGCAGGGCGAAGGCTGCGCGTCGGAGGCAGGATCCCCGGTCTCAGCCGTGTCCAAGGCCGTGTCGGCGTGCTGATGGGCGACACCGTCCGCATGGTCATGATCGGCCTGTTGCGCATGCGCGGAGGAGTGGTCGTGAACAGAGGCTTGGTGCACATGCCCCGCCGGGGCAGCCGGTGCGCATTCCGTCGAGCCTGGGCCATGCTGGTGCATGCCCGCCATGGCGCCGCCGTGGAGCACGAACGACGTCATGGCCACGAGCATGAGGCTCGCGACGAGACGACGGAAGTGGGTCCACAGGGTGTTCAACGATTCGCTCCTGACATCAGGTAATGATCTGATGGGCAGCCGGTTTCCAAACGGTTACCTCTAGGGTCTTTGTGGCCTTTGTGGGCCGCGGGGCTTGTTATGGCGGATTCGATCGCCACGGCAAACCCGGCGTTCACCGCACCACCACGGTCCCGACCATGCCGGCCTCGCGGTGGCCAGGGATCAGGCAGGCGTACTCGAACGTGCCGGCCTGGGTGAACTGCCAGCGCAGCACGCCGGAGGTCTTCGGCCCGAGCCGCTTGGCGTTCGGGTCGTCGTGGGCCATGTCGGGATGGGCGGCCATGGCCTCCGCGTGCTGGCGGTTGGCCTCGACGGTGCCGATGACGAGCTCGTGGTCGAGTGCGCCGCCGTTGCGCAGGACGAACTGGACCTGCTCACCTTGGGCGACCTCGATGCGCGCCGGCGTGAAGGCCATACCGCTGTCGGTCTCCTTCATGACGACCTGGACGACGCGGCCGCCCTTCGCGGGATCGCCAGGGCGTCCGTAGGCCGCTTCCACAGTGTGGTCATGGCCAGCATGGCCTGGGTCGGCCCACGCCATGGAGGCCGGCGCGAGGGCCAATGCTGTGGCCGCCAGGATGGTTGGAAGAGCACGCATGACCGGCCTCCTTCAGTGATGGGCGTGGACGAGGGCATGCCCCCGCCCGCGGGCGATGAGCCAGCGGTTGAGCGGGAAGGCGAACGCGCCGGCGATCACGAGGGCAATCGCAAGGCTGCTCCAGAAGAGCGGACTCGACAGCGGGGCATCCATCGCCCCAGGGATCACCAGCATGATGGCATTATCGACGATCTCCATGAGGGTAATCGATGCAGTGTCCGAGGCGAAGGCCAGACCGGCGGCCGTGCTGAACGCCATGGCACTGCGCAAGAGCGGCAGCATGGTCAGCGCGTAGCCGAACAGGAAGGCGAGCACGACCGCGAGCGCGATGGTCGTACCGGCGCCCCAACCCAGGGCGGTCCCGATGACCATGCCAAGGACCTCGCCGATGGCACAGCCCGTGAGGCAGTGGACGGTGGCGCTGAAGGCCGTCCGGTTGAGGCTCGGGGCAGCAGCCGCGGAGCCATGATGGCCATGGTCGTGATGAGCATGGGCTTGCATGACAATCTCCTTATCCGAGAGGTCTAAGGACGGGCTCGGCATGAAAGCCGGCCTCGCGCAGGGTTCGCAGGAGTGCGGACTCGTAGTGTCGAGAGACAACCCGAACCGTCCGCGCCATCAGGTCTGCCTCGACGCGGGCGACTCCATCGAGGGAATGCAGAGCGCTGGTCAGGGCGGCGACGCAGCGGTCGCACATCATCTTGGGGATGTGGAAGAGGTTGTCGGCCTGGAGGCGGTGCATGGTCTGGGTCCTTGGTTGGGTCAGGCAACGGGATCCGGAAGGGACCGCGATCCCGCCTGGGCTCATCCGAGCGCCGGGACGGTCGGGGTGTAGCCGGCGGCGGCGATCAGGGCCTCGACCTTGGCAACGTCCTGCGTGCCCCGGATCGAGACGAGCTTGGTGGCCGGATCCGCCTGAACACGTGCGCCTGGCAGGCCAGCCTCGACGGCCTTGGTGATCGTGCTGGCGCAGTGCCCGCAGGTCATGTCCTCGACCTTGAGGGTCACGGCGCTCGGATCGCGCTCGGTGGTGCCCGACTGGGCCTGGTGGGTGCTGCATCCGCACATGGTCTGAACTCCGGTTGGCATTGACGATGGGCAGACGGTGCACCTTCCCATCATGGGAAGGTCAAGTGCCTTCTCGCAGATCATCCTCGAACCGTAGCGGACGCTGGAATTACCCGGGTGAAGTAGCGATCCATGCGCCTTGCCCGTGTCGCCCCTCAGATGATGGCGTCGGACTCGATGATGTGTTCCCCGCGCGGGGCGGTGACCGCCGCCTCCAAGAGAACGCGGGCAATGCGCTCGTGCGGCACAATTCGGTAACGGCGGGGCAGAAGTGGGTCTGCCAGACGCAGGATCCTCATGGCCACGAACTCCGCGGGCCGGAACTCGTCCCGGTCGCCGCCAATCAGGGCAGGGCGCACGATGGTCAAGGATGGAAACTCCACAGCCCGAAGCACCTCCTCCACCTCGCCTTTGACCCGATTGTAGAAGAAGCGTGATCCGGGATCGGCTCCTGTTGCGGAGTTCAGGGCAAAAGCTTGCGCGCCATGCTGCCGGGCGAGCCGCGCGACGGCTAGCGGGTAGTCGCGGTCGACCCGGCGGAAGGCGTCCTGCGAGCCTGCCTTGCGGATCGTCGTTCCCAAAGTGCAGATCACCCCATCGACGGCCCACCATGGAGCATCGGCCGGCAGGTGCTCGAAATCGACCAATGGGTTTTCGAGCTTGGGATGGGGCGGCAGCTTGCGCCGGGTCGGGGCTATGATGCGGGCCACGCGGGCCTCACTCTGCGCCTGCCGCAGGACGGCTCCGCCGACCAGGCCTGTCGCTCCGACGAGCATCACTGTCGTCATTCTGATTGTCCCGCCTCCGTCACCTTGCGAATTGTATTTCCATCCCCATATCAGAATTACTCCAGCGGACATCGTATGTGGACTTCGAAGCGGAGGGCGTCACCGCCCGCTTCGATGAGGCCGTACCAGGACGGATGTACTCCGGTTCGGTCTGTTCCTGCGCTTGCCTGACGATGCGAGCGCCCGTCTGGTACCCCATCAGCCCAGGCCTGCAGTGCGCGAGGCAGAGATGCAAAGGCATCCTGTCCGTTCGCCCCGGAGCTTGGGCTTTTTCATTCGAACAATGCCTCCAGCTTGTAGGTTGGCCCTGGGCCAGGATGATTGCGAATGGCCGCTCCTGGCACGAGGCCGACCAAAGCCGAATTTCTGCACTCGCGCGATGAGCAGACTCCTACGAGGCTGCGCTTAAAGACTGTCGTTACCCTCACAGACCTTTAACCAGCAAGCACACCTTTGGTAGCGGATAATGAGGAGGCATCGGGTCGGGGCGTTCGTTTAACAAAAGACCGCTTCAATGCCTGCTTTGACGAAGCGATTGCTTTGAGCCGCTGGCATGCAACCCTCCCGGAGCAGTCGAGTTTGACAGTTGAAACCTGAGAGGAGGGCGTCATGGCCAACACCGTCTCCGACTTCATATGGCAGCGTCTGCAGGCTTGGGGCGTGCGCCGGGTCTATGGCTATCCTGGGGACGGAATCGGCGGATTGGTCAGCGCTCTGGCGCGCACGGACGGCGCCATTGACTTCGTCCAAGCTCGGCACGAGGAAATGGCAGGTCTCATGGCTTGCGGCGAGGCAAAGTTCACGGGCGAGGTCGGCGTCTGCATCGCGACGTCCGGCCCTGGCGCGATCCACCTCCTGAACGGCCTCTACGACGCCAAGCTCGACCATCAGCCGGTGCTGGCGCTCGTGGGGCAGCAGGCCCGAACGGCCATCGGGTCGCATTACCAGCAGGATCTCGATCTCCAGTCCCTCTTCAAGGATGTGGCCGGCGCCTATGTGGAGACGGCCTTTTCTCCCGTCCAGGTGCGGCATCTGATCGACCGGGCCTATCGCATCGCCAAGAGTGAGCGCCGGGTCACCTGCGTCATTCTCCCAAACGATCTCCAGCTTGCCGCGATGGAACAGCCGACGCACGAGCATGGCATGACCCATTCCGGAGTCGGAATCGAGCTGTCGCCCGTCGTTCCTGATGCTGCGGCATTGGCCCGAGCGGCGGAGGTGCTCAACACGGGCAAGAAGGTCGCCATACTGGTCGGGGCAGGCGCCTTAGCGGCGACCGACCAGGTCATTGCGGTGGCGGAGCGGCTCGGCGCGGGCGTTGCCAAAGCCCTTCTCGGCAAAGCCGCCGTTCCGGACGATCTGCCCTTTTGCACCGGGTCGATCGGCCTTCTCGGAACGAAGGCCAGCTGGGACCTCATGCAGGATTGCGACACCCTCCTCATGGTGGGGTCGAGCTTTCCCTACACGGAATTCCTGCCGAAGGAGGGGCAGGCCCGCGGGGTCCAGATCGACCGGGATGCGGGAATGCTCGGGCTGCGCTATCCGATGGAAGTCAATCTCCTCGGCGACTCCGCCGCGACCCTCTCCGCCCTCCTGCCGTTGCTGAACGAAAAGACGGATCGATCCTGGCGCGAGACGATCGAGGCCAGCGTTGCCTCCTCGCACGAGCAGGTCCGTGGGATGGCCATGGCTGCGGCTGATCCGATCAACCCGCAGCAGGTTGCCATGGAACTCTCGCAGCGCCTGCCTGACCGCTGCATCGTGACGGCCGACAGCGGCACCACATCTGTCTGGTATGCGCGCAATCTCCATTTCAAGCGCGGAATGATGGGCTCCGTTTCCGGAACTCTGGCCACCATGGGCTGCGCCGTGCCTTATGCTCTTGCGGCCAAGTTCTCCCATCCCGATCGTCCGGTGATCGCTCTGGTGGGCGATGGTGCGATGCAGATGAACGGGCTTGCGGAGCTGATCACGATTGCCAAGTACTGGGAGCGATGGGCTGATCCTCGGTTGGTCGTGATGGTGCTGAATAATCGCGACCTCGCCTATGTGACCTGGGAGGAGCGCGTCCAGACAGGTGACCCGAAGTGGGAGCCCTCACAGGCGCTGCCTGACGTGCCTTATGCCGATTTCGCCAAGTTGATAGGGCTCGGCGGGCTCAGGGTCGATGATCCGGAGCAGGTGGGCCCCGCATGGGAGGATGCTCTCTCGGCAGACAGGCCCTTTGTCCTCGACATGGTGACGGATCCCAACGTGCCGCCGCTGCCGCCTCACATCACCCTGAAGCAGGCCCGACACTTCATGGGGGCGCTCGCCGCGGGCGATCCAGAGAGGGGGAGCGTGATCGTCGATACGGCACGAAGCCTCGTCGGCTCTATCCTGCCGTCAAAGCAGTGAGAGCGCAGTTGCCCATTGAACCTGATGCGTATCGATGGAACCCGCCCGGTCGAGGCTCCTTATCACGAAGGGCTTCCGTTACCATATGCGGTGCCACGTGGGTCAATGTCATTGAGGATCATTGTGAGATGCAGCCGGCCGATGAGACCGTATATAAGTCCAACAGGAACAGTCCGGTTGTTGTTATCACTGGAGCATCCGCCGGTGTTGGTCGCGCAGTTGCGGCTGCGTTCGGCCGAGAGGGCTGGCGGGTCGCTCTGATTGCCCGTGGCCACGAGCGCCTGGCGAGTGCGGCCCGGGACGTGGAGCAAATGGGCGGCCGGGCGCTCGTCATTACCGCCGACGTGGCCGACGCGCAGGCCATTGACGCCGCAGCCGCGCAGGTGGTCGCCACCTGGGGCCGCATGGACATCTGGATCAACAACGCCATGGCGTCTGTTTTCGGGCCTGTGACGGCCCTAAGCCCCGACGAGATCCGCCGGGTCACGGAGGTCACGTATCTGGGCCAGGTCCATGGCACCCTGGCGGCCCTCCGCCATATGCGCGAGTGGAACAGCGGTACCATCGTCCAGATCGGATCCGCTCTCAGCTACCGTTCCATTCCGCTGCAATCGGCTTATTGCGCTGCGAAGTTCGCGGTGCGCGGCTTTACGGACTCGCTGCGGAGCGAATTGCATCACGAGGGCAGTCCCATTCGCCTCACGATGGTGCAGCTTCCCGCCGTCGACACTCCGCAGTTCGACTGGGTCCGCAGCCACTTGCCTCGCAGGCTGCAGCCCGTGCCGCCGATCCACGACCCTGAGCCTGTGGCCGATGCGATCGTGCGGGCCGCGTTAGAGGCTCCGCGCGAGATGTGGATCGGTGGCCCCACGATCCAAGCGATCCTTGGAACCATGGTGGCGCCAGGCCTCCTCGACCGCATGATGGCGCGCCGGGCCTGGGAGGGGCAGATGACGGACGAGGTTGCGAGGCCTCGCGACGGGAACCTGTACGACGCACCGCCCGGAGATCCGGGCGCGAGAGGGCGCTTCGGCTCGCGATCCCGCCGGCATGTACCGGCGGTTTCGGGCACGGCAGCGCGCGGCATCCTCGCGGCGGTTGCTGTCAGTTGCGCGGCGGGAGCGTTGACGGCGGCGTGGCGTCTCGGTGCGCGGAAGACAGGAATTCCTGCACGGCGCCTGCCGGAGCGGGAGCGCGCCGCCCGCATGATCGGTTAGGTTGGTTTGATATGCTAGATCTCTGGTACAAGAACGCCATCATCTACTGCGTCGACGTCGAAACCTTCATGGATTCGAACGGAGACGGCATCGGTGATTTTGGCGGTCTTGCGGACCGGCTCGATCATGTGGAGGCTCTCGGGGCAACCTGCATCTGGCTTCTGCCATTCTATCCGACGCCCAACCGCGACAACGGCTACGATGTCACGGATTTCTATGCTGTCGATCCGCGGCTGGGGACGCTCGGCGATTTCGTCGCCTTCACGCATGCCGCCCATGACCGAGGTCTGCGGGTCATCATCGATCTCGTGGCAAACCATACCTCGATCGACCATCCCTGGTTTCAGGAGGCACGGCGTGATCCTAACTCGCGTTACCGCGACTGGTATGTCTGGTCGAAGGAAAGGCCCAAAGACATCCATGAAGGTGTGGTTTTTCCCGGCGTGCAGGACACGACCTGGACGTACGATGAGGTCGCACAGGCCTGGTACATGCACCGCTTCTATCCCCACCAAGCTGATCTCAACATCGCAAACCCGGAGGTGCGCGAGGAACTCGAGAAGGTGATGGGCTTCTGGCTGCAACTCGGCGTTTCCGGGTTCCGCCTCGATGCAGTTCCTTTCCTGATCGAGTACCGCGGTGTCCCGGAGGAGGAGCGGCCAAAGGAGGACCCGCACGAGCATCTTGACCGAATGCGCGATTTCCTTTCATGGCGCCGTGCAGAGGCCATGCTCCTGGCAGAAGCCAACATCACCATGGATCAGGTGGACGAATATTTCGGGCCCTCAGGTGACCGGCTCCACATGATCTTCAACTTCATGCTGAACCAGCACCTGTTTCTGGCGCTCTCCCGCAGTGATGCCGAGCCGATCCGCCGCGTGATGGCGCAGACGCCGGCTATTCGTTCCAAGAGCCAGTGGGCGAGTTTCCTACGCAATCACGACGAGCTTGATCTCGGTCGCCTGTCGGATTCCGAGCGCGGCGAGGTCTTCGCGGCCTTCGGTCCCGCGCCTGAGATGCAGGCCTATGAGCGCGGCATCCGCCGGCGCCTCGCTCCCATGCTCGATGGGGATGACGGGCGTCTGAAGCAGGCATTCAGCCTGACGTTCGCCCTGCCTGGAACCCCAGTGCTCTGGTATGGCGATGAGATTGGCATGGGGGAGGATCTTTCACTCCCGGAGCGCAACTCGGTTAGGACACCGATGCAGTGGGCCGACGAGCTCAATGCGGGTTTCTCAACCGGACCGGCTGAGCGTCTCGTGCGGCCCGTCGTCTCGGCGGGGGCGTTCGATTATCAGCATGTCAACGTCGCGGCTCAGCGCGATCTCGACGGCTCTCTGATGAGCACCGTTCAGCGGATCGCTCGGACGCGGCGTGCCTGTCCGGAGGTCGGCTGGGGCTTATGCCAAGTACTCGACACCGACGAAACGAGTGTTCTCGCTCTGCGATATGACTGGCAGGGAGAGACCATCCTCATCGTTCACAATGTGGCCGATCGTGCCGTCGAAGTGCAGGTATCGCTTAAAGGGATCGGCAGGTTGCGGCCTCTCCTGTGCGATCAGGACGACCGCGTCATGCGCAGCGCCGACGACCCAATTGCCCTCAATCCTTACGGCTATCGCTGGTTCCGGGCACAAGGCGAGAGACGATAGAGCGCCGGCCTTGTTCGGGGAACCTTCGCTCCACATTCCATGACCAAGCTCACGCGGTGGGCTGCGGTGTTGTCGGTGTGACGGGGATCTCCTGTGGTGTGGTCGGCGGCACTCCCACGGGCTCGCCGGGAGGCGGAATGTCTCCCGGGGTAGTCGGAGGCACGCCGATCGGTTCCGGCTGCGGCGTTTCGTGCGGCATCGGCGGGCTGACAGGAGCCGGATTGGGGTCGCCTGGGGTCGGCTGAGGGTACGGCTGGTTCGGCAGAGGGATAGGCATGGGGCAACGCTCCACGGAATGTCTTGAAGGGGCAATCCTGGCCATGCCGGCGGGTTCCGCTCCAGGGCCAGACTGTCACGTGCCGAGTGAAATGATGAGGCCCTCGTTAGCCCGCAGGGTAATCTGCGCTCCAATCGGCTCCTCGCCGCGATCATGGAGCGTTGAAAGCACCACGCGTTCCCTCGTTCCGGCAGGCCGGGACAGGGCATGCGGCTCGCTCCCCATGTTCATGGCCACCAAGAAGCGCTCCGGCCCGTGCTGCCGTTCGTAAGCGAGAACGTTTCCTTCGGCCGTAATCTGCGTATAGCCGCCGACGCTCAGGGCTGGATGCCGCCGCCGTAACAGGATCAGGCGCCGGTAAAGCATCAGGATGGACGTCGGGTCGTCCTGCAGCCCCTCAACGTGAGAAGATCGAAAGCGAGGGTCGAGGGGAAGCCAGGGCTTGCCGCTGGTGAACCCGCCTTGGTCGGAGCCGTCCCAGTGCATCGGTGTCCGTTCAGGATCTCGGCCCAAACCCAGCCCGGGCTCGTTCTTCTCCCAGGGATCCTGAGCCGCCTCTGGTTGGATCTCGACTTTGCCGATCCCGACTTCGTCGCCGTAATACATGGTGGGTGTGCCTCTGAGGGTCAGAAGCAGCATGGCGGCGACACGCGCCTGCTGCGGTCCGACGCGGGCACCGATGCGCGGCTGGTCATGATTGCCGAGCACCCAGTTGGGCCAACCGCCTGCGGGAAGTGCGGCCTCGTACTCGTTGATGAGAGCGGCGATCTTCTGAGCGTTCCAGGCTGTTTGGATGAGCTGGAAATTGAAGGGCACATGGGCGCCGGATAGATCCTTGCCGTAATAGGCGACGAGACGTTCCAGCGGCAGGTAGATCTCTCCGATGAGCACCCTGTCCGGATATTCCTCCAGGACGCTGCGCATCTCGCTGACCACCTCATGTACCTCGGGCTGATCGGCGGAATGCACCTGCAGGTAACAGTTGATCTCCGCTTGGCTGGCCTGATAGGCCGGGTTCGGCGGGTTGTCCCGGAACTCCGCATCCTTGATGAGGTGCCAGATCACATCGACCCTGAAGCCGTCGACACCGCGCTCTAGCCAGAAGCGCAAGGCATCGTACATGGCCTTGCGCACTTCCGCGTTGCGCCAGTTCAGATCGGGCTGCTCCTTCAGGAAGGCATGATAATAGTACTGCCCGGTGGCCTCATCCCACTCCCAGGCAGGTCCGCCGAAATTGCTGATCCAGTTGTTCGGCGGGCTCCCATCCGGACCCGGGTCCCGCCAGATATACCAGCTCCGTTTTGGATTCGTGCGAGACGAGCGGCTCTCCTGGAACCAGGGATGCTGATCCGAAGTGTGATTAGGGACGAAGTCGAGAATGAGCTTCAGGCCTTTGGCATGAGCCTCTTGGATGAGGCGATCGAAATCCTCGAGCGTGCCGAAGATCGGGTCGATGTCGCAGTAATCGGCCACGTCATAGCCGAAATCGGCCATCGGCGAGGGGAACACCGGCGAAATCCATACCGCATCGACACCAAGCCACACGAGATAGTCGAGCCGCTCTCGAATACCTTCGAGGTCACCGATGCCATCGCCGCCGCTGTCCTGAAACGAGCGTGGATAGACCTGATAGACGATCCCGTGCTTCCACCATGTGGCTTCAGGCATGAAGGTCGCTCCAGAGTTGGAATTAGGTGTGGCCCGAGGGCAAGAAACGAATTCAGCAGATCTCCAACAGTTCCCAAGCAGGACGGAAACACAGTATCTTCAAGCTTGATCTTGTTCATTGATAAGGAGGGAAAACTGTCGAAGAACGTCGCCTTCTGGCACATCCCGGAAATAGAGCGTAGGTCCGCAGTTGAGCGGAAGAACGGACATTCATGAAGGGCAGGGGATCGTCGTCGCCTGACCCGAAGCGGGCGTTCGGAGAAATTGCAGCGCCGCCACCGGCGACGCTGGTTGCCAGGTCCTCTATATGGGAATCCCCTTGACTGCGGAGGCAAGTGGCGCGAGTGCTTCCATCTCCGGGTCGGTAAGTATCATGGACGCCGCCGCAACGTTTTCTGTTAGACGGCTGCGCTTCCGCGTTCCTGGAATCGGCACCGTTTTGACCTTGAGCTTGCGACTTTGAGCATAAAGCCAAGCAAGCGCAATTTGCGCCGCCGAAACACCGCGTGCCGATGCGATGTCCTCGATCTTGGCGACCAGCAGCATGTTGGCCGCAAGGTTCTTGGCCGAGAACCGTGGGAAGTGCTGGCGCGCATCGGTGTCGGTCAAGGATGTTGCGAAAGCCCGGCCGGTCAGCATGCCGCGCCCAAGTGGGGAGTAGGGCACCACCGTCACCCCGAGTTCGGCTGCCGCCGGGACCACGTCTTGTTCGATATCGCGCGTGAAGATCGACCATTCCGACTGCACGGCCGCGATGGGATGAATGGCATGCGCTGCGCGCAGCTCGGACGCGCTGACAGCGGACAAACCGAGCCACTTCACCTTTCCCGCTCCGACCAGCTCGGCCATAGCACCAATGGAGTCCTCTAGCGTCACGCTGTCGATCCGGCGGTGCATGTAACAGAGGTCGATGACGTCGACCCCGAGGCGCTGGAGAGACCGGTCAACGGCTGCTCGGATGTAGTCCGGACGATTGTCGATGCTCCAGTCGTCAGGCTTTTCCGGCGTGCGGCAGTAGCCGAACTTCGTTGCGATTGTGACGTGCTCGCGGTTGGCCGAGATGAAGGGAGCCAGGAACTCCTCGTTGGCACCGACGCCGTACATGTCGGCGGTATCAAACATGTTGATCCCGAGTTCGATCGCCCTCTCCAGCGTCAAGCGTGACTCGACTTTGTCGGTTTCTCCGTAGAATTCGCTCATGCCCATACAACCGAGGCCTTGAACACCGATCATGGGGCCATCCTGACCGAGTTGAACCTGAGGCAGGGAGGTGTTTTCGCTTGTCATGCTAGGTCTCCAAAATTCGACAAGCACCGTCTATAAGTGTGGAGTGCACTCCAGGGTCAAGGGTTCAGAAATGCTCATTTCGGAATTTGCAAAAGTGACGGGACTCCCCGTCGATACGATCCGGTTTTATATCGCCAAGGGTCTGCTGAAGCCTGACCGTAGCCTCAAAGGCGGCTCGAATCCGTATCAACTATTCAAGCCTGAGGATGTGACCGCCGCTCGGATGATCCGGCTTCAGCAGACGCTCGGCTATACGCTTGGAGAAATCCTTGCTCTCAACGAAGAGTACCGCGCAGGGGAGCACTCCTCGGAACGGACCATCGAAGTTCTCCAGTTGCAGATCGAAAGACTTCAGCAGCGCAAAGAGGCGCTGGATGCAGCCCTGACCTTTCTTCACAGCAAGGTCGACTGGATAAAGTCCGGCAAGCCAGGTTCCGCGCCGCGCCTGGAAGACTACCAGTGCTGAACCAGCCTTCCAGCAATCCCACCGCATGGGATTGCCGAACAGTGATCAGTTCGCCCCGGGCTTGTTGCTTCATGTCGCAATGACTGCTTATGGCAGATACCGTTGAAAAAGTCTGCAAGTGCCATTTTTCGCGTAGTCAGCATATAGGATGTTGTATCTGCTCTGGCACACTGACCCCAGTAGTAGACCAACGAAGTAGCACCCGCGAGTATTTCAATAAAATCGGCACGTTCCGGACAGGGGGCGAACTTCCGCTTTGGACGGGTAAATCGGACGTTCCTGTCAGTGAACGAATTTTACTACCTGACCCACAGCCGACTCTTAGAGTTCCAAGGGGCTCGCAATTCATTGTAGCGCGCCATCCGAGGGGCTGGAGCAGCAGTTCCCTGCCGGAGCATCTTGCTGCCTTCGTAAGCGCTAGTACTTTGCCGGATGACTCAAGACCTTGAAGGGCCTCACCCCATACGAGTTCATCGGCAAAACCTAGCTCACGAAGCTCAAATGCTCCAGCTCTGAACCAGCTTACCAAATCCCGGGACTGAACATCTGGGTTGCAAAGAGTCCGGTGATTTCCAAATTGTCGAGCGCTATGAACCTGCTGTGGCTTGGGGGTCTCCCGCGACGCCTAACAACCTCTCGCTCAAAGGCAATGAATGCGCCCACCTGTCCTACGGTGTCTTGAAGCGGGCGCACGTCGAGCTCGCACTCATACTCCTCTCCGCTTGCGGTAGTTGGTGAGGAACCCATGAAAGCGCCGGCCTCGCAAGAGCGTGTGCATCATCACGTGCTTGGTGTGCAGTGACGTGCGCGGGCCTTGAAGGATCCTCGGGGACTGGCCGATCAGCTCGTCTTTCGAGTAACCCGCCATCTGCTCAAAGGCTGTATTCACGTAGCTGATAACCGGCACAGGGCGAGCAAGAGCTGGCCCTGTGACTACGACTGGGATCGGAAACTGATCCGCCAGAATGGGGATAAGAGTTACTACATCCATGCAGGCCCCTTGGGTCGGCAGTGAGCTGTAATTCAGATTGTGTTAATAAAGATTTTTTTGCCTCTCACGCCATCGGGTGTGCCAACCCTCAAATTAGCCGTTCATTAAACTGTCGCGGGGCTGAATGCGTCACCGTGGAAGAAACCCGCAGGGGAGATTGCCCAATGATCGTTCATCAACTCATCTACTGCAGCCGCAACAAAATGCCCGGGGATGACCGAGCTCAGCTCAATAACCTGCGAGAGATCCTATCGACGTCTCAGCGAAACAATGCCCGTGACGGCATTACCGGGTACCTGATCTTCGATAAGTCCTGGTTCGTCCAGATCCTGGAGGGTGATCGCGCGAAAGTCTCAGAGACGTACACTAGAATAGCCCGTGATGCTCGCCACGGAATGTCGACTGTCATGAACACGCGTGACGTCGCAGAGCGCTCCTTCCCCGAGTGGACTATGGGAGGCGTTATGCGGTCTGTCGATGTCCAGGAAATCTATCTGAGCCATGGTTTCGGCGGGCCTGTTGACCCGACCAAAGTGAAATGGGAAAAGCTGTTCGCCTTGGCGCTTGACCTCAACGAGTTCGAACGCACTCGCAGATCGGCTCATAAGCAGGCGAGCTGAACATCATTTCCGGCGCAGACGCTGTCATGTTGCGCAGCGCCTATGCGTCCACCAAGGCGGCGATCAACAGCTTCACCTGTACCTGGGCTCTGGAATTGGCCGAGGCCGGCATCACCGTTAACGCGGCGGCACCTGACGTGGTGGAAGCCGTGTTGTTCCGTTAGAACACGCCCGTCGACAGTGGGGCTGAGTAGGGTTTCCTTTCGCTCATCCTGATACGGCGCCTCGGCAAGCCGGAAGAGATTGCCGAGGCCATTGACTTCCTGCTCTCAGAAGAGGCCGGTTATGTCATCGGGCAGATCCTGTTCGTCGATGGCGGTAGGTCGATCGGTAGGGTGGCCATCTGAACTGATCGAACAGGGTGACAAGGAACTATGATTCCGTCGCTCGCAGTCGCAGCACGGATGCTGCCATTATGATGCGCAGTAGGTCCGCTCCTGATGCTGTGGACGGCTCCTACCCCGCGGTGAGGTAGCATGGCTGCTTCGAGCAGCCAGGAGCCCAGGAGCAGCCCATGAGCACGGTCACCCCCATTGGTCTGGACATCGCCAAGTCCGTCTACAGGTGCACGGCATCAGCGCCACCGGAGAGGTGCTGATCCGGCGTCAGGTCAGGCGAGGGCAGGTGCTCAAGTTCTTTTCCTCCCGGCCACCCTGCCTGATCGGCATTGAGGCCTGTGCCTCGGCTCATCACTGGTCACGCGAGCTCCAGAGCCTGGGTCATCAGGTGAAGCTCATGCCGCCGGCTTACGTCAAACCCTATGTGAAGCGGCAGAAGAACGACATGGCTGATGCCGAGGCGATCTGCGAGGCCGTCACCCGGCCCACCATGCGCTTTGTCGAGACCAAGACGTGCGAGCAGCAGAGCATCCTGATGCTGCACCGGGTGCGGCTGATGCAGGTTCGGCAGAGGACCATGCTCACCAACGCCATCCGGGCCCACCTGGCGGAGTTCGGGGTGGTGGCGAAGATCGGCCGCGAGGGTGTTGATGAGTTGCTTTTGCTGGTCCGAGATGG
>NZ_JACXAB010000054.1 GCF_014699075.1 Microvirga sp. | reverse complement strand
TCCATGCGTCAACGCTGGCGCCACAACCAACCCTGAATTACCATCACACTCGGATCACCCACATGGGGCAGGCCACAATGGCCGCAGCCGTCGCGGTTTCGGCGGTCGGATGACGGTAGCATGGGGGCATCAAGGATCGGCACCGCGACTGGGGCTCCACCACAGGACAGCCAAGCACCCAACGACCGGTCGCGACCACGTCCCTATACGCCGGGGCGGCCCCGGCTGCCGTGACGTCGCCATCCTCGCAGTGCCGACACTTGGCGATTCACACGTCGCTCCAGGACAGTTTGCGTCCGCGGGAGCAGGTGTCCACAAGCCCCGTTCGGTTCAAAGGGCACGCGGTGCCGAACGCGAGGGTGCATCAGAAATGGCAGGGTCGGGATCGCACTCGTCGCGACCCGGTTCGTCTGCACGGGTTCGTTGCACCCGCGCCATCGCTCCTAAGTCGTTTCGGGAAGCGCCGCTCGAGGCTTGCGCCCCTCGGAAAGGGATCACGGGTCGGCATTTCCGGCCCACTGAAAAATCAACATCGGTGAAAGATGGCTGTAACCCGGGCCAGCTTCGGCGGTCGTGGTGCGAGACCTGAAGCAACTGTCTGAACAATCTTGGAGAGCATGAGGCAATGGGCATTGGACCCGAAAGTGGAGACCACTTCTGTATCCAATGCTCCAGCTAAATGAGCCGCAATTCTTAGCGGGAGAGTTCGCCCTCCACTTCGACAAAGGGATGTGCGGACTTGAAGCCCGCCTGCTCAGCAGCCTTCCGAATGGCTTCAGCCACGTCTGAGGAGTGGACCTCGACCGTCTCGCCTGTTTTCGAATCCACGAACATGATCTTCGTGGCGTTCCCTTCCGGCTCACCATGAGAGACCACATACGAGTTCTTCGTAGCTAGCCGATGAACGAGACCCGCATCCCGGAGGAAGTCAAGGGCGCGATAGATCGTGACAGGGGCTAAGCGCTTCCTGTCGGTGCTGAGGCGATCAACAAGATCATAGGCTCCCACCGGGCCTCCGCTCTGCACGAGTTCCCTGTAGACGCGCTCGCGGATCGGCGTCAAACGGAGATTCTTCTCGCGGCACAGATCTTCCGCACGACGGAGGAGATCTTCACCTTCCTGCTTCTTGCTGGTTTGAGCGCTCATCAGCCTTGCTCCTAGTATTACCCAACAAACATAAGCGTAGAGGGAAACCTTCGTCTCGACAATGTGCTATCGTTGCTCAGTGTGCTCGGAGTTGTGGAAATCTGAGCGGCTTGGTCGCAGACATGTGTAGCAAATGGCTGCCGCTCCAAGCCAATTTATCTCGACCACGTTAAACATCCGGCTTCCATCGGAGTCCGACACCCGCAGAACAAGTCAGCAGAAGGGTCTAAAAAAGGGAATACCCGTCACTGGAGCTCAACCCTTTGTAGGGTCAAGAAATGCTCATTCCCATCGAGCCATGCCTTGTTAGTCTCCCAGTCAGGCGAGATGCTGCCGACCAGCCCCAGAACCCTCGATCATGATCTCGGTAACGAGGTTGGCAGGGTTCGTGGACGACGGCGTATTCGAAGCACGGTCTTCGGCGCGAAGATCAGGTACCGGTTTAGGTTCACGACCCGATCCAGTCCGCAGCTTCCCGATGAATGCCTTTGATCCTTGATCTCGACCGCTTGGGTTTGAGCCCTTTCGGCTCACCATGCTGACGAACGAAAGCCGCGACAATTTCGCGAAGCCACTTAGCCAGCCAGCCCGGCCGCCCCGCTTTGCGGAACTTGACGCACACAATCCGAATCCCAAGGTTAGGGCAATTGGGCGCACAGGACGGCTGCCACAATTGCAGCTTATATCGCACAGGCACCCAGTACGACCTCACTAAGTGAGAGAGGTCCATTGAACAGTACTTGTTTCAGTAATGGTTACCCCGTCATGGGCGTTTAGGTTCGTTACCCACTGTTGCGCAAGCCTGCCGCGATGCCATTGATGGACAGATGAATGCCCTGCACCACCTGCTCGTCGGCATCGCCGGAGCGATGGCGCTTCAGAAGCTCAATCTGCAGATGGTTCAGCGGATCGAGATAGGGGAACCGGTTGCGGATCGAACGGGCGAGCAGCGGATTGCCGTCGAGCAGGGATTGCTGCTGCATGATGACCAGCAGTTGCCGGATTGATTCCTCCCATTCGTGACGCAAGCGCGGGAAGATGGCGTTCCGCAGGGCGTCGTCTTCGACAAGATCGGCATAGCGGGAGGCGATGGCGATGTTGCTCTTGGCCAGCACCATGTCCATGTTCGAGAGCAGTGCTCGGAAGAAGGGCCAGTCGCGGTACATTTCCTGAAGCAGGGCGAGACCAGTATCGGGGTTCTTCTCCAACCAGGCATTCACGGCCGAACCGAACCCGTACCACCCAGGCAGCATCAGCCGGCACTGGGCCCAGCCGAACACCCAGGGAATGGCCCGCAGATCCTCGATGCGCCGGGAGTTCGTGCGTGAGGCGGGGCGGCTGCCGATGTTCAGATGGGCGATCTCACCAATGACGGTGGATTCCCAGAAATAGCGTTCGAAGCCTTCCGTCTCGTAGACGAGGGCACGATAGGCCGTAAAGGCACTGTTGGAGAGCTCCTCCATGGCCTGCAGATATTCCTCACGCGGCGCAGGCTGGCCGGAATGCAGCAGGGAGGCTTCGAGCGTGGCAGAGGCGAGAATCTCGAGATTGCGGCGTCCGAGATCCGGGTTCGAGTATTTGCCCGCGATCACCTCGCCCTGTTCCGTGATGCGGATCGCGCCCTGCACGGCACCGCCGGGCTGCGCAAGGATGGCCTGATAGCTCGGCCCGCCGCCGCGGCCGACCGAGCCGCCGCGGCCGTGGAAGAGGCGCAGGCCCACGCCATGACGCTTGAAGACATCGACCAGCTCGATCTCGGCTTTGTAGAGTTCCCAGCCGGAGGTGAGGAACCCGCCATCCTTGTTGCTGTCGGAATAGCCGAGCATGACCTCCTGCGCCTGTTCGCGGCTGCGCAGAAGGCGCATGTAGTCAGGCTGTGCGAAGAGAGCGTCCATCACATGGCTGCAGTGGCGCAGGTCTGCGATCGTCTCGAACAGCGGGACGATGTTGACCTGCATCTCGCCTTCGCGCGGGCGCAGCAGGCCTGCCTCCTTGAGGAGCAGGGCAACCTCCAGGATATCGGACGGATCGCTGGCCTTCGAGATCACGTAATTTGGCACAGCCGCGCGGCCATAGCGCCGATGAGCCTCGGCGGCTTCGTGAACGATGGCGAGTTCCGATGACGTCTCAGCCGAATAGTCGAGATAGGGTGAGGTCAAAGGCCTTGGCGTCCTGAGCTCCTCCAGGAGCATCGCAACACGCTTCTCTTCCGGCAGGGCTTCATAACCCGTGCCCGGCATCGCTTTCTCGAACAGCTCCGCCACGACGCGCTGATGCACGTCGGAATTCTGGCGCATATCGAGGCTTGCGAGATGAAAGCCGAACACATCGACGGCGCGACGCAGCTTGCGCAGGCGCCCGCGCGATAGGGTGCCGGATCCGTTCGACAGCAGAGAGCGATGGAGGACCGACAGATCGCCTGCAAATTCCTCGACACCTGGATAGGCAGGTGCATCGCCCACGGCATGACGGGTGATATCGCCATGGCCGAGCGCGGCTGCCGTGGCGGCAAGGCGTGCATAGATGCCCGTAATCGCGCGGCGATAAGGTTCATCCTGGCGATGGGCCGATGAATCGGGTGATGCCTTGGCGAGCTCCTGCACCTCATCGGACACATTCACGTAGCGGCCGTCGAGGGACAGCTCGGCCCCGAGGCAATGCAGTTCCTCCAGGTAAAAGGCGAGCGCATGCTTGCTCTGAAGCAGAAGAGCCTGACGCAGAGCATCCGCTGTTACAAAGGGATTGCCGTCCCGGTCACCGCCGATCCAGCTGCCCATGCGCAGGAAGGAGGGAAGTTCAGTGGTTTCCCAAACAGGATCGATCGCCGCAAGCTGATCCTCCAATGAGGCATAAACTCGCGGCAATTCCCTGAAGAAGGTGTAGTCGTAGTAGGACAGGCCGTTATTGACCTCATCGATCACCTTCAGCCGGTTGCGGCGCAGGATGCTCGTCTGCCACAGGGTCAGGATCGCGCGACGTAAGGATTCCTGGCAGGCGGCTTCCTCTTCGGGCGTCAGATCCTGACGATCCCTTTGCGCCAGGATCTGCGAGATCTCCATCTCCCGGTCGATGGTGCTCTTGCGGCGCACCTCGGTCGGGTGGGCTGTCAGGACCGGACAGACCAGGGCTGACGAGAAGAATGCCTGCAGGGCCGCCTGGCTGATGCCGGTCTCCTGCACGAGCTTGAGAGCCCGCGCCAGCGTGCCCTCCCGCGGAGCCGGTGCCGCCATGGCATGGGCACCCGCCATCGCATGAGCGCGCGAGCGCCGGACGTGGTGCTGGTCCTCGGCGATATTCGCCAAATGCGAGAAGTAGCTGTAGGCGCGAATGATCTGGTTCGTAAGCCCGCGGGAGAGGCTGTTCTGGATCGTCTCAAGCTCGCGGCGAGCCACCTCGTCTTCATCGCGGTGAAAGCGAATGGATGTCTGGCGAATGCGCTCGACGATCTCAAAGGCCGCCTCTCCTTCCTGCTCGCGAATCGTATCGCCCAGGAGACGTCCCAGGAGACGGATGTCATCGCGGAGCGGGATGTCCTTCTCGGGCGTAACATCGGGGTTGATCAGGGACATGGTATGCATCCCGCTGCAGTGATCTTGATCATCAAGCCCCTAGAGCCTTGCTGGAGAGCGGATTTGATGCCGCAGGCTAGTAGGAAGTACATCTCCTGCAGCGACATGGATCATAGGCGAGCCATGAACATCTGCAACAAGAATGGCGTCGAAACCGGTATCCCGACCAAACCTGACGGCTTCTACCACCAACTCCGTGGCCCTTTGCAAGGCCACTGACCAGGCAGCCTCTATGTTCGGGAGTTCTACACCAGAGGTGTCGCATACGATGTCCTCCCTCAGTTGAACATGGAAGAAGCACCGCATCTGGTCTCCTATAATGTTCTCCGGCAATGAAATCTCTTTGAGGACGTCAGACCGTTCCACATCCATATGTTGCCTTACCCTGCTGTCCTTGCGCCTGCAGTACTCAGGGTTCGGCCATTTGGATCTGGCCTTTCGATGTAACGTTTTGCATCGCAACATTGTACGAACGAAGTGTCGCCTTTGCGCGTTCGGCGGGCTGTAACCAGCACTGGGAGTCTACACACATCGCACAGGGTAACCAGATGCCTTTGGTTCCCAAAAGATGGCGATGGACCCCAAAGCAAAGGTGGGCTAGTCCTTAGAAATTGACGCGGTCGCCTCCTTTGAGGGACAGCATGTTGCGTGCGTCGTCAGGGGTGGCGACCTCCAGTCCAAGGCCCTCGATGATCTGGCGCGCCGCTTTCACCTGTTGCGCATTCGATTCTGCAAGCTTGCCCGGGCCGATCCAAAGTGAATCCTCCAGCCCGACACGGACGTTGCCTCCCATGGCCGCCGCTTGAGCCGCAATGGGAAGCTGGTTCCTGCCAGCGCCGAGCACCGACCATTGGTAATCATTTCCGAACAGCCGGTCGGCTGTGCGCTTCATGTGCGCCACGTCTTCGGGGTGCGGGCCAATACCACCCAGAAGACCGAAGACGCTTTGGACGAAGAGGGGTGGCTTGACGAGGCTACGGTCCACGAAGTGAGCGAGAGTGTAGAGATGGCCGATATCGTAACATTCGATTTCGAAGCGGGTGCCATTCTCGGCGCAGGTCGTCAGGATGAACTCGATATCGGAGAAAGTATTGCGGAAGATCCTGTCACGTGATCCTTCCAGGTACGGCTCCTCCCAGTCGTACTTGAGGTCTTTGAACCGGGCGAGCATCGGGTAGAGCCCAAAGTTCATTGAGCCCATGTTGAGTGAGGCAACCTCGGGCTTGTAATGAGCCGCAGGGCGCACCCGCTCCTCCACCAGCATGGTCGGCGCACCGCCCGTCGTGATGTTGATGACGCAGTTGCTTCGCTGCTTCACCACCTGCAGGAACGGGGCGAAGGCTTCCGGCGACTGATCAGGCTTGCCGTTCTTAGCGTCACGCGCGTGAAGGTGCACGATCGCAGCTCCAGCTTCCGCGGCGCTGATGGCGGCCTCCGCGATCTCCTCGGGGGTAATCGGCAGATGAGGAGACATGGAAGGCGTATGGATCGCGCCGGTCACGGCGCATGTTATGATGACTTTGCGGGCCATGGGCTTTGTTCCTCTCGGGAAATCACTGATCTGGTTGCGACGCCTTGTGGGCTTTCAACGCAGCCAAGCGTTTGTCCCGCCAAGCAGAGCGCTGTGCGAGTTCATCGGGTCCAGGCGCTTCGCCCCAGGCCTCCAGTATGCGGCTCACATTCTTCTTGTCCCAGACATGAGGCTTAGCGGCATCCTCCGAGAGACGCCGGTAGAAGCCTGTATAGCGATCACAGTAATCAGCGATGCCACCGGGTGCGTTAAGCTCGATGGTTCCAAAGGGACCAAGGAAGGACCAGCGCAAACCAAGTCCATCCTTGACGGTCTTATCAAGATCCTGCGGGCTCACCACTCCCTCACCGACGAGCCGGAATGCCTCTGCCAAGAGCGCACCCTGGAGCCGGTTCAGGACGAACCCCTCCACCTCGCGGTTTACGACAATGGGCACCTGCTCGACACTCTCATAGATTGCTCGCGCCCGAGAGACTGTCTCAGGGGCAGTCCAGGGAGCTCCGCACAGCTCAACGATTGGCACAAGATGAGGTGGGTTGACGGGATGGGCTACGAGGCAGCGGGCGCGGCCCGACAGCCCTTCGGTGAAGTGGGACGCAACAATCGCGGAGGTCGAAGAGGCAAGAATGCAGTCTCGTGGCGCGAGCCGGTCCAGCTCGGAGAAGATGAGCCGTTTGGTCTCGGCGATCTCGGGGCCGTTCTCCTGAACGAGGTCGGCTCCGGTCACCGCCTCCGCGAGCGAGGATACGGCGACGACGTGAGCTGACGCATATTCAGGATTAGCTACGAGGCCATGCCTTGCGAGCTCCTCTAGTCCCTCGCGGACGAGAGCAGGTCCCTTCTCAAGCGTCTTGGGGTTCGGGTCGGTGATGCGCACCTCCCAGCCGGCCCGCGCAAAGACGATTGCCCAAGACCGGCCGATCAGTCCGGCGCCAATGATTGCAGCACTCGGCATTCTTTGATCTCCCTCATGGCTCACAGCCATAGGACCTTGCGGCGGAGCGCAAGATCGTCTCGCAGATCCTTCGATGGACCGGTATGGATCACCCGCCCACGTTCAAGGGCGACCGTCCTATCGGACAGGGCGAGTGCGAGGTCCAGGTGATGGTCGACAATAATGATCGAAACCTCATGGCGGAGTTTGTCGAAGCTCTCGAAGAGTTGCTCGATGATGGTCGGAGCAAGACCTTCGAAGGGCTCGTCCAGGAGCATCACCTTCACGTCGCCCGAGAGGGCGCGTGCGACCGCCACCATCTGCTGCTCGCCGCCGGAGAGAAAATCCGCTGGGGTGTCGAGCCTCTCACGGATGCGCGGGAAGTACTCGAAGATCCTGTCCAGATCCCACCGGACGCCATGGCCTGTCTCTCGCTTGAGCCGCCCGAGTTCAAGATTCTGAGCCACAGTCATTCCGGCAAAGAGGCCACGCCCCTGCGGCACATAACCAATTCCCAGGCGCGCGATCTCAGAGGACGGCCGGCCGGCGATCTCTTGGCCATCAAGCCTGATTGAGCCTGAACCGGGCGGTGCAATGCCGATGAGCGTTTTGAGCAGGGTCGACTTGCCGGCGCCGTTGCGGCCCAACAGAGCCAAAATCTCATGCTGGCGCACGTCGAGGGACACGTCCGACAGGACATGGCTCTTGCCGTAGAACGTGTTGACCTTCTCTACGGCGACGAGGGTCCCCGCTCCGACGGCGCTCTGCCGAGGCTTCGCCGCAATGGTCGCCGCCCCGGAGCCGATGTAGATTTCTTGGACTTTTGGGCTGGAGCGGGCAGCCTGAACCGTCCCGTCAACCAGCACCTGACCCGCATTCATCACCGTAACGGCATCGGCGATCTGGAACACGCGATCAATGTCGTGCTCGACGAGCAGCATCGGAACGTCTGCGGAAATGCGCTTGATGATTTCGCCGATGCGCTGGCGCTCAGCGGCGGCCAGACCGGCGAGCGGCTCATCGAGCAGCAGCACCCTCGGTTTCGTGGCAAGCGCCAAGCCCATGTCCAGGAGTCGCTGCCCGCCATACGAGAGGGCGCCCGCTTCGGCCCTTTCGATGCCGGCGACTCCGAGATAGCGGATGACCGCTGAAGTCTCGGCTTCGATCTGCTTGATGGACCGCGCGGCCACCCACGGATTGAAGCGCTGCGGGTTGCGGGCCTGCACTGCAAGGCGGATATTCTCTTCAACGGTCAGGGCCGGGAAGAGGTTCGTGATCTGGAACGAGCGTCCGATGCCAGCATGCGTGATCGCTTCAGGGGAAAGTCCGGCGATGGACCGGCCCTGGAGGAGGACGTCGCCTTCGTCAGGCGTGTAGTACCCGGAAATCAGATTGAAGGCCGTTGTCTTTCCGGCGCCATTGGGCCCGATCAGGGCATGGAGGCTGCGGTCGCGCACGGCGATGTTGACCGACTGAACGGCCTTGAGTGCACCAAAGCTCTTTGTAATGCCGCGAGCTTCGAGAATGACGCCCTCCACATGGCTGGCCGGCTTGAGAAACGGGGGCAGCGGCTCGTCGGTCAGGGTGCGGCCTGCCATGGCGGCTTCTTCCGTTACCTTGGCGCGGAATGGAGCTGCTACCCGCTGTGCGACTCCGACCAGTCCTGTCGGCGAAAGAACGATGAACCCGACGAAGAGGATGCCAAAATAGAGCAGCCAGTGCGGGGTCCAGATCGACAGGAACTCGCGGAACAGGATGTAGAAGAGCGCTCCCAAGGCAGGTCCAAGGAAACTGCGCATCCCGCCGATCACCACCATCGCGATCAACTCACCGGAGAATGCAACTGAGAGGGGCTCGGCCGAGGCGAAGCGATGGTTGAAGACCGAAAGGATACCTGCAATCCCCACTACCGTGGCGGACACGACGAACCCGAGAAGCTTGTAGCGATTGGTCGGATAGCCCAGAAAGCGGGCGCGTTGCTCATTCTCCCGGATCGCCACTAGGACGCTCCCGGCGGGTGAGCTGTGGAAGCGCAGCAGGGCAAAGCAGACCGCAAACGCCACCGCCGCCGCGAACCAGTAGTAGGTCCAGTCCGAACTCAGATCGAGGCCGGTCGCGCGGGTGCGGACGACGCCGCCGAGCCCGCTTTCTCCACCTGTCAGCGCCGTCCAGCGGTAAGCGACTGCGAAGAGCATGGCCGCCAATGCCAGTGTCAGCAGGGAGAAGTAGACGCCCCGGCGCCGCAGGATGAGCGCACCGAGGAGAGACGACGCTCCAGCGATGAAAACGATGGCGAAGAGGGCCGGAAGAACGATGCCTTCCGGAAACCAGTGGAGCTGGCTCAAGGCGGCCGCGTAAGCCCCAAGCCCGAACCAGACGCCGTGCCCGAAGGAGACGAGACCGGTGTAGCCGACCAGAACGTTCAGGCCAAGGCAGGCGATGGCGAACACAACCACGTCGATCGACGAGCGGAGCGGCAGGCCGATGGGATCGAGGATGAAGGGCAGCAGAATGAGCGCTGCCGCTGCGATGAGGAGGGGCCAGTCATTCGTACGCATCGATCTACTCGAATTTCTGGATGCGTTCGCCGAGCAACCCCCGCGGCCGCAAAAGCAGCACGAGGGCCATCAGTAGGTACATCGAGGCCTCGCCGGCGGGTGGGAAGAAGTAGATCGTGAGGCCGCGCACCACACCTACGAGTGCGGCGGCGGCGATCACGCCCCAAAATGACCCAAGCCCACCGATGACCACCACCACGAAGGCAGCCGTCAGAATCTCCGCCCCCATGGCGGGGTGCACTCCCGAAATCGGGGCCAGCAGGACCCCGGCAAGGCCTGCTAACCCGATACCGAGCGCTGCGACGGCTGTCATATACGGCTGAAGCGAGATGCCGAGCGCTCCCACCATGTCCGGGTTTTGCACTCCGGCCCGGACCACCCGGCCAAAGGCGGTGCGATAAACCAGGAACCAGGTCGCGATGACAGCTGTGAGCGCCACCCCGAAGATGATCAGACGATAGCGCGGATAGATGAAGCTGCCGAGAAAGACCTGCCCACGGAGAGCTGTCGGGATGGAAAAGGGCAGGGGAGCCGCTCCGAAAATTATCCGCAGGCTCTGCTCGATGATCATGGCAAGCCCAAAGGTCAGAAGCAGGCTGAGAATGGGGTCCGAGCGGTAAAACCTTCGAAAGAGCAGGCGCTCGATGACCACGCCTAGCAGCGCAACGAGCAACGGAGACGCAACGAACGCGCCTGCAAATCCGATTCTGGACGTCAGCGTCACGGCAAGATAGGCGCCGACCGCATAAAACGCGCCGTGGGACAGATTGACGATTCCGCCGAGCGAGAAGATCAGCGACAGGCCAAGGGCGATCAGCAGATAGTAGGCGCCCACCAAAAGGCCATTCAGCACCTGCTCAAGAAGAAAGACGAACGCCACGCGAGACTCCCTTTTCAGTCAATGGAGGCGTCCTCCCGCGAGGAGCCGGAACTGAGGGAACACAGAATGCCGTGCTTCCTGGTGGGCCGAAACGGCGGTCAACCGTTCAGCCCAACCGGTGTTTGAGGCGTCACGCCTGCATCTTGCAGATTCCGTCCTTCGGAGGAGCCAGAGCTTCAAGATCCTCGTTCGGGCCAGGGACGGAGCCCAGCGGGTCATAGATATCCCACTGATCCTTCATCTTATCCGAATCTTTCGCACGGACGGCATACATCTCCTGGACCATCTGGTTGTCGTAGGCCCGGAAGTAGCCTTCGCGGCCCTTCAGAATGTCAAACTTCGCACCCTTCCGCAGGTGCTCGGCGAGCTTTTGCGGGTCGGCCGCTTTCATCTCGTTGAAGGACTGCGCGACGATTTTGAGGGAGTTGTAGTCGCCCCAGGACTGGTTCTCGGGTGGTTTGCCGTATTTCTTCGTGAATGCCTCGACGAATTTCTTCGACGATGGCGTGCCGACCATGTGGTGCCAGATCAGCGGCCAGATGCCAGAGAAGTTACCCTTGCCTGCGCCCCAAGCTACCGCCGTGTCGAAGCCGAAGCCGGTGATCGGGAATTGGAGGCCGTATTCGGCATATTGCTTGATGAAGTTCGTGATCTGGTTGCCGGCGAGATTCGAGGCGACAATATCGGGCTGGGCCTGCCGGATCTTGAGAAGGTAAGGACTGAAGTCGGTTGCGTCGGTGGGAACGAGCTCCTCGCCAATGAACTCGCCGCCGTTCTCCGTCACGAATTTCTTGGCGACCCGGAAGAGATCATGGCCGAAGGCATAATCGGCCGTGAGGGAGTACCACTTCTTCCCCTTGATCATGTTCTCCGTCTTTAGGTAGGTGCCAACCGCTGTGACCATCATCGAGTTTGCAGCCTCGATGTGGAACATGAACGGATTGCAGCTCGCCCCGCGCAGGGCGTCGGAATTGGCGCCGGTGTTGATGAACACCGTTTTGGTCCTGTTGGCCACCTGACCGATTGCCAGGGCCGAGGCGGAAGAGATTTCGCCGATGATCATCGCAACCTTGTCGCGCTCGATCAGGCGCTCGGCCTTGGCGGAGGCGGTCTGCGGGTTCACCGAGTCCTCGATCACGAGCTCGACCTTGCGGCCCAGGACGCCACCGGCAGCGTTGATTTCCTCTGCGGCGAGCTTCACCCCCATCTGGGCGAACTCGCCGAGCGGTCCCAGGAAGCCGGTAACGGGCGTGAGGTGCCCGATCCGGATCACGTCAGATTGCGCCTTGACGATTGCAGGCATCCCGAGGCCTGCGAGCGCGGACGCGCCGGCCGCTCCCTTCAGGAGCATACGACGGGTCAAGTCATCAGAGTGTGCCATGGCCGTTTCCTTCCTCCCATGCTGCTGTCCATGCTGCTGTCGCATTACTTGCCGCGATCTGTGATCACAGTTAGACTGTCGGAAAATGAGCAACTTGTCGAGCCCCCGCCCCACCAAGACGCCTTCGGCCATCGCCCGGATCGGCCGGCTGGAACGCGTTACTTTGGGCGAACGCGTCCATACCGAGCTACGTGAGCTGCTGATGAGCGGTGAGCTCGCCCCCGGACAGAAGATGTCCCTGCGCAGCGTGGCCGAAACCCTCGGCGTCTCGATGATGCCGGTGCGGGAGGCGGTCTCGCGGCTTGTTGCCGACCAGTCTCTGGAGGTGCTGCCGAACCGTGCGGTGCGCGTCCCGCTGATGAACCTCGCACGCTTCCGGGAACTGACGACCGTGAGACTCGCGGTCGAGGGCTTCGCGGCGGAGCAGGCAGCAAGAAGCCGTGCGGAATCCGACCTCGCCGCCATGCGGCAGTTCGAAGAGGCGTTCCTCGCTGAGGCCCGAAGCTCCGATCCTCATGCAGATCGAGCTGTCCGGGCCAACAAGGAGCTCCACTTCGCCGTCTACCAAGCGACCCGTCTGCCGACCCTCGTGGGAATCATCGAGGGTCTCTGGCTAAAAATCGGGCCAGTTCTGAATTTCGACCTCAAGGCCTCGCCCGAACGGTTGCAAACGGGCGGCGCAGCCGGACATCACCGTCGTCTCGTCGCTGCGGTGAAGGCTGGTGACGGAGCTGCCGCACGCCAGGCGCTCGTCGACGACATTGAAGGCGCGGCCTGTTTCATCGAGAGCACCGGACGTCTGCTGGAGTAGGCCGGCACCCCAGCTCTCGAACATCACAAGACAATCGGGCGCCGAGTGCTGGGGACCCGCTTTAGGGATGGAGACAACGAAGATGGATCTCAACATCGCCGGGTTGCGTGTGTTGGTGACGGCTGGCGCTGCTGGCATCGGACTTGAGATTGCCCGTACCTTCAACCGTGAGGGCGCGCGCGTGCATGTCTGCGACGTGAACCGCGCCGCTCTCCAGGAGGCGACCGCGACTGATCCGGACCTGACCTCCACCTATGGCGATGTGGCGAAACGAGCTGATGTCACTCGGATTTTCGAGGAGGCTCTGGGAGTTCTCGGCGGGCTGGATGTCCTCGTCAACAATGCCGGCATCGCAGGGCCGACGGCCCGGGTTGAGGAAGTCAACCCGGAGGACTGGGACCGCTGCCTCGAGGTCTGCATCACCGGGCAGTTCAATTGCACGCGTCTTGCAGTGCCCCACCTGAGGCAAAGCCGGAATGCCTCAATCGTGAATCTGTCATCCGCCGCAGGCCGGTTTGGTTTCCCCCTGCGCTCCCCATACGCCGCTGCCAAGTGGGCCGTGATCGGCTTTACGAAGTCCCTCTCTCGGGAACTGGGCGAGGACGGCGTCCGCGTGAACGCGATTCTTCCCGGGGTCGTCGCCGGCGACCGCCAGCGCCTCGTACTTGAGGCCAAGGCCCAGCAGCTCGGTGTATCGTTCGATGAAATGGAGCGGCGGGCGCTCGCGAACACATCCTTGAGGGAATACGTAACGGCACAGCAGCTTGCCGACCAGATCGTTTTTCTGTGCTCGCCACTCGGGCGTACGATTTCAGGGCAGGCCATTGCCGTTGACGGGGATCTCCAGGCCCTTTTCTGAAGACTGCATCAAATGCCCCGTCGGAATCAAGGCTTAGACCTTGAAGTGCCGGGCCTCATCTAAGGAACTGGGTGTGAGCTACGAAACAGGGAGGATGAATATGGCCAGTATCGGCTTCATCGGGATCGGCCTCATGGGCCATGGCATGGCCAAGAACCTCATCGAGAAAGGCCACAGGCTTACTGTTGTGGCCAATCGCAGCCGTGAACGGGTGGATGACCTCGTTGCCCGTGGCGCAACGGAGGTGGATACACCGCGCGAGGTAGCTGCCGCGTCCGAGATCATCTTCACCTGCGTGCCGACATCCAATGATGTCGAAGGTCTCGTCTACGGGGAGAGTGGTATTCTTTCTGGCGCGCGCGAGGGGCTGGTCCACGTCGATACCTCCACGGCCAATCCCATCTCGACGGTTAAGATCGCGGCTGATTATCAAGCGAGAGGTTTTCGTTTCGCCGATGCGCCGCTCACCCGTACGCCGAAGGAAGCCGAGGAGGGGCGTCTCAACGTCATCGTAGGGGCAAGCCCGACGCTCTTCGACGAGATCCTTCCCGTCCTCAAGTGCTTCGCAGAGAACGTCTTCCACGTGGGGGACGTGGGCGCAGGGCACAAGATTAAACTGATTAACAACTTTATCGCGATGAGCCACGCGAGCGTCGTAGCGGAGGCTGTGGCGGTGGCCAGAGCGACGGGCGCCGATCCGAAGGCTCTGTATGACTTAGTCTCGGCCGGTGGCGCGAACAGCGCGATGTTTCAGATGATCATGCCTTACGTGCTCGAGGGCGACCCGACCCGTTTGCAGTTTGCCATCGGCAACGCCCGCAAGGATCTCGCCTACTTCATTGCAATGGTGAATGACGCGAAGGCGACGGGGCTTATAGGCCCTGCCGTTCTGCAGACGCTCACCATCGCCAGTGCAATGGGCCATAGCGGCAAGCACATGCCGCATCTGACGGATGTCCTGACACAACTCAACGGGAGCAAAAACTTGGGCTGAGGACTGAAGCCTGCACGACGGGAGGGTGTCCGATACTGAAAACGCACGGCCTGCACGGCCATTACCCCTGGGCGCTTGATGCCTCAGGGTAGATCGAATTGTTGCCAAGTAAGACACAGCAATGGTGACAGCTTGCTGAGAGATAATAATTCAAATGCTGGCATAAGCGGAGATGACTATTGCAATATACTGAATAAGTATTGAAAATAACGATGCTGGCCTACAGTATCGTACTTTGGCTCCGCCAGAGGGTCACCAGGGAGGATACGGATATGAGGAAGATACTCGCTACCGGTTTGTTCGGGCTCGGGTTGGCTCTCGGCCCTTCAGGAGTGTCCGCTCAGCAGGCAATCGAGCTCCACGGCGCGTCCCAGTTCAACGACGACCATGCCTTCACCAAATCGTTGGCCAAGTTCGGGGAACTCGTACAGTCCTGCTACGGCAAGCCGCTCAATATCATCCTGCACAAGAATAGCGAACTCGGCCTGGAGAAGCAGTATTTCGAATACATGTCGCAAGGACGTGCGGTCGATTTCGCGATTGTCTCGCCGGCACATATGTCGACCTTCTCGAAAGCCGCTCCCTTCATTGATGCGCCGTTTCTGTTCCGCGACCTTGCTCATTGGAATAAGGTACTCGACCGGGACCTGTTCAAGCCGATCGCGGACGAGATCGCCAAACGTGCCGACGTCATGCTGATCGGCTATGCCGGCGGCGGCACCCGCAATATCTTCGTCAATAAGCCGGTTGCCAATCTGGAAGAGATTAAGAGCCTCAAGATCCGCGTCCAGGGCGCCCCAATCTGGAGCCGCACATTTGCTGCGGTCGGCATGTCGCCAACCGTCATTGCCTATAACGAGGTTTACAACGCGATCCAGAACGGCGTGATCGCCGCGGGCGAGAACGAAGCTGCCGGCGTTGAGCAGATGAAATTCTTCGAGGTGGCGCCTAACTTGGCGATGACCAAGCACGCCATCACGATCCGGCCGCTGGCGTTTTCCGGCAAGACATTCCGCAACCTGCCCGCCGAATTGCAGTCCTGCGTGATCAAGTCCGGCAAGGAGGCCGGCGCGCACGGCCGGACCATCGAATCGAGCGAGGATGCGGCAAAGCTCGACGCCCTGGAGAAGGCCGGTAAGCTGAAGCAGGTCACCTTCAAGGATCGTGATGCCATGAAGAAACTCGTCGATCCCGTTCTGGCGGCCTATGCCAAGGAGATCGAGGCTGACAAGATCCTGGCGGAGATCAACAGCATCGAGTAGTGCGCCGCGCTACGTGACACGGTCAGGGATTGCTCCCTGACCGTGCCTTCTCAACGATTGAGGAGCTTATGGCGATACCAATGCCCGAACGTCGCAGCACGTGGCGTAGAGTTACCGCGTGGTACAGCCTGTTTTTGTCCTGGCTCGTGGCGATTTCCACTGCGGTCCTGGTCATTCCAGTCACATTGCAGGTCTTTTCACGCTTCACCTCGATCATCCCGCATTACATTTGGACCGAGGAAATGGCGCGTTTCCTGCTGGTCTGGACGGTAATGATAGGCGCTATGATCGGCGTCCGCGAGAGCTCTCATTTCGAAGTTGATGTCTGGCCACGGCTGTCGCCGCGTCCGGAGGCCGCCGTGCGGTTGATCGCCCGAATCTGCGTGCTCATCGTTGCGCTCGTTTTCATTTGGTCCGGCATCGAGTTCACGCAATTTGCGTGGTACCGGATCTCCGAACTGGCCGAACTGCCGCTCTGGGTCATCCATATTGCCTGGCCGATCACCGGTATTACTTGGCTTGTCTTTCTTGGCGAGCAGATGTGGGATGAACTGAATGTGCTGCTCGGCCGGGGAACTCTGCCGCCGGCAGACCCTATCCCGACCCCGGAGGGGCCCCTCTGATGACCGGCGCTCTGCTTTCCCCCGGCCAAGCGGCACTTGTCCTGTTCGGCATCTTCTTCGGATTGATGTTGCTCCGCGTTCCGGTTGCTTTCGCATTGGCGCTGGCCTGCCTGCCGATCCTGATCATTGAGCCTCGGCTTTCCGCCATGACCCTCGTGCAGGAGACCTTCAACGCGTACAACTCCTTCATCCTTCTGGCCGTCCCATTCTTCCTGCTGACTGCGAACCTGATGAATGTCGGCGGCATCACGGAGAGGCTTATGAAGCTGTCCCGGTCCATGGTCGGGCACTTCCCCGGAGGATTGGCGCAGATCAACGTGGTGCTTTCCTTCTTCTTTGCGGGCATTTCGGGCTCTTCGACTGCGGACGCAGCAAGCCAGTCGAAGATCTTTATCGAGGCTCAGCGCCGGGAAGGCTACGATGACTCGTTCTCCGTCGCGATCACTGCCGTCTCAGCGGTTCTGGCGGTTATCATCCCGCCGTCGATCCTGATGATCGTCTGGGGCGGTGTGTTGACGGTTTCCATCGGCGCGCTCTTCCTCGCGGGAGTGATACCCGGTCTGCTGATCGCTCTCGCCCAGATGGCGACGGTCCATGTCTATGCAACTCTCAAGGGCTACCCGACCTATCCGCGTGACAGCTGGAGGACCTTCTTCAAGTCCATACTGGCTTCGGTTCCTGCCTTGATGACGCCGCTCATCATCATCGGTGGGAAGATCTTCGGCTGGTTTACCGCGACGGAGTCGGCCTGCATCGCGGTGCTTTACGCCGGCTTCCTGTCCATTTTCATCTATCGGGAAATGGACTCTTCAGCGTTCCGGGAAGCGCTCGTGGACACGGGCAAGTTCGCCGGGATAACGCTTTTCTGTGTCGGCACGGCGAGCGCCTTTGGCTGGTTGCTTGCATATTACCAGATCCCTAAGGCCATCCTGTCTGGTGTTTCGGCCTGGGAGCTTGGGCCGATTGGAACCGGCTTCTTCATTGCATTCGTGTTTCTCGTCGTCGGGTGCTTTCTCGATGCCATTCCCGCCATCATTATTGTGGGAACGATCCTGGAGCCGCTGGCGCGCTCCGCCGGCCTCGACCCGGTTCACTTCGCCATGATCGGCATCGTGTCGCTGGCCTTTGGACTGGTCACGCCACCCTATGGCCTCTGCCTGATGATCGCATGCTCGGTCGCCGGGATTCGAATGCGGCAGGCGCTCAAGGATACTATGATCATGCTCGTCCCGATGTTCCTAGTCTTGGCTCTCCTCATCGTCTGGCCGCAGGTCGCACTCTTCGTGCCCAGTCTTGTCTCGCCGGAGTTTCTGAAGTGAGCTCCCCTCGCTACAGAAGCCTGTCGGCCTTTCCTTTCTTAACTCGTGATCGGAGTTCCCGCAGTGACCGCTCCTGAAATCTATCCCGCCATTCCCGACCTTGCTGGAAAGGTCATCCTCATCACCGGCGCGAGCACCGGTATCGGAGCAGCGGCCGCAGTCGCGTTCGGTCACAACAAGGCGCGCGTGGCGATCCATTTCAATGCCAGCGAAGATCCGGCGCGGCAGGTTGCCGAAGAGGTAAGGGCAGCTGGCGGGGAGGCGTTCCTGGTTCAAGCGGACGTCACCGAACCCGAAGCGGCGGCGCAGGTCGTGGCCAAGACTGTTGAGCATTTTGGCCGGCTCGACGTTCTCGTCAACAATGCCGGCGGCCTCGTTGGGCGGACACCGATCAAGGATTACTCGGACGAGTACGTGGATGCCGTTCTTGCACTGAACGTCGAGCAGGTCGTGCGCTTCGTTCGCGAGGGCGTTTCGCACATGAGGGCGCAGGGCGGCGGCTCCATCATCAATGTGTCGTCGATTGCAGCCCGACACGGCGGTGGGCCGGGCTCGGTCATCTATGCCGCGGCCAAGGGGTTCATCTCAGTAGCGACGCGGGGCTGGGCCAAGGAACTGGTCAAGGACGGCATCCGGGTCAACGCAGTTTCGCCTGGCGTCATCATGACACCGTTCCACGAACGCTATTCGACCCCGGAGCAGCTTGCCGCCATGCAGGCCACCATTCCCATGGATCGTCTTGGCACGCCGGAGGATTGCATCGGCGCCTTTCTCTATCTCGCCTCCGACCGGCTCAGCGGCTACGTCACGGGGCAGGTGATGGAGGTGAATGGCGGCCAGTACATGCCCTAGAGGCGCTCTGTGTTCGAGCGGATTGCAGGAGGGGACCTGAACAGATGATTGAATTTCTCAGCCGAGCCGTCCTCATCGGAGTTGGCGCAACGGCGCTGCTCGATCTCTGGGCTCTGCTCCTGCAGCGGTTCTTTAAGGTGCCTGCGCCGAACTGGGGACTGGTGGGACGCTGGTTCTGCCACCTGACCAAACCCAGAGTCTTTCACGACGACATCGCGCTCGCACGGGCCTACCCTTTCGAGCGTGCGGTCAGCTGGATTGGTCACTATGCTATCGGCATCGTCTATGCCGGTGCCCTCCTGGTGTTCACGCGCCCGGATTGGGCATCAGCGCCAACTTTGGCTCCGGCACTCGCCGTGGGCATCATCACCGTGGGAGCCGGATGGTTTCTGCTCCAGCCCGGCATGGGAGCGGGCATCGCCGCCTCGAAACGGCCTAACGCCAAACAGATCAGAGCGCTCAACATTGCCGGCCATATGGTATTCGGGCTGTACGCGAGCGCGCTTCTTGTTCGATAAGATTCTCGCAGGGAGATGCCACAGGACATCAGGTAATCGTGAGGTGGAAAGCATGTAAGGCTTGCCAATAATGTTTTCGTGACTCAACCTAAGCCAAAGACCGGCTCCAGGAAAACGAGGAGCCGGCGCATCGGGAGGAAAGAATGCTGCGTCGTGGTTTCCTGAAGACACTGGCCGTTGCTGCCGTTTCGCTGGTCTCGGCTTCCGGGTATGCGTGGGCCGCCTATCCTGAGCGACCGATCACCATCATCGTTCCCTGGGCTGCCGGCGGCGGCACGGATGCAACCGCCCGCATCATCGGCTCCCTGCTCGAGAAGGAGCTTGGCCAGCCCGTCAACGTCGTCAACAGAACCGGGGGCAGCGGTGTCGTGGGACATGAAGCTATCGCGGCGGCCGCGCCGGATGGCTACACCCTGGGGCTGGCGACGGTCGAGATCGGCATGTTGCATTGGCAGGGGCTTACCCAGCGCGATTACAAGGACTACACGCCGATCGCATTGATGAATCTTGATCCGGCAGGCGTTCAGGTGCGCGCCGACGCACCTTACAAGACCGTCAACGATCTGCTGGAGGATATCAAGAAAAACCCAGGCAAGTTCAAGGCGTCGGGGACAGGACAGGGTGGCATCTGGCACCTGGCAATCGCCGGCATGCTCGACAGCGCCAAAATCGATCCCAGCACTGTCCGCTGGGTGCCAAGCCAGGGGGCCGCGCCCGGACTTCAGGATCTCGTCGCAGGCGGTGTCGAGATCGTTCCCTGCTCGCTCCCGGAGGCGCGCTCTCTCATCGATGCCGGCCGCGTAAAGAGCATTGCCATCATGAACCCCGAGCGCAATCCGACCTTCCCGAACGTTCCCACGCTTGCGGAGCAGACCGGCAGCCAGTGGGCTATCGGCGCGTGGCGCGGCATCGTAGGGCCGAAGGACATGCCTGCGGATGTCACGAAGCGGCTCGCTGACGCCCTGGACAAGATCTACAAGGGCAAGGAGTACAACGACTTCATGAGCCAGCGCGGCTTCGGCGTGAAGTTCGCGGCGGGCGAGGAGTTCCTTGCATTCTGGAAGAAGAGTGATGAGGACCTCGGAGCGGTCATGAAAAAGGTCGGGTTGGCGAAGTAGTCGCGCCGACCACAATGCGCATCAACGATGCCATCATCGGAGCCGTGCTCCTCGCGTTCGCGATCGCGATGTTCGCCTATGCGAGGACACTTCCGGCCATTCCAGGACAGGAGTACGGTGCGGCCGTCTTTCCAGTGCTCGTCGCCATGGGGCTTGCAGGCTGCGGCGTCGTGCTGATTGCCTCGGGCGTTCGGCACTGGCAGGGTGCTGTGGCCTGGAGCGATTGGGCTCAGACCCACCATGCTTGGGTCAGGCTTGTCGTGATCTTCGCCTTGATCCTGGCCTATATCGTGGTTGCGCCGGCACTCGGTTTCGTCCCGACATCCATCGCTATCCTTCTGGTGTTTCTGCTGATGATGGGGGTCCGCTGGTGGATAGCCGCGGCCGTGGCGATCGCCGCAACCATCCTGGTTCAGCAGACCTTTGTCGGATTGTTGCGAGTCCCCCTTCCACTTGGGCTCCTTGGGCCCTGACTCTGATGATGTCATGAGCGCAATTCAGACAGCCTTCGGCCTCGTGTTCCAGCCGGCGGTGCTGGTGACCATCTTCCTCGCAGCCCTGTTCGGGCTCGTGGTCGGCGCAATTCCTGGCCTGACTGCCACGATGGCGATCGCGCTCCTCGTCCCGGTGACCTTCTTCATGGATCCTGTGCCGGCGGTGGGCGCCATGGTGACCTGCTCTGCCATGGCCATTTTCGCCGGCGACATTCCCGGCACGCTGCTGCGCATTCCGGGGACGCCGGCGTCGGCGGCCTACACAGACGAAGCTTACATGATGACCCGCAACGGCGAGGGAGAGATCGCGCTTGGCGCCAACCTGCTCTTCTCGGCCATTGGAGGACTATTCGGCACATTCGTGCTGATCCTGTCCGCCCCGGCCCTCGCTGAGGTCGCCTTGCAGTTCAGCTCCTTCGAGTATTTTTGGATGGCCTTGCTTGGTTTGACCTGTGCGGTGTTCATCGGAACGGGATCGCCAGTGAAGGGGCTCGTGAGCCTGTTCATCGGCCTGTTTGTTTCGACGATTGGGCTAAACAATCCAGCCGGCGTGCCCCGCTTCACCTTCGGAAACGCCGAGCTCACCGGAGGCGTGAACTTCATTGCGGCGATGATCGGCCTCTTTGCCGTGTCCGAGGTCTTTCGGTTTGCCATCTCTCACAGCGTCCAGACCGTGCCGCAGGCCGTGATCGGCAATCTCTTCCGAGGCTGGGGGCGGATGATGGTGCAGTACTGGCCGCAGCAGCTGCGCGGCAATGTGCTGGGCACGATCATCGGCGCGCTGCCGGGGGCGGGGGCCGATATCGCAGCCTGGGTCAGTTATGCGGTCAGCAAGAAAATGTCCCGCACTCCCGAGAGGTTCGGAAAGGGGCACGTAGAAGGAATCATCGAGAGCACCTCCTCGAACAATGCCGCTCTTGCAGGCGCCTGGGTTCCGGCGCTCGTCTTCGGCATCCCGGGCGACAGTATCACGGCCATTGTCATCGGCGTGCTCTACCTGAAGAACATGAATCCGGGTCCGACGATCTTTCTGAACAATCCCGAGTACATCTATGCAGTCTTCATCATCTTCATTCTCGCCAACCTGGTGATGCTGCCCTTGGGGTGGGCCGCCATCAAGGGAGCCCGGACCATTCTTCGCATTCCGCGCGAGATCCTGATGCCGTGCATTCTCATGTTCTGCATTGTGGGGGCCTTTGCTATCAACAACTCCGCCTTCGGCGTGGCCGTGATGCTGGTGTTCGGCGTGCTCGGCTTTCTGATGGAGGAGAACGATATTCCCGTCGCTCCCTGTATCCTCGGCATCGTGCTCGGCCCGATGCTTGAGGAAAATTTCGTGACCTCCATGATCAAATCGGACGGCAGCTATTTTGCCTTCTTCGAGCGGCCGATCTCAGGTGCGCTCGGGGTCGCAACGCTGCTGATCTGGCTGGCGCCGGTGCTGCTCATGGCGCTGCGCTCCAGAAAGAGTGCAATGCCATGGCAGGGCTGACGATCAGGCGGTCGAACCCTGCACAGATCGCCGTCAACGGATGAATTGATCGATGTAGTCAGCTCCGAGTCCGTTCATCGCATAATGCGCGCGGCACTTCTCGATTCGCGTGAAGACGTCGTCGAAGCCGGTCGTCTTGCCGTCCGGATCGACGTAGATCATGGCTCCGTTCACCTGGAACAGGGTGATCATCTCCTCGACGTGCGGATCGACGACTAGCGTATGCGTCTCGCCGGGGGCCTCGTAGGCATAGGAGCCCTCGGTGGCAATCCAGTCATGCTCCAGGTACCGCCACTCTCCCTTCAGCACGAAGGCATGCACCGGTTGGGGATGGCGATGGCGCGAGAGCACGCCCGACTTCTGCACCCGCAGCAGGTTCATCCAGTACCCGCGCGAGGCCGCAAGCAGCAGCGGTCGGAACCATACGTTCTCCTCCACAGGAACCCAGATCCGTTCGTCCGTCGGAATGGCGTTCGGGATCACCAGCTCGGGCGGGGAGTCTTTTGGCTGCGGATGCCGGTAGGGCACCCACTTGTCGTTCATGGGGATGCCTGGGGAGGTGGGTTCTGGGCTGGACATGGGATCTGCTCCTCTGAGGCGAGTTGTGGTCAAACAGTCAGATAGCCGCCATCGATGGCCAGGATGGCGCCCGTCACGAACCGAGCCGCGGGCGAGGCCAGGAAGACGGCGCCGCCGGCCACTTCCTCCGGTGTGCCCCAGCGGCCCATGGGGGTGCGGGACAGGATCGGGGCGCTCCGCTCCGGGTCATCCTGCAGAGCTTGCGTGAGCGGTGTCGCGATCCAGCCCGGTGCAACGGCATTGACGCGGATGCCGTCAGCGGCCCATGCGGCGGCGAGGCTCTTGGTCAATTGACCGACCCCACCCTTCGAGGCGCTGTAGGCCGGAACCCGGGGGCCGCCGAAGAAGGTGAGCATGGACGCGATATTGACCACGGAGCCCTTGGTCTCGCAGAGCCTTGCTTTCGCGGCGGAGCAGACCCGCATGGCACCGGTCAGGTTGACTGTGATGACGTCCGCGAAGACTTCCGGGTCGTGCTCCAGGTCACGGCGAATTACGCCCGCGGCGTTGAGCAGGATATCCAGGCGGTTGAACTGCGTGACCAAGTGGTCAACCGACGGACCGTCACGGACGTCGAGAACCGCAAACGAGATCCCTGCGTTGGTCTCGTCGTCTGCCGCCCGCATCCGCTCGGCCTCACTCGCTCCCGTCGCCGTGACGTTGGCACCCAGGTCGCGGAAGGCCTTGGCGCAGGCAAGCCCGATTCCGCTTGTGCCGCCCGTGATCAAAGCGGTTTGGCCGTTGAACAGATGAGGGGAAAAAGCATCGGTGATCGGCATTCCGCTGTTCTCTCAAGGGGGGTGATCGGATGCTCGGCAGGATTCGAAACATAGTGCTTGAATGGGTGTCGCCAAGCAAACTCTACCAGGGGACCTCGGTCGCTGCCGAGGGCGTCAGGCAGCTCACATGTAGAATTGTCGGATCGGTCGCGGCGTTCGGCCAGCAGATACAGGTGCAACCAAACGCCGATGCTGGGACATCGCGAGGGAAGGATTCAAGTAGCTCCACGTGAAATGTCGTGTCGAACCAAAGTGGATTGATCTGGTAGGCGCTTTCGCGTGATGCTGGACCTGAAGCAGGGGCGCTGCGGCAGAATGTTGCTTGCGGCCTCACCCAACGCAGCCGGGACGGAGAAGCAGGGATGTCTTTGATTTCCTATTTGACCACCATTCGGTTCCAGGCTGGCGCCCTGTCGGACGTCGGCAACGATATGCGGGAGCTTGGCATCAGGACACCCCTCATTGTTACCGATGCCGGAATCGCGCGCGTTGGCTTGGTCGATCGCCTGATAGGTGTTCTCCCTGCAGGGCAGCACATTCCAGTCTTCGCCGATACGCCCACAAATCCCACGGAGGGCGCAGTGATCGCTGCGCTAGATCTCTACCGTTCCCGTGCCTGCGATGGCCTGATTGCCATCGGGGGCGGCTCCCCGATTGATCTGGCCAAGGGTGTGGCTCTTCTGTCGACTCACGATAGACCCTTGGAGCAGTATGCAGCGATTCTAAGCGGAATTCCCAAGATCTCAGCGGCCGTGGCCCCGCTCATCGCTATTCCAACCACGGCCGGGACAGGCAGCGAGGTCGGCCGGGCGGCCCTGATCACCTTGGAGGATGGCCGAAAGCTCGGATTTATCTCTCCCCATCTCATCCCGAAGCGCGCCATCTGCGATCCGGATCTCACGCTCGGGCTGCCCCCGGCATTGACGGCCGCAACCGGAATGGATGCGATCACCCATTGCATCGAGACCTTCCTTAGCCCACGCTTCAACCCACCGGCAGAGGCCATCGCGCTCGACGGTCTAGTTCGTGCCGTCGGCAATATCGAACGGGCGGTGGCCCAGGGGTCGGACCGCACGGCCCGACATGAGATGATGATGGCCGCGCTTGAGGGAGGCCTGACGTTTCAGAAGGGCCTGGGCGCTGTCCATGCCCTCTCGCATCCTCTCGGAGGTCTGAAGCAGGTGTCGCTGCATCATGGGACCCTCAATGCGGTGCTGCTGCCCTACGTGCTTGAGTTCAACAGGAGCCATGCCGAGGCAAAATACGCTACGATCCGCCAACGGTTGGGCCTCAATGACGGCGTTGATCTGGCGGATTACGTCCGTAGTCTCAACTTGCGGCTCGGCATGCCGACAATGCTGGCTGAGATGGGGGTGCCGCGGGATAGCTTTGCCCTGATCGCAAAAAGCGCGACTGAGGATCACTCTTCCGCGACCAATCCTCGTCCTGCCAGCGAGGCGGATTACCGGGCGATCCTCGAGGCGGCCTATGCAGGGATCCCGCTTAAACCGGGTGCCTGATCCACCCAACGCACTTTCTAGGGTTGTGATGGGGTGGACGCCCCCAACGGCCTTGGTGTGCCACAGTGGAGGTGTTGAGCACCACTTGAGGGAGGCGTCCATGGGAGAGGTTAGCACAATCGGCT
>NZ_JACXAB010000053.1 GCF_014699075.1 Microvirga sp. | reverse complement strand
CATCTCGGTGACAAAGGTGTCGATATAGGCACGGACCTGAAGGATGTGGTCCAAGATGTCGGCGCGGCTATCGAAGGTATCTGCCATAGCAATGCCCTCACAACAAGGTGCAGCGCTATCGTAGTGGAGGTCTAACGTGGGTACCAAGTGTCAGATGCTATCCACTAGTTCTGCCGCTGACAGCTTGAAGTGAGCGGAAAAGAGGAGAGGATTTCTAGCTAGGGCCATGCGCTGAACAACTCAACTGGGCTTGTTTCGTTATATCAGGAATTCAACGCTAAGGTGTGTCGATATAAAAGGAAGCGAACCTGCCTTTGAGTGATGTTCTTATTTTGTTCTTGACTTTGTCCACAGTCTTCGCTATATCATTGCCCTAGACCTGCCTCTATCGAGGGGCGCGCTCGCGAGGCGTCGCAGTGTGGAGGCAGGCACGGTCTCGCAGGCTCGCCTCGCAAGCGGGTCTGGCGAGAGGCCCAGGCTGTGTGCCGGTGGTCGGAATCGGTTCAAGGCCCCCGTTGAGCAGACGGGCACCGCCTTGAGCGGTCACCGGGCCGGCATCGCCTGAACGCCTAAAGAAGCCGTGCGCGAAGAGGCATTCCGGCTCTTCCCAATCACCATCCATCATCGAGCCGGGCTGCCCAACGCGCCACCCTCGATTGCCTTAAAAGGCTCGGAGCCGAAGCGGCTCCTGAGCCCGCAAGGCCATGCCTGTCTTACCCACCAATTTCATTCAGCTCTTTCATGCACGAGGTTTCATCATGAGCCGTGTTCGCACCATCCTGTCCCGCATGCCCGATGCCGACGATGTTTTGAGGCGTCTCGCCGACGTGATCCGGGTGCCGTCCACCTGCCGCCGGCGCAAGTGCCGCGAGCAGGGCTGCTGCCAGGGCGGCTACGGGCCGCCGTGCTATTTCGAGGACCGCAAGCGCTTCGCCGATGCGGTGCTGGAGGACATGCACGGGCACCGGGAGTTCTGGATCGCCCAGCGCACCAGCTTCGAGGCCGTGCTGCGGCGGTGACGCGAGGACTTGCGCCGCCTACCGTGCGTCCTCCGTCACAGGAATCCAACAAAAAAGCCCCTCCGCGCCGGAGGGGCTTGTCTCGTGTCCTGCCGATGCGCGTCAAGCGATGGCGAAGTCGTCGTGCGCGATGGTGGTCTTGTTGGCCAGGATGGCGAACTTGATCTGCGCGGTGCCGCCGATGCCGTCCTTGTCGTAGTAAAGAGAGCCAGTCTTCTTGTCGTAGATGATCCGGTCGTCCTTGTCGTGAGCCTTCGTGCCGAGATGGAACGCGGTCTCCTTCAGCGGGCCGCGGGCGATCTTGGAAAAGACCGCGCGGGACAGGCCGATCGCATCGTCCGCCGCCTTGAAGTCCATGATCTTGTCCACATTGGTCGTAGCGTTCAGCTTGGTGTCGAAATAGAAGCCGTCCGGGCCGCTGCCGCCATAGAGCGTGTCGTTGCCGGCGCCGCCTGCGAGGGCGTCCCTGCCGCCATAACCGTAGATCTTGTCGTTGCCGCCCTGGCCGTAGAATCTGTCCATGCCGCTGGTGCCCTTCAGCACGTCGTTGCCGGGAGTGCCAATCGGCGGGAGAGCCAGCGCGTTCGCCTTGCCCCAAAGGGCGCTCTCCCCCTGGCCGATGCTCGGCATGGTCCAACCGGTCTTCAACGTGGTTCTCGTGCTCGTGTCTTGGTCCCCTAAATGCAGTCTGTCCCGATCTCGAATCGGGTTGAATGAAAACAGACGCTGGTTAACACAATGCTATTACATAACGATAGGGATGTGTTCCGGCGCACAGAGGAGAGCATTGACAGAGCCGGCACCAGCTTCGAGCCTCTGCTTGAGGTCCCTTAAAACGAGAGCCAAGCCCCATGAACCTGCACGCATTGCTCCACCGCCGCACCGAATCCGGCCGTCCTGTTCGCGTGGCGCTGATCGGCGCTGGAAAGTTTGGCTCCATGTTTCTCGCCCAGGTGCCGAGCATCGCGGGGCTTGAGGTGGCGGTGATCGCCGATCTCAACCCGGAGCGGGCCAGGGAGGCCTGCCGGACTGTCGGCTGGGACGAGGCGCGGATCGCCGGCACGCGCTTCGTGGCCGATGGGCTCGACGCCTGCCGGGCGGACGACGTCGAGGTGGTGATCGAGGCGACCGGGCATCCGGAGGCGGGCATCCGCCATGCGCTCGCCGCCATCGAGGCGGGCCGGCACATCGTCATGGTCAATGTGGAGGCGGATGTGCTCGCAGGCCCGCTGCTGGCGGAAAAGGCGCGGGAGCGGGGCGTGGTCTATTCCATGGCCTATGGCGACCAGCCGGCGCTCGTGGCCGAGATGGTCGACTGGGCCAGGGCTGCGGGCTTCACCGTGGCGGCCGCCGGCAAGGGCACCAAGTACCTGCCTGTCTATCACCAGGTCACGCCGGACGATGTCTGGACCCATTACGGCCTTAACGCCGAACAGGCGAAGGCCGGGGGCATGAACCCGCAGATGTTCAACTCGTTTCTGGACGGCACCAAGTCGGCCATCGAGATGGCGGCCATCGCCAATGCCTGCGATCTCGACGTGCCGGAGCAGGGGCTGGCGTTTCCGCCCTGCGGGGTGGACGATCTCGCCCAGGTGATGCGGCCGAAGAGCGTGGGCGGGCAGCTCGATCGCGATGGCATGGTGGAGGTGGTGTCGTCCCTGGAGCGCGACGGGCGGCCCGTGTTCCGCGACCTGCGCTGGGGCGTCTATGTGGTGCTCAAAGCCCCCAACGATTATGCCGCCGCCTGCTTCAAGCAATACGGCCTGCCGACGGACTCAACCGGCCGCTATGCTGCCATGTACAAGCCCTTCCACCTGATCGGCCTGGAGCTGTCGATTTCGGTGCTGAGCGCGGCCCTGCGCGGCGAGCCCACGGGCTCCACCCGCGCCTGGCGCGGCGATGCGGTGGCAGTGGCCAAGCGCGATCTGAAAGCGGGCGAGATGCTGGACGGGGAGGGCGGCTACACGGTCTATGGCCGCCTTGCGCCGGCCTCCCGCAGCAAGGCGGCGCGCATGCTGCCCATCGGGCTGGCGCACGGGGTCCGCCTCACCCGCGATGTCGCCGCGGGCACGGTGGTGACGGAGGACGACGTGGCGCTCGATGCCGAGCGGCTCGCCGTCCGGGTGCGCCGGGAGATGGTGGAGCGCTTTGGCTGAAGCGATCCTTCGCCTCCTTATTGGCGCATCGTGTGGACCAGACCCAGGGGGCCGCGCCAGCGAAAACCGGATCCACTTTTCCGCACGATGCGCTAGGCCGGCGGCTGCGGCTCGATGACTTTGCCGTCCTGCGTGAAGTCGTAGATCTTGCCGGTCTCGGCCCAAGCGGGCAGGGCGAGCTTCACGATGTGGGGCGCAAGCTCTTCCGGCGTCTTGAGGGTTAGCGGATCCTCGCCCGGCATGGCGGCACGGCGCATGTTGGTGCGCAAGGGGCCGGGGTTCAGCAGCATGACCTTCACCGGCGTCGTCACCGTCTCGGCCGCATAGGTGCGCACCAGGGCTTCGAGAGCGGCCTTCGAGACCGCATAAACGCCCCAATAGGCCTTGTGCTTGTGGGCGGCGCCCGAGGTGATGAAGATCGCGCGGCCGGCGTCGGACGCACGCAGCAGCGGATCGAGGGAGCGGATCAGGCGGTAATTGGCCGTGACGTTCACCGCCATCACCTCGTCCCACACCGGCTGGTCGATATGGGCGAGCGGCGCCAGCTCGCCGAGCTGGCCGGCATTGCCGAGCAGGATGTCGAGCTTGCCCCAGCGCTCGTGGATCGCGGCGCCGAGACGGTCGAGCGCCTCGAGGTCCTTCAGGTTCACCGGCACCAGGGTGGCCGAGCCGCCCTTGGCGCGGATCTCGTCATCGAGGGATTCGAGCGCGCCTTGCGTGCGGGCCAGCGCAATCACATGCGCGCCGGCCTCGGCCAGGGCGAGCGCCGCCGCGCGGCCGATGCCGCGAGACGCGCCGGTGACGACCGCGACGCGGTTCTGGAGAGGCTTGTCCATGGTTCCTCAGTCGGCTTCGGCGAGAACCGCAAGACGGCGCGGGGTGGCGACGGTGAGGTCCGTCAGCGGCGTCGGGTAGTCGCCTGTAAAGCAATGGTCGGTGAATTGCGGCTGCGCGGCATTGCGGCCCGTCTCGCCCATGGCGCGATACACACCCTCGATGGACAGGAAGGCGAGCGAATCCGCCCCGATATACTGGCGCATCTGCTCCAGGTCGTGGGTGGCGGCGAGCAGCTTCTCCTTCTCCGGCGTGTCGATGCCGTAGAAATCCGGATGCGTGATCGGCGGGCTGGAAATGCGGAAATGCACCTCCTTGGCTCCGGCCTCGCGCATCATGCGCACGATCTTCACCGAGGTGGTGCCGCGCACGAGGCTGTCGTCCACAAGCACGATGCGCTTGCCCGCGATGGCCGCGCGGTTGGCCGAGTGCTTCATGCGCACGCCGAGCTCGCGCACCGACTGGGTCGGCTGGATGAAGGTGCGGCCGACATAGTGGTTGCGGATGATGCCGAGCTCGTAGGGCAGCCCGCAGGTCTGGGCATAGCCGAGCGCGGCCGGCACGCCGGAATCCGGCACCGGGATCACCACGTCCGCATCGGCTGGAGATTCGAGAGCCAGCTCACGGCCCATGCCCTTGCGAACTTCATAGACGCTGTGGCCGTTCACGATGGAATCGGGCCGGGCGAAGTAGATGTACTCGAAGATATCGGGCCGCGGTGCCACCTGCGGCGCATAGCGGAAAGACTCGATGCCCTCATCCGAGATCACCACGCATTCCCCGTTGTCGATGTCGCGCACGAAGCGGGCGCCGATGATGTCGAGCGCGCAGGTCTCGGAGGCGAGGATGTAGCGGCCGTCGAGCTCGCCCAGAACCAGCGGGCGAATGCCCAAGGGGTCGCGGGCGCCGATCAGCTTCTTGTTGGTGAGCGCCACCAGGGCGAAGGCGCCCTCGATCTTCTGGATCGCCTCGACGAAGCGGTCGATGACCCGGTCCTTGCGGCTGCGGGCAACCAGGTGGACGATCACCTCCGTGTCGGTGGTGGACTGGCAGATCGCCCCGTCGCGGATCAGGTTGCGGCGAAGGGTCAGGCCGTTGGTCAGGTTGCCGTTGTGCGCCACCGCGAAGCCGCCGCCGTCAAGCTCGGCAAAGAGCGGCTGCACGTTGCGCAGCACCGTCTCGCCGGTGGTCGAATAGCGGGTGTGGCCGATGGCCGAGAGGCCCTCCAGGCGCTCGATGGTCGCCCGGTCGGAGAAGTTGTCGCCCACGAGGCCGAGCCTGCGCTCGGAGTTGAAGACCGACCCGTTGAAGGTGACGATGCCGGCTGCTTCCTGGCCCCGGTGCTGCAGGGCGTGGAGGCCGAGCGCCGTGATGGCCGCCGCGTCCGGGTGCCCATAGATGCCGAAGACGCCGCATTCTTCGCGCAGGGTATCGCCGTCGAGGTCGAGGTTCACCTGTTTCGGGGTGACCTGCCACGTCTCAGACAAAGCAGACATCGATCATACCTTTGGGATTCGCGCCCGCACCGGCGCCGCCCCTATGTAGTCATCCTCAGGCCAAACGCCAACGTCTATTCTGACGCTGGCGGCCCTGAGGTTGCCGCCAGACGCTTGGCGCATCGGCTTGGTCCCAAAAGTGCCTTCCACTTTTGGGTCGATGCTTAGCTGCGCCGCTGGGGCGGCTGCGGTGCTGCGGGAGCGGCAGGCGCTGCCGGGCGCTGCGGATCGGGCTCGGCCGGCTCCGCCTCCGGCGTGGCGTCCTTGTTGCGCAGGCGCTGGATCAGCGCTTCGGCGTTTTCCGGCAGCATGGCGATGATGTTGTCGCGGGTGTTCTCCATGGCCGGGCGGGTCTTGGAGGCGGTGGCCCACTCGGGCTCCTTGCCCTGGAGCAGCCAACCGAGGAAGGCCCAGCCGATCACGCAGATCAGGAAGCCGCGGGCAGCCCCGAAGAACAGGCCCAGGGTCCGGTCGAGAGCGCCGATGCGGGAATCGAGGATCAGGTCGGAGATCTGCACCGTGATGATCGACACGATGATCAGGGTGATGACGAAGATCGCCCCGATGGAGGCCACAAGCGCCACCGTGCCGCTGCTGATATATTGCTGGGCAATCGGCAGGGCGGTCGGGTGCAGGTACCAGGCGGCCGCGGCCGCAACCACCCAGGCCACGATGGCGAGCACCTCGCGGGTGAAGCCGCGCACGGCAGCAAGAAGAGCCGAGATCAGGACGATACCGATAACGACGAGGTCCAGAACGGAAAAGGGCATGGGCCGGGCCTACGCAGATGGAACAGGAGTGGAGCCGCCTTTGCGGGTTCGAAGCCTGGCTCTATAGCGTTAAGAAAGGCTTTCGTCACCCCAGGGAAGTTGAGCCGGCACCGGAAGCGGCGGGTGTGCCGCCTCCGGCTGACGTCCGGCTCAGGCGACCTGCACGATCAGCTTGCCGAAGTTCCGCCCCTCCAGCAGGCCGATAAAGGCTTCCGGCGCGCTCTCCAGCCCCTGGACGATGTCCTCCTTGTACCTCACGCGGCCCTCCGCGATCCATCCGGCCATGTCCCGGTAGAAGGCGGGGCGCTGATCGCTGAACTCGCGCTGGATGAAGCCGCGGATGGTCAGGCTCTTGGTAAGCACATCGCGCATGAGCACCGGCACGCGGTCCGGGCCCTCGAACGGGCCTGTCGCATTGTACTGTGCGATGAGGCCGCAGACCGGAATGCGCGCGAAGGTGTTGAGCAGGGGAAAGACCGCATCCCAGACCTTGCCGCCGACATTCTCAAAGTAGACGTCGATCCCGTCCGGGCAGGCTGCCCGAAGATCCTGGGCAAAGGTGGGCGAGCGGTGGTCCAGCGCGGCATCGAAGCCGAACTCGTCGCGCACCACCGCGCATTTGTCAGCCCCACCGGCGATGCCGATGGCCCGGGCGCCCCTGATCTTCGCGATCTGCCCCACGGCCGAGCCGACGGGTCCGCTCGCTGCCGCCACGACCACGGTCTCGCCCGGCTTGGGCTGGCCGAGGGTCAGCAGACCCGCGTAAGCCGTGAAGCCCGGCATGCCGAGAACACCGAGCACCGTCGTGACGGGTGCCTGGTTCGGATCGAGCTTGCGCAGGGTCTTGGCATCCGCAGCCGCATGGGACTGCCAGCCGGAATAGGAGAGGACCATGTCACCCGGCTTGTAGTCGGGATGGCGGCTTTCCAGCACTTCGCCGACTGTGCCGCCCTCCATCACATCGCCGATCTCCACCGCTGCCGCATAGGATTTCGCGGCGCTCATGCGACCGCGCATATAGGGATCGAGCGAGAGATAGCGGATTTTGAGCAAAACCTGACCTTCGCCGGGAGCGGGAATGGGCGTCCGCACCAACTTGAAATCGTCTTGGGACGGGCGGCCTGTCGGACGTGAGGCGAGGAGGATCTGGAGGTTCTGTTCTGTCACCGGGGAGGCTCCTGAGGTGGGGCTCGCACGCCATGCTATGATCGGCGTGCTTGGATCGTCTCATCACGGTCGACGCGTCGCCTTGCCCCGTCAAGTCTCAGCCCTCGCCTGCGATGGGCCGTACAGAAAAAGAAAGGCTCCGGCGTTGCCGCCGGAGCCTCTCGGGTATTGCTGTTTTAACGGCTTAGATGAACAGGAAGTCGTCGGCGGTGAGCGTGGTGCCGGGCTTCACCTTGAGGATCTCGATGCCCTTGCCTTTGCCCGAACCGTCCACGTCCAGGTAAACGAACCCGTTCTTCTTGTTGTAGAAGATGTAGTCGTTGGAGCCGTCCGGGGTGTCGTTGAGCTTGGTACCGACGTTGAAGAACTTCTTCTGAAGCTTCTGGTCTTTCATGAAGATCTTGTCGAATCCAACCGACTTCTTGCTGCCGCCTTTGTCGTCAGGCTTGCCCTTGTCATCCGAACTGTTCTTCGAATGCACATCGCTCGTCTTGGGGCCTTTTACCTTGAAGGCCTTGAGGGCCGCCAAGCTGATCTGGATTGTATCGTCGGACGCCTTGAAGTCGTAGATCTGGTCGAACTGGCCCTTCCTCACGGCTGTGTCGAACACGAAAGTATCCTGACCGGCTCCGCCATAGAGCTTGTCCTTGCTGGCGCCGCCGTTGAGAACGTCGTTGCCTTCTCCGGCGTACAGAGTGTCCTTGCCTGCGCTGCCCAGCAGCGTATCGTTCCCGGCGTAGCCGTAGAGCTTGTCGTTCCCGGCGCCACCATTGATGATATCGGCACCAGCCGTTCCTGGGAGGCTATCGTTCTTCGCTCCACCGTTGATTGTGTTCACGGTCTCGACAGGATCCTTGGTGACATCAGTGATGGTGAGCGTGATCTGCTTCACGGTCCACTTATTCGGTTCTGTGCCGGCACTGTTATCGTCAAAGGCCCGCACCCAGAATGTATAAGTGCCAGCCTTGGTGTCTCCAGGCTGGGATTTGAGCTTGATCTGATTGCCTTCGATTACGAAAAGTGGGTCTGTCGTGACTGTTCGGCCTTCAGCGTTCGTTACGAAGGCATAGGTGAGATTTTCCTGATCCCCTGCATCTTCATCGATCGCATTCAATGTGGCGACGACAGTTCCGGCGGACGCATCTTCTGCTGCCGTCCCCCCGCTCATCGTGAGGTCCTTCGGATCTTCCTCAAGATCGAATACAGTGATCTCGAAATTGCCTGTAAGAGAGTCGACTACATTCCCATTTTCATCGAATAACTCGGCAATAACTTGAATCCCGATAATATTTGAGGTCAAAGCCTCGTAGTTGAGCGGCGCATTGAAGATTAATTGATGGTCTAGATAATCGTATGAAAAACGGTCATCGTTGAACCGGTACACATAGCCGGGAAGCGGATCCTGCCCGTCGTCAGCACGGGCATAAAGCTTGCTGACCGGATCACCTGGATTACGATTTTTATACATATCCAACGTTGAAAATGTAAAAGCAGTCATGCGACTTCCCTCAAAAATGACGATCTGTCTAAGCCCGTCATCGGCGGAGGAATGACGGTTGACTAAGCAGATAAAATACTCCGGTTGATGTTATGTAATAGCATATAAATGTCAATATGCCTATTCAAACGCAGATCTTTAATCAGATAAGCAGCCTTATGACGCCTTGCGCCTTCTGGCAGCGATGCCTGCGACCAAGTCAGTGATATGGCCAATGGAAGAGGTTGAGAGCGGAAGCCGCTCGGGCTTGCTGGTTTTGGATTTCTCAATGCGAGCCGCTGGACTTACAGCACTTGAAAATCCAAGTTTCGCCGCCTCCTTCAGTCGCGCCTGCTCCTGAGCGACCGGTCGGATCGCCCCGGACAATCCCATTTCGCCGAAATACACCGTGTCGGGAGGCAGAGGGTTCCCCGAGAGCGACGAGACCAGCGCCGCCGCCGCCGCGAGATCCGCTGCGGGCTCGGTGATGCGCAGGCCGCCGGCGACGTTGAGATAGACGTCATGCATCCCGAGCTTGAGCCCGCCATGGGCCTCCAGCACGGCCAGCACCATGGACAGGCGGCTCTGGTCCCAGCCGACCACGGCGCGGCGCGGGGTGCCCAACGACGAGGGAGCCACAAGGGCCTGGATTTCCACGAGCAGCGGGCGCGTGCCCTCCATGCCGGCGAACACCGCCGTGCCGGCGGTCGCCATGTCGCGGCCGGCGAGAAACAGCTCGGAGGGGTTGGGCACCTCGCGCAGGCCCTGGTCGGACATTTCGAACACGCCGATCTCGTCGGTGGGTCCGAAGCGGTTCTTCACGGCGCGCATGATGCGGAAATGGTGGCCGGTGTCGCCCTCGAACGAGACCACCGCATCGACCATGTGCTCGACCACGCGGGGGCCGGCGATCTGGCCGTCCTTGGTCACGTGGCCCACGAGGATCACGGCTGTGCCGGTGGTCTTGGCGAAGCGGATCAGCGCCTGGGCCGAGCCGCGCACCTGGGTGACCGTGCCGGGGGCGGACTCCACCGTCTCGGTCCACATGGTCTGAATCGAGTCGATGATGGCGAGCGCCGGCGGGCGGCCCTGGCTCAGGGTGGCGATGATATCCTCGACATTGGTCTCGGAGGCGAGCTCGACGGGCGCCTGGCCGAGGCCCAGACGTTCGGCCCGCAGGCGCACCTGCGCCACCGCCTCCTCACCCGAAATGTAGGCCACGCGCTCGCCGCGCATCGCCAGCGCCGCCGAGGCCTGCATCAGGAGCGTGGACTTGCCGATGCCGGGGTCGCCGCCGAGCAGGATGATCGAGCCGTGCACGAAACCGCCACCGGTGACCCGGTCGAGTTCGGCGATGCCCGAGGGCGTGCGCGGCGCTTCCTTGGTTTCACCCTGAAGCCCTTCGAGGGGGAAAATGCGGCCCTTGGCGCGGGACGGGCGGGTGGCGGCAGGCCCTGCCATCGGGCTGGCAGCGCCTGCTTCCTCCACGATGGTGTTCCAGCCGCCGCAGGCCTCGCACTTGCCTTTCCAGCGGTTATAGACCGCGCCGCATTCCTGGCACGTGAAGGCGGGGTGACGCTGCTTGGCCATCAGCCTTGCTCTCCGCGATAGGCACGGGCGTAGCGCGCACCGAGATTGGTGAGAATTTCGTATCCAATGGTGCCGGCGCGGCGGCCGACCTCGTCGATGCTGAGATCGCCACCGATCAGCGTGATGGTGTCACCGCGCTTCACTCGGCCCTCCGGCACATCAGTCACGTCGACGGTGATCAGGTCCATGGAGACGTTGCCGGCAAAGGGGCAGGGATGTCCGGCGACCAGAGCCATGCCGGCGAGCAACTCGTCGCCGCTCCTGCCCCGTGCGCTCGACGAGCGCGGATAGCCATCCGCGTATCCAATGGACAGCGTGGCGATGCGGCGCTTGTCGAGCGCAAGCCAGCGTCCGTTATAGCCCACCGTGTGCTCCGCCTCGACCCAGCGCAGCTGCACGATGCGGCCTTCGAGACCCACGACCGGTCGCATGGGGTTGTCACGGTCCGGCGTCGGGTTGCCGCCATAGAGGGCATAGCCGGGTCGCACCAGATCGTAGCCGGGCTTGTCGCGCAGGAAGATGCCCGAAGAGTTCGGTAGCGATGCCGGAATGTTCGGCAGTGAAGAGCGGATGGCTTCAAAAGCCTCGATCTGCCGGGCGTTCAGCGGGTTGTCGCTTTCCTCGGCGCTGACGAAGTGGCTCATGAGCAGCGCGGTCTCGAAATCCTCAAGCTCCCCGCGATCCTTCAGCGTCAGGCCCTGCGGCACCGTGAGCCCGAGGCGGTTCATGCCGGTGTCCACATGGACCGCGGCCTTCAGCTTCTGCGATTCTGCCCGACAGAACCCGGCCCATTCCTCGATTTCCTCGAAGGAGCCGAGAACCGGGCGCAGATCGAATTGCGCGTAAGCCGGGCAGGTGCCGGCGAAGAGCCCGTTGAGCACATAGATCGTTGCTTCAGGAGCAACCGATCGTGCGCGGATCGCCTCGCTCAAGTGAGCCACGAAGAAGGTGCGGCATCCGGCACGGGCGAGGGCCGGAACGGCCTTCTCGATGCCGGTGCCGTAGGCGTTTGCCTTGACCACGGCCGCCGTCTCGGCGCTGCTGGCCTGATCGCGCAGGGTCTGCCAATTCGAGGCGAGAGCGTCGAGGTCGATGTGGAGAACACCGCCGGCGGCCTGTTCGGGAATGCCGCCGGTGCTGCTGTTCTGAGAGGTATGCTTGGTCAATCGCCAATCCGTTCGGGAAGTTTGTCTTCATCCGCCAAGTCGGTGAAGCGGGTGATGTCGGCCTGGAAGGCCAGCTGCACGGTGCCGGTAGGGCCGTGACGCTGCTTGCCGATGATGACCTCGGCCTTGCCGTGAACCTGATCCATCTCCGACTGCCACTTGAAGTATTCCTCGGTGCCGGGCTTCGGCTCCTTGTTCTTCAGATAGTACTCGTCGCGGTAAACGAACATGACCACGTCGGCGTCCTGCTCGATCGAACCCGATTCACGAAGGTCGGAGAGCTGAGGGCGTTTATCGTCACGGGACTCCACCTGACGGGAGAGCTGGGACAGGGCAACCAGGGGAACCGACAGTTCCTTGGCGAGCGCCTTGAGCCCGGTCGTGATCTCGGTCAATTCCTGCACGCGATTCTCGCCTTTCTTGGAGGAGCCGGAGAGGAGCTGCAGGTAGTCGACGATAAGGATGTCGAGCCCACGCTGGCGCTTGAGCCGCCGCGCGCGGGCGGCGAGCTGGGCGATGGAGATGCCGCCGGTCTGGTCGATGTAGAAGGGGATCGACTGCATCTCGCGCGCGGCTTCGGTGATCTTGTAGAAGTCGTCCTCGCGCATGTCGCCGCGGCGGATCTTGTAGGAGGGCACGCCCGACTGCTCGGCGATGATACGGGTGGCAAGCTGCTCCGCCGACATTTCCAGCGAGAAGAACCCCACGATGCCGCCGTTGACGGTCTTCAGGTTGCCGTCCTGCTGCTTCTCGGCCCGGTAGGCCTTGGCGATGTTGAACGCGATGTTCGTCACCAGCGAGGTCTTACCCATGGCCGGGCGTCCGGCCAGGATGACAAGGTCGGAGGGCTGCAGGCCGCCAAGGGCCTTGTCGAGATCCTTCAGGCCCGTCGAGATGCCCGACAGGGCGCCCTCGCGCTTGTAGGCGGCCGCCGCCATGTCGATGGCGGCGGTGAGCGCATCGGAGAAGCGCTGGAAGCCGCCGTCGTAGCGGCCGGTTTCGGCGATCGCATAGAGGCGCCGCTCCGCCTCCTCGATCTGCTCGCGAGGCGAGGAGTCCACGGGCGCGTCGAAGGCGACGTTCACCATGTCCTCGCCGATATTGATCAGGTTCCGGCGGATCGCGAGGTCGTAGATGGCGCGGCCGTAATCCTCCGCGTTGATGACGGTGGTCGCCTCGGCCGCGAGACGCGCGAGATATTGCGACACGGTGATGCCGCCGAGATCCTGATCGCCCAGGAACGTCTTCATGGTGATCGGTGTCGCGACCTTGCCGGCCTTGATCAGGCTCGTGGCGACCTCATAGATGCGCCGGTGAAGATCCTCGATGAAATGAACGGCTTCGAGGAAGTCGGAGACCCGGTAATAGGCATCGTTGTTGACCAGGATCGCGCCCAGCAGGGCCTGTTCGGCCTCGATGTTGCTGGGGGGCGTCCGAAACTGCGGCTCGGCAGTCTCGAGACGGGCGATCAGGGCGTTGGCGGTGGCCATCCGGCGCTCCGGGAAACAGGAGAAGGGTTAGAGTCTCTTAGACCGCAATTGGTGTCCTAAAGGTTGCCGTGCGGACACGAAGTCGGAATTGCGACCAACTGTCCTCGCTGTCCTCGATTCTCACACCGTCCATCTTTTCGCGGGCGTCACGGCTTGACTCTCCTGCAAGCCAGAATCCCAAAGAAAAAACGCTCCCCGTCGAATCGACGGAGAGCGTCATTTTAGAACAAAACAAGAACTAGAGCAACCGCTTGAGCTTGCCCCCGGTAGTCATGACCGGGCTTGTTCCGGCCATCCCGATCCTCTCAAGCGCCGAGCCTTTCAGCATCGGGATCACCGGCACGAGGCCGGTGATGACGAAAGAGAGGCCCATTCCTGGCTGCCGAGAACGACAGAGATCTTAGAGCTCGTCGTCGCCGCCAGCCTCGGCCAGGGCCGCGCCAACCTCGAGGCCGAGGTCGTCGAGGTTGGTCTCCTCGCGGGTGGTGACCGCTTCACCGCGCGCCTGACGCTCGGCTTCCTCGGGGCTGCGGGCGACGTTGATGGTCACCTTAACCTCGACCTCCGGATGGAGGGCGACCGGCACGGCGTGCAGGCCGATGGTCTTGATCGGCTGGTTGATGGCGATCTGGTTGCGGTCAACCGTGAAGCCGTTCTGGGTCATGATCTCGGCGAGGTCGCGGGTGGAGACCGAACCGTAGAGCACGCCGGTCTCGCCGGACTGGCGCAGGATGATGAAGCTCTGGCCGTTCAGCTTCTCGCCAACGGTCTCGGCTTCCTTGCGGCGCTCGAGGTTGCGGGCCTCGAGCTGGGCGCGCTGGGCGTCGAAGTGCTTCTTGTTGGCCTCGGTGGCGCGCAGAGCCTTGCCGCGCGGCAGGAGGAAGTTGCGGGCATAGCCCGAGCGGACCTTCACGGTCTCGCCCATCTGGCCGAGCTTTGCGACGCGCTCGAGAAGAATAACGTCCATGGTTGTCTCCTTTAGGTTCGTGATCAGGTGGAAAGGGTTGGTGGTGGATTCGGCCGCGTGCCGAAGCGGCGGCGCAGGCCGAAGGTGGAATCGGCGATGCCGAAGAGGGCCAGGGCAACCATAAGGATGCCCTGGGTGACGAAGATCAGGACGTACATGGCGCTCAGGAGGAAGGAGCGGCCCGACCGGCCCCGTGTGCGGTCGTGGATGGCAGCCAGGCCCTGCAGGGCATAGGCCATCAGGAAGGCACCCGACAGGGCCAGTCCCAGCGCGCCGACGAAGCCGCCGAAATTCGCCAGGATGAGCGCGCCGACCAGGATCAGGCCCGCGGAGCGCGGCATCACCAGTTCCGGCACAGGCGGCCAGGGGCGCGGCAGGCGCTTGGACGCCAGGACGATCCGGCCGGCGGCCCAGAGATAGAGCGCCAGAATGGTCACGAAGCCCTGGGCCGACAGGAAGGATGTCAGCCGCGAGAAGATGGAGATCAGCTGCTCGCGGGTTTCTGCATCGAGAGCCTCGGCTCCCGTGGCGGCGAACTGGGCGTTCACGAAGGCCTCGGCCACCTCGCGGGTGTTCTGCTCGAAGGCGCCGTAGTCGCCCCCTGTGGAGATCACGCCGGCGGCGATGATGGTGAGCGCGGCCGTGGCGGCAGCCCAGGCCAGGAGCCGGCCGACCGGATACCATTCCATGGTGCCGTCAGGTCCGGGGCGGCCGAGCAGGGACAGATAGGCCAGCCACCAGGCGGGCAGGGCGGTGATGAGCGCAAAGCCGAGGCCGCTCAGCGGCGACAGGATCAGCGCAATCGCCAGGCCGCCGACGAGGGCGGCCACGAGGCCGGAGCGGTGGTCCCAGCCAAGGGCCACGATCAGGACGGGAATGGGAGCGAGCAGATACAGCATAGCCGCCAGCGGTGTCGCCTTGACGATCACTGCGGTCAGGAGGGCCGATACGAGCCCTGCGCCTATGCCTGTTGCTACAAAATTCATCGTCTCGCTGTCCCGCTGCTCAAGGCAGGGTTAGAGGCTGGTGCCTCAACTGACCCGGCGGATTCTCACCGCTGGGCGATCTGGTAGGAGAATGGCTGCCCGACGGATCGGGCAGCCAAAAGTCTTAGCGGATCACGTAGGGCAGCAGGCCCAGGAAGCGGGCGCGCTTGATCGCCTGGGCGAGCTCACGCTGCTTCTTGGCCGACACGGCCGTGATGCGGGACGGAACGATCTTACCACGCTCGGAGATGTAGCGGGACAGGAGCTTCGTGTCCTTGTAGTCGATCTTCGGCGCGTTGGGACCTGAGAACGGGCAGGTCTTGCGACGACGGAAGAAGGGACGACGGCCGCCAGCAGCCCCACCAGTAGCACCAAATGCCATGATTAAGCCTCCTCGCCTTCGTTGCCAGCGAACCCGACACCGTCGGTGTCGCGCTCACGGCGCTCGCGGTCCTTGCGCTCGTCGCGGTCGCGCTTCTGCATCATCACGGACGGCTCGGTCTCGAGCTCTTCGACCTTGATGGTCATGAATCGAAGGATGTCTTCGTTGATGCGCATCTGACGCTCCATCTCGGCCACGGCCGGAGCCGGAGCGTTGAGGTTGAACATCGTGAAATGCGCCTTGCGGTTCTTCTTGATGCGGTAGGCGAGGGACTTCACGCCCCACATCTCGGTCTTGTCGACGCTGCCGCCGTTCTGCTCGATGACGCCCTTGTACTGGTCGACCATAGCCTCGACCTGCTGCGGGGTGACATCCTGGCGAGCCATGAAGATATGCTCATAGAGAGGCATAATGGGCCTTTCTCAGGGTTTGAGGACAAGCCTTGCACTGTTTTGAGGAGTGTCTCGGCCGTTTCGCGCATCCGATCGGCGCCAAGCCCTTCGAGCCTGCAAGGCCCGAGCGATTGTCGAAGGCGGAGACACGGGACGACGGGTTCGTAAAAACCCTGCATGGCCAAGCCACGCCGTCCGTTCAGCCCCCGGCCGGAGCGAACGCGAAGCGGGGGCTATAGGCGATTTGGACCGGGAAGGCAAGGGAACCGCTTGATTTTGATCAATCAGGAGAGCAGCACACCTGCGAGAAGAGGGATGAGTGCCAGAACAAGAGCGAGCGACAGCCATTTTCCCCTGTAAACCAGGAAGCCGGCAGGTACGACAAAAGCGCTGAACAGCAGTGTCGCTACGAAAGCGTATCCATAGGCGAGGCCATTTCCCATTGGATCGGATGAGGCGGTGAGGGCGTATATGAGCAGCCATAGCCACGCGAGGGTTCCGAGACCGACGAGAATTGCGGTTAACCCGCGTAGAATGATTTTGACCATGAAGCCCCGGCAATCGCTAACCGGTCCAGATATACAGTAACGTTTTGCGCTCGCAATGCTTCTGCTGCGGTGAATCAACTGTGTGGTGCGTATGGAGGAAGGCTGGTCAGAACAGCGCTTTAAGCTAAAACACCCTTATGAACGCTCTTCCCCTGCGCCTCGGCGTGAACATCGATCACGTGGCCACCGTCCGGAATGCCCGCGGCGGTGTGCATCCCGACCCGATCCGGGCCGCCCATCTGGCCGTTCTGGCCGGCGCCGACAGCATCACGGCCCATCTGCGCGAGGACCGGCGGCATATCCGCGACCTGGACATGGAGCGGCTGAAGCGCCAGCTCTTCGTGCCGCTCAATTTCGAGATGGCGGCAACCTCCGAGATGGTGGGGCTCGCCACGCGGCTTCGCCCTCATGCGGCCTGCCTCGTGCCGGAAAAGCGCGAGGAGCGCACCACGGAAGGGGGGCTCGACATCATCGGCGGCCATGCCCATCTGCGTCCGGTGATCCAGGAACTGAAAGGCGAGGGCATCCGCGTGTCCCTGTTCGTCGAGCCGGAGAGCGAGGTCATGGACGCGGCCTGCAACCTGCAGGCTCCCGTGGTCGAACTCCACACCGGCACCTATTGCGAGGCCGTCGTCGAAGGCGACGAGGCAAGAATCGCCCATGAGCTGGAGCGCCTGCGGCGGGCGGCCGAACATGGGGCAAAAATCGGCCTCGAGATCCATGCGGGCCACGGACTCGATCTCAATTCGGTCCGGCCGGTGGCAGCCATCCCTCAGATCGTTGAGCTCAATATCGGCCATTCGCTGATCGGCGAGGCGATCTTCATGGGCCTCGACGAGGCCGTGCGGGCGATGCGTGCCGCCATGGACGAGGGCCGGGCACAGGTGCCGGCATGATCCTCGGCATCGGGTCCGACCTCTGCGACATCCGGCGGATCGAGAAATCCATCGAGCGCTTCGGCGACCGATTCACCCACCGCATCTATACGGAGGGCGAGCGGGCCAGGAGCGACCGCCGGGCCGCGCGGGCTCCCTCCTATGCCCGCCGCTTCGCCGCCAAGGAGGCCTGTGCCAAGGCCTTGGGCACGGGCCTCAGCCATGGCGTCTTCTGGCGCGACATGGAGGTGGTCAACCTGCCCGGCGGCCGCCCGACCATGCGTTTGACGGGCGGCGCCCTGAAGCGGCTTCAGGCCATGACACCCGCGGGGCACAAGGCCGTGGTCCATGTCTCCCTGACGGACGATCCGCCCATGGCCCAAGCCTTCGTGATCATCGAGGCGCTGCCGGCGTGAGACGGGGCTGCGTTGCGGCAGGACGCGGCTTAGGTTAGAGCAGGGCGCGGCAAAGCGGCCTTCCCGGTCGCAATCAGACGCCGTAACGACGATATCGAGAGAGGCTTGCACCCGGGGCTGAGTGCAAACCCCTCTCGACTGTCACAGCACAGGAAGGCGGCGGAAGCCGCCTGGTCCAAAAAGCATAGGTCGAGCGACGTGAGCGAAAAATCCGGCAAATACGTAGGTAGCACCGTGAAGAACGAAGAAGGCGGCCTCTGGGAAACGATCAAGGTCATTGTCCAGGCCCTTCTGATTGCGGTGGTCGTCCGCACCGTACTGTTCCAGCCCTTCAACATCCCGTCGGGCTCTCTCATCCCGACCTTGCTGATCGGCGACTACCTGTTCGTCTCGAAATATTCCTACGGCTATTCCAAGCACTCGATTCCCTTCAGCCCCGGCATCTTCTCCGGACGCATTTTCGGCTCCGAGCCGAAGCGGGGCGAGATCGCCGTCTTCAAGCTGCCGAAGGACAACTCGACCGATTACATCAAGCGCGTGATCGGGCTACCCGGCGACAAGATACAGGTGATCAGCGGCGTGCTGCACATCAACGGCCAGCCGGTGCAGCGCGAGCGCGTCGAGGATTACAAGACCACCGACCTCTACGGCCGCACCGTCAGCGTTCCGCAGTTCCGGGAGACCCTGCCCGGTGGCGTGACCTACAACGTGATCGAGCGCGACGTGGACCGCGGCTACTGGGACAACACCAATGTCTACACGGTGCAGCCCGGCCACTTCTTCATGATGGGCGACAACCGGGACAACTCCACCGATTCCAGGGACGACGCGAGCGTCGGGCAGGTGCCGTTCGAGAATCTGGTGGGCCGGGCCGAAATCATCTTCTTCTCGATCGACGAGACCGCATCTCTCTGGCGGCCCTGGGAATGGCCGCAGAAGATCCGCTGGAACCGTCTCTTCGAGGGGATCCGCTGACCCGTGGCACGTCGTAAGCCGAACCTCGATGAGCTTCTGAGCAAGCTCGGCTACCGCTTTGAAAATCCTGCGCTCCTGGACGAAGCACTGACCCATGTCAGCGCTCCCAAGGCCGACGGTCAAAGCTATCAGCGTCTGGAGTTCCTAGGCGACCGGGTGCTCGGCCTCGCCATCGCCGACCTGCTCTACCGCACCTTTCCGGGGGCGCCTGAGGGCGAGTTGTCCCGGCGCCTGGCGGAGCTGGTGCGGCGCGAGAGCTGCGCCGAGATCGCCATCGCGTGGGATGTCGGGCCCTATCTCAAGCTCGGCGCCGGCGAGGCGCATGCGGGCGAGCGCCGCAACCAGACCATCCTGGCGGATGTGTGCGAGGCGATCATCGGAGCCGCGTTCATGGATGGCGGCTACGAGGCCGCCCGCGGCGTGATCGAGCGCGCGTTCCAGCCGCTGCTGGAAGCGCCCCGCCGTCCGTTGCGCGATCCCAAGAGCGCCCTGCAGGAATGGGCGCAGGGACGCGGCCTGCCGCCGCCGACCTACTCGATCGTCGAGCAGACCGGGCCGGACCACGCGCCCAGGTTCCGGGTGATGGTCAAGGTCAAAGGTGCGGAAACCGAGTTCGGTCTCGGAACATCGAAGCGCATCGCGGAACAGGCGGCGGCGCGGAGCCTTCTCTTGAGAGAGGGCGTCTGGACGGAGGAAGAGCATGGAACAGCCTGAGCAAACCACCACAAAGGCCGGTTTCGTCGCTCTCATCGGAGCCCCGAATGCCGGCAAGTCGACCCTGCTGAATTCGCTCGTCGGCTCCAAGGTTTCGATCGTGTCGCGCAAGGTGCAGACAACCCGCGCTCTTGTGCGCGGAATCGCCATCGAGGGCGAGGCGCAGCTTATTTTCGTGGACACACCCGGCATCTTCAAGCCGAAGCGCCGCCTCGACCGGGCCATGGTCACTTCGGCCTGGGGCGGAGCGGGCGACGCGGACGTGATCGCGCTCCTGCTCGATGTGCGCAAAGGCATCGACGAGGAAGCCGAGGCGATCCTCGCCAAGCTGTCCGAGCTGAAGCGCCAGAAGGTCCTGATCCTCAACAAGATCGACCTGATCGAGCGCTCAAGGCTCCTCGAGATGGCCGCCAAGCTCAACGAGCAGGTGCCGTTCGCCCATACCTTCATGATCTCGGCCCTCAAGGGCGACGGGATCGAGACCATGAAGCGCCAGCTCGCGCAGATGATGCCGGAAGGCCCCTGGCTCTATCCGGAAGACCAGATCTCAGACGCGCCCCTGCGCATGCTGGCGGCCGAGATCACCCGCGAGAAGATCTACGAACGCCTGCACGAGGAGCTGCCCTACGAGTCGACGGTCGAGACCGACCAGTGGCAGGTGCGGCCCGATGGATCGGTGCGCATCGAGCAGACCGTGTTTGTTGAGCGCGACAGCCAGCGCAAGATCGTGCTCGGCAAGGGCGGCCAGACCATCAAGGCCATCGGCCAGGCAGCCCGCAGGGAGATTGCCGAGATCGCCGAGACCCCCGTGCACCTGTTCCTCTTCGTGAAGGTGCGCGAGAACTGGAGCGACGATCCCGAGCGCTACCGCGAGATGGGCCTGGAGTTCCCGCGGGGAGGCTAGGGCATCGTGTGGGTCTCTGGCTACGAGACGCCGCAAAAGCCTTCGCCCTGACAGTTAGCTCCCTCGTCATCACCGGCCTTGTGCCGGTGATCCCGATTGCTTAAAGCCCGGCGCCTTTCAGCATCGGGATGGCCGGTACAAGCCCGGCCATGACGAAGGTTTGTCATATCAAGCCTCGTCCGTTCGGCTCGATGCTTTAAGCCCGGTACGCGGTTCGCAAGCCACCCCAGTGCCGGCCGAGAACGCGGATGGGGGCGTCCACCTCCTGCATCATGACGATCTTGCCGCCGCCCATGTCGCGGGCATAGGCCTGCACGATGAAGGGCCGGGTGGAGCGGGCCGCCGTGATGCCGGCGCGGTCGTCGAAGATGCGCTTGTTGCGGGCATTCGCCGCGTTCCACACCGGATCACCCGCCCGCTGGGCCTGGGAGTAGATCCGGTTGTGGACCGGGATGTAGCCGTTGCGGTCGATGGCAAGGCAGAAGGCCATGGCGGAATCCGAGGCCAGCACCTTCTCGATGATCGGAGGCAGGAGCTTCTCGAACACCGGAAGGTAAGCCGTACCGTACTGGACCGGATCCGTACCCGGAATCAGCCGGTAATCCGTATCGAAGACGCTGTCCCGCGAGACTTGGCCAGCGGCCACGGCCTGCTCGATCAGCATCTCCACCTGACGGGCCGTTTCCTGGGCGAGCAGAATGCGGGGCCGATAGCTTGCCTCGACCTGCGCGACGAAAGCGTCGATACGGACACGGGCCTCATCGTTGAGCCTGTCGAAGCTGCAATGGATGCCCATGGGGCTGAGTGCCACGATCCTGGCGCTGACGCGGCCCAGGTGCTGGATGTCGATCTCCACCGGCAGGCCGGGCCTTGCTTCGAGGTTGGGAACGGTGGCCATGAGAAGCCCGCCGGAGCTCACGTCGATCAGCCGGGAGGAAGCACTGCGCTGAGAGATCCACAGCGTCGCCGCGCGTTCGACGGGAAACCGGTCCGCCCGGCGCCTGTCGCCGATTTCGCTTTGGCGGATGACGGTGACGAAACGCTGCCCGAGGGCCTTTGCCAGCCCGTCCGCCTTTCGCGTCGCCTGATCGGCCTCGTGGGCTCTGGCGCTTGCGTTGAGCGAGATCGCGTCCACGTCACCCGCGCGGTCGCTCACTTTGGCGACGCTGGATGAGGTCACGCCGGCAAGGCGCGACGCCTCGCTGATGGCGGAATTCTGCTCCCCGACGGCGCCGCGCACCGTGTCGAAGACGGGGCGGACGCCTTGGACCGCCTCCACCACTTCCGTCACGGCGCCTGTCGAGGCCTGAGCAGTCTCACGCAGGCGGTCGATGCGCTGGCGGATGTCGTCGGCGGCCTTGCCGGTTTGGGTGGACAGCACCTTCACTTCGCTCGCCACCACGGCAAAGCCCTTGCCGGCGTCGCCGGCCCGTGCCGCCTCGATGGTGGCGTTGAGAGCAAGGAGGTTCGTCTGGCGCGCCACCGCCGAGATCGTGTCCACGATGCCGACGATTTCCGCCGTCGCAGTGGACAATTGCATGATCAGCCCGCTGGCCTTCTGGGCGGCCTGGATTGCGTTGTCGATCCGCGCGCTCGCATGCTCCATGGAGCGGCCGATCTCCGTCGATGTGACGGCGAGTTCCTCGGTCGAGGAAGCCAGCGAAAGGCTCTCGGCCGATGCGGTCTTGCCCGAGGAGGCCAGCTCGCCGGCATGGCCGCGGATCTCGGCCAGATCCTTCTCCACCGCGGCCACGTCGGATGCCGCAACCGCGATCGCCCGCGTGACGCCCTCGATGGCTTTCAGAACATCCGCCTCGAGCGCGTCCACCACCTCGGTGTCGAGGCGGCTCTCGCGGGTGACGGGGGGCGCTTCTTCCTCCGATGCGGCCTGAACCGTCCCGTTCAGGGCATCTGTCTGTGGAGCACGCCGCAGAATACCAAACATCGCCGGGCTTCCATTCTTTTCATGCTTAACCCAGCGTCACCCGGAAAGATTAAGGAAGAGACAATACTTCACGATGTTTCGTCTCTTTTCGCCACAACTTGCGCATGGACGAGCGAACTCAGCCGGTTCTTGAGACCCGGCTTGGTTTGCACAGGTCCGAATCCGTTATTTTACGAAATTTTCAGCGCTTTTCCGACGCAACCAGATGAACCCTAGGGCTTTATCATGAAAGTTGATGGAATGACGGTTCGTCTCCGGACACTGCCTTCCTGACGTTGCGTTCCAGCCGTTTCAGCGTCGACGTCCTGGAGAGGCCATGAGCAGCCCTTCTGATCAGACGGCGCAAAGACGTCTCGCAGCTGTCCTTGCCGCTGACGTGGTGGGCTATTCCGATCTCATGTCCAAAGACGAGGAGGGCACTCTCAGCCGCCTCAGGGATCTCCGGCGTCAGGTCATCGAACCCCGCATCCGCATCCATCACGGAAGGCTGGTGAAAACCATCGGGGACGGTTTCCTGGTCGAGTTTGCAAGTCCCGTCGAGGCCGTGCGCTGCGCGGTCGACCTGCAGGAAGCCCTTGCCGGAAGTTCCGGGAAGGGAGGGGCCAAATCCCTACAGATGCGGGTTGGGATCAACATCGGCGACATCATGGTCGAGGAGGACGGCGACATCTTCGGCGACGGCGTGAACATCGCATCCCGGCTGCAGAAGCTGGCGCTGCCCGGCGGCATCTGCCTTTCGGGTAAAGTCTATGACGAGGTGAAAGGCAAGCTTCCCTACGAGTTCGAGGACAAGGGGGAGCATCAGTTCAAGAATATCGGGCAGCCGATCAGGGTTTTCTGCCTCCTGGAAGGAATGGATACGGCGCAGCGGTCGGGAGAGCGAAAGCCCTCCGGCGCTCGCCAGGAAGGGCCTTCCATTGCGGTCCTGCCTTTCGTCAACATCAGCAAGGATCCCGAGCAGGAGTACTTCGCCGACGGCATCGTCGAAGACATCATCGCGGCCCTGTCGCGCTTCAAGTCCTTCTTCGTCATCGCCCGGAATTCCACCTTCGCCTACAAGGGCCGCAATGTCGCCGTCCAGCAGATCGGCCGGGAACTCGGCGTCCGTTATGTGCTGGAGGGCAGCGTCAGGCGTTCTGGCCCGAGAATTCGGATCACGGCGCAGCTCGTGGATGCGAGCACGGGAGGGCATCTCTGGGCCGAGCATTACGACGGCGTGGTCGAGGATGTATTCGATCTCCAGGATCAGATCACTGCCAGTGTCGTAGGGTCGATCCAGCCGTCGATCAGAAGCGCCGAGATCGAGCGGGCCCGGCGCAAGCGACCCGAGAATCTCGATGCCTACGACCTCGTGATGCGCGCGCTTCCCTATGTCTGGGCCCTGGAATACGAGGCCAACAAGGAGGCGGCCCGGCTTCTGGACAAGGCGCTTCTCCTCGACCCGGGCTACCCGCTCGCCATGGCCATGGCCGCCTGGTGCCGTGGCCAGCGGATCGTCTATAACTGGTCGAAGAACCTGCAAGAAGACAAGCGCGAGACCCTGCGCCAGGCGCAAGCCGCAGCCGCCATGGCCCACGAGGATCCCTTCATCCTCACGGTGCTCGGCGCAGCCCTGACGATCACGCGGGAGTTCCAGCGCGCCACATCGATGCTGGAGCGTGCGCTGTCGTTGGATCCGAACTCAGCCTGGGGCTGGAACCGCAGCGGCTGGCTGCACAATTACCACGACGACCCGGAGGTCGCGATCGAGCACTTCGAGCGTTCCCTGCGCCTGAGCCCGTTCGATCCGATGGCGTTCAACTGCGAGATGGGGATTGGCTGCGCCCACTTCATCGCAAGGCGCTACGATCTTGCCGCGCAATGGCAGGAAAAGGCCCTCATGAGCAAGCCGAAGACGGCCTGGATCCATCGCACGCTCGCGCCCGCCTATGCCCTGGCGGGAGAGGCCGACAAGGCACGGGAGAGCGTCGACGAACTGGTGAAAGGCTATCCCGGGATCCGGATCGTCGACATCCTCCAGGCCATGGCCTTCAGCAAGGAAGCGATGGGCCGCTTCGCGGAGGGCCTGCGGCAGGCCGGTCTGCCGGAATGAGACTGCCCAAAGAAAACCGGGAGGGTGATGGCCCTCCCGGTTTGGATGTTACTGCTGCTGGGCCTGGCCCTGGAGCAGCGGGGTGATCCGGCGCAGGGTCACGCGGCGGTTCTGCTGCTCGGGGGCTTCCGTCGCCACCTTCAGATACTGCTCGCCGTAGCCCTGGGTCGTCAGGTTTTCGGCCGGAATCTGGAAGCGCTCCGTGAGGATCGTGGCGATGGTTTCCGCGCGCCGGTCCGAGAGGGTGAGGTTGTCGTCGTCCCCGCCGACCGCGTCGGTGTGACCTTCCACGAGGAAGATCTCGTTCGGGTTGCGGGAGATCGCTTCGCGCAGGCCCTCCGCGATCACCCTCAACTGTTCGATCTGGTCCGCAGGCAGCTCCCAGGAGCCGAACTCGAAGGTGATCGTATCGAGGTCCACCCGCGGCATGCGCTGGCGCAGGGGCTGGCTGCGGCGGATCTCGTCGAGGGTGTAGGCCCGCTCGACCCGCTCCACCGGCGGCGCCGTGAAGGCTTCGACGATGTCGGCCCGCGAGGCGCGCTCCGTCTCGACGATGTAGCGCTCGCGCGGGATGCGCACGTTCGGAGGCGGCAGGCGGACGACCTCCTCCTCCACATAGCCGTAGCCCGGGCGACGCGCGATGCCGGCGCGGCGGTTCTCGATCAGCACGACCTCCCGGCCGGCAGGCTCGCGCCGCACGCGGCGGACGAGGTTTCCGTCCTCGTCTCGCACCGTGAGGATCTCGGAGCCGTCGGGGCGGCGCACGATGGTGACCTCCTCGTTTCCGCCGCGCCGCTCCACGCGGATGTCGGCGTCGCGATAGGTCCGGCGGAAGCGCTCGGTCTCGTCGCTGCGGATGATCACCTCATTGCCTTCGCGGATGATCGTGCGGTTGCCCGGCTCCTCGATGATCACCCGGCCGCCCTCACGACGCTCCCGACGCTCGCGGCGCAGGTCCTCGATGCGGACGCGGGAAGCGTCCAGCGGCTGGGTTGTGGCAGGCGCTGCCTGCTGAGGTGCAGCCGGTGCTGGTGCCGTGGGCTGGGCCCGCGTTGCAGGCGCCGGAGCCGCGGGGGCGGCCGGAGCCGGGGTCGTGCGGGTTGCGGGAGCCGTTGGCGCAGGCGTCGGGGCAGCCGGTGCTGCAGGGGCCGCTGTGGGAGCGGCCGGTGCAGGCGCCGTCGGAGCAGGAGCTGTCGGAGCGGTGGTCGTGGTCGGCGCATCCTGGCCGGGACGCTGGTCACGGGCGCGCTGGCGATCCGGGCGCTCGGTGTCACCTGGACGGGCCGGCCGCTCCGCGTCGGTCGGGCGGGGTGCGCCTGCGGCAGGCCGCTGCTGGGCCGGGGCCGGAGGCGTTG
>NZ_JACXAB010000052.1 GCF_014699075.1 Microvirga sp. | reverse complement strand
GCGGGGTGGAGCAGCCCGGTAGCTCGTCAGGCTCATAACCTGAAGGTCACAGGTTCAAATCCTGTCCCCGCAACCAAATCTCACCAACACAATGAGCACAAAGCCCTCGTGCGGTAACTCCGGCGGGGGCTTTTTGCTGTCCAGCGCAGAGAGCAAGGATGCGAGCGAGATCGCCATGCAGCAGCGCATCGAGATCTCCCTCCTCCTTCGGCGTCAGCACGATCTTCTCGATCAGAGTGCGAATGAGCTCCATCGCCTCGTCCCTGTGCTCCGCGTCATCCAGCAGGCTCTCCAACTCTTCGACCGTCTTGCGGTACACGGCCGCAAGGTTTGGCAGCGGATTCGTCTGCTTCGACTCGAAAAACTCGCGGGCGAGATGAAGAAAGCCGGCAAGGTCCTGTTCGGCCGTGAAAGGCCAGTTGGCGTCGGTCCATGCGGACTCAAGTTGATGACCCGTCACAGTACGTCTCTCCATTTCACCTATGTCCAATGTGCCCACTGGTGAGATGCTCTCAAGGGCTTTGTTGCATTAACCTGCGAAGGGCATAACGAACCCAGTCGAACAAGTCGCTCAGGCGGCAAGACCGAAGAGCTGGTTCACAAGACGGATTTCGCCTGTCACACCGGGCACCGGCAACATGCAACGGCCACGACGGATCATGCGCATGACCCCAAAGCCTCTCAGGGTAGCGGAGGCTGTCTTCATCCTCTGGAAGCCGCGGGTCGGCCGGATCACACGCTTGAGAGCGCCGTGATCCGCCTCGATGACATTGTTGAGATACTTTGAGGTCCGGTGCTCGACATCCTTCGACAGCAGCCCTTCGCTTCGCAAGCGTCGGATGGCCTTTGGATAAGATGCCAATCTGTCGGTCGTGATCGAGCATGGAGGATAGTCGCTCATCATCTTGAGGGCTTTGCGTAAGAAGCGATAAGCGGCTCGGGTGTTGCGACGATCGGAGAGCATGAAGTCGATCAGCTGCCCATGCTTGTCGACCGCTCTGAACAGATACTTCCAGCGCCCTCCAACCCGCACGTAGGTCTCATCCACACGCCACGATCCGGAACGGGATCCCTGATACTGACGGAGCCGTTTCTCGAGCTCAGGGGCATAACGCTGCACCCAGCGGAAGATCGTGGATGGGTCGACGCTGACACCACGCTCCTGCATCATCTCGGCCAAGCCGCGATAGCTGAGGCCGTACTTGCAGTACCAGCGCACGCATAACAGGATGATCTCAACTGGAAACCGGCGGCGCTTGAACAGGGACAACAGGGTGGCTCCTCAGATGGCCGCCATCCCGTAAACTGCCAAGGTTAATGCAACGGAGCCCAATCCGTAGCGTCCTCGCATCGAGCAGAGACTACTATAACCTGTGGCTTGACAGGTTAATACAACAGAGCCGCACAAGGCCGTGAACCTCAATAGGCTTCGATTGCAAGTTGGAAGCGGGCTAGTCCACCTGAACACATCAGGAGACCCGCTAGCCTTCTTCTATCCTCGCCTGAGAATCCTCACGTGCACCATGGTGCCTGGCGCAGTTACGCAGGAGTAGTATGTTGAGATCAGCAAAGGGTACCGCCATGACGCACGAGAGACCCATCACTCCGGCGCAGTTGCGTGCTGGACGGGCGCTCCTCGGTTTGTCTCAGGCCGAGTTGGCCGGACGGGCGTGCTTGGCCCTTATGACTATCAAACAGGCTGAAGCCGTAGCGGAGGCGCATGCGTCCGAGGCCGCAATAGCCGCCATCCGGGTCGCGCTTGAGGATCAGGGTGTGATCTTCCTTGCTGCCGATGGGGGTGAAGGGCCCGGTGTCCGGCTGCGGCGCTTCGGGCCTCGCGACGAAGGTCTGCGGCCGGATCAGCTGACCAGCGAGAACGACGTCTGACACGCAGTTGAAACAGCCGCGGCCACCCACCGCATCAACCCCTTTCAGAAGACGTCGAGGCATGTCACCTTGGGCAGCATGAGGCTGGGATGCTCCCCATGGCTTACCGGGTCCGGTGGCAGCTCGTCGGACGATCCGGGCAGCCGCTCGACAGCGGCTGCATCGGGGAAGGCTTTTGCGCCTACGGCGACGCGGTGGCGGCGGTGGTTGAATTCCTGCGCCCCTACCCGGAAGTGAGCCGCTGCCCAACAGAAAGCTATTGGCTGGCGCGCCGGTCGGTGGATGCTGACCTTGCGGTCTGGGTCTGGGTTGAGCGTCACGAGATCGAAGAAGCCACAGGAGCCATCAGCGGCTCGTGGATGTCCTCAGGTGAGACCAGCATCCAAACTCCGACCCTTGTGTGACTGACGTCGTGGACTGTTGCGGTCATGACAGGCTCTGGCCAATGGCCGCTGAAGCAGCCAGTGCACGTCGGTCATCGCCCCAGCGGCCAACCACCTGGACGCCGATGGGCATTCCCGTCGGCCCAGTTAAACCCGGTACGGAGATGCAAGGCACTCCCAAAGCCGTCCACATCCGGTTGAAGACAGGATCGCCGGTTGCTCCCAATCCCTCCGGCGCCTCGCCGGGCGCGCTCGGCGTGAGCAGCACATCGAACCCATCCAGCACATCGCTGAAGCCTGCGCGCGCCTCTGCCACAAGCGCCCTGGCAGCATCGTAATCCTCGGGTGCGATGAGCACGCCAGCCTCGAGAAGCTCACGCAGCTTCATGCTGAGACGGTCGGATGCGGTCAGCATCTCCGGCGCATGGGACCGCGCCGCCTCGAAGGCCATGATCGTCTTCTGTGCCTCCAGCAGGCCGCGCCACCGCTCCGGAAGGGCGACCTCGCAGACCTCCAACCCGACCGTACCCAGCCGCGCCGCGGCCTCATCGAGTGCCCTAGCCGTGGCAGGTTCGGCCGCTTCCCACGCATAGGGCCGGGTCAACCCAATACGCGGGCGGAACACCTCATCTTTGATGCGCAAATTTGGACGGCCCGCAATGACGGAAGCGAAAAAGGCGGCGTCCCCGACGGTCGTGGCAAATACCCCAACCGTGTCGAGGCTGTCCGCGAACGGATGCACGCCGGAGCGGTCGATCAGGCCAAAGGTTGGCTTGTAGCCCACGCAGCCGCAGAAGCTGGCGGGACGGATGATGGAACCAGCCGTCTGCGTGCCGAAGGCCAACGGCACCATACCACTGGCCACTGCGGCCGCCGAGCCCGAGGAGGAGCCGCCGGGCGTCCGATCCGGGTCATGCGGATTGCGGGTCTTGCCAGGTTGGAAGTAGGCGAATTCGGTGGTCACCGTCTTGCCGAGGATCAGCGCGCCTGCGAGCCGCGCCAAGGCCACGCAAGCCGCATCGCGGGGCGGCCGGAACGTCTCATAGAGCGATGAGCCGTACCCCGTGGGCATGTCCGCCGTGTCGATGATGTCCTTGACCCCAACGGGAATCCCCTTCAGAGGGCCGGAGCCGAACCGGTCCACCTGCCGGGCCATCATCAGGGCAGCATCCATGTCCAGGTGCTGCCATGCCTGTACCACCGGCTCGCGCGCTCTAATGCGCTCCAAGCAGGCGCGGACCAGGGCCTCACTGGTGAGGCTGCCGTCAGCGATGCGCCGCGCGGCGTCAAGGGCAGTGAGACGTCCGGTCATTGGCACCAATCCTCAATGATCTGGCCATAGGCCTCGACGGCCTGGTCGATGTGCGAGGCGAGGCAGTACTCGTCCGTCTGGTGCGCCATGGCCGCCTCTCCTGGGCCGAGAATAACCGTTGGCAGGTTGCCCATGGCTGGGGTCAGCGCCGACGCGTCGGTGAAGTAGGTCGCCCCCTGCGGTACGGGCGCCGCTCCCAGGAGCGGCGTCATGATCTCGAAGACCCGCCGGATCCACGGGTTGCTGGGATCAGTCCAGACGGCCGGCACGTCGATGATCGGTGAGATCTCCATATCGTCGCCCAGAAAGCTCTCGACCATCTCACGCACCGAGGCATGCGGTTGGCCCGGCACAGTGCGGATATCGAGGCTCACTTCGGCACGGTCGGGAACCGAGTTGGTGTTCAAGCCACCATGGAAGGTGCCGATGTTCAACGTCGGCCCGCCCAATACCGCGTGCCGCTGCACGTTGAAATCAAAGTCCGTCAGCCTCACAACCGCATGCGCTGCTTTGATGACGGCATTGTCCCCCTTCTCCGGCATGGAGCCATGCGCGGTCACGCCCCGGGCGACGGCTTTCAGCCACAGGGCTCCCTTATGGCCGATGAGCGGGCTATTGGATGTTGGCTCGGCGACGATCAGGGCACCGGCAGCGTCCAGAAGCCCCTTCTGCCGGCACAGATGATAGGCTCCTTCCGATCCGGTCTCCTCACCGGCGGTGATGATCAGCAACGCGCCAGGGCCCTTCTCCAGCGCGGTACGGTGGGCGATGCAGGCTTCGACAAAGGCCGCAACGCCGCCCTTCATGTCGCTGGAGCCGCGGCCATACACCCGGTCGCCTTCGATATCGCCGCCGAACGGGTCGACCGACCATGGCTGCGAGCCGAGCGGCACCGTGTCCAGGTGGCCGGTAAAGGCAAGCGGTAAGGCTTTCCGGCCGCCGAGGCGCGCAATCAGGTTTGTGCGTCCCTCCCCGAACGGGATTGCCGTGACGGTGAAGCCATTGTCCTCCAGCCGCTTGGCCACGAGGGCTGCGCACTGAGCCTCATTGCCGGGAGGGTTGACGGTATTCTGGCGGATCAGCGCCTGGGTAAGCGCGACAGCAGGTGAAGTCGTCATGGGCCTCGCTTTCTGAGGGGTCTTGCAAGGACCAGATCACCGGAAGGCGGCTGGTTCTTAAGGCGCACGGGCAGGATGCTAACTGCGTGTCGGTTGCGGCGCCAGAGGCACTTGGCCCGGGCGCAGGACCGTATCCTGTCCCCGCAGATCCAGCCCGCTAGCGCTCGTCACCGGGATCCGCATCAGCCAAGGTATAGCCGACAAGGTCATGCAGTTCTCAAGTGCGGTGTCGACGGCCAGCCCATCAGGATGATCGCATGTCACAACCTGGCCACGCAACTCAGAGAGACTCCATAAAGTGGAGGGAGCTGATATGCCGCTTCTTGTTCTCGCGATCCTGTTCGGCCTGCTGCTGCCCGAGCCTCTTCATGCACAGGACACGCCGTCCCCTCTCACGAGGATTGCCTTCGGCTCCTGTGCCGACGAGGAGAGGCCGCAGCCGATCTGGGATGCAGTCTTGGCCTACCAACCCCAGCTCTTCCTGTTTGCCGGGGACAACGTCTATGGCGACGTCCGTCAAGGACGTGAGGTGCCGGATGGGGAGCTGATCCAGAGCCTGCAGGAGTCGTATGCCCAGGCGGCTCAGGTATCAGGGATGGCGCGGCTCAGGAGCACCATCCCGCATCTCGCCACCTGGGATGATCATGACTATGGCAAGAATGATGCCGGGGCCGAGTTCGCCGGGCGCCACGAGGCCCAGCGGCTCTTCCTGCAGTTCTGGAACGTGCCGCCATCGGATGTGCGCCATCAGCGGGAGGGCGTCTACCACAGCCAAACCTTCGGCCCTGATGGCCAACGGGCGCAGGTGATCCTGCTCGACACCCGCTTCTTCCGCTCCTCGCTGAAGCCCACGGACCAGCGCAATGCCGCCGGTCGCGAGCGTTATCTGCCGGACGAGGATCCGGGCAAGACGATGCTGGGTGAGATGCAGTGGTCCTGGCTGGCCGAGCGGCTCCGGGAACCGGCGGATGTGCGCCTTATCGTATCGTCCATTCAGGTGGTGGCGGAGGGGCATGGCTGGGAGCGCTGGGGCAACTTCCCCCGCGAGCGGCGGCGCCTGTATGACCTGATCCGTGCAACGGCGGCTAGCGGGGTCATTCTGCTGTCAGGCGATCGCCACATCGGCGGCCTGTACCGGGAGACCACGGACGTGCCCTACCCGCTCATCGAGATCACCTCGAGCGGCATCAACCAGGTCTTTCCCGGCAACCGGGAGGTTGGGCCCAATCGGCTCGGGGTGGTCTATGGAGCCCCGAACTTCGGCACGATCGATGTGGATTGGTGGGAACGAACGGTCGCTCTCTCGTTGCGGAGCGGAAATGGTGAGCCCGTGCGCCGACAGGTCGTACGTTTGGACGAGTTGAGGATCGCAAACCCATAACTGGAACAGGGCGAGACCGCTTCATGCCTCAGAACATAGCTGCGCGTTGGCGAGGCGCCGTGTTGTCCTATCTTGGGAAACACGGATGAGGTGATGGTGATGCGGCTGCAGGTCCTTGGGTGCGGAGACGCGTTCGGTTCGGGCGGGCGCTTTCACACCTGCTTTCATGTCTCAGCAGGCTCAGCCGGTTTACTGGTGGATTGTGGTGCCTCGTCGCTGATCGCCATGCGGCGGTTCGGGGTTGACCCCAACACCCTCCGGACGGTGCTGATCTCGCACCTGCATGGTGACCACTTTGGCGGTCTGCCGTTTCTGTTGCTTGATGCCCAGTTCGTCAGCCGCCGGACGACCCCACTCACGATCGCGGGGCCGCCGACCCTGTCTGCGCGCCTGCATGCTCTGCGGGAGACCACGTTTCCGGGCTCCACAGAGGCTGACCTGGGCTTTCCCCTGGAGATAGTCGAACTCGAGCCGCAGTTGACCACCCAGGTGAACGGTGTGGCTGTGACCGCCTACCCGGTGCGCCATCCGTCAGGAGCCCCTTCCTACGCGCTGCGATGCCAGGTCGAGCACCGGACCCTCTGCTATTCCGGAGACACGGAATGGGTCCCCATGCTCATTGACGCCGCGCGCGGCGTAGATGTGTTTATTGCCGAGTGCTATACCTTTGATCGGCCGGTCCCCTTCCATACGAGTTGGATGAACCTGCAGGAGCATCTGCCGGAGATTGGGGCCAAGCGCGTGCTGCTGACCCACATGAGCCCGGACATGCTTAAGCAGGCCTCGATTGAGGGTGTCGAGCGTGCCGAAGATGGCATGATCCTCGAGATCTAAAGAGCTTGCTCGAGGATCTGATCGGGGCCGAACTTGTGCCCGACAAAGAGATGCTAATCGTCCGTGATCCGGTTTCGAGTGATTGGCACGTTGAAGATTACGCCGGTGAGGCGGTGCTCTTTCACATGCCGCAGGATTGCTCCCTCGACGAGATCAGGCGTGCACCCCTCATAGAACGGTTGGCAGCGTGGCCGATCCATAGCAGAGGCAGTGGCTTGAATCAGCTGCGCGACCAAGGCTTGCAGGAGCCAGTGCCAACCGCTGATGATGGGGCTAGAATTCACTGAATCGGACACCAACCGGCCAAGCGATTCCATGACAGACCGCACCACACTCGCCCGCCTTGGCAAACTCGTCGCTGTTGATGTCGCCACGGGACACCCGGGGGCGAACAGTTGGGCCGCATCGCAGGTCCTGCAAGCAAACCCAGCGGCCGTCCTCGACCTGATCGAGATGCTTGTGACCGAAGGGCGCAAGGCCGGGGATGTCACATTAACGGCGAATACTACCCTGTACTCGTCAAGGAAAAAGCTTGCGCTTAGGGAAATCAACGACTTGGGCTGTGCAAAAACTGACCTTGTCGGGCAGCCCAACGGCTATACTCAGTTAATGTGACATCCCCCTATGAAGGCCACCGCATCGAAGGCGTCACCCAAAGCCACCCCTAAGGCGGCGAAGAAGTCCGCTGGCACCTCGGCTGGCGCGATCGTGACCCTGCGCCACATCGCCGAGCAGTTGTCGGAAGCGCATGAGCTCCCCAAGCGCCAGGCCAACGAGATGCTGATGCAAGTTATCGAGATGATCGCCAAGAGCCTGAAGAAGGGCGACAAGATCCGCCTGACTGGTCTTGGCATCCTGCAGGTGCGCAAGCGGGCTGCCCGTATGGGTCGCAACCCGCAGACTGGTGAGCCCATCAAGATCAAGGCTTCCAAGAAGATCGCCTTCCGACCCGCCAAGGAACTCAAGGAGGCGGTCTAGCCGGGAGCCGTAGACCGGATGGCTGAAGCTACACCCGCCCTACCGGAAAGCTGGCGGGGCGGGCCTGTTGTTGCGCCTGCTCAGGAGAGATGCTGAGCAAAGTGCTTGTTCATCTCGAACATGCTCACCTTGTCTTTGCCACCAAAGACAGCCCGGAGCTTGTCATCAGCGAGGATCTCGCGCTTGTTCTCGGGGTTCTGCAGATTGTTGGCCTTGATGTACTCCCACACCTTACTCACCACCTCGGTGCGGGGCAGCGGGGAAGAACCGACCACAGCGGCCAATGCGGCCGAGGGCTGCAGCGGCTTCATCAGGGCCGGGTTCGCCTTCTTGGCTGCTTTGGATTCTGACATGGTGAAACTCCGATAACAGGCTTATCCGCCATCTGCATCGGCAAGGTGGCGGGACCATGGCGAGCAAGAAGCTAACAGCTTCTTAACACGCCCCTGTTGCTCAGAGAGCCGAGGTAGCTTTGACTGATGATTGCAAGATCATCAGTACCCACGCCGTTTGCTTTGTGGCTTCGCCAGCATCTGCCGCATCGCTTCTTCAGCCCGTGCCCTTGCCTCTGCGTTGTGCGAGAGGTTGCGCACCTCTGAGGGCTCGTCCTGCTGCTGCAGACCATCCCTCGGTTTGATGATGCCGCGATGAGCGCACAACCATGCTTTCTCGAGACCATTGATGTCTGCCAGTTGAATTGACCTTCGTCGCCGGATTCTCGCGCATCTGTGTCGTGCTTCGGTGGGAGATCTGGTGCTCGGTCTCTCGCCGGGGCGCTTCATGCTTGTGCAGAGCGTTCGGTTGCACTTATCGCGTTCATGGCGCATGATGGTGGTGTGGTGTTGCAACCGGCATCACACAAAGCGCCCTGACAGTAAGCTCCGCACGGCTAACTCTGTCAGGGCGTTGTCGTTTGTGTGCGCCTCTCTCTCTCATTAGTTGGGAACCAGTACTCCGGTATGGTCTCGCCTTGGCACGACCGGCGCATCTTTGCATCTTTACTGAGGCTGATCGGCTCGAGCGCTTCTCACACCGTGATTGGGCATCAGGTGCGGAGTTCTGGGAAGCCTACGCTGATCCCCTGTTCCGCGAAAAGAGAGTACATGACCCAGCGGCCGATCCGGAGAATGAGAAGTCTTGGGGTTAAGGCCAGCGGCTGAGCGGAAACTATATTCTAGGGTTCAGGGTTGCCTCCTCCTTCCTCCGCCATGTACCAAAGGCAGGCGTTCTCGATCCCTTATACTCCTTGGGTTTCATGACTGTTCGCCGCCGCTTTCTGCTCGCTCCATCCTTCGCTCGCCTGATCCAGCGGGAGCGGGTGGGCTGCGTCACGTCGAAGGCTTCTTCCCCGAGCAGCGCGATCGCTCCTCCTGGGTTCGGGTTGAGGAGAACAAAGGCTTGCTGATCCTCAAGACGGTTGGACCTGACGGTGAGGCCGAGGACCAGACCGCCATCCCGGTGGCCCATGCTCATGCGCTGCTCGATGTCTGTGCCGGTGAGGTCGACCACACCCGGACAACCGTGCCGATCAGCGAGGGTCAGGCCTTGGTCGACGAGATCCTCCGGCCCTGTGTCCTGCACCTCGTCACCATGGAATTCGCTTCTGAAGAAGAAGCGGGGGCATTCCGTCCGCCAGAGTGGTTCGGGCCTGAGGTCACGGCAGATCCTCTCTACACAAACTAATCCCTTGCGCTTCGCGGGCTTGCTGAGGCTCCGGATATCCCGCTGTCAGATGCGGCGCTCGACAGCCTGATCGATACTCTGGAAGGCCGCTTTCCTGCCCAGGTGCGCATGGCCATCAGCCGGACGAGAGCCAAGCAGGTGCCGGTGATCCGGGCCAAGGCTCAGACCGGCGGTGAAACCGTCAAGGTCAACCTTGATGAGATCGAGCAGGCGATGATGCGCGAGATGGAGAAGACGTCCCGGACAGGCAAACCTGAGTAAGAGACGGCCCACCCGATGCCGGATGCCCGTTCGCCCGTACGACACCACTTGGTGCTCTATCGGCGTGATCTAGAGCAGGGCCAGGCACGCTTCTTCAGCCTGATGATTGAACGCGACCTGTTTGGCACGATTCGGCTGGTCCGCAATTGGGGAGCTGTGGGCTCTAGAGCATCGGACGAGATCTCGGATCCGATGAGTTCTGCATCTCAGCAATCCCGGACCCATCTCGAGATCGCTGGTGGTGCGTCCACTTAATGGTCCGATGCTGTAAGGGCCAGGAGAAGGTCGATATCTACCTGGATGAGGCCGCAGCCGCGCAAGCCCTCGCTGGCTGGGCTGAAACCCAGCGGCAGAAGGGTTACACGGACCTGTGAAACCCTTCTACATGCCGATCAGGCGGATTGAGGCTGGTTGCTTGTCATAGCCTTCATCGCCTCGAAGCTTCTTGTGAGCGCCCGCCAGAGGCTGCCGATTTCCTCCGATCCCGACGACCCAGCGCTGAACTCGCTCACACCGGTCCCATGGGCGAGGGAGAGCGACAATTCAGGGTGATGGGTGATCTGACCTGACCATGTCGGAACGTCGAGCGCCTGCATTGCCCCTCGTGCATCCGCAACACTCGGATCCTCCGAGCCATTCCTGGCCGGCGCGGCATTGATCACCACCGCATAAGGCTTCTTGAGTTCACGGCAGACTTTGATGGTGGCCTGAATGGCATCGACGTCGAACAGCCCCGGACGCATCGGGATCACGACAAGATCCGCGTGCCAGATCGCCTCGGTCACGGGAGCTTCCGCGTTGGGTGGCATGTCGATCAGAACCCATTCAGCCCCGGCCCGCCGCGCCTTCGCCAACGTGGCGGCGAGATGCTTGGTGCCAACATGGAGCGGAAGATCCCGTGAGCCCCGAACCCGGTGCCAAAGGGTCAGGGATCCCTGCGGATCCGCGTCAATCAGGAGCGTCGGGCGAGAATGCTCGGCCATATAGCTCCCCAGATGCGCGGCAAGGGTGCTCTTTCCAGAACCTCCCTTGCGAGACGCGAAAACCACGACATTCATGCCATTTCCCCCAAGTCTGATTAGGCAAAGAAACGTGGCTGAGTATGGTTAACAGAGCCTTATCGTGCGGCGGACAACAAAACGCCCTCACCGAGGGGTCGTGACAGACCTCCGGCTGAGGGTGGTTGGAGCCCCGGCCAAGGAAATCGGGTGGATCCTCAGCCAGGGCTAATGTGGTTCAAGGAGGCTGAAACCACACAAGCGGACCTTGGCCGTTCAACCGTGGCAATTTTATGGGCCGCGTTCCCACGATATCCTCGTCGTAGCTTTTGATGTGCGCCGGACTGATATCATGACAGCTGGGTTTGTAGCGCCATCCTGCAGAGCGACAGCGGACTTTTTGTAACAAGGTTTATCTTACAAAATGTTATATTGAATAAAGTGTGATAAACTCCAGCGGTATCCGCTCGGGCCTTGATCTACTCAGAGCTGCATTGAAGCCAAGCTCTCCTGCTGTCGTAGAACGGGAGAGCAACCGTCTGCTGGGAACCAAGAGTAGTTATGGCCGTTAGTCAGGGCCATTTCGGATATTTCGTTTATTTCGAATATTGCAGTTATCATGTCGCATGCTATATCACGTTCTGAGCTGAGGGAGCCTGCTATGACGACATTGCTCGAACGACCTGTTCTGCCGAGTCCGCAGGATGCGGAGCTGGCGCTCCAAGCCAGTCGCATGCTCGCAGCGTTCAGGCATGCTGACGCGAACCTCAAGGTGCAGCTCGATGATGGAAAGGTTCTGACACTGCCTCGGGCAGCAACGCACCTGTTGCATCATCTGCTCACAGAGATGGCGCAAGGGAATGCTGTCACCATCATCCCCGTTCATGCCGAGCTAACCACCCAAGAGGCCGCAGACCACCTCAATGTCTCACGACCCTATCTGGTCAAACTCCTCAACGACGGAAAAATCCCGTTTCGGATGGTGGGCACGCATCGACGGGTGAAATTCAGCGACTTGGAAGCCTTCAGAAAGCAGGCCGAGGAGGCGCGCGGTGTAGCCATGGACGAGCTTGCGGCTCAGTCCCAGGAACTGGGGATGGGCTATTAAGACGTCCAGTTATACAGTCCTGCTCGATGCGTGTGTCCTTTACCCTGCGCCGCTGCGGGATTTCCTCATTGAGCTTGCGGCTGCGCGTCTGTTTCGCGCCAAATGGACATTGCGGATCCATGATGAGTGGATTCGCAATGTCCTCAAGCAACGGCCGGACCTGACCCGCTCCCAGCTGGAGCGGACCCGAGACCTCATGAACCAAGCCGTGCTTGATTGCCTTGTTGAGGATTACGAAGAACTCATCGAGGGCCTTCAGCTCCCAGACCCTGATGACCGGCATGTGCTGGCGGCAGCCATCGCCTCAGCGTCCGATGCCATCGTCACCTTCAACCTGAAGGACTTTCCCGTTGGGACTCTTCACAGGTACAACATCGAGCTCCAGCATCCTGACGACTTCCTGCATTATCAGTTCGGGTTGAACCACGCTGGCGTTGTGATTGGAGCGAAGAACTGCCGCGCCCGCCTGAGAAATCCTCCAAAGACTGCAGCAGATTACCTCGCCATTCTTGAGTCACAAGGCTTACCAAAGACTGTTGCAGAACTCAGCGAATATGCGGACGTCATCTGATCATTATAGGCAGACTGCACCTCTTACCTGACGGTCCAGCAAAGACCTCCATCACCATTCTCTCTGCAACCGCCAGATCCTTCCTCGTTTGAGACCTCAATGCGAACGGCTCGCTAGCCGCAAGGTTTCTCAGGAAGCTCAGCAAAGTTCGCTGGGTGCATCAGTGAGATCGCGTATCTTCAAGGATGTCATTGGTGACAGGTTCTATGAATTCGCCTCGCCGGCTTCGCAATCCCTACAAAATGTTCGGCAATGGCGAAGATGTTATCTACGTCGTGGTATCGAGATCAGTTCACGCGCAGCCCCGTTAGGAAGCTTGGTCGCAGCACCTTGGAAATCCGCAGTGGAGGCGCTAAATGCCTCCCAATTCTCTGTCATGATTTTCTTGAAGGCTGCCGGGAGTCGTTAACCTTCGCGCCTTCAGAAAACTTTCGAACATCATTATAGGACCAGCAAGATGCCGGGCATCGCACGTCAGTTCGAGCCGCAGATCACCCGTACCGGTGGCGCCCCTTCCAAGTATCGTTTCACCGCCCGATGCTCAAGCTGCCCTAAGACAGACACCTACGAGGCCATCAAGCCTGCCGGTGATGAACTCGTCAAAGGCTACTTCAAGGAGCGCGGCTGGCTTCTCGCCCGCGATCGGGCCTATGATCTGTGTCCAGCTTGCCTGGCAAAACCCCGGCAGGCTCAGCAGCCGCGCCCGGTCAACGAAGTTCAGCGCTATCGGTCGCCAGAGGCGGCCAACCCTTCAGGTGGCGTGAGCGCCCGAGCGGACAATCGGTCCCGGGACACCGCTGACATCCTGGCCCGCCACCTGGGCAAGCCCGAAGTGCTTGCCGCGGAAGTCTTCCGTGCCAAGCCTGTGCAGCCCCCTCGCCCCTCCGCACCGGAGGCGCCCCCACAGACTGGATCAGCCCCTGCCCTGTCACGGGAGATGGAACAGGCCCTGACGGGCATGGCCGCAGAACTGAAGGACCTGCGCTCGACCATGGAAGGCATGGCGGAGCAGATAGGCAAGCTGGTGGCGCTCGGTGGTCAGCAGCTGGAGGCCCTCGCGCGGCTCGCACCCCTGATGGTTCAATCGGCTGACGGGATTGCCGGCGGCCTGCGGGATGTTGTCAGCGCGATCCAGTCCATCCCGAGCGCCTCCCCTCCTGTGAGAGAGCCCTCCAAGGCAGAAGAGCCGCTTACGCCAGAGGCTGAACCGGTTGAACAGCAGGATCCAGAACTCAGCTCAGAGCCAGAACCTCGGAACGCACCCAGGGCAAAAGCGCGCTCGAGAGCGGGTCAGCGTTCGACGGAGACTAAGGACCAAGTTCGTGAGACTGGCTCCGGGCCCCTTGTGGTCAAGTCGATACCCGACGCGAAGCGCTCGGACCGGTTCTACACGTCCATCCGCCTGCCACGGGATTTGTGGGACCAGGCTGGCTTCGGCCCGGACGACCGTCTCCTGCTGGACTGGAGCGGGAAGACGCTGACGATCGAGCGTGTGGCTGTGGGCGGCGTAAAGCCCAAGGCGGTTGGGAGCACCTCTGTGATCCTTCAGTCTTGGAAGCTTGGGAACCTCAACCTTGACCAACTGAAGGTCACCGGCGCTGACGGATCGCTGCGCCTGACAGCAGGATGTCGGCCGACGTGAGGCTTGATCGGCGAGTGGTGTGCGGGGCGCACGAGCCTCAGACCATGCCATCCAGAGGTTGGTTCAACATGCCTCAAGAAGGGATTTCGACAATTTTGATCCCGACGCGGCGCCGGATCCGCGTCATCGGATAGCCCAGGGGGTTGCAGACAACCCGCATCTGATGATTCTCAGCCTGCACCAGATAGTCGAACGGGGTGTGGACGTGACCATGGATCCAGAGCCGGGTCTTGCAAAAGCGCTTCGGATCGAGGTTGTTCACGAAGAACGCATTGAGAGCATCGCCCTGGAAGTCAGGATGGATCGACCCAGGGAAGGGAGCATGATGTGAGACGATCACATCGGCACTCGCCTGCTCGAGAAACGTGAGCTGCGCCAGGTGCAGGTCATTCCACTTGTCGACCGTCACGCCATGGATCTTCACGAAGTCCGGGAAGCGGGAAACCTCACGCCGCCCGGCATCATCCAGATAGGTCCAGAGGGTTGCGACGGCGAAGCGGATCCCGCCCATCGTGATCAGGTCGCCCAGGTCCTTCGGGAATGAGCCGCCATAGTAGTCATGGTTTCCATTGACGTGGATGACGGGCAAGGCGAGTTCATCTTCAATTCTTGCCAGCACCTGGCTGCGGACCTCAGGATCGGGATGCGTGTCGCCGGCGATCACCATGACATCGGCGTCGGTCTCACGGGGAAGCGAGAGGCTACCATAGACCCGGAACATTCCAGGGGGTGCCCCGAGCAGCAGTTGGTCTTTGCGCTCCTCAAGGTGGAGATCGGAAATCAGCGCGATCCTGGTCAATGCTACTCCGCCGACTAATGCTGTGATCGGATATCATAAGGAGCAGGTCTGTGCCGCCGTCTCTCAGGCCGACAGCTGACTTCTTGCCAACATTTTGATTATGCGAACTGATACCTAGCCGGGGTGAGTTCTGTTCTGACGTGTGAAAGCCGTTTTAGAGTGAGGCGTCGCACAAGGATCCCTTATAGCCCCGCCCTCAACTCTCCCTGGCTGGCTCGACCTCACGTGAACAGTTGCGAACCAATTGGCTGAGGACCTGCAGCATAGGCCGGTGTTCCACCCCTGGCCGGCATCCACAATCACAATTCGCCACCTTACTGTCCAGACGCTTTGACCGTCTCAGGATCCCTCTTGCGCCCTGAACCAGCTATCGCGCCGGATCGTGAACTCCAGGGTGACCTCAGCGGAATGCTTGCCGAGGACCAGCAGTTGGGGTGAAAATATTTGTGCGAATATAATGCATCTGGTGCGTACGTCAGCACATCGTCGCGCTGGTCAAGAGACCAACTCACGACAAAACTAATCCGGCCGAAGAGGGCTCACCCGCCCTCACCTGCGAGGCACACAAAATACGAGGGAACGAGATCGCAGATGATGTCGGAGAGTACCGGCCAACAGCGGGCTGGCGCGAACGACGGATGCCGAAGCGGCCATATTTTTTGTGCCTCATTTGCAGCGAGCCCGCTGCGATATCGGGCCAGACCCGAAAAACGAGGCACATTGCCAGTGATCGCTCACATGGGGTGGCTCTAACGGAGCCGGGGCACAAAGCCCAAGCAGGGGCGGTCCTGCCCCTCAAGATTGGTGCAGACCGGGGGCGGAATCGGGTCCAGACACCACAGGATCATATTCCTGCACAAAAGTTGAGGTATTGAGCCTCGGACGCTCCCTCGCAAAAATTCCTATATATGCAACTTAATTGCTGCGTCGGACCTACGGTATTGAGCCTCGAACCCAGTGCACAAAATTTGCGGAATTGAGCCCGGTAGGCTGCGCAACATAGTTGCTGGGTCACGGGTCCGGGATTGAGCCTCCGACCCGACCCACAAAATTTACAGTATTGAGCCTCCTGCAGCGCTTGCCGCTCCCCGGCCTCCGGGACCCCCTTCGAAACGCAGCGAAGCCGCTCCTTGGCCTCCGCAGAGCCCCTGCTGTGCCAGTTCGCGGACGGTTTGCGGTATTGAGCCTCCTGCTTTGAGACCTCGGGCGGCCTGGCCAGGAGATCCATGCCAGGCATTGTGAGAATTTCGCTGCCCATGATTTTCACATGCACCTTCACCCTTGTTTCCGGTCGACGAATGAGCTGACTGGTGTCGGTGATGTGCAAATCACTTGGCGCAGATTTTCTCATCGGCGTTGATCCCCTCGATGTGCGTCGTGGAAGGAGATGCGAAAATACGAGCCTTCAGATTTGCATTTCACCTGAATGATCATGGTCAAAAGATCCAGTGCAAAATTCCAAGGCCTCATTTTCTCACTGTGGATTTAGCCCTCTTAAGCGATGTGCGAAAATTGACGGGCTATCGCCGACACTTTATCCTGTCAGCAAGAAACAAGTTCAGGCGCTGAGCACAGTGCCATTGCTCGTCGAGAGCATGAATCGGGTGGGGGTTTAATGGCTTGCCTTGTGACTTACGAGTGGGGCGCTGAGCGTCCCATGGACCGCCGGCGCCGGTTTGAAACGACGGTGATCAAGAACATCAAGGCCAGCATTGCCGACATTGAGCGCAGCTACCAGGAGGCGATGGCAGGGGCTCTGGCAGCGTTGCGCAACGCCGAGCTGGAGATCCAGAAGATCGACTACCTGACACCAAACGGGCGGTATGATCGCAGCCGTGAGGCGGATCTGGCGAGCAAAGGCCTTGTTACCACGTCCACTGAAGTGCCGGCCAAACGCCGTCGTGGCCGGCCCCGCAAATATCAGCCGGGTGATCCCCGTCCGCCGCGGAAGTCCCGTGCGAAGGTCCGCCCGCTTTCTGCCCACCGGGTTTCGAACGCGGAAAGCGGTTCTGCGAAGCCGAGGACGTCGAGTGCAACCCGTCGTGCCTCCACGCGCAGGACGTCCGGTACGGCTTCTCCCGTGACGGCAGCGCCGGCGCGGGTGCCGACCCCGGATCCGAAGGCTGCGCCGCAGGTTGCGGCCGCTCTGCTGGAGTCGACGATGGCTGGTGGCCTCGGCCAAGAGACCATTCAGATCGAGATGCCGGAGATGGCGCTTGAGATCAGGCCGGCCGAGCAGCGTAGGGTGCAGGTCACCGTGGTCGAGAACGACCCTGAGTATGAAGCCGAGCTGGCCGAGCAGGCCGCTCGGGAGAAGGCGCTTTGGGATGCCTTGAACGAGCCGGGTGAGGAAATCCCGCCTGAGGGATTGCCGCGTCAGAAGACGAAGTTCTCCATGAATTACGATTTCTCCGATGCCATGGATCAGACAAAGATCGCTCCGGCGGTTCTGGCCCTGTTCCCGGAGTTCGGTTTCTCAACAACGGAGCCGAGTGAGGAGATATCCGAGGAGGATCTGAAACGGTGGCTCTTTGCTACGTCTTACAGCGATGAGCCGGATGATGAGTATCGGGAGATGCGCTTCGGTGACGATATCCGGATCTACAGGGACGCAGAGAGTCTCTACAAGGCGTGGAGATTCCAGCTTGAGCCTCTGATCCAGCGTGAGCGGGACCGGATCATGGTTTGGCATACCGTGCATCTGCGGGTGATCAATGCCGAGCAGTACAGTGCCTCTGCTGCCAAGGGCGAAATGGACCAGGACCTTGCCTTCATGTGGATGGCCCACCGGGATTACATCGCGCTGGGCAACCTGACCGACAGCGAGCATCTCGTCTGGCGGGAGATCGTGGACGCGATGGAATGGCCGAAGGGCTTCTCGCGGATCGATCTGGTCCTGTGGGCCGAGCAGGATCCCAACGTGGTGCCGGATGTCCGGTCCTGGGCGGGAGAGCCGAAGAACTTCCCGGAGCGTCTGCGGTTTGTCCGCTTCCCTCCCTAGGATTTGAGGGAGTGCCCATCAAGAAAGGCGGCTGTCGCGAGACGAGCCGCCTTTTCGTGTGAGTGGGTTAGGCTGCGGCCTTCACCGCCGCCTCCGGCTGTTTCCGGAGGAGGCGGTGGGCGTCGTTCCACATGCAGCCGGGCACATGGAGGAACGCGGTGGCGACACCAAGCGGCAGGGCTTGGCGATGCTGGCAGATCCGTAAACAGCCTGCCGGTGATTGGCCGATCAGCCCAGCCCTGCTCGCGCGGCGTCTGGCTTCTTCCAGGGCACATAGGACACATAGGCCAGGCGGATGAACAGCAGCGTCAGGGTTCTCTGCACCGTGATCTGCATCGCCTGCGGCTCTCCGGTGGCCGGGTCATAGAGGAGCAGACAGCTCTGGCCCGACTGCTCATCCCGCGTCTCAGCCCACATCAGCTCGATCGCGATCTGGCCGGGCGTGTGGGTCACCGTGTAACCGCCGATCCGGTGAGCCGACGGAGCGTTCCAGGACACCTGCTTCTCCCTGCCCTCCCCGTCCACCTCGACCTCGCCGATCCCGGCGGCCTGCCCGCGTAAGCCCGGGCCCCGGCTCTTGAACACGCCGGTGAACGACAAGCGCCGGCGCGGCGCCACCGGAATCAGCCCGATCAGCCGCACGGCGTCGTCACGCGCGAAGGTCTCGCCCTCCTGAACCAGCCGGTCGAGCAGGGCATGCGCCTCGAGCCGGGCTGCCACGTCGAGGTCTCGCCTACTCATCGCCTGAGCCCTCCTGAACGGCCGAGCCAGGAGACGATAGCGGCTCATCCTGGAGCGGGCGGTCCACCGGCACGACCAGAATGCCCTCCTCGCCCAGCACCAGCCGGATGGTCTCGGCACCCTCAGCCTTGACGCGCACAAGATCCGGATCGAGGCGATCCCTCACCAGTGAGATTCCTCCCGTGAATGGGCCAAGCACCGGCTCCAACGCATGGGTGACAATGCGCGCATCAATGCCGTCGTCCGCCAGCTCCAGGCCATGCGAGCGGACCTGTTGTGCGAGATCCCGGCAGTATTCCCGTGTCAGCTCGCCCGTCGTGTGGCTCTTCAGGCCGATCACCGCATCCACGCTGCGCAGCACCGGGATCGGAAAGCCCGCATCGGCAAGCAGCTTCACGGCCGCCACATGCAGCCGGTCCGGATCGGTCTCCTGGCGGGCCAGCTGGCCCACCGCTCCCTGCCCCACCTCGGTGGTCAGGATGAAGATGGCCTCGATTGTCGCCACTTCCGTGCCAGACGGCTCTACCAGACGATCGCTGGTCCAGGCGGCCTGGAGGCGGCTGAGGACGGTCGGATGGGCCTGCTCGACGGCCTTAAGCGCCACGATGGCGCGAGGGTAATCCGTCAGGCTCTGCTGCAGCGACAGCCAGGCGGGCACGCCGGGATTGAGCCCGAAGATGAGCGCGTCCTCCTCGCCCCAGGGCGGGGAGAGGTCATACTGGTGGATTGGGACGCCCAGCGCATCAGCCAGCACCTCCACAAGATCGGCTTTTGTTCCGGACCGATCCGGTCCGGCGAGCAGCAGGACCGCCAGCGGGCGGTGGTCGGAGGGGGTCTCGAGGCGGCGGGACAGTTCGGCCACGAGCGCATCGATGGCGGCATCCTGCCCGGAGATGCCGTCCTTGGCTTTGGCCAGGAACGCCTGCAGGCGGGCTTCAGTGGTGTTTTCACCTGTGGTCATAGAGTTCATTTCGTCTGTGGGGTGATGGATGATGAGCCCGCGCTCGTCAGGAACGAACGTCCTGGGCTCCCTGTGATGAGGTCGGACCGTCCTGTGCTGCGCCGGCTGTGGCGCCTTACCGTGGCATGTCCTTTTTGGGATTTTTCTTGTTCCCTGCCTCACCCACTCACACACTCAGAAGCGTCACTCCTCGGGATTGTCTTTCCGGGATGATGACCCTTCCCCGGACTCTTCCAAGCAGCACCGCTATCGAATGCGCAGGCTTCACTCCATCCGGGGCATTCTCTCGTCGGGAACGATGGAGACGCGATCGCTTGCGCGACGGGCCGAGGAAGATTGTCGATGCGCCTCCTAGTGGGATCCCCGAGCAGCGGGTTGAGGTGCCCGCCATCCGTGTAGCAAAACGCGACTTCCGTTGAGACAAGCGAGCGTGCAAAGATGTCCGTCATGCAAGAGCCAGATCCCAGACAACGGACGAAACTGCTCAAGATTGGAATGCGGCAGTGCCGCTACATCGTCTCCGACGATCCTCGTCGTGCCATCTGCTGCGGAGCCCCGACACCAGAGGGATCAAGCTGGTGCGACTGGCACCGGAGGCTCGTCTACGTCCCGGCGCAACCCGTTAGAGTTCGGCGTGATGCTCTGGCGTCGTAGGCGAGCAATTCACAACGAGCCTTCCGAGATCTGGTCAGGGCGAGGGAGAGCTCACTCCAGCGTGCGCCACCGCATCTTGTGCCGGTCACAAATCCAGCCCAGAGACCGCGCCGTCACGGGCCACGAGGGCGATGCGGATGCCGGCTCGCCTGACGAGTGGACGGCTTCGCCAAATCTCCGCGAGCTTGCGGAAGACAGGTGTGTCCGGAACCGCTGTGACCACGATGTCATCGGCAGAGACATCGAACAACAGCGCCTGCCCGAGTGCGGCGGTGAGCAATGCATACTCCGGACCTCCAGGCTTTCGGACCAGTGGACCCTTCTTGCATTGGGCGACGACGCGGCGGCCATCGATTGTGGCGACTACGTTGCTCTCACCTGGTCGCGAGTGCACCCGGATGGTCTTGTCGTTGCGCCGGTAAGCGCCAGTTCGCGCGCTCCGGCCGAACTGCGGCTCCCTGATCTGCTCCCATCCAGTCCAAGCCATGAAGCGGCCGATGTCGAAGACAATTGGGTCGCCAACCTTGATGCTGGCACCATCGATCGCGACACTTGCCATCGCTCCCGAATGAGGAAGCGACAGGATGAACTCGGCCAGGCGCAGGGCCACTTCGGCCTCTGACATACGGTCGGCTTGGAGGCCGAGTTCAAGCGAATCTTTATCCCTCACAATGTTGAGCCAAGTGTTGGTATTTGCGCATTCCTCACGTAAGCCGTCATCCATCTGTGTCTACATCCGCGCAGTTGTTAACTGCTGACCCACGACTGTAGAGAATACTCATCAGCGCAGCTGCCTAACGTATTGGCTAAGCTTACTCAGCACTGTTGTCGAAATATGACACGGCCGATGTTTCTACTATGTCGACCTAGTGTTGACACTTGGTTTATGTCTAGTGCGCATTCTCGATGAGAGGTCTGCAAGAGCCTGGGAATGATTGAGGGGTGCACCATGAGCGAAAAGCAAGCTAGCGAGCCTAGATCGGTGGCCAAGCTCCGTCCTGTCAACACACCGCCTATCGACGAGAACACAGCTTCGATGATTGACCTCCTACAAGAGCATCTGCGGCTCGCTCGCGAGGGCAAGCTGCGCTCGCTTGCCGTCGTGTCCGTATCCTCCGATGGGGCGGCTATCGGTACCCAGTGGTCATGCGATCCGAGCGATATGGCATCGCTGATCGGTAAGCTCACTGTCCTTACCCATGACCTTATGGCGGCTCGGAAATAAGCCGTCGGTCTATGGGAGCGGGCATTGTGGCGTGTGGCTCCGCCTCAGCCCCCTCAGCGCTCCTCGAGGAGTCGTCCGCCGTCGGCTCTTTGCGAGGAGGCTGAACTACGTTCGTTGCGGCCTGCTTCTGAAGCCTGCGGTTCTTCCACGCCTGCAACATTTCTTGCCTCAGCCCTAACCTTGGTTTCGGAAGCGTCCGCCAGATCGTCAGCGTAAACGCCTTTCCCACCGCGAGTATGAGGGCCATGCCATAAAGGAAGACGGTCGGTGAGAAACTCTCGTCCATCGGTGTCATCCTCTCAGCACTCTTCCGACCCTATTAGCCTTGAACACTGTTGAAGCTCTGCTCACACCTAGCCGGTGCTCGAAGGACGGCTTACTTGCTCCGAAGTTTTCGACCAAAGTCTGTCTTCCCCAACCCTGCCTGTTGCTAAGGATAGGAGGCGACGAACCGGCCTCAAGAGCTCCCATATCGGCCGGTCAGAGTTACTATCAAGAATGCCGAACATGAGACTGCTGCAGAAAGTGCAGACCTACTTCCGCAAGCCTGAACAGCCAGCCGCAATCCAGCGGCAAGAAACTGCTCATGACGAGCAAACTGGCAGCTCACGTTCAAAGCGCACCCAAATCCGGGACGTGCTGCGCCAGTACGAGAGAGGCAGCCTCAAGGAAGCTGAAGCTGTCGACGAGTTACTCAAGATCCTACGATGAGTGCAATCCAAGTCTCTCTATGCTTCTTCCCTATCCGCGTCGCAGGAGATAGCCGCGTCGCCGCTTTCGCTGGAGCCAGGTCTCGAGGGCTTCCACTGCACATGACTGGTTTTCGTAGAGTTCGACCCTGCGCTGCCCAGGTCGACCAATGCGGCCCCACTCGCGGATCAGGGTCGCATCCCCAAACAGGCTCGGCTCGATCGACAGGACATAGTAGCGAGCCATGTTGCAGCCTGGATCGCACCTGTGAAGAACCAGATATTGGATCGTGTCTTGAGCCATGCGCCAGTGTCACGCGGGCCCAGGGACGAGGTCCAATCAAAGTCCTGAATCCGTTGAGCTGGAACGATTCACATCAGTGATGCACCCTGCTATTGCCGCGCTGTGACCCCAGGCACGCTGGCCAGTCATCATCTCCACGAGCACGGTTCCTCTCCCTATGACATCCTTCGTCTCCTCATGGCCAGGAGTTCGACGGCGAGGTCGATCTTGCCGGATTTCACCATGCGTGTGAGGGCGCGGAAGTAGCCGCCCGGGTTCTTGATCCGGCTCTCGCCGCCGTTCCTGGCCGCGTCGTCCTCATAGAGCTGCAGGACGTAGATCACCGCAATAGCCGCCCTGACGGGGCCCACCTCCTCGACAGCTTCGGCCCAGGCGCTCTCATGAGCCCCGAGCGAGGCCCGCAGGTAGCGGCCGGCTGAGACGATGTCAGCGAGGTCCCGCACCGGCTGGCCGTAGTCGCTGAGAGTGGGGCAAGCCTCAAGGATCAATTCCGGTGATAGGTGCTCCGGCGTTTGTTCGGTTGAACGAACCGCCTCAGCTTTCTTCGGAAAGCCCTTGTTACAAGGCTCACTAGGAGATCCGTTGTTGTTATTAGTGTGGAGGCAATCCTTGCCCCCATTGCCCGCATCAAAGAACGCTTTCTCACAGAGTGTCCTCAGGTCTTTCCACTCGTCGAGAGCGTCCAGCGGCATCACCTTTGTGCTGCGTAACGGCGTCCGGGCTTTTAGAGCCTTGAGACGGTCTTCCAGATCGGAGCGGTCCAGATCGGGATAGTGCTCGGTCAGGGCACTTAAGGCTTCTTCCGCGGCGCGGCGGGCGACAGTGATCTCGTCGAAGGCGCGCTTCCGGGCTTCCCTGAGCTGCTTCTGCTCGACCAGTCGCTCGGCCCACTCTCCTCGCCTAGCATAGACGGGCGTCAGGTCGAAGCCGAATGCATCGACGACCTCGCCGCCTAAGTCTCTGACAGCAAAGCGCTTCCCGTTGGGGGATTCCTTCGGAACGATCAGCTGCTGGTCGATCAGCACCCTGAAGGCGTACCGAACAGATCGCTCGGACAGACCGGTTCGGCTCATCAGGTAGTCGTTGGACGGCCAGACCAGCAGCCGCTCCCACTCCTGCTCGCCCCAGCAGGCCACGAGCTCGGAGAGTACCGACCGGGGTCCATTCCGCAATTCCAGCGCCTTGGCAGCGTCCCTGGCTGCCGCAGATAGTTCTTTCCGCGTCACCGTGCGCCCGGTTTCGAGCGCAAGTTCTCTCGCGGCCAGAGCGGCATGTCTCAGCCGCCGGCCTCCTGACGATGCAAGCTGCATCGTACCCTCCTATGTGAGGGCAAAGCGGGAGCGTTCACCGAAACCGATGCTCTTGACATTCAGCTTGTCGGGATGGCATAAGAATGTTGCTACACAATCTTTGCCCACCCCTCGTGGTGGTCTCCAAAGGCCCTCGAAGTTTCCAGCTTCGTGGGCCTTTTGCTTTGCCTAGGTTACGTCACCGTGTTTGGCTCCTTCCGAACAAAGGTGGTCTCAAGGGCGTGGTTGATGGCGTCCTGGCGTGTCTTGAAGCGGCCGCTCTCGACAGCTTGGTCGATTGCAGCCCCAATCAACTGAGGAACCCAGACGTTCATCTCCCGGTAGCCCCGCTCGCGGCGGGCTCTCCTGAGACGCTGAACACGCTCGATCCCTTTCACGTCAGCCATGGCACTCCACCCCATCGCACTTGTGACAGTTACGAGAAATGCCCGATTCTGAGTTGGCTGTGGAGTCGCGCGTCAAGAATCCGTTCACAATAGATCGATTCAGCGGTGGGAAACTTCTTTAGCTAGAATCATTTAGGCGAAAAGGCCGAGTCAATTCGCATGTAAAAGTCAGGTTCCGGGTGATTCGAAGTTACGCACTTGATTCGATGCTGCTTAGTAATCGAGCCGAGCTCCGGGCTACGATCCAGCGACATGACTCAAACATGTGCTGGAAAGGGATGTCGATGATCCCTAGCGGAACCGCTAACAGACCCAGATACTTGAAATAGACTCTACTACTGCGTGAAACGGCTCTAGAAGCAGTTTGGGTTAGCCGCAAACTTCGCAGCTCCGAGCAGTAGGTGGGGATGTACTGCCCGGTGACACCCAACTGACTTTCAATGCTCTGGTCGAGCCGTATCCGCCTTAGTGCTGATGATCTCAAGGCCGAACCCGGAGACTAAGCCTGAATCATGTAGGGCCGAGGTGACGAGAACTGGCTGACCTACCCTGTGGCCACGGCATAGAGAGCATTGTCACGGGCGAACTGAAGAAGCGGAGGATCCATGACAATGGGAGCGAACGACGAGGATGAGCAACCTGAGGGCGGGGCTCCGGCCAGCTCATCCCAGCTTGATCGGCTTGAGAAGCTTGCCAATGCCACCGCAACAGCCGCGCAGGCCAAGCAGTGGCGGGCCAGCAAGAACGGCTTGCGGGAGCAAGACGAGCCTGCGGAGGTGCGCAACCTCAGCCATGATGCTGAAGCGAGAGCGCGGGCTGAAGAAGCCATGCGGCAGATGATGGCGAAACCGCAAAGCAAACGACGGTAGTGAATGGCGGGGCTGCCATTAAGGAACGGTTAGGTTCCCGATTGCCATGGTCCCCGCCCCTTGCCTCAGGAGAGCTACGAGGCGTAACAACGGAGTGATACATGGCAGAAGCCAGCAAAACCAAGAAGCCCAACCCGGCCCTGGCGAAGCCGTTGCAACCCTCGAATGAACTTGCAGCCGTTGTCGGCTCGTTTCCCTGCCCCGCACCGAAGTGGTGAGCAAGGTATAGGAGTACATCAAGGCGAATAACCTCCAAAACCTTGAGAACAAGCGCGAGATCCTGGCCGATGACAAGCTCCGACCGGTCTTCGGTGGCAAGGACAAGGTCAGTATGTTCGAGATGAACAGACACTTCGCTCAGCATTTGTCCTGATCTTCCTGATGAGTGCACAGCAGCCTCGTCCCCCTGCACGAGTTGTTAAGCTTGACCGTTTCATGGTGCGGGTAGCGGGCGCGTTGCGTATCAGCCCGTACAATCTCCATCGCCCCCAATGCGTGGAGCTGGCCCCGGCAGAGAGCCCTTACCTCTCGGCTGGGGCTTTTTCGTTCACGGTACGCCCGACATCGGCACTGTTGCGTTGACCCCAGCAGGGTAATCCGGAGCGGCCAATTGAGGAGCCGTCCTGTTGTCGATTTGCAAGCG